>DASZZM010000068.1:0-128670 GCA_035544895.1 Thermoanaerobaculia bacterium
CTGAGCGAGCTCTTGGACTCCACGCGGGACTACGTCGCTATCTGTCATAGGTCCCTCCTCTCCTACGGCTATTATAGCCGAAGGAAAGGAGATCACAGCCCCTCGGGAAGCTCACCTCCTCACTTTCCTGTCGTGCACCCACGGCCGGGTCCTTGGTTGACGCCGGGGGGTCGATTCAATAAGATTCGCTTCTTTGGCGGCGGCAGGGAGGTTAGCTCAGCGGAAGAGCACCTGCCTTACACGCAGGGGGTCGCGGGTTCGAATCCCCCACCTCCCACCAGCGTGGGAGCGCCGCCAGCAGCTCGCGGGGTCGTAGTTCAGCTGGTTAGAATGCCGGCCTGTCACGCCGGAGGTCGCGGGTTCGAGTCCCGTCGGCCCCGCCAATTCTCGCCTGGAAGGAAAGTCATACCCGGCGCCGTCCACCGACGGCGCCAAGTAAGAGGTGAGGGCAGCACATCATGCGCGACAAGATCAAGTTGGTCTCCACCGCCGGCACCGGCTACTTCTACACCACCTCCAAGAACAAGAAGCTCTCGACCGAGAAGCTGCGGATGAAGAAGTACGATCCCAAGGTCCGCAAGCACGTCGAGTTCGTCGAAGAAAAGCTCCGTTAGGGAGGCCGCCCATGCATGAAGTCCCCGCTTTGCCCTATGCCTTCGATGCTTTGGAGCCGCACATCGACGCCCGCACGATGGAGATCCACCACGACAAGCACCACGCCGCCTACGTCACCAACTTGAACAAGGCGCTCGAGGGGCACACCCATCTTCAGCAGAAGTCGGTCGAGGCGCTGCTCCGCGGCATCGACGAGGTGCCGGAATCGATCCGCACGGCGGTGCGCAACCACGGCGGCGGCCACGCCAACCACTCTCTTTTCTGGGAGATCATGGGACCCGGGGGCGGCGGCACTCCGGCGGACGAGCTGGGGGTCGCCATCGATCGAGAGTTCGGCAGCTTCAACGGCTTCAAGGAGAAGCTGACCGCCGCGGCGACCGGGCAGTTCGGCTCGGGCTGGGGCTGGCTGGTGGTGAGCGGGGGCAGGTTGGAAGTCTTCTCCGCCCCCAACCAGGACAGCCCGCTCATGCAGGGCAAGACGCCGATCTTGGGAGTGGACGTCTGGGAACACGCTTATTATCTGAAGTATCAGAACCGCCGTCCGGACTACCTGAGCGCCTGGTGGAACACAGTGCGCTGGCCGGCGGTCGCCGAGCGCTTCAAGAAAGCCTGAGCCGGCGCGCCGCCCGGGGCCGGGGACCCGGCGGCCGCTTCCCGCCTCGCCGAGTTCCATCGACGTGCTTCCACTACGCCCGCCGGCGTCGCTGGCGGTCGATGCCTCGCGCGGCCTCCTGATTCGCCTTGCTTGCCGGATCGCCTATCTCGATCCCCTGCCTGACCTTCGGCCCGCATCTCTAAATTTTGGTTATAGAGAAGTTTGCACCTATCTGCTCATTAAATTGGCACCCTTGCGTCCATCTAAGGCGCCAAGCCAAGTTTTTTCCAAGTCTCCTGCTTATACAATGTTCATCAACGAGGGGCAGTCCCTAGCCAGATCTGATGACGAGAAGGCGCAGTCGAACTGCCCTCAGGAGAAACCAGGCCATGGCAAGCATCGACCGTGTCACCCATGACTACCGGCGCGAGGAGAGGCACCTGACCAAGGTTTTCAAGGCGCTGTCCGACGGCACCCGCCAGGAGATCCTGCGGCTCCTGGAGGGCCAGCAGCGCACGGTCGGCGAGATCGTCGGCAACTTCAACCTCTCGCAGCCCACCATCTCGCGCCATCTCTCGGTCCTCAAGGAGGCGGAGCTGGTGCTCGACCAACGCCAGGGCCAGAACGTCATCTATCGCCTCAATGACTCGGCGCTCTCCACTTCTATGCAGGAGTTCTTTGGCCAGTTCCGCAGCTGCCAGGAAGTCATGCGCTAAGACAGATTCCAAGACCTCCGCCCCGAGGGATAAAACGGGACACCAGCCAGCCGGGTTATAATCTCGACCGCGACCGGAGGCGGCGGTCGCCCGAGGCGGTGTAGCTCAGCTGGTTAGAGCAAGCGGCTCATATCCGCTGTGTCAGGGGTTCAAGTCCCTTCACCGCCACCATCCGAAACCATCATGGATCTCCTGCAGGTGCTGGAGGATTTCTTCCAGCGCGAAGCTCCGCTCGACCCGGGCGACGGCATTGTCGTGGCCTTCTCCGGCGGACCCGATTCGAGCGCGCTGCTGTGGGGCCTGTCTCGACTGGCATCCGGGCGCCAGGCCGCGATCGTCGCCGCCCACCTCGACCATGGCCTCGACGGAGGGTCGGCCGCGCGCGCTGCCGAGGCGGCCCGCCTTGCCGAGCGCCTGGCCGTGCCACTGATCGCCGAGCGCCGCGAGGTGCCGCGGCTCCGCCGCTCCGGCGAGAGCCGCGAGGCGGCGGCGCGACGGCTGCGCTACGACTTCCTCGAGCGGGTACGCCGGCAGGTTGGCGCCCGCTACGTGGCGACGGCCCATCACCGGGACGATCAAGCCGAGACCGTCCTTCTGCGTCTCCTTTTCGGCAGCGGCATCGCCGGACTCTCGGCCATCCAGCCTCGGCAGGGAGCCGTGGTCCGGCCGTTGCTCGAGCTGCCGCGCGCCGCCCTGGCCCACGTGGCCGCGGCCGCCCTGGCACCGCTCAAGGCCGCGCTCGACCCGACCAACGCCGACCTCCGCTCGCCGCGCAACCGCATCCGCCACCTGCTGCTCCCCGCCCTTGGCGCCGCGGACCCCGACGTGGTGTCGCGCCTGGCCGCCCTCGCCGCCGCCGCCCGCCGCGCTGCCGTCTCGCTCGACCGCCGCGTCCTTGGCGCAGCCTGCGCCAGGGGCAGCGCTGCAGACGCGGCGATCGACCGCGGGCGCTTCGCGCGCCTCCCGGGGCCGCTCGCGCCGTTCGCTCTCGCCGCTCTCCACCGCCGAGCCGGCGCACCCCACCCGCCCGGGCGTACCGCCCAGGCGGAGCTGCTACGCCAGCTCGACCACGGCGGACACGTCGGCTGCGACTGCGGCGGCGGCTGGCGCTGGCAGGTCGAAGGAAACCTCCTGACCTTGCGCCAGATCCCGCGGGAGGAAACGGCTCTACGACGCCCCGCCATCCGTCGATCCTCTTCCCCTTTCACTTATACTCTTGAGATTCCGGGGGAGCTGGAGGTCCCGGAGCTGGCGATCCGGATCAGGCTAAGCCGCCGCCCGGTGGCACCGTGGATGCTGCGGGGGGCTGCCCGGGCCGCCGTCCTCGCGCTGCCGTTGCGCGACGGCGACCGTGTCACGGTCCGCAATCGCCGCCCTGGCGATCGCCTTCGCCCCTTGGGGTCGGCCGGCAGCCGGCTTCTCAAGGAGATCCTGATCGACCGTCATGTGCCGAGGGAGCAGCGCGAGCGCCTGCCACTGCTCTGCGTCGGCGAGCACATCGCCTGGGTTCCCGGCGTCACGATCGACCACCGCTTTCGCATCGCCGGTCAGACGGTCGCCTGGGTCGCCGAAGTCGTGCCTGCCGGCTGAAAACCCGGTCCGGCGCATGCCGAGCGCCGCGGATCGCTGGATCGGATATCGGGACGGGGGCGTCCCGATCCTTAGGCCTGGGAATCGACCTCCCGCGAGAGTGGTTGTCACTGGGAGGGGATATTGCAGTCCCTCGGTCCCTGATAGGCTGATGGGGGACGCGCAGGCGCGTTCCCATGAGGTAGCCGAGCATTGAACTCTACTCTCAAGACCCTCTTCCTCTGGATGGCGATCTTCGTCGTGGTAATCCTGATCTGGAACACCTTCCAGAGCGGGAAGGCGACTCGCCACGAGCTGTCGTTCACCACCTTCATGCAAGAAGTGGAGCGCGGCCGCGTGGCCTCCATCACGACGCGCGGCCAGCAGGTCACGGGCAAGCTCAAGGCGGGCGGCGAGTACGGCGAGGGCGATGAGTTCCACGTCCAGATGCCGCCGGACTCCTACGCGCAGCTCTATCCCAAGCTCGAAGCCGCCAAGGTGGCGATCACCGCCGAGGAGCCCAAGGAGAACCCGCTGTTCGCGGTGCTCTTCACCTGGGCACCGGTGCTGGCGATCGTGGCGCTGTGGATCTTCTTCATGCGCCAGATGCAGACCGGCGGCAACAAGGCCCTGTCCTTCGGCAAGAGCAAGGCCAAGCTGCTCAACGCGTCGGGCAAGAAGGTGAACTTCAAGGACGTGGCCGGGGTAGAGGAAGCCAAGGAGGAGCTCTCCGAGATCGTCGAGTTCCTCAAGGAGCCGCAGAAGTTTCAGAAGCTCGGCGGGCGGATCCCCAAGGGGGTGCTGCTGATGGGTCCTCCGGGCACCGGCAAGACCTTGCTGGCGCGCGCCATCGCCGGCGAGGCCAACGTCCCCTTCTTCTCTATCTCCGGGTCCGACTTCGTCGAGATGTTCGTGGGCGTGGGCGCCTCCCGGGTCCGCGACCTCTTCGAGCAGGGCAAGAAGAATGCCCCTTGCATCATCTTCATCGACGAGATCGACGCCGTGGGGCGGCACCGCGGCGCCGGGCTGGGCGGCGGCCACGACGAGCGCGAGCAGACGCTCAACCAGCTGCTGGTCGAGATGGATGGGTTCGAATCCAACGAAGGGGTGATCCTGATCGCGGCCACCAACCGTCCGGACGTGCTCGACCCGGCGCTGCTCCGCCCCGGCCGCTTCGACCGCCGCGTCGTCGTCGACCGGCCCGATATCAACGGCCGCCTGGGAATCCTCAAGGTCCACACCCGCACCATTCCGCTAGCCGAGGACGTGCAGCTCCTGGTGATCGCGCGCGGCACACCGGGATTTGCCGGCGCCGACCTCGCCAACCTGGTCAACGAGGCGGCGCTGATCGCCGCCCGGCTGAACAAGAAGAAAGTCGAGATGTCCGACTTCGAGTTCGCCAAGGACAAGGTGTTGATGGGCGTCGAGCGCAAGACCCTGATGCTGACCGACGACGAGAAGCGCGTCACCGCCTATCACGAGGGGGGCCACGCGCTGGTCGCGGCCTTCACGCCCGGCGCCGACCCGCTGCACAAGGTCACCATCATCCCGCGCGGCCGGGCGCTCGGCCTCACCATGCAGCTGCCGACCGAGGACAAGTACACCTACCGGAAGACCTATGTCGAAGCGCAGATCTCTATCCTGATGGGCGGCCGGGTGGCCGAGGAGCTCACCCAGGTGGACATCACCACCGGCGCGGGCAACGACATCGAGCGCGCCACCGAGGTCGCCCGGCGCATGGTCTGCGAGTGGGGGATGTCCAGTCTCGGCCCGCTCTCCTACGGCGGCAGGGAAGAGCCGGTCTTCCTCGGCCGCGACTTCGCACAGCGCGCCGACTACAGCGAGGACACCGCCATCCGCATCGACCGCGAGGTGTCGCGGATCGTGCAGGAGGCCTACCGGCGGGCGCAGGCCATCCTCCTTGCCAACCGCCCCGTGCTCGACCGCCTGGCGCATGAGCTGCTGGACCGCGAGTCGCTCGACGGCGAAGACGTCTACAAGATCATCCGCGAGATGACCGGCCACGAGCCCGCGACCCCGCGCGAGGCGCCCCCTGGCGAAGGACTCATCGTCGCCGGGCACGACGTTCCAGAATCCGTCGTCTCGCCCCATGCAGCGTCGTCCGGCGACACCCCACCGGCTCCCCCTTCCCCCCCTTCCGGAACCGCCCACGAGGGGCGCGACGGCCGCGACGACCCGGCCGACACCCTCGTGTCGCCGGTGCTCGGGGACCCGGGGCATCCGATCGAATCGCCGCACGAAGAGGAAGTCGAAGTCGCCGGCGCTCAGCGCCGCAGCGCCGCCAAGGGCCGTCTCCCCCAACCCGGAAAATCCGGTTAGCCGTGCAACGCGGCTCGGGCATGGAGACCGCCGCGCGCTTGCCCACCCCCCCGCCTTCGCCGACTCCCGCGTCGCGAGGCGTCGCAAATGGGCCTGTTTCCCAAGAGTTCGCGGCAGCGAACTCGCCCGAATCGATGGCGCGAGGGTCGGCCACGACCGAGGCGTACTCGCGAGTACGTCGAGGGAGTCCAGTCCGACCTGATGCGCCGGGTCCCTGCCCGGCGCAGGGCGCAACGCAGGAGACAGGCACATTTCCGACGCCGCAGCCGCCTGCCGGGGGCTGGACCCTAAGCCTGCCCCGGGGCCGCTCCCTCGAGCTCGGCGGCCGGCCGAAGGTCATGGGCGTCCTCAACCTCACTCCCGACTCCTTCAGCGACGGCGGCTCGTGGGCCGAGCCTTCCCGCGCCGTCGAGGGCGGCCTTGCCATGCTCGAGCAGGGGGCTGACATCCTCGATCTCGGCGCCGAATCCACCCGCCCCGGCGGCGGCGTCTACGGCGCGGGAGCGCGGACGGTGCCCGCGGACGAGGAGCTGTCGCGGCTGATGCCGGTGCTCGAGCCGCTACGCCGCGCCACCGTGGCGCCGATCTCGGTCGATACCCGCAAGGGCGAGGTCGCCCTGCAGGCGCTCGCCGCCGGCGCCGACCTGATCAACGACGTCAGCGCCCTGGCCGACCCGGCGCTCGGCCGCGCCGCCGCCGCCGCCGGAGCGGCGCTGGTGCTGATGCACAGCCGCGGCGAGCTGGCGACGATGCAGCGGGGCATCTCGTTCGGCGACCTCCTGGGCGAGGTGAGGTCCGAGCTGGCGCTCGCCGTGGCCCGCGCCGAGGCGGCCGGCGTCGACGCCGGGCAGCTGATCCTCGACCCGGGCATCGGCTTCGGCAAGACCGCCGAGCAGAACCTGGAGTTGCTCCGGCGGCTCGGAGAGCTGCGCGTGCTGGGCCGGCCGCTGCTGCTGGGCGCCAGCCGCAAGAGCTTTCTCGCCCGCGCACTGGAGATGGAGCTGGCGGGCCGCCCAGGGGAGGAGGCGGCGCAGGCGGCCAACAGGGATCCCGCGCGGCGCCTGCCCGCAAGCCTGGCTGCCGCGGCCTGGGCTGCCGCTGCGGCCGCCATCATCCGGGTCCACGACGTCGCCGAGACGGTGCAGTTCCTCGCCGTCTGGCATGCGATTGAGGAGGCGCGAGGTTGAACCTGCCGCGCTTCGTCGAGCTGCTGACCTGGCGCGATGCCATCGACATCCTCGCCGTCGCCGTGGTGGTGTACAACCTGCTGCTGCTGATCCGCGGCACGCGGGCCGTACAGATGCTGCTCGGCATCGTCTTCGTCGGCATCGTCTACTACATAGCGCGCCTGGCCGAGCTCGCCACCTTGCAGAGCATCCTGGAGAGCTTGCTCATCGTCTTGCCTTTCGCCGTCATCGTCCTCTTCCAGCAGGAGATGCGCCGCGCCCTGGCCAACTTCGGCAGAAACCCGCTGTGGGGGCTCGCCAAGCAGCAGAAGGTGGTGTCCGGCTTCGGCGACATCGTCCTTGCCGCCACCACTCTTTCCTCTCGCCGCATCGGCGGGCTGATCGTGATCGAGAGGTTGCAGGGCTTGCGCACCTATATCGAGAACGGCATCGCCATCGACGCAATCCTCTCCTACGACCTGTTGATCAATATCTTTACCCCGGATACCCCGCTCCATGACGGCGCGGTAATCGTGCAGGACGACCGCATCGCCGCTGCCGCCTGCTTCCTGCCGCTCACCCCCAACCCGAGCCTCGCCAAGGAGCTCGGCACCCGTCACCGTGCCGCGCTCGGCATCAGCGAGGAGACCGACGCGGTGGCGGTGATCATCTCGGAGGAGACGGGGGTGATCTCGCTGGCGTACGATGGCCGCATGGTGAGCGATCTCGACAGCAAGAGCCTGCGCAACGCGCTGTACAAGTACCTGATCACCGACCTCTATCCGCAAGGGGTCAGCGCGTGAGCGACGGCGCCCGGCTCTGGGGGCTGCGCTTGCTGGCCCTGGGAATCGCCATCGGCCTGTGGTTCAGCATCTCGTTCGAGGCGCGCGAGGCGCCCTCCGAGCGCCTGGTCGAAGCCAGCGTCAGCTACAACCGCCCGCGCGGCTTCGTGGTCCTCGACCCGGTGGGGAGCGTCAACATCCGCCTGCGCGGCAGCAGTAAGGCGGTCCGGCGGCTCAACCCCTACGAGGTCTCCATCCAGGTCAACCTGACGCGGGCCCAGGAGGGGACCTTCACCATCCCTCTCGGCACCGAGAACATCCTCCTGCCGGAGAATCTGGAGGTAGTCACCATCGAGCCGCCTTCGATCCAGGTGGAGCTCGAGCGCGAGGTCACCCAGCGGCTGCCGGTGGTGCCCAAGCTGGTGGGCGAGCCCGCGGCCGGCGCGACCCTGGAGGAGCCCGAGATCCTTCCCAACCAGGTGCTGGTGACCGGTCCGGCCTCCCGCCTGCGCAAGCTCAGCGGCTTGAGCACCCGTGAGATCAGCCTGGACGGGCACGCCTTCCCCTTCGAGGAGACGGTGCCGGTCACGAGTCCCGATCCGCTCATCCAGGTCGTGCAGCCGTTCAAGGTCACGGTGCGCGTGATCTTGCAGCCGCCCAGGATCGAGGCCCCTGCCGCCAGCACGAAAAAGAAGGGAAAAAAGACTGCGCCAGGGCGATAGCGGCCCAAGGCGGCTGTTCGGCACCGACGGGATCCGCGCTCCCTTCGGCGAGCCGCCCCTCGACCGTCCGACGGTCACCGCGCTCGGCATGGAGCTCGCCGCCGCGCTCTGCGAGCGCCGCGGCGGCAGTCCTCGCGTCGTGCTCGGGGGCGATACGCGCGAGAGCACGCCCGAGATCTGCCGCTGGCTGGCCGAGGGGCTCGGCGCCGGCGGTGCCGCTCTGCGCTACGCGGGCGTAGTGCCGACCCCGGGAGTGGCCTGGCTGGTGCGCCGGCTGGGGGCGGCGGCCGGAGTGGTGGTTTCCGCCAGCCACAACCCCTATCCCGACAACGGTATCAAGCTGATCGACGCCCAGGGATTCAAGTGGAGTGAAGCGGCGGAAGCGGCGCTCGAGCGGCGGCTGCGCACGGCGCTGGGTAGGGACCCAGCGCCTTCCGATGGATCGCTGGGCAGGGACCCGGTGCCGCCGTCCGATGGATCGCTGGGCAGGGACCCGGTGCCGTCCGATGGATCGCTGGGCAGGGACCCGGCGCCGTCCGATGGATTGCCGCGGCGGGCGCAGCCCCTGGCTTGCGAGCTGACGGCCGAGGGCGAGCTCCAGGAGAGCTATCTACGCTATCTGGCAGGAAGCGTCCCGAGCAGTGCCGTGGCGGCGGCGCACGGTCCCCCGCCGGCGGGTGGTGAACCCGGCGGCCGTCTGGGCGGCGATGCATCCGGCCACCGGCAACCGCTGGCCGGTCTTCACGTCGTGCTCGACACCGGCAACGGGGCCGCGTCGGCCTATGCCGGCGAGCTGTTCCGCCGGCTCGGCGCGCGCACCACCGTGCTCTCGGCGGCACCGGACGGCCGCAACGTCAACCTGGACTGCGGCTCGACGGCGCCCGAGAAGGTCGCCGCGGCCACGCTCGCCGCCGGCGCCGACTTAGGGGCCGCTTTCGACGGCGACGCCGACCGCTGCATAATGGCCGACGAGCGCGGCGAAGTGCGCGACGGCGACGCCACCCTCTATCTGTGGGCAACCTCCCTGCACCGCGCCGGCAGGCTCCATCCCCCGCGCATCGTCGCCACTTCGATGAGCAATCTCGGCCTGGAGCGCGCCGCCGCGTGCGCCGGCATCGAAGTGGTGCGCTGCGGAGTCGGCGACCGCTCTGTGGTCGAAGCCATGCTGAGTGAAGGTATCCGGCTCGGCGGCGAGCAGTCCGGCCACCTCGTCCACCTTGGCCTCAGCTCGACCGGCGACGGCCTGCTCACCGCGGTCCAGATCGCCTGCCTGGTGCGCCAGGCCAGGCAGCCCCTCTCGGCGCTCCTCGCCGGTTTTCGCCGCTACCCCCAGGTACTGCTCAACGTGCCAGTGGCGCGCAAGCCCGAGCTCGCCAACTTGCCGCGCGTCGCCGCCGCCGCCAGGTCCGTCGAAGAGCGGCTCGGCCACGACGGCCGCCTGGTGCTGCGCTACAGCGGCACCGAGCCCCTCGCCCGCGTCATGATCGAAGGCCCCGACCAGGCCGAGATCGAGGGGATGGCCAGGGAGCTGGCAGCGGTCATCGGTGAAGAGCTCAGAGCTTAGTTCTTAGGCGCCATGGCGGCGAGCATCTCGCGGACGGCGGCGGCCATGCCGACGAGGATGGCGCGTGCGACGATGGAGTGGCCGATGTTGAGCTCGACGATGCGCGGGATCGAGATGATGCCGCCGACGTTGGCGGTGGTCAGGCCGTGGCCGGCGTAGACCGCGAAGCCGCGCGTCCCGCCGCTCTCGGCCGCCTCGGCGATCTTGGCCAGCTCGAGAGCCGCTTCGGCGGGATCGGCGGCCCTGGTGTAGGAGTCGGTGTTGATCTCGAAGCCGGCGATCTCGCGCGGGCTGGCGAGGCGGGCGAGCGCGGCGATCTGGCGCGGATCGGGGTCGAGGAAGAGCGACACCGCGATGCCGGCTTGGGCCAGCCGCTCGGCTATGACCATGGAGCGCAGGCCGTGGTGCAGCAGGTCGAGCCCTCCCTCGGTGGTGACCTCTTCCGGCCGCTCGGGCACCAGGGTCGCCTGGTGGGGGCGCACGCGCAACGCCACGGTCAGCATCTCCTCGGCGGTCGACATCTCCAGGTTGAGCTTGCCGCGCACGCCGGCGCGCAGCCGCTCGACGTCGCTCTCCTGGATGTGACGGCGGTCGACGCGCAAGTGCACGGTGATTCCGGACGCGCCCGCCTCCTCGGCGGTGCGCGCCGCCTCTTCGGGGTCAGGGTAGGGCGTCCGCCGCGCCTGCCGCAGCGTCGCCACGTGATCGACATTGACCGAGAGCTTGACGCTCATGTCGCACTCGTGAGGCGGCGCCGCCTCACCGTTCGATTTCGAGGTCCTTCGCCGGCGGCACCTCGGGCTCGCAGGCGATGAGCACCGTCCCGATGACCGGGAAGAAGGTGCGGTGGAGCTTGTCCCCGAAGTAGCAGTTCACCTCGTAGTAGCCGTTGGGGTTGATCTGAATGAGGGTTCCCTTGCTCCCCTTGGCCCCCAGGGTGTCGTTGTGGATCAGCACCTCAGCCGGTAGTTCCATCACCTTTCCCCCTGTTCCCTCCAAGCCTCCACCCGCCGTGTCGCCCGAGGGACACTGCGATGTGGCGATGGTGGACTACTCAAAGCATCTATTGGATCTCCCCCCGCAACCCCTCGATCCCCTTCCCACCCCTCCGGGGGGGAAGGGGACGCCCCCACCCCTTGCGCGCCTAGTTTCGCCCTTAGTCTTGCAGAAAGCCTTCGTCCTTGTACTCTTTGAGCTTGCGTTGCAGCGTGCGCAGCCCGATCCCCAGGATGTCGGCGGCCCGGGCGCGATGCCCGCCGGTGCGGCTGAGGGTCTCGAGGATGGCCTGGCGCTCGATCTCCGCCATGGTGCGCGGCTCGCCGGCCACCGACTGCACCGGCGCGCCGGCGGTCGACAGCGTCGAGGCCTGCCGCACCTCGGCAGGCAGGTCGTTCGGCGTGACCTCCCCGTCCTGGTGGAAGACCACCACCGATTCCATCATGTTCTTGAGCTCTCGCACGTTGCCCGGCCAGCTGTAGCGAGACAGCAGCTCCATGGCCTCCGGCGACAGCGTCTTCGGCGGTTTGCCGTGCTCCTGGCAGAACTGGCCGAGGAAGTGCTCGAGCAGCTGCGGGATGTCGCCCGGCCGCTCCCGCAGCGGCGGGATGCGCAGCGTCACCACCTTCAGGCGATAGTACAGATCCTCGCGGAACCGCCCCTCTGCGACCTCCTTTTCGAGGTCGCGGTTGGTGGCCGTGATGAGCCGGAAATCCACGTCGATCAGCTCGCTGCCGCCGACCCGCATCACCTGCCTCACCTCGAGAACGCGCAGCAGCTTGACCTGCAGCTCCGGGTAGAGCTCGCTGATCTCGTCGAGGAACAGGCTGCCGCGATGGGCGAGCTCGAACTTGCCGATCTTGCGCGCCACGGCGCCGGTGAAGGCGCCGCGCTCGTGGCCGAACAGCTCGCTCTCCAAAATGTCGCTGGGGATGGCGCCGCAGTTGATGGCCAGGAAACGCTCGTTGCGCCGCGGGCTGGCGCGATGCAGCGCGTTGGCCACCAGCTCTTTGCCCGTGCCGCTCTCGCCGGCGATGAGCACGCTCGAGCGGGTGGGGGCGACGAGCTTCATCTGCTCGAAGAGCCTCTCCATCGCCGCCGAGCGGCCGAGGATGCTCTCGAAGCCGTAGCGCTTGTCGAGCATCTCGCGGAGGTTGGTGACCTCCTCGCGCAGCCGCTCTTTCTCGACCAGATTGTTGACCCGCTGGCGCAGCTCGTAGAGATCGACCGGCTTGGTCAGGTAGTCGTCGGCACCCACCCGCATGGCTTCGACCGCCGACTCGATCGAGCCGTAGCCGGTCACCAGGATGACCTTGACGTCGTACTTGCGCTCGCGTACCTCGTTGAGAAATGCCAGGCCGTCCATGCCAGGCATGCGCAGGTCGCACACCGCGATCTGAACGCCGTCGTTTTCCTCCAGGAAGTCGAGGGCTCCCTTGGCTTCGTCGAACGTGCGCACCGCGAGGCCCGCTTTCTCGATGGCGATGGCCATCGACTCGCGCGAGCCGGCCTCGTCGTCGATCACCAGGACCAGAGGCCGCTCCATTATGCGGTCATTTTGGCACATTCGCCCTGGAGGGTCGATACGCGGGTGCCGGCTGACGTAAACTCTTGAATGCCCTTCACCTTATGCAGGCACCCCCCGCAACTGTGACTCCCCCGGATGGTCCGACCGTCCTCGAAGGCGCGCTCGAGCGTATCGTCTATGCCAACGAAGAGAACGGCTGGACCGTCATTCGCCTGGCTCTGCCGGGACGAGATGAGCGGGTGACCGCGGTGGGCACTCTCCCCGGCATAAGGCTCGGAGAGAGACTGCGCCTGACCGGGACCTGGGTCGAGGACCCTCGCCACGGGCGGCAATTCCAGGCCACCTCCTACGCCACGGTGGCCCCGTCCACCGTCAAGGGCATCAAGAAATACCTCGCGTCCGGGCTGATCCGCGGCATCGGAGAGGGAATGGCCTCGCGCCTGGTGGCCGCCTTCGGCCTCGCGACCCTGGAGGTCATCGAGAAACACCCGGAGCGCCTGGCGGAGGTCGCCGGGATCGGACCCAAGCGCAGCGCCGAGATCCTGCGCGCCTGGCAAGAGCAGCACGGCATCAAGGAAGTCATGGTGTTCCTCCAGTCGCACGACGTCTCCACTCACCAGGCGAGAAAGATCTGGAAGACCTACGGGCCGCAGGCGGTCAGGCTGGTGAGCGAGAACCCTTACCGTCTTGCCGGCGACATCTACGGCATCGGATTTTCGACCGCCGACAAGATCGCCGCGGCGCTCGGCGTGTCGCGCAGCGCTCCGCAGCGCATCGAGGCCGGCGCGCTCCACCTGCTGGCCGAAGCCGCCGACCGCGGACACCTCTTCCTGCCGCGCGGCCGGCTGGTCGAGGAGGGCGAGAGCCTGCTCGGCGCCGCCGCAGAGCGCGTCGAGGAGGCGGTCGGCGCTCTCGCCGCCGGCGGGCAGGTGGTGGTCGAACCGCTGGCGGACGGCGACGCCGCGGTCTACCTGAAGGCGCTGCATGCCGCCGAGGCGGGAGTGGCCGAGCGCGTGCGCGCCCTGCTGGCGCACGCCGCCCGGCAGCTCGAGATCGACGAGGAGCGGGCGCTCGACTGGTTCGAGAAAAGCGAGAGGATCGCCCTGGCGCCGCAACAGCGGCAGGCGGTCCGCAGCGGGCTCAGCGCCAAGATGCTGGTGATCACCGGCGGCCCCGGCACCGGCAAGACGACCCTGGTGCGCGGGCTGGTCAAGATCCTCGCCAAGAAAAACCAGCGCATCCTGCTCGCCGCACCGACCGGCCGGGCGGCCAAGCGGCTTGCCGAGGCGACCGGCGCCGAGGCGAGCACACTGCACCGGCTGCTCGAATGGAACCCGCGGACCCATGGCTTCGAGCGCAATCGCGAGCGCCCGCTGACCTGCGACCTGCTGATCGTCGACGAGGCGTCGATGCTCGACTCGGTGCTCGCCTATCACCTGCTCAAGGCGCTGCCCGACCGCGGGCGGCTGGTGCTGGTGGGCGACGTCGACCAGCTCCCCTCGGTCGGCCCCGGCCAGGTCCTCGCCGACCTCATTCGCTCCCAGGCGGTCGAAGTGGTACGCCTGAGCGAGATCTTCCGCCAGGCCGAGCGCAGCATGATCGTGGTCAACGCCCACCGTGTCCAGGCGGGGAAGATGCCCTTGCTGGAGCACTCCCGGCGTCCGGAGGGGCCGGGGGGGCAGGAGGCGCTACAGGGGCCGGTGGGGGCGGACGCCGCTGCTGGCACGGGGGGCGACTTCTTCTTCATCGACCGCCGCAGGCCGGAAGAGGTGCTGCAGACCATCATCCAGCTCGTCGCGCGGCGCATTCCGGCGAGCTTCGGCCTCGATCCTTTCGAGCAGATTCAGGTGCTGGCGCCGATGAAGCGCGGCCTGCTGGGCACCAACAACCTCAACACCGTGCTGCGCGACCTGCTCAACCCCCACGGCAAGACGTTGACTCGCGGCAGCCACAGCCTGCGCCTGGGCGACAAGGTGATGCAGGTGCGCAATAACTATGACCTGGAAGTGTGGAACGGCGATATCGGCAGGGTGACCGCCATCGACGAGATCGACGAGATCCTGCAGGTGACCATCGACGGCCGGCCGGTCGATTACAAGCTCGCGGCGATGGACGAGCTGGCCCTTGCCTACGCCTGCTCGATCCACAAGGCGCAAGGGAGCGAGTACCCGTGCGTGGTCATCCCGCTGCACACGCAGAACTACGTCATGCTGCAGCGCAACCTCCTCTACACCGGCATCACTCGCGCCAAGCGCCTGGCCATCCTGGTCGGCGAGCCCCGCGCCCTGGCGCTGGCGGTCGCCAACCGCCGCTCCCACGGCCGCTTCACCCGCCTGGCCGAACGCCTGGTCGGGGCGCCCGGCGACTAGTGCCCTACCCTTCCGGTGGCGGTGGCTGGGCCGGGGACTCGTGCGTCGCCGGGGCCGCGGGATTGGGCGGCGAGGGCGCAGGAGCGCCGGGCTGCAGGCGCCGGCGCCGCGGGCGGTTGGTCAGGGCGAACAGGATCACCGCTCCGAAACCCACCGTCCCGGCCACGTAGCGGACGCCGGCGCCGAAGAGCAGGAAGATCAACCCGATCGGGTGCAGGGGTCCGCCCGCCGCGGCAAAGAAGCGTCCGATCAAGGACCAGATCTCGACGACGAAGAGCCCGATCAAGGCAGCGGCATAAGGTCCGCCGAAGCTGCGGGTGAAGCGCACCTCCATCCAGCGGCCCAACCGCAGGCAGACCGCCGCGAAACCGACCAGGCCGGCCACGATCAAGGCGAGGAAGACGAACGGGTAGAGCAGGAACAGCGCGCAGCCGATGATCGAGATGACCAGCAGGACGGTGACCACCGCCAGCAGAGGCAGAAAGAGGATCTGTCCGGCCAGGCCGACGGCGCCGGCCTTCCACGGCTCGGCGACGATCAGGACGTCGAGGCGCTCGACGGTGGGACGCGCGACCAGCAGGATCAGGCAGACGATCAAGGCGACCACCAGCACGCGGATCATCGACCAGAACAGGGAGACCGCGTGACCCAGGGAGAAACCCCATCCCCATGGGAGCCCGTCGTCCACGTCGTGGCCCCACCACTTGAACGGCATGACCCCGGGAGCGTCCGAGGTGCTGCCGTGGACCTTGGCGCCGGGCGCGCGCACGATGGTGCCGCCGACGCTCTTGACGTCGCCCATGACCTCGGAGGTCGGCCCCAGGTGGATGTTGCCGCCAACCGCCTTCACGTCGCCTCCGACACGGCCGTTGATGCGCACCGGGCCGCCGACCGCCGAGACGTCCCGGGTCACCTCGCCGTCGATGCGCACGGGACCGCCGAAGGCCACCACTTCTTCGGCCACTTCGTCCTTGCTGACCGTGACCGGACCGGCGAAGCGCACGCGGCTGCCCGAGCTGACGTGACGGTGCGGCTTGGTCGGCTCGGGAGGCTGTGGCTGCTCGGGAGCCTCGGCGGTTGTCTCCGGCGGCTGCGGCGGCTCTGGAGTCACGGGAGCCGGGGGGGCCGCGGGCGCTGCATCGCGACCCTGGTCGGCGGGGGAGGTCCCCGGCGCCGGCTGCGCACGGCCGGCCCCCCCGCCGGCGATCTCGGGTGCCGGAGACAGCTCTCTCTTGAGTCCGAACAGGACTTGGCGATCGGCGGGCAGCAGGGCGTGAAGGCGCAGGACCGGCTCAGCGCCGTCCTCGCCCAGCCAGGAGCGCAGCACCTCGGGGCTCACCCGCGCGCCGTTGACCACCAGGGAGTCGCCGCTCACCTCGATGGACTTGACGCCGAGCCTCTCGACCCGCGGCCTGAGCAATACCCCATCGAGAATCGGCAGGGCCTCGTAGCGCCTCTCGAGGCTCTGTCGCAGCTCGCGCCGTGAGGCGTCATCGGACACCGCTCCGGCCGCGCCGCTCGCGGCCCGGGACCGCGGCGTCTGGCCGATGGCCGGCAAGGAAAGGGCCAGACAAAGAGAAACTCCGCACATCAGCGCGGAAGGAAAAAGTCGATCAGATGGGGTCCGCATAGACCCACCTCCTGTCACGTCGGATGAGCTCACGAAGGGAACGTAGAGCCAGGGCCGAGACGGCCAGGCACGCCGCGGCCAAGGCCAGGACCGGCGGCGTCGCCAGCGGCTCGGCCAAGGCGCTGCCGAGCAGCACCAGCTTCTCGCCCAGGCCGAGCGCAGAGAGCACCCAGAGGTTGAGCGCGGTCAAGAAGTCAGCGCCGTTCTGGACGAGAGCGGTGAGCAGCGTGGCGCCGGAGAGCGCCTGTAAAGCGGCCGGCAGCCAGAGCAGGCCATAGGCCGCGGCGGCGAAGCTGGCCGCCAGGGCAGCACGCTGCCAGCGCGCGGCGAAGAGCCGCCGCTCCGGGCCGGCAGCGGGTGCGGCCTGCGCCCGCGCTTGCGCCAGCACGCGCTGCGCAAAGCCCGCCGGCGGCGCCAGCGGTTCGAGGACTTGCAGCACCTCGCGCAGGGCGGCCTCCGCCGCCTCGGTCTCGCCGGCCTTTTCGGCGGCGAGCCAGCGCAGCAGGGTTTGGGGTTTGCGGGACGATTTCATGTTTCTCTGCGTGCGCAGCTCCTGTCCAAGCCACCTTACGAGCCACTCTCTTCGCCGGTTTCGCCCGGCTGACCGGCATCCCCAAGGTCGCCCGCCGCCGGCGGCGCCCAGCCGAGGGCCGTCATCGTCTCGGCGAGCTCCTTGCGGGCGCGGTGAAGATGGGTCTTGACCGTGCCGATCGGCAGCTCGGTTGCATCGCCGATCTCCTTGTACGACAGCCCCTCGAGGTAACGCAAGATCACCACCTCGCGGTAGTCGGGCCGCAGCCGCGCGATGGCGCGCTCGAGCGACCGCGCCATCGCGTGCCTCTCCGTAGCCGCGTCCGGACGCTCCGTCGAAGAGTCGGCGAGCACTGTGGCAATGCCGCCACCGTCCTCCCGGGTCTCCAAGGACAGCGTCTCCGGCGCGCTCCGGCGCAGGTGGTCGATGGTGGTGTTGTGCGCCACTTTGAACAGCCAGCTCGCGAACTTGCGCCGCGGGTCGTAGGTGTCGAGGCGGCGAAATGCCTTGACGAAGACCTCTTGCGCCAGATCTTCGGCGGCCGCCGGGTCGCGGACCATGCGCGCCACCAAGCCGTAGACCGGGCGTTCGAACCGCACCACCAACTCACGAAACGCATCCTGCGAGCCGGCCAGGGCCTGCTCTACCAGCTCGGCATCGGTCATATCTTAGCTGCCAACCCGCCCCTGCCCTCTCGGGACCAAAGTCTTGTCGACACCTGGCTCGCTTGCGCCGCGCGCTCAGATGAGGTCAGATACGGGCCGAATCCTAGCGAGTTCTCGACAAGGAGGAGCCGCGATGCGCAAGACACTGTGCGTTTCCATTCCGGTCCTGGCCCTGCTTGCCGCCGCCCCCACTGGCGCCGGCGCCGGCACGCTTGCCGGCGTGACCTTACCCGACAAGGCGGCTGGCGACGGCCAGAGCCTGGTCCTCAACGGCATGGGGCTGCGCAAGAAGTTCTTCGTCAAAGTCTACGTTGGCGGCCTCTACCTGCCCGCCAAGGAGAGGTCGGCGGCCAAGATCCTGGCCGCCGACGCGCCGCGCCGCATGGTGCTGCACTTCGTCTACAGCGTCAGCGCCAAGCAGATGTGCGATGCCTGGAACGAGGGGCTGGAGGACAACGTGTCCAAGCCTTCCGCCGCGCTACGCGCCGATTTCAAGACGTTGTGCGGCTACATGGAGCCGATCGACAAGGGGCAAGAGCTGGTGCTGACCTACCTTCCCGGCGAAGGTACGCGGGTCGAAGTCAACGGCAAGCTCAAGGGCACGATCCAGGGCAAGCCGGCCGCCGATGCCCTCCTCTCCACCTGGCTGGGGCCCAAGCCGGGCCCGGGTGAAGACTTCAAGAAGGCCGTCCTGGGAGGGGGCTGAATTGGAGGAGAACCTAGAGCGAGAGGTCTGAGAACTCCTGCCGCGAGAGGGAGGGGGCGTCCCCGAGGGGTTGCGGGGGGCGATCCAAAAAAAGAGGAGCGCGGTCGGAGCGCTCCTTTTTGGGAGGGATGAGAGGAGGGTCTGCCTCCCCGCGAGAAGCAGCCTAGCCGACTTATTGATACTTGTCAATATGGACAAGTGTTCCTGTTGCTCCCGGCCAAGCGGTGCCGGCCCGGGCCCTCAAACGGGCCCTCAAACGACGCCCCGCAGGTAGACGACGAGGACGATGACCACGGCCAGGACGAGACGGTAGACCACGAAGACCGTGAGGCGCTGGCGGCGCAAGTACGAGAGCAGCCAGCCGATCACCACGTAGCCGGCGGCGCCGGAGACCGCGATGGCGATCAGGATCGTCGGCATCTGCGACCACAAGCTCCCTTCTTGCCACAGTTTGAGCAGATCATAGGCGCCGACCAGGATGCCGATCGGCACCGAGAGCAGGAAGGTGAAGCGAGCCGCCGCCGGCCGCGTCAAGCCGAGCAACAGGCCGGCGCTGATGGTGATGCCGGAGCGGGAAGTGCCCGGCACCAGGGCCAGAGACTGCGCGAGCCCGACCAGGAGCGCATCGCGCCAGCCCAGGGCGCCGATCTCTCTTTCCTGCCGGCCCGAGCGGTCGGCCCAAAGCAGGACCAGGGCATAGAAAAAGGTGGTGCCGGCGATCAGCAGCGGGGTGCGGAAGTGCGTGGAGATCGGCTTGTGGAAGGCGAGCCCCAGGATAGCGGCGGGGATGGTCCCCACCACCAGGGCGGTGGCGAGCCGCCGGGGCGCGAAGCCGTGGTGGCCAGGCTCGCCGGTCAACACCCCGGCCACCAGGTCGCGCAGGTCGGCGCGAAAGTAGATGATGACCGCCAGCAAGGTGCCGGTATTGGTGGCGATGTCGAAGGACAGCCCCTGGTCCGGCCAGCCCAAGAAGTAGGGGACCAGGATCAGGTGCCCGGACGAGCTGATCGGCAGGAACTCGGTCACCGCCTGGACCAGCGACAGCACGACCGCCTGGAAAGGTGTCACATCCGGCTCCCCTGAGTGCTGAGTTGGCGCCGCTACTGGAAGGCCCTGAGCATAAACGATCCAGGCCTACTCAAAGCATCGATCGGATCGCCCCCCGCAACCCCTCGATCCCCTTCCCTCCCCTCCGGGGGGGAAGGGGACGCCCCCTCCCCTGGCGCACCAACTTTCGAGCTCTCACCCCGATGTCCGGCCAAGGCCGCGGCCCTTGAGCGGGGCCGATTGTATATACTTCGCTGGCGACCTGGGCGCCGTCCTCCGCCTGGGCTTCTCACCGGCAATCGCAACTCTTCTTGGCCACTCACCCCGACCCGTCCATGGAGACTCTGCTCGTGACCGGCGGCGCCGGCTTCATCGGCTGCAACTTCGTGCGCCTGGTCCTGGCCGAGCCGGCGGTACGGGTCGTCGTGCTGGACAAGCTCACCTATGCCGGGAGCCGCGCGAGCCTGGCGGACCTGCTCGGCGACCCGCGGCTCACTTTCGTGACGGGCGACATCGCGGACCGCGGCGGGGTGCGCCGGCTCTTCGCCCGGCACCAGCCCGACGCCGTGGTCAATTTCGCCGCGGAGAGCCACGTCGACCGCTCCATCGACGATCCCAGCGCCTTCATCCAGACCAACGTGGTGGGCGCCTTCGAGCTGCTCGAGGCAGCGCGCCAGTACCTGCCCACGCTGCCCGCGGAGCGCCGGCGGAGTTTTCGTTTTCTGCACGTGTCGACCGACGAGGTCTACGGCAGTCTGGGGCCGGGCGGCTCGTTCAGCGAGACCACTCCCTATGCGCCGAACTCTCCCTATGCCGCCTCCAAGGCCGGGGCGGACCACCTGGTGCGGGCCTATCACGAGACCTATGGTCTGCCCTGCCTGTTGACCAACTGCTCCAACAACTACGGGCCCTTCCAGTTCCCCGAGAAGTTGATCCCGCTGATGGTGCTCAACGCCCTGGAGGGCAGGTCCCTGCCCATCTACGGCGACGGCGGCAACGTGCGGGACTGGATCTACGTCGAGGACCACTGCCGCGGCGTCCTCTGCGCACTGCGACGCGGCCGGGTGGGCGAGAAGTACAACCTCGGCGGCCGCTGCGAGCGGACCAACCTCGAGATCGTGGACGCGCTGTGCGCGGCTCTCGACGAGCTGCGGCCGGCGGCGGAGAACCCGGCCTTGCGCGAGCGCGGAGTCGCCAGCTACGCCGAGCTCAAGACCTTCGTCGCCGACCGCCCCGGGCATGACCGCCGCTACGCGATCGACGACACCAAGGCGCGCCGCGAGCTCGGCTGGGCGCCGCGGCACGACCTCGCCTCCGGGCTCGCGGCGACGGTACGCTGGTACCTGGACCACGGCGACTGGTGCGCCGCCGTGCAAGCCGGCAAGTACGGCCGTGAGCGCCTTGGGCTGGCAGGCGAGAAGTCCACGCGCCAGGCAGGCTGAAGATGAATTTCGTCCCCACCGCGTTGCCCGGCGTCATCCGCATCGAGCCGCGGATGTTCCGCGACGAGCGCGGCTACTTCCTGGAGATCTATCACCAGCGCAAGTTCCGCGACAACGGCATCGTCGAGGCGTTCGTCCAGGACAACCACTCGTACTCGGCCGTGCGCGGCACGCTGCGCGGCTTGCACGCCCAGCTGCTGCGCCCACAGGGCAAGCTGGTGCGGGTCGTCCTGGGGGAGATCTTCGACGTCGCGGTCGATCTGCGACCGGGCTCGCCCACCTTCGGAGAGTGGGTGGGCGAAGTCTTGTCGGGGGAAAACCTCCACCAGCTCTATGTGCCGGGAGGCTTCGCGCACGGCTTCTGCGTGCTGAGCGAGAGCGCGCACGTGCAATACAAATGCACCGAGCTCTACGACCCGGCGGACGAGATCGTCGTGGCCTGGAACGACCCCGAGATCGGAATCGAGTGGCCGGTCGCCCAACCGATCCTCAACGAGCGTGACCGCACGGCCCCGCGCCTGGCCGAGATCGTGCAGCGTCTCGGCGTCTACCGGTAGGGACCGGCCAGCTGTCCTTCGACCCGGGAGGCAGCGCCGGGGCCGGGGCAGCAGAAGACATGACCGACGACCTCTTCTCGCCGAGCGACGTGCGGCAGATGGCGGAGCTGGGAATCGCGCCCGAGGAAGCGGCCCGGCATGTCGAGCTGTTCCGCAATCCACCGCCCTTCACGCGCCTGCTGCGCCCTTGCCGTCCTGGCGACGGCATCCGCACCCTGCGGGAGGATGAGCATCCCAGGCTGCTCGAACGTTTCGACGCGGCCTGCCGGCGCGGCCGGATCGGCAAGCTCGTGCCCGCCTCCGGCGCCGCGTCGCGCATGTTCAAGGCGCTGCAGTCTTATCTCGACCTGCTCGAGGCGGGCGGCGCGGCGCCGGGTTCAGAGCAGGCGATGGACCCCCCCATGCCCGAGGACGTCGCCGGATTCTTCGCCAACCTGCCCCGCTTCGCTTTCTTCGCGGACCTGGCAGCCGCGGTGGCGCGACGCGGCCTCGATCTGGCGTCCGGCGCCGGAGGGCTGAACCCGGAGGCCCGCCGAATCGTCCTTGCCCACTTGCTCACCGCGGCGGGCGGAGCCGGCCTCGATTACGCGGAGCTGCCGAAAGGGCTCATCCTGTTCCACCGCTATCCCGATCGGCCGCGCACGCCGTTCGAGGAGCACCTCGTCGAAGCCGCCGAATACACGCGCGACGACACGGGCCTCTGCCGGCTGCATCTCACCGTCTCGCCGCAGCACGAAGGCGCTTTTCGCCGGTTGCTCGCCAGCGTCGCTCCGCGCTGGGAGGAGCGTGCCGGCGCGCACTTCGCGGTCTCCTTTTCCCACCAGCGGCGCTCGACCGACACACTCGCCGTCGAGTCCGACAACCGGCCGTTCCGGTTGGCCGACGGCTCCTTGCTCTTTCGGCCGGGAGGCCATGGCGCCTTGCTCGAGAATCTGCAAGAGCTGGCGAAAACCGGCGCGGACGTCGTCCTGCTCAAGAATATCGACAACGTGGTGCCCGACCGCCTCAAGCCGCCGGTGGTGCTGTGGAAGAAGCTCCTGGCCGGCTACCTGCTAGAGCTCGCCGCGCGGGCCGGCGAGCTGCTCGCCGCGCTCGACGCGGACCTTCCCGACACGGAGCTCATGGAGGAGGCGCGGGGCTTCCTGGAGCGCGACCTGGGCCGGCGGCTGCCCGGAGGCTCTGCCGCGGCCAGCGTCGCCGAGCGGAAGCGGCTGCTGGTCGCCGGCCTCGAGCGCCCGCTGCGCGTCTGCGGCGTGGTGCGCAACCAGGGAGAGCCCGGCGGTGGCCCCTTCTGGGTGGAATCGGCGGCCGGAGAGATCTCGCCGCAGATCGTCGAGATCTCGCAGATCGAACCGCGCTCGGGCGAGCAGCAGGCGATCCTGCGCGACTCCACTCACTTCAACCCGGTCGACATCGCCTGCGCCCTGCGCGACCGCGCCGGGCGGCCTTTCGACCTGGCGCGCTTCGTCGACCCTTCGACCGTCTTCATCGCCGCCAAATCGCACGAAGGGCGTCCCCTCAAGGCCCTCGAGCGTCCCGGAATGTGGAACGGCGCCATGGCCGGCTGGAACACCGCCTTCGTCGAAGTGCCAGACGAGACTTTCGCCCCCGTCAAGACCGTCCTCGACCTGCTGCGGCCAGAGCACCAGCCTGACTCGGCCAGTTGACCAGCCTGGCGCGCAGCGCGGCGAGGTCGTTCCGGTGCGGCGTCTCCGCGGCCAGGGCCGCCTCCAGCCCGGCGTCGTGTTTGTACATGTCGTCGCGAAGCTCGAGAGTGCCGTCCGGGTCGACCCAGGCGGTCTGATAGACGATGTGGACCGGCAGCGGCCGCGCCAGCGCAATGGTCACAGTTCGGCCGGACTCGACCTCGTCGGCGATCGCCTCCGGTGTCCATTTCGGATCGCCGGTCAACAGCACCCGCGCCAGCTCGGCGGGCTTTTCCAGGCGGATGCAGCCGTGGCTGAAATCGCGCTCGGAACGTGCGAAGAGCCGGCCGGCCGGCGTGTCGTGGAGGTAGACGTTGAAACGGTCGTTGACGACGAACTTGTACCGCCCCAGCGCATTGTCCCGCCCCGGCGGCTGCAGCAGCCGCAATGACGAGCCCGCCTTACCGAGCTGACGGACCTCCGCGGCGCCGAGGCTCGCCGGATCGATTGTGGCCGCGGCGTTGTCCCGGCGTTTGATCGCCAGTCCCTTGCGTGACAGGTAACCCGGGTCGCGCAACATCTGCGGCACGATCTCGTTCGCCACGATGGAGTCGGGGATGTGCCAGGTGGGATTGAGCACGATCTGGGTCAGCGGTTCGCTGAAGACGGGTGTCGCCAGGTGCGCTTTGCCCACGATGACGCGCATGGTCAGGACGACCTCGCGGCCGTCGACGACGTTCAGGGTGAAGTCCGGCAGGTTGACCAGGATGTAACGGCTACCGAGATCACTCCCCATCCAGCGCCAGCGTTCCATGTTGAGCTCGATCTGGCGGATGCGGCGCTCGATCGGGACCTCGAGGGCGGCGAGAGTCGCCGCGTCGACGGACGCCGAGAGGTCCAGGCCGTGCCTGGCTTGGAAGCGGGACAGCGCCCCGGCGAGCACCGCGTCGAAGTGCTCCGCAGCCGCGAGAGGGGTGCCGGCAGGCAGGTCGCCGGACGCGGCGAGGCGCGACGCCAGGGCCGCCACCCGCGGCCCTTTGTCGCCCAGGCGCAGGCGCGGACCTGGTGGAATCGGTGGCCAGCCGCCCTTCGCGGCGAGGTCTCGATAGCTGGCCAGGGACTGGCGCAGACGCGCGTAGCCTTCCGCCCGTGGCGCCAGGCCGGATAAGACTCCAGCGACGTCGCCGCCCGCGCCGAGCGCGCGTTCCAGCGCCGCCACGAGATCGACCTGCGGCTGCGGGGTATGGGAGCCGAGGCGCGCCCTCTCGGATGGCTGCAGGCGCCCAAGCGAGATGTGACGGGCCGCGACCAGGAAGGTGTGCGTGAGGCCGACGTCCAGGTCCACGAGGTCCGCTACCCGCCGCTCGAGTGTGGGCGCCGCGCCGCCGGGAGCGCCCGCGGTCCCGGGAGGGGTGACGACGTCAGGAGGGGCCGCGGCGCCGGAGGCCGCCGCACGCACGGCCGCCAGCAGGCTCCCCAGCTCTTGCCGGGGGTAGAGCCGCTGGTCCAGGCCCTCGGCCGCCAATCCGTCGAGGACGCCGAGCAGGCGCTCCGCCGCGGGCTGCACGTCCCCGGCAAGCGACCAGGCCGGCCGATCGCCGCGCCGGCGATAGAAGGCGCGAAGCGCGTCCCAGGCCTGGACCCGCTCCCCATGGCCGCGCAACGCCGGCGGCATGCGCTCCGCCGCCCCCTCAACCGTCGCCTGCAGAGCCGAGGCGACGGCGGCTGACAACGACTCGTCCGCTCCCGACGGACCCTCGGCGTAGGCGAGAGCCACCGCCAGACCGGACTCGTCCGGTCCCGACGGGCCCTCGCCGTAGGCGAGCGCCACCGCCAGACCGCAGACTGTCATCGCTGCCAGTCCCCGCATCTTCGACACCCCGGATTCGCGTGTGTGCCTCGACGATTCGACAGGCTCGGGCGCGAGGCTTGCCATGCCCGCAGGGGCTACTGCCGGAGCCCTGCCCTTCCTACGCAACCATGGTGCAGGTCTCGTGCCGCCGGGTCTCCTCGGATGGAGCCCGGCAACCGAGGAGCGGTCCCGCGCCAGCAGCAAGACCTGCACTTTTCCGCGCAGTTCTTGTGCTGGAGGTCACGGTCGCCCGTTTTCCCGGCCGCGTCCTGCGGGTGATCTTCGGAAGTAGACCTCGACGCCCATCGGGAGACAGCTCCAATCCCGAGCTCCGCAGCAGAGGGCTATCAGAAGCCCAGGCTAGCGAGCGACGCTTGCGTCCCGTGCAGCCACGGCCGCGGAGGACTCTTCGGGCAGCACGTCGGGCCACCAGCCCTGGGGGACGTCGAGGGGCCAGGGGCAGGTCCGCTGGATGCCCAGGTCGCGAAACATCGGCGAGTCGGAGCGCAGGGGAAAGACCACGGTCTCGTCGCCACGGCAGCGGTAGTCCGGGCTGCCGAAGGCCATGCCCAGGCCGACGAGGACCGCGCAGCCGGCGTAGACGGCGACCCCGATCGCGACCGGCCGCGCCAGGAGCCGGGGAGGGGCCTCCCAGCGCAGCCCTGCCGGCTGTTCCGGCGATGGGCGGCGAGGCGCGCGGGCCAGCGCGCCGAGCCAGAAGACGACGGGCAAGACGGCGGCGTGGAACAAGATCAGGCCCTGCCAGTACATGAAGGTGGTCGGAGAGAGTGCCAGCACCACGGCCGCGGCGGTGGCGGTCACGAGCACGTAGCCGCGCAGCCAGGCGCGGCCGGGAGCGTCCTCGGGAAAGCGGCGCAGCGCGCGGCGGCGCCAGCGCCGCCACAGCCAGAGGTTGGCGAGCAGCGGCAGCGCGATGCTCGTCCAGCCGACCACCTGAGTCAGCGCCCAGGAGGGCCAGAAGAGCCGGAGGTCGGCCGCGCTCCCGAACGCCTCGGAGAAGTCGAAGGTGGCCATCCTGCCGGCCAACGAGAGGGCCGGGTAGCGCAGCCAATACAGGGCGCCGCGCGGCAGCGAGTGAATCAGCCCGCGCCCGAGGAAGCCCTTGTGCACCTCGGCGAGCAGGGCGGGGTTGCGCAGGACGTCTCGGAGCCAGGGGGCAAGGGGCAGACTGGCGGCCAGGAGACCGGCCAACGCGCCGGCGCGATGCAGCTTGAGATAGCCGCGCCACCAGAGCAGGGCCGAGGCGGCCACCAGCAGCAAGGCGGAGGCATGGATCTGCAGCGCCACGAGGAGGCCGGCAAAGTGAAGGAATGAGGCCCAGAAACCGGCCCGGCGGCGCTGGTCGAGCGCGGTTGCCAGGTGCAGCGCCCCGAACAGGTAGAGGTAGTTGGGGTTCCACAGAAAGCCCGAGTAATAGAGACGCCACGGGCCCAGCCAGTAGAAGACGGCGAGCAGCAGGCGCTCGTGCGCGGCGAGCACCGGGCGCACGGCGCGGTCGAGGATGACGAAGGCGAGGACATGAAAGAGGAGAACCACCAGGGTGGGGGCCCGGTGGTCATGCCAGACGAGAAGAGGCAGGCCGGTCAGCAGGCTGGTGATCCCGCCTGGCGACCTGCCTCCGGTCGACATCGGATTGCCGAACGAGATGAACTGGCCCCTGGCCTCGAGCAGCCAGCCGCGGGCCAGCAGGTTGAGCTGATCGCCACCGACCTGGCTGCGCGCCACCATCAGCGCCGACAGCAGCAGCCCCGCGGCAAAGCACCCCCATACCAGCCGCCCCGCCGCGCGCTCGCTCATTCGTTCTCTGCGGCGTCGGCTACCTCGAGACAGAATGGCAGCATCAGGGCAAAGAGAGCGCAGCGCTTGACCACCGCGTCTCCCCAGTTGTTCTCGAAGAGCCCGGCGAGGTTGAAGGCGACCAGCGCCAGCACGCTGCCCAGATAGATGTCGGCGCGGCGGCCGGCGAAGCCTCCCTCGCCGTGGAAGCGGCGTACGGCCAGCCGGATCCCGGCCAGCATCATCCAGAGATAGGCGGCGAGCGCCGGAAGGCCGCGCTCGGCCGCCAGCTGGAGGAAGCTGTTGTGCAGGTGGGGCACCCAGTAGCGCGGCGCGCTCGGCTGCCGGTAGATGCCATAGCGGCGGTCGACCATGTCGGGCCCCAGGCCGACCAGCGGACTCTCCGCGATCATGTGCAGACCGGCGTCGATCATGCACAGCCGATCGTAGTTGGAGGTGTCACGCAGGTTGACGATCGAGATGACCCGTTGCAAGAGCGGAGTGGGCGCCAGAACCACGAAAAGGGCGGCGGCGGGAAGCAGGGCGGCGAGCCAGCGCGGCCGGCGAACGGCGACCAGGGCGGCGAGGGCCAAGACCAGGGCCACCCAGGCGCCGCGCGTCAGGCTGCCCAGCAGCGCCAGGTTGATCAGGACCAGGGCAGCCCAGCGCCAGAGGCTTCTGCTCCCCTTGCCGCACACCAGGGCGGTGAGCAGCAGGACGTCGGCGATGAGCAGCACGCCCGAAAAGATCATGTAGTGCGAGAACGGGCCGCGGATGCGCCGGCTGATCTCGCCGTAGCCGGCCAGGTACTGCGAAAGCCCCTTGATGGCAAGGAGCGCGGCCACCGCCACCACCCCGTCGATCAGCCATCGCGCTTGGCGCTCGCCGCGCACCAGGCCCGGTCCGAGGTAGAGAGTGGCCAGCGCAAAGAGCTCGCCGAGGCTGGCCAGGCTGACACGCGGCTCGTAGGACATGACCACGGAAACCGTGAGGAACAGCAGGTAGACCCCCATCGGCAGCAGGACCGGAGCGAGCTTGTGCCAGGCAAGCGAGCGGGCGCGCAGCGCTCGGGGCGCGGCCAGCAGCGTCAGGCCCAGGAAGACGTTGGACAGGGCGAGACCGAAGACGGTGAACAGGTGCAAGGCGTAGGCGTAGAAAGCGGCCTTCTGCCACCTCTCCTCGCGTTCCGGCGCGGCAACCGCAGCGGCCTTGCCGCGCCCTCCCTCCTGCGCCGGAACGTGGGCGAGGTCCGCGCTCTCTCCGTCAGTTACGGTCACGGTTGCAGCACCTTATATCTGTCGACGGACCCGATGCTAGAGTCCCGCGGGTGCCGGAATCCAGTCAACCCGAGTGGCGGCGCGGTCTGGCTGTCGTGGCCTTCGCGCTGCTGGCCTCGTTTGCCGGGATCGGCTCGCACTCGTTGTGGACCCCCGACGAGCCGCGCGATGCGGCGGTGGGCAAGGCGATGCTCGCGAGCGGCGACTACCTGGTGCCGCGGCTCAACGGCCGCCCGTTCCTGGAAAAGCCTCCTCTCTATTGGTGGGCGCAAGCGGCTTGCTTCAAGGCGCTCGGGGTCGGCGACGCCAGGGCGCGGGTGCCGTCGGCGCTGTTCGCGGCGCTGACGCTGCTGCTGACCTACGGCATGGGGCGGCGGATCGGCGGGCCGCGGGTCGGCCTGTTCGCCGCCGCCGTACTGGCGACGACCGCCGAATTCGTCGAGGACATGTCGAGGGCGGTCGTCGACCCGCCGCTGGTCCTCTTCGTCAGCGCCGCCTGGTTCGCCTTCGCGGTGCTCGAGGAGCCGCGCTCTCCGGCGGAGCGGCGGTGGGCTGGCGGATTGGTGGCGCTGGCGGTGCCTCTCGCCTTCCTGGCCAAAGGGGTCGTCGGAGTCGGGCTCGGGATCGGCCCGCCTGTCCTCTACCTGTTGGCGCTGAGAGGCAGGAACGGGCGCGGTGCCGCGCTGCGCGGCTTGCTGCCGCTCGGCGCGGCCGGGGCGGCGGTGTTTGCCGCGCTCGTTCTGCCCTGGGCGCTCGCCCTGGTGCACGAGGCGGGCTGGCCGGCGCTGCGCGAGTGCCTGGTCGGCAACACGGTCGGACGGCTGCTGAGCACCGAAGCCGGCAGGGCCTACGGCCACCGCCAGCCCTTCTGGTACTACTTCGCGGCCGGGCTGCCGGCGCTCCTGCCCTGGGTCCTGGCGGTTCCGGCCATGGTGCGCGCGGGACTCTGGCGCCGCCGCCCCGGCTGGGACGCCGGACGGCTGCTCTTCTTCTGCTGCAGCCTCGGCCTCCTCCTGCTCTCCACCGCCGCCAGCAAGCGTGCCCTCTACCTTGTGCCCCTGCTGCCCGCCCTGGCCGTCTGCGTGGCCAGCTGGCTGGACCAGTGCGACTCCCCTGCCGATCCCGAAGCGGCGTCCGACGCCGCGCGAAGCTGGGACCGGCCGACTCTCCTCGTCCTGTTCGCCCTTGCCACCGCGCTGCCCATCCTGATCGGGTTTGCGGCCGAGTCCCTCCACTGGATCCCGTGGCTCTCGGCGGCCTCGCCTGGCGGCATTCCGCTGGTGCCGGTGCGCACCGCGCTGAAGGGAGGCTTGCTGCGGAACTTGTTCGGCTGGGTCGTGGTGGGCATAGGACTGTGGATCTTGCTGCCTCAGCTCCGGCGCGACCTGCGCACCAAGAGCCAGCCCCGGCCGGCCTGGATCCTGGTGCCTTACTTCCTGGTCTTCCTGCTCCTGCAGACGGCGGTCAAGGCGGCGATCGAGCCGCTCAAGAACTTGCACGACCTGACCGCGGCCATCTCGCGTCTCAGCCCGGGCACCGGTCCGGTGACCGCGTATCAGCCCAACGAGAGCCTCTTTGGCATCGTGGGCTTCGATCTCGATCGCCGCGTCGCGCCCCTGACCGGCCAGGAGGAGATCGCCTCCTACTTTGCGAGCCATCCAGGCGGCAACCTGGTGCTCACGGTCCAAGCGCTCCGCCGGCTGCCGGCCGGCATGCGCGCCCACCTCCGCCCGCTCTACGACGAGACCGGTTACAAGGCGTCCCCCTACGCCATCGTCACCGGGAGCGGAGGCACGCCGGAGGCGCTGCCAGGCCGATCAGGCGGATCACCCCGTTGACGGGAGTGCTGTCATTGCTAGCATTGAAAGCAAGGCCTCAGCACAGCGGCCTTTGGAAAGGGGCGGGTGATGGCTCAGCTAACCGAAAGCGGGGAATTCTGACCAGGCCACGGAAAGGCAACGGAGACATGGCCAGAGAGACCCACCGGCCCGAGGCGGCAGACGTCGGTCCTTCGCGGCGCGAGATCCTGCGCTGCGGCGCCCTTGGCTTGAGCACGGCAGCCTTCTGGCCCGCCCAGGCGGAACCGGCGCAGCAGGCGGAGCTCCCTCCCTTCGTGCTGATCCACGGCTCGTGGCACGGCGGCTGGTGCTGGCGCAATCTCACGCCGCTGCTGATCCGGGCAGGATTTCCGGTGCATACGTTGACGCTCACGGGGCTGGCGGACCGTGCCCACCTGCTCACCAGGGACGTGGGGCTCGAAACCCACGTCCAGGACGTCGCCTCCTTCCTCGAGTTCGAAGACCTCCGCGGCGCCGTCCTCGTCGGCCACAGCTATGCGGGCCTGGTCATCGGCGCCGTGGCCGAGAAGGCTGCCCGGCGCATCGGCCGTCTCGTCTATCTCGACGCCATCATCCCCAAAGACGGACAGTCGATGTTCGATCACGACCCCGGATTCAAGCGTTTTGCCGAGGCGAACGCGCGAGACCTCAGGGGCGTCAAGGTCCTGCCGCCCGCGCCGCCGCTGGTGCTCGGCGTCACCGATGCCAGGGACAGCGCCTGGATGAACGAACGGCTCAGCCCGCAACCGCTCCTCACCTACTCTCAGCCGGTGAGCATGCCGGAGGGAAAAGCGAAGAAGCTGCCGCGCAGCTTCATCTGGTGCAGCGGTTGGGAGGTCACCAAGCCCGAGGCCGCGCAGGCCCGGCAGGAAGCCTGGGACTTCCACGAGATCAAGAGCGGACACGACGTGATGGTGATCCGGCCGGACGAGCTGGCGCAGATCCTGACCGGCATCGCCCGTCCGCAGCGCCCCCCCGCGCCCGCCGCGGGTTGAGCTCAGCCTACCCCGCGGCCACCAGAACGACCTCGCCGGAGCGGCCGGGGACCGGTCCCAGGGAGACGTCGCGGGGCGTGGCGCGAGGTCGGGCGGTGGCGGCAATGTCGCCGACCGTGACGGTGGCGACGCCGAGGTCGCGGTGGCGGGCGAGGAGCTGGCGAAAGAGCGCGCGGTAGGCCAGGCCCTCCGACTCCGCGTGGACGGTCAGCACCTCGTCGCGCCCGGGCCGGTAGCGCTCGGCAAGGCGCGAGACGTAGTTGGCGGGAGTGATGCCGTCGCGGCCGAGCTCCTCGTCGAGGGTCGGCAGTGTGGTGGGCACGTCGAGGGTCGCGAGCACCCGCCCCGCGACCCGCGGATAGTAAGGCCCGGCTGCCCCGCGGGCGATCGAGGTGTAGTCGAAGCCGCGCGCGTCGAGGGCGGCGAAGGCCACGTCGGTGCAGAACCACGCCGGGGCCGCGAAGCTGCGCGGCGGCCGGCCGAAGACTTCGGCGTACGCCGCGACGCCGCGGTCGAGCTCGGCGTCCACCGCGCTCCGCGCGAAGCGGTGCAACCGGTCCTGCCACGTGACGTGGTCCCAGGCGTGCAGCCCTACCTCGTGCCCCGCCGCCGCGCATCGCCGCATCGCCTCGCGGCAGCGCCGCCCGATCAGCGGCGCCGGCAGCAGCGTGCCGTACAACGCCGTGCGCCAGCCGTACATCTTCGCCGCGTTGGTCCGCAGCATCTTGCCCAGGAACCCCGGCTTCGAAAACACCCGCATCACCGCCCGCCCCGAGGTGTCCGGCCCCACGCTGAAGAAGAAGCTCGCCCGCACACCGGCCGACGCCAGCTCCTCCAGCATCGCCGGCACCCCCTCCCGCGTTCCCCTGTAGGTATCGACGTCGATTTTCAAGGCCACCCGGCTGGCCGGCGCCGGGACGTCCGTCACGGCAGGCGCACCTTCCACTCCGACTCGCTGCGAAACCATTCGATGGTCCGCCGCAGGCCTTCTTCGAGCGGCACCTTGGGCTCGACGCCGAGGATGGTGCGCATCCGCGTGATGTCGGGGAAGCGCCGCGGGATGTCCTCGTAGGAGTCGCCGTAGATCTCTTCCTGGCTCACCAGCTTGATCTTCGACCCGGTCCCCGGGCAGACGCGGATCATCGTTTCGGCGAGCTCCAGGATGGTCGTCTCGTGATCGTTGCCGATGTTGAAGATGCGCCCGAAAGCGTCCTTGCGCCTGCCCGCCGCGATCAAGGCCTCCATCGCGTCGTCCACGTAGGTGAAGGCGCGCGTCTGCTTGCCGTCGCCGATCACCGTCAGGTCCTCGCCGCGCAGAAGCTGGCCCATGAAGATCGTGATCACCCGCCCGACGTCGATGCGGTCGAGGCGCGGCCCGTAGGCGTTGAAGAAACGCACGATCGCGACCGGCAGACCGAGCTTGCCGTAGGCAAAGCAGAAGTGCTCTCCCGCCGCTTTCGAGGTCGAGTAACACCAACGATCGATCTCGGTCGAGCCGAGCAGGCGATCGCCGTCCTCGCGAAAGGGGGTGTCCCGCGATTTGCCATAGACCTCCGAGGTCGAGGCGAACACCAGCGGCTTGTCGTAGCGGTGCGCGAACTTGAGGACGTTCTGCGTGCCGTTGACGTTGACGTTGAGGACGTGCAATGGATCGTCCACGTAGTGCTCCACGCCGACGACCGCCGCCAGGTGATAGACCAGGTCCGACTTGCGGACCAGGCTTTCGAGCAGGTCCGCGTCGAAGATCGATCCCTTGATGTAATGGAAACGCTGGTGGCCCAGGTTATGGCGCACTTTGAGGTCGGGCGAGATATCGAGGGCGGTGACCTCGTCACCGGCGGCGAGCAGGCCGTCGCCGAGATGCGAGCCGAGGAAACCGCCGCCACCGGTGATCAGAACTTTCATCGTTCTCCATCCTTGGTTGGTCCTGCCATGATCGCATCGGCGGGATCGGCGGCGCGCCGCGGCGCCAGGTCGATCCCCGACGCCGCCTGGACCTCGAACCAGTGATCCGCGGTGGCGACGAAGAGCCGGTCCCCCTCCCACCTGACGGTGCCTGGGGGGGAGAGTGGGGGGAGTTTTGCCTCGTTGTCTGGCGCTCGGCCACGTTGGGCCTCGCTTAGTGGCTGACCCTGATAGATGAGGACACGGCGGCCCTCGACTTCCGCGATGGCGCCCGGCCACGGGGGCGCCACGGCCCGCACCAGGCAGTCGACCCGCCGCGCCGGCCACGACCAGTCGATCCGCCCGTCCTCGGGACGGCGCCGGCCGAAGTAGCTGGCCCGCGCTTCGTCCTGGGGCTGCCGCGCGGCACGGCCCGCCGCGACCAGTGGCAGCGTCTCGGCAAGCAGCGCAACTCCCTCTGCTTCGAGCTTCTGGTAGAGACTCAGGGCGGTCTCCCGCGGCGCGATGGCGACAGCGCGCTGCGCCACGATGTCCCCGGCATCGGCACGCTCGACCATGTGATGCAAGGTGATGCCGGTCGTGTCTTCGCCGTTGACCAGCACCCAGTTGATCGGCGCCCGGCCGCGATAGGCGGGCAGCAGCGAGGGGTGGAGGTTGAGCGCTGCGATTCGGGACGCGGCGAGCACCTCTGCGGGCAGCAGCTCGCGAAAGAAGACGCTCAGCACGAGGTCGGGCGCCAGCCGGGCCGCGATCTCGCCCAGGGCCGCCCGCCGCGACGCCTGCCGCGCCTGTCCGCTGCCGCTGCCGAGGTCTTCGACGTAACACAAGGGGAGCCGATGCTCCTCCGCCGCCTCCGCCGGCGTGCGATACCAGCGGCTCTCGGCCGGGTCATCGTGGTGCGTCACCACGGCCGCCACCTGGTAGCCGGCGCTCACCAGCAGCTCGACGGCGCGGAATCCGAGCTGGCTGTAGCCAAAGAAAAGGACTCTCAACTCCGGTCGCCCTCCGTCTCCTCCGGGCGGAAGTTGATCGTCTCGGCGACCACGCTGCGCGGCCTGCGCCGCACCTCGACATAGATGCGGCCCACGTACTCGCCGAGCACGCCGAGGGCGAGGAAATCGGCGCCGACCAGGAAAAAGAGGATGGCAAACAGGGTGAAGAGCCCCTCCGCCTCCGGGCCGAGGAGCAGCCGCCGGATGCCCAGGAAGACGCCGAAGCCGATCGACAGAAGGGCGATCAGGCTGCCGGCGATGGTCGCCAGCCGCAGCGGCGCCGAGGTGAAGCCGGTCACCAGGTCGGCCTGCAGCTTGAGCAGCCGCCAGAACGAGTACTTGGACTGCCCGGCCGCGCGGTCGGCGTGTCCCACCGGCACCTCGGCGATCCGCCGCGCGAACTGGCAGGCCAGGGCCGGGATGAACGGCGTCCGCTCCTCGCACAGCCGCATCGAATCGACCACCGGCCGCGAATAGGCGCGCAGCATGCAGCCGTAGTCCTTGAACTCGACGCCCGAGAGGACGCGCCGCATCAGACGGTTGACCTGGCGCGACGCCCAGCGGCGGAACAGGGTGTCCTTGCGGTTCTCCCGCCAGCCGCCGACCACGTCGAATCCCTCGTCGATCTTGGCGAGCAGCCTGGGGATGTCCTCGGGCGGGTTCTGCAGGTCGGCATCCAGGGTCACCACCGTCTGCCCGCGCGCCGCCTCCAGGCCGGCAAAGACGGCGGCATGCTGACCGTAATTGCGGTTGAACGAGACCACGCGCACCCGGCGGTCCCGCTTCGCCAACTCGCGCAGGACGGCCAGCGAGCGGTCGGCGCTCCCGTCGTCGACGAAAACGACCTCGGCGCCGCCGGGGATGCCGTCCATCACCGGGGCCAGGCGGGCGTGGAGCGGCCCGAGGTTCTGCTCCTCGTTGAGCACCGGGATGACGATCGACACCCGCGGCGGATCGGCCGGGCGCGCTGCCGCCGGGACGGCCGTGGCGCGCGGGTCAGGCGGCATGGCGCAGGGCCTCCCTGACCGCCTGGACCACGTCCCCGGCGTCCTCTTCGGTCATCGCCGGGAAGAGGGGCAGCGAGACGATGCGCGAGCAGACCCCCTCGGCCACGGGCAGCGAGCCTTCGCGGTAATCGAAGCGCCGGCGGTAATAGTGATGGAGGTGGACGGCCTCGAAGTGCAGGCCGGCGCCGATCCCGAGCTGGCGCAGCCGCTCCATGAACGGCGTCCGCCGCGGCGGCAGGACGGCGAACAGGTGCCAGGGGTGGAAGTGCTCGTAAGGCGCGGCGGCGGGAAGCCCGAGCTCGCCGGCACCGGCCAGCTCGCGCCGGTAGAAGGCGGCGATCTCGCCGCGGCGCGCGTTGAAGCGCGGCAGCTTGCGCAGCTGATGGATGCCGAGCGCAGACTGGATATCGGTCAAGTTGTACTTGAACCCGGGAAGGCTCACGTCATAGGCCGCCGGGGCCTTCTCCGCCGCCGAGTAGGCCTTCCAGGCGTCGCGTCGAACGCCGTGGAACCGCCACAGCTTGATCTCGGCGGCCAGCCGCTCGTCGTCGGTGGTGACCATGCCACCCTCGCCGGTTGTCATGTTCTTGATGGGATGGAAGGAAAAGCAGGCCGCCACCGTGCCGTTGGCTTCCGTCGCCCCGATGGGCCGGCCCTTGTAGCTCGCGCCGGCGGCGTGGGCGGCGTCCTCCAGGATGCGCACGTCGCCGCGGCCGGCCGCGGCAACGGCCTCGCCCAGGGCGTCGAGGTCGCACGGCTGGCCGGCAAAGTGCACCGGGATGATCAGCCGGGTGCGCGGCGTCAGCGCGCGCAGGGCCGCGGCCGGATCGAGGTTCCAGGTGGCCGCATCGACGTCGGCGAAAACCGGCACGGCGCCGCAGGCGACGACCATGTTGGCGGTGGCCGGCCAGGTGAGGGCCGGCACCACCACTTCGTCGCCAGGCCCGATGCCAAGCGCCAGCAGGGTGGCGTGCAGGGCGCCGGTGCAGGACGAGAATGCGAGGGCGTGGCGGGCGCCGCAGGCGGCGGCGAACTCCTGCTCGAAGCGGGCGGTCAGCGGTCCGGTCGTGATCCATCCCGAGCGCAGGCAGCGCACGACCTCCTCGATCTCCTCCTCGCCGATCTCGGGCCGGGAAAAGGGCAACGCGGGATCTCTCGGCAACACGGCCGGTTAGTAGATCACCTCTCCCGACCCGCCCGCAAGGACGAAGCGACGAGGGCGGCGAGGGTAATGCCTCAGGTCCTTGGATCCCGGCCGGCTGGCCCGCCGGCTATTCGAAGATCTGATCCAGCGTCAGGACGAGCCCCGGGAAGAGCGGACTCGTGAGCTCTTGCGGTCCGCTCGTACGGCTCAGGCGCAGGGCGGGCGCCATCCAATCACCTTCACCGCGAAACACCGCGATGGTCTCTGCCACCGGATCGACGACCCAGTACTCGCCGAAGCCGAACTTCCGATAGGCGCGACGCTTGACGCGGAGGTCGATCTGCCGGGTCGATGGCGACAGGACTTCGACCGCAAGGTCCGGCGCGCCGCGCAGGAACCGCAGCTCGACGATCGCCAGGCGCTCGCGCTTGATATAGAGGAGATCCGGCACCACCACATCGCGCTCGGAAAGGAGAACGTCGAAAGGAGCAAAGAGGACCTTGCCCAGGCGGCGAGGGACGACGAAGCCGCAGATCGCCAGGACCAGGTTCCTCAACACATCCTGATGACGCGACGTCGGCGAGGCGCTCACGTAGTGCTCGCCGTCGATCAGCTCGTGCCGCTTTCCGTCTTCGGGAAGCGCGAGGAGGTCGGAGAAGCGCAGCTTGAGCGCAGGGCGAGACATGGCACACCCAGTATAGAAGGAAAACAGGCCGACCAACCCGCATGCAGCGCATGCGGCGACCTCGATGAGGCGGCTTCAGACTGTGGCGGAGGCCCCAAGAGGCCACGAGGAGAGGCTGCAAGGTACCTACCTTGACTCTATATCTTTTTTGATCTATCGTCCCTGCGTGCTTGGCGCTGAGGTGGTCAAGACGTTGAAACGCGCCGGCTGGCAAGTCGTCCGGATTCGCGGCAGTCACCATCTGCTGGAGAAAGACGACCGTGTGGTTGCAGTTCCGGTCCATGCCCGACGGGAACTCGGTATCGGCCTCCTCCGCGCCATCGAAAAGCAGACGGGAGTGAACCTACGATGAAGATTCTCTATCCGGCAAACGTCAAGAAGCAAAAGCCGTCCGGGTACTTTGTGCAGTTTCCCGACATCGAGGAAGCCATCACGCAGGGTGAGACGATCGAGGAAGCGCTATTCAACGCCAGCGAGGTCCTTTCTCTGGCGCTCGATCACCGGCTCGAGCGCGACAGGGAGATTCCGCTGCCGTCAAGACCCTCCGGGAGAGCGCACTGGGTGGCCCCCGACGCCAAGACGCAGGCTGCAATCCTGGTCCGGCTCTCGCGTGGGGACCGCAGTGTTGCCGACCTCGCCCGCGTGCTAGGTACATCGTGGCCAGCTGTGGCACGCCTCGAAAATCCTCGACATTCGCCAACGCTGCGAAACCTGGAGCGCACGGCGGCGGCACTCGGGCAGAAGCTCATCGTCAGCTTTGAACCGACGCTCAGTGTCCGCCGGTCGGTTGACCAGCGACCTGCCAGACGGCGCAGCTCGACGCCTACTTGATCCCCAGACGGGAAGATCGCTGGGCTTCCGCTGGGCTCGACGCCAAGGCCCGGCCCTGGGTTGACGCGGCAGCCGGCCGGCCTCGGGCAGTGTCATAGACTTCGGGCACGATGCTCGTCCTGATGGTGTTGCTGGCGGCGTGGGTCTGCTTCCGCGGCGCGGGGGCGCTGGGCGTCGAGGCGTTCGCGTCGTGGCCCGCAGCCGCGCGCTGGGCGCTTGCGGTCATGCTCCTGTTCACGGCGAGCGCCCACTTCACCTCGATGAGAGAGGACCTGGTGCGCATGGTGCCGAGCTGGGTGCCGTGGCCGCGGGCGGTGGTCTATTTCACCGGCGCCTGTGAAGTCCTAGGAGCCGTCGGCTTGCTGGTGCCCGCCGTGCGCGGCTACGCCGGGATCGCCCTGATCGTCTTCTTCATCGCCGTCTTTCCGGCCAATGTTCGCGCCGCGCGGGATGAGGTGTCCTTGCGCGGCTGACCGGCTACCCCTCTGTGGCTGCGTGCCCCGGTGCAGCTTCTGTTCATCGCGCTGACCTGGTGGTCGAGCCAGGCCAACCAGTGAGGCGGGGGGCGGCGGCGGCGCTAACCCAGCTCGAGCTGGTAGGTGGAGCCGAGATCGCCCACGACGTGACGCCGCAGGCGGCAGCGGCGCCCGAGGAGGCGCGAGTCGCACCAGCCTTCGGCGTCCGGCGGCGCCAGGACATAGCCGGTGGGACGGAGATGATAGATCCCGAGCTCGATGTCGGAACCGCGAGGCCCACGGGCATCGACCAGCCAGAGCTCGGGGATGCCCGCGCGGGCATAGAGCGGCGGCAGGCGGCGCCGATCCTTGTGCACCGAGCTCTCGCTGACGATCTCCACGACGAGGTCAGGCGCGCCCTCGAGCTCGATGAAGCTGTCCGGCTCCCCGCTCGCCACTGGCACCCGGCGGACACGGCCGCTTGCCAGGGAGTCCCAGAGGACCGCGACGACATCCGGCTCGACGGAGATGCTGGCGTCCACCGAGACGACTCGCGTGGCATCGACGAACACGGCGCCCCTGCCAGTGGCGGCCACCTGCTCGTGAAGCGCCGCGGCGATGGCGGTCTTGGGCGTCCCATGCTTGAAGAGGTTCTCGGGGCTCAAGTCGATCTCCAGCTCCCCGTCCAGGAAATCGATGCGGCCATGCTCGGGGAAGGACTCGCTCCAGCTCCAGCGCCTGAACCCTTCCAGCGTGCCGACTCCCGGCGGGATGCGGAGCGTGTCCTCTACTTCCATAGACGGATTCCAGCTCATCGAACCCTCCTCTTCTTCGGACCGGTCCCCTTGGCCGGTGTCCTCTTCCTCTAGAGACGGATTCCGGTCCATCACGCGCGCCACTCCTTCCTCGAAAGATAGTACGCCCGGCGGCAGCCGAAGGCCAGCCGCCAAGTCGAGCGGGTGCTAGAGTGCCGATAGAGGCGCGCAGGGGCAATACATCGGGAAGCGCCGAGTCCCTGTCCGACAATCTATCGGGAAGCGCCGGGTCCCTGCCCGGCGTTAGGGAGAGAAGCGATGAAGAGCGAGCAGAAACGGGGTCTGGCAACGATGGCAGCCTGCCTGGCGATCCTCGCCACTCGGTCGGCACAGGCCAAGCATCAACCCGTCAGCCTGGACAAGCTCCCGGCGGCGGTCCATCAGACGATCAAGGAGCAGAGCGCGGGAGGGACGGTCAGCGCCGTCTGGCAGGAATCCAGGGACGGCAAGACCGCCTACGGCAGCAAGATCAAGATCAAAGGTCAGGACAAAGAGGTCGTGGTCGATTCCGCCGGCGCCGTGGTCGAGCTCGAAGAGGAGGTGCCGATCGCCTCCCTGCCCGAGGCCGTGCGCAAGACCGTCATCGAGCAGAGCAAGGGAGTCCTCGTCCAGCGCATCTCGCGGGAAACCGCCGGAGGCAAGGTCACCTACGAGGCCGCCCTCACCATCGGCGGCTTGAAAGGCCACCGCAAAGAGGTCGAGATCGATCCCTCGGGCGCCGTCATCGGCATTGAGGAGCAGGTCGCCCTCGCTACCCTCCCCCCCGAGGTCCGCGCCGGCATCCTGAAAGCCGCCGGCAAGGGCAAAGTCCTCGGCGTCGAGCTCGTCACCAAAGGCACCACCCGCACCTACGAAGCCCGCGTCGAGACCGCCGGCCAGACCACCGAAGTCATCGTCGGCCCCGACGGCAAGCCCATCCCCGGCGACCATTGAACCCGGCCGGACCAGACTGAACTCGCCACGAGCCTTCCGCAGAGGTCACGCAGCTGTCGCCCGCCTTCCCTCTACTTGAAAAGCGAGGGCTTGATCTGAGTGGCCAAGAAATTTCGTGACCTGCTTGCCGAGAAGCCTGCAAGCTGGCATGCCGCCGTCGAGGCGCGGACGCGAGAGCTCCTCGCCGCGAAGCCGTCCCGCACCTACGAAGCCCGGATCGAAACCCCCGGCCAGACCTCCGAGATCACCGACGGCCCGGACGGCAAGCCCGTCCCCGGCGAACACTGAGACCGGCCGGACCAGAAGAGATCGCCGTGGGCCACTGCACACCGAATCGACTAAGATACGGTCGAGGGGGCTAGCTGCCAGCTTTGAGGTGCCAATGGCCACATTGACCGAGATCCAGTACATCACCGACGAAGAAGGGAACCCCACCGGGGTCATCGTCCCGATCGACCTCTGGCGGGAGATCGTCTCCGAGGGCGAGACCGCCCATCTCCTCAAGAGCGAGACCATGAGAAAGCGTCTGCTGGAGGCAAGACAGCGCCAAGGCGGCATCCCATTCCAGGTAGTCCGTGAAAAGCTTGGAATTTGACTCGGATGCCTTTGAGGACCTGAGGAAGCACTGGGGAAGCACGCGGAAGACGAAGAAGGCACTCAGGTCCGCGGTACCGTTGCGAGTCGCCCGGCAACCGCGAGAGAGCGCATAAGGGATAGGAACCAGCCTTGGGCAAAACGACAGCTTCAATGGCCCGCAATGCGATTCGAAGGGCGCTTCGCGGGGTCCTCGATCGATACCCGAGTTCGAGCACTGTGGCTGAGTTGTGGACGTTCTTCGCCGCCAGTTGTGCCTACTGCGGCGATCCCCTTGAGCGGGAACTGAGAGAGGGGCATGCCGATCATCTTGTGGCCACCGCGGCGGGAGGCACTAACCACCCCTCAAATTTCGTCCTGGCGTGCGGTCGATGCAACGGCGATGAGAAGCTCGATAGCGATTGGGAGGCCTTTTTGCGCCTAAAGTGCGCCGACGAGGACCCGACGGTGTTCCCCGCGCGCCGCGCGCGGATTCTTGAATGGGTCCACAGTCAGGCCGGAGAGCTACCCCAGCCAGACCAAGCGGCAGAAGCGAGGATCGAAGCACACATCGACTCGGCGATCGACGCTTTCAATGCCGCCCACAACGAACTGCTTGCCATCCGTGAACGAGGGGCCTAAGCAGAGCGATGAAATACGAAACTCACAGATGAACCGCACCGTTTCCCAAACAGCCCGCGTTCTCGGTGTGGACGTGCGGCAGGTGAAGACATGGGCATGGCGTTTCAAGGAACATCTCAGCAGTCAGGCCAATCCGCCAAGAGGCCGTTCCCGCGCGTTCACGGATTCGGATGTGCTGGCCCTCATGCATGTGGCCATGCACTGGGAAGAAAATCCCGACATCGAAAACATTGAGGCCGGATTGAACTGCGAAGACCATTACGACAACGACCGATACCGCGACATGCTTTACCAGCACACGCCTCTCTTGCAGGAGCCGCCCGACGACCTTGACGAGACGTGGCGGCACGGAATCTTCCTGAATGGCGGCGGCGTCGACGAGTACCTCGAGCTGGCGCGCAGCTACAAGCAGAGCGCGGATGCGCTTCTCGACTCAGCGCTCAAAAGCGGTGAACCCCGCGACTGGGGCTATCCGGTCCTGTTCGCCTATCGTCATGCCCTGGAGCTGTACCTGAAGATCATCGGCGAGATTCAGGAGCCAATACATTCATTGGAGGGCTGCATCTGTCGCGTAGAAAAACGTCACCGCAAGAAGATCGGTTCGCCAATAAGGGAGTGGATCATCGAACTCGACAAGATCGACCCTTACGGGACCGCGTTCCGCTACGCCGACGACAAGGCCCACACGCTGAAATACGCGGAATACTGGGTTGACTTCCTGCAGTTCAAATACGCGATGAGCAGCGTTTTTGAGGGACTCGATCATGCGTGCCTGCACCTGATGCGGCGGCGCCCATATTAGCAGCTAAGCTAGCGCCGCTACTATCCTGTCGCCCTGAGCCCGGTTCCTGCCCTGAGCCCGGTGCTCAGAGCCTCCGGGGGTGCTGCGCAGGTCCAACTTTCGCGGCGGCTCGCCGTGCACCTTAAGGTCGGGTAAACAGCACAGAGCCGCCCGCGAAGGGCGGACCTGCGCAGCACCCCCGGAGGCTCCCGCGATCCCGATGCTGAGCACGATTTGCGCCGCCCCCTGAAAACGAGAACGCCCGGCAGGCGAAGAACCTGCCGGGCGTGGCCGTGTGATCGAAGGCTTCCGCGCGATCAGAAGAGGATGCGCACGCCGACCTGGGCTTGGCGGGGGTCGCCGTTGCCGCTCTGGACGGTGCCGTCGAAGTTGAAGATCAGATTGGTGACTTCGGGACGGCGGAAGTTGGGGCTGTTGAAGAGGTTGAAGACGTCGATGATGGGTTGGATCATCACGCCGCCGACGTGAAAGTCGCGCGACAGGCGAAAGTCGAAAGAGTTGAACTGGTTGTTCTTGCGGCCCAGGTTGCGCTGCGTCACCGAGCCGTCGGGGTTGATGCGGTCCTGGGGAGTGTTGGCGACCGCACCGGTCGCGGTGATCGACTGGGGCTGGGCGGAACGGTAGGCATAGCGGACGCTGACGTCGAGGGCGAAGGGCGCCTCATAGAGCATAAAGGCGTTCACCCGGTGGCGCTGGTCGCGGTCCGAATAGCCGTACTCCGCGCCGAGATCGGTGATCTTGGCGTAACGGAACGAGAACGGATCGCGCTCGTTGTCGTCGTCCGACTTGTCCTTCGAATAGGTGTAGTACGCCTGGAACTGGAACTTGCCGTTCCAGCGTTTGTTGGCGCCGACCGTAATCCCCCAATACCTGCTCTTGGCCCCCGACTCGATCGTCGTCAGCGTGGCGATGCCGTTGGCGCCGCCGGGCGGCAGGCCGGTGCTCCACGGCGAGCCCAGCAGCGGATCGTTGCGGTCAACGAAGCGGGTCAGGTGGTCGCTCTTGGCGTAGTTGCCCTTGACCAGCAGCGCCAGGCCGGGCATCACCTCGCGCTCGTAAGAGAGGCTCGCCGCCGTGGTGCGCGGGTTCTGGAAGTTCTTGTCGAAGACGAACACGCTGGGAAGGAACGGCTGGCCGATCTGCTCCGGCGGGATCAGGTTGGGATAGGCGGGCACCGGCCCGAGGATGCCTGTCAGAGCGCTGTCGCGGAAGATCGACTGGCCCAGGGTGCCGTTGGTCGAGCGGGTGGAGGCGAGCGCGAGGCCGGGGACGCGGGCGTAAAAGATGCCCCCGGTGGCGCGCACGACCCCCTTGCCGTCGCCCTTCGGGTCCCAGGTGATCCCCAGGCGCGGCTGCCACATGTTGTAGTCGGACGGGATCTTGCCGTTGGAAGGGAAGTGCTGCGGCCCGGCAGCGGTGACCACCGTCCTGCCGATGAAGGGTGCGAAGAAAACCTGGTCGGGCGGGGTGCGCACGTTGGGCTCGATCTGCGCCTCCCAGCGCAGACCGTACTGGATGCTCAGGCCGGCGCGCGGCAGCCAGCTGTCCTGGAGAAAGACCGCGGGCTCCTTCTGCGGGATCTTCTGGGTGCCGGCGTCCACGACCGTGTGGCCGTTGGCGCCCGCCTGCTGCAGGTAGAGCAGCACCGGCCCGGTGACCGAGGCGCCCGGTGGGCAGACGCCGGCCTGCGAGGTGCTGCCGTCCGAGCACTCGACATAGTTCGAGTTCCTGGCGTAGTTGAGGAAGCCCGCGGTCGAGCTGAAGATGTAGCGCCCGTTGGCAAAGCCGAGGAACGTCTGGTTCGAGCTCACCTGGTTGTACTCGACGCCGCCCTTGATCGCGTGGTTGCCGCGCAGGACCGAGAGGTTCTCGTTGGCCTGGTAGCGCTCGTCGTAGTACTTGACGGGGATGAAGAACGGCTCGCCGAATCGGAAGGCGCGCCCGAAGTCGAAGGCGGTGTCCGGCAGCGGCCGGCCGTTGACGATGGGACCGGTGTACGGCCGCGGGCGGTCCTCGCGGGCGTACTGGAAGCGCGCCTCGTTGAGCAGCGACGAGGACAGGTTCGAGATGATCGTCCCCGTGCCGGCGTTGGACTTGTCGTTCTCGATGGCGTTGGCGCTGCGCCCCCAGGAGTTGACGTCGAAGGTGCCGTTCTGCTGCTGCGCCCAGGTGTAGGTGTAGCGCAGGGTGAACAGGTTCTTATCGGAGGCCTGCCAATCGACCTTGCCGAGCAGCACCCGCGCGTCGTTGGTCCGCCCGATGGGGAGGTTCTCCCCGGGATCGCCGATGCTGGCGAAATAGTTGACCACCTGCGGATCGATCCGCGTGAGATCGGTCTGCTTGGTGGAACGCCCCCGCTGGTAGTCGCCGGAGACGAAGTAGAAGGTCTTGTCGCGCACCAGCGGGCCGCCCACGGTGAAGCCCGTCTGGGCCTGGTTCTCGTGGACCTTTTGAGCCAGGCCGCCTTCCGGCGTCTTGGCGCGCGAGGAGAGGTCCTGGTTCTTGTAGAAGCCGTGCGCGCTGGCATGAAGCTGGTTGGTGCCCGACTTGGTGACGACGTTGACGAAGCCGCCCGAGGAACGGCCGAACTCGGCGGTGGCGCCGTCGGCTACCACCACAACCTCCTTGACGGCGTCGAGATTGAAAGTGAAGGCCGGGCGCTGGCCGCCGCGCTGCTCGCCGAAGAACGGGTTGTTGAAGTCCGCGCCGTCGACCGAGACGTTGTTGTGGATCCCCTTCTGGCCGTTGATCGACAGCTCGTCGCCGTCCGGCCCCTGGACGGTGGTCACGCCCGGGGTCATCTTGGTGAAGTCGAGGAAGTTGCGGCCGTTGTTGGGCAGGTCGTCGATCGCCCTCTCGTCGATGCGAACCTCTCCCTCGGCCCGGGTTGTCTCGATGACCGGCGCCTCCGCGGTAACCGTGATCTCGCCCGCGGCCGCCGCCCGCAGGGGGAGCTTCAGGTTGATGGTCTGTCCGACCCCGAGGTCGATGCCCTCGCGGGTCAGCTTGGCGAAGCCGTCGAGCTCGACCGTGATGCGGTAGGGGCCGAGCGGCAGCAGCAGGGCCCGGAAGCTGCCGTCGCTGCCCGTGACCACGACCTTGTCGAAGTTCGTCGCGGTGTTCCGCAAGTTCACCGTCGCGCCCGGCAGGACGCCCCCGCTCTCGTCCGTGACGGTTCCTTCGATGACTCCTGTCGTCGCCTGGGACTGGGCGAACACCACCGGCACCCAGGCGAGGATCGAAGCAACGACCAGCGCACGCACACCCCAGCGTCGCAGCATCGTGACCCTCCTTTTCACAGCGCAGAAACGAGACTGCCGGGCACGATAGCGGGATTGGCGGAGCCAGGTCAAGGACCCGTGCGCGCCGGGCGCGACGCGCGCGACGTAAGCCTCTCCCCGACCCGCGAGAGGCTGTGAGAGGCGCGCGTCTAGTGTCGGGCCGGCGGCCGGAGGCCGCCGCGGGTATCAGTATTCCGCCAGGTACCTGTCCTGTTCCCAGGGGTGGACGTGCGAGATGTATTCGGCCCACTCCTGACGCTTGGCCCGCAGGTAGTGGTCGAGGATGTGATCTCCCAGGGCGCCGCAGATCACGGCGTCTTTCTCCAGCTCGTCGAGGGCCGCATCGAGGTTTGCCGGGAGCTGGCCGATCTTCAGGCGCCGCTTCTCGCGCTGGCTCATGGTGAAGATGTTCTTGTTGATCGGCGGCCCGGGCTCGAGATTGCGCTCGACGCCGTCGAGGCCGGCGGCGAGCATTGCCGTCAGGGCCAGATAGGGGTTGCAGGCGGGGTCGGGCATGCGCACCTCGCAGCGCGTCGACATGCCGCGCTTGGCCGGCACGCGCACCAATGGGCTCCTGTTCTTCTCCGACCAGGCGACGTTGACCGGCGCTTCGTAGCCGGGGACCAGACGCTTGTAGGAGTTGACCAGCGGATTGGTGACCGCGGAAAAGCCGACGGCGTGATCGAGGATGCCGCCGATGTAGCCGAGCGCCACGCGCGAGAGCTGCCACTCCGCCTTGGCATCGTAGAAAGCGTTCTCGCCCTTGCGGAGCAGGCTCTGGTGGCAGTGCATGCCCGAGCCGTTGACGCCGAAGATCGGCTTGGGCATGAAGGTGGCGTGCAGGCCGTGGTCTTGCGCCACCTTCTTGACCACGAAACGGAAGGTGGTCACGTTGTCGGCGCAGGCCACCGCCTCGGCGTACTTGAAGTCGATCTCGTGCTGGCCGGGCGCCACCTCGTGGTGCGCGGCCTCAACCTCGAACCCCATGGCCTCGAGCACGATGACGATGTCGCGGCGGCACTCCTCGCCTTTGTCGACCGGCGTCAGGTCGAAGTAGCCGCCGACGTCATGGGTGGCGAGCATCACCTCGCCGCGCTGGTCGCGCTGGAAGAGGAAGAACTCCGCCTCCGGCCCCGCCACCATGGTGTAACCCAGCCGCGCGGCGCGCTCGACCTGGCGCTTGAGCGTCATGCGCGGACAGCCCGGAAACGGCGAGCCGTCGGGCAGGTAGACGTCGCTGATCATGCGCGCCACCTTCGAACCGTCGGGGTTGGCCCACGGGTTGACGCGAAATGTCTCGGGGTCCGGCACCAGGAGCATGTCGGACTCCTCGATGCGGGTGAAGCCCTGGATGGACGAGCCGTCGAACAGGATCTGGCCGTCCAGCGCCTTCTCGAACTGGCTGCGCGGGATCTCGACGTTCTTGATGATGCCCATGATGTCGGTGAACTGCAGGCGCAGGAAGCGCACACCTTCTTCGTCGGCCGTGCGCAGGATGTCCTCTCGCGTCATCGTGCTCTCCTTTTTCTGGACGTTCCGCGCATTGTAATGGGCTGGGGAGGAGAATAGCAACTGAAAGTCGCAGAGTGGCGACAGGATTGTGCCCAAAGTGCACAATTTTCGAGGCACCGCGGCGAAGGCCCCGGCGCCCGCCGAGTCAGGTATGATCCGCACTTGGCTGGCCTGGCGGCGCTGGTCGGAGCGCGCCTGGCGAGACGAGAGGGCGCACTTGCGCTCAGCCTCGCGCAAGGCCGGCCGCCGGCCGTCCCCGTATGTAGCCGTAGAGGAGGGAGAATCGATGTCCGATGCCGAAGCCGCGCGCGGCGCAGGGCCAGCCCCGCGCTCCCGCTGGCGGCTGGCGCTCTATGCCCTGCTGGCGGTGGCGGCCCTGGCCGCCGTCGTCTTCGGCGGCCGCAACCTGGGTGGACCGCTCCGGCAGTTTGCCGCGTGGGTGCAAGGGCTGGGCGCCTGGGGACCCGTGGTCTTCATCCTGGGCTATGCCGTGGCGACGGTCGCCTTCGCCCCGGGCGCGCTGCTCACCCTGGCGGCGGGCGCCCTCTTCGGAGTGCTGCGCGGCACGATCTATACCCTGATCGGCGCCACTCTGGGCGCCTCCCTGGCCTTCCTGGCGGCGCGCTACGTGGCGCGGCGTGCCGTCGAGCGCAAGATCGCCGGCAACCCGCGCTTTGCCGCGATCGATCGCGCGGTCGGCAGGGAGGGCTGGAAGATCGTGGCGCTGCTGCGCCTGTCGCCGCTCTTCCCCTTCAACCTGCTCAACTATGCCCTGGGTCTCACCCGGGTCCGCTTCGCCAGCTACTTCGCCGCCTGCATCGCCATGCTGCCCGGCACCCTGCTCTACGTCTACTATGGCAGCGCCGCCGGGAGCCTGGCTTCCGCCCTGGCGGGGGGCCGCGCCGGCGGCCAGCCGGCCAAAGGAACAGAGTGGTGGGTGCTGTTCGGAGTCGGCCTCGCCGCCACCATTGCCGTCACCACGTTCGTCACCCGCCTGGCCGGCAAGGCGCTGCGCCAGGAGCTTGGCGATCCTGCCGGCCCGCCGCCGGCTGCGGCCCCCCGCCAGGGCGGCAGTCAGGAGGCTCGCCACCATGCCTGAGATCCGTGCGAGCACTGGGGGCTTCGCGGCCTTCCCGGTCGAGCCGCTCGACGAGCACAACCGCAAGCTGCTCGACAACGTCCATCCAGCGGAGTGGTCCAACCCAGCGCCGGCAGGGCGCTATCACCTGGTGGTGGTGGGGGCGGGCACTGCGGGACTGGTCTCGGCGGCCGGCGCGGCAGGGCTGGGCGCGCGGGTGGCCCTGGTCGAGCGCCACCTCATGGGAGGCGACTGCCTCAACGTCGGTTGCGTGCCGTCCAAGGCGGTGATCCGGGCCGCCCGGGCCTGGCAGGAGGCGCGCGAAGCGAGCGAGAAGTTCGGAGGGCCCGCCACCGTCGGCGCCGAGAACTTCGCGACCGCCATGCGGCGCATGCGCCGCCTGCGCGCCGGGATCAGCCCACACGACAGCGCCCGGCGGTTTCGCGACGAGCTGGGGATCGACGTCTTCCTCGGCGAGGGCCGCTTCGTGGCCCCCGACGCGCTGGAGGTCGGGAGCGCGCGCCTGGCCTTCCGCCGCGCGGTGATCGCGACGGGCGCGCGCGCCGCGGTGGCGGACGTGCCCGGGCTCGAGGACGTCGACTACCGCACCAACGAGACCATCTTCAACCTGACCGATCTGCCCCGCCGCCTGGCTGTCATCGGCGGCGGCCCGATCGGCTGCGAGATGGCGCAGGCATTTGCCCGCTTCGGCAGCCAGGTCATCCTGCTCCACCGCGGCAGCCATGTGCTCGCGCGCGAGGACGCCGACGCCGCCGCGATCGTGCAGGACGCGATGATCCGGGACGGCGTCCGCCTGGAGAGCGAGGCTATGCTGCTCGAGGTGCGCCGGCCCGGCGGCGGCAGCGGCGACAAGATCGTGGTCTTCGAGCGCGGCGGCGAGCGCCGCCAGGTGGTGGTCGAGGAGATCCTGGTCGCCGCCGGGCGGTGCCCCAACATCGAGGGACTCGGCCTCGAGGCCGCGGGCGTGCGGTATTCCGCCAAGGGAGTCGAGGTCGACGACCGGCTGCGCAGCAGCAACCCCGACATCTTCGCCTGCGGCGACGTCGCCTCCAGGCACCAGTTCACCCACGTGGCCGACGCCCAGGCGCGCATCGTCATCCAGAACGCTCTCTTCATGGGCAAGGCCAAGGCGAGCGCCCTGACCATCCCGTGGTGTACCTTCACCAGCCCCGAGATCGCCCACGTCGGGCTCTACGAGAGAGACGCCCGCGCGCGCGGCCACGCGGTCGCGAGCCTCACCGTCCCGCTGGCCGAAGTCGACCGCGCCATCCTCGACGGCGAGGAGGAGGGCTTCTTGCGCGTCGTCCACGAGACGGGGAGCGGCAAGATCCTGGGCGCGACCCTGGTGGCCGAGCACGCCGGAGACATGCTGGGCGAGCTCTGCCTGGCGGTCACCGCAGGCATCGCCTTGGGCCGGCTGGCCGGCGTCATCCACCCCTACCCCACCCAGGCCGAGGTGGTGAAGAAGGCCGCGGATATCTGGAGGCGCGGCAAGCTCACGCCCATGGTCAAGCGGCTCTTCCGCCTCTGGTTCAGGCTCTTCCCCCCTGGCTGGTTCCATCGCCGGCCCGCCCAGGCCAAGGGGTAAAACCGCCATGAACCCCGATGAGCAAGCCGATTGCGCGCCGCCGTAACTTTTCACCATACGATCACCCGCCGCCGTCGCCGTCTTCAACCTCAACCCCTGCCGGAGGAGAGTGCCCATGGCCATCCGTTCACGAGTCGCCGAGGAGCTGAACCCGTACCGTATCGCGCAGATCCAGCTCGACCGCGCGCTGCCCCACGTCGATGCCCCGCCCGGGATGCTCGACTGGTTTCGCCGGCCCGAGCGCGTGCTGCGGATCGAGTTCCCGGTGAGCATGGACGATGGCTCGATCCGCGTCTTTACCGGCTTCCGCGTGCAGCACAACAACGCGCGCGGACCGTTCAAGGGCGGCATCCGTTACCACCCCGACGTCACCGAGGACGAGGTCAAGGCCCTGGCGGTGTGGATGACCTGGAAGACGGCGGTGATGGACATCCCCTTCGGCGGCGCCAAGGGTGGCGTGGTCTGCGACCCCAAGCGCCTGTCCAACGACGAGAAGCGGCGTATCACCCGGCGCTACGTCACCCAGCTCGGCAACGCGCTGGGGCCGATGGTGGACATCCCCGCCCCCGACGTCTACACCGACGAGAAGACCATGGCCTGGATCTTCGACACCTTCGACATGACCCACAAGGGCCAGAACAACCTGCCGGTGGTGACCGGCAAGCCGCTCGCCCTGGGTGGCTCCTACGGCCGTGCCGCCGCCACCGCGCAAGGCGCGCTGGTCTGCGTCGAGGAGGCGATCGGGCGCGGGCTGGTCGAGGGCATGGAGCGGCTGGAGGAGGCGCGCGTCGCGGTGCAGGGCTTCGGCAACGCCGGCGCGCACTTCGCGCGGCTGGCCGCCGAAGGAGGCGCGCGGATCATCGCGGTGAGCGACTCGGCGGGCGGCGTCCACTCCGCCAAGGGCCTCGACGTGGCCAAGCTCCAGGAGCACAAGGCCAAGACCGGCACGGTGGCCGGCCTCAAGGGCGCCGCCTCGATCAGCAACGAAAAACTCCTCGAGCTCGACTGCGACGTGCTCGTGCCGGCCGCGCTGGAAAACCAGATCACGCGCCAGAATGCCGCCCGGGTGCGGGCCAAGCTGGTGGCCGAGGCGGCCAACGGTCCCACCACCCCGGTGGCGGACGAGATCCTGCACCGGCGCGGGGTGATCGTCGTCCCGGACATCCTGTGCAACGGCGGCGGCGTCACGGTCTCCTACTACGAATGGGTGCAGAACCTGCAGGACGAGCAGTGGGACGAGCCCACGGTCAACGCCAAGCTGCGCAAGAAGATGGTCAAATCGTTCCACGAGGTCTTCGACATCGCCGCCGACAAGGGACTCAACCCGCGCGCCGCGGCCTACGTGCTAGCCTTGGGCCGGGTCGCGGCCGTCACCGAGCTGCGCGGGATCTGGCCCTAGCCCGAGAGAGAACCGTTCATGCCCAATTCCAAGCTTCGCGGAAGATCGCGTTGGAGCTCTTTCGGGTACCGGGGCCTGTGGGCCGGCGCGCTGGGATTGCTCGCCGCCTGGTCCGGCGCCTGCGGCCGTGAAGAGACGGCCAACCCCGCGGCGCGGACCGTGGCGCCGGCGGCCGCGCCCAGCCCGGCTCTCGGCTTTTTCACCGTGACGCTGTGCCGCGTGCTCGACACGCGCACGCCGGGGCAGGGGCCGGCGCTGACTTCCGGGAAGGCAAGGCAGCTGACCATCGCGGGCAAGTGCGGAATCCCGGCCACGGCGGTTTCCGTCGCGGTCAACGTCACGGCCGTCGATCCGACCGACGACGGCTCGTTGAGCTTCTATCCGAACCCGAGCAGCCAGCCGCCAACCGCGAGCGCCCTCAGCTTCACCCGCGGTAGGAAACGCGCCAACAACACGCTTCTGACCCTCAACACCGTGCAGAAGGACGGCACCGTGCAGGCGATGCCGGCCATGCAGCACGAGGGCGCCGTCGACCTGCTCATCGACGTCAACGGCTACTTCGCGCCCGGGGCGGCAAGATAGCGATCCGGTCACCAGCCCGACGAACCACCCCCGGAGTCAGCGGAAGCGCCACCACCGCCTCTAGGCCCGGCCCGGTGTGCCTTGAGCCTTGGCCTTGAGATAGTCGCGGTTCATCCGCGCGATGAAATCGATCGAGATCCGCTTGGGGCAGACGGCTTCGCACTCGGCAAAGTTCGAGCAGGCGCCGAAGCCCAACTCCTCCATGGCTTCGACCATGGCCAGGGCGCGCGCGAGGCGCTCGGGCTGGCCCTGCGGCAGCAGCCCGAGGTGAGATACCTTGGCCGAGGTGAAAAGCTGCGCGGCGCCGTTCGGGCACTGCGCCACGCAGGCGCCGCAGCCGATGCATTGGGCGGCTTCGAAGGCGCGGTCGGCAACCGGCTTGGGCACCGCCACCTGGTTGGCCTCGGGGGCGCTGCCGGTGGCCACCGAGATGAAGCCTCCGGCCTCGATGACACGGTCGAATGCGGAGCGGTCCACCATCAGGTCCTTGAGCACCGGGAAGGCCCTTGCCCGCCAAGGCTCGAGGCGCAAGATCTCGCCGTCCTTGAAGTGACGCATGTGGAGCTGGCAGACCGTGGTGCCGCGGAGCGGGCCGTGCGCCTCGCCGTTGATCATGAAGCCGCAGGTGCCGCAGATCCCCTCGCGGCAGTCGTGATCGAAGGCGATGCGGTCTTCTCCCCGCTCGGCGAGCCGCTCGTTGATCACGTCGAGCAACTCCAGAAAGGAGCTGTCCGGATTGATGTCCCTTGCCGCGTACTCGACCATCCGCCCCGGCGCGGCCGGGCCTGCCTGGCGCCAGACGTAGAGGGTGAGGTCCATTACTTGTAGCTCCTTCGCGACGGCTCCACATAGTCGAAGTGGAGTGGCTCTTTGTGCAGCGCCGGCGGGCTGTCCGGCCCCTTCCACTCCCACGCGGAGACATAGGAGTAATGCTCGTCGTCGCGCAACGGCTCGCCCTCGGCCGTCTGGTGCTCCTCGCGCAGGTGGCAGCCGCACGACTCGTCGCGTTCGAGCGCATCGCGGCACATCAAGCGGGCGAGCTCGAAGTAGTCGGCGACACGGCCGGCCCGCTCGAGGTCCTGGTTGACCTCGGAGCCCGTGCCGCTCACTCGCAGGTCGTGCCAGAACTCGTCCTCGAGCGCGGCAACGTCGCGTAGCGCCGCCTCCAGTCCGGCTGCCGTGCGCAGGATGCCGCAGGCGTGCCAGACGATGGCGCCCAGCCGGCGGTGAAAGGAGTCGGCGCTGCGCGAGCCGCGGACCGCGAGCAGGCGGCCGATCCTGGCGCGCACCTCGGCCTCCACGACGCCGAAAGTCTCGCCGCCCGTGACGGGCGTCTCGCCGAGATGGCCGGCCAGGTAGTCACCGAGCGTGGAGGGGAGGATGAAGTAACCGTCGGCGAGGCCCTGCATCAGGGCGCTCGCGCCCAGGCGGTTGGCGCCATGGTCGGAGAAGTTGGCCTCGCCCAGGACGAAGAGGCCGTCGATCGTGCTCATCAAGTTGTAGTCGACCCACAGGCCGCCCATGGTGTAGTGCGGGGCGGGATAGATGCGCATCGGCGTCGTGTAGGGGTCTTCGCCGGTGATCTTCTGGTACATCTCGAGGAGGTTGCCGTAGCGGTCGGCGATCGCCTGCCGGCCCAAGCGGCGGATGGCGCCGGCCAGGTCCAGGTAGACGCCGTTTTTCTGCGGGCCGACGCCGCGCCCGCTGTCGACCACGTGTTTGGCGTTGCGCGCCGCCACGTCGCGCGGCACGAGGTTGCCGAAGGCCGGGTAGCGGGTCTCCAGGTAGTAGTCGCGCTCTTCCTCGGGGATGCTCTCCGGTGGGCGCGTGTCCTGGGGGTCGCGCGGCACCCAGATGCGGCCGTCGTTGCGCAGCGACTCGCTCATCAGGGTGAGCTTGGACTGATAGTCCCCGGAGGGCGGGATGCAGGTGGGATGGATCTGGCTGAGGCAAGGGTTGGCGAAGAGCGCGCCGCGCCGGTGCGCCCGCCAGATGGCGGTGACGTTGCTGCCCTTGGCGTTGGTCGAAAGGTAATAGACGTTGCTGTAGCCGCCGGTCGCGAGCACCACCGCATGGCCGGCGTGGCGCTCGAGATTGCCGCTGACCAGGTCGCGAGTGATCAGGCCGCGCGCCCGTCCCTCCTCCACCACCAAGTCGAGCATCTCGCTGCGCGGCACCATCTCGATCTGGCCCGCCGCCACCTGGCGGCTGAGCGCCTGGTAGGCGCCGAGCAAGAGCTGCTGGCCGGTCTGGCCGCGGGCGTAGAAGGTGCGCGACACCTGGGCGCCGCCGAACGAGCGGTTGTCGAGCAGTCCGCCGTACTCGCGCGCGAAGGGCACCCCCTGGGCCACGCACTGGTCGATGATGTTGAGCGACAGCTCGGCGAGCCGGTAGACATTGGCTTCGCGGGAGCGGAAGTCGCCGCCCTTGACCGTGTCGTAGAACAGGCGAAAGACGCTGTCGCCGTCGTTGTGGTAGTTCTTGGCGGCGTTGATTCCGCCTTGCGCGGCGATCGAGTGGGCCCGCCGCGGCGAGTCCTGGAAGCAGAAGCACTTGACCCGGTAGCCCAGCTCCGCGAGGCTCGCGGCGGCCGAAGCCCCGGCGAGGCCCGAGCCGACCACCAGGACGGTGAACTTACGTTTGTTGTTCGGGTTGACCAGACGCAGGTGGTTGCGGTGCTCCTGCCACTTGGCTTGCAGGGGACCGGGGGGAGCTTTGCTGTCGAGGATCATCGCCGAGCGCCTCAGCGCACCAGGCCGGTGAGCACGGCGATTGGAAACGAGACGTTGGCGGCCGTGATGAGAAGGGCGAAGGCATGGGCGAAGCCGCGGCGCCAGCCGTTGAAGCGCGGATGGCTCCAGCCGAGCGACTGGAAGAGGCTCCACAGGCCGTGGTCGAGGTGGAACCCCAGGGCGAACTGGGCCAGCACGTAGAACAGCGCCACCCACCAGACCTGAAACCCCGCCACCACGTTGTGGTAGACGTCGTGCTGGCGGAAGGAAGGATGGGCGGCCCCCCAGGTGAGATGGAGCAGGTGGTAGACGACGAAGAGCAGGATGATCACGCCACCCCAGCGCATGGTGCGCGAGGCGTAGCCGGTGTGGATGCGGCTTGCGCCCGCGTAGGCGGCCGGACGGGCCCGCCGGCTGGCGGTCGTGACCTGCCAGGAAGCCACGACGTGCAGCACCACCGCGGCCAGCAGCACGATGCGCACGATCCACAGCAGGCCGCTCGCGGGGAGGGCAGGAGTACCCGCGGAGCGCAGGAAGTCGGCGTAGTCCTGCAGCGCCTTGGGCCCCTCGTAGAGCTTGAGATTGCCGATCATGTGCAGCAGCACGTAGCCGAAGAGGATGATGCCGCTCACCGCCATCACCGCCTTCTTGCCGATGGCGGAGCGGTAGAGATCAGGGAACCAGGCCATCGGGTGCCCCCAGGGACGACATCATAGGTTGGCGCACGCGGGTATCCTATGTCAGCTCATTCGCCCTCTTAGACGGCGTTGCGATGTGGCGCCGACGGACTACTCAAAGCATCTATTGGATCTCCCCCCGCAACCCCTCGATCCCCTTCCCACCCCTTCGGGGGGGAAGGGGACGCCCCCGCCCACTCTCTCGCGGCAGGGGAGTTGCGTCCTAATGGTTAGCGGCGGCGCCGCCGGCGGCGCACGCGCGGGCGCGGAGCGACGGCCCTCGGCTCCTGGGGGGCGGCGCGGCGCCGCGCGGCCGCGGCCTGCCACTCGGCCAGCGCCTCTCCCCCCTCGCCGGTGGCTTGCACCAGGATCTCGAAGAGCAGCAGAGCGTCGTCGAAATAGGGCATGCGCGCAAACCGCGCCCTCTCGAGCGGCGTCCAGGTGGGCTCGCAGAGGCGCTGGAAGCCGACCAGGGCGCGCTGGACTTGCTGCGCTTTGAGATTCGAGACGGTGAAGCGCGCCAGGAAGGGCTGCGTCTCCTCCTCGACCAGCGCCGCGATGGCCGCGCGGCTCATCGGGCGCTGGCCGACGGCCTCGACGTCGTAGCGCCGCAGCATGACCTTGGGCAGCAGCAGCGCCGCTAGCAGCGCGCTGTCCGGCAGCTCGCGGCCCGCGGCGACCATGCGGTCGATGACCGGCAGCATCTGGCCGAAGTCGCCGAGCCCGCGGTCGCCGGCTGCCAGCATGGCGTACGCCTCGGGCAGCAGCACTTCGAGCAGACCGAGCTCGAGCATCCACTGCATGGCCGCGCCGGCGCGGCCGCAACGCAGCAGCTGGGCCACCTCTTCGGTCAGCCGCGCGGGAGAAGCCTTGTCGAGCTCCTTGCGGTGGCGATGGATGGCCTCCTGGGTAGCGCTCTCGATGCCGAAGCCCAGGCGGCCGGCGAACTCGCAGGCGCGCAGCATGCGAACCGGGTCCTCGCGGAAGCGCACGTCGGGGTCGCCGATCGCCCTCACCAGCTTGCGGCGCAGGTCCTCGATGCCGCCCACGTAGTCGATGACCGCGAAGTCGGCGATGCTATAGAACAGGGCGTTGATGGTGAAATCGCGGCGGAATGCATCCTGGCGCGGAGTGCCCCAGGCGTTGTCGCTGGTGATCAACAGCTCCCCCGGCGCTCCCGCCTGCTCGTCTGGCTCGGGGTCGCGCCGGAAAGTGGAGACCTCGACGACGTCGCCGTCGTGGAAGTAGACATGGACCAGCCGAAAGCGCCGGCCGATGATCCGTGAGTTGCCGAACAGCCGCCGCACTTCGTTGGGCCTGGCGTCGGTGCCGACGTCGAAGTCCTTGGGCCGGCGGCCGAGCATCAGGTCGCGCACCCCTCCTCCAACCAGGAAGGCCTTGTAGCCCGCGTTGTGCAGCCGGTAGAGGACCTTGAGAGCGTTCTTGTCGACGTCGGCGCGCGAGATGGAGTGCTCGGACCGCGGCACGATCCGCGGTGGAAGGTCGGAGTCGTCACCCACGGCGCGATTATAAGGGCGCCCCGGGAGGGGAAGTTCTAGAACGAAGATGATCCGTGCGTCAGGGGAGGGGGCGTCCCCTTCCCCCCCGGAGGGGAGGGAAGGGGATTGAGGGGTTGCGGGGGGCGATCCGATAGATTGGAGGCCGCCATCGCCCGTTAGCGAGCTCTATCTCATGCCTCGGGGTCCCCGCGGGCAGTGGTAGCTCAGACCAAAAAAAGGGGCCGGGGCGGGCGGAGGGTTGAGACCCGCCCCGGCGCTTGGGAGAGGAGACTGTCCTTGGCCGCGCCAGCCCCGTTGCGGGGCCGGGAGCCTTGGCGTGTGCCTCGTAAGCCGGCAATTCCACGAAGCGTGCCAGCTCGTAGAGCGGCTGATAGCCTTTTATTCACAGAGGCTTACGTTTCGGACAGTGAAGGCCGGCCGCGCCCGCGTCCACTGCCGGAGACAGGGCCGATGCCTGGAGAGGTCTACGGCCGGCGAGGGGCGGGCCTAGGGCGCTGCGCCAGGCTCGACGAGCCGGCTGACGATATCTATTTCCGAGGTCAGAGTGCGGTACACCGGGCAGGCGTTGGCGATGGCCAGGAGCCGGGCGCGCTGCTCGGCGGTGAGCGGGCCGGCGAGCTCGATGTCGCGCTCGATGCGGGAGATCAGGCCCACGCGGGTGTCGCAGTGGGCGCAATCTTCGGCATGGATGTGCGAGTGGCGAAGGCGGACGCGGACGGCGGCGAGCGGCATCTCCTTGCGCGCCGCATACAACTTGAGTGTCATCGAGGTGCAAGCGCCGAGGGCGGCGAGAAGCAGGGCGTAGGGGTCGGGGCCGGCATCGGCGCCGCCGGCGGCGACCGGCTCGTCGGCCAGCAGGCGGTGGCGGCCGGCCCGGATGTGCTGCGTGAGGCCGTCCGTGGTCCCGTAGACCTCTACGTCGCCGGGGGGCAGCGGTGCAGTGTCCGCAGTGTTCGCAGGGTCGCCGGGAGGAGATTGGCTTGTCATGTCGTCGATGCTAGCACCGGATAGACTAGGCCCCGTGCCCGCGGATGCGCAGCCCGCGGCCGCCGTGCTCGAGGCGGCCGGGGTGTCGAAGACCTACGGGGACGGCACCGCGGCGCTCGCCGGCGTGACCCTGGCGGTGCGGAGCGGCGAGACGCTGGCCCTGGTCGGCGAGAGCGGCAGCGGCAAGACGACGTTGCTGCGTCTGTTCAACCGCATGGTCGAGCCCACGGCCGGCGAGGCGCGGGTCGAGGGGCGCCCGGTCGCCAGCCTCGATCCGATCGCGCTGCGCCGCCGCATCGGTTACGTGCCACAGGACGGCGGATTGATCCCGCACTGGCGGGTGGCGCGCAACGTCGAGCTGGTGCCCCGGCTCCTCGGCTGGGAGCGCGAGCGCCGGCAGCGGCGGGGGTACGAGATGCTCGAAATGGTCGGGCTCGATCCCCAGATTCATGCCGCGCGCTATCCGGCCGAGCTCTCCGGCGGGCAGCGCCAGCGCGTTGCCTTCGCGCGCGCCCTCGCCGCCGATCCGCCGGTCGTCCTGCTCGACGAGCCGTTCGGCGCCCTCGACGCCCTCACCCGCGTCGAGCTCCACCGCCAGTTCCTCGAGCTCAAGCGCCGGCTCGGCAAGACCACGGTCCTGGTGACGCACGACCTCGGCGAAGCCTTCCGTCTCGCCGACCGGATCGGCGTCATGCGCGCCGGGACGCTGCTCCAGCTCGGCCGCCCGGAGGAGCTCGTCCAGCGGCCTGCCAACGAGTACGTCCATGCGCTGCTGGCGCTGCGCGAGGGCGCGCCGCTCGCGGCCTCCGGCACGGCAGGCGACCATGCCTCGACAAGCTAGGGTCCCATCGCTCCTTCTGGCGCTCACCCTCGCGGCCATCGCGCTGGGCGCGGCGGCGCGGGACGCCAGGGGCGCGGGGGTCGAGCGCGTCGGACGGCCGGGGCGGGTGGTGATCGGATCCAAGAACTTCGAGGAGAGCCGGCTGCTCGGCGAGATGTTCGCCCAGCTCCTGGAAGGCCGCACCCGGCTCCAGGTGGACCGCCGGCTCGGCCTCGCCGGCACGCAGGTCTGCTTCGCCGCCCTGCAGAGCGGCGCCATCGACGTCTATCCCGAGTACACCGGAACCGGACTGGTTTCGATCCTCGGCGAGCGGCCGGCCGGCGGCGCCAGAGGCGCCCTCGAGCGCGTGCGCGCCGCTTTCCTGGCGCGCTGGAACCTGTGGTGGATCGCGCCGCTCGGTTTCGAGAACGCCTACCAGCTCGCGGTGCCGCGCGATCTCGCCCGCCGCGAGCGGCTGGCCACGCTGTCCGACCTGGCGCGCATCGCTCCCCGCCTGCGCGCCGCCTTCGGCCACGAGTTCCTGCAGCGCGACGACGGGCTCCCCGGACTGGGCAGGACCTACGGCATGCGCTTCGGCTCTGTGCAGTCGATGCAAGAAACCCTCAAGTACCAGGCGGCGCGCGCGGGCAACGTCGACGTGCTCGACGTCTATACGACGGACGGGAGGCTCCTGCTCTACGGACTGGCGGTGCTGCGCGATGACCGCGGGTTCTTCCCGCCCTACGAGGCCGCGCCGCTGGTGCGCGGCGCGGCGCTGCGCCAGCACCCGGAGCTGGCCTCGGTCCTGGGTCTGCTCGGCGGGGCTTTCGACGAGGAGGCGATGCGCAAGCTCAATCTGCGGCTGCAAGAGGGCAAGGAGAGCGAGGCGGTGGTGGCGCGCGACGCCCTGAGCGCTCTCGGCCTGGTCGCCGGCGGGCCAGCGGGCGGGGAGCCGGGAGGAGAGGCGGGACGCGGCGGAGCCGCGGCGAGACGCGGCCGCCGCGCCCCTGGTCTCGCCGACTACATGTGGGGCGAGCGGCAGGCGCTCCTGCGTCGCACGCTCACCCATCTCGGCCTGTGCGCCGCCGCCCTGCTGCTTGGCGCGCTGATCGCCGTGCCGCTGGGACTCTACCTCGAGCGCCACCGCCGCGGAGCCGAGCCGATCATCGGCTTTCTCGGGCTGATGCAGACGGTGCCGTCGCTCGCGCTCCTGGCTTTCATGATCCCCTTCCTCGGGGTCGGCACCCTGCCGGCTCTGGCGGCCCTTTGGCTATACTCCCTCTTCCCGATCGTGCGCAATGCCTATACTGGCGTGCGAGACGCGGATCCGCGCGCGGTCGAGGCGGCGACTGCACTGGGGATGACCCCGGGCCAGGTGCTGCGTGAGGTGCGGCTGCCGCTCGCCGCTCCGGTCCTGATGGCGGGCATACGCACCGCCGCCGTGATCACCGTGGGGACCGCCACCCTTGCGGCCTTCATCGGGGCCGGCGGCCTGGGCGAGCCGATCGTCACCGGGTTGCAGCTCGCCAACACCAGCATGATTCTGTCCGGCGCCATCCCGGCGGCGGCACTCGCCTTGCTTGTGGACCTTGGGCTCGGGCTCGTCGAGAGAGCTCTTCGGCCCGCCGGCGTACGGCTGGCGGCCGGCGCCTGATCCCGTCGCCGCGCGAGACACGGTAGGAAGCGGCAGACAGACAGTTCAACGCAGTCCTCGGTGGAGGGTGAACTGGTGATTGTCGAGACCACGAGCCGGATCCAGGTGACGTTGCAGAACCGTGAAGGCCAGGCGGCGCGCGACCGCGCGGAGCTGCGCGCCGGCCTGTTGCGTACGCCACGGGAGATCCCTTCCCGCTTCTTCTACGACGACCGCGGATCGCGGCTGTTCGAGCGCATTACCGAGCTTCCCGAGTACTACCAGACGCGGACCGAGCACGCCTTGCTGCTGGCCATCGCCGACCGCGTGGTCGCCGCTTCAGGTGCCGAGGAGCTGGTCGAGATCGGCTCCGGGGCGGCCACCAAGACGCGGGCGCTGCTCGACGCCATGGCGCGCACCGGCCGGCTGCGGCTCTATGCGCCGGTCGACGTGGCCGAAGGTACGGTGCGTCGGATCGCCGACGAGCTGGCTGCCGAATACCCCGGGCTCGCCGTGCACGGCGTCGTCGGCGATTTCACCGCCGCCATCGACGCCTTGTCCTCCAATCACCGAGGCCGACGCCTGGTCATCTTCCTCGGCGGCACGATCGGCAATCTGCAACCCGACGAGGCACGGGAGCTCCTCGCCCGGCGCCATCGCGAGATGACCCCGGGCGACCACTTCCTGCTCGGAGTGGACCTGATCAAACCCGTGCCACGGCTGGAGGCGGCCTACAACGACGCGGCGGGCATTACCGCCGAGTTCAACCGCAACATCCTGCGCGTCGTCAACCGCCTGACCGGCGGCGACTTCCAACCGGCGGCTTTCCGCCACCTTGCCTTCTACGACTCCCGGCAGCGCTGGATCGAGATGCGGCTGCGCGCCGCCAGCCGCCAGCATGTGCGGCTGCCTGCCATCGAGCTGGAGATCGACCTCGCGCCCGGCGAGGAAATCCGCACCGAGATCAGCGCCAAGTACGACCGCGCCAGCACCGAGGCCCTCCTGGCCTCCGCCGGCTTCGCGCCCGTCGCCTGGTACACCGATCCCGGCCAGCTCTTCGGCCTCTCCCTGGCGCGGCGGACGTAGCCCACACATCCGCACTTTCGAGCCGACTTGAGACGGCTCCAGGCAGTACATGATGCTGGTTACATGCTATCCTTTGAATATGGCAGCGCCATCTCGCATCTCCGTAGTCACCGAACGAGGTCAGGTTTCCATACCAGCCCGCCTCCGTAAGGAGCTGGCGCTAGGCAAGGGCCGCCGCCTTCTCTGGGAGAAGGCGGGCGATTCCGAAATGCGGGTGGTGGTGCTTCCAGAACCCGACGCTCCCGGGGCCGTCGGCATGCTCGGCTTTGCGCGGCGCTTCCGGAAGACTCGTCGGACGGAGGACTGGATGGCAGACCTCCGTGAAGGCGAAACCGAGAGCTGATGGCCTGGGTCGTCGATACGTGCATGCTGATCGACGTCTTGGAGGAGGACGCCCGCTTCGGACGGCCTTCCGCACTCACCTTGGACGCTTATGCCGCCGAGGGGCTCGTCGTCTGTCCCCTCACGTATGCCGAGCTGGCACCGGCGTTCGAGGGTAAAGCCGCGCTCCAGGACGAGTTCCTGCGCGGAGTCGGGGTCGAATTCGAGCAGGACTGGCTGTGGGAGGATACTCTGCGCGCCCACCAAGCCTGGCACCGCTACATTCAGCAGAGGCGGACGCGCTCTCTGCCTCGCCGCCCCCTCGCGGATGTGCTCATCGGCGCCTTCGCCTGCCGGCACCAAGGGCTTCTCACCCGCAACCCCGCGGATTTTGCCACTGTGTTCCCGGCCCTGAAGCTTGGAGTGCCAGCGCTGTGACCTGCGACTCGCTGGCTCGCCGATAGTCGCGCGGACCGCTTCTCGGTCAGAACGTCTCGCGCCAGCCGCGGGTGGCGGCGAGGAGGGCGAGGGCCTGGTCGAGACGGGCCTGGTTGTCCTTGCTGACCAGCCAGGTGCTGCGGCCCGAGGGGTGGGGCAGGGGGACGAGGTCGAAGGACAGGCCGTCGCGGCTCACCGGGAAGACGCGCCCGACGCGCTCTTGCAGAGGCGCGGGGGCGGGGAGAAAGCGGGCGATCGCCGGCTGACCGACTGCGATCACCGTCGCCGGGCGAATCAGTTGCAGCTCGCGCTCGAGGTAGGGAGCGCAGTTGGCAACCTCGGAAGGGGCGGGGGGGCGGTCGCCGCCCTGCGCTGCGCGCCCCGGGAAGCAGCGCAGCACGGCCGCGATGTAGACCCGGCGCCTGAACTCCGCCTCGCCGGGCCCCAGACGGGCAAACCAGGAGAACAGCCGGGCGCCGGCGGTGAAGGCGAAAGGCCGCCCGCCGCTCTGTTCGCGCGGCCCCGGCGCCTGACCCACCAAGACCATGCGGGGCACGACCTCGGGACGCTGGACGACCGGCGGCGGCTCGACCCGCGGGCAGAGCCGGCAGGCGCGCACCTCGGCGAGGTGGCGGTCGAGCGCCTCCCAGTCGAAGCCGCGCGGCCGCCCGGCCGAACGGTGCGGCTCCCAGTCACCTTCCTCGATCTCCGGGGCCAGGCCATCACCAGTGACACTGAGGTCGGGCCATTGGTAGGGCGCCTTCTGCGCTCGCTTCGCCATGAGAAACAGGGCTCAGCCCGCGGCATTCTTGACAGGGGGTGCGGCGGGCGGAGCCGCGGAGGCGGCGGCGGGGGCGGGGAGGACTTCCACGGCGGGCTCCCACCATGGCTCGCCGGGAGCGAAAATATCTCCCTCGTGTGCGCAGGGCGAGGCGATGTGGTCGCGGCCGTAGACCGGCCTGCCCACGTGCTGGCCGCGGTGCATCGGATAGATCGAGGCGCAGACCAGGCAGTAGTGGCCGATCACACGGCCGCGCCGCATTTCCGGCACCTGGCTCCGGGGGGCCGCCTGCGGGACTCTGTACACCATGCGGGTGCTCCTCCTTGTCCTAAGGCCACCGGCCTGGACCATCCTGACCTCGCCGCGCCACCTAGCGCGCGGCCAGCAGCTCGGCTCGAGAGAAGAAGAATGCGAGCTCCGCCGCGGCGTTCTCGCCCGAGTCGCTGCCGTGGATGGCGTTGCGCTCGATCGAGGTGCCATAGAGCGCGCGCAGGGTGCCGGGCGCCGCCTTGGCCACATCGGTCGCGCCCATGACCTGGCGCAGGTGGGCCACCGCGTCCGCGCGCTCGAGCGCCACCGGCATCACCGGACCGCTGGTCATGAACTCGACCAGGCTGCGGTAGAAGGGGCGCTCCCTATGCACCTCGTAGAAGGCCCTGGCCTGCGCTTCACTCAGGCGCAGCAGCTTGATGCCGCGGATGGCAAACCCCTCGCCCGCGAGATGGGCCAGCATCTTGCCGGCGCTGCCTGCCGCCACGCAGTCCGGCTTGAGGATCGCCAAGGTCATCTCCCCCACTCTTCACTCCTCTCTTCATGAAGGCATCGGGCCCGATCGATCGGATCGCCCCCCCCGCTCGTCGCCGCGGGAGGCTAGCACAGACGGCTGCCGCCGGAGACGATGCGCGCGCGCGCCGCACGAGCCGGGGCCACTCAGCTCAGCACCTGGAGATCGGCGTCCGCGTCTCCCAGCCAGAAGACCGTGCCCACTGCCTCGACGGCACCGCGCGGACCGAGCAGCAGCGCCGCGCTGGTCGGAATGCCCACTCCCCAGCGCACCCCATCGGCTTGCAGCAGCTTGCGCAGCCGGCGGTCGTGGCCCGGATCGAAGTTGGGCTCGACCACGCCCTCGGGCAGCCAGCCAAGCCCGGGAAGGGTCTGCCCGGGGGCGATGCTGCGCGCCACCCGCCCAGCCGCCTGCGCCGCCGCGGCGATCCCCACCACCACGCCGCCGCCGGCAAGCTTCTCGCCCAACGCCCCCGCCGCCGGCGTCCCCACCAGCGCGTCGAGCAAGTGGTCGGCCACGCCGCCACCCAGGTAGACCGCCGGCACCTCGGCGATCCGCTGCGCATTTTTTCCCCGCCGCGCGTCGCGCGCCCGGTAGATGGGCAGCGTCTCGACCTCCCGCCCAAACCTCTCACCCAGGTACGCCGCGAAGTGCCGCGGGTAGTCGTTCGAGCCGCTCGCCGCCGGAACAAACCCCACCGGCCCCGGCCCGCACCGTCCCACCCAAGCCCCATCCGCCGCCAGCGTCTCCCCAAAGCTGAACTCCCCGCCCCCCAACAGCACCAACCACCCCTCCCCCGCCACCCTCTCGAACGCCATACCCTCAGTTCGCCCTCATCGCCAATCTCCCGCACCTCCCCGTTAAAGGCGGCGTCCAGGGAGGGCTTTCTTCATCGTTGCCCCCAGCTCCGCCGGCGACTCCACCACATGCAACCCCGCCGCCCGCATCGCCTCCATCTTCTCGGCCGCCGTCCCCTTGCCGCCCGCCACGATCGCCCCGGCGTGGCCCATCCGCCGCCCCGGCGGAGCAGTCCGGCCGGCGATGAAGCCGACCACCGGGCGGGAGTAGTTGGCCGCAATCCAGGCCGCGGCCTCCTCCTCGGCGCTGCCACCGATCTCGCCGATCATCACCACCCCCTCCGTCGTCCCGTCGGCGGCAAAAGCCTCCAGCACATCGATGAAGCTGGTGCCGTTGATCGGATCGCCGCCGATGCCTACACAAGTCGACTGCCCCAGCCCGAGGTTGGTGAGCTGCCAGACCGCCTCGTAGGTGAGGGTGCCCGAGCGGCTGATCACCCCGATGGCGCCGGGCCGGTGGATGTGGCCCGGCATGATGCCGATCTTGGCCATCCCCGGCGAGATGATGCCCGGACAATTCGGCCCGATCAGCCGTGTGGGATGGCCGGCCAGGAACGCCTTGACGCGCAGCATGTCGGCGACCGGGATGCCCTCGGTGATGCAGACCGTGAGCTCGACTCCCGCCGCCGCGGCCTCCATGATGGCATCGGCGGCAAACGGCGGCGGCACGAAGATCATCGACGCGTTGCAGCCCGTCGCCTGCCGCGCCTCGGCCACCGCATCGAAGACCGGAATGCCCTCGACCGTGGAGCCGCCCTTGCCCGGCGTCACCCCGGCCACCACCTTGGTGCCGTAGTCGCGGCAGGCCAGGGCGTGAAATGTCCCCTCCTTGCCGGTGATGCCCTGCACCACCAGGCGGGTCTCGCCGTTCACCCAGATCGCCATCTCGTTTTCTCAGCCCTCCCCTCAGCCCTCCCCTCGCGCCGCGGCGACCGCCTTGGCGGCGGCGTCGGCCATGTGCTCGGCCACGATGAAGCGGAAGGGCGCCTGGCGCAGCACCTCCCGCCCCTGCTCGACGTTGGTGCCCTCCAGGCGGACCACCACCGGGACCTCGACGTGGCCCAGCTCTTCGATGGCGCCGACCACGCCGCGGGCGATGCGGTCGGTGCGCGCGATGCCGCCGAAGATGTTGATCAGCACGGCCCGCACCTTGGGGTCGGAGACCAGCAGGCGGAAGGCGTTCTTGACCGCATCCTGCGAGGCGCTGCCGCCGACGTCGAGGAAGTTGGCTGGCTCGCCGCCGTAGAGCTTGATAATGTCCATCGTGGCCATGGCCAGGCCGGCGCCGTTGACCATGCAGGCGATGTTGCCGTCGAGCTTGATGTAGTTGAGGTTGTACTTTCCGGCCTCGACCTCCATCGGGTTCTCTTCCTCGAGGTCCCGCATCTCGAGGATGTCTCTGTGACGGAAAAGGGCGTTGTCGTCGAAGTTCATCTTGGCGTCGAGGGCCAGCACGTCGCCCTCGCCGGTCACCAGCAGCGGATTGACCTCGGCCAGCGACGCGTCGGTGGCCAGGTAGGCGGCGACGAGCCCGCCGACGAGCTTCGCCGCGCGCGCCGCGGTATCGCCAGTGAGGCCCAGCCCGCGCGCCACCGCCCGCGCCTGGAAAGGCAGCAGGCCGAGCAGCGGGTCCACCTCCTGGCGCAGGATCGCGCCGGGGTCGCGCGCCGCCACTTCCTCGATGTCCATGCCGCCCGCCGCGGAGGCCATGACTACAGGCTTGCCCGCCTGGCGGTCGAGGGTGACCGAGACGTAGAGCTCGGCGGCGATGTCGAGCGCCTCCTCGACCAGCACCCGGCGTACGCGCTGCCCCTCCGGCCCGGTCTGCGGCGTGACCAGCCGCATGCCGAGGATGCGCCCGGCGACCTCTCGCGCCTCGCCGGCAGACCTGGCAAGCTTGACGCCGCCTCCCTTGCCGCGCCCGCCGGCATGGATTTGCGCTTTGACGACGCAGTGGCCGCCCAGCTCCGCGCAGATCCGTTCGGCCTCCTCGGCGTCGCCGGTGACCCGGCCGCGCGGCGTCGCGACGCCGTAACGGCGCAGGATCTCCTTGGCCTGGTACTCGTGGATCTTCACGGCACCCTCCTCGCGGGCATCATGCGGAAGACGCCCCCGATGAGGGGGCGCAAGGCGCTGCTCCAAACCCGCGGAAGTCTACAGCAACACTTAGCTGAGCTGACGTCGCCGGTGGATGGCCTCAGGGTCTGAAACAGCGCTGCGATGTGGTGATTGAGGACTACTCAAAGCGTCTATTGGATCTCCCCCCGCAACCCCTCGATCCCCTTCCCACCCCTCCGGGGGGGAAGGGGACGCCCCCACCCCTGGCGCACCCAGTCTGGTTCGCAAGGCGCTAGACCGGCAGCTGCAAGACCAGAATCGTCTGATCGTCCTCGCGCGGCGCGTGGGCGGTGAATTCTTCGACGTCCTCGAGGATGCCGTCGCGCAGGCCCTCGACTCCGGCCGCGGCGTGACGGGCGAGGCTCTGCTCCAGCCGCTCGAAGCCGAACGGTTCGTCGCTCGCCTCCCGCCGCGCCTCCACCAGGCCGTCGCTGAACAGGAACAGCAGGTCGCCCGGCTCGAGGTGCGCCGCGCGCTGCTGGATCTGCAACCTGCGGCGGACTCCCAAGGGATAGCAGCCGGTCGACCCCAGCCCATCGACCTTGCCCGCTGCGCTGATCCGGTAGGGATAGAGATGGCCGGCGCTGGCAAAGAGCAGCTCGCCCCGCGCCGGATCGAGCAGGGCATAGCACAGGGTGGCCAGCAGACGCTTGCGGGCTGTCTGGTAGACCATGCGGTTGAGGGTTTCGAAGACCGCGCTCACCTCCGGGTTGAACGTCACCTGCACGGCCAGCGCCGACTTGGCCATCGACATCACCAGGCCGCTCGACACTCCATGCCCAGCCACGTCGCCGACCGCCACGGCCAGCCGCCCGTCCTCGAGCGCCAGCACGTCGTAGAAATCGCCCCCGACCTCGGTCGCCGGCAGGTAGGCATGGGCGAGCGACACGCCCCCGAGCGCGGGCGGCAGATCGGGCAGGATCGAGCTCTGGATACGGCGGGCGGTCTCCAGCTCGACTTGCTGGCGCTCGCGCTCGGCGATGCGGCGGACGTGCGGCGGGACGTCCTCGTAGCGGTAGGAGAACTCGCGCCTGCTGCCGAGGTAGCGGACGCTGGCGAGCAGGGGCGCAGCGATGCAGGCAAGCGCCAGCCAGCCTTGAGCGCGCAAAGAAGGGTTGACGGCGACCAGCAGCGGATAGCCGAGCAACACGACGTAGGCCGTCAAGCCGGCAATAAGCACCACGAGCAGGTCGTAGGCCAGGAAGAGGAGCACCGGCGCACAGGCCAGGACCAGGGCCGTCAGGTAGGCCCAGCCCAGGGACGGCGGCAGGGCTGGGACGCCGATGGCCAGCCCACCCAAGGCCGCGCTGGCGGCGGCGCCTGGAATCCTTCCGAGCCGGCGCACCAGGACCGGCACGATACAGAGCACCACCGCCATGGAGAGCGGCGCGGCGTCGACCACATGCCTGGCCACCAGCTCCAGACCTCCCCAGGCGCCGATGGGGCGGGAGTCGGCGAAGGTAGGCCAGACTCCCGCCTGCTCCAAGGCGAGGAAGAGGACGATCGTGGCGCCGCTGACCGCCAGGCCCGCCATCAAGCCGATGAGCGACGACCTGGCAACGGTCGCATTACGCCACTGGCGCTGGAAAAGGGCGTCGAAGGCGGCCAGCTTGTCCCCCCAGCGCTCACGGCAGATCGACTCGCCGACCGACCAGGCGAAGAAAGCGAGCAGCGCTGCCGGCAACCGGAAAAAGATGAAGGAGAATACCTCGACCAGCCACGTGGTCTGCTGGCGCGTGACCGGTCCCATGGTGACGTTCTGCGATTCCGCACGACCGGCCATCAGCGCCAGAACCAGGCAGGTCACGATCACGGCAAGGAAGATCTGGACGCCGCGGCGCACCCCGATCAGCCCCTCGTGATATCGCCTCAAGAAGGGCACCGCGAGGACGACGACGAAGAGATAAAGAACCACGACTCTTCCCGTACCAAGCAGGATCGAGGTCCGCACGCTGTCCTGCAAGGCCGGCTCTTGCGGATCGTCGATCCACGGCTCGAAGCCCGCCAACCGGTCGCCGGCGAACCTGACCTCGAGCCCGTGTGAGCTACGGCTGCCAGGAATCCCGTAACGGTCGCGGTAACGCACGGCAAGATCGGTGCGGGCGGCGAGCTGCTGGCTGCGAAACTCCGGCTCGCCGTAACGGTGGAGGTCGATTCCCTGCGCCAGCAGGAAGGCATCGGCACGGCCGCGGGCCTGGGGCAGCGAGAGCGCGGCGCCCTTCTCCTGCGGCTGCAGGCGGAGCTGCAGCGCGAGAACCTCGCCGGAGAGCGCAATCTGGGCGCGGTAAGTCCAGTCTTCGTGCAGCGCCTCGGGAGGATAGACGAACACTTCCCAGCTCGTCACGCGATCGGGCAAGCCGGTCTCGCGCAGCCGGTCCAGGGTGGCATGGCCAAGAGCGAGCTGCAGGCGGCGCTCGAGCAGGGAATCGCTGACCAACCGGGACACCAGGTAGGAGCGCTGGACGGGTGGCCCAAGATCGCGCAAGCGCTCGCGCGCCAGGCGGACCGCCTGGTCCCTGGAGATCCGCCAGTGCCGCGGCTGAAAGGGCGCGCTGCGCCAGTACCCCCAGGCGAGCAATAGCGCGCCGGCGGCGCCGGCCAGGACCCAGGCAAGGAGCAGGCGGCGGTGGGCTGACGGTTTCATCTCTCTTGGCTCCGGCCGGCACACGTGCGGTGCCGGCGGCTCAGTGCCGGCATTCCCGGCCGGATGGCCGGATCGGGGCGCGAAGCGGCTCGAGCCTGTTTACGTCAGGCGCGGCAGCAGGTTGCGTGTGACGAAAGCGCGAACCTGCTCGGCCCCGGCGCGATCTGCTTCAAGCGGGAAGCGCGGCGACCAGACCGCGGACCGCCTCGGCGGAGCGGGCGAGCTCGGCCTTTTCTTCGGCAGTCAGCGCGAGCTCGACGACCTGTTCGACGCCGCGGCGGCCGAGCTTGGCCGGAACGCCGACGAACAGGTCGCGCAGGCCGTACTCGCCCTGGAGCAGCACGGCGCAGGGTAGGACTTTCTTCTTGTCCTGCAGCACCGCGGCAACCATCTCGTAGCTTGCGGCGGACGGAGCGTAGTAGGCCGAGCCCTGCTTGTAGTAGTTGACGATCTCGGCGCCGCCGTTGCGCGTGCGCTGATTGATCGCCTCGATGCGCTCGGCCGCCAGGAGCTGCGGCAGTGGAATGCCGTTGACGGTGGCGTAGCGCGGCAGGGGCACCATGGTATCGCCGTGCCCGCCGAGCACGAAGGCGTCTACGTCCTCGACCGAGACGCCGAGCTCGCTGGCGATGAAGTAGCGCATGCGTGCGGCGTCGAGCACGCCGGCCATGCCGAAGACGCGCTCGCGCCCGAAGCCCGAGGCCCGGCGCGCCACCTCGCACATGGCGTCGAGCGGGTTGGTCACCACGATGAGGATGGTGTCGGGCGAACGCTCGACCAGCCGCGAGACGACCTCGCGCACGATCTCGGCATTCTTGTTGAGCAGGTCGTCGCGGCTCATCCCCGGTTTCCGCGCCAGCCCGGAGGTGATCACGCAGACGTCCGACCCGGCCGCCGGGGCGTAATCGCCGCCGCCGCTGATCCGGGCGTTGAAGCCGAGGATCGGCGCCGCTTCCATCATGTCGAGGGCTTTGCCGGCGGCGAGATCGGCCAGGACGTCCACCATCACCACGTCGGCCAGATCGGCCTCGGCGATCCGCTGGGCAGTGGTTGCGCCCACGTTGCCGGCCCCCACGACAGTCACTTTGTAGCGCATGGAGCTCCTCCCCCCCTCAAGCGCCGGGTAGGGACCCGGCGCGCCTAATCAATTCGCCGGGTAGGGACCCGGCGCGCCTAATCAATTCGCCGGGTAGGCACTCCCGGCGCGCCTGATCGATTCGTTCAGAACTTCTCCAGTATCGCGCTGGCGAACTCCGAGGTGCGCAGCAGGGTGGCCCCCTTCATCTGCCGTTCCAGGTCGTAAGTCACCCGCTTCTCCGAAATGGTCGCGGAAAGCCCCCGCTCGACCGCGCCGGCGGCTTCGTCCCAGCCCAGCCAGTGCAGCATCATCACCCCCGACAGCAGGAGAGAGCCCGGGTTGACCTTGTCCTGGCCGGCATACTTTGGGGCCGTGCCGTGGGTGGCCTCGAAGACAGCGATGCCGTCGCCCTCGTTGCTGCCCGGAGCCATTCCCAGGCCGCCGACCTGCGCGGCAAGGGCGTCGGAGAGGTAGTCGCCGTTCAAGTTCATGGTGGCCAGGACTTCGTATTCCTGTGGGCGCAGGAGCACCTGCTGGAACATCGAGTCGGCGATGCGATCGCCGATCACCAGCCGGCCGCGCACCGCCTCGGGTCTGGCGGCGGCCTCGTCCTCGGTGATGGTGCGGTCCGCGAACTCCTCGCGCGCCAGCTCGTAGCCCCAGTCCTTGAAGGCGCCTTCGGTGAACTTCATGATGTTGCCCTTGTGCACCAGGGTCAGACGCTTTCTGCCGTTGTCGAGGCAATAGCGGATCGCCTTGCGCACCAGCCGCTTGCTGCCGGTCGCCGAGATCGGCTTGATGCCGATGCCGCTGTCCTCGCGTACCGTCTTGCCGAGGCCCGCCAGATAGCGGATCAGGCCGCGCGCCTCCTCCGACCAGGCCGGCCATTCGATGCCGGCGTAGACGTCCTCGGTGTTCTCGCGAAAGATCACCATGTCGACCGCGGCAGGCTCGCGCACGGGCGAAGGCACGCCGGCGTAGTAGCGCACCGGGCGCACGCAGGCATAGAGGTCGAGCAGCTGGCGCAGGGCGACGTTGAGGCTGCGGATGCCGCCGCCGACGGGCGTGGTCAGCGGGCCCTTGATGGCGACCCGGAACTGGCGAATGGCCGCCAGCGTGTCCTCGGGCAGCCAGTTACCGGTGGTCGACTGCGCCTTCTCGCCTGCCAGGACCTCGAACCAGGCGATCGACCGCCGGCCTCGATAGACCGCGGCGACCGCGCCGTCGAGGACGCGGCGGGTGGCGCGCCAGATGTCCGGCCCGATGCCGTCGCCCTCGATGAAGGCGATGATCGGCCGGTCCGGCACTTCCAAGCGCATGGCGGCGGGGTCCCAGCCAAGCTCCTGGCCGTCCGCCGGGGGCGTCAACCCGTTGAACGTCCTTGCCAACCGCGGTCCTCCCGGAAAGAGCCAAAAATCCGGGCGGAAAGCTATCACAAGCCCCGCCAGCCGGGCCGTGCTACATTGCCTGGTCGTGGACTGGGAACCGCTGGTCTCGGCGGCGGCGGCCGCGCGCGCGCATGCCTACGCCCCCTACAGCCATTTCACCGTGGGCGCCGCCGTGCTCATGGAGGACGGCTCGATTCACGCCGCCGGGAATTGCGAGAATTGCATCCTCGCCCTCTCCATCTGCGCCGAGCGGACGGCTGTCGCCGAAGCCATCTCCGCGGGTCTGCGCCGGCCCCAGGCCATAGCCGTGGTCACCGACACGAGCCCGCCGGCGCGGCCCTGCGGCCTGTGCCGGCAGACTCTCGCCGAGTTTGCCGCCGATCTGCCGATCCTGGTTTGCAATCTCAACGGCGAGCGCGAGGAGCTCCGCCTCTCCGAGCTCTTTCCCCAGCCCTTCTCGCTCGCCACCGGCTAGTTTCCGGGGGTGTTTCCTTCCCCCCGCTAGTCCTGCCCGCCTGTGAAGGCCGTAATCAGCTCGTCCGGGGTGGCAAAACGCCAGCCTGCCTCGACGCCATCCGCTCCAGGCGGGCGGGGCGACCCCCAGACGACCAGGGCGAAGGGGCTTGCGGCGGCGCGGGCAGTCTCGGCGTCGACCGGGCTGTCGCCGACCAGGAGGAGCTCTCCGGCGGGGACGGCGAGACGATCGGCCAGCCAGATGAGACCGCCAGGATTCGGCTTGCGGGTGGGGAGCGTATCGCCGCCCACCACTTCCCGCAGGTAGCGGTCGAGGCCGAGCCTGTTGAGGATCAGCCGCGAGAGCGCTTCTCCCTTGTTGCTCAGCACCGCCAAGGGAAAGCTCGGGGCGAGCTCGGCCAGCATCGCGGGCACGCCCGGGTATGGCCGGGTGGTGTCCAGACAGACCTCGCGGTAGTGCGCCAGGTAGCTGGCGAGCGCGGCCCGCATCCGTTCTGGAGGCAGCGTCGCGGCGAGCTCGCCGAGCGCCCGCCGCACCAGGACCCGCGCCCCCTCCCCAACCATCGCCACCACCCGCTCGAGGCTCAAGGGCTCGAGGCCGAGGTCGGCGCGCATGGCATTGACCGCGGTGGCGATGTCGCGCCGCGAGTCGATCAGCGTCCCGTCGAGGTCGAAGACGATGGCGCGGAAACCAGCCCCCCTCGATGTCATTGACGTCATCGCCGTCATCGCCGTCGTCAATCATGGAGCTCGACGAACTCGGCCTCCACCCGCCGCGGCAGGAGGCCGGCGGCGTGGCCGCGGTCGAGCAGGAGCTGCACCGCCCTCCGGCCGGTTTCGCCATACTGCCGGGTCCAGTGGTTGACGTACATGCCGACGAAGCGGTCGGAGCGCACCGGGTCGTCCTCGAGGCCGCGCGCGTAGCGCACCGCGTACGACAGCGCTTCCTGGCGATGGTCCAGTCCGTAAGCGATGCTCTCGCCGAGCAGCCGGCAGAGGCGCCGCTTGAGCTCGGAGTCGAGATCGCGGCGGATGCCGTTGCCGCCGAGCGGCAGCGGCAGGCCGGTCTCCTCTTTCCACCAGACTCCGAGATCGGCCACCGCCAGGAGACCTAGGTCGCCGTAGGTGAGCTGCCCCTCGTGGATCACCACGCCGGCTTCGGCCTCGCCGGCGAGAACCGCCTCGAGGATCCTGTCGAAAGCGACGACCGTGACCTCGGCCTCCGGCTGCCAGAGATGGAGAACCAGATTGGCCGTGGTGAGCTGCCCGGGAATCGCCACCCGCCGCCCGGCGAGGTCGCGGCGGCCAAGGGGCCGGCGAGAAACCACGACCGGGCCGTAGCCGTCGCCGAAGCTCGCCCCCGAGGGCATCAGCTGGTAGAGCTCCGCGAGGTGGGCGTAGCCATGAAAAGACAGGGCCGTGATCTCGTAGGTGCCGGCGAACGCCGCCTGGTTGAGGCTCTCGATGTCGCGCAGGACATGCTGGATCTCGAGACCCGCGGTGTCGAGCAGCCCGTGGGTGAAGGCGTAGAACATGAAGGCATCGTCGGAATCGGGGCTGTGGGCGACCCGGATCGTCCGCGCCGCTGTGGCGTCTGTCATGGCGCCGTTACGGTATCAGAATGGACTTTCCTCCCCCCCGCTCCTCACTTGGTCCGGAGTGGCACAAAGAGGGCGTAAAAAGCTTCTGCGGCGCCCCTGGAACGACCGCAGGCTGGATTCGTCCTGTCGAGAGGACGGCGGCCGGCCTTCGGACCGGTCATGGCAGGGCGCAGGAGGGAGGCTGGCAGGCACCTTGCTTCTCAATCCCTTGACGAGGCCGGGGCACAGGGCGAGTGAAGACGAGGGACGGCTCAGCGCGCGGCCTCCAGGATCTCGAAGCAAAGGAGACTAGCAATGACACTGAAACGTTCATTCACTCGGGTTCTTGGGGTGGGGGTGCTGCTCGCGGCGGGCCTCCTCCTTCCGGCCCGTAGCGCCTTCGCGGCCGATCACATCGACGGCTTCCTGAGCCTGGAAGGACGCTGCATGATCCTGACCGAGCACGAGGGCGGCAGGCTCGCGCTCATTGGCGCTACCGCCGGCCTGACTGGTAGCGATCACGTCCGTCTCGAGGGCTCGTATTCCCCTGATCCGGGCTGCGGCGTGCAAGGGTTCAGCGTCACCCAGGTGCACACGATCTGGGCGGACGACAACCACAGGTCTACCTTCTTCGACCACCTGAACGGCAAGCCGTTCGTGCAGTGGGCGCAGGAAAACGGCCGGCTCAACGTGCGCCGCAACGAGCGGCGGTCCGAGCCGTACAACTCGCAAAACTACGACCAGCGGGGCAACCGGTCCTACCAGGCCGTTCCCTTCCCCGAAGGTCCCCACCGCAGGGTCGTCCTGGTCGGGAGTCTCTACGAGGACGGGAGCTCCTGCCCGAGCCTGCGCACGACGCACGGGGTCTTCGCCCTTGAAGGCGACCTCCGCAGGTACCAGCGTGGCGACCGGGTGCGCATCTCCGGTGACCTCTACGACCAGGACCCGAACGCCCCTTGCGGCGGTCCCACGGTCGTGATCCGCAGCATCCGCGGCCACTGACCTTCCGGTCAGGACCTGCTTCATAGGCCGGCGGGGTGGGAAACCGCCCCGCCGGTTTTTTCGATCTCCCCCCACAACCCCTCGATCCCCCGCCCCCCTCTCACGGCAGGGGAGTTTCGGGCGGCTGCTATGATCGATTGCCTTGCTCGTGCGCAGCGTCACTCTGCCGGTGTGGTTGGCGGCCCTGCTGTTCCTCTTCGCCGCCTGGGCGGCCCTCGACCGCCTGCTGGTGCCCAGCGTGCGCTGGTACCTGCGGCGGCGGGTGAACCGCGTGATCGACGAGCTCGGCACCCGGCTGCGCATCGAGATCCCCCCTTTCCAGCGCACCCGCCGGCAGGTGTTGATCGACCGCCTGCTGTACGACCCCAAGGTGATCGAGGCAGCCGACGCCAGCGCCCGCGAGCGCGGAATGCCGCGCGACGTGGTGATGGCCCAGGTCGAGCGCTATGCCCGCGAGATCGTCCCGGCCTTCAACGCCTACTTCTACTTCCGGCTCGGCTACTGGCTGTCCCGGCGGGTTGCACGGCTGCTCTACCGGGTGCGGCTGGGCTCGGCCGACGAGGCCGGGCTCGCCGCGGTCGAGCGCGGCTCGACGGTGGTGTTCCTGATGAACCACCGCAGCAACATGGACTACATCCTGCTCGCTTATCTCGCCGCCGACCGCACGGCGCTCTCCTACGCGGTCGGCGAATGGGCACGGATCTGGCCGCTGCAGACCCTGATCCGCGCCACCGGCGCCTACTTCGTGCGGCGCGGTTCGGGCAATCCGCTCTACCGCCGCGTCCTCGAGCGCTACATCTTCATGGCCACGGCGGGCGGCGTGACCCAGGCGGTCTACCCGGAGGGCGGCCTGTCGCGCGACGGCCGCCTGCGGCCGGCGAAGCTCGGCCTCCTCGACTACATGCTGCGCTCCTTCGACCCGAGCGGCGAGCGCGACCTGGTCTTCATCCCGGTCGGAATCAACTATGACCGGGTCCTCGAGGACCGCTCTCTGCTGCTGGACCTCGCACCCGGCACGGAGCGGGGCGGCCCCCTCCGCGCCCTGTGGACCACCGTGCGCTTCGCCGCGCGCAACCTCGCCTTGATGGCGAAGAGCCGCTGGTACCGGTTCGGCTACGCGTGCGTCGACTTCGGCACTCCGGTGTCGATGCGCCGCTACCTCGACGAGCGCCGGCTCGATCTTCGCGCCCTGGGCAAGGAGGAGCGGGCGCGGCAGCTCGCCAGGCTCGGCGAGGAGCTCATGGCCGCGGTGGGACGAGCGGTCCCGGTCGTGCCCGTCCCGCTCGTGGCCTCGGTCTTCGTCCGCCAGGCCGCCCTCCACCCGGGGAGAGCGCTCTCCGCGCTCGATCTCAAGGTCGCCGCCCACCGGCGGATCGGCGAGCTTGCGGCGGCCGGCGCACAGGTCTACATCCCGCGCCGCGACCAGGATTACGCGATCGAGGCCGGGCTGCGCATGCTCATCTTGCGCCACCTCGTCGAGGTTCGCGACGGCCTCTACGCCGCCTGTCCGCGGGAGCTGACGCTGCTGCGCTACTACGCCAACTCGATCGAGCACCTGGGTGCAGCGGCTCCATTGGCTCAGACAGTGCCGGCGGTCCCGGCCGAAGCGTCCGAGCCGCCCGCCGCCGAGCGGCGCGAAACTCCCTGGGCCGCGGCGCGTATCGAGAGCTGAGATGGCCGCCTCCCGCACCACCAGGAGCCACTTCGGCAGGCTCGAGGACTTCGTGCGCGAGTACACGAAGGGGCTCAATCGGCGCGAGCTCGCCCGGCTCTTCGACCGCGACGCCGTGCAGGCTTACTCCGTGCTCACCCGCGAGCACGCCGCGGGACCCGAGCCCGCGGGCAGGCTCCGCCTCCTGCTGTTCCGCGCCAGGCTGATCTTCCTGGGCCTGTCCTACAAGCTGACTCCGGCGCGGCGCCTGCTGTTCGCCGTCTCGCTGCTCATGGCGGCGCTGGGAATGGGCAGCGGCAAGTTCGAGATGGCGACGCGGCACTCCCACGTCACCGTCGAGTTCTCGCCATTCTGGTTCATGGGCAGCATCTGCGGCCTGCTCCTGCTCCTCGCCCTCGAGCTCGTCGACCGCATCCGCGTGCGCGACGAGCTCGAAGTGGCGCGCGAGCTGCAAGCGGAGCTCCTGCCGCACTCCCCGCCCAGCCTGCCCGGCTACCGGTTCGCCCACTCCTACCGCACCGCCAACGAGGTGGGGGGCGACTACTACGACATCACGCCGCTGCCCGACGGCCGCGTCGCCTTGATGGTCGGCGACGCGAGCGGGCACGGCATGGCGGCGGGCCTGGTGATGGCGATCGCCAACGCCACCCTCCAGACGGCGCTCGACCTCGATCCCGCGCCCCCCAAGGTGGCTGCCCTGCTCAACCGCACGTTATGCAGGACCGGCGGCCGCCGGACCTTCATGACGGTCTTCTATGGCCTTCTCACCCCGGCCAGCGGACGGCTCGAATGGCTCTGCGCCGGGCACCCCCCGCCGCTGCTGCGCCGGGCGAGCGGCGAGCTCGTGGAGCTGGGAAAGGGAAGCTTGCCTCTGGGAGTGCGCGCACCGCTCGCCCCCGCCGGCAGCGAGAGCGTCACGCTCGACGCCGGCGACCTGCTGGTGCTCTACACCGACGGGCTGGCAGAGGCGGTGGGCCCCAGCGGGCTGGAGGCTTTCGGATATGAGCGGATCGCCGCCCTCGCCCGCCGCGGCGGCGCGCCCCAGGACGTGCACGACCGCATCCTCGAAGCCTTCGACCGCCACGTCAAGGACGAGCCGCTGCGCGACGACTTGACCCTGATGGTCGTCGCTCGCGAGGCGCTGGCGGCCGCCTGATGACAGCCGGTTCAGCCGCTGAGCCTCTCCCATTCCGAGTCCGGGGCGTCGAGGGCGATGGCCAGGCCGCCGTCCGAGCCGACGAAGACTGGGTCCTTCACCACTTGCACCTTGCCGCCTCCCACCGCCGCCAGCTCCTGCTCCAGGCGCTGGCCGAGGCCGCGGATCAGTCCGGTGCCGCCCGAGACGATGACGTTCTGGCGGACCTTCTCCTGATACTCGGGCTGAACCCTGGAGAGCAGGTCGAGCATCGACTCGACCAGGGGCGGCAGGATCCCTTCGCACGCCTGGCGCATCTCCTGGGTGATGTCGAGGTTGGTGGGCTTGCCGTTGACCGGGACGCTGACCATCACCGGGTGGCGCGTAGCGCCGACAAAGCTCGCCTCCTCTTTCCAGGCGCGGACCATGTGGATCGAGAACCTGGCCTCCGGGTAGCGCTCGCGGGTGAGCCGTGAAAGCTGCTCGTCGATCCAGTCGCCGGCCTGGGTGAGCGTGCGCTGGTCCTCTTCCGCCGGCAGACGGCCGTTCATCACGCAGAAATCCGTGGTGCCGGCGCCGATGTCGATGACCATGGTATGGAGCAGCGCCTCCATTCCATAGGCGACGGCGAAAGGCTCGGAAACGATCATCAGGCTGTCGACCGCGTCGTGCATGGCCTTGCGGACGTGCTGCTTGTTGACGCGCAGCGCCTCGGCCGGCACGCCGACCACGGCCCGCACCTTCATGCCGTTGCGGGTCTCGCGGTCGACTCCGGCCAGCGACAGCAGGTGCCAGAGCAGCTCGCGCACCGCCGCTTCGTCCTTTTCCGAGCCGTCCTTGATCAAGCCCTCCTCGAGAGGCCGGTACAGGTCGAGCATGGAGCGGTTGTCCACGGCCTCGCGGCCGATCAGCACGGGCTTCTTAAGGACCTTGCGCGCCACCATGTCGAGCGGCCAACCGACATAGCTGTCCACCACGTGCCGCTGGCCGTTGGAGGCAGAGATCGAGCTGCGCGAAGTCCCGAGGTCGATCCCCACCTGGAGGACCGGCTTCTTGTCACTCATGAATCAGATCCTTTCTCGTCCAAGCCTTGGACACTGGCATAGGCGCGCAGGCCTTTCGCCAGGGCCTCGGCGATGTACTGGCGGTAGAGGGGTTTGGCAAGGAGGCGGGCCTCCTCGTCGTTGGAGAGGCAGGAGACCTCGGCGAGGATGGCCGGCATCTGCGTGGACAGCAGCACGATAAAGGGAGCCGATTTCACCCCGCGGTCCTCGACCTTCGGGTTCACCTTGCCCAGCGAGCTGAACAGCGACGCCTGGATCATCTCGGCAAGCTTGCGCGACTTCTCCTGGCGCACCCCGGCGTAGATGCGCTCGAGCAGCGGCCGCATGTCCGCCATCGAGTACCCGGAGTCGCGGTTCTCCGCCGCCGCCAGGCGGGTCAGGAAGGGATCGTTGGTCGGTCCCAGGTAGTAGGTCTCGACGCCGCGCGCCCCGCGGTTCTCGATCCAGTTGACGTGGATGGAGACGAAGATGTCGGCGCCCGCCTGGTTGGCCCGGGCGGCGCGCTCGGCGAGGGAGACCTCGTTGTCCCCCTTACGGGTCATCAGGACCTGGAAGGCGTTCTGCTCCTCGAGGAGCTGCCGCAGGCGGCCGGCGATATCGAGGGTGATGTCCTTTTCGAGCAGGCCGAAAGGGGTGCGGCTGCCCAGGCTGTCCCCGCCATGACCCGCATCGAGGGCGATCTTGCGCACCGCCAGCGGGAAAACGGCGGCGGCGACCGGCGGCCCGGAAAGGGCGGCGGCCTGGCGCTGCTGGTTGGGCGGCGCGAAGGCCGAGGGCTTGCCGGCGGTGGCGGGCCGCGCCAGCGAGCGCGGAGGCAGGAGCTCGGAAGAGGCGAAGAGCGCCAGCATGACCAGAGACAGGGAGAGGCTGCCGACCAGGCGCGGGCGGCGAGGGCGCGCCCGGGGGAGGGCCTGGCCGCGCATCAGGGCCAGGTTCTCTCGTACCAGGTCCCTGACGAGCTGGCGCTTGATGCGGTCGTTCCGCGAGCGGCGAGCTAGCCTTCTGCGCGGGAGACGCTCGGAGGCAACGACGGAGGAAACCATCTTCGCGGTGGCATGCTCATGCGTAGCGGAGCGCCGCCCCAGGGGAAGCCCAGCCCTCCGCAGCCTGGGGCCGCTGCTCCAACTCGCCTGGCAAAGCGCTCCTTGGCAGAGGAGTGTACTACAAGGCGCGGGGAGCCCGCGCCGCCGTCATGCGGGCCGCTGCGCCGCGGACGCAGGGGCTGGCTCTACTTGCTCTTGAGGTGGATGCGGAGCTGGCGGCCGGAGGCCTGGAGATCGGTGACCTCGACGCTGCGGTTGTCGAGGTCGAGGACGATGTGAAGGGCCTTGGTTCCGGCGTCGACGTGATAACCGATGCGGACCTGGCGAAGCTGGGGAGTGCCGACGGGCACGCGCGGCACCGGGAAGGGCTGGCTGACGCCGGTGACGCGGATGACTTCGCGCGGCAGAGGGCCGGCCAGGCGGAAGCTGTGGTAGGTGTCCGGCAAGAACGCGCCGTTCCCCCACAGGATCACGTCGGTCCCCGTGGGCGAGGACTCCCAGGTGACCTTCTCCAGCGCGGTCAGAGGGGGAGGAGTGGGTCCGGCCGGGCTGCCGGCAGCGCCGGGTACGGCATGGACGAGAGGCGCCGGAGAGGGCGGGGCGACCGGCGCGGCATGAACGAGAGGCGCCGGAGATGACGGAGCGCCAGGCGCGGCAGCGGCCCCGGCCGGGGCGGTAGACTCGACAGAAGGAGCACCGGCCCTTCCGGCCCCCATGGGGACTGCCGCACCGGGGATGCCTGGAGCACCGGCGGGCGAGACAGGGGGGATAGCGCCGGCGGCGGGCGAGGCCGGGGAGGCGGCACCGTTACCAGGCCCAGGAGCGGACCTGGCGAGCCCACCGGCCGCCGCCGAGGCAGCGCCTGGTTGGCTGAGGCCCGGGCGCGCGGTGGAGCGAACGGGCGACGTCGCGGCGCCAGTGGCCGACCGGGAGGGGTGCGGCCTGGCAGCCGGTGGACGCCGAACCGCGACGACGACCGCCTCGTCTTCGAGCCCGGTCCAGCGCGACAGGTCGTCGCGCAGGAGGAAACCTGCCAGGGTGACGACGACCACGGCCGCCAGGAGGACCCAGAGCCAGCGCCGTGGCGGCGGCGTCCGGGGCTCGGCGTGGAGGACGGCGAAGGTCGGGGCCGGCACCGCCGGCGGTAACGCTCGGGCCGGATCTTCGGGCGGCGGCAGCGCGGCCGAAGCAGGCGCGAACGCGCGTGCGCCCGACATCGGCCGCGGTGGGTCGCCTGCTGCGCCGAAGCCGGCAGGCGCTTCCGGCGCTTGCCTCGCCGTTGTCGCAGCCAGCGCGGCGAGAGCGGCTGGCGCGGCGGAGGCGGCAGCAGATGGCTGCGGCGTGCCCGCGGGGAAGACCTTGGACGGCCAGGCCGGAGGCGGGGGGGAGGAAGTGGGCCGCCGCGTAGGAGTCAGCGGAGCCGGCGCGGCGGCCGGGCTCGACGGCCCGGGAGCGCCAGGCGATGGCGGCAGGACGGCCGGCCGCTGTGCCGGAGCGGCGGGCGCCGCCTGCGCGGGCCGGGGGGTGGGAGGCGCTGACGGTGGGCCAGGCGCGGGGGGTTCGCCAAGGTCTACCAGGTCGAACGGCGTGCCGCCGCGCTGGATGTAGTCGTCGACGATCTTGTAGATCAGCTCCTTGCTGCCGGGGCTCAGCTGGAGGAAGCGGACTCCCATGCCCGCCGGAAGGTCGGGCCCCTGATCGCTGCCCCGCGCCCAGACCACCTCGCCGCGTCCCTTGATGAGCTCGAAACCGTCCCCGAGGCGGAACTCGAACTCGAGGATCTGCCCTGGGGGCTCCGGCGCCGACGTCCTGATGAAGATCCCGCCGGGGGACACATTGGCCACGTACTCGCTGATGAAGCCGCTGAAGCGGTCGAACTTGAGCTGGATGCGGCTCACCAGGGGAATGCGCTTGGAGTCGCGCGGACTATCCGAATAATCGCTCACTGGCTCCTTCGTCTCCTTCCGGTGCGCCGGGGCCATCCATCTCCCCCACACCTCCTCCTGCTCGGAACCCATGACTTGGCCCGGCATAATACCAGTGCTCCGCGGCAAGATCTCCGCACTTCCCCCGCGCTCGCCCCGAGGAAGCCCCGGCCGGCGAGGACCGGGCCGCCTACCTTCTCAGCAAGATGAAGGAGACGGTTCCCTTCGTCGAGGACGACGTGGTGATCATCTATGCCGCGGTGGAAGGGCCGGCGGCCGACGGCTCCTTGCGACGACTCGAGGAGGCCCGGCTCATCCGGCCCTGCCGGGTAGGCGCCCGCAGGCTCAAAGCCATCCAGGCAACCACCGCTGCCGCCCTCGCCGAGTCGGCCCGCCTGTTACTGATGGGAGCGCACCGAGGCGTATGCCTGCAGAGCCAGATCGACCCGGCTACCTTCCTGCGCGGACCGTTCATCGGCGCCGTCTACGGCCAGCTGGCACAGGGAAAAAATTTTCAACCCATTGATTAAAAATAACTTAGCCTGATTGCACAAGATCCTGTTCAAAGTGGACAAAACCGCGGTTTTTTCGCGTCTTCCGCGCTCCTCGTGACCGGTTTCCCACAAGGTTTTCCACAGGGGGTTGTGGAGATCGGGAAGAAAGAGGGCGAAAGGGCCGGTCATCGGTCGTGAAGATTCTGCGCCGCCAGCCGCGGTTGCCCAGGGATTGCGCAGCCTTGCCAAGGAAGTGATCGATTTACCTGCCAGATGGCCGTCCGCAGGCGCGGCGGAAGTCAGCCGGGGAGGTTTCAGCCAGCCCCGTCGCCGGCGGCAGAAGGAGGCGGGACAGGACATCGCCGCGGAGCTCGATCAACGGCCACTCCGCCGGCCAGGGGAGGCGCCGAAAAACCGACAGCGACAGCGACTGCGCGGCGCTGGCATCGAGCACCAGGTCCAGCCTGGCGCCCCGGCCTCGGCGCGCGGCGGCGGGCGGCATGGCGGCGAGGAACGCCTCCTTCCACCCGGCATCGACACCCGGCCAGCGGCGAACCTCGGCCAGGGCGCGCTCGAACAGCTCCTGGCGGCCTTCCCAGAAGACCGCGGCCGCCAGCCGGGGGTCGGCCAGCAAGGCGTGGGCGCCATGCAGGCCTGCATCGGCCGCTTCCGGCCGCGCGACCAGCATGTAGAAAGGCGGGAAAGGATCGAACGGGTCCAGCTGGCAGGCCCGCTCGAGGGCGGCGATGGACCACGGCGCGCGCGCCGCATGACCCAGAAGCGCAGCCGCCAGCCACAGCGCCGGGACGTCTCCTCCCTCTTCTGCCGCGTGCAGCGCCAGGCTCGCCGAGTCGGGCGTCCGCGCATCGCCGCCCGGTGGCCGGCCGGCGTCGACATCGACCTGGTGGCCGCCCGTCATGGAGAGGGCGAGCCGGAGGCGATAGAGCGGGAAGTCCGGGTCCCAGCTAACCGTGCCCGCCAGCTCGTGGCGGGCCTGGTCGGCGCGGCCCGACATGGCCGCGACGGCAGCCCGGTCATAGTGCAACCGGGCCATCTCCGGCGCGACGAGGCCCAAGGCGGCCATCGCGGCATAGACGCCCGTGGCCAGGCGCGGCCCGGCAGCCGCGGCGCCCCCGTCATCGGGAGGGATGGCCGAGAGCGCGGCTCCAGCGGCCAGAGCGGCGGCCAGCGGCAGGGCCGTCGCCGCCAGCGCGGACGTCGCGAGAAAGGCCACCCCCGAGCCAAGAAGCCCGGCGCAAGCAGCCAACAGGAGGGCACGGTCGCCGGGTAGGGACCCGGCGACTCCGATCAAACTGCCGGGCAGGGACCCGGCGCCACGGATCAAACTGCCGGGTAGAGACCCGGCGACTCCGATCAGACCGCCGGGCAGAGACCCGGCGCCTCCAATCAGACCCCCATCCGCCGGCACCCACAGCCGGTCGAGATCCGAGAGTCGCTGGGATGCGAACCGAGCGACCAGGGCGAGCGCCAGAAGAGAACCCATGGCGCCCAGCTCGTAAGCCAGCTGGACCGGCAAGGAGTGCAGCTCACCCACCGCCTCTCCCCACGGGTTGACAGTCGGCAGCGGCCCGACAAGCTTGCCGGGCAGCCGCACGGGAAGGGAGGCAAGCTCGCCGGTGGCTCCAGTCCAGGGATGAACGCCAGGCACCGGATCGAGGAAGGCAGCGGCGGTCCAGGCTGCCGAGCCTGGCCCCCAACCGGCGACGGGGCGCGCCTGAAGACCCCGCCATCCAGCGCGGTAGTAGACCGCCCGCGCGCGGAGCGAAGGGTCTTGCCCGGCAGCGATCTGGCGCACCCTGGGCAGCGCCACCGCGAGCGCCAGCCCGACGAGCAGTGCCAGGCCCAGCAACGCGGCCGACCGCCGCCGCGCCACCGCCGGCGAGCGCCAGGACAGCCAGCCGAGCACTGCCAGGGCTTCCGCCACGAGCGCCAGCCAGCCGGCGAGGGAACGGGTGGCGAGGACGGCCACGGCCGCGAGAGCGCCCGCGCCCCACCCCAGCGACCGCCACCATCCCTTCTCGCGCAAGCTCAGCAAACCGAGCGGCAGCAGGGTGACCAGCCAGGCGGCGAGCAGGCGGTGCTGGCCCAGCGGCGCCGCCGGCCTGGGCGCGCCGGCCGAGAACAACCCCAGCCAGTCGACGAGCGACCAGAGAGAGACGCCGGCCAGAACAGCGGCAAGCGTCCGCAGTCCCAGACGGCGTGCCGCTTCCCGCCGCCAGCACCGCGCCACCGCCGCCGGCAGCCAGAGATAGGCCGGGAGCAGCAGGACCGCGACCCTTCCTGCCCGCGGCACCGGTGACGACCAGGCGCTCGCGGCCACCGCCAGCCACAGCGCCGCCGGCAGCAGGCGTCCAGCATCGCGCAGGCGCAGCGGGTCGCGCCAGGGCGCGCCGGCGGCGACCAGGGCAGCCAGCAGCGCCGCCGCACCCCCGGCGCTGCCGCTGAAGGACGCCCCCCCGATCCAGGTCCCGCACCAGGCGGCGTAGAGCGCCGCGAGCAGCGGCGGGAGCAAGCCGGCAACGTCTGCCACCCGGGGATTCTACTGGCGCTCGGTGCCCGCTCGGGCGGACCCTCTGTTGCGGTATCCTTCGGAGTTCTGCGAAGACCCCTCATACGGGCTCGCGAGGAGAGAGATACATGACGGTCGAGACTGCGAGCAATGTCGTCGGCATCGCCGGCACCCTCACGGCGCTGGGACTCGGCGCCGAGAATCCGGGGGCCTGCGCGGGCGGCTGGATCGACACCGCCGGCGAGCGGGTGGAGTCGATCAATCCGGCAAACGGTGAGCCGATCGCCGCCGTCCGCCTGGCTGGCCCGCAGGAGTACGAGCGGGTGGCGGCAGCCGCCGCCGGCGCATTCCGGGAATGGCAGACCTGGCCGGCGCCGCGGCGCGGCGAGGTGGTGCGCCAGCTCGGCCTCGAGCTGCGGCGGCACAAGGAAGCGCTGGGGCGCCTGGTATCGCTCGAGGTCGGCAAGATCCTCTCCGAGGGGCTGGGCGAGGTGCAGGAGATGATCGACATGGCGGACCTGGCGGTCGGCATGTCGCGCCAGCTCTATGGCAAGACTATGCACTCCGAGCGTCCCCGGCACCGCATGTACGAACAGTGGCACCCGCTCGGGCCGATCGGCATCATCACCGCTTTCAACTTCCCGGTCGCGGTCTGGGCCTGGAACGCCACGGTGGCCGCGGTGTGCGGCGACTCGACGATCTGGAAGCCCTCGCACCAGGCGCCGCTCTCGGCCATCGCCGTCACCCGCATCGCGCAGCGCGTGCTGGCCGCCAATGCGGCGCCGCCGATCTTCAACCTGATCCTGGGCGGCAGGAGCGGCGTAGCCGAGCGCCTGGTGGCCGACCGCCGGGTGCCTCTCATATCGGCCACCGGCTCGGTGCGCATGGGCCGCGAGGTGGGCAAGGCGGTGGCTGACCGGCTCGGGCGCTCGCTGCTCGAGCTGGGCGGCAACAACGGCATTCTGGTGATGGATGGCGCCGACCTCGACCTTGCCTTGCGCGGCATCGTTTTTGCCGCGGTCGGCACCGCCGGCCAGCGCTGCACCACTACGCGGCGGCTGTTCCTGCAGCGCGGCGTTGCCGCCGAGATGAGACGCCGCCTGGTCGAAGCCTACCGCTCGATCCGCATCGGAGACCCGCTCGAATCTGACACCTTGATGGGCCCGCTGATCGACAGGAGCGCCGTCGAAAACATGGTGCGGGCCCTGGAGACCGCCCAGGCCGAAGGCGGCAAGATCCTCTACGGCGGCCGCGTTCTCGACCGCCCGGGATTCTTCGTCGAGCCGACCCTGGTCGAGGCCCATGGCGACATGAGCATCACCTGCGAAGAGACCTTCGCGCCGATCCTCTACGTCTTCGAGTTCGACGACCTCGACGAGGCGATCCGCCTGCACAACGCGGTGCCGCAGGGACTCTCCTCGGCCATCTTCACCCTCAACCTGCGCTCGGCCGAGCGCTTCCTCGCCGCGACCGGCAGCGACTGCGGCATCGCCAACGTCAACATCGGCACCTCCGGCGCCGAGATCGGCGGCGCCTTCGGCGGCGAGAAGGAGACCGGCGGCGGCCGCGAAGCCGGCTCCGATTCCTGGAAGGCCTACATGCGCCGCCAGACCTGCACCCTGAACTGGGGCAGCGAGCTGCCCCTCGCCCAAGGCGTCGAGTTCAAGGTCGGGACGTAGTCTTACCTGCCACCGGCAGTGCCGATCCCGACGGATGAATCGGCGCTGCGATGAAGCGATCGACTACTCGGCCTGGCCGAAGTGCTTCAGGTCTTCCGGCGCCTCCTTGGTGGCCACCTTCTCCTTGCCCTGCACGGTCTGCCTGATCTGCTCGACGACGTCGGGATTGGCCAGCGTCGTGATGTCACCGGTGTCCAGCGTGTTGGAGATGGCAGCCAGGACGCGGCGCATGATCTTGCCGGACCGCGTCTTGGGCATGTCCGGAACGATGTGCACCTGCTTGGGCCGGGCGATCTTGCCGATCATGGTCTCGATCGTCGCGATCACCTTTGCCTTGATCTCCTTGCTGGGCTCAATTCCAGGCTTCAGCGCGATATAGATCTCCGGCACGCGGCCCTTGATCTCGTCGACCACCGGCACCACGGCGGCTTCCGCGACTTCCGGAATGGTGAGACAGGCCGACTCCAGCTCCTTGGTTCCCAGGCGATGGCCGGCGACGTTGATCACGTCGTCGACGCGGCCGAGGATGCGGAAATAGCCGTCGGCGGCCAGCAGCGCTCCGTCCGAGGCGAAGTAGGGCCAATCGCGCCAGTCCTTGCTCTGGGGACTCTTGCGATATTTCTCGTAGTACTGCCGCACGAAGCGGTCCCGGTCGCCCCAGACCGTCTGGATGATCCCGGGCCACGGGTTCCTGATGCAGATGTTCCCGGCCTTCCCCGAGCCTGCCTTCACTTCCTGCCCATTCTCATCGTAGATGATCGGGTAGATGCCGGGCACGCCGGGTCCCGCGCTGCCGGGCTTCATCGCATCCATGGCGGGTTTCGTGCTGCAGAGAAATCCTCCATTCTCCGTCTGCCACCAGGTATCCACGATCACCGCTTCGCCCTTGCCGACCGCGTTGTAATACCACTTCCACACCTCGGGCTCGATGGGCTCTCCCACCGTGGTCATATGCTTGAAATGGTAGTCGTACTTCTTCGGCTCGTCGGGGCCCGCCTTCCGCAGCATGCGTATGGCCGTCGGCGAGGTGTGGAAGATGTTGACGTCGAGGCGTTCGGCGATTCGCCACGGCCGCCCCGCGTCGGGGTACACCGGCACGCCCTCGTAGACGACCGAGGTCGCGGCCAAGGACAGCGGCCCGTAGACGATGTACGAATGGCCGGTGATCCAGCCGATATCCGCCATGCACCAGTACACGTCTTCCGGATGGATGTCCTCGATGTACTTCGAGGTCCCCGTCACGTAGGCGAGATAGCCGCCCGTGCGGTGCTGGCAGCCCTTGGGTTTCCCGGTGGTGCCGCTCGTGTACATCAGGAAGAGCGGCGCTTCCGCGTCCATCGGAACCGGATCGACTTGCCGGCGGCGATAGTTCTTCAGGGCCTCGTCGACGAAGAAATCGCGTCCTCCGATCATCGGCGCGGCGGAGCTGTATTTCGCGGGATATCGCCGCCACACCAGGACCTTGTCGATCTTCTGCCCTTCCTTTTCCGCTTCCGCCACGGCAATGTCGGCGCTTGCCTTGTGATCGATCATCTTGCCGCTGCGGTAGTAGCCATCCATGTAGATGAGCACCCTGCTGCCGGAATCGGCGGCGCGCAGGCCGCACGCTTCGCCGCTGAAGCCGCCGAACACGACGGAATGGATCACACCGAGACGCGCGCAGGCCAGCATCGTGATCGGCAGCTCGGCGACCATGGGCATGTGAATCGTGACGCGGTCGCCGGCCTTCAAGCCGGCAAAGTCGCGCAGCACCGCGGCGAACTCATTCACCCGGACGTAGAGCTCCTGATAGGTCAGGGCCACCGGATCTTCGTCTTCCGGTTCCGGCACGAAGATGATCGCCGCCTTGTTCTTGTACTTCGCCAGGTGCCGATCAACGCAGTTGAACGAGACGTTGAGCTTGCCGCCCACGAACCACTTCCAGAACGGCGGATCGCTCGTGTCGAGCACCGTGTGCCAGCGCTCGTACCAGGTGAGCATGTCCGCATATTCCTCGAAGCACTTGGGAAAATTCCTTTCGCCGAAGCGCTCGGTGACCGCGGGATCGGTGAGATTGGCCTGTGCGATGAATTTCTTGGACGGCTTGAAGTACTGCTCTTCCCGCCAGTGCACCGCGATCTGGGCCTCGGTGGTCTCCGCTACGTCGGTCGTTTCCTTCGCATCTGCCATGAAACTGTCCCCCTTCCAATCGAGCCCGTCTCGGGACGGGCTACGGAATCGGAGTACATCTGCTGAAAGCCGGCATAGGGTGATCGTAACGCCGGGAGAGACGGCTTCGCAACCGCATCGGCATCTATTGGATCTCCCCCCGCATCCCCTCGCGGATCCCCTCCCCGGTTTTTCGGAACCGCCGGGTCCCTGCCCGGCGGCGGCCGGGGGGAAGGGGACGCCCCCTCCCCTGACGCATGCAGTTTCGCCTTAGCGGCGAACCCTAACGGGCGGGCGCGGCCACCACCGCGAGTGCCGCGGGGGCGATTTCCACCAGACACGGCTCGCCCGCGGCGAGCGAGCGGACGGGCTCGCCGCCGCCGTACATGGTCATCGGCCGGTCGATGGTGATCTCGGCGCGGCGGGTGCGGACGATGGTGACGGCGGGATGCCGGACGTGGCCGCCGCTGTAGACCCTGGGCAGCAGGGCGAGAAGGACGGCACGGGAGACCGCGGCCACGATCACCAGGTCGAGCCAGCCGTCGTCGATCTCCGCCTGCGGCGCTATGCGCATACCGCCCCCGAAGCGCGGCAGGTTGGCGGCGACGGTGAACATGGCCCGCCCCGCGAAGACGCCGCCGTCGTGAACGACGCGCATGAGCGGCGGCTGGAAGGTAACGATGGTGTGCAGCACGGCGTAGACGTAGACCAGCGGCCCGCGCAGCCGCTTGACCCGCTCGCCGGCGAAGCGCGCCACCTCGGAGTCGAAGCCGACCCCCGCATAGCCGACGCAGACCGTCTCGCCCACCCTGACGAGGTCGATGCGCCGGACCTCCCCGGTCATGGCCAGGCCCACCGCCTGGTCGAAGTCGGAGGGCACTCCCAGCGTCCCCGCGAGGTCGTTGCCCGTCCCAAGAGGGACGACGCCGAGCGCGCACCCGCTCCCCGCCAGCCCCTGCGCCACCTGGTGCATCGTGCCGTCCCCCCCCGCCGCGACAAGCCTCTCGACCCCGTCGGCGACGGCCCGCCGCGCCTGCTCGACGAGGTCCGCCGCGCTGCGGCTCACCACCATGCCGGCCCCCGCCTTCTCGGCCAGCAGGCGCAGACGAGCGAGGCGGGACACCGCCGCCCCGCGACCCGCCGCCGGATTGAGCAGAAACCTGACGTTGGTCAAGGCCGACAAACTATCACGGCCCCTGCCCGGGAGTGAGTGGTGAGTGAGTGCTCAGCACCGCGTGGGGTGGGAGCCTCCGGGGGTGCCCCACAGGATCCCCTTCGCAGGCGGCTCGGGTGTTCGTGATTGCGGCGGACGAGATTCACCGCGCCGCCGCGAAAGGGATCCTGTGGGGCACCCCCGGAGGCTCGGGGCACCGTTATCTGCCTCTCAGAGGCTCTGGCGTTGATCCCAGGGCTGCCGGCGAGGCCGTGGCAGGGTCCGATGGAGGCTGACCTGGGGTCCGAGGCTCTTCGCCAGCTGCGAGACTTCAGCGAACGGGCACCCTCGGCTATCATCGCGGCGATGCCCAGGCCCGAGATCCAGATCCTGGTCTGCCTCAATGAGCGGCCCCCGGACGGGCCCAAACCCTGCTGCTCTCTGCGCGGCTCGCTCGCGGTCTACCACCGCTTCAAGGACCGGGTCAAAGAGCTCGGCCTCCGCAACCAGGTGATGGTCGTCCGCACCGGCTGCCTCAAGCACTGCAGCCAAGGCATCACCGTCGCCGTCTGGCCCTACAACCTCTGGTACCGCGGCGTCACCCTCGACGACGTCGAAGAGATCCTCACCTCCACCGTCCTCGGCCACGGCCGCGAAGTCGAGCGCCTCCGCATGCCCGACATCCCCTGGGAGTGACCCTCCTCGGTCGCGGGGCACTATGGTGGTAGTCGCCCTGAGCACCGGCATGCGACCGGGGAGCTGCTTAGTCTGCGAGGTTCGGCGTTGACGCGGTTTGGGATCAGCGTAAACTAGATATGACCCTTAGGATGAGAGATATAGCCAAAAGGACATGATGGCGGACGGGGGACTCCGTGCGCCGGTAGGTCACCAGGCTGGCGGCGGATACAGTGAGCGGAGGGGCACGCTCCTGGCTCACTGTATGACTACATGAGACACGAACAGAGGGCCCCTTCGTGACCGATCGATTCTTCGCGCGGCCGATTCTCAACTCTCCTTACCAGTACCCGGCCCACCACTGGGAGCTCGACGAGAGGGGCCAGCCGACCAACCGGATCATCGATAGGCGGCGGCGCGCCGAGTTCATCACGCCGGTTCCTGAGCCGAAGCGCCGGAGCGACCAGCGGGCGTTCGTCTTCGATGAAGGGCAGGGGCTCTCGACCGAGCGGCAGCGGTACGACCCGACGTCGATCATCATCAACGAGTTGCGGCGGCTCGTGGACCGCTGGCGAGAGCTGCCCAGGCCCAACCAGTGGCAGGTCACCCCCGAGACGGCCCGGCTGCTCGAACACTGGCGCCACCACCAGTTCAGCGGTGTCCGGCCGTTCTTCTGCCAGGTGGAAGCTATTGAGTCGCTGATCTGGCTGACCGAAGTCGCTCCGAAGCTCGGCAGGGAAGGTCATAAGTTCCTCGAGCACCTCGACGCCGCGAACGAGCAGTCGAACCCTGGGCTGAGCCGGCTGGCCCTCAAGCTCGCCACCGGGGCCGGCAAGACCACGGTGATGGCGATGGTCATCGCCTGGCAGACGATCAATGCAGTCCGGCGGCCGAACAGCAAGAAGTTCACGCGCGGCTTCCTAGTGGTCACGCCTGGACTGACGATCCGCGATCGCCTCCGGGTGCTCCAGACGCACGACCCGGACAGCTATTACCGCAGCCGCGAGCTCGTGCCCGGTGACATGCTGGGCGATTTGGACCGGGCGAAAATCGTCATCACCAACTTCCACGCCCTGAAGCTGCGGGACACCATCGAGCTCTCGAAGGGTGGCCGCTCGCTCCTTCAAGGCCGAGGCAACGCCCTTCAGATGCTCGAAACCGAGGGGCAGATGCTCCAGCGGGTCATGCCGGATCTCATGGGCATGAAGAACGTCATGGCGATCAACGACGAGGCGCACCATTGTTATCGAGAGAAGCCCGGCGATGCCACCGAGGAAGTTCTGGCGGGCGACGACCTGAAAGAGGCCGAAAAGAACCGCGTAGCCGCACGGCTGTGGATCTCAGGCTTGGAAGCGGTGGAGCGGAAGCTCGGGCTCAGTCGAGTGGTCGACCTCTCGGCAACGCCGTTCTTCCTGCGCGGTTCAGGCTATGCAGAGGGCACCCTCTTCCCGTGGACGATGAGCGACTTCTCGCTGATGGATGCCATCGAGTGCGGCATCGTCAAGCTCCCGCGCGTGCCGGTGGCCGACAACATTCCCGGCGGTGAGATGCCCAAGTTTCGTAATCTCTGGGTGCACATCGGCAAGAGGATGCCCAAGAGGGGCCGCGGCAAGGCCGCGCGGCTCGATCCGCTCATCATCCCGGTCAAACTCCAGACGGCGCTCGAAGCTCTCTACGGCCACTACGAGAAGACGTTCGCGCTGTGGGAGGCCGCGGGAATCGATGTCCCGCCCTGTTTCATCGTCGTCTGCAACAACACCTCTACCTCAAAGCTCGTCTTCGACTACATCTCGGGTTTTCACCGAGAGAACGACGATGGCTCCAGCACACTGGAGAACGGCCGGCTGGCGCTGTTCCGCAACTTCGACGAGCACGGCAGCCCGCTCGGCCGCCCCCGCACGCTGCTCATCGACAGCGAGCAGCTCGAGTCCGGCGAAGCTCTCGACGACAGCTTTCGCGAGATGGCCGCCGACGAGATCGATCGCTTCCGCCGCGAGATCATCGAACGGACTGGCGACCGCCGCCAGGCCGAGAACATCTCGGATGAGGACCTGCTGCGCGAGGTCATGAATACGGTTGGCAAGAAAGGCCGTCTCGGCGGGAGCACCCGGTGCGTGGTTTCGGTCGCGATGCTGACGGAGGGATGGGATGCCAACACGGTGACGCACGTCCTCGGCGTCCGCGCCTTCGGGACCCAGCTCTTGTGCGAGCAGGTCATCGGCCGGGCGCTTCGCCGGCAGTCTTATGATCTCAACGAGGATGGTCTCTTCAACGTCGAATACGCCGACGTTCTCGGCATCCCGTTCGATTTCACGGCCAAGCCGGTCGTCGCTCCTCCCCAGCCGCCGCGCGAGACGATCCAGGTCAAGGCGATCACGCCGGACCGCGACGGTTGCGAGATCCGATTTCCACGCGTCGAGGGCTACCGGGTAGAGCTTCCGAGCGAGCGTCTTTCGGCCGCGTTCAACGACGACTCGACGCTCGTCCTCACCCCGGATCTGGTCGGCCCCTCGGTTACTCGGAATCAGGGCATCATCGGCGAGGCCGTCGACCTCAACCTCGTCCATACCCGCAAGCTGCGCCGCTCGACGCTCCTCTTCTACCTCACGCAGCGGCTGCTCTACACCAAGTGGCGTGACCCAGGCGAGGAGCCCAAGCTCCACCTCTTCGGCCAGCTCATGCGCATCACCCGCCACTGGCTCGACAGCCACCTCGTCTGCAAGGGCGGCACCTACCCGGCCCAGCTCATGTATCAGGAGCTCGCGGACGAGGCCTGCGAGAGGATCACCCGCGGAATCGTCAGCAAGCTCGAGGGCACGAAACCGATCAAGGCGGTGCTCGATCCGTACAACCCTACCGGCTCGAGCCTCCACGTCAATTTCACCACGTCGAGGCAGGACCGCTGGCGGACTCAGCCCGAGCGGTGCCAGGTCAACTGGTGCATCCTCGACAGCGGATGGGAGGGGGAGTTCTGCCGCGTGGCTGAGGCACACCCGCACGTGCGGGCGTACGTCAAGAACCACAACCTCGGTTTCGAGGTGCCGTACCGGCACGGCTCCGAGGCTCGCCAGTACCGGCCCGACTTCATCGTGCTGGTCGACGACGGCCGCGGCGGCGGCGATCCGCTCCACCTCGTCGTTGAGATCAAGGGCTATCGCGGTGAGGACGCCAAGGAGAAGAAGGCGACCATGGACACCTATTGGGTGCCGGCAGTCAACCACCTGGGCGCCTTTGGGCGCTGGGCCTTCGCCGAGTTCGTCAGCGTCTACGAGATCGAAGCCGAGTTCGCAGCGAGGGTGGCGACCCATTTCGACCAGATGATCGATGACGCCATCCATGCCGGAGGCGATGAGCGGGCCATCGAGGCCATCGCTTGAGGATGCGCAGAGCCATGGCCAAAAAAACCACACGGACAATGCCCAAGCAGGTCGAGACCCTCAAGCACACGGAGGCGTCGCGCAAGAACATCCCGACGGCCGAGTATCAGTCGGTGATGGCGAAGGACGATCAGAATCCGGTCCAGATCGCCTACCAGCGCCGCAACCGCGACCTCGACCCGCAGCTCGTGTGGCGCGGCAAGGACGAGCGGGATTGGTCCGACCTCGTCGTCCCGGCGCCGCCGCTGTTCATCCAGGAGAAGGTCCACCCCAAGGTGCTGATCGATGATCTCCTCCGGCGCAGCGAGCGCGCCGCGGCCGGGCAGCCGGGCTTCCAGCCCGACCTCTTCGCCGACTTCAACGGCTTGGCAGACACCGACGCCAGGACTGAGTTCTACCAGCACGATGCAAACTGGACCAACCGGATGATACTCGGCGACAGCCTGCAGGTGATGGCGTCGCTTGCCGAGCGCGAGGGTCTGCGGGGGCAGGTCCAGTGCATCTACATCGACCCGCCTTATGGCATCAAGTTCAACTCGAACTTCCAGTGGTCGACCACCAGCCGCGACGTGAAGGACGGCCACATCGACCACATCACCCGGGAGCCCGAACAGGTGAAAGCCTTTCGCGACACCTGGCGCGACGGAGTTCACTCATACCTGACATACCTCCGAGACCGCTTGACATGCGCACGTGATCTCCTCGCCTTGTCAGGGTCCGTGTTCGTACAGATTGGCGACGAGAATCTGCATCGTGTTCGCTCGCTGCTGGATGAAGTATTCGGGGACGCAAACTTCGTCTCGCTGATCACGATCCAGAAGGCAGGCTCAACTTTCTCGCAGTATCTGGGCGGGATCGCGGACTTCGTGCTCTGGTATGCGAAGAACCGTGCTAGCCTGAAGTACCGGGAACTCTTTGCCAAGCGAGACATCGCAGACGATGACTTCGGTAGGTTCTCGTTGGCTCGGGCGGATGTCGCAACTCTAGTTTCACATAAGGCGCTCGGCCGCACACCGACGCTTGAAGAGCTAGTCGCGCCCGACCCGCTTCAGTCCGCGTCCGTTGGGCGGGAGAAGGGAGAAGGAGCGGCAAGTTGGTTCCCAGTGAAGCTCGCAGGACAGGAGTTTCGGCCAACATTGCAAAGCCGGTGGAAAACCAACGAAGCTGGTATGGAGCGACTTCTCCGGGCAGACCGTGTGATCGTTCAGAAGAACTCGATTCGTTACGCCAGGCGATTCGGTGACTTCTCCGTCTCTGTGCTTACGAATATCTGGGCCGACTTGGCAGGTGCCGTAGACAAGACCTATGTGGTGCAGACAAGTACCCGAGTCGTAGAGCGTTGCATCCTGCTTTCGACCGACCCCGGCGACCTTGTTCTCGATCCGACATGTGGAGCAGGAACCACCGCCAACGTGGCAGAGCAGTGGGGACGGCGCTGGATCACCATCGACACATCGCGCGTGGCAATGGCGTTGGCTCGGGCCAGGATTATGGGCGCGCGCTACCCTTACTACCTGCTCGCCGACAGCCGAGCTGCACAGCTCAAGGAGGCGGAGCTCATGCAATCCGAGCCTTCGAGCACCCCAACCCGCGGAAACGTTCGGCAGGGCTTTCTCTACCAGCGCGTCCCTCACATCACACTTAGGTCAATCGCCAACAATTCAGAGATCGACGTCATCTGGGAGAAGTCTCAGGCTGAGCTCGAACCACTACGTGAACAGCTTAATGGAGCACTCGGCAATGCGTGGGAGGAATGGGAGATCCCCCGTGCCGCCGAAAACAGGTGGCCGGCCGAGGCGAAGGATCTTCATGCCCGGTGGTGGCAGCAGCGCATCGCGCGGCAACGAGAGATCGATGCCTCGATCGCGGCCAAGGCCGAGTACGAATACCTCTACGACAAGCCCTACGAGGACAACAAGAAAGTCCGTGTCGCCGGCCCTTTCACGGTAGAGAGCCTCTCCCCGCACCGCGTGCTGGGCGTGGACGAGAACGACGAGCTGATCGACGACATCGCTGAGGGGAAGCTCGGCTATGGCGGGCGGCAAGACTTCCCGACGATGATCCTGGAGAACCTCAAGACTGCCGGCGTGCAGCAGGCGCATCGGGAGGACAGGATTGTGTTCTTTTCGCTGACGCCTTGGCCGGGCGAGCTGGTCTGTGCCGAAGGGCGCTACTCGGACGGTGGCGAAAATGCTGGCAAGGAGAAGCGCGCCGCCATCTTCATCGGCCCCGAATTCGGCACCGTCTCGCGCCCGGACCTCGTCGCAGCGGCGCGCGAGGCCGGGGATGCCGATTTCGACGTGCTGATTGCCTGTGCGTTCAACTACGACGCCCACTCATCGGAGTTCAGCAAGCTTGGCCGCATCCCTGTGCTCAAGGCGCGCATGAACGCCGACTTGCACATGGCCGACGACCTCAAGAACACCGGCAAGGGGAACCTGTTCGTCATCTTCGGCGAGCCGGACATCGACATCCTCGAAGCCGAGGCCGGGCAGGTCCGGGTCAAGGTCAACGGCGTCGACGTCTTCCACCCGAACACCGGCGAGATCCGCAGCGACGACGCCGACGGCATCGCCTGCTGGTTCGTTGACACCGACTACAACGAAGAGAGCTTCTTCGTCCGCCATGCCTACTTCCTTGGCGCCAATGACCCGTACAAGGCCTTGAAGACCACGCTGAAGGCGGAAATCGACGCGGAAGCCTGGGCCACGCTGCACAGCGATACCTCCCGCCCCTTCGACAAGCCGAGGTCGGGGCGCATTGCGGTCAAAGTGATCAACCACCTCGGGGACGAAGTGATGAAGGTTTTCCGGGTGAGGTGAAACGCTGCACGATTTTCGCCAACTACCTGCGCTTCTACGCAGCCGGCAACAAGTGGTCCTGTCACTGGTGGGAGACAACCCTGGAAAGCCAGTACCGCGGCCTTCTGCGATCGTGCGCGAAGGCCAAGATCCAGATCGTGTCCTCGGTTTCAAGGTACACAGCTTGGTATGGGAAGCGTTTCACGGGGGCGCGCCGTACCGCGAGTCCTGCAGCTACGCGTGGCACGGGAGCGCCGGCCTGCGGAAAGCGAGCGATCTGGTCCAGGGTATCGCCTACTGCTGTAAGGAATCGGACACCGAGGCCAGCGGCCCGCTCTTCATACCAGCGAATCGTCTCCTCGAGCTCCCGGCTCGCCTCGTCCTCTATCCGGAGCGGCTTCTTCACCGCTTCTGGAGGCTTGCCTCAAGTCGACGGCGCACTTCGGGCCAGGGTGGGCCGCTGGCTTCACCGCCAAGGACTCGCCGCGCCCGCTTCTCGATCTCCTCTGCCCAAGCAGCCTCGACGTCGGCACGAGGATCGGTCGCTTCGTCGAGGCTGGCCAAGAGCTCAGAGGCGACATCGGCCCTCTCGTCGGCAGGCAGATTCAAGACCTCGCGGAGCAGGTGTTCGGCGTGCGTTGTCACAGACCTAAGTGTACCAGCTGCGGGGCGGAAAACTCACTACCGAAGGGCCAACCCAAGCTGCTCTGGAGCGGTTTTGACTGGCGCACCAGTTTTGGTACACTGCGGGCATGGTGGAAGAAGGCGGAGCAGGCGGAGATCCTGTTCTGCGCGTGGTCTTCTACCGCACGGAGGCCGGCAATGAACCAGTGCGCCAGTGGCTCAAGAGCCTGGCGCGGACGGACCGCAAGACCATTGGCGAGGATGTCAAGACGGCGCAATACGGCTGGCCGCTGGGAATGCCGCTGATCAGGAAATTGGAGCTCGGCCTTTGGGAGGTCCGTTCCCACATCGCCCAAGGTGTCGCGCGAGTCATCTTCACCGTTGGCGAAGGCACAATGGTATTGCTGCATGGCTTCGTCAAGAAGTCGCAGAAGACCCCACCGGCTGACCTAAGGACAGCTCGGCAACGCCTGGCGTCCCTCCGTGAGGAGTGAGGTGAACATGAAGAAGGAACGTCTTGGCAGCGAGTTCGACGACTTCTTACGAGAAGAGCATCTCCTTGAAGTCTCGGAGGCCTCCGCCGCGAAGCGGGTGATCGCTTTTCAGATCGCTAAGGAAATGAGGCGGCGCAGACTTTCGAAGTCAGAGATGGCCAATCGGATGAAGACCAGCCGGCCGGCGCTGGAGCGCTTACTAGATCCCGCGAATCCGTCCGTGACATTGTCCACTCTGGAGCGGGCCGCCTCGGCGCTTGGCAAGAAGCTCAAAGTCGAGCTGGCCTAAGGTAGGGACCGAAGGAGGAGCCATGCTCGATCAAACGGTCCGGGAGCAGATCTTGAACGATCTGGAGCGGCTTTCGCCGCAGAGGCAGGCGCGGGCTGCCCAGCTGGTCCATGGCCTGGTCTCGCAGGTTCCGAAAGGGGCTCCGGGCCGAGATCTCCTGCGCTTCGCCGGCCTCCTCGATTCGGAATCCGTTCGCCAGATGGAGGAGGCGATCGAAGAAGGCTGCGAGCGATAGGCGCAGCGGCCTCTTCGCCGGCAGCTCTCGCAAGCAACCCCCCAAGCCTTTGAGAGGCGGATAACGGTGCCCCGAGCCTCCGGGGGTGCCCCACGGGATCGCTTTCGCGGCGGCGCGGTCCATCTCCACCGCCGCAATCACGAGTACCCGAGCCGCCTGCGAAGGCGATCCCGTGGGGCACCCCCGGAGGCTCCCACCCATCCCGGCACTGAGCACGCAGCCCTTCCTCGGCCCCGACCGCGAAGTCGAGCGCCCCCGCATGCCCGACATCCCCTGGGAGTGAGGCTGGTTACTGGAGCTGGGGCAGCAGGGGCAGCAGGGGCAGCAGGTCGGAGACTTCGATGACCAGGTCGGGAAAGGCGGCGAAGGCCACTCGGTCGCAGCGCCGCAGGGTGGTAACCGAGGCGTACCCACGCGGCCCGGGCTCGCGGTAGACCTCGAGGAACTCCTCCGGCAGATTGAACAGCCAGGTCTCGGGCACCCCCGCCTGGGCATAGAGCGGCGCCTTGCGGCCGCGGTCGTACGCCAGGCTGGAATCGGAGACCTCGATCAGGCAGAAGATGTCCTCGGGGAGCGGGTGGGCCGTCGTGTAGAAGTCGCCGCGCGGGCGCAGGATCAGGAGGTCAGGCTGCGGCTCGGTGATGTCGCTCAGCCGCGTCGAGGTCTGCACTCCGACCACCGCCCGGCCGGCAAGCAGCGGGATCAGGACGTTGGCGAGGCAGATGACGACGCCCCCATGCGGAGGCCCGATTGGCGACAGAGGAATCACCTCGCCTTCGATGAGCTCGACACGATCGTCCTCATGGAGGACGCCTTGCTCGACGAGCCCCTCGTATTCCGCCGAAGTCAGCAACTTCTTCCCGCTTGCAGTGCGCATCGGTTGCCTCCGGCTACAGTATATAAGACGCAAAAAGGCTGGCGAAAGCAGGCAGTAAGCCTCTGAGAGGCCGATAACGGTGCCCCGAGCCTCCGGGGGTGCCCCACAGGATCCCTTTCGCGGCGGCGCGGTCCATCTCCTCCGCCGCAATTACGAGGACCCGAGCCGCCTGCGAAGGGGATCCTGTGGGGCACCCCCGGAGGCTCCCACCCATCCCAGCGCTGAGCACGCAGCTCAGCTGAGCACTGGCAGCAGCGCGCCTTGCTTTGCGGCGGGGGCGGCGGCGGGGCCGGTGGAGATGAGGTCGCGGTTCTCGGGGGTCAGGGAGCCGTGGTACTTGCGGGCGAGAGCGGCGGTGTCTTCGCGGCTGACCAGGCGCTCGTAGAGGTTGGTGCGCTGGCGGGGCTGGTAGCCGGCGGCGGAGATGAGGTGCTCCATCTCGTCCTGGCTCATGCGGTAGGCGGTGCCCGCCGAGGCGACGACGTTCTCCTCGATCATGATCGAGCCCATGTCGTCGGCGCCGAAGGCCAGGGCGATCTGCCCGACCTTCTTGCCCTGGGTCACCCAGCTGGTCTGGAAATGGACCACGTTGTCGAGGAACAGGCGCGACACCGCCAGCGTCCGCAAGTACTCCTCGGCGTAGGTCTCCGGCACGTCGGGCATCTCGGTGTGCTCGTGCTGGAAAGTCCAGGAGATGAAGGCGGTGAAGCCGCCGGTCTCGTCTTGCAGGTCGCGCACCCGCTGGAAGTGCTCGACGCGGGCGGCGATCGGCTCGCCCATGCCGTACATCATGGTCGCCGAGGTGCGCAGGCCGTTGCGGTGCGCCTGGCGCATGATGTCGATCCACTCCTCGGCCGAGCACTTGGGGTAGGCGAGCACCTCCTTGCGCGTCGCGTCGGAGAGGATCTCGGCGCCGCCGCCGGGGATCGACATCAGGCCCGCCGCCTTGAGCCGCGCGATCACCTCGTAGAAGCTCATCCGCTCCTTGCGCGCGATGAACTTGATCTCCGGGGGCGAAAACGCGTGCAGGTGCACCGCCGGATAGCGCTCCCGCAAGTAGCGCAGCAGGTCCTCGTAGTAGCCGATCGGCAGGTCGGGATGCACGCCGCCCTGCATCAGGATGCCCGTGCCGTTGAGCGCCAGCGTCTCCTCCACCTTCCTGCCGATCTCCTCGAAGGGCAGCAGATACCCCTCCGCATCCCCCGGCGCGCGGTAGAACGCGCAAAACCTGCATTTGTACACGCAAACGTTGGTGTAGTTGATGTTGCGGTCGACGTTGTAGGTGGCGACCGCCGGGTCGTTGTGGCGGTCGCGCACCGCGTGGGCCGCCATCCCCAGGTCGAGCAGGTCGCCCTCCAGCAGCAGCGTGTGCGCATCGCCGGCCGCGATCCGGCGCCCCGCCACCGCATCCTCGAGGATCTCTCCCACCGGCCTGCCCGAAGGCTCGAGTTCCATCATGCCAGTCACTCTATCCACAGGCCTTCCGCCTTGCAACTCGGGATCGGCAGGGGTTCTCTCACTCCCCCCAGAAATCCAGCGGGCGGGGCTCGAGGATCAGGCCGTGCTGGTGGGCGCGGCGGTAGAACTCTTCGAGCCCGGCAATCTCGTCGCGGCGCAGGAAGAAGTGGAGGTACTCGGTGAGGTAGGCGCGCACCTCATCGCTGTCGAGCCCCAGCTCGGCGGCGGACTCGCGCACCAGGTTGTCGAGCGAGGAGAGGCCGTAGCGCAGGCTGCTCTTGAAATAGAAAGGCAGCTCGGGAAGATCCACATCGGGACGCACGGCCCAGACCGCGAAAACGAAGGGGAGTCCGGTCAGCGCGTACCATTCGGCGGCCAGGTCGACGACCAGGTAGCGTTCGCGGTCCACCTTGAGAGCCGAGTCGCCGATGAGCAGCGCCGCGTCGGCCTCGGCGAGCATGCGCTCGGCGTCGGGGCGCTCGTGCAGGTACTCGGGGTCGAGCCGAAAGCGCTCGCGCAGCAGGATGCGCAGCAGCGCGGCGGAAGAGCGGCTGTTCTGATCCAGCGCGACTCGGCGGATCTCCTCCGGCGGGCAGCGGGAGATCAGGATGACGCTTCTCACCTCGTGCCGCGCGGCGATGCACAGGTCGGGCAGGACCTTGAGCCCGGGAATGCGCTGCACCTCGATGGAAGGGATCAGGCCGATGTCGAGATTGCCCTGGCTGAGCAGCCGGGCAATCAGCGCCGGCGGGTGATAGCTCGGCGCAAACAGGTCCGCGTGGTGTCCTTTGAGGAATCCCCAGGCCAGCGGCTTGCTGTTCAGGAAGTTGACGATGCCGACGCGGAGCTTGGGCAAAGTCTCCCCTACTTGGACATCGCGTTCAGGAACTCCTGGTTGGACTTGGCCTTGGACAGCTTGTCGAGCAGGAGCTCCAGGCTCTCGACGGTCGAGAGCGGGTTGAGCACCTTGCGCAGCACCCAGACGCGGTGCAGCTCGCCTTCCGGCATCAGCAGCTCTTCCTTGCGGGTGCCCGACTTGTTGATGTCGATCGCCGGGAAGACACGTTTGTCGACCAGCTTGCGGTCGAGGTGGATCTCGCAGTTGCCCGTGCCCTTGAACTCCTCGAAGATGACGTCGTCCATGCGGCTGCCGGTGTCGACCAGGGCCGTGGCGATGATGGTCATCGAGCCGCCCTCCTCGATGTTGCGCGCGGCGCCGAAGAAGCGCTTGGGCCGGTGCAAGGCGTTGGCGTCGATACCGCCGGAGAGCACCTTGCCCGAGGGGGGCTGGACCGTGTTGTAGGCGCGCGCCAGACGGGTGATCGAGTCGAGCAGGATCACCACGTCTTTCTTGTGCTCGACCAGGCGCTTGGCCTTCTCGATCACCATCTCGGCCACTTGCACGTGACGAGTGGCCGGTTCGTCGAAGGTCGAGGAGACCACTTCGCCCTGCACCGACCGCTGCATGTCGGTCACCTCTTCAGGCCGCTCGTCGATGAGCAGCACGATGAGGATCACCTCCGGATGGTTCTTCTCGAGCGAGTGCGCGATCGATTGCAGCAGCATGGTCTTGCCGGTGCGCGGCGGCGCCACGATCAGGGCGCGCTGTCCCTTGCCCATCGGCGTCGCCAGGTCCATCACCCGCGACGACATATCGCCCGGCACCTCGAGACGGATGCGCTCGTTCGGGTAGAGCGGGGTCAGGTTGTCGAAGAAGATCTTGTTGCGGGCGACCTCGGGGTGCTCGAAGTTGACCGCCTCGACCTTGATCAGGGCAAAGTAGCGCTCGCCCTCCTTGGGCTGGCGCACCTGGCCCGAGATGGTGTCTCCGGTGCGCAGGTCGAAGCGCCGGATCTGGCTCGGGCTGACGTAGATGTCGTCCGGGCCGGGCAGGTAGTTGTACTCGGGAGCGCGCAGGAAGCCGAAGCCGTCGGGCAGGCACTCGAGCACGCCCTCGGCGAAGATCAGGCCGCTCTTTTCGGTCTGCGCCTGCAGGATCTTGAAGATCAGCTCCTGCTTACGCATGCCGGTCGCACCCTCGACCCCCATGTCTTTGCCGATCTGGGTGAGCTGGGAGATGTTCATCTCCTTGAGCGCCCGGATGTCGAGCGCTTCCACCTGGCTCCCCTTTTCTATCTGGTTCTGCGTTGTCTTGGCCATGTTGTTCCTCGTTGATTCTTTTTATCGTGCACTCGATGCGAGATGCAGCTCGACGGCGCTCCACAGCTCTTTCATCCCTTCCCCCGAGTGCGCCGAGACGGGGATCAGGGAGGTGGCTTCACCGAGACCGAGCGTCCGGCGGATGCCGAGCACTGCCGCCCCGCGCCTGCCGCGGCTGACCTGATCGATCTTGGTCGCCACGACCGCGATCTCGGCGCCGAGGCCGGTCAGATAACCGCATGCCTGGCAGTCGAGCGGGGTCGCTCCCACCTTGCCGTCCACCAGCAGCAGCACCAGCGCCCTGGGCAGGCTCTGCCGGATGTAGGCGTCGACCAGCTCCCCCCACTCCCGCCGTTCGCCCTTGCCCGCCTTGGCGTAGCCGTAGCCCGGCAGGTCGACGAAATAGAAGCGGCGGTTCACCAGGAAGTAGTTGACCGACCGCGTGCGCCCCGGGGTCGAGCTGATCCTTGCCAGGGCCTTTCGCCCCAGGAGGCGGTTCATCAGGCTCGACTTGCCGACGTTGGAGCGGCCCGCCAAGGCGATCTCGGGACGCCCGTCGCGCAGGAAGTCGCCGCCCTGGTGAGCGGACCGGATGAACTCCGCGGTCTCGACTTTCAAGCCGCTCGATCCGGCCGGGCAGCCGGTGCCTTGGCCTGCCCGGACTTCGTTTTCAATCTGATCGGGGCCGCCGGTTTCGAGCCTGCCGGACCGGCAAGAGCGGGCTTACGGTACAGATACCCCGCTCCGCGGACCCCAAGGTCAGTGGGCCAGAGAATCCGGCCCCAGAGGAGGCTCAGAGGGAGCCCCCTTGAACTTTTCTCTACCCTTGGGCAACGGGGAGATCTGGCCGTCGAGGGCCAGGCGCAGCACCTCGTCCATCGACTCGACCAGATGCATCTCCATCACCTCGCGCACCTCGGCGGGGATCTCCTCGAGATCCTTCTCGTTCTCCTTGGGGAGGATCACCTCGTTGATGCCGCCGCGGAAAGCGGCGAGGACCTTGTCCTTGATCCCGCCTACGGGCAAGACCTTGCCGCGCAGAGTGATCTCGCCGGTCATCGCCACGTCCTTGCGCACGGCGATCTTGGTCACCGCCGAGACTAGCGCGGTGGCCATGGTGATGCCGGCCGAAGGGCCGTCCTTCGGGATCGCCCCTTCCGGCACGTGCAGGTGGAGATCGAGGGCTTCGTTGAAATCGGGATCGACTCCCAGCAGCTCGGCGCGGCTGCGCAGGTAGGAGACCGCGGCCCGCGCCGACTCCTGCATGACCTCGCCGAGCTTGCCGGTCAAGGTGAGCTTGCCCTTTCCGGGCATCAGGCCGACCTCGGTCTCGAGCAGCTCGCCGCCGACCTCGGTCCAAGCCAGGCCGGTGGCGACGCCCACCTCGGACTCCTGGTTCTTGCGCCGGGCGCGGAAGCGGATCTTGCCCAGGAGCTCCGAGATCATGTCGGGGCCGACGGTGAGCTCCAGGCCCGTGCCCTCCTTGACCACGCGGCGCGCCACCTTGCGGCAGATCGAGGCGATCTCGCGCTCGAGGTTGCGCACGCCGGCCTCGCGCGTGTAGCTCTCGATCAGTACCCGGATGGACTCCTCCTCGACGCGGATGCGCTCCGGCGAGAGGCCGTGGTTCTTGAGCTGGCGCGGCACCAGGAACTGCTGGGCGATGGCCAGCTTCTCGTTGAGGGTGTAGCCGGAGAGCGCGATGACCTCCATGCGGTCCTTGAGCGCGGCGGGCACGGTGTGGGTGACGTTGGCGGTGGCGATGAACATCACCTTCGACAGGTCGTAGTCGACGTCGAGGTAGTGGTCGAGGAAGGCATGGTTCTGCTCCGGGTCGAGCACCTCGAGGAGTGCCGCCGACGGGTCGCCGCGGAAGTCCATCGACATCTTGTCGACTTCGTCGAGGAGGAAGACGGGGTTGACCGTGCCGGCCTTGCGCATCATCTGGATGATCTGGCCGGGAAAGGCGCCGATGTAGGTTCGCCGGTGGCCGCGGATCTCCGCCTCGTCGCGGACGCCGCCCAGCGACAGGCGGACGAACTTCCGCCCGGTGGCGCGCGCGATCGACTTGGCGAGCGAAGACTTGCCGACTCCCGGCGGCCCGACGAAGCAGATGATCGAGCTCTTGGTCTGGCCGACGAGCTGGCGCACCGCCAGGAATTCAAGGATGCGGTCCTTGATCTTTTCGAGGCCGTAGTGGTCCTCGTGCAAGACCCGCTCGGCATGGTCGAGGTCCTTGCGCTCCTTGCTCTTCTTGCGCCAGGGGACCGCCAGCAGCCAGTCGATGTAGTTGCGCGACACCGTGGCTTCGGCGGAGACGGGCGGCATCGCCTCGAGCCGCTTGAGCTCCTGCTCGGCCTTTTCCTTGACTTCCTTGGGCAGGCCGAGCTTTTCGATCTTCTCGCGCAGCTCGGTCAGCTCGTCGCCGCGATCGTCCTTGCGCCCCAGCTCCTGATGGATGGCCTTGATCTTCTCGTTGAGATAGTACTCCTTCTGGGCCTTCTCCATCTGCTTCTTGACCTTGACGTTGATTCGCTTGTCGATGTTGATCTTCTCGATCTCGACGTCGAGCAGGTCATGAAGGCGTTGCAGGCGCTCATAGGGATTGATCAGCTCGAGCAGCGACTGCTTCTCGGCGGTCGATACCATGAGGTGGGCAGAGAGAATGTCCGCCACACGGTCAGGATTGTCGAGCTTCAAGGTGGACATCAGCCCTTCGAAAGCGAGATGGTGAGACATCTTCGCATATTGTTCGAATGCGGAGAGCACCTTGCTCATGTACATCCGCAGCTCTTCGGAGAGCGGATAGTTGACCTCGAAGGTCTCGACTTCTACGTTGAGCGCGCCGTCGGTGTCGACGACGTTGAGGATCCTGCCGCGCAGCACCCCTTCGACCATCACGCGCACGTTGCCGTTGGGGAGCTTCAGGTTCTGGATGACGGTGGCGACCACGCCGAGGTCGCAGATGTCGTCGCGCAGCGGGTCGTCGATGCGCGGGTCTTTCTGCGCCGCCAGGAAGATCCGCTTGTTGGCGGTCGACAGGGACTGCTCGAGCGCCCGCACCGAGCTGTCGCGGCCAACGATGAACGGCGCCATCATATGCGGAAAGACCACCATGTCCCGCAATGGGACGAGGGGGAGGATCTCGCGCTTCTTGGAAACGAATGATAAAGCCATGATGAGTGTTCAACCCGCCTTCTTATAGAGCATGATCGGCTGGATCCTGCTGCCGACGACCTCCTCATTGATCAGGCACTGCTTGATGTCCCGCTGCGATGGAATGGTATACATCAACTCGAGCATCAGCTCTTCCAGGATGATGCGCAGGCCGCGCGCCCCCACGTTGCGCTTGAGCGCCTCCTTGGAGATGGCCACCAGGGCTTCGTCCGTGAACTTGAGCTCGACTCCCTCGAACTCGAGAATCGTCTGATACTGCCGTATCAGACTGTTCTTGGGCTCATGCAGGATGCGCACCAAGGCCGCCTCGTCGAGCTCCTCGAGGGTGGCGACCACCGGAAGGCGGCCGACGAACTCGGGAATCAGCCCATACTTGATCAGGTCTTCGGGCAGCACGTGCTCGAGAAGCTGGCTGGTCTTCTTCTCTTTCTTGCTCCTGATCTCGGCGCCGAAGCCCAGCGATTTCTGGTTGAGCCGCCTCTCGATGACCTCCTCCAGGCCGACGAAGGCGCCGCCACAGATGAACAGGATGTTGGTCGTGTCGATCTGCAGGAACTCCTGGTGCGGATGCTTGCGGCCCCCTTGCGGCGGCACGTTGCACTGCGTCCCCTCGAGGATCTTGAGCAACGCCTGCTGCACGCCTTCGCCCGAAACGTCGCGGGTGATCGAGGGGTTGTCGCTCTTGCGGCAGATCTTGTCGACCTCGTCGATATAGACGATGCCGCGCTGCGTTTTCTCCTTGTCGTTGCCCGACGCCTGGTAAAGCTTGAGGATGATGTTCTCGACGTCCTCGCCGACGTAGCCCGCCTCGGTCAGGGTCGTGGCGTCGGCGATGGTGAAGGGCACGGAGAGGAGCCGCGCCAGAGTCTGGGCCAGCAGCGTCTTGCCGGTGCCCGTCGGGCCGATGAGCAGGATGTTGGACTTCTGCAGCTCGACGTCGCCGTGCGCTTTCTCGGCGAAATCGATGCGCTTGTAGTGGTTGTAGACCGCCACGGCCAGCTTCTTCTTCGCCTGCTCCTGGCCGATCACGTACTCGTCGAGGAGGGCCTTGATCTCCTTGGGCTTGGGCAGGGTCGTGTCCTGCTGCTGCTCGAGCATCCGGTCCTCGGCGATGATGTCGAGGCAGATGTCGACACACTCGTCACAGATGAAGACCGTCGGGCCGGCGATGAGCTTCTTGACCTCCCGCTGACTCTTGTTGCAGAAGGAGCATCTCAGGACTTCGTCGCCGCTGTCTTTCTTCGGCATTTCTCCTCCATTCCGGCGGACGGTTGAACCTGGGGTACCGCCGATGCTAGGAGCGACCCCTCTGCCCTGTCAACTATCCTCGACCCTGTAACAGGGGGCGGCGCCGTGGCTATTTCCGCTCCCCCGCCCCCGCTCTCTCGGACGGGAAGTTGCGTCCTACCGGCCCGCGCCTCCCGGGCCGCCCTGCGGACCGATGGGGAGCACGTTGCCGCCCACCGGCTCCAGCCGGCGGCGCGCCATCACCCGGTCGGCCATGCCATATTCGAGAGCCTCTTTCGCCAGCAAGATCCTATCGCGCTCGGTGTCGCGATGGACCTCCTCCTTGGTCCTGCCGGTATGCAGGGCCAGGATCTCGTCCATGCGGTCGCGCATCATGAACATGTCCTTGGCATGGATCTCGATGTCGCTCTGCTGCCCCTGCAGCCCCGACAGCCAGGGCTGGTGGATGAGGATGCGGCTGTTGGGCAGCAGGGTCCGCTTGCCCTTGGTCCCCGCGGCCATCAGCACGGCGGCCATCGAGGCCGCCTGGCCGACGCAGTAGGTGGCCACGTCGGGCTTGATGTACTGCATGGTGTCGTAGACGGCGAGCCCGGAGCTGATCGAGCCTCCCGGCGAGTTGATGTAGAGGGAGATGTCCTTCTCCGGATTCTCGGCCTCGAGAAATAGCATCTGCGCGATGACCAGGCTTGCGACGTCGTCGTCGATCGCCCGGCCCAGGAAGATGATGTTGTCACGGAGCAGGCGCGAATAGATGTCGTAGGCGCGCTCGCCCCGGCTCGTCTGCTCCACGACCATCGGAATCAACATGCCGTTAGGTGTCTCCTCGCTTCGTCCTAGCTTCGCACATTTCCTAGGGCCCGGGGGCGGCCTCGGTTACCGGATCGGTGGGATCGCTCTCCGGGACGGCGCCGCCCTCCGCGGTGTCCGGTGCTTCCGCGGCCGCGGCCGGCGGACCTTCCCCGAGCAGTTGACGGATGACCTTGTCGCGCCGCAGCTGGTCGCGCAACGGCGCGAGCCTGCCTTTTTCGTCGAGCGACCGCCGCAGCGCCGGCGTGGTCGCGCCCTGGGCCCGGGCGAGGGCCGAGAGGGCGCGCTCGAACTCCTCGTCGCCGAGCGTGATCGACTCGGCAACGGCAATGGCGTCGAGCAGCAGGCGGGCGTGGACCCGCCGCTCCGCGAGCGCCTGCATGTCCTCGCGCACCTGCTTCCAGTCGATGCCGGCCTGCTCGAGGTTGACCCCGCGCTGCGACAAGCTGTGCGCGTAGTCGTGCACCAGGCTCTCGACCTCGCGAGCGACCACTCCCTGGGGAAGCTCCATCGGGTGCCGTTCGCGCAGCTGATCGAGCAGCGCCCGCTGCCGCTGCTCGCCGCGCTCCTCGCGGCGCACTTCACGGAGCTGCCGGGTGACCTCCTCGCGCAGCGCCGCGAGCCCGTCGAGCTCGGGGTTGAGCCGCGTGGCGAGGTCGTCGTCCAGGGGCGGCAGCTCGCGCTCCTTGACGGCGGTCACCCGGACGCGGAACTGCCGGCTCGCCGGCTGCTCGAGGTTCTCCGCGCCCGGCGACGCGGGGCCGCCGGCCCCGGGGTCCGCCGCGCGCGAAAAGGAAATCTCCTGGCCGGTCGCAAGCCCCGAAACGGCGAGCGAAAGCTCCTCCCAGACCCGCTCGTCGCCAACCTCGAACTCGACCTGATCGGCTTTGCCGGCCTCCGTCCCGAGCGGCGTCAGCTCGGCGGCGACCAGATCGCCGCGCGCAGCGGGGCGCTCGACCGGCACCCAGCTGGCAAGGCGGCCGCGAAGGTCTTCGATGGCCTGGTCGATGTCGACGATGCCGGGCTCGACGGGCGGGTCCGGCAGGGCGAAGTCGTGGACGTTGCGCAGCTCGATCTGGGGCCGGGTCTCGACGGTGGCGACGAAGGTCAAGGGCGCGCCCGGCTCGAGGTCTCGCACGTCCTCCACTTCGGGCGGAAGCAGCGGGTCGATCTCGCTCTCGGCCTGTGCCTGCCGCCAGTAGCGCGGCAGCAGACGGTCGATGACCTCGCGCTCGATGTCCTTGGCGAAGCGGCGGCGAACCATCTCCTGCGGCACCTTGCCTTTGCGGAAGCCCGGAATGCGCACACGCTGCCCGAACTCGCGGACGACTCGCTGGGTCTCTGCCTCGACCGCCGGGGCCGGGACCTCGACGGTGAGCTGCTTGCGGCAGGGCCCTATGTCCTGCAAAGAGACGACTACGCTCATGCGGTGACTACCTTGCCTCCGGCTCTCGCCGCCCAGGAAGCTCTCTCGCGCCAGACGGCTGGTGCGAAAGGGGGGACTCGAACCCCCAACCCGATTTCTCGGGACTAGATCCTAAGTCTAGCGCGTATACCAATTCCGCCACTTTCGCAGGAGACCTCCACGCAGACGGGAGGAAGGGGTTGGGGTCGAAAGGGATGGTGAGCCGCCTAGGAATCGAACCTAGAACCCGCAGATTAAGAGTCTGCTGCTCTGCCAGTTGAGCTAGCGGCCCGTTGCGTCTGCCATCATACTCAACGGTAGGGTCCCTTACAACAACCCCACCAACCCGGTCAGGGAATGCGTGCGAGCTCCAAGCTCCCCGACCCTATTAACTCCGACGCCCAGCTGTCAATTCCCCGGCTCCTCGGCACCTGGCGTCTTCATACCGAGATGCGGGCCGGCCCTTCCCACTCCGACGCGCTGCCCTATCCGCGTCCGCCCTGCACAAAGTGGACCACTTCCAAGCGGTCTCCCGCGGCGAGCCGGGTCGCCGCGAAGCCGGCCCGCGGCAGCAACTCGCCGTTGCGCTCGACCGCCACCGTCCGCGGGTCGCGCCCCAACCCTGCCAGCAACTCCAGCACCGTCGAGCCCGCCACCACCCTGCGCGCCTCGCCGTTGACCATGATCTCGACTGTGTTGCTCAAGAGGCTGTGCTACGAGAGGGCGGGGGCGTCCCCTTCCCTCCCGGCGACCGCCGGGCAGGGACCCGGCGGCTCCGGAAAACCGGGAAGGGGATCCGCGGGGGTTGCGGGGGGCGATCCAATAGACGCTTTAAGTAGTCCTCAACTCCTTCATCGTAGCGCCGCTTCATCGGTCGGGTCGACACAGCCGGTGCCGCTAGAGCAAATGTTTCAGCTCGGCGCGGCCGATGGCGCTGACCGCGCTGATGATCAGGGCGGCCGTGCCGCGATCGAGCGGCGGGATGTTGAAGCGCAGGGGAAGCGCCCCCTGCTCGTCGGTCCGTCCGGCTGCCAGAACCCGCGGCTCGGCGCTGGTCGAGATCATCCTCACCGAGACCTGTGCGCCGGCTACGGGCAAGCCGCTCTTGCTCGAGCTGGTGCGCAGCGACAGGGCCGCGCGCTGTCCCAATCCGAGGTCGGGCTCGCCCTCCAGCACGAGCACCAGCTGCTCCTGGTCGGCTTCGTTGGTCAGGTACTCCAGGATCACCTGGTCCAGAGTCCGCTCGGGAAAGGCAGTTGCGGAGGCGGGAGGAGAAGAGGCGGGCGGGCGGGCCGACGCGATATCCAATAGATGCGCCGGGGACCCGGCCGGCGTCAGAGTTGGGGGCGCCGGGGCCCCGCCCGGCATCTGGATTGGCGGCGCCGGGTCCCTGTCCGGCGCCAGGGACTCGGCCGGACGCGCGGCGTCCCTGATGAGGGGCGTAGGTTTTGGCGGCGTCGCGTAGCCCGCCGGGGACGCCACGGCCGCCGGTGAGGCGGGCGGAGCGGAGAAGGCGCCGGAGCCGGGTGGCGGCAGCACCCGCCCGCCGGTGGGCACCCTGCGGCCGGCCGGACCGCCCATTGCCTCGAGCTTGGCGTCGAACTTGCCGTGACGGATCGCCGCGATCATCGTCCGGTGCTGAAGGTCCATCAAGGCGACGATCTCCCTTTCGTCCTTCCCCTCGGCCAGCAGGTCGGCGTAGCCGGCGCGCTTGCTCGCGAGTACCTGCCCGCCCACGTAGACAAAGCTCTCGATGAACGGGTTGGCGACGCCTTTGTCCTCGGTCTGCACGTGGAAGACGGTCTCCCGATGGCGGACGTCGGTGTTGTAGCCGGTGATCATCGGCGGGATGAAGAGCAGTGTGGGAGAACCGCGGCTCTCGCTACCACTCGAGGTCGGTAAGTGATTCTAGAAAGAAACTCATCGGCGCGCCAGGGGAGGGGGGCCGGGGTTGTGGGGGTGGGCGTGGAATCGAGGAGCGGCGAGGTGTACAATGCCCCCTGGCCCACCGAGCCTGTCCTGACCCCAACCGGCAAGCGGCGGGAGGCAGGCCGACAGGGTGGCCCGGGAGAACTGGGCCGCCTCCCGTGCTTGGAAAGGCGGGCCGCGAGGAGGCATCCCCTACCTCCCGGTTTCTCTCTGTCACGGTTCGGTGCGGCTCTCGATCGGGAGGGAGTCTTCGTCATGAGCCGCCTCTACTCCATCGGCAGCGCCTTGGCGACGACGATTCCGCCCGCGCCTCCCCCGGCCAACGGGCCGTCCGCGTCGCCCGCTCCTGGGGAGCGGGCCGGGCGGCTCGTCGACAGCTTCGGGCGGCGGCTGACCTATCTGCGAATTTCGGTCACCGATCGCTGCAACCTGCGCTGCACCTACTGCCTGCCCGAAGAGGCCGAATTCCCCTTCGGCGACCGCGATTTCCTTTCGCCGGGCGAGATCGAGAGCATCGTCGGCGCCCTGGTGCGCCTCGGCATCGAGCGGGTGCGCCTGACCGGCGGCGAGCCGCTGGTGCGCAAGGACATCCTGCAGATCGCGCGCCGCATCAAGGCACTGCCCGGCGTTCAGAACGTTGCCTTGTCGACCAACGGCACTGAGCTCGCCCGTCTGGCGCCGGCCCTGCGGGCGGCCGGCGTCGACCGCGTCAACGTGAGCCTGGACAGCCTCGATGCAGAGCGCTTCCACGCCATTACGCGGCGCGGTGATCTGGAGGCGGTGTGGCGCGGCATCGAGGCGGCGCTCGCGGCCGGCTTCGACCCGGTGAAACTCAACGCCGTGCTGCTCTCGCGTCAGAACCTGGAAGACGTCGAGCGGCTGGTCGAGCTGACGCTCGAGCGCCCGCTGACGGTGCGCTTCATCGAGATGATGCCCACCGCCAGCAACCGCCATCTGCAGCCCGACGAGTACGTCTCCTGCGACGCGGCGCGCGAGCGCATCGAGCGCCGGTTCGGCAAGCTCGAGCCTCTCTCCCCGAGCGCGCCGCGCACCGGTCCCGCGACTTCGTTCCGCCTGGCGGGCGCGCGCGGAGCGGTCGGCTTCATCACTCCTCTCTCCCACTCGTTCTGCGCCGACTGCAACCGTCTCCGCCTCACTTCCCGCGGCGAGCTGCGCCTGTGCCTGTTCGCCGACCGCGTGTATCCCCTGCGCCACCTGCTCGCCTCGCCCGACCCGGCCTCGGCGCTGGAGTCCGAGATCCTGCGGGTGCTGGCGGACAAACCGGCGGAGCACATGCTGACGCAGGGGAATTACGGGAATTTGGTGAGCTTCATGCAAATCGGAGGGTAAGCCCCCCCGCCGGACAGGGCGCCTGCGGGGGTGGTGCGCGGGCACGCCCCGGTTGGCCGCGCGCCAGTCCTACTGGCGCTTCTCGTAATAGGTGGCCGCAGGTGTAGATGGAGGCCGCGCCAAATAGGACTGGCGCACGGCCAACCGGGGCTGCTGCACCGTCAGGTGAGGGCGCGAAATTCCGGCCCCACCCGCCCGGCTCAGGGTCATGGCTGCGGTGGGGGTGGGGGCCGGGCAGGAGTTGATGGGGTTAGCAGGTGTCGGAGCAGCGTGGGTTGGTGGTGGGGGGCGGGCAGCTGGCGGTAGCGTTGCAGGTGTCCCCTCCCTGGACGACTTTCATCTCACGGCGGTCGAGCTGGGCGACGGTCTCGCGGTTGAGGGTCAGTTTCTTCGGGTCCTTCTTGCGCATCACGAGCTCCTTCTCGGTGGTTACGGTCTTCGTCAACTACTGTGCTCGATCTTGGCTTAAAGAGGACCGCCGAGCGAAAACGGTGGTTGGGCCCCTGCACCGCCCATTCGGCTAACCCGACTTCGGCGGAGCCGGACGCAGCGGAGTGTGAGACAATGCTTGCGGCACGATCCTGCCGGGCACTGCCTGCTGCCCCGAAGCCAACCCTGCAAACCTGGACGGGAGGAGAGAAGAATGGCTCAGCCAGATGCCGCGGAACGGCCCGCCGCCGAGCGCGCCCTGATCCACTACGAGGTCCGCGAGGGGGTGGCTTATCTCACCCTCGACGACCCGCCGGCCAATACCTATACCCACGAGATGATGCGCCAGCTCGACGCGGCCATCCTCGATGCCCGCTTCGACCGCGACGTCCACGTCCTGGTCCTCACCGGCAAGGGCGAAAAGTTCTTCTGCGCCGGCGCCAACATCCAGATGCTCGCCGACTCGGAGCCCAATTTCAAATACTACTTCTGCCTGCACTCCAACGAGACCTTGAATCGGCTCGAGCAGACGCCCAAGCTGGTCATCGGCGCGCTCAACGGACACACCGTGGGCGGCGGGCTGGAGATCGCCATGGCCGCCGACCTGCGCATCGCCCGGAAGAACGCCGGCAAGGTCGGCCTGCCCGAGATCAATCTGGGAGTGCTGCCCGGCACCGGCGGCACCCAGCGGCTGGCGCGCCTGGTGGGCAAGAGCCGCGCCATCGAGCTGATGACCACCGCCCGCCTGATCACGTTCGAAGAGGCACGGGACCTGGGCATCGTCAACCAGATCTTCGAGGGCGACGATTTCGCCGGCCAGATCCACGCTTACGCGCGTCAGTTCTGCCCGCCGCACCGCGCCGCCAAGGCGGTTGGCAGGATCAAGCGCTCCGTGCAGTCCGGCGCCGAGGTGCCGTTCGAGAGCGGACTGGCCATCGAGCGCGAGCTGCAACAGCAGCTCTTCGAGAGCAAGGACGCCCGGGAAGGCCTCGACGCCTACGTGGGCAAGCGCCAGCCGCAGTTCAAGGGAGCCTGACCTCCAGCCGGGGGGAGCTTTGGCCGAGCCGCGAGACAGCGACGTCGTTCTCGCCGCGCCGGTGCGCACGCCGATCGGCAAGTTCGGCGGCGTGCTCGCGCCACTGTCGGCGGCCGATCTCGGCAGCGCCGCCGCGGCCGCCGCCCTGGTGCGCGCGGGCTGCGAGCCGGACCGGGTCGACCAGGTGATCTTCGGCCATGCCCGCCAGGCCGGCGGCGGCCCCAATACGGCGCGCCAGATCGCCTTTCGCGTCGGAGTTCCGGTCGACCGACCGGCCTACACGGTCAACCAGGCCTGCGGCTCGGGGTTGCAAGCGGTGCTCTGCGCGGCGCGCACCATCGCCACCGGCGAGGCCCGCATCGTGCTCGCCGGCGGCACCGAGAGCATGTCGAACACCCCCTATCTGCTTCCCCGCGCGCGCTGGGGGTATCGCACGAGACACGCGGAGATCGTGGACGGCATGTATCGCGACGGCTTCGACGATCCGCTGTCCGGGCTGGTGATGGGCGAGACCGCCGAGGAGCTGGCGGCCGAGGCCGGTGTTGGCCGTGCGGCCGCCGATGCCTACGCCCTGACCAGCCAGACGCGCTTCGCGCGGGCGCGCGCCGGCGGCCGCTTCGCCGCCGAAGTGGTGCCGGTGCGGGTCGCGGGCAGAAAAGGCGAGATCGTGGTCGAGCGCGACGAGCATCCCCGCGACGGCGTGACCCTCGAGGCGCTCGCCGGGATGGCGCCGGTGTTTCGTCCGGGGGGCACGGTCACCGCGGGCAACGCTTCGGGGATCACCGACGGCGCGGCCGCTCTCCTGGTCGCCGGCCGCGGCGCCGCGCGCGAGATCGGCCTGCGTCCGGTGGCCCGGCTGGTGGACTGGGAGGTGGTCGGCGTCGAGCCGAGGATCATGGGCATCGGTCCGGTGCCGGCGGTGCGGCGCCTGCTGGCCCGCACCGGCCTGGCGGCCGAGGCGATCGATCAGGTCGAGCTCAACGAGGCCTTCGCTTCCCAGGTGCTTGCCTGCCTGGGGGGGCTCGGCTGGAGCGACGAGCGGGTGAACCCGGACGGCGGCGCCATCGCCCTAGGCCATCCGATCGGCGCCACCGGCGCCCGCATCCTGGTGACCCTGCTGCATGGCCTGACGGCGCGGCAGGGACGGCACGGCATCGCGACACTCTGCGTCTCGGGCGGCCTGGGGCTCGCCGCGCTGGTCGAGATGGAGGCGGCATGAAGCGCCTTCACGCGGCCCCGGCGTCTCGCCGGGGCGGGCTTTCCCGGCCGTCCCGGCCGCTCTCCGGGCCGGCCTGACCGTGCCATGTTGGCGATCCTCCTCGATCGGGACGGGCGCCGTGCGACCCTCACTCTCAACCGACCCCCGCTCAACATCCTGGACCTCGACCTGCTGGCGCGGCTCGACGAGCTCCTGGCCGGCCTGCGGGCCGACGAAGACCTCACCATCCTCTTCCTGCGCGGAGCCGGAGGGCGCGCGTTCTCGGCGGGAGTAGCAGTCGAGGACCACGCCACCGACAAGGTGGGCGGCATGCTCGACGGGATCCACGGCGCGATTCGCCGGCTGCGCGAGCTGCCCGCAATCACGGTCGCGGCGGTGTCCGGTCACTGCCTGGGCGGCGGCATGGAGCTCGCCTTGTCATGCGACCTGGTGATCGCCAGCGAGGACGCGCGCTTCGGCCAGCCGGAAATCGACCTGGGCTGTTTTCCGCCAGCCGCGGCGGCCCTCTACCCGGGGCGGATCGGCGCCTCGCGCACCCTGGACCTGCTGTTGACGGGCCGCACCCTGGGAGCGTTGGAGGCCGAGCGTCTCGGGTTGATCGATCGCCTGATCGGCCGCCCGGGAGGAGTCGGGGCCGGCGACGAGCTCACCGCGGGGATCGAGAGCCTGGCCGCCGAGCTGGCCGGCAAGAGCGCCGCGGTCGTCCGCCTGATCAAGCGGGCGGTGCGCGCCGGCCGTGATCTATCCTTTCCCGATGCCCTCGCCGCCACCGAGCGCATCTATCGCGAGGAGCTCTGCGCCATCGCGGACATGGAGGAAGGCATCGCCGCCTTCCTCGCCAAGCGCCGCCCGGTGTGGAAGCATCGCTAGGGTCGGGCTGGAACACGGAATTTAGGACGAGACTGAGTACGCCAGGGGAAGGGGATCGAGGGGTTGCGGGGGGAGATCCAATAGATGCTTTAAGGAGGCCTGGAGCGCCCCAGTCTCGTCTCGGGGCCGCTATCTGGAGTCCATAAGGAGACCTTAATGGCCGAGACAATCCTGGAGGAGCGGGTGGGCCGCGTGGCGATCCTGACGGTCAACCGGCCCGAGAAGATGAACGCCTTGAACGAGCAGGTGCGCAGCGAGGCGCTGGCCGCGCTGGCCGGCCTCGAAAGCGACGACGCCGTGGGAGTGGTGGTGATCACCGGTGCCGGAGAGAAGTCCTTCATCGCGGGCGCCGACATTGCCGAGTTCGCCGGCCGGACGCCCTTCGACCAGCGGGAGGCGATGCGCAGCCCGCGCATCTTCGACGTCATGGGCTCCTTCCCCAAGCCGGTCATCGCCATGATCAACGGCTTCTGCCTGGGGGGCGGCTGCGAGCTGGCGATGTCCTGCGATCTGCGCATCGCTTCTGAAAAGGCCCGCTTCGGGCAGCCGGAGATCAACCTCGGGCTCATCCCGGGTGGCGGCGGCACGCAGCGCCTGCCGCGCCTGGTCGGGCTCGGCCATGCCCTGCGGATGATCCTCACCGGCGAGATGATCGGCGCCGCGGAGGCCCGGGAGATCGGGCTTGCCGACCTGGTGGTTGGACACGACGAGCTGCGCGCCAGGACCCTCGAGATCGCCAACAAGATGGCCGCCAAGAGCCCGCTCGCTCTGCGCGTCGCCAAGGAAGCGGTGCGCGCCAGCCAGCGCCTGGCCATCGAGGACGGCATCGCCTACGAGCGCGATCTCTTCTGCCTCTGTTTCTCCACGGCCGACAAAGAGGAGGGCGTCAAGGCCTTTCTGGAGAAGCGGCCGGCGCACTGGCAGGGGAGGTGAGCGCTTGAGCGCCCCGCACGCCGAGCTGCTGGAGCTGCGTCGCGAGTTCCCGATCCTCGGCCGCACCACCTACCTGATCAACAACTCGCTCGGCGCGATGCCGCGCGCGGTGCGCGCCGAGCTCGCGGCCTTCGCGGACGGCTGGGATGAGAGGGGGGTGCGGGCCTGGAGCGAAGGCTGGTGGGAAATGGCGGTCACCACCGGCGACCTGCTCGCGCCGATCTTCGGCGTACCCCCGGGAAGCATCTCCATGCACCAGAACGTCGCGGTGGCGGCGGCCGTCTTTTTCTCGTGCTTCGACTACCCGCCGCGGCGCAACCGGATCGTCTATACCGAGCTCAACTTCCCCAATGTGATGTACCTGGCAGAAGGCGAACGGCGCAAGGGGGCGCAGATCGTGGTCGTGCCCTCCGATGACGGGATCGGGGTTCCCACCGAGCGGCTCCTCGCCGCGATCGACGAGCGCACGCGCCTTGTGCCCATCTCGCATACTCTGTTCCGCAGCGCCTTCGTCCAGGATGCCGAGGCGGTTGCCAGGCGCTGCCGCGAGGTCGGGGCAATTCTGCTGCTCGACGTCTACCAGTCGGCAGGTGTCGTCCCGCTGGAGCTCGCGGCCTGGGGAGTGGACGCCGCCGTGGGTGGCTCGGTCAAGTGGCTCTGCGGCGGCCCCGGTGCCGGCTATCTATGGGTGCGGCCCGACCTCGCCGCCGAGCTCGAGCCCGCCTTCACCGGCTGGCAGGCCGATGCCGAGCCCTTCGCCTTTCGGCCAGGCCCCATCCTGCGCGCCAGCGGCGCCTGGCGGTTCCTGACCGGCACACCCAATGTCCCCGCCCTGTTTGCCTGCCGCGCCGGCTATCGGCTGATCGCCGCCGTCGGCACCCGGCGTATCCGCGAGCGCTCCCTTGCCCTGACCGCGCACCTGATGGAGGCGGCCAGCGCGGCTGGCTTCGAGGTGCGGACTCCGCGCGATCCGCTCCGGCGCGGCGGCACGGTCTCGGTGTGGCACGAGGACGCCGAACGCCTCAGTTCCGAGCTGATCGCGCGGGAGGTCCTCTGCGATTACCGGCCCAAGGCCGGCATCCGGCTTTCACCGCATTTCTTCAACAGCGAAGAAGAGTGCGATCACGCAATCGCGACCCTAGCCCACCTGGCGAAAACCTAAGAGGAAACTCGCTGCCGCGAGAGGGAGGGGGCGTCCCCTTCCCCCCCGGAGGGGAGGGAAGGGGATCGAGGGGTTGCGGGGGGAGATCCGATAGGTTGGAGGCCGCCATCGCCAGCTAGTGAATCTATAGATATTTTCAAATGTCAATATTTTAGATGATTTGTGGCGAAATAGATTGTTTTATCCAAGGTGTGGTGTAATCGTTTACCGCGACCCGGATTCGGCCGTGAGAGACACCTTTAGGGTAGGAAGTGTTGTCTCCTTCGAATGTCATGGACCTCAGCAGCCCGTGCTGCGGAGAGAGATGTAGGGGGAATGAGGAATCGCATCCCGAGCCGCCTGACCGCCAAGGGCATGGCGCGGAGGCCGGTCCGATGAGGCCGCGGAGCAAAGGTTTGGTGGCCGCGACCGCCGTGGTCCTGGCGGGCCTCCTGGCGCTGTTGCTGGCCCTCGCGGCAGGGGTCACCTCGCGGCTCGGCGACCTCGCCGGCGTGGTCCTGGGCGCCGGTCTCCTTGCCTGTCTGTTCACCTTGCTGGCTGTCCACCGCATAACCGCGCCCCTGCGCAAGCTGGCCGAGACGATGTCCGCGATGGCCCGGGCCGGACGCCTGCAGAGCGACTTCGCCAGCTCCGGCGGCAGCAGCGAAGTCAGGCTGATCGAGGAAACCTTCCGCGCCCTCCTCATCTCGCTCGCGGAGTCGCAGCACGCCCGCGAGCGCTCGTACGTGGAGGCGGTGGGAGCCGTGGTGACCGCGGCCGACGCCCGCGATCATGAGACCACCGGCCACTCCTTCCGCGTCTCCTTGTATGCGCTGGCCTTGGCCAAGGCCATGGGCTTGCCCGAGGAGCAGCTCAAGGCGATCGAGTGGGGATCGCTGCTGCACGACGTCGGCAAGATGGTGGTGCCCGACGACATCCTGCGCAAGGGAGGTCCGCTGACCGCCAACGAGTGGCACATCATGAAGCAGCACGCCACCTGGGGCTTTGACATCCTGGCCGAAGTCAGCTTCTTGCAGCCGGCTGCTCTCGAGCTCATCTACAGCCACCACGAGCATTGGGATGGCCGCGGTTACCCGCGCGGCCTGCGCGGCGAGGACATCCCGCTCCCGGCGCGCATCTTCGCGGTGGTGGACGCCTACGACGCCATCACCTCCGACCGTCCGTACAGGCGGGCGCGCAGCCACTCGGCGGCGATCGCCGAGCTGCAGCGGGTCGCCGGCCAGCAGCTCGACCCGCGGGTGGTGGAAGCTTTCTGCGCCATCCGCGAGATCGAATTGCGGCAGCTCGGCGAGAGCTGCCGCAATGTCCATCCCGGCCTCGGCCTGCCACTCGGCCTGCTCGATTCGCTGAGCCAGACAGAGCCGCGGGCCAGGGTGGCAGACCCCGGCCGCGGCTAGGGAGGGGGCGTCCCCTTCCCCCCGGCCGCCACCGGGAAGGGACCCGGCGGTTCCAGATAATTGGGAAGAGGATCCGCGAGGGGTTGCGGGGGGCGATCCGATAGATTGGAGTCCGCCATCGCCAGTTAGCGAGCGCCGTTACATACCTCGGGGCCGCCCACCAGCGGCACCAAAAAGAAAGACTCACTCTGCCTCCGCCCCATCCGTCCCGTCCGCTCCACCCGGAGCTCGCTCCCGAAGAGCGCCGGCGCCTCTTCCTGCTGGGAATCGAGCAGTTCAACGCCGGTTCCTTTTTCGCGTCTCACGAGTCGTGGGAGGAGATCTGGCGCTCGACGCGCCCGCAGCCGCGCGACTTCTTCCAGGGGCTCATCCAGGTCGCCGCCGGCATGCATCACTTCGTCGGCCGCGGCAGCGCCGCCGTGGCGCGGCGGGTGCTCGCCAAGGGGAGGCGCAGGATCGAGCCTTACGCCCCGGCCGCACGCGGCCTCGACGTCGCCGGCTTGGTTGGCCAGGTGCTGCGCTGGGAGGCCTGGCTGGCCGAGCCCCAGGACGAGGCGCCGCCGCTGCCGGCCATCCGCGTCGTCGATCCGGCCGAGGTCGCGTGAACCACATCGATCTGTCCCGTCCTCCCCACCTGCATACACCCCACTAGCAGGAAGGCAACCTTCCCTGGCCCCCGGGCGCCGGCATAGCTCACCGCGCTTGGTGGGGTTTTGTGTCTTTCGTGATGTTCCATCCAGAGACCTGACAAGAGGAGATAACGATGAGAAGGAGAGTTTTCAGTCTGTCAGCGGTCCTGCTCGGCGCGGCGCTCGCGGCATCGGCCCAAACGACGCCGAGTCCTGCGTCCCCGACCACGAACTGGCCTCAGTGGGGCCAGAACGCTCGCCACACCGGGGCGGTTTCGACGGTCGGACAGCGGGCCGCGCGAATCCTGGCCAGCCTGGTCTACGACCCCTTCGTCGCCCAGTCGGTGGCCGACCCGCTCAACTTCGGCGGCCTGCTGGTGCACTACCAGGCTCCTTTGCTGCAAGGCAATACCGTCTACATGGAGTTCAAGACCGGGCAGTACACCACCATGGACCACTGGGAGACCCAGATCTGGAACGAGAGACGCCTGAGTTGGCAGAACGGCTCCCTGGTCCAGCAGTGGAACTTCCAGAGCGACTGGAAGCCGGTGCCCTACGGCAGCTTGAGCTCCGGCAGAGGCCCGTCGTGGGAACCGGTGTTCCATGCCGCGATCTCCGGGGAGTCCGTCTACGTTCCCGGATTCGGCGGCACCGTCTACAAGCTGGACAAAGACGACGGCGAGGTGGAGGCCCACTACAACCCGTTCGGCACCAGCGTCGATCCCAATATCTTCCTGACCGGGCCGATCACGGCCGATACGAGCGGCAACGTCTACTACAACGCCGTCAAGCTGGACACCAGCGGCCAGGGCACGGCCTGGGACAATGACGTGCTCAACTCCTGGCTGGTCAAGGTCACAGAGGACGGCACCGTGACCAAGGCCACCTACGCATCCTTGGTCCCGGGAGCGCCGCCTCCCACCGGAGCCCACTGCTTGGGCGTCTTCACGACCGCCCAGCTGCCGTGGCCGCCGACCCCGGACGCGGTGCCGCCGAGCATCGACTGCGGCTCGGTGCGGACCGCCCTGAACATCGCCCCCGCCGTCGGGTCGGACGGCACCATCTACGTCCCGGCCGTCCATCACTTCAGCAGCCGGACGGCCTACATGCTGGCGGTCAAGGCCAACCTCACCCCGAAATGGCAGACTTCGATGCGCGACCGCATGCACGACGGCTGCAACGTCTACCTGCCGCCCAACGGCACGCCGGGCGGCTGCCGGACCGGCGCGCACACCGGCGTCGACCCGGCGCAGAACCGGCCGGGCGCGGGACGGGTCATCGAGGACGGGACCTACTCGCCGACCATCGCTCCCGACGGCAGCATCTTCTTTGGCACCTACGCTCGCTACAACTGGGCGCAGGGACACATGCTGAAGTTCAGCGCCTCGGGGCAGTTCCTGGCGTCGTACATCTTCGGCTGGGACATCACGCCCGCGATCTACTCGCACGACGGCACCTACTCGGTCGTCATGAAGGACAACCACTACAGCGGCCTGGGCTCATACTGCGACACCGACGCGATATGCCCGCCTGACCGCACGGCCAGTGACCCCTCCAACCCCGAGTCCTTCTTCATCACCCAGCTCAGCAAGGACCTGGTTCCCGAATGGAGCTTCCAGAACACCAACCAGTTCTCCTGCCATCGCAACCCCGACGGCACGCTCACCTGCGTGCAGGACCACCCGCACGGCTTCGAGTGGTGCATCAACGCTCCCGCGGTCGACGGGCACGGCGTGGTCTATGGCAACAGCGAGGACGGCAGCCTGTACACGATCAACCAGGGGGGCGGCCTGCGCGACCAGCTCTTCCTGAACCTCGCCCTGGGCGCCGCCTACACGCCGCTCGCCATCAGCACCGACGGCAAGATCTACACCGAAAACGACGGAATTCTGTTCGTCGTGGGCCAGTAAAGACGAGGGCGCCGCCGCCGCGGCATCAAGGGATGCCGTAGCGGCGGCGCTTTTCCCACAGCGCCTTGCGGCTGATGCCCAGGAGCAGGGCGGCGCGGCCCTGGTGGCCGCGGGTGTAGGCGAGGGCGGCGAGGATCTGCCGCTTCTCCACTTCGGCCAGCGAGCACGGGCGGCCCCCGGGCGCTCCATCCGGTGGCGGCGGGTCGAGCGGGCCGGCACCGGTCAGGATCAAGCTCCTCTCGAGCACGTTGCGCAGCTCGCGCAAGTTGCCCGGCCACTGATGCTCCTGGATCCAGTCCCGCGCCGCCGGCGCCAGGGAGAGCCCCGGGCGGGCGAAGCGCTCGCCGAGATCGGCAAGCAGGAAAGCGAGGACGGCCGGCAGATCGGCGCGCCGCTCGCGCAACGGCGGCAGGCGAAACGCCAGCACCTCCAGGCGATAGAAGAGATCGGCGCGGAAGGCGCCGCGCGCCACCCGCTCGGGCAGCTCTTCGCAGGCCAGCGCGATGAATCGCACGTCGGCCACGGCCTCGGCGCCGCCGAGCGGGGTGTAGGTGCGCTCCGCGAGCAGGCGTAGCAGCTTGGGCTGCGCGGCCAGCGGCAGCTCTTCGACATGGTCGAGGACCAGGCTGCCTCCCGCGGCGCGCGCCACCCGTCCCGGACTGGCCGTTGCCGCGCCGGTGAAGGCGCCGGCCCGGTAGCCGAACAACTCGCTCTCGAAGAGCGAGCTGGGCACTGCCCCGGGGTCGACCTCGACGCGCGGGCTGGCGGCGCGCTGGCTCGCGTCATGGAGGGCCCTGGCCAGCGTCGAGCGTCCCGTGCCCGGCTCGCCGAGCACGAGAACCGGGGCATCGCTCAAGGCGGCGCGCTCGGCGCCGCGCAGGCTGGCAGCCAGGACCGGGAAGTCGGTCAACAGGCGGTGAAGCGTCAGCCCCGAATCAAGACCCATCGAAGGCTAAGACGAGAATGGGTGAGCCAGGGGCGGGGGCGTCCCGTGCTCAGGTCCGGAACTCGCTGGTCACGTCGGGGGCGTCACCCCACAGGCGCTCGAGGGCATAGAAGCGCCTGGGCTCTTCCTGGAAGACGTGGACTACCAGGTCGCCGAAGTCGAGCAGCACCCACTGTCCGCGGCCGTACCCCTCGACGTGGAGAGGACGGACGCGCTCGGTGCGCAGGCCCTCCTGCACGGCATCGGCGATCGCTTGCACCTGGCGCTCGCTGGTTCCGCTGCAGATCAGGAAATAGTCGGTGAAATCGCTGACTTCCGCGAGGTGCAGGACCCTGACGTCGATGGCCTTGCGATCCTCGGCTGAAGCGACGGCCTGGCGGACTCGGCTGGTGGTGTCGAGGACGGTCTGGGGTTGGGCCTTCATCGATACAGGTCGTATTTGCGGATGAAGTCTAGCACCAAATCCGGCAGCCAGCCGGCGGGAGGCGGCTCGCCGCGCGCCAGCAATTCGCGCAGCAGGGTCGAGGACACCGCCACCGGGGGCTGGCAGAGCAGCTTGACGCGGCCGCCGCGCACCAGCTCGGCGAGCTCCGCGGGGAGGGCGGCCTCCCCCTCGAGGTCCCAGCCGGGGCGAGCCAGGACGGCCAGGTGAACGGCCGCGACGATGTCGCGCCAGCGGAACCACTGCGGCAGGTCGGCGAACGAGTCGCCGCCGACCAGCAGGTGGAGCTCCGCCTCCGGCAGCTCGCGGCGAAAGTGCTCGACCGTATCGATGGTATAGGCGGGGCGGTCAAGGGTGAGCTCGAAGGCCGAGGCGAAGAGCCCCTCCTCGGCGAGCAGGGCCAGCTCCACCATGGCATAGCGCGCCCAGGGAGAAGCGTGCCTGCGCCGCGGCTTGTGCGGCGGCAGCGCCGTGGGCAGATAGATGACGCGGTCGAGGCCGAGGTCTCGCCGCGCCTCTTGCACCGGCTCGAGGTGGCCGCGGTGGATCGGATCGAAGCTGCCGCCGAAGAGACCGACCCTCACGGCGCGACCGCCGTTTCCGCGAGCTGCCGGGCGAGCGCCGTCACCAGCTCCCGGATCCCCTCGCCGGTGACCGCGCTGATGGCGAGCCAAGGCAAGCCGCGCGCCGCTGCCGCCTGCCGCAGCTCGGAGAGCCGCTCCGGGAGGGCGGCGTCGAGCTTGCTCCCCGCGATGAGGCGCGGCCGTTCGGCCAGGCGCGGGTCGAACGACGCCAGCTCGCGCTCGACGACCGCCAGGTCTTCCGCAACGCTCTCTCGCGGCGTCGAGAGGTCGACCAGGTGGAGCAGCAACCGGCAGCGCTCGATGTGGCGCAGGAACTGGAAGCCAAGCCCCGCCCCCTGCGCGGCGCCGGCGATCAGCCCGGGCAGATCGGCCACGACGAATGGCTCGGACAGCGGCCCCTCGGCCACCACGCCGAGCTGGGGAACCAGCGTGGTAAACGGGTAGTCGGCGATCTTCGGACGCGCCGCCGAGATGACGCTGATCAGCGTCGACTTGCCCGCGTTCGGCAGCCCGATGACCCCGACGTCGGCGAGCAGCTTGAGCTCGAGCAGCAGGCGCCGCTCTTCGCCTTCCCGTCCAGGCTCGGCATGGCGCGGGGCCTGGCGGGTCGCCGTGGCGAAGTGGGCATTGCCGCGCCCGCCGCGCCCACCGGCCGCTACCAGCAGGCGCTCGCCGCCGGCAAGGATCTCGCCCAGGCGCTCGCCGGACTCGCGGTCGAGCACCTCGGTGCCGAGCGGCACCGGCACTTCGAGGTCGGCGCCGCTGCGCCCCGTGCGGTTGGAGCCTTCGCCATGACGCCCGCGCTCGGCCTGGTAGAGCGAGGGGAACTGGAGGTGGTAGAGGGTATTGCGGCCTGCCTCGCCGACCAGCCACACCGAGCCGCCGTGGCCGCCGTCCCCGCCCGAAGGGCCGCCGCGCGGGACGTACTTCTCGCGGCGAAAGGCGACGCAGCCGTTGCCGCCACGCCCGCCCTGGACGCGAATCTCGGCTTCGTCGAGGAAGATCAAGGGGAGTTGGCAGGGCGCCAGGCCCTGGGCCTTCTAGAACGAAACTCCCATCCGCGAGAGGGTGGGGGCGTCCCCTTCCCCCCCGGAGGGGTGGGAAGGGGACCGAGGGGTTGCGGGGGGCGATCCGATAGATGCTTTGAGTAGTCTGCCACCGCCATATCGCAGCGCCGTTTCATCCCTCGGGGTCGGCACACACCCGGTTGTGGCAGCTTTAGATCACTCGGGCGGCAGGATGTGCACGAAGGTGCCGCGGCGGCCGCGGTCCTGGAACTTCACCACCCCGCCGATCTTGGCGAAGAGGGTGTCGTCCTTTCCCCGGCCGACGTTGTCGCCCGGGAAGAAGCGCGTGCCGCGCTGCCGCACCAAGATCGAGCCGCCATTGACCCGCTCCCCGCCGAACCTCTTCACTCCCAGGTTCTGCGGGTTGGAGTCCCGGCCGTTGCGGCTGGAGCCCTGTCCTTTCTTGTGAGCCATCAGGCGCTCTCCTCTGCATTGGCATTGCCCGCGGGTAACTGGATCTCTTCGATTCTCACTCGGTGCAGGTGCTGCCGGTGGCCGCGTGTCCGCCGCTGCGTATTCCGCCGCTTGGTCTTGAACACCCGGATCTTCGGCCCCCGCGTCTCGCCCACCAGCGTCGCCGTCACCACCGCCCCCGCGACCGCCGGGCTGCCCACCGTGAAGCGCTCCTTTCCTTCACCGCCGCCGCCCCCAACCAGCAGAACGCGCTCGAACCGCACCGCGCCCTTACGATCGGAAGCCGAGTCCGCGTCGGAATCGGCAGCCCGCTCGCCGGCCGCCGGCTCCGCCAGCAGCTCCACCTCGAGCACCTCTCCCGGCTCGACCCGGTACTGCTTGCCACCACTTTGGATCACCGCATACATAGACACGCTCCCCCGGCGCCCACCCGGCGCATGGACGGGGAACCCTACCACGCCGCCATCGTTCGGTCAACCGGCCACGGCCCCCGCTCCAGCACCTACCACGCGACCATAGATCTCCTGCAGCGAACGCACCGCCAGCCCGTCCCGCCGCAGCGCCGCGATGGCTTCCGCCGCGGCCATGGCGCCGGACAGTGTAGTGATGCACGGGATGTCGTACTTGAGGGCGGTCCTGCGGATGACCGTGTCGTCCTCGTGCGACTCCCGGCCCAGGGGCGTGTTGACGATCAGATCGATCTCGCCGTTGATCAGATGGTCGCCCACGTGCGGGCGCTCCTCGTGCACCTTGAGGACCGGGCGCACCTCCAGGCGGTGGGCGGCAAGAAACGCGGCGGTTCCCGCCGTCGCCATCAGCTCGAAGCCGAGCTCGGCCAGGCGCCGCGCCACCGGCAGCAATGCCGGCTTGTCCTGGTCGTGCACCGACAGGAAGGCGGTGCCGGAGAGCGGCAGCTTGTGTCCCGCGCCAAGCCAGGCCTTGGCGAATGCGTTGCCGAAGTCGCCGCTGGCCCCCATGACCTCGCCCGTCGACTTCATCTCTGGACCGAGGATCGGATCGACCCCGGGAAAGCGGCGGAAGGGGAACACCGGCGCCTTGACGAACACCCCGGGAACCCGCGGCTCCTCGGTGAACCCCTGCGACTCCAGGCTCTCGCCGGCCATGGCCCGCACGGCCAGGGCGACCAGCGGCGCCCCCACCGCCTTGGCGATGAAGGGCACCGTGCGCGAGGCGCGCGGGTTGACCTCGAGCACGTAGATACGGCCGTCCTTGAGCGCAAACTGCACGTTCATCAAGCCGACGACGCCGAGCCGCAGCGCCAGCCGCCGGGCGATGTCGCGCATCGCGTCCTGGTCGGCCCGCGAGATCCGGTACGGCGGCAGCACCGCCGCGGAGTCGCCGGAATGGATCCCCGCCTCTTCGATGTGCTGCATGATGCCCGCGACCACCGCCCGCCGCCCGTCGGCGATCAGGTCGAGGTCGACTTCGAAGGCGTCCTCCAAGAAGCGGTCGAGCAGCACCGGATGGTCCGGCGAGACCTCGGCGGCCTCCGCCATGTAGCGCTCCAGGGTGGATTCGTCGTAGCAGATCACCATCGCCCGTCCGCCGAGCACGTAGCTCGGGCGCAGAAGCACCGGGAAGCCGAGGCGCCGCGCTACCTCGATGCCTTCGGCTGGCGTCCGGGCGGTGCCGCTCTCGGGTTGGAGGATTCCCTCTTCCACCAGCAGCGCGCCGAAGCGGCGCCGGTCCTCGGCGAGATCGATGGCTTCGGGCGGCGTTCCCCAGATCGGCACGCCGGCGGCGGCGAGCCCGTGCGCCAGGTTGAGGGGCGTCTGGCCGCCAAGCTGAACGATGACTCCCTGCGGCCGCTCGCGGGCGATCACCGCCAGCACGTGCTCCAGGGTCAGCGGCTCGAAGTACAGCCGGTCCGAGGTGTCGTAATCGGTTGAGACCGTCTCCGGATTGCAATTGATCATCACGGTCTCGTAGCCGGCTTGGCGCAGCGCGAAGGCGGCGTGCACGCAGCAGTAGTCGAACTCGATGCCCTGTCCGATCCGGTTCGGCCCGGAGCCCAGGATCACCACCTTGGGGCGCGCCGTGGGCTCGCTCTCGTCCTCCTCCCCGTAGGTCGAATACAGGTAGGGAGTCATCGCCGGGAACTCGGCCGCGCAGGTATCCACGCGCTTGAAGACCCGGCGGACGCCGCGCCCGGCCATGGCGCGGCTCGCCTCGGCCTCGCCGCAGGAGAGCAGCGCCGCGATCCGCGCGTCGGAGAGCCCGGTCCGCTTGGCGGTGACGAGCAGCGCCGCGGGCACCGAGGGCAGGTCCCAACAGGCGATCTCGGCCTCGAGCTCGACGACTTCGGCGATCTCGCGCAAGAACCAGGGATCGATGTGCGAGACGCGGGAGACCTCCTCGGGAGTCCAGCCCTGGCGCAGCGCGGCGAAGACGGCGAACAGCCTCTCCCAGTTGGGGACCGCGAGCCGCCGCCGCAGCCGAACCGGGTCCGACATCCGCCGCTCGCGCGCCGCGACGTTGCCGCCGAGCTCGAGCGCCGAGATTCCCTTCATCAGCGCCTCGGCGAAGGTGCCGCCGATGGCCATTACCTCGCCCACCGACTTCATCGACGTGCCCAGGGTGGTCGGGACTTCGGGGAACTTCTCGAAAGCCCAGCGCGGGATCTTGACCACCGTGTAATCGAGGGTCGGCTCGAAGGCGGCGAAGGTCTTGCCGGTGATGTCGTTGGGGATCTCGTCGAGGCGGTAGCCGACCGCCAGCAAGGCGGCGATCTTGGCGATCGGAAAGCCCGTCGCCTTGGAAGCGAGAGCTGAGCTGCGCGACACCCGCGGATTCATCTCGATCACCACCCGCTTGCCGGTGCGGGGATCGACGGCGAACTGGATGTTGGAGCCGCCGGTGGCCACTCCAACCCGCCGGATGACCTTGAAAGCGTCGTCGCGCATCGCCTGGTACTCGCGGTCGGACAGGGTCTGTTGCGGCGCCACGGTGATCGAGTCGCCGGTATGCACGCCCATCGCATCCACGTTTTCGACCGAGCAGACGACGATGGCGTTGTCGGCCTGGTCGCGCATGACCTCGAGCTCGAACTCTTTCCATCCCAGCACCGATTGCTCGATCAGGACGCGGCCCGCGGGGCTCGCTTGCAGCGCCGCGGCGACGACTTCCTCGAGCTCGTCGCGGTTGTAGGCGGTGCCTCCGCCTTCGCCCCCGAGAGTGAAGCTGGGGCGGACGATGAGCGGAAAGCCGATCTCGGCGGCGATGTCGCGTCCCTCTTCGAGGCTGCCGGCGTAGCCGCTGCGCGGCACCTCGAGGCGGATCTCCTGCATGGCCTGTTTGAACAGGAGGCGGTCCTCGCCTAGTCGCAGGGCTCCTATGTCCGCCCCCAGGACTTCGACGCCGCAGCGCGCGAGGACGCCGCGCTCGGCAAGCGCGATGGCGAGGTTGATGCCGGTCTGGCCGCCGACTGTCGGCAGCAGGGCGTCGGGGCGCTCGCGCTCGACGATCTTGGCGACGACGTCGGGCACGAGGGGCTCGATATAGGTGGAGTCGGAGAACTCCGGGTCGGTCATGATGGTGGCCGGATTGGAGTTCGCCAGCACCACTTCGTAGCCCTCGGACTTGAGCGCCTTGCAAGCCTGCGTGCCGGAGTAGTCAAACTCCGCCGACTGGCCAATGATGATGGGGCCAGAGCCGATGATCAGGATCTTCGAGATGTCAGTTCGTCGCGGCATTGGTCGGTAGTTTTAATTCTATTTTCTCCAATAACTCTGTCATCTAACTCTGTCATCCC
>DASZZM010000069.1:0-59473 GCA_035544895.1 Thermoanaerobaculia bacterium
CCGCCGACCGATCCCCGGAGCGAGCGAGTCGTCGACCGTCGAGTGGCAGAACGCGCATTGGAGACCCAAGGAGCGCAGGTTCCCGGCCTGGCTGAAGAAGCCGGTGAGACCCACCACCGAGTTGACCTTCAGCAGCGTGAGGGTGGTGGCCGGGGCGTCGAGGTCGACCTGACCTTTCTCGAGCGCGGCCACGCCTTCCTTGGGCAGCGCGTCCACATCGACCTTGAGGCCAACCGAGAGCGCCGTGCGCGGGCTGACGCCACCACCGACGCCGCCGAGCTTCGCGCCCGCAATCGCTCGGGATGGTCTTTCGTCGGTTCGAAGCCAGGGATTGCGCTGGCCTTGGCCCTCGGCATCCTCTCCTGCGGGGTCGCTCCGCAGCGGGGGACTCCTCCCGCGGCCTCTGCCGAGAGCTCCGGAGGACGAGCCGGCGCGAGCTCCGGCGTGAGATCTGCCGAGGTCGCCGAGACCTCTCTCAGGACCAACCGTCTCATCCACGAGTCGAGCCCGTACCTGCTGCTGCACGCCCACAACCCGGTGGACTGGTATCCCTGGGGTGAGGAGGCCATCGACAAGGCGCGCCGCGAGAGCAAGCCGATCTTCCTGTCGGTGGGTTATTCGACTTGCTATTGGTGCCATGTCATGGAGCGGGAGGTCTTCTCACAGCCGGTGATCGCGGAGCTGATGAACCGGTGGTTCGTCAGCATCAAAGTGGACCGCGAGGAGCGCCCCGACCTCGACAACCTCTACATCACCGCCACCGAGCTGATCACCCACAGCGCGGGCTGGCCGAACTCGCTGTTCCTGACGGCGGACCTCAAGCCGTTCTTCGCCGGCACCTACTTCCCGCCGGAGGACCGCGCGGGTCTGCCGGGCTTCCCGAGCGTGCTGCGCGGCGTCCACAACGCCTGGGAGAAGCGGCGGCCTGAGGTCTTGAGCCAGGCCGAGCAGGTGGCGGCGGCGGTCAAGGAGGCGCTCGCCCAGAGCAGGGAAGGCGGCGCTCCGGCCACGGCGGCGGTGCCGGCGGCGCGGGCCGCTGCCGCCGCGGTGCAGGCGTTGAAGGGCCGCTTCGACCGCACGCACGGCGGCTTTGGGGGTCCGCCCCAGTTTCCCTCCCCGGCCAACCTCTACCTCCTCTGGCAGGCGGCGGAGAGCGGCGACGGCGAGGCGCGCGAGATGGTCGTCACCACCCTCCACAGGATGGGGGAAGGGGCGATCTACGATCAACTCGCCGGCGGCTTCCACCGCTATACCCTCGACGCCGACTGGCGCATCCCTCACTTCGAGAAGATGCTCTACGACAATGCCCATCTGGGCGAGCTCTTGGCGGTGACCGCCAAGGCCACCGGCGACCGCGAGCTCGAGCGCTGGGCACGCGGCACCTTCGAGTTCATCCTGCAGCAGATGACTCTGCCCGGCGGCGCCTTCAAGTCGGCTGTCGACGCCGAGACCGACGGCGCCGAAGGTGCCTATTACATCTGGACGCGGCAGGAGCTGCGCTCCGCTCTCGGCGAAGACGGGTTCGCTTTTCTGGCACCGATCTTCGGCTTTGACGGCCCGCCCAATTTCCCGCGCGATCACTACACTCTCTACCTGACGCGGCCTCTCGACGAGCTCGCGGCGCGGCGCGGCATGTCGCGCCTGGACCTGCTCGAGCGCCTCCAGCCACGGCTCGACAAGCTCCGCCTCTGGCGCGCGCGGCGCAAGTTTCCGCTGGTGGACGACAAGGCGCTCACCGACTGGAACGGCATGATGATCGCCGCCATGGCGCGCGGCGGCAAGCTTCTGGGCGAGCCGCGCTACACCAAGGCGGCGGAGGCCGCGGCCGACTTCATGCTTACCCACCTGCGCGGCAAGGACGCCACGCTGCTCCACGCCTGGCGCAACGGCGAGGCCAAGATCCCGGCCTTCCTCGACGACTATGCTTTCTTCGTGCGCGGCCTGCTCGCCCTCGACGAGGTCACCGGCAACCAGCGCTGGCTGCACGAGGCCGAGCGCGTCGCCAACGAGCTGGAGGCGCGCCTGCGCGACCCGAGCGGCGGCTACTTCACCAGTGAGGCCAAGCCCAACCTGTTGTTCCAGGTCAAGAGTGGCACTGACGGCGCCATCCCCTCGGGCAACGGGGTGGCCGCCCTCGACCTTGCGCAGCTCGCCGAGCGCACCGACAAGGCCGTCTACGGCCAGCGCGCCCGGGCCTCCCTGCAAGCTTTCGGCCGCGAGCTCGACGCCTACCCCCAGGCGCTGCCCACCCTCGCCCTCGCCGTCCTGCGCTACAGCCAGGCGCGCGGATCCGTCACAGCGGCAGCGGCGAGCTCCCCCACGGCCGCGGCGGCCAACTCCATCCCCGCGGCCGCGGCGCACGCTCCCCCCGCATCCGCGACGGCGCCGGACGTCGTCACGGCGGCGGCTCGCTTCACAGCGCCGCCTGGGGCGGAGGGCTGGCGGCCTTTCGCGCTGGACTTCCAGATCCGCGACGGCTGGCACCTCCAGGCCAACCCAGCCTCCCTCGACTATCTGATCCCTACCCGCGTCGAAGGGCAGGTCCGTGGCCTCGAGTACCCGCGGCCGGAGCTCGTGAAGTTCGCTTTTTCCGACCAGGCGCTGGCCGTCTACACCCGCCAGGTCACCGTGCACGGCGACGTCGCCTCTCAAGCCGCCACGGTCCGGCTCACCTACCAGGCGTGCGACGACCGCCGCTGCCTGCCACCGGTGACCCGTTCCGTGGCCCTCCCGCCAACCCCCGCCACAGCACCTTTACGCCAGCGCCCGTAAGAGGGGGGAAGCCTGGACTCAACTGCAGGGGGAGGCGTTAGGCTCATCGACGGCGCGTGGCAGGAGTGGGGAAAGCTGGTCGAGCCGCGGCAGAACGCCTCCTGATCAGCCATGGCCCCTTGCACCTGGTGGTCCTACGACGAGATTGCCGAGTGCTACGACCGGATCGCCGTGCGCCACTATTTCGAGAGGCCGGCCCGGCAGTTGATCTCATTGCTCGAGCTGCGCCGAGGCGAGCGCGTTCTTGACGTCGGCGCCGGGACCGGCATCGTGGCGGTTGCCGCACGGAACATCGTCGGAGGTGACCGAGTAGGGGCCACCAGCCCTCGGCCACATCTCCGGCGCCCATTTCAACCCGGCGGTGACCATGGCGTTCTCCCTGACCCGGCACTTCCCGTGGCGCGAGATTCCTGCCTACGTGGGGGCACAGCTTGCGGGGGCTGTCGCCGGCGCGGCGATCTTGCGCAGCCCATGGGGTCACGCGTCCAGAAGCTCGCCTTTGTGCGTATACTTCCTCTGTGAGCTGGTTGCGCCGCCTCCGTCCCGTCACCGCGGTCTTCTTGGCCGCTTCCTTCGCCGTCCTCTTCGGGGCGCCTCTCTGTTTCTCCGAAGCATGTCCGATGAGCGCCACGGAGCGGCAGGCCTGCAGGCTGATGGGGAGGGAGTGCTGCGGCAATGGCACCGGGCAGGTCTCGCATGGCCCGGCCGCCCCGCTGCCCCCTGTCGCCACGACGATCCCGGCCGCGCTGGCCGTGCCCGAGCCGCGGGCCGCGTCGATTCCCGGGCAGGGTCCCGTGGCTCCCGCCGCGATCGTCCAGGGAATCGGGCTCTTCACCCTCTTTGCCGTCTTCCTGATCTAAGCGCTTCCCGGGGAGAAGTGTGTCCGCTCGCGCCCATGCCGGGCGCGGCAACCCTGACTTCGCTCGCGGAGGAACGCCATGCCTCATGCTGTTCCAAAGATTCTCTTTCTAACTGTCTGCGCGGCAATCCCACGGCTCTCCTCGGCCGCGGCGCAGGCGGGCTCGACTTCCGCCGTGGTGGCGGCGGCGCCGGCCTCTCCGACGCGAGCGACGGAAGCTCGCACCGAGGAGTCCGCCGCCACGCCTCTTGCCAGGCTGGTCGAGGAGGTGGCGGAGTACAACCCGGAAATCCAGGCCGCGGAGCATGGGTGGCGGGCGGCGGCCGAGGTTCCGAAGCAGGCGCGGGCGCTGCCGGAGACGCAGCTCTCGGTCCAGGAGCTCAGCGTCGGGAGCCCGCGGCCCCTTGCCGGGTTCAACAATAGCGACTTCGCCTATATCGGGGTCGGCGCTTCCCAGGACTTTCCCTATCGAGGTAAGCGGGCGCTGCGCGCCACGGTGGCCGCCCACAAGGCGGAATCGCTGCACGAAGACGCGAGCGCGGTGCGGCGGCGGGTCGTCGAGGCGCTCAAGCTCGTCTACTACCGGCTGGCCTATGTCCAGCAGACCTTGGGGATCCTCGAGAGCAACGACCGGCTGCTCGGGCAGGTCGAGCAGGTGGTGGAGTCGCGCTATGGCGTCGGTCAGGGAAGTCAGCAGGATGTGCTGCGGGCGCAACTGCAGCACACCAAGCTCCTCCAGGACGTCGCGATGCGCCACCAGGACGAGGGGCAGCTGCAGGCGCAGCTCAAGCAGACTCTGAACCGTCCGCAGACGTCGCCCGACATCGTCGCGGAGTCCCTCACTCCAACAGTCCCGCAGCGGAGCGCTGCGGATCTCTTGCAGCAAGCCGCCGAGCACAACCCGGATTTGCGCGCCCGCCGCGAGGCGCTGCGCGGCGAACAGACGCACGTCGAGCTGGCGCGCCGGGAGTTTCGCCCCGACTTCAATGTGCAGGCCATGGTCCAGCACACGGGATCGCAGTTCCGCGACTACTACACGGCGAGCTTCGGCATCCGCCTGCCGAACCGCGGCCGGCGGGTCGCCGAGCTGGCCGCGGCGGAGGAAGACCGGGCGCGCGCCGAGCAGGAGCTGCAAGCCGACATTCAGCGCGTGGGCTCGGAGATCGCGCAGCAGCTCGCGCTGCTTCGCGGCTCTGAAGAGCGGCTCAAGATCTACAACGAGGGTCTCATCCCGCAGGCCGAAGCCACCTTCCAGGCCGGCATCGCCGCCTACGAGTCGAATCGCCAGGACTTCGCGACCCTGCTCGGGAACTTCCTCGATGTCCTCAACCTGAAGCTCGAGCGCCGCCGCGAGCTGGCCGATCATGAGTCGGCGCTGGCGCGGCTCGAACGACTGACCGGAGTGACCTTGCCATGAGCGACGACCACGAGCCTCGCCCGAACCTCCAGCCCAGCGAGGAGCCCGGCAGGGCACCGCGCTACCGCGCGGCCTTCTTCGTCGCGCTCGCGCTGGCCGCCACCTTCGCGCTCGCGGCGGCCGCACTCTGGTGGCGGCTCCACCAGCGATCGGTGCCTGGCGCTCGGGCCGCGGCGCAGGCGCCGGCTGGCGGCGATCTGAAACCGCCGGAGGCGGGCCGACCAGGAGTCTCTCCGCCGCCGGGCGGCGGAGGCAGCGAGATGCTGGCCGCCAAGCCGCAGGAGACTCCCCTGGCGCCCATCCAACTGTCGCCGCAGCGCGTGCAGAGCATCGGCGTGCAGACGGGGAGCGTGGCGTACAAGCACGTCGAAGACGAGCTCCGCTTTGCCGGCAGCGTGCAGGTGGACGAGCGGCGTCTCGCCTACGTGCAAACCCGCTTCGCCGGCTGGATCCGCCGCCTGTACGTCGCCACGACCGGCGAATTCGTGCGCCGGGGCCAGCCGCTGTTCACCATCTACAGCCCCGACCTGGTCACCACGGAGCAGGAATACCTGCTGGCTCGCAAGACTCAGCGCGCGCTGGCAGGCAGCTCCGTGGACGGCGTCGCCGCGGGTGCATCGTCCTTACTCAGTGCCGCCAAGGCCCGGTTGCAGCAGTGGCAGGTTCCAGCTCGCGAGATCGAGAAGCTCGAAGCCTCCGGCCAAGCGATCACCGACCTGCCGATCAACTCACCGGCCTCCGGCTACATCATGGAAAAGAACATCCTACCCAACATGTACGTGCAGCCTGACACCAAGCTCTACACGGTGGCGGACCTGGCCGCGGTCTGGGTGGTCGCCCAGGTGTTCCAGAACGACGCGGGAAGGATCAAGCCGGGCGATCCTGCCGAAGTCACGGTGGATGCCTACCCCGGCGCCGTCTTCCGGGGGGCGGTCGACTACCTCCTGCCGCAGGTCGATGCTGCCACCCGCACCCTGCCGGTGCGCCTGGTGTTCGCGAATCCGGGCCTCGAGCTGCGGCCGGGGATGTATGTCAACGTGAGACTGCACCTCCCGCTCGGCCGGCAACTGGTGATCCCCGCCGCCGCCGCGTTTCAGTCGGGAAGCAGGAGTCTCGTTTTCCTCTACCGCGGCAACGGCAACATCGAACCGCGGCAAGTCGAGTTGGGACCGCGGGTCGGCGACGATCTCGTCGTCGCCAAGGGTCTCTCCGCCGGCGATGCGATCGTGACGTCGGCGAACTTCTTGATCGATTCCGAAGCGCAGCTCCAGGCCGCCGCGGGCGCCTTCATACCGCCGCCGCCGGGCGCCGGAGCCGCCTCGGCCATCAATGCGCCGGCCCAGGCCCAGGCCGCGGTCGAGATGACCACCGACCCCTCGCCGCCGAGGAAGGGCAGCAACTCGGTGCGCGTGCGGGTGACCGGAGCGGACGGCAAACCGCTCGCCGGCGCCGAGGTCAGCATCACCTTCTTCATGGCGGCCATGCCGGCCATGGGCATGGCGGCGATGAACACGACGATCAAGGCCAGCGATCAAGGGGGCGGGATGTACGCGGGCCAGGGAACCCTCGAGTCGGGCGGCACCTGGCAGGTCACCGTGACGGTTCGCCAGCAGGGGCGGACGCTCGTCGCCAAGCACCTGACCGTCAATGCGACGGGAGGGATGTAGCCATGGTCTCCCGGGTCATCGAGTGGTGCGCGCACAACCGTTTCCTGGTCTTCGCCGGCGTCCTCGGTCTGGTGCTGGCCGGAATCTGGGCGATGGGACAGGTTCCCTTGGACGCCCTGCCCGACATCTCCGACGTCCAGGTCATCATCCACACCAACTGGGAGGGACAGCCGCCCGACATCATCGAAGACCAGGTGACCTACCCGATCGTCACGGCGCTGCTCGCCGCGCCTCATGTCAAGGCGGTCCGCGCTCAGACCATGTTCAACGACTCCTACGTGTTCGTCGTCTTCGCGGATCGCACCGACATTTACTGGGCGCGCTCGCGAGTCCTGGAGTATCTGCAAACGATCGCGGGCCGGCTGCCGCCAGGAATCCATCCAGCGATCGGTCCGGACGCGACGGGCGCCGGATGGGTTTACGAGTACGCCCTGGTCGATCGCTCTCACCGGCACAGCCTGGCGGACCTCCGCAGCCTCCAGGACTGGCAGCTGCGCTATCAGCTCGCAACCGTGCCCGGCGTCGCCGAGGTGGCCACGATCGGCGGCTTCGTCCGCCAGTACCAGGTGCGGCTGGACCCCAACAAGCTGCTCGCCTACGGCATTCCGCTGTCGGTGGTCATCGACCGCGTCAAGGCGAGCACCAACGAGGTCGGCGGCCGGGTCCTCGAGCTCAGCGGCACCCGCTACATGATCCGCGGCCTCGGCTACCTGCGGTCGCTGGCCGATCTCGAAAATGTCCCGGTGATGGCGAAAAACGGCACGCCGGTCCTGATCAAAGAGCTGGGGACGGTCGCGTTCGGCCCCGACATCCGGGAGGGGGTGGCGGAATGGCAGGGCGAGGGCGAGACCGTGGGCGGCATCGTCGTGATGCGCTACGGCCTCAACGCGCTCAACGTCATCAACGGGGTCAAGCGGAAGCTGGCGGAGATCAAAGGGACGCTGCCGGCAGGGGTCGAGATCGCGGCGGGATACGACCGGGCGGGATTGATCGAGGAATCGATTCGTACCCTGCAGCGCGATCTGCTGGAGGAAGCGGCGATCGTCAGCCTGGTGATCCTCGTCTTCCTCTTTCATGTCCGCTCGGCGCTGATCCCGATCCTCACCCTGCCGATCGCGGTCGTGGCCGCCTTCGTCCCCATGTACTTTCTCGGCGTCAGCTCGAACATCATGTCGCTGGGGGGCATGGCGCTGGCCATCGGGGTGCTGGTCGACGCCGCCATCGTCATGGTGGAGAACGGCTACCGGCACCTTGCGGAGCCGGCGGCCGGAGCGGCCGCACCGGTCGGAGAAGGGGAGCGCCGGCGCGTCCTGATCGGCGCCGCCAAGCAGGTGGGGCCCGCGCTCTTCTTCTCGCTGCTGATCATCGTCGTGTCGTTCCTGCCGGTGTTCCTGCTCGAAGCGCAGGAGGGGCGCATGTTCCGGCCGCTGGCATGGACGAAAACGCTGGCCGTCGGCTTCTCGTCGCTGCTCGCGATCACTCTGGTGCCGGTGCTGATGGTGCTCTTCATCCGCGGCAAGCTGCGCCCGGAATCGGCGAACCCGGTTTCCCGCGTGACGCAGGCGCTCTACCTGCCCGTGCTGCGACTCTGCCTGCGTTACCGCAAGACGACCCTGCTGCTCAACCTGCTGTTCCTCCTCGTCACTTTTCCCGTGATGTTCAAGCTGGGCAGCCAGTTCATGCCGCCGCTCTTCGAGGGTTCGTCCCTCTACATGCCCACGGCTCTACCCGGAATCGGCATCACGCAGGCTTCCCAGCTCCTGCAAGAGCAAGATCGCATTCTGCGCTCCTTTCCCGAAGTCGCAACCGTTTTCGGAACCGTCGGCCGGTCGGACAGCGCGACGGACAATGCCCCGCTCGACATGTACGACACGACCGTGATGCTCAAGCCGCGGGCGCAGTGGCGAGCGGGCATGACCTACGAGAAGCTGATCCTCGAGATGGACGGCCGGCTCCAGTTTCCCGGCTTGACGAACACCTGGACGATGCCGGTCGAGAACCGGCTCGACATGTCGTTGACCGGGATCAAGACCGCCGTGGGCTTGAAGATCCAGGGCCCTTCACTCGACGGGATTCAGCAGCTCGGCGCTCATATGCAACAGATCCTCTCCGGCCTGCCCCAAGTGCGCTCCGTCTTTGCCGAACGCGTGGCGCAGGGCTTCTACGTCAACGTCGAGATCAACCGGCCGGAGGCGGCGAGATACGGCCTGACCGTGGCGGACGTGCAGCAGGCCGTCAGCTCGGGAGCCGGCGGCATGAACGTGGCCGAAAACGTCGAGGGGCGCGAGCGCTACCCGATCAACGTCCGTTACGAGCGCGACTTCCGGGACAACATCGACGAGCTGCGCCGGGTGCTGATCGCGACGCCCTCGGGCGCGCAGATCCCGCTCGCGCAAGTGGCCACGATCTCGTTCTCCCATGGTCCGGCGATGATCCGCGACGAAGACGGCCGGCTGACCGGCTACGTCTACCTCGACCTCAAGAGCAAGGACTACGGCGGGTTCGTGCAACAGGCCACGAGCCTTCTGGGCCGCCAGCTCGCGCTGCCGGCGGGTTACTCCTTCCAGTGGTCGGGTGAGTACGAGTTCGAGATCCGCGCCAAGCAACGCTTGAAGATCATCCTGCCGATCGTCTTCCTGGTGATCCTCTTCCTGCTCTACATGGTGTTTCATTCTCTCACCGAGGCGCTGGTCCTGATCTTCCCGACCATTTACGCCATGACCGGCGGCCTGATCCTACAGTGGCTGCTCGGCTACGAGTTCAGCGTCGCCGTCTGGGTCGGATACATTGCCCTTTTTGGCATCGCGGTGGAGACCGGTGTGGTGATGGTCGTCTACCTGCACGACGCCCTCGACCGCCGGCTAGCGACTGGCGTCCCGCTGCGCCATGAAGATGTCGAAGCCGCGGTCATCGAGGGCGCGGTGCAGCGGCTGCGGCCGAAACTGATGACGGTGAGCGTGGTCCTGGCGAGCCTCGTCCCCATCCTCTGGGAGTCGGGCATTGGCTCCGACGTGATGAAACCGATCGCGGCGCCGATGGTCGGCGGCATGGTCACCTCGACCATCCACGTGCTGATCCTCGTGCCGGTCTTCTTCGCGCTGATGAAGGAGCGGGCCTTGCGGCGCGGCACCCTGCGGCGGCCATGCGCTCGTGGCACCGAGGCTGCGGTCATGCCACGAGCGCTACACTCTTGACCAGGGCATAGACGGGCAGACCGGGGCGTAGCGCGAGCTGGTGCAAAGACTTGCCGGTGATCTGTGCGAGCAGCGCGGCGCCGCCCACGTCGAGCTTCACCAGCACCCGGGCGGCGCCGTGCGCCGGGCCGGCGGATGCCGAGATTCCGTGCTGCGCGCCACCGGCTGCGGCGGCTTGGCCGGCATCGTCGACCCTGTGGCTCCCGCCGGCTTCGGTACTGTCCTCGACTTTGGCGATTTCCACGATGCGCGCCGCGAAGACGTTGAGCACGCTGGTGCGCCGGGGGTGATCGAGGGCCAGGCTCACATCGCGGGCGAGGACCCTCACCCGCTGTCGGCTGCCGAGCGGATACGGTTGGCGCGGCACAGTCAAGCGGCCACCCGCGAAGTCGAAGTAGGTGAGAGCGAACCGTTCGTCGTGCTCGCCGACCTGCGCTTCGATCACCGCGCCGAGCTCTGCCTCCGGGACCCATGGCAGCAGGTCCAGACGGGTGGCGATCTCGTGCAGAGGGCCGGCCGCCCGGAGCCGACCGGCCGCGAGGAGCAGGAGGTGGTCAGCCAGCCGCAGGACCTCGGCTGGCGAATGGCTGACGTAGAGGACAGGAATCGAAAGCTCGGCATGCAGCCGCTCGAGATACGGGAAAATCTCTCCTCTGGCCCCGGCGTCCAGGGCCGCCAGGGGCTCGTCCATGAGGAGCAAACGCGGGCTGATGAGCAGCGCGCGGCCGATCGCCACGCGTTGCTTTTCGCCGCCCGATAGAGACTGAGGGTGGCGCGCCAGCAAGGGCTCCAGCCCCAGCCATGCGACCGCCTCGGCGAAGCTGACTCGACGAGCGCTACGGGGCGTGCGGCGCAGGCCGTACTCGAGATTGCGCCGCACCGAGAGGTGAGCAAAGAGGGCGGGCTCCTGGAAGACGTAGCCGATCGCGCGGCGGTGGGGAGGCAAGAAGAGCCCCGTGGCCTCGTCCTGCCAGCGCTCGCCGCCGATCTCCAGCCAGCCGGCGGCGGCGGGCTCGAGACCGGCCACGCAGCGCAGCAGCGTGGTCTTCCCGGCGCCCGACGGACCAAAGACAGCGGTGATCCCCGACGCCGGAGCCCGGATCTCGACGTCGAGAGAAAAGGTCCCGCGCGCCAGCCGGAGGCGCCCCGCGAGCTCGCTCATCCCACCCTGGCGAGGCGACGGTTGAGCGCGAACACCGTCCACAGCACGGCAAACGAGAACAGCAGCATGCCGCCCGACAGAAGGTGCGCTTGCCCATACTCCAGGCGCTCGACGTGATCGTAGATGGCGATCGACAGCACCCGGGTACGCCCTGGAATGTTGCCACCGATCATCAGCACCACCCCGAACTCGCCCAGCGTGTGGGCGAAGCCGAGGGTGATCGCGGTGAGGACGCCGCGCCGGGCGAGCGGGAGGGCGACGGTGAAGAAGCGGTCGAGCGGACGCGCCCGCAGCGTCGCCGCGACCTCGATCGGCAGGCGACCGACGCTCTCGAAGGCAGCTTGCAGCGGCTGGACTACGAAGGGCAGCGAGTACACCACCGAGCCGATCACAAGGCCCGAGAAGCTGAAGACCAGAGGCTCCAAGCCGGCGGCGCGCCACGCTCCCCCGATGGGACCGTGCGGGCCGAGAAGCAGCAGCAGGTAAAACCCGAGAACTGTAGGCGGTAGGACGAGCGGCAACGCGACCGCCGCCTCGAGCGAAGACCGCAGGCGGCTTCGGGTGCCTGCCAGCCACCAGGCAGCGGGCAGGCCCACCGTCAGCAAGACCACGGTGGAGGTGGCCGCCAAGCGCAGGGTCAGCCAGAGCGGGCGCAGGTCGATGTCAGACGCAGGGAACATAGCCGGGCGGCCTTCCGGGGGAAAAGGGACCCTGCTCTCTACCGCGACCGGCCGGTTCCTTCGGTTCAGCCGCGCGCGCTGCGCTCAGGGCAGCCCGTAGCCAAATTCCTCGATCAGCGCCCGCGCCGGCGCGCTGCGCAGGAAGCCGAGGAATGCCCGCGCCGCCGGGCTGTCCTTGCCGCGCGCGAGCAGCACCGCCTGTTGCTCGATAGGGCGGTAGCGCTCGGCCGGCACGATCCAGAGCGAGCCCTGCAGCTTGCCGGCGGCGCGTACCTGCGACAGCGCCACGAACCCGAGCTCGGCGTTGCCGGTCGCTACGAACTGGTAGGTCTGGCCGATGTCCTCTCCCTGCACCAGCCGAGGCGCCAGCATCTGCCACAGGTCCAGGCCCTGCAGCACCTGACGCGCCGCTGCGCCATAGGGAGCCGTCTCGGGATCGGGGATCGCGAGGTGGCGGAAGCGGCTGCTGCCGAGCACCGCGCCTGCCGGGTCGACGAGACCTGGCTCCATGCTCCACAGCACCAGCTTGCCGATCGCGTAGGTGAAGCGAGTTCCGGCCACCGCCGCGCCCTCCTTCTCGAGCCGCGCCGGCCGCTCGGCGTCGGCCGACAACATCGCCTCGAAGGGAGCGCCGCCGCTGATCTGGGCGTAGAGCTTGCCAGAGGAGCCGGAGCTGATCACGAGATGGTGACCAGACGCCTTCTCGAAAGCGGTCGCGATCTTCTCCAGCGGAGCCGTGAAGTTGGCGGCCACCGCGACGGCGACCTCCGCCGCCTTGGCCGGGCGCCCGGCGGCCGCCAGTAGGGAGAGGACCAGGGCGAATGCCAGGCGCCAGTGTCCAATCGACATATCTGGAAGGATATAACGGAGCGTGCCAGCCGTCAAGTGCAGGTCCGGCCCGGCAGTGGTGCCTTCGGGTGTTGCCGGGGCTGACCGATCCCCGGCGCCGGTGTCTATGGCAGGCCGATCATGACTTCCGTGGCTTTGATGATGGCCACGACTTCCAAGCCTTCGCGTAGTCCCATCGATTCAACCGAGGCGCGAGTGATGGCGGAAACCAGTGCATTGCCACCGCCGATGTCCACCGTGACCTCGGCCATCACGGCTCCCATCCGTACCTCGGTGATTCGACCGCGCAACTGATTGCGTGCACTGAGCTGCATCGTTGTCTCCTCGATTCTGGTCAGGGTGCGCGATGAACACCGATCCGCACGAGCTGGCGGACCCAGCGTGCCGGCCGTTTGTCGCCGACGACGATCAGGCGCAACGGTCCCTCGGTGCCGGCGAGCGGCTGGCCGTCCCGACGGTCGGCAACCAGCACGGGGCTGTCGCTGAAGGTAGGATCCAGCTCGGCCAGGGCGAGGACCGCGCGGTAACCGTCCACGCCCTCGGCCACAACGTAGAGCTGGAGCGCGTCTCCGCGGATGTCGTGACCGGCCGGCACGCCTAGGCGATCGAGCAGCGCCCGCAACGGAAACCCTGAGATCTCGGCTAGGCTGGTCTGGTGGTTGGTGCCGGCCGGGTATGCCACGCGTACAGTCTGCCGGGGAAGCCGCTCGAGGTCGCTCGTGCCAAGCACGAGCGCTACACCGGTCAGGGGCACGAGCCGCAGCGTCGGCGCGGCGCCCGCAGGCGGGGTCGAGGCGCTCTGGTCGTCCACGAACGAGGCGGCCCGAGCCCAGCGGTCCGCGGATTCCGCCGGACGCGGTGCCTGCAACAGCACCGCGAACGCGAGAGCGGCGAGGCCCTTCTCCACCCTGCGGATCTCGGTAGTCATCTGGCCTCCATCGGACCTCGGTTGAGGCACGCCGACCGTTGCCGAACCGCGGCGCGCACCACGAAGCGCGCGGCCGCTCGGCCATTATATGGGCGAACTGGTGAGCGTTGACACTGAGCCGGCAGACCCTAGAGGAGGAGAGTGCGGAGCTCGTGCCAGCTGGCGGCCATCCCCTGACGGCTCGCCTCCTCCATGCCGCGATAGAGTGCCAGCACGCGCTCGCCGGTTTTCGTCAGCACGGCGCTCCCATGGGCCTTGCCGCCCCGCTGAGTCGTCACAAGCGGCTCGCGAAAGCAGGCGTTCATCGTCTGCACCAGCTTCCAGGCGCGCATATACGACATTCCGAGGCCCCGCGCCGCGGTGGTGAGGCTACCGCCGGCTTGGATGGCCTGAAGCAGCGCGACCTTGCCGGGGCCAAGGGCGATCTCATGGCCGCAGAGGACCCGGATACGAGGACAGACCAGCGGAGCGGGGGTGGCCCGTGGGGTGCGCGCGGCTCGGCGAGGCGACGGGTGGCGGGGAGGCGGGGTATCGGCTCGGCTCATGCCGGGTCTATCTTTGCATGGGCGGCGCACGGCCGCTCAATCCGTTCTGCGTTATACTTGACAGAATATATCGACTCAGACTAGCGTTCGCCCAAGCAACTGCGCCGATTCCTGGCAGACGAGGACCCCCGGCGACGAGCAGCGGCGCCCGCTGCGAGGGCCGCGGATCATTGGCCAAGCCGCTTGCTTCTGCCCCGCGGTGGCCGGCAGCAGAGCACTCAAGGAGACGCGACACATGAGCCTGGGTAAATTCACGATCGCCGCCGCCCTATTGATACCTGGGCATGCTCACACTTCCGGCGCCCGAGCCGGCACCTCGATTAACGGTCTGGTCTTCGCGGACTTCAGCGACAAGCAGAACCAGGACAAGGCGACCGGCGCCAAGAGCAGCGACTCCGGCGTCGGCGCCGACGTGAAGCGCTTCTACTTCACGGTCACCCACGAGTTTGACAGCGTCTGGTCGGCGCAGTTCCAGAGCGACATCGGTGACCAGGGCGCCCGGCGCTACGACGTTTTGGCCCGCGCCGTCGAGCAGCAGGATGGCGTTGTTGGCGCGGGTCTGGCCGGCCTGGAAGCTGATGGTGGAGGTGTTTCGGCGGCGGGCCCAGATCCGGATAGAGCTGGAGCTGGCCCGCGCCGGTGGGTTGCGTCACCGTGACGTTGGCGGAGACCGCCTTGGCTTGTGCCGGAATGCCGCACGTCTGGGGCTGGTCGTGGCTTGGCTCGTCGCCGTCACAGTGCCGAGCGCAGCCCGGTACTGGAAGATCTCCCGCATGTGAACGACCGCCGGCAACGGGGCCGGCGGCTGGAGACGAGCTCATGGTCGACGTTGGGCGCAGCACCTGCGCCGTGTATGCCTTCCGGGAGGGGGCCTTCTCGGCCCTGGGCCATGACCTCAAGCTGCAGGTCACGGAGCTCACGGTTGAGATCGGCGAGGATCTGTCGGTCCGTGCCAGCTGCCAGACCGACTCGGTGCGGGTCGTGGGCGTGCTGCGCCAAGGCGATACCGCCGCCGTCGACGAGCGCCTGCCGTCGGCGAACGACCGCCAGAGGATCGAGCACAACGTCGCCCACGAAATCCTCGAGGCCGAGAAGTATCCGCAGGCGACCTTCCGCTCCACCAAGGTCGAGCCCATGGGCGACCGCTACCGGGTCGTCGGGCTCCTCGACATCCAAGGCACGGTCAGGGAGGTGGCTTTCACCGCCGAGCGCCAGGGAGACCGCGCCGTCGCCCGCCTCACCCTCAACCAACCCGACTTTCGCATCAAGCCGTTTCGCGCCATGATGGGCGCGCTGCGGGTCAAGCCCGAGGTCCTGCTCGAGGTTTCGGTGCCGTTCCCGCGCGACAAGGCAGAAGGCGAGGCAGCCTCATGAACCGGCAACCGGCATGTGCAGCGCCAGCAGCGCTCGGCGAGCGGTCCGCGCTGGCCGGCCGCCGCTCCCGCCATTGGCGGCACTCCCGGCAGGTCGCACGGGGGCGGCGATGATCTCGCTATTGATCCTGGGCCTGCTGCTCGGCATGCGCCATGCCCTCGAGGCCGATCACCTGGCCGCGGTGGCCAGCCTCGCCACGCGCAGCAGGGGAGTGCGCGGGACCGTCCTCCAGGGAGCGGTCTGGGGGCTCGGACACACCCTGACCCTGCTCCTGGCCGGCGGCGTCTGCCTGCTGCTCCGCGCCGCGATCTCCGAGCGCCTGGCCGCCGCTTTCGAAGGCGCGGTCGGCGTCATGCTGCTCCTGCTCGGCGCCGACGTCCTGCTTCGCATGCGCCAGCGCCGCATCCACCTCCACGTCCATCGCCACGACGACGGCACCGTCCATTTCCACGCCCACAGCCACGCCCGCGAAGAGGCGCACGACCGGGACCACCACCAGCACGCGCACGGGAACGGCTTTCCCCTCCGCGCCCTGCTGGTCGGCATGGTGCACGGCCTCGCCGGCTCGGCGGCGTTGCTGCTGGTGACCCTGACCACCCTTTCATCCGCCTGGCTCGGCGTGGCCTACATCGCGGTTTTCGGCGTCGGATCGATCGCCGGTATGGCGGTGCTGGCGGCCGTGATCGCGCTCCCTCTCCAGGGCACCGCCCGGTGCCTCACCGGCTGGTACAACGGGCTCGAGGCGGCCATCGGATCGGGCACCCTGCTGGTGGGCGCGTGGGTGCTCTACAACACGCCCTGGGTACGGAGCTTGCTGAGCTGAGCCATGACCGGCGCGCACTCTAGCCGCACAGGAAGTCTGCGATGTTTCCTGCCTTTGAGCGCCAGTTCCAGCCCAGGTAGTCGGGCACTCCCATCGCGCCGGTCGGGTTGCCGGCCATGGCGTGGATGCCGCCATAGGTCGCGCAGGTGCCCACCGCGAGGACCACCAGCGCCTTGGGCGCCAGCAGATCGAGCCATTCGCTGGTGGTCATCGGCTGGCCGGTCTCCGGGTTGTTGCCGAAACCGCACCAGTAGCCTTCCTTCTTGATCGCCTCGTTGGGGATCGAACCCTCCACGACCAGCACGAAGGGGTCGATCTCGCCGCGGTCGGCCTTGAAGAACCATTCGATGAAGTCGTCGGCCCCGCCCCGGCGGCTCATCAACGCTTATCATTGACAAATCCGCTATTATTCCCGGTGGCTTATTTTTCCAAGTCACCTCTCTCTTCGGAGCTAGCGAACTTGTTCATAGCTTTTCGACCTTTCTGTCGTTTCTAGAGAGAGCCATCGAGGCGACAAGAATTGGAGGCGAATTCTGATCGAGCCTCTACGACGGTGGCACCTTGGACAAGGCGGTGCGCTGCCTGAAGGGGAAGCTGGTGAAGAATCGCGCGCTGGTGCGGCCGGTTGCGCCTTATTGTCTGGATCTCTTCCCTCCAATCTTGGCTCACTTCTTGCCGGGCAGCGGTGGTTCTGGGCTCGTGAAGCCGCACCGCTATTCGTTGTAGGAGCGGATTCCCTTTCAGCGGAAGCCTGTCCTGCTGGTGCCTCACCATTCGTCAGTACTTCGAATGCAGACACAATCGCGCTTCTTAAGCGTTGGCTAGATGAGCCCGCAGGAGAGGGGGAAGAGTGGTGGGCGTCATTTGAAGCACAGATGAAAGCCAATCGTCAGTTCAAGGAACCTAAGATAGAATAGGGTCGTTGGCATGACTCGCTACTCCCTTGACTCTGACGTCCTTACCGCAATCTTGAAGCGTGAGCAAGCCATTGTTGCGAAGCTGCTCGCCAAACTTGAAGCGAAAGACGAGATAATCATTTGTCCATTTGTGTATTACGAAGTGAAGCGCGGACTTCTGGATATGGGTGCGATTAATAGGATGCAGGACCTTGAATCTTTTGTTGCCTCACGACCATGGCGTGAGTTTGATCGGAATATTTGGATCACAGCGGCAGAAGGGTGGGCCAAGAACAAAGGGATCGGAGCGCACCACGAAGATCCAGATCTCCTAATCGCATACCACGCAATACGCTGTGATGCGGTTGTCGTGACCTTCAACACAAAACACTTCTCTCAATTCCCCGCGATGCTAGAGGACTGGAGCGCTGGATGAGACGTCTTAGGTGAACCACCGCCGGGCCTGCTCGCGCGAGACCCGGACGGTGAAGGTGGTCGTCTTAGTGCCCGGCCGCAGATAGCAAGCATCAGGACGGCCACCTGGGCTCCTTTCAGCGCTTTCGTGGGCGCCCGGTCACTGGCTCAATTCCGGTGGTATTGGCCTTGATCAGATCAGGCTTCCGAGCCAGCGGGCGTGATTCATGCGCCGGAGGACGGTCTGGACGTGGCGGCGGTAGGCGCGGCTGGCGTCGCCGGGGTGCCAGCCGTCGGGGTAGGGGAGGCTGGCGGCGAGCTGCGCGGCCTCGCGCTCGCTCAGGCTGCGGGCCGATTTGCCGAAGTAGTGGCGCGCCGCGGCCTCCGCGCCGTAGATGCCCGGCCCGAGCTCGACGACGTTGAGATAGATCTCCAGAATGCGCCGCTTGCTCAAGCGCTTCTCCAGCTCTCTGGTGAGCGCGGCCTCCTTGATTTTGCGCAGGGGATTGCGCGACCTCGACAGCCAGAGGTTCTTGGCAAGCTGCTGAGTGATCGTCGAGGCGCCGCGCGGCAGCTTCTTCTCTTCCCAGGCATCTTGCAGTGCCTGCCTCATCTCGCTGCTCTCGAAGCCGTGGTGCGAGAAAAAGCCCATGTCCTCGCCGCAGAGGACGGCGCGCTTCAAGTTGGGCGAGATCAGCGGATACGGAGCCCAGACCCACTCGATCGGGCGCGGCGAACGCCACCACAAGGGCCATCCGCCCCAACGGTAACGCTCCATGAAGGCGGTGGTCCGCGGCCGCTCCCGGCTCAGGGCCGCGACGTCGGGCCAGGTGAGCGCCTCCCAGGCCAGCCACAGCCCGCCCAGGGCGAGCGCCGCCAAGACGACGCGCAGCAGAATTTTCAGGCGCCGGCGGCGCGGCGGCTCGTACGGAGGCGCGATCATGGGGAGGGGGAATTCTACTGCGGCCGCCGGCGGGTTTCAGCTCCCCGGCTGGAGGCCGGCGTAGTCGTCCGGCAGGTCGACGTCGACGACCGTCCCGGCGTCGTCCACCTCGACCTCGAGCACGGCGTCACGGTGGCGGTCGAGCAGCTCGCGCAGGCCGACCGCGGGGTCGAGGCGATCGATCTCGGCGAGCAGGGCCGGGGCGATCGCCAGCGGGTGGCCGCGCCGGCCGAGGTGCACCGGCACGGCGAGGACCGCCCCGTCGCCGGCCATCCGGCGCAGCAGCTCGGCGACCGTCTCGCCGCGCAGGGCGGGCAGGTCGGCGGGGGTAACGAGCACGGTCCGGCCGTGCTCCGCCAGCTCGGCGGCGCCCCCCAGCGCGGCGAGGCCTTCCTGGATGCTCGACAGCATGCCCCGGGCGGGCTCAGGGTTGACCGCGGCGAGCACCCCGGCCTCGGCCGCCCAGCGCCGGAGGTCGGCGTCGTCCGGCGCCGTGACCAGCACGATCGGCGCCGCGCCCGCCTGACGCAGGGCCGCGACCACCGCTCCCACTACGGTCGTCCCGCGGTAGGGCAGCAGCAGCTTGGGACGTCCCATGCGCCTTGACTCGCCGGCCGCGGGCAGGATGCCGACCGCCGCCGGAGAGCCATCCTTCGTCTTGGCATCCATGTCCGGCGCCCGGATCAATGCCGATCTCGTGCGCGCGCGGCCTCGGCGCGGTCGGGGCCGGCTGCCGGGAGGTGGCGGGGCGGCAGCCGCTCGGGAGCGAGGCCGGCGATCTCGCGCAAGGCGGCTTCGGCGTAGCGGCCGACCATCACGCTGCGCCATTGCGCCTGGAAGTCGGTGTTGTCCATCGGAGTCGCGACCCGGCGCGCCAGCCGCGCGGCCTCGGCGATCGTCTCGGCGCTGAGCGGGCGGCCGACCAGGCAGTCCGCCGCCGCGGCCGCCGGCAGCGGATAGGAGCCGACCGCGCCAAGGTAGATCCGCGCCTGGCTCACCACCCTTCCCGCCAAGCTCTCGCCGAGCGCTCGTGGCCCCGCGCCGGTCCTGTCCTCACCGCCGTTCGCTCCACCCGCCCGTCCGGCCCCTCCCTCCTCGTCGCCATCGAACCAGAGCGCGGCCCCGACCGAGAGCACGGCGAAGTCGATCGAGCCGCGCCGCCGCAGCTTCCAGAACGCGGAGCGGCAGCGCGCCGCGCCGGCGCCGGCGGGCAGCAAGATCTCGGCGACGATCTCGTCCGGCCGCTTGGCGAGGTAGTCGATGCCGTCGTCTCGGTAGAGGGCCTCGACCGCGACCTCCCGCTCATCCTGCCGCGACACCAGCCTCACACGCGCGCCCAGGGCGCACAGCATCGGCGCCGAGTCGGAGGCCGAATGGGCCCAGCAGCGCGGCGAGCTCGTCGCCACCCAGCAGATGGTGCCCTCTTCTTTCATGCAGTAATCGATCGCGCGGCGCCACTCCTCGGTCTGGTTGTAGTAGGTGCAGCGCGTATCGACGCAGACGTTGCCGCCGATGGTCCCCATGTTGCGCAGCGGTGGCGAGGAGATCGAGGCCACGGCGGTGGCCAGGGCCGGGTAACGCGCGGCGACCAGCGGGTTGCGCGCTACGCCGTCGAGCAGCGTCGTTGCCCCCAGGCGCACCTCGCCGCCGTCTTCCTCGCCGGCCCTCGCGTGATGGCGGCCGTTGCCGATGCCGGCGAGGCCGGGGATGCCCATCAGGCTCACCACGGTCGCCGCCTTCTGGTGGCGGCGCTTCATGTTCGGCCAGAGGTCGGTGCCGCCGGCCACCAAGCGCACGGCCCGGCCCGCCGCCGCCCCTTCGTCCGCCAGCATGGCCGCGGCCTCGGCCAGTGTCCGTGGGCGCAAGAGCTTGAATGGGGGGAGGCGCAGCATGGCTACGTCGCCTTCGCGATCGATTCATCAGGCGAGATCGCTCTCGCGATCGATTCATCAGGCGAGATCGCTCTCGCGATCTCTTGGCGCGTGGGCATGGTGCCGGAGGAGGAGCGCATGCCGGCGCGCAGGCTGCCGCGGTAGTCGTCGATGGCGGTGCCGTCGCCTCCCTGCTCGGGAGTGAGGACATGGAGGGTCGGGCCGAAATCCGCCGCGGGAAACGCGGCGGGGCCGAAGCGCGGCTCGCGCCCCTTGGCGCGGGCGTCGAGCGCCTTCAACACCATGTGCGGGTGGATCGGCACCTGGTCCACCCGCACGCCCACCGCATCGTAGATGGCGTTCGCCACCGCGGGCATGACCGGCAGCAGCGGCCCCTGGCCGACCTCCTTGGCACCGAACGGTCCGCGCGGATCGGGGTCTTCGATCAGGTAGGTGGTGACCGGGGGCATGTCGGCAAAGGTCGGGCTCTTGTACTCGAGCATGGAGGGGAACTTGTGCACCAGCGACCCCGAGAGGTGGCGCGGCAGCCGGCGAAACGCCTGCTCTTCCATCATCGCCTCGCCGAGCCCCATGTAGACGCTCCCCTCCACCTGGCCGAGGGCCAGGACAGGGTTGATCGCGCGGCCGACGTCGTGCGCGATCCAGACGTGGAGCGGCTGCCAGAGTCCGGTCTCGGGGTCGACCTCGACCTCGACCACCGCGGCGGTGTAGGAGTAGGCGGGCGAGGGGCCGACGCCCGCGCCGCGGTAGCGCCCCGGCGAGCGCGGCGGGACGTAGCTGCCAACCGTGCCGACGGTGCCGTGGAGCACTTCCGCGCAGGCCACGGCCTCGGCGAAGGAGAGGCCGGTGGCCGGCTCGGCGGCGTCGAACACCCGCCCTTCGGCGAAGACCAGGCGCGGTGCGGGGACGCCGAGCCGCGCGGCGACCGCGCCGGCGACGAGCTCGCGCGCCCGCTCGGCCGCCTCCAGGGCGGCGTTTCCCACCATCAGGGTGACGCGCGACGAGTAGCTGCCGAGGTCGACCGGCGTCAGGTCGGTGTCGGCCACACACAGCCGGATGTCGGCGAGGGCCACCCCGAGGACTTCGGCGACCACGGCGGCCAGCACCGAATCCGAGCCCTGTCCGATCTCCGCCTCGCCGCAGTAGACGGCCACGCCGCCCGAGCGGTCGAGCTTGATCTGTACCCCCGACTGCGGCATGTGGTTCCAATAGATGGGCAGCCCGGCGCCGCACAGGTAGGCGCCGCAAGCCAGGCCCAGCCCCCGCCCTTCCGGCAGGGCCCCATGGCGCTCGCGGAAGCGGCTGCCCCCGACCACCGCCTCGATGCAGGCGCGCAGGCCCATCGAGCCGATGCGCAGCCAGTTGGCGGTGACGCTGCCCGGCGCGGCCAGGACTTTCAGGCGCAGGTCGGCCGGGTTCATCCCCAACCTCGCCGCGATCTTGTCGAGCTGGACTTCCAGGGCGAAGCGCGGCTGCGGCGTGCCGTGGCCGCGCTTGGGGCCGCACGGCGGCTTGTTGGTGAAGACGCGGAGGCCGTCGAAGCGGTAGGCCGGAAGCTCGTAGGTGACGGTCTGCAGCGCTCCCGTGTAGTAGGTCGAGGCCACCCCATAGCTGCCATAGGCGCCGCCGTCGAGGGCGGTCTCGAGATGCTGCGCGGTCAGGGTGCCGTCTTTCTTGAGGCCGGTGCGCAGCCGCATCAGCACCGGATGGCGCCCGCGATGGCAATAGAAGACCTCCTCGCGGCTGAGTGTGACCTTGACCGGGCGGCCGAGGAGCAGCGCCATCTTCGCCGCCGCGATCTCATGGCTGAAAGGGTCGCTCTTGCCGCCGAAGCCGCCGCCGTTCGGGCAGGCGATGACCCGGATGCGCGCGGCCGGGAGGCCGAGGACCTTGGCCAGCGCGCGGTGGACGTAGTGCGGCGTCTGGGTGGCAGAGTAGAGAGTCACGCGGTCGTCGTCCTCGGGTACCGCGACCGCGGCGTGCTGCTCCATCGGCAGGTGGGTGTTGCCTTCGTAGAAGAAGACGTCCTCGCAGACCAGGTCGGCCGCGGCGAAGCCCTGCTCGACCGCGCCGAACTCGAGCGAGACCCGCTTGTGGACGTTGCCGCCCTCGCCGTAGTCGTGGATGCGCGGTTCGGGAGTCGACAGCGCCTCCTCGACGCCGGAGATGGTGGGCAGCAGCTCGTAGTGGATGCGCACCCGGGAGGCCGCCTCGTAGGCGGCATCTTCCGTGACCGCCGCGACCGCCGCGATCGGATCGCCGACGAAGCGCACCTTGTCCGGACACAGCGCGTGCTCGTCCTGGGAGACGGGCAGGATGCCGAACGGGACCGGCATGTCCTTGCCGGTGAGGAATCCCAGGACTCCCGGCACCTGCCGGGCCGCGGCGAGGTCGATCTCCTTGATGCGCGCGTGCGGCACCGTGGCGCGCACCAGGCGCAGAAAAGCCATGCGCGGAAAGACCAGGTCGTCGGCAAACCGGGTCGCGCCGGTGACCTTGGCCCTCCCGTCGACGCGCCGGAAAGGCGTGCCGATGATGTTCGGTTCGCGCCGCGGCGGTGCGGGCTCGGCTTCGGGTTCGCGTTCGGGTTCGGGTGGGGGCCGTCGTGCCGGTTCTGCCATCTCGTCTCCGCTCGTTGGCGTCCGTATGCGTCAGGGCTTGATCGGAAACTCTTCGGGCGGCAACGCGCCGTAGAGAACCTCGCGCGGCGGCGGCGACGCCTCGCCGCGCAGGCAGGCCGCGGCCTGCTCGACCGCCTGGACGATCTTGTGATACCCGGTGCACCGGCAGAGATTGCCTGCAAGCGCCTGCTCGATCTCTCCTCGCGTGGCCCGCGGCCTGCCAGCCAGCAGAGCCTTGGCCGCCATCAGGATTCCGGGCGTGCAATAGCCGCACTGCGCCGCGCCGAGGTCGGCGAAGGCGGCCTGGAGCGGATGCAGCTCGTTGCCGGTCGCGAGCCCCTCGACCGTCTCGATCGCACGTCCTTCCACCTCGACCGCCAGGGCCAGGCAGGAGAGCACCGGCCGCCCGTCGAGGAGCACCGTGCAGGTGCCGCATTCGCCGAGCTCGCAGCCGTGCTTGGTGCCGGTCAGCCCGCACTCCTCGCGCAACACCTCGAGCAGGGTGTGGTGAGCCGGGACGGCGACCGCGCGCGCTTCGCCGTTGATGGTCAGGCGCAGCAGGACCGTCGTCACTGCCACCGGGTCGGTCTCCGGTGCGCCGCTCATCGCCGTCCTCCGGGCGGTCCATCCACCGCCAGCGGCCCGTCCGTCGCCGGCGGCAGCTCGTCCGCCACCGTCAGCTCCCGGCCGGGGGCGAGCAGCCCGCGCACCAGCAGCTCGGCCGATTCGCGGCCGATCTCTCGCGCGCTCTTGCCGCCGCCGGGCCGGAACCATTTGACCGTCCAGTTGATCGCGCCCAGGATGGTAAGCGCGCCGACCTTCGGGTCGGCGGCGCGGAAGCGGCCCGTCTCCACCCCTTCCTCGATCAGCTCGCGGAAGCAGCGCTCGTAGAGGTCGCGCCGGCCCTGCAGCGTCCGCCGCCAGCGTTCGCCCAGCGCCTCCACCTCGAGATGGGCCAGCGATCCCGGCGCCTCTTCGTTGAGCAAGTTGACGTGACCCAGGATCAGCAGGTAGAGCCTGCCTTCGGCGGGCAGCGGCAGGGCACGGATCCGTCCGGCAAGCGCGAGCAGGCTCGCCAGGGTGTCCTCCTGGACGAAGGCGAGCAGCTCCTCCTTGTCGCGGAAGTAGTAGTAGAGGTTGCCGACCGCCATTCCCAGCTCGGCCGCGATCTCGCGCATGCCGGTCGCCTGCATGCCGCGCCGGCGGAACACGCGCGCCGCGGCGGCGAGGATCTCGCGCTTCCGCGCGATCAACCGGCGGTGCCCGGCGGCGACCTGGCTGGAGGCTCCGGGTCCCTGCCCGACCTGATCGGATGCTTCAATTTGAACCATCGTTCAAAATTTTGGCACCCGCGCGGGGCCGCTGTCAAGGCGCTTACTCGATCAATTCTGTGGAACGGACGTGGAAAAACGGTGGAAAAGTCGTGCAAAACCGCCTCGATTGCGGTATTGTAGGCACCGCCTTTTGGGAGTGACATCGATCGCTTCGCCGCCGCTCACCCGGAGGCATGGCCGCACGGTCGGTCAGCCGAGTGGTGCGCGCATGGGCGTGCGTGTCCCCGTCTCGGCCCGGAGGTTGCAGGGAATGCCGCGTGATGATGGAGCTGGACGCATGAAACCCGCCACCAAGAGGCCTGCGGCCGGCGTGTCGTTCGCATCCCCCCCATCCGATGCCGGGAGAGCGCAATGAGATACCGGCGCGATCCCCGGCGCGGGTTGCGCCGCGTGGCCGTGGCCCTGGCCGCCCCGCTTGGCATCCTGTGGCTGTGCGGCTTGAGCATGGGGGCCGGCAGCGCCGGCCACGGCCGGATCTCGGCGGCCGCGGGCGACGCCTCCCCGCAGGACAGGCCGGCGGTGGTCGCCGCCGCTACGCCCGTCGCCGCGGCGCGGACGTCCCCGAATGGCCGGACCCGGGCGGCGATCGAATGGCTGCGTTTTCACGATCCGCGAGAGCGGGTGACGATCGGGGCAGGCGGACTCGCCATCGGCGCGATCGGCGCGCTCGGCGCTGCCCCCCAGCGGCTCTATCCGTTCCCGCGCCGGGAGCGTGCCGCGGACGTGGGCTTTTTCGCCGGAACCTATGCCCCCTTCCGCGCCCGCACGGCGGACGGAGAGCTGGCCTTCCTGGGCAGGGGCGCGGCGCAGGCGGGCGAGACGGAGCGCCGGATGATCCTCGAGTGGGCGCGCCTGGCGACGTTGGAGGCCGAAGCCGGTCCCAGCGCCTCGGAGGTCGGCCTCGCCCTGGCCTGGCACCGCGGCGCTACTTCCGGCGGCATTTGCGACGACCTTGCCGTCTACCTGAGCGGCGAAGTGCGCGCCGGCAACTGCTCCGGCGGCGGCGAGGTCCGCGGGCGCCTGGAACCCGAGCGGCTGGCCCGCCTCTACCGCTGGTTCGACACCCTGAAGCCTTTCCAGTCCCAGGCAGAACAGGGCGAGCGCTCCGACCTCCTCCTCGAGCGCCTGGTCTTTGCGGGCCGGGGCGCCGTCCCCTCCACCCCGCACGACACCGGCGCCATGGAAGCCTTCGCCAGCGCCCTCTACCACCAGCTCACGACCCGGACATCGCCGCCGGCCTCTACCGGCTCGCCGGCGTCCGCCGTGGGCCCTAGTGACGCCGTCTTCGCCTCCGGCGCTACCCCCGGCAGGGCAGCCGCGGAGCCTGCCCCCCGGCATCGCACGGTGATTTCCACTGCCAGCGGCTTGACTTCACCAGCTGCCACAGGCTCTTCCGCGTCCCCCTCGGCGAAGCGCCTGGACGCCCGCTCCTCCCGGCCTGGGGCGGCCGCGGAGCCCGCCGGCGGTCGCGCGGCGGACGGCCCGGAGGTGCCGAGTCGGGCGGATTCGGAGTCTCCTTCCGGCTCGCCCGGGAAGGCCCGAGACGTCACGCCGCCACCCGCCGCGCCGGCGCCGCCTCCTCCTCATCCTCGGCATCCCTGATCCGGGCGCGAGATCGCCCCGCGCGGCCTTCGGCAAGATTGCGGTCTCGGCGCCGCTCTCGCTCCCCCTCCTCCCTTATTTTGCCACCAGGCCGCGGAAGCCGCGCGAGATCAGGGCCGAGACGTCGGCGAGGACGCGCGGCAGGGCGAGGCCGCCGGGACAGGCCAGGTAGCGCGGCTCCCAGACGGGCTCGAACTTCTCCTTGTACTGCCGCAGGCCCTGGAAGTTGTAGAAGTACTCGCCGTGGCGGAAGACCAGGGTCCCCAGCCGGCTCCACAGCGGAGCGACCGCCCTTCCTTCCAGCCCCGACAGCGGCGCCATCCCGAGGTTGAACCAGCGGTAGTCGTGCTGCTTGCCCCACAGCATCAGCTCGACGAATAGATAGTCCATGATCACCGACGGCGCCTCCGGCACGTAGCGCATCAGGTCGATGGACAGCTCCTCTCCCTGGCCGCCGAGCCAGAGATTGGCGAAGGCGAGGATGCCCTCCGGCCCGCGCACCAGCGCCAGCGGGAGCCGCCGCAGGTAGTCGGCGGAGAAGAAGCCGAGCGAAAACCCCTTTTCGCGCGTGCTCTTCTCCTCGAGCCAGGCATTCGAGATGGCCTCGATCTCCGGCAGGAGGGCCGGAACCCCGGAGGCCGGAACCACCTCGAAGCGCGCCCCGAGCTCCTCGGCCTTGCGCTGCGCCCAGCGCAGCTTCTTGCGTCCGGCCCCGGCGAGCGAGAAGTTGGCCAGCGGCACACGGGCCTCCTCGCCCAGCTTGATCAGCGACAGCCCGAGGTCCACATAGAGGTGGAGGCGCTTCTCGCTCACCTGGTAGAAGACGGTGAAGCCGCCATGCTGGTCGCTCAGCTCGCGCAGCCGCCAGGCGAGCTCCGCGCGTTCGCTCTCGGGTCCCATCGGGTCTCCCATCGCCACCCAGCTTCGCCGCTCGACCGCATACATCAGCATCGCCGTGCCCGCCTCGTTGAAGAGCAGCTGCTTGTCGCCGAGCAGCGCCAGGTAGGGATAGGTGCGCGGCGAGGCGGCCACCACCGCCGCCGCCCGGTCGAGGTCTGCCGCCGACGGCAGGGCCTGCCGGTGGACCGCCGGACGCAGCAGGCGCCAGAGTGCGATTCCCAGGGCCAGCGCAACCGTCCCCACCGCGGCGCGCAGGAAGCGCGAGGCGTTGCCGCCCGAGCCGCCCTGGACGGTGAAGCGCCACCACAGGTTCTGCGACACCTCCAGGTGGCGGTAGGAGAACAGGCCCAGCCAGAGCGAGCCCGCCAGCACGATGCCGATGGCGGAGATCCAGGCGGGGGTGAATGGCTCGTTGGTCAGCGCCGCCTTGCGGTAGAAGTGGCGATGGCAAGGCAGCAGGGCGGCCAGCATCAAGCCGAGGGCGATCGCCTCCTCGTAGTCGAGCCCTTTGAGCAGCGAGACCACGATGCCGGTGGCGAGGAGCCCGACGGTGAGGTGATAGGCCGCATCCAGGCGGCGTTGCAGCCCGAGGGCGAGCAGCAACAGGCCGACCCCGGCCAGGCTGCCGACGAAGTGCGAGACCTCGATGACCGGCAGCGGCAGGATGCTCTTGAGCCACTCGAGCCGCGAGCCCACGGCCGGCGTGGCGCCAGAGACCAGCAGCAGGGCGCCGCCCAGGAACGTGGTCAGCGAGAGGAGCTGCGGCACCACCACCGAGGCGCGCGAGCCGACGCCGCGGGCCAGGCGCAGCACCTGCTTGCGGCGCAGCACCACCTCGTGCCCCGCGAGCATCAGGCTGCCCATGAGCAGCGGGGCAAAGTAGTAGATGCCGCGAAACGCCACCAGCGCGCCCAGCACCACCGGCGGCTTGAGATCGGGCAGCAGCGAGGTGAGCAGAAAGACGATGGCGGTCTCGAACACCCCCAGGCCGCCCGGCACCTGGCTCAACAGCCCGGCGAGCTGCGCCATCAGGAAGACCGCCAGGAGCTTGAGGTAGGGGAGGCCGTGGTGCGTCGGCAGCAGGCAGTAGAGCACCGCGCCCGCGGCCCCCCAGTCCAGGCACGAAAGGAGGATCTGGCCGATCGCCAGGCGGGTGCCGGGCAGCGGCATCTCGACACCCATCACCGTGACCGGCTCCTTGCGGCGGGCGGCGAGCCACAGGTAGCCCGCGATGAGGGCCAGGAATACGAAGCCGAGGGGCCGCACGGTGGCCAGCGGCAGCCGCCACGAGCTCGGCAGCGGGAGCGGTTCGATCAGGAAGGCGGCACCCGCCAGGGTGAGGAACCCCAGCCAGAAGGTCATGAAACAGAAGACGACGACGCGGGTGACCTGCAACGCCGACAACCCCCAGGCCGAGTAGAGGCGGGCGCGGATGGGAGTGCCGGTGAACAGCGGATGGCCCAGGCTGTTGCTGACCGCGGAGCCGCAGAAGGCGGCGAGCGCGATCTTGCGGTAGGGCAGCGGGTGGCGGATGTTGCGGAATCCCAGGGCGTCATATCCGGTCGTCGCCAGGTAGCCCAGGGCCGTCAGCGCCAGGGCGGCGGCGACCCGGCCGGGAGGCAGGGCGCCCAGGAAGTCCATGACATCGCGCGAGCGGAAGCCGGCGAGCGCGCGGTGCAGCAGCCACAGCGCCCCGGCAAACAGCAGCACGGTGAACAGGGGTGCCAGCTTGCGCAAGAGCTCCCAGGGGACCGCGAGCCTGCGGCGCCCCTCCCAGGCCGGCGAAGCCGGCCCTGTCGGGGTACCCGGCGCCACCGGCTCAGTCGAGGCACCCGGCGCAGCCGTCCCCTTCGCCCCCGCGGTCCCGGCCGATTCGTCGCCAGGACCCGCCGCGGGCTCCGTCTCGAGTGGGGACGGCCCGGCGGTCAACGTCGAGCTTGCCGCCTCCCGGCGCATGCCGCGATCGGCCCTGCCTGTCCGCTCTTCAGCCATGGAGCTCTCTTGTCCGCCAACCCGTTCCTGCGACGACCTTCCGGCCTGCCGCGCCACCAGGGCGCGCCGCCGGGCAGCGCCGCCGCCAGCATGGCATGACCGTGGAAGGCTGCAAGTATAACCACGGCCACGCTGCGCGGCGCCGCAAGCCGCTAACTTCCCCCGGGCTTGTTACTTTGCAGAATCAGAGCCAGCCTGCTTTCGCAGCCGGCGGGTTCCTTGTTCCGCCGGCGACCCCCCGCGAAACCGCAACAGAGTCCCTTCGAAAGTTTCTTGTCCTGGCTCCCTTGGCAAGGCTGTCAGAGGTGGGCCGCGGCGCTCGCAGGCATGCCAGCTCGTGCTACCGGGTCGCCCGGCAAGGTCAGGGCCGGCTCAAACGGCGGGCGAAAAGCCCCTGGGGACCCGACCACACCACCACCGTGTCGCCACTGGCATTGGCGGCGATGCCGTTGGCGACCTGGTCGCCGGCGGTGGTGATGTTGACTCGGAAATCACGGGTCAGCGGCGTCCCGTCCGCAGCGAAGGCCCTGCCGAAGACCCCGGTGCCGTCGCCGTCGCGGCCCCTACCGTCGGTCCACACCGCGACGAACCCGCCGTCGGGCGATGGAGCGAGCCAGGGCTGCACCTCGAAGCTTCCGCGACGATTGATCTGAAGCTGCTCATGGAGCACCGTGCCGTCGGCGGCGAAAAGGACCGCCCAGACGTTCGAGTCGAATGGTAAGAAGGAAGCGTCCCCGGGAGAAACGCCGTCCGAGAAGGCGAAGACCTGGGTGCCGGCCGAGGTCAGGATCACCGTGGCGTTGGTCGCTATCCCGATGCCCGTGCCCCCGACGACTCCGCGCCTCGTGCCGCTGGGGTCCAGCAGGTACATCAGGGGAAAGACCGAGTCTTCGAATACGCTGACGGCGACCGAGAGCGAGCCGTCGGCAGCGACCGCCAGACCGCTCGCGAAGGCGGCGGGAAAGTCGGTAGGAGTCTCATTGCTGACCCTGATCTCCGGCCACAGCGGCACGCCGTCAGCGGTAAAACGCCGCACATAGGTGTTGTCGACGGAGGTGAGGGGGTCGTACGCCTTGCCCTCGCTGGCGGTCCAGGCGACGGCGAAACCGCCGCCGCTGGGGTCGGTGGGGTCGGCGGCGACGATGCCGCCGTAGCGGCTATGGCCGCTTGCCGCATGCACCCGGAAAGGCCTGACGATGACCTTGCCGTCGTTGTCGAAGCGTGCCGCGAGGACGATCGAGCGGTTTGCGGCGTTTCTCTGCTCGTAGGCGACCGCGAAGCTGCCGTCGCCGAGCGCCGCCACCGAGTCGACCCCTTGGGAACCGAAGGACCGAACCAGCTGGAACTCATGGCCGGCAGGCGTGCCGTCGGCGGCGAACAGCCGGGCATGAAGGACCGCGCCGCCGGGTTGACCGACGGTCCAGACCACCACGAAGCCGCCGTCGGGGAAGGTCGCGACCTGCGACCCGAGCAACGTGCGATCGCCGTTGCCGACAGGAGCGACGTGGATCTCGGGGCCGATCGGCAGGGGGAGCGCCGCCAGGTGGATCGCTGGTGCGCAGGCGAACAAGAGAACCGACACCATCCGATGTCTTCTCATAGCTCTATTGTACGCAAGGCAACTATGAATCGTCGCGGTCAGCCGCCGGGAGCGCGGCGGCTCCGCGCGGAGAGAGCGCGGGTCAGGCGGCGAGGTGGATCAGCAGGTGGCGGTGGTTGGAATAGCGCCGGTGCTCCCAGAGGTAGATGCCCTGCCAGGTGCCGAGGCCGAGGGCGCCGTCGACGATCGGGATCGACAGCGAGGTGGCGGTGAGCGCCGCCTTGATGTGCGAGGGCATGTCGTCGGGGCCTTCGGCGGTGTGGGTATAGAGCGCATCGCCCTCGGGGACCAGCCGGTTGATCCAGCGCTCGAGGTCGCGGCGCGCCGAAGGGTCGGCGTTCTCCTGGATGACCAGGCTGGCCGAGGTATGCTGCAGGAACAGGGTGCAGAGTCCCTCGCGCACCCCGCTCTCGCCCACCACGGCGCCGACGTCGCCGGTAATCTCGTGCAGCCCCCGGCCGGGCACGCGGATCGACAGGCGCCGCACCATGGCTGCCCCGGCCTTCACTCTTCCCGCAGATCGCCCAGAATCCAGTCGGAGAGCGTGGTGCGCTCCTCCTCGGAGAGCGGCATGCCGGCGCTCTCGCAAAGACCCAGCACGTTCTTGACGAAGGAGCTGCCCAGCTCCAGCGGATCGTTGCCGCCGTTCGGATTGAAGCGGTGCCCGGACGAGGTGATGCCGCGCAGGATGAAGTTGACGCTGGTGCGCGCGATCGGCGTCCCCTCTTCGATGCAGCGGTCGCGCACCGCCTTGGAGGTGCGGGTCAGGAAATAGCCCTCCTCGCCGACCTCGTCGGCGATTTTACGGAACACCAGGCCATAGACTTCGGGCGTCAAGAAAGGCGTGTCGGTGAGGCGGTGGACGCGGTGGGCGAGCGCCGACAGCTCGGGATCGCCCAGCTCCATCTCTTCGGGTTGCCCTTCTTGCGGCGTCTGGTGGCGGTCGGGGTCGTACAGATAGCCGGGCTTGATGGAGGAAAGGGCGAAGCCGGGGCCCTCCCTGGCCGCCAGCATGTCGCGGAACGTGCCGGCGCCGGACCAGCGGGAGCTGAGCACCTCCTCGCCAAAGCGGTCGATCACCAGCTGGGCCGCTTCGGTCATCGGCAACGGCGAGTCGGAGGACTCGACGAGCGAGCGCACGTACTCGACGATCTCGTCGGCGAGGCGGCCGTGCTCGCCGCCGCCGGCAGCCGGCGCTGCGGTGGTGGCCGTCTCCCCATCGCCCGCCGCATGCGGCGCGGCCCCGGCGGCCGCCGCGGTGGCCTCGGCGTCCGAGACAAGGGCGGCGGCGGCCGGCCGGACGCGTACCCGCCAGGGGTCGCCGTCGACCATTTCCAGATCGTTGCGCGACCGGATCACCGCGTCGGTCATGCCGCGCAGGCTGAAGAAGCCCAGCCAGTTGCTGTTCGGCGTGAAGGCGGGGAACTCGCGGTAGATCGCCGGCAGCGCGGTGGCCAGCAGCTCGCCCGCGGCGCTGGCCCGCGCATAAACGCGGTCGGCGATCGCGCGCAGCAGCTCGGGCGGGGCGAGCGGCGTCGAGGCGAGAGGGCGGGGGGAGTGGGCAGTCCCCGCCGTCGCGCCCGCGGCGCTCCCGCCGCCGGTTGCCGGCCCCGCCACCTCGTCGTCGCCGCCGACCGGCACGATCGCGGCCACTCCGGCTACCGGCCGGTAGCGCACCCGCCAGGGGTCCCCCTCGACCATCTCCAGATCGCGGCGGGTCTGCAGCACGGCGCTGGACATGCCGCGCAAGCTATAGAAGCCCAGCCAGTTGCTGTCCGGGGTGAACTCGGCGAACTCGCGGAAGATGGCCGGCAGGTCCGTGGCGACCAGCTCGCCGCTGCCGGCGCTGGCCCTCTCTTGCACCTTGGCGGCGATGCGCGCCAGGAGCTCGACGTTGGCGCCCTGCCGGCCGGCGGGGCCGTCGACGATGCCGATGGCCTCTTCGAGGAAGGTGTCCTGGTCGATGAGCAGGTCGCAGGCCGCCTTGTAGGCCGCCGAAGCGGGCCCGGCGGCGAGCACGACGCTGCGCCGGTCATGCCGTGACAGGCGCAGCAGGACCGGAGTGAAATCGGCGTCGCCGGAGAGGATGATGAACTCCTCGAAACGGGTCTCGTGCCCGAGGGCGTCCATCACGTCCATGACCATCTGGATATCGGCGCTCGTCTTGCCGCCGCGGGTCAGCGGCGGGCAGTCCACCACCTCGAACGCCGAGCGGATGAAGAAGGGCCGGAAGCGGCTGAACTGCGACGGATTGAGGTAGCAGCGGCGCAGCAGGATCTTGCGCCGGCCATCGCTCGGCAGCTCCTCCTGCAGCCAGCGCAGCCAGCGCCCGGGGTGGGTGGCGAACTGTTCCGCGGCCTTGGGGTCCTCGTTCTGCAGCCCCAGGTAGATGTTATCGAAATCGACAAAGAGGGCCGACCTGATGTGGGTCGCGCTCACGGGATGCTCCGTCATCGATGCCTCCGGTGGGTGATTTTAGTGACTTGCGGCAACACAGGCGATAAAAAGAGCAACTCTCACGGGCGGGCGGCGGTGGATTGTACCTCAAGTGCGCCTGGCGTGTCTGGCGCTTCCTCCGGCAGGGGAGCGAGCATGCGCGGCAGGCCGCGCGGGAACAGAAAGGCGGCGGCCAGGCAGAGCACGGCGAGGGCCAGCATGGCGCGGAACACCGACTGCAGGCCGGCGAGCAGGCCGCTGGTGATGGTGTGCAGCGCGGCCGCCGAGAGCCTGGCCCGCAGCACCGGGTCGAGCGCCGCGTTGGGGTCGACTCCGGCGCCGGCGATCTGCTGCACCCGGGCGTTGAGCAGCGCGCCCAGCGCCGCCACCGCGATCGAGCCGCCGGCGGCGCGGAAGAGCAGCACGGTCGAGGTGGCCACGCCGCGACGCTGCCATGGCACCGCGTTCTGCACCGCCAGCAGGTAGGGCAGGGCCTGGAAGCCGAGCGAGAGGCCGATCACGAAGGTTGCCACGATGATGTCCGAGCGGTTCGTCGCCGGACCGATGCGGCAGAGCAACAGGCCGCCGGCGACGGCCAGGACGCCACCGAGGCGCGTCAGCCGGCGGTAGCCGACCCGCAGCAGCAGGCGCCCGGCGAAGAACGAAGAGATCGGCCAGCCGATCAGCATCGGGGTCAGCAGCGCGCCGGCGGCCACCGCGGTGCCGCCGAGCACGGCCTGGCTGTACATCGGCACGAAGGCGGTCAGCGAGAACAGCAACGCGCCGAGAGCCAGGTTCCCGGCCGAGGAGACCGCGATCGCCCGGTCCCGGAACAGGTCGAGCGGCAGCATCGGCTCGGCCGCGCGCCTTTCCTGCCAGACGAACAGGGCCAGCCCGCCCCCGGCGGCGGCGAACAGCGCCAGCGTCCGCGGCGCACCCAGCCCCCAGCTTCCGGCCCCCTCGAGCACGGCCACGAGCAGCAACGTGATGGCGCTGGTCAGCAGCACGGTGCCCAGCACGTCGAGCCTGCGCTCGTGCCGGGTCTCCGCGTGCGTTTCGCGCAGATACCTCTGCAACACCAGGGAGGAGGCGAGGCCGAAGGGTATGTTGAGGTAGAAGATCCAGCGCCAGGAGAGAGCATCGGTGATCAGGCCGCCGAGCAGCGGGCCGAGCAGGCTCGCCACACCCCAGACGCCGGAGAACAGCCCCTGCATCCTGGCGCGCTCCTCGAGCGTGAAGATGTCGCCGATCAAGATCATCCCGATCGGCTGCACCCCGCCGGCTCCCAGGCCCTGGATGGCGCGGAACAGGATGAGCTGGTGGAGCGACGAAGCGGCGCCCGAGAGGGCCGAGCCGAGCAGGAAGAGGGCGACCGCGACGTGGTAGACGCGCCGCCTGCCGAAGAGGTCGGCGAGCTTGCCGTACAACGGCAGCGTGGTCGTCGAGGTGAGCAGGTATGCCGAGAACACCCAGCTGTAGCGGGCCATGCCGCCGAGCTCGCCGACCGCGGTCGGCACCGCCGCGGCAACCGCCGTGGCCTCGATGGCTGCCAGGAACGTGCCCAGCATCAAGGCCAAGGTCACCAGCTGTCGGTCGCGTCCGGGCTGCAAGCTCAGGCTCTCCACTCACCGCGCGGCCCCTGACTCCGGCCACTCCGGCGACTCCGGCGACTCCGGACGGCGGCGCGCCAGGCCAGGGGCAGAGGCTAGCACGCACGCGCGCCGTGCTAGGCTCCGCCTTCGGCAGGGAGCCAAGCCATGCATTCCGCGAGCCACAAGGCGCTGATCCAGAAGTTTTACTCCTGCCTGGCGGCGCGCGACGCGGCCGGGATGGCGGCCTGCTATCACCCGGACGTGCTCTTCTCCGATCCGGTGTTCGTCGACCTGCGCGGCGCCCGCGCCCGCGGCATGTGGCGCATGCTCTGCGAGCGCGGCGTCGACCTGGAGATCGAGGCCTCCGGCATCGCGGCCGACGAGCAGGCGGGCCGCGCCCACTGGGAGGCCTGGTACACCTACAGCGCCACCGGCCGGCGGGTCCACAACAGCATCGACGCGCGCTTCATCTTCCGCGACAGCCTCATTGCCGAGCACCGCGACCACTTCGATCTCTGGGCCTGGGCCTCCCAGGCCCTGGGCATGCCGGGGCGGCTGCTGGGCTGGGCTCCGCCCTTCCAGAACGCCATCCGGCGCCGCGCCGGCGCCGCCCTGGACGGCTTCCTCGCCAAGTAGGGTTGTTTTTAGCTACACTCAACTCCTAATCCGCAAGCGGGAGGCAACCGGCCCACGGCAGGCCGGCTCCCTCGATGAAATGGGGCAGGACTGGCAGGGGAGGCGGGAGGATGGCGTTACGCGCTCGTCGTGGGGAGATGGGGCTGCTGGCACTGGGGGTGGGGTACTTCGCCTTCTACCTGCCCTACTGCGCACTCGCCAAGGCGCTCTCGGCCGGCCTGTTGGCGCCTCTGCACGGCTCGCCGGTGCCCGGATTCGAGCTCCTGCCGGCCGTCGCCCTGGGCTCGCTGTTGGCCATGCCCTTCTTCGTGCTCGGGTCCGGCCGGTGGCGCGATGCCCGCCGCCTTGCTTGGCGCGGCCGCGGCCTGCCCTGGATCGGGCGCGAGACTTTGATCTCCGCCTTCTGGGTCGCGGTCATCATCGGCACGACTACCCTCAACTTCACCTTCAAGGGGGTGTCGATCGTGCTGGTGTTGCTGCTGATGCGCGGCGGCATACTCATCCTGTCGCCCGTCGTCGACAAGATCCGGCGTCGCCCGGTGGCCTGGTACTCCTGGGCAGCCCTGGCGGTGAGCCTTGCCGCCGTCTGGGTTGCCTTGGCCGACGTCCACAACTATCGGCTGACCTGGTTGGCGGCGCTGAGCCTCGCCGCCTATCTCGCCGGCTACCTGGCCCGCTTCGAGATCATGAGCCGGCACGCCAAGTCGCCCGAAGCCCGGCGCAACCGTCGTTACTTCATCGAGGAGCACATGGCGGCCACGCCAATCCTGGTGGCGCTGCTTGCCATTGCGGCCCTCATCGGACATGGCGAGATCCTGCTGCAGCTGCGCGCCGGCTTCACCAGCTTCCTGGCCACGCCGGCAGCCCTACCAGCGTTCCTGGCGGGCGTGTTCTACGAGGGGCTCTTCGTCTTCACCAGCCTGATCTTTCTCGACCGGCGGGAATATACCTATTGCGTGCCGGTCCATTGCTCGTCGAGCCTGCTCGCCGGGATGGCGGCATCCTTCGCCCTGAGCATGCTCTACGGCCAGGCGGCACCGAGCCAGGCGCAATACCTCGCTGCCGGGCTCGTCCTGGTCGCCATTCTGCTGCTCGCGAGCCCGGCGTGGCAGGCGCGGCACTCCGCCGCCTCGGCCCCCGCCATGCGGCGCCGCCTCTTCCTCTTTGTCTGCGGCGGCAACACCTGCCGCTCGCCGATGGCGGTGGCGGTGGCCCGCGCCGAAGCCGGGGGACTGGCGGTCGAGATCGCGAGCGCCGGCACGGCGGCGGTGGCGGGGCTGCCGATGACCGCCGAGGCGCGGGTGGCCCTGCGGACCCTCGGCGTGCCGGCCGGCCGCCATCGCTCCAGGCCGTTGACCCGCGAGCTGGCCGAGCAGGCGGAGGCCATCTTCTGCATGACGCGCGGCCAGCGGGAGGCGGTGCTCGCACTGGTGCCGGATGCGGCTGCCAGGACCATCTGCCTCGACCCCGACGGCGACATCCCCGACCCGATCGGCCAGCCGCTGGCGGCCTATCTCGCATGCGCCCGGCGGCTGCAGCCCCTGGTCCGCGCGCGCCTGAGGGAGCTCGGTGCCGCGGCTTGACGAGCCCCTCCGGGGGTTAGAACGAAACTCGTTAGTGCGCGAGAGGGCGGGGGCGTCCCCTTCCCCCCCGGAGGGGAGGGAAGGGGATCGAGGGGTTGCGGGGGGAAATCCAATAGATGCTTTGAGTAGTCCTCGACGCCCATATCGCAGCGCCGATTCATCCCTCGGGTTCTTGATCAAACCACTGCGTGAAATCTTCCAGCGGCGCGCGCTCGGGAACGTAGCCGTTGACCGGCGCCCCTTCGTCCATGTAGCCGACCGCCATGCCGCAGACGATGAGGCGGTCGGGGCCGAAGCCCAGGTGCTTGCGGATGGTGTCTGCATAGCCGGCCACGCTCGCTTGCGGGCAGCTCGCGAGGCCGCAGCAGAGAAGGCCGAGCATTACGTTCTGCGCGAAGAAGCCGAGCTCGAGGAAGGTGCCCGGGGCCGCGTCGTGCGGCAGATGGAAGATCAGCTCGACCGGTGCGCCATAGAAAAGGAAGTTCTCGCGCAGGTGGGCGCGGCGGGCCGCGGCGTCGTCGCGTGCGATGCCCTTGAGCCGCAACAGACCGCCAGACGCCGCGGCCGCCCGCTCCAGGTAGCGCGCCGGCAGGTTCTCCGGCCTGGGCACGTAATCGAGCCGCGGCTCCACGCCGTTGTCGTGGTCGTCGCACAGCTTGCGCGACAGGGCGTCCCGCGCCGCACCGCTGAGCACGGCGACCTGCCAGAGCTGGCTGTTGCGCGTCGACGGAGCGTGCGCAGCGGTGGTGAGAACCGCCGCCAGCGTCTCGCGCGGGACGGGTCTGGGCAGGAAAGCGCGCTTGCAATGGCGCGCGGCGATGATGGACAGGAGCTCGCTGGGCATGGCGTCAGGGCAGGCGTACCTGGCGGGGAAGCGCGTCGCGGGGGGCATTTTATCGTGCGCGGCGGGCGGGTGGGGCCGGGAAAGGGTGTGGATGGCTGAGGCGGCGCTGGTCGCCACGCTGACAGCGCCGCCGCTTGTGGACGGCAGCGAGATCGCGGCGCTGCCGCCGGCGGTGACCTGCCTGGAAGTGCGCGCCGACCGCGTCGGCGACCTCGACCCCGGCTGGCTGCGCGGCCACTTCCGTGGCCAGCTGCTCTACACGCTGCGCAGCGCCGAGGAGGGAGGGGAGTTCGCGGGTACCGCACAGCAGCGCCGGTCCCGTCTGCTGGCGGCGGCGGAGCGCTACGACCTGGTCGATCTGGAGGGCGCTCGCGACCTCGCGCCGGAATTGCTCGCTCGCTTGCCCGCGGCGCGCCGCCTGCTCTCCTGGCACGGCTCCGCCGCCGTTGCCGCGGAGCTGCGGCGCCGCTTCGAGGAGCTGGCGCGGACCGCGGCACGGCTCTACCGGCTGGGCCTCCGCGCCGCCCGCGCGTCCGATGCCCTGGCCTCCCTCGAGCTTCTGCATGCGCTGCGCCGCCCTGACGTCACCGCCTTCGGCACGGGACCCGCCGGCGCCTGGAGTCGCCTGCTGGCCCCCCGGCTGGCGGCGCCGATCGTCTTCGGGGGAGTGGCCGACGGCCTCGACGGCGAGGGCGCTTTCGGAGTCGCGCAGCTCATCGGAGACTTCGGCTTCCCTGCCTTGCCGCCGGTGCGCCGGCTGTTCGGCATCGTCGGCCGCGCCATCGGCCGCTCGCTGTCGCCGCGCCTGCACAACGACGCCTATCGCCGGTTGCGCCTGCCCGCGTTCTACCTGCCATTCCAGAGCGAGAGCTTCCCCGCGTTCCTGGACGAGGTCGAGGCCGGCCTGGCCGCGCTCGGCTTGCCGCTCTGCGGCCTGACCGTCACCGCACCGCACAAGGAGTCGGCGCTGTCCTCGGCCGGCACCGCCACGCCGCTCGCCCGGCAGGCCGGTGCCGCCAACACGATGCTGCGCCGCGGCGCCGGCTGGCAGGCCGACACGGCCGACGCACTCGGGGTAGTCGGGGCGCTCGGAGCGCGCGGCGTGGCGCTCGCCGGACGGCGGGTGGCGGTCGTCGGTTGCGGCGGCGCCGGACGGGCGGCCGCGGCCGGCTTGCAGCAGGCCGGCGCCAGCGTGACCCTGGTCAACCGTGGCAGGGGTCGAGGCGAGCATGCCGCCAGTCTCCTCGGCCTGCGGTTCGTTCCGCTCGCCGGCTTCTCGGCGCGCGGCTACGATCTGCTGGTCAATGCGACCCCGTGTACCGGCGCCGGCACGGACTGGCCTTTCGCGCCCGAGGACCTCGATGCCGGGGCGGTGCTCGTCGATCTGCCCTATGGGCCGGAGCCGACCCCGCTGGTCGCCGCCGTGACGGCGCGCGGGCGGCTCGCGATCGACGGGCGAGAGGTCCTTCTGATCGAGGCGCGGCACCAGTTCGAGCTGATGACCGGGAGACGGATGCCCGCGGCCACGGCGCGCGCGCTGGCCGGCGGCGATGGTGTTCTTCCATGCTACGATCGGAGCGATAGGGGTAACTCGACAACCGCCGCGGCCGGTCACCGTCTGGAGCTCACCCGACCGCGCAATGGCCGCGCCGGATGAGCACGGAGGGAGGCGATGGCAGCGCTGCAATCCGTCAGGGTTGACGACCAGGCCGAAGGCACGGACTCCGCGCCCGCGGGCGAAGTCGATTTCTCCCCGCTCCTCGGCACCTGGTGGAGCACCGACAAGGCCACGGGAGGCATCGTCAAGATGGAGCTGGCCGACCGCGGCGGCACCTTCGTCGTGCATGCCTTCGGCGCCTGCGCCCCCGCCCCTTGCGACTGGGGTGAGCGCCCGGCGGTGCCCTACGCCGCCTCGGTCCGCTCGCTCGAGGGGATGGCGTTCTCGGCACTCTACGACTTCGGCTTCCTGGAGACTCTGCTGGCCGCCTACATGAAAGGCGGCATCCTGGTGCTCGACACGTTCAACACGTTCAAGGATGGCAGCGGGCGCGCCAGCTACTTTACCCGCGAGTTCTACCATCGTTAATGGCGCCTCTCCGCCTGACCCGCTCGTGGGACGCCTTGGACGCCTTGGCCGCCTCGAGCCAGGCCGGCCCCCGCGCCGCGGCTCCGCGCGTCGAGCCTGCCCCCTTGGTCGGGACCTGGGTGAGCTTTGACGGCGCGACCGGCGGGATCGTCCGGGTCGTCGTGGCGGCGCGCGGCGGCGGGCTCGCCGTGCGCGCCTTCGGCGCCGGGCCTCCGGCGCCCCGCGACTGGGGAGAGGTGCCGGGCGTCCCCTTTGCAGGCGGCGTCGACGGCACGGCGGCTGTCGCCTTCACCGCCTCCTACGACTTCGGCTTCCTCGGCACGCTTCTGGCCGCCTATCTCAACCGCCGGCTGCTCGTCGTCGACAGCTACAACGTCTTCCGCGACGGCAGCGGCCGGTCCAGCTACTTTGCCCGGGATCATTTCTACCAGCCAACGGAATCGGCGTCGTGCTCCTGAGGCTCGGTCTCGACGTGGAGCGGCAGTCGCTGATCGACCGGGTCGGCGAGCTGGCGCGCCAGAAGTTCGCGCCGCGCGCGGCGCACTACGACCAGACGGCGACCTTCCCCGCCGAGGACTTCGACGACCTCTTCCAGGCCGGCTTGCTGGCCCCCTGCGTGCCGCGCGAGTCGGGGGGGCTCGGCCTTGGCCCGTTGCGCGGCGACGCCTTCACGCTGTGGATGATGACCAAGGAGCTGGCCAAGGCCGACCTGTCGCTGGCCCGCTGCTGGGAGGGGCACGCCAACTCGCTGGTGCTGATCGACGCCCTGGGGGACGACGCGCAGCGCGCCCGCTGGTTCGCGGGGGTCGTCACGCGAGGGGACAAGTGGGTGGCCTGGAGCGGCGAGCCGCAGGCGCCCGCCCCAGGCGAGCCTGCCCGCTTCGGCACCCGGGTGAGCGACGTCCCGGGCGGCTACGTGATCGACGGCACCAAGGTGTTCTCGACCAGCGCCGGCGGCGCGCAGTATGCCATCCTGCTGGTCAACGCCGCCGGCCCGGGCGGAGCTCGCCACGCCGCCTCCGCCGATTCGCTGCTCATGCTGGCTTGCGATCTCTCCGACCCCAGCGTCGAGGTCGACCGCTCCTGGTGGGACCCGATTGGGATGCGGGCCACCGTGAGCCACCTCGTCCGCTTCACGCGCACCTTCATCCCCGAGTCGCAGCGCATCGGCGAGCCGGGCCGCTATATCCGCGACGGCTGGCAGACCGCTTTCATCCCGCACTACGCGGCGAGCTTTCTCGGCGCCGCCGAAGCCGCCTACGACTACGCTCTCGACTACCTGACGACCCAGGGAAAGGGGGGAGATCCTTACGTGCAGCAGCGGGTCGCCGCCATGTCGATCAACATCGAGACCGCGCACCTCTGGCTGCGCCACGTCGCCCGCCTCTGGGACGAGGGCCGCGGCCAGGAGGCCCAGCTCGCCGGCAGCCGCGCCCGCCACTTGATCGAGCACCTGGCCGAGGAGACTGTCGGCCATGCCATCCGCGCCTGCGGCGCCCGCCTCCTGCTGCGGCCGAGCCCGGTCGAGCGGATCCTGCGCGACCTCACGCTCTACCTGCGCCACGACAACGACGATCACATCCTGGCGACCATCGGCAAGGCCCTTCTCGGGCAGACCTTCGATCCCTCCTTCTACAAGCCTTGAGAGGCGCCGCTCCCCGGCCGCGGAGCCGCTAGAGAGAAGATGGTGCGTGCGCCAGGGGAGGGGGCGTCCCCTTCCCCCCCGGAGGGGAGGGAAGGGGATCGAGGGGTTGCGGGGGGCGATCCAATAGATGCATTGAGTAGTCCACTACAGCCTCATCGTGGCGTCGCTTCATCCCTCAGGTTCGGCACAGGTGGTGGAGCCTAGAGTGAGAGTCATCCATATCTCCTGGGACCCGCTGTCGGCGGCCCCCTACCGGCTCGTCCAGGTCCAGCGGCTCTTCGGCCTCGAGGCCCACCTGATCTCCGAGCCCAGGTCCTATGGCAACCGGGTCTATCCTCACGACCTGGCGATCGACGGGGACCGCGAGCTGCTCGCCGACGTGCTGGCGGCGGCCGACGTGGTGCACTACCACAACTGGTGGAAGGAGGGAGAGCTCTTCAGGCGCCACCCCTGGGCCTGGGAGCTGGTCCGCCGCAAGCCGTCGGTCATCCAGTTCCACTCGCCGCGCGCGCCCTGGTACGAGGCCCAGCTGCGCGAGCCGTCGCTGACCAAGCTGGTGGTCGCCCAGTACCAGGTCCGGCAGTACCCCGAGTGCCTGCCGGTGCCCAACGCGGTGCCTATCGACGACCCTCTGCACCGCCCCTTCTTCCTCGACAACGATCCACCGGTCATCGCTTACACGCCGCCGATCTGCGACGGAGAGGGGTGGTACGACAAGGGTTACGAGGCGACCGTGAGCGTCCTCGAGCGCGGGTTCGCGCACCGCACGGTGACCGACGCTCCCTGGGCCGAGGTCATGGCCATCCGCCAGCGCTGCGATGTGGCGATCGATGAGGTGGTCACCGGCAGCTATCACATGTGTTCCCTCGAAGCCTTGTCCCAGGGCCTGGCGACGGTGGCCAACCTCGACGCGCAGACCGTCGACGCCCTCGAGCTGGTGACCGGCACGCGCCGGCACCCGTGGGTGATCGCCTCCCCCGCGACCCTGGAGGCGGTGCTGGCGCGGCTGGTTGCCGAGCCGGCCTACCGCGCGGCCTGCCGTCAGGCGGCGCGAAGCTACATGGAGCGCCACTGGAGCCCGCGGGTGGTGGCGGACCGCTTCGCCGAGATCTACCGGGCGAGCCGCGAGCGCCACGGCTCCTGAACGGCAATGGCCCTGCGCCGCAGGCCCCCACCCGCCTGGTCGATCGGCATCTACCGCGGCAGCTCGCCGCTCACACTGTCCGCCGCCCCCCCGGCCGGCGGTCCGGTCCTCACCCGCCGCGAGGTCACCGACGTCCTGGCGCTGTTCGTGGCGGATCCTTTCCTGCTGCGGCGGGGCGGCGCCTGGTACATGTTCTTCGAGGTGATGAACCTCGCCGCCGGCAGGGGGGAGATCGGGCTCGCCACCTCCGACCGCGGCTGGCGGTGGCGCTACCAGGGGCGGGTCCTGGCCGAGCCGTACCATCTGTCCTACCCTTTCGTCTTCCGCTGGCGATCGGAGGTCTACATGCTGCCCGAGACGCTCGGCGCCGGCTGCCTGCGGCTCTACCGGGCGGTTTCGTTCCCAGCGGTCTGGGAGCGCGCCGCGGACCTGCTCGACGGACCGCACGTCGATGCCTCGCTCATCCGCTGGCGCGGCGTCTGGTGGCTATGGAGCTGCACCTCGCCCGGCCGCCACGACACTCTCCGGCTGTACATGGCCGAGCGGCTCGGCGGTCCCTGGCGAGAGCACCCGCGCAGCCCGATCGTCGAGGGCGATGCCGGCTGCGCCCGCCCCGCGGGCCGGGTCCTGCCCTGGGAGGGCGGGCTGCTCCGCTTTGCCCAGGACTGCCGGCCTTATTACGGCCGGCAGGTGCGGGCCTTCGCGATCGGCGAGCTCTCCGCCACCGCCTACCGCGAGCAAGAGGTGGCCGAAAGCCCCGTGCTCGCTCCCGGCCAGGCCGGCTGGAACGCTTCCGGGATGCATCACCTCGATGCTCATCGCCTGGCCCCCGGCCAGTGGATCGCCGCGGTCGACGGCCGCGCCTAGCCGGCGGGGCAGTGGCGCAGCTGCGTAGCGCGACGGAGAAATGGGGGCTAGCCGGCGCGCTCGCGCTGCCTGACCAGGGGCAGGACCGCGCTGCCGAAAAAGCGCATCTCCCGCTCGTCGGGCCAGCCGGAGAAGAGGAAGTGGCTGATGCCCGCGCCGGCGAGCTCGAGCAACGCCTCGGCGACCTCGGCGGCCGAGCCCACCAGGCAGACCTCGCCCAGATAGGGGACCAGCCCGGTCCACAGCCAGGGCGTCACCCACGGAGACTCCCCGCCTTCCGCCAGCGCCAGGGTCGAGCGGAAGGCGACCGAGTCGGTCTTGCCGACGAAGTCCTTGCGTGCATTGCCCGCTTTCCGCCGGGCGATGGCGAGCAGGCTTGCGGCATCCGCCAGCGCCTCTTCGCGGGTCGGCCGGGCCAGCAGGGCCACGCGCAGGCCGACCGCCGTGCCGCGGTCGACGAGCGGCAGCACGCGCGGCCGCAGCTTCTCCGGCGCGTCGGGGTAGCGCAGCAAGCAGTCGGCGTGCTCGGCCGCCACCGCTTCGGCCTGGGGGGAGTTGCCGCTCAGGTAGATCTCCGGCGCGGCACGGTGAGAAGAGATGAAAGGCGTCCCGAGCTTGCCGTTTTCGACCTGGTAGTAGCGGCCGTGGTGTGCCACCTCTCCCTGGCGCCGCCAGAAAGCACCGCAGACCTCCAGGAACTCCCGCGTGCGCTCGTAGCGCTCGTCGTGGGCCAGGAAATCGCCGTAGTAGGCGTGCTCGTGCGGCGAATGGCCGGCTACGATGTTGACCGAGATCCTGCCGCCGGTGAGCGCCGACACCGTGTTGACCTGCTGGACGAAGAGGGCCGGCGCGAGGACGCCGGAACGGCAGGCGATCATCAGCGTGACGCTCTTGGTGGCCGCGCCGAGCGCGCTCGCCATCACGATCGGATCGGGGCGGGCGAAGCTGAAGGCGAGCAGCAGCGACTCGATGCCGTTCTGCTCGGCCAGGCGGCACAGGGCGACGTTCGCCGCCAGGTCGGGGACGCCCGACTGCGCCGCGGGGGCGCGGGACTTGCGCCAGGGGTCTCCCGCCTGCGACAGGCTCCAGTGGAATCTCAGGGCCATGCCCGCTCAGCCCGGCCGGTCGGCGCCGGGACCCAGACGAAACTCGCGCCAGCGGCGTGAGAACTCCCGCTGCGCCATGAGCCCCTCCTCGATCCCTGCCGCCGGGGGGTGCGCGAGCAGGCGGTAGTGGTGGTGGTCGTCCCGGCCGCGGGCCAGGATCACCTCGTGATGCGCGAGGGTCTGCCGCACCTCGGGCGCGAAGTAGCGGACCGCGAACCCGATCCGCTTGCCGGCGCTCGCGTTCGGGTTGGAGCCGTGCACGATGTCGACGTGGTGGAGCGACATCTCGCCCGGCGCCAGCTCGACCTCGCAGGCGTGGGTCTCGTCCACCTCGACCGCGACCTCGAGGCCGCTCGCCAGCAAGTTGTCCGGCGCGAGCCGGGACTCGATGAAGGGGATGGTGCGCCGGGTGTGGGAGGAGGGGATGACGCGCATGCAGCCGCTGGCGACGGTGCTTTCGGTCAGCGCGATCCAGGCCGAGACGAGGCGCGGCTCGGCGAGCCCCCAGTACGCGCCGTCCTGGTGCCAGGAGACGTAAGAGCGGCTCCGCGGCGGCTTGCTGAAGATCGACGCCGAGTGGACCAGGATGTTCGGCCCCAGGACGTCCTCGATCACGTCGAGCACCGCCGGGTGAGTGGCCAGCTCATGGGCCCAGCGGAAGTGGAGCTGAGGCTGGCCCATGTCGGAGGGTCGCGGCCGGCCGCCCAGCCGCGCCTCGAGCTCCTCGACCGCGGCGCGGCCGGCCGCCACCTCGGCGGCGGTCAAGACCGGCAGCGGGAAGAGCACGCCGTCCCGCTGGTAGCTCGCGAGCTGCGCGGCGGTGAGGACCTTCACCGGCTCAACTCGGGCGGAGGGCCGCGTCCGCCGCCCAGCGGGAGAGTCCGGCCGCGAGGTCGTCGGGCGGGGGTTGCGCGAGCAGCCGGAGATGGCCGCAGCCGGCGCCGCCGCGCGCCCGCACCACCGCATGGCCGCCGGCCGCGAGCGCCGGGGTCACGAAGCGCACGATGAAACCGCTGCGCCGTCCGTCCGAGAGGTTGGGATTCGAGCCGTGAATGATGTTGCTGTGGTGCAGCGACATCTCGCCGGCGCGCAGCACCACGTCGACCGCCTCCGCCTCGTCGACCGCCACCGCGACCTCCGGGCTGTGGCGCAGCAAGTGGTGCTCCGCTTGCGACTCCACGTGCGGCAGGATCGGATTGCGCTGCGAGCCGGGCACGACGCGCATGCAGCCGTTCTCCGGCGTGCTCGCGGTCAGGGCGATCCAGGCCGTGGCATTGGGTGTCTTGTGCAGCCCCGAGTAGGTGCCGTCCTGGTGCCAGGTGACCAGGGCCGGGTCGTGCGCCGGCTTGGTCAGGATCATCGTCGCCTGGATGAGCAGGTCCGGGCCGAGAAGCGATTCGACGGCGTCGAGGACCGCCGGGTGGGTGGCGAGGTCGTAGGCCCAGCGCCAGTAGAGATGGGGCAGCGCGATGCGCCGGGGCTCTCCTCCCAGCGCGGCGACCCCGCGCTCGACTTCGGCGAGGAGCGCCGACAGCGCGGCCACCTCCTGGCCGGCGAGGACGGAAACCGGAAACAGGACGCCGTCGCGGCGGAAGCGCTCACGCTCGGGCGGCCCGAGCCCCCTGGCGACAGCCTGAGCACCGCGGGCGATCATCACAGCATCCTTTCGTTTGCTGCCGCGCAGTCTAGCAGACAGGCCGCCGGCCCGTCAGCTTGCCGCCCGGCTGAAGCTCGCGCTCGACCGCGGCCGCGCATGGGTGGGATGCGCGAGCGAGCTTGCGACGTCGGTGCGATGGTCGACCAGGTTGGGGTAGGCGATGTAGAGCTGGCTGGCGCCGCTCGACCGGAGATCGGCGGCGCCTCCCAGACGGGCGTTGACGAACGAGCCGAGAATGGCGTCGTGAACGCCGGGGAACCTGCGGTAGAGGTCGGCGTGGCGGCGCGCGAACTCGCCGTAATGCACCGCGAGATCCCGCCGCAGCAGGACGCACTGCTCGCCGGGCAGCGCCGAGCGCAGGATCTGCCCGCCGGCCTCGGCGCGGTGGATCGGGGGCATGCGCCGCAGGTCGACCCGGCGCCAGCGTGCGCCGGCGGGTTCGAGATAGGGCTCGAGGTGGGCGGCGCTGTAGAGGCTGATCGCCTGGAATCCCAGCTCCTCGGCCTCGCCGAGGCGGCGCCGCACCTTGGCGGCGAAGTCGTCGCACAGGACCGCGTCGTCCTGGATCACCCCCACCCAGCGGCCGGGGAAGGAGCAGACCTCGCGCCACGCCCGGATGTGATTGGCCTGGACGTCGCCGCGGACGTCGAGCACCTCGAGCGCGGGCTCGCCGAGGCTGGCGATGAGCGCCTCGGCCATCGCCTCCCGCGGCGGGATGGTGACCACGGCCCACATCAGGCCAGCACCTGGGCCGCCCGCACTCGTGGCGGCCGCCGCGGCGGGCGCGCGGCCCGCCGGCGGCGCGCCAGCACGCTCGGGTACCAGTCGCAGACCTCCCTGCCATAGTCCCGCCAGCCGCGGCCGGCCACGGCTTCCCGCGCCCGCCGCCCGATCTGCCGCATCTCGCCGGGATGCTCGCGCAGCCAGCGCAGCAGGCCGGCGATCCGCGCCACCACGTCGCGGTCCCGCAGCTCGACGATGAAGCCGTTGACTCCGTGGACGAGGAGGTCGCCGCAGCCGTTGGTCGTCGAGACGATCGGCACCAGGCCGCAGGCCATGGCGGCGAGGACTTGGTGGGGCATTCCGTCGGTGATCGAGGGTGCCAGGCACACGCTTCGCTTGCCGAGCTCTCGAGCCATCTCCCGGTAAGGAACCCCGGCGAGTACGTCGAGCGGCTCGCCGATCAGCGCGCACGCCTCCACCGCGTAGGGGTAGCCCTTGGTGAGGGTGGCGCCGCCGCCCAGGACGACGCGGAAGGCAGGGGGCTCGGCCGGTGGCGCGAACTCCTCGCCGGCGGGCAGCGGAATTACCTCGAGGCGGCGGCCTGGATAGTCGTGGGCGGTGAAGGTCCGCGCCACGTAGGCCGAGGGCACGAGGACACGGTCCGCCAGAGCGTACTCTTCGCTCTGGACGGGAATCTTGTCGGGCCACACGTTGGGCGAGGCCACGCAGAGCGCATCGTAGGGGCCGCCCCGGCGCTTGTGGATCTCGTTCCGATAAGCGCCGCACGCGACATGGGCCGAATCCCGCTGCAGGACGATGGCCACTTCCGGACGGTGGGCGCGCAGGAAGCGCAGCGCCGGCAGCGACAGCACCGAATGGCAGTGGAAGAGATCGCAATCCGGGATGGCGTCGGCGGCGTCTTGCCAGTTGCGCAGGTGAGCGAGCCAGCCGCGGTGCCGGAGCTCGGCGATGACCGCGTCGCAGATCCGGCGCGCCTGCTTCTGGTACCTGCCGATCGAGTAGACCACGCGCATCGCGCCCTCGCCCTCCTGCCCGGCCGCGGCTGCCGGCGGCCCGGTCCCCGCGCCTGGCGCACCCGCCAGATATGCTAGTGTCCATTATAGAACTTGCCTCAGAGCGTCACTCAGAGCCTCAAACGATGGACAGGAAAAGCGGGAGCGGCTCGGGAGCGGGTGGGCTGCGATTTCACTGGCGGCTGCCGCTCGCCGGCGAGGAGCCAGGCGCGGCGAGCGCGCCTCCCGCCGGCGTCGCCGCCCGCGCCCTTCCCGATCTCCCGGCGCACGTCGCCTTCTGCGAGCTGGCCGAGCAGAACGGCATCGACTCGCTGCTCATGGCCTGTGGCTTCTACATGCCCGACCCGGTTCCGCTGGTAGCCGCCCTGGGCACCGCCACGCGGCGGATCCGCTTCATGCTCGCCTACCGTTCGGGGCTGATCTCGCCGACCGCCTTCGTGCAGCAGGTCAACACGCTTGCCGCGCTGACCGGCGGCCGCGTGAGCCTCAACATGGTGGTGGGCCACTCCCAGGAAGAGCAGCGCTGCTACGGCGACTTCCTCGCGCACGACGAGCGCTACCACCGCTCCGCCGAGTTCCTGGCGATCTGCCGCGCCTTCTGGCACAACGGCGGCGCCGTCGACTTCGCGGGTAAGTACTACCGGGTCGAAGGGGGCCGCTTGGGAACTCCCTTCCTGTGCGCGGAGCGCGCGGCGCCGGAGATCTATCTCGGCGGCGGCTCGCCGCTTGCCCGCGAGATCGCGGCCCGCCACGCCGACTGCTGGCTGCGCCTGGGCGATGCGCCGGAGAAGTTGCGCCCGGAGGTCGCGGCCATGCGCGCGCAAGGCGTCGAGGTCGGCATCAGGCTGTCGCTGATCGCCCGGCCGACCCGCGAGGAGGCGCTCGCCGCCGCCGCCGCGCTGCTGGCGCAGGGCGACGAAGGGTGGGTGCGTCAGGTGTTCGTCAGCGGCAGCGATTCGGACTCGATGCGCGCCGCCTTCGCGCGGGCGGCGGATGGCGCTCACTGGCCGGCCCCCTACCTGTGGACCGGCGCGGTGGCCAGCCGCGGACCGTCGGCGGTCTGCCTGGTCGGAACTCCCGTGGAGATCGCCGACGCTCTGCTCGAGTACCGCCGGCTGGGGGTGTCGCAGGTCATCCTGTCGAGCTGGTCGAGCCGCGAGGCGCTCGCCGGCTTCGGCCGCGAGATCCTGCCGCTGGTTCGCAAACGAGAGGCCCAGGAGGCCGGTGGCGGCGCGGGCGAAGAAGCGGCGGCGGAGCAGCGGGTAGAGGCCGGCGGCGCGGGGTCGGCCGGATGAGCGGGAGCGGGCGAGCGCGCGGATGAGCGAGGGCGGGGAGAGCGCGGAGCGCGGCGAGTGGCTGGAGCGCGAGTACGAGCCCTTTCGCGCCCGCCGCCGGCAAGAGCTGTTCATGAGCTTGGCCGTCTTCTGCTATCAGAACCGGCCGGTGGCGGACTACTACTTCGAGTTCGGCTGCCATCGCGCCCGCACCCTGTGCGCCGCCTACGACGCCTTCCACGCCCTGTTCGACTGGACCTACGTGGCCTTCGACTCGTTTGCCGGCCTGCCTCCCATTCCCGCCATCGACCGCGCGGCGGCGTGGAGCGAGGGCGCTTTGTGCACCTCCGAGGAGGAGCTCGTCCGCCTGGCGTGCGAGGGCGGCGTGCCGCGGCAGAAGCTGATCACGGTCAAGGGGTTCTACGACGAGAGCCTGACCCCGGCGCTGGCTGCCCGGCTGCTGCCCGGCAAGGCGGCGATCATCTACGTCGATTGCGACCTCTACTCCTCGACCGTGCCGGTGCTCGAGTTCGTCCGCCCGTTCCTGGTGCGCGGCACGGTGCTGGTGTTCGACGACTGGTTCTGCTTTCACGGCGATCCCGAGCGCGGCGAGCGCCTGGCCTTCGCCGAGTTCCGCCGCCGCCATCCGCTCCTGCGCTTTCAGGACTTCGTCGAGACCAGTGAAGTCAAGGCGTTTATATTCCTCGGTGACGCGGGTGGCGAGAAGGTCTAAAACAGTACTCCCGCAACGGCGCTGCGATATAGCGGTGGTGGACTACTCAAAGCATCTATTGGATCTCCCCCCGCAACCCCTCGATCCCCTTCCCACCCCTCCGGGGGGGAAGGGGACGCCCCCGCCCTCTCGCGGCACGGTGAGGGATCGCTCAGGCTGGATCGCGGGCGGGGCGCACGCCGAGCCCGAGGACGCGCAGGGCGTTGTGCCATGCCCCGGCCCGCAGCTCGGCCGCGGCGAGCGGTACGCAGCCGGCGCGCCGCCAGCCCGTCGAGCTGGCCGCCAGGCGCAGCGCCAGGCCGCGCCGCCGGGCAGCCACCTGGGCGGTGATTTCCCGCGACAGGGGCGGCAGCGCGCGCACCCTGCCCAGAGTGTCGTACTGGATGCGCAGCTGCTCACGGTCGGAGGCGCGGCCGGCGCGAGTGCCGTCCTCGAAGCGCCGCACCCGCGCGAGCACCAGAGGCATGATGGCGACCCGGCAGAGGTGATACATCCGCACTTCGAGGTCCCAGTCCTCGTGGCTGCGCAGCCGCGGATCGAAGGGCGGCGCACCCAGCCGGGCGAGAGCTTCGCGCCGGATGGTCAGGCAACAGGTGCTGAACAGGCTCTGGCGGGCCCACAGCGGCGGGCAGTCGGCGACCAGGAGCGGGTCGCGGCCGGCGGGCAGCTCGAAGCCGAAGAGCGCGAAGCGCGACGCCGCGACCAGGCTCTCCTCGTGCCAGATCTCGCTGTCGGAGATCACCGCCTCGACCCGCGGATGCCGCTCGAGCAGGGCGAGCTCGGCCGCCGTCTTGCCAGCCAGCCAGACGTCGTCGGAGTCGAGGAACGATACCAGGGCGCCGCGCGCCAGGGCCACGCCGCGGTTGCGCGCCGCGCCGGCCCCCTGGTGGTCCTGCCGGACATAGCGGATGCGGCCGGCATGGGCGGCCAGCGCCTCGCGGGTGCCGTCGTTCGATCCGTCGTCGACGACGATGATCTCGACCGCGGCGATGCCCTGGCGCAGCACGCTGGCGACGGCGTCCGCCACCACCGCCGCCCGGTTGAAGGTCGGGATCACCACGGAGACCAGCGGTTCGCCCATGCGCTGCCCGTTCGCCATGCCGGAAGAGGCCGCGGGGATCGTAGATGAAATTCAACCCGGTCCTCAAGGAGCTCGGGTTTGCCCCCGGCGACCGCGTGGTGGTCCTGCATGCCGACGACGTGGGGATCTGCCAGGCATCGGTGGACGCCTTTGCCGCGCTGGCCGAGCAAGGGCCGCTCTCGGCCGGCTCGGTCATGGTCCCTTGCCCCGCCTTTTCCGCCGCGGCCGCCCTGTGCCGCGCTCGCCCGGGGATCGACGCCGGGGTGCACCTGACGCTCACCTGCGAGTGGCGGCGCCGGCGCTGGAAGCCGGTCGCCGCGGCCGGTCCGCAGAGCGGGCTGGTCGATGCCGCCGGCCGCCTGCATCGCGAGCGCGGCGCGGCGGTGGCTCTGGCCGGCCCCGCCGCGGTGGAGCGCGAGATCGCGGCGCAGCTCGACGCGGCGCTGGCGGCGGGGATCGAGGTCACGCACCTCGACAGCCACATGTTCGCGCTGATCAGCCCGCGGCTGGTGGCGGCCTATGTTCGCCTGGCGCGCCGGCGGCGCCTGCCTGCCCTGCTCTGGCGGCCCGACCCCGCGAGCCGCAGGTTCTCGGAAGAGTCCGCGGTGCTCACCGCGCGGCGACAGGCGCGCTGGCGGGCGCAAGGCCTGCCCGTCTTCGACCGCCTGGACGCCCTGCCGCTGCGCCAGCCCGGGCAACGCCTGGCGCAGGTCGAGCGCTGGCTCGCCAGGCTGCCGCCGGGCCTGAGCCAGCTCATTCTCCATCCCGCCGTGGACAGTCCCGAGCTTCGTTCTCTGACCCGCGACTGGCGGGGCCGGGTAGCGGACTACGAGTTGCTGCGCGGCCCCCACCTGGCGCGCCTGCTCCTCGCCCACCGCATCCAGGTCATCGGCTACCGTCCCTTGCGCGCGGCGCTGCGGCGCACTGCCGCCGGGACCTGATCCCCGGGCCGCGCGGCGCCTCAGCCCCTCCTCGGGGCGACCACGAGACCAAGCTCAGCGCGCCGCGGGAGCCTCGCCGCCAGGCGCGCGCGGCTCGGCGGTCCCTCAGAAGCGCGCGCAGCCGCGGGCGACGGGCCGGGCGCCGGTCATCAGGCGCTGCTTGTGGCTGCACTTCTTGCCCAGCTCGATGCGGCGGATGGCCATCTCGGCGGCGCTCTCGGCCATCATCAGGTCGAGGACGAGCCCCGGCGAGTAGGGCGCGAAGCGCGGCTCGTATACCGGGAACCACCAGTGCCAGACGGAGCGCGAGCGCATGCCAAAGTGCGCTGCCACCAGCGTGTCGCCGGCCCACAGCGCCGACAGCAGGCCGGCAAAGTCCGTGGTCTGAACCGCGGCGAGCCGGCGCACCAGGGCGCTGATCCAGGGGACCGCGAAGCAGTCCGGCTGGCCGGTGCGGAGGTACTGCTCGGATTTGAGACGCATCAGCTCGGCGAGCACCGCGGGATCGCGCACCTGCAGCTCGAAGTGGAGGCGCCCGACTTCGCGCGCCAGCTTGCGGCGGCGCCGGCCGGTCTGCTTGAGAAGACGCGAGCCGGCGGCGCGGCGCGCCTCCGCCCAGTCCGCGAAGCCGCGCGACAGGTCGATGTGAGTGTGCTCGAAGAGCTGGCGGTGATAGGGCTGGAAGGGTGCCTGGTCGGCGGCGAGATGGCTGAAACTCCAGCTCTCCAGCCCGCAGCCGGATAGCAGCTCCGCCGCCGACCATTGCGCTCCCGCCGCCGCCACCACGGCCTGGTAGTCACAGACGCCCTCGCCGACGGGCTCTCCGGCCGGCGGCTCGCCCTGCGCCTCGGCGCGCTGGAAGGGGAAGAAGCCGACGATCTTGCCGCCTTCCGCGAGCACTCCGACGTAGACGCCGTCGCGCACGGCGGCGACGGCGTCCGTGAACTCGGGCGACAGATAGGGGCTGGCGAAGGCGGGGTCGTCTTGCTGCAAGAGCTGCCAGCGGCGGCGGTGCTCGGGCCCGAGGCTGGCGGCGGGAATGACGCTGACTTTCAACTCCCGCCCCCGGCGCTGCTGGCCGCCTTGCGCGCCACGTAGAAGATCCAGGCGTCTTGGCACGCCTCGCCGTCGGAGAGAAGCCTGCCGTCGGCGCCCAGCGTCTGGATGGGCGTGAAACCGAGTGCCGCGAGCTGGCGGACCTGTGCGGGGCGCGAGATGTAGTAGGTGAGCAGGCCGTGATCGCAGAAATGGTCGCTCATGATGCGGTACTCCGCGGTCCGGCGCTGGTGCGGGCGCAAGCGCAAATGGTTGCGGATGCCGCGGCCGTAGCGGCGCAAGCGTCCCCAGCCGCCGCGCAGCCAGGCGGTGCGGCCGCCGGCGGCGCCCGAGGGGGAGGGGGAGGGGGAGGGAAAGGCCAGCGGCGAGGGCAGGGGAGCATCGCTGTTGTGGGCCGAGAAGACGAACACTCCGGACGTGCGCAACGCTGCGTGGACCTCGCGCAGGATGCGCAGCCTGTCCTCGTGGCCGACGTCGTCGATGGCGTTGCAGAAGAAGACCGTATCGAACCCGCCGCCGGCGAAAGGCAGGGCGCGCGCGTCGCCGAGCAGCAGAGCGCAGCCGGGGTATCTCCGGCGGGCGTGGCGCAGCATGTTGGCCGAGTAGTCGATGCCGGCGTAGCTCCGGCAGAGCGCCCGCAGGTGGGGGATCGTCCTGCCCGGCCCCACTCCGACGTCGAGCAGGCGGGCGCCGGCCAGCTCCTCGCGCAGCAGGCGGAGGACCGCTTCCTCGGCCGGCAGCAGCGCGGTTCTCTCGGCATAGACCTCCGCCGCGGAGGAGTCGTAGTACCTCTTGATCGAGGCGGCAAAGTAGCTTTCCGGCACCGTTTCGTCGCAGCCGCCGGCCCGCCGGTTCAATCGTCCATCCCCTGCACCGGCCGCTTGCCGCCAGGCTCGAGGTGCGCCACGTCGCCCAGACCGCTGCACCGCGGCGCCGCCGCCCCGCCTTCCGGCAGCTCCTCGAAAACGACAGTGGTCAGCGAGCCTGGCGGCAGCGTAAACCCCGCCCACACCAGCGGCGGTGGGATCGCCAGAAGGTGGGCCAGCCAGGTCAGGGCCAGGCCGGCGTGGCAGAAGACCGCCACGCGCCGGCCGTCTCCGCCCTCGATCCGGTAGCGCACCCCCTCGCGCACATAGCCATGGCGGGCGGCGAAAGCGTCGGCGGCCGGGCCGAGCCGCGCATACCCCTGGCGCAAGCAGGAGGCGTCGAACGGCGGCAAGAGGCGCCACTCCTGGCGCGGCCAGCGCGGCGCCAGGTCACGGATGGTGGCGCCGTCGACCTGCCAGACGGGCAGCTCCTCACCGCTGGGGCCGGCGATCCACCAGTCCTCAAGCTCGCTGGTCCAGGGTTCGACTTCGAGCGCGAGCCCCAGGGCGTCCGCCGTGTAGCGCGCCGTTTCCAGCGCCCGCCGCAGGGGCGAGCTGTAGATCCGGTCGAGGCCCATTCCCGCCAGCCGGCGGGCCAGCGCGCGCGCCTGGCCGTGGCCGCGCTCGGTCAGCGCGTCGTCCGGATAGGCAGGCTCGGCGTGCCGAATGATGTAGAGTCGCACGTTCCCCATCTCAAGGCGTCCCCCACGGCTGGCGCCGCTGGCGGAGCGCCGGCATCCCGTTTTCGACTAGCCTATCAGCGAATGCCCAAGCCGCGTCTCTGCCTGGTGTTGCCCCATGTCGTCCTGGGCGGCGGCGAGACCGCCATGATGGAGATCGCCGAGGGCCTGCGCCACGATGTCGCTCTCGAAGTCTGCGCCCTGGACAACGCGCCGACGGGCGGGGCGCCGACGCTGCGCGAGGAGCTGGCGGAGCGTTTCGGCGCGGTGACCCTGGTGCGCAAGCGCTGGGAGCTGCGGCCGCGGCTGCGGGCCGCCGACGTGGTTCTCTGGTACGGCGTGATCAACAGCGTGCCGGCGGCGCTGTCCGCGCTCGCCGCGCGTCCGGCTTCGATCCGCGTGGTGCACACCGACCGTGCTGTCGACGGCCCCGGCTTCGCGCGGCGCTGGCGGCGGGTCATCGACGCCGTGGTCTGCGTCTCGCCCGCGGCGGCCCGGCGCGTCCCGGGCGCGGTCTTCATCCCCAACACCTGCTCGCTCGACCGCTTGCAGGGTGAGCGCGGGCAATTCTTCGCGGCCGAGCCCGGGCGCCGGACTCTGGGCTGGGCTGGGCGGCTGGTGCCGCAAAAGAACGTGGCCTGGCTGATCGAGCACCTGGAGGAGCTCGGCTGCAACCTGCTGCTGCAGGCGCTCGACACGCCGCTGCTCGCCGCCGCCGAGCTGGCGAGCCTGGCCGAGCGGCGAGGGCTGTCGGCGCGGGTGCGCTTCCTGCCTCCCGGCCGCGACCTGGGAACCCTGCTGCGCAGCGTCGACGCCCTGATCGTCGCCTCGCGGCACGAGGGCTTTCCCATGGTGGTGGTCGAGGCCGGAATGCTCGGCGTGCCGGTCGTCGCCACGCGCGTCGGAGCGCTTCCCGAGCTGTTCGCCGGCGAGATCCTGTTCGTCGACGGCGCCGGGGGCGTGCCGGAGCCCGGCTCGCTGCGCCGCGCGCTCGCCGCGGCGGGGCCGGCATGGGGCAAGAGGCTCCACGCCAAGGTCGCCCGCCTGTGCGACAGTCAGGAAGTGGTTGGCGCCTATCGCGAGCTCATCGACCGCGTGTGCCGCGCGCGCCGGGACCATGCCGCCTGAGAGCGGGCCGCGCCCTCGCCCGGCCGCCGCGGGCGGGGAGGGCGGCTGGCGCGTGCTGGGCGTCCTGACGCTCACCCACTCGAGCCGCGCCACCAACCTCGCGCGCTGCTCGGCGCAGTTCCTGACCCGTCGCTTTGCCGATCCCGGCCGGCTGCGCTGCCTGCCGCCCTTCTCCAGCCTGCCGCCGGCAGAGGTGCTCTACAGCGGCGCGATCAGCTTCTATCGCGTGCTGGCCGACGGGCGGCGGCGCGTGCGCCTGTCGTGCCTGGGACAGGTGCGCAGCCGCGACCGCATCCAACATGCCGCCGTGCTCGGCGGCGCCGACCTGCTGGTCGGCTTCGAGCATCGCCTGGAGCGCTGGCGGCTGCGCACCCCCCTCGACCGGCTGCGGCGCCTCAACGCCGCGGACGTCGAGGTCGCCGGGAGCTTCGCGCACCCCCACCTGTCCGGGCTGCACACCGTCGAGCCGCTGGAGGACGGGCGGGTGGCGCTGGCCTGCGCCGCCGCCGATGCGGTGCTGGTCTACGATCCGGCGCGGGGCGTCGCCGAACGCACCCTGCGCCTGCCGGCCGCGCTGTACGGGCAGGGTTACGAGCTGGACGCGGCCGCCGACCTGCGCCGCCACGCCATCCCCGACGAGGCGCAGGCGACGCACGTCAATGCCGCCCATCGCGCCGGGGGCTCGCGCCTCGTCGTCTCCACCCTCATCCAGGGGGCGATCGGATTCTTCGACCTGGCGAGCGGCGCTTACGCGGAGCTCAGCCGCGGCTTCGTCGGCTGCCACGGCGCGCGGCTGAGCGCCGAAGGAGAGGTCTATTTCGCCGACAGCACTTGCGGCACCCTGACCTTCCTCACCGCGGCGGGGCAGATTGCGCGGCGCTTCGCCGTGGGCTCGCGCTGGCTGCACGACGTGCAACAGATCGCCGGCAGCCTCTACGCCTTTGCCCTGGCCGACCACAACGAGCTGCGTGTCTACGACGTCGACGGCGGCGAGCTGATCTGGCGCAAGCGGTTCCTCACCTGGCCGCTGCCCGGCCTGTGGGGCGCCGCGCGCCTCGTCCCCGGCTGGCTGGGCAACAGCACGCAAGCCCTGAGCTTCCATCCCGCCGCGGCGGGCTGACCGGCATGTTCCATTTCTCACCGGCTCTCGTCACGAGGCGCCGGAGCCCGGCTGGCCAGCGGCGGTGAGCTCGGCGTCCGGTCCGCGGTAGGGAGGGGTCAGGCCGAGGAGCTGGCGGCGCATGGGGGTCCGGGCCGCCGCGGCGAGGCGCGGGGAGGGCCCATGCCCTTGCCACATGCGCATCCACTTGTGGCCGTAGTTGTAGAGCAGGACGCGGCGGGTCACGCTGCTCCGGTTGTTGCCGGGAGAGTGCAGGAGGTTGCCGTTGAAGAAGTAGGCCGAGCCCGCCGCGCAGGCCAGCGGCACGGCGCCGGGCATCAGCTCGGGCATCGCCACCGCGGGGATCGCGCTGTCGTCAGGCTGGCGGTGGGTGCCCGGCAGCACCAGGGTGGCGCCGCCGTCGGCGGCGATGTCGGTGAGGGCATACATGGCGCGGACCATCATCGTCGAGCCGGCGTGGTGGATGCCGCGCACGCGCGTGCGCACGTCGGTGTGCCATGCCGTGCCGTCGATCACGCCGCCGGGCGGGGTGATGTAGAAGGCATGATCGATGAGTGCGATACCGGGCCCGAGCACCTCGCGGATCAGCGGCAAGACTCGCGGGTGCTCGGCGAGGTCGAAGAGCAGCGGGTGGTACTCCATGATCGCGGAGATCTCTTCGAACTCCGGGATGCGGGTGCCGGGCAGCGCGGGGTCGGCACGCCAGCGGGCCTCCGCCTCGCCGGCGGCGCGGCGCACCGCGGCGAGCTCCGCGGGGGGCAGCACGCCGGGGAGCACCAGGTAGCCGTTCTCGTCCCAGAAGCGGCGCTGCTTCGCGCTCAGGCGGCTCGCATCGCTTGCCGGCTCACCCGGATGGCTCACGCCGGCTCCCAGGCCACCGGCGGGCCGTAGGGATCGGTCAGGCCGAGGAGCTGCCGGCGATGCGGTGTGGCGGCACGCGCCGCCAGCTCCGGCGACGGCCGGTATTCGTCCCACATCCGCATCCACTTGTGGCCGTAGGTGTAGATGAGCAGCCGGCGCCAGACCGAAGAGCGGTTGTTGCCCGCCGAATGGTAGGTGCGGTCGTTGATCAGATAGGCGCTGCCGGCCGGCAGCGCCATCGGCACCGCGCCGGGCAGGTCCTCCGGAACCTCGGAGTTGGACAGCTTCGTGCCTCCAGGAGTGCGGTGCGAACCCGGCAGGACCAGCGTCGCGCCGCCGCCGGGCGGGATGTCCGACAGCACGTAGAAGACTTTGACCATCAGCCGCGAGCGTGGATGGTCCACTCCCGGAAGATCGAGATCGAAATGCCAGCCCTGCGGGATGGTGGCGCCGGGAGGAGTCATGAAGTAGTCGTGGTCGAGCATCATGACGTCGGCGCCAAGGAGCTCGCGGACCAGGGGGAAGATCCGCGGCTGCTCGATCAGGTCGAAGAGAACCGGGTCGTATTCCATGATCCCCAGGACCTGCTCGAGGTCGGGGCGGCGCACGCCGGGCAGGGAGGGATCGGCGCGCCAGCGGGCTTCGGCGGCGGCTGCCGCCCGGTGGACGGCGGCCAGCTCCGCGGCGGCGAGGGCGCCGGGCACCACGAGGTAGCCCTGGGCGGCGAAGAAGAGCTTCTGCTCGGCGCTCGGCGCGGCGTCGGTCATCGTCTGCACGGGCAGCCTTGGATTCTACAGACAAACCTCATAAGCTGATCCGGCGACCTGCAAGGGAGACGACCACATGGCGAGCCGCCGGCCGCTGCCACGCGAGGTGCGCTGGGAGCGGATGCTGCCCGACGACCTCGAGGCCGCGTTCGCCGCCTGCCCCGCGGTCTATTTCGCCTACGGACTGTGCGAGCCGCACGGCCCGCATTGCGCCCTCGGCCTCGACGGCCTGAAGGCCCACGGGCTCCTGGTGCGCACCGCCCGCCGCCACGGCGGCATCGTGGCGCCCGCCGACTTCTGGCATGTCCACGAGGCGGGAGGCTACGCCATCTGGGCGGAGCGCGAGATCGGGGAGGCGCGTCCATGGCTCACCGCGGTCCCCCCCTGGATGCACTTCAAGAGCGTCTGCTACCACGTCCGCGCCGCCGAGGTGCTGGGCTTCCACGCCGCCATCCTGCTGACCGGCCACTACGGCCCGAACTATCTCGATCTGAGGACCCTCGTCGAGTGGCTGCAGCCGCATCTCCGCATGCGCCTCTACGGCCTGCCGGACTTCGAGGCCAACCGCGCGGGGTTTCCCGGGGACGGCGCCGATGGCGACCATGCCGGGAAGGTGGAGACCTCGCAGCTCTGGGCCCTCGAGCCGGAGTGTGTCGACGTCTCCCGCCTGGCACCGGTCGCGGCGGGCGCGCGTTTCGCTCAGGGCAGTGACGCCGGGCAAGCCGACCTCGCCGTCGGCCGCCGGATGGTCGCCGATCAGGTGGCCTGGCTGGGGGGCAAGATGCGCGAGCTGCTCGCCGCCTACGATCCGCGGCGGCCGTCGCGGCTGCGCACGTTCGACGACGTGGAGGCCTTCTGGGAAGAGACCGTCCGGCCCCGTCTCGCCAGCTTCAAGTGCATGCCGGCTAGCTGGTATGACAAGCCGGCGCCCGACCCCGGCTCGCGCTGGCGCGAGAACTGGAGCACCCGCGGCCCGCGCTAAGACGAAACTCCCGTGCAACGAGAGGGAGGGGGCGTCCCCTTCCCCCCCGGAGGGGAGGGAAGGGGATCGAGGGGTTGCGGGGGGCGATCCGATAGATTGGAGGCCGCCATCGCCAGTTAGCGAGCGCTGTTTCATACTTCGGGGCCGCCCACCGGCGGTGCCAACTA
>DASZZM010000070.1:0-6364 GCA_035544895.1 Thermoanaerobaculia bacterium
CGACCCACAGTGGAGGCTGCCGGTGCCGCTTGCGCTTGCCCATCGCCATGCTTGGAGTCCTCCAGAAGCTGCCTCCAAGTTTACCGGCCCTCGACCGCTAACTCAAGATGTTTAAACCACTTTCACCACGGGCTGCTAGGCCCCTCCCACCACTTGACGACCGCACGGAGGTCGATCGGTATCGGGTCGCCAACGGAGCCGTCGGTAGCCACGGCGACCCGCTGGCCTGGCTTCACTGGTATCGTTTTCCCGGCGCTTTGGATCTCGGCAATTCCGCTCCAAACAGCGACGATTCCAGATCCGTCCGCGTCCATCTCGAAGTCGATCTCGGTGCCGCGCAGGGAAAAACTCCATCGGTTCGGTCCTGATTCGTAGCGTCTTTCGCCACAAGGCCCCGATGTCTTGAGGCAATCGATCACGCTGTGGAGGTGGCCGCGAATCAGCTGATAGACGGACTTCTGCGGAGCGAGCTCTTCGAGGGTGAAAACCGTATTTGCGGCGAGCGCGAGCTTGGTACCATCGGTAAAGACGAGCTCGGCATAACCGTTCTGTCCTGTCCGGATCTCGTCGCCTACAGTCACCAGGTCGTCGATGTCCATGCAGACCAAACCGGTGGCCGTCTTCTTGAACACGTCGCCTCTGATGAGGACGGACGCGGCAAACTCGCGCCGTGGTGCCATTTCAGCTCGCGTGTGGACTTCGCGCTCACCCGGAGAGGCGATCCGCAGAGGCAGTGCGGTTCGCCATGCGGCAGCCTTCTGAAGTCGGACCAGGCGCTCTTCGACGACAGCCCGCTGGGCTCGCAGCTTCGCCAGCGTCCCGTTCGCGGTCGTTATGGCTTGCTGGGCGGTGCTCTCGGCGTCTGTAGCATGGGCTTGTTCCGCCTTAACCACGACGTCCCGAGCTGTCTCGAGAGCCTGCTGCGCCGCGGATTCGTGCACTTTCAAGGCAGCCAGGCGCTTCTCCTGGGTCGCTCTTTGATCCGCCAGCCAGTCCAGAAAGGGATCGACTTCCACGGCGTACAGCGGAATCCGCGGCACGGCAACGCCGCACGCCGCTACGAGCACGGCGATTCGTACGCACCACTGTGTGGGTCTTCTCAAGTTCGAAGGAGCCCCCCGCAGCTGCTGGCGCCCAGACACCAGGGTGATCCGGCAACGACTGCTCCTTGCTCTAAACTACGCAGTTGTCGCAAAGAATTCAAATAGAGAGTTGGCAATGAGTACAGCAAGTCCGTCGCGGACGGAACACCCGCTGCAGCGAGATCGTCGCCGGTCAGGAGGAGAGAGGGAGCTTCTCGAACGCGCTGTCGAGGAGAGCACAGCCGACGGGGTCGAGAAACAGTGGCGGCGCAGGTCTTCGGCGCCGAAGGCGGCGTTGACCGGGGGAAGGGGACTGGGCGCCGAGACGTGCGAGTTGGCGGGCACGGGCCGCTGCCGCCCGGGCCCACCACCACCTCGGCGGTGGACTCTCCGGGAGCGGAGTGGAGCTCGCGGAGCGAAAGGGCGGGCAGGTAGACGTGCGGGTCGATGCTGTCGAGCACGGGGCGGAATGCGGCTGCGGTAGCGTTCGATTAGCGGCGTGAGGCAGGTGCAGGCGTGGCGCGGGTCGCCGAGGTGGCCGCAGGGGCAGGGATTCATTCATAAGGTGCCACCCTGCCGTGTCACCCTCCGAGGACGCTAGTCCCGGCCCGCCGGCTACCCCGAAGATCCCAAGACCTTGGGCGAGCACCTCCGCCGGGCGCGCCTGGACCGCGGCCTCCCACAGCGGCAGGTGGCAGCGGCGATCGGCTGCCACCACGCCTCGCTCCTTAATTGGGAGCGTGGCCGGGCAGAGCCCAAGCGGCGCTACCTGCCGGGCATCCTGCGCTTCTTGGGATACGACCCGCGGCCTTTGGCGGCCGTCTCAGCCGCCACTCAGGAAGAAGGTGATGGGCTTGCCGCCAGACGGAAGAAGATGATCGCGTCCTCCCAGTTCCCCGATTTTTTACGGGGATCGTGATGCGCGTGCCGTCCCAGCCGAGAAGGAAGCGCTCGATTACCTCTTCGGAGAGGCCGCGGGTCTCCATGAGGTTCGTGCGGATACGGGAAGTGGTCTATAAGTTCCACGTACGTACGGTGGCATCGTAACCCCCGGAGACTGCTCTGCGGCCGTCGGGGAAGAAAGCTACGCTGCTCACCGCTGCTGTGTGCCCTTCAAAGCCCCTGAGATGGCGACCGCTAGCCACCTCAAACAATTCAACCTCGTCCACATAGGGTGCTAAGAGGTGTTGGCCGTCGGGTGACAAGGTGAAACTTGTTATAAATGGATAATCGATATGAGGAAGGTTTCTGCGGGCCGCATAGACTTTCTTCTGGAGGGTTGGGAGGTCCCAAACGCGCTCGTCTCGGGTAGGTATCTCGCGACAAGTCGTAAGATCCCAAATGCGGACGGGACCATTCGGATGGGCCGAGGTGATTGCGCGACGCCCGTCCGGGAAGAATGCTGCGCTGCGAATCCCGGTATATCCCACGAGCTTTCCGTAGCGCTCTCCGGTTTCAACATTCCAAAGCGTGACATCCTTTATCACGCGGCCACCGGAAAGCGCGGATCGACCATCAGGAGAAAATGCAACTACGCTCACTGCACCTCCTTGCTTGTGACGCAAAAAACCACCGAAGCAGCGAATTGGCTCCCCGGTCTCCAGATCCCACAGGCGAACCGTCCCATCCGAGCTACCGGACAGGATTCTCCTACCGTCATTGGATATCGCAAGCGCGTCGATGAATGAAGAGTGCCCCTTCATGATGTAGATCCAGTTGCTCTGTGCAAGGTCCCAAACCTGAAGGGTGCCATACGCTCCATCGCCTCCTCCCCAAACAGCCTGCTGCCCGTAGCGGGAGAGCGCGACTGCCCTAATAGGGCCGGTATTCTTGTCAAAACAGTGCAATTGCTTCCCAGAAGCGACGTCCCACCAGCGAACTGTCTTATCATTTCCGCCGGAAAGTATGTGCCGGCCATCGCGTGAGACGACTACATCCCACACTGACTCGGTATGTCCTGTAAAGCATAGCTGATCCATGCCGTCCTTCATCATGTTCTAGTGCGCAGCAGAAGTCAACCTCATAGGAATATTGCCATGTACTCATAGCGCGAAGGTCTTCAAAGGTCCACCCCCCCTTGAGCACCTGGCTGCTACTAGAGGACGCCGCCGGCTCTCTCGGCTGCGAACTTGGCACCCTCCTCAATCGGGAGAAGTGCCGCCTCACACCCTAGGTTCGCTTCTGGCCGGTGATCGTCCGGTTCCTCGCCGCCCGAGTGTCGTAGCCCACGGTTCCGAGGCTCCTTGTGGCAGCCGGATTTGGGAAGACTGTCCTCAAGATGAGACGGCAAAGGCCAACACACCCCCAGGGGTTCGTGCATCTCTTGTGATCCGGCTCCGAGGCCGGATTCCCGCCCCCGGTTAGAGTCCAAGAACCCCCGAAACGGTAGAACGAGCACCAAGAAAAAGCCGCCTCGACCACCGGCGATACACTTCGCGATTGGGGAGGGACTCCCGCCATAGCACCACCCCTAGCGAGTCGACTCCAATGAGCCAGATCCTGCTCGACATCCCTGAAGATTCGCTGCTCGCCCTTCGCGTCTCCGCTGCAGATCCTGCCTAAGTCCTAGCAAACTCAGGCTACTGGGGATCTGGGCTGAGGGTGGATCAATTTCCGAGCGTTGCGTGGCTCAACTTCCGAGCGATGCGTCCACGCGACAGAGCAGAGCGCCACATTCGCGGTCGGCCGCACTCACCGCGGCCCCCTCTTTAAAAAGTAACGCTTATACAGTTCACATGCGAACACGTAGGCATCCGCACCTCGATCATAGGTGATCAGACCGAGGTCCGCCATCTCCAATATGGGAGGATACCTCAGCAAGCTTGCGATCCTGAATCGTCCGGTCTCCCTGAGTCGTTCGAACTCATTTGCCGGCCCCTTCTCCGACATCAACGCGTAATAAAGCGGCCGCAAGTGCGTTCCGAATCGTGGCAAGTACTCCTCGTCCTCGGCCACCAGGCTCGCGACGCTAACTCCCTTGGCGATGAGTTCGCCGCACTGATGAACCAGGAAAGGCTGCCCACCTGTAAACCTGTAAAGCAGATCATATTCTCGATCGGCCAAGGATAGGTTATATCGGAGCAGCAGCTCCATGAGTTCTTGCCTTGTGAAGCCAGAGATAGCGATATGGCCGCCGACGTTCAATGTCGGTGACCCATATGCGAGCTTCGCGAAAAGTCGATCCGGATCGAGCATGAGCACCAACAAGTACTTCACATTGCGCCACCCAGGCTCGTAGGCGCCGCGATCAGCGTGGCTTCGAACATACATCAGGAAATGGGCCATGACATCGTCACCGAGACCCAAGAGCGTGTCCACCTCGTCCAGCACCAGGACCAGCGGCCGCTCGCAGCGGCTCACGACCTTTTCGAAGGCGGCAAGGGCTTCATTGTCGTTACTTCCAGCGAACGCGCTCGGGCCGATGTTTCCTAATCCTATGGCTCGCGCCAGGGCCTCTGCCATGTTCCGCAAGACATCTCTCAAGGCGGCCGCTCCGATGGACTGAAAGTCCACTCTCACCACTGCGACACCCTGCGCCCGGAGCCTGGAGGCGACGCGAATTGCCATCGAGCTCTTCCCGCTCTGCCGCGGGCCGGTCACTGACGCCAACAGGGAATGGCTTTGCAGAACGGAAAGCAGGCGCTCGTCAGCGGAGCGGTGAATATAGAATTCTGAATCGAAAGGGATCGCACCTCCGGGGGTTGGGTTCAGGATCGGCGAAGGTGTTATTGTGAATGTGGTCTGTATGGGAGAGCGCTCATGCCTCGGCGTACCGGCAACGGCCGTCCGATCGATGCTGGCGAGCAACTCTGAGACCTGCCGTTCGAAGTCGTCATTCGTGGCATCGAGGCGCTTCAATCCTGCGAGCGATAGCGGGAGCTCGCAATGGGAGCGGAGGACCGGGATGAGAAAGCGCGATGCCGCGGAGGGATCGCGGTAGAGGGTCGTGGCCCATTCGAGCGCGACCCAGCGGCTCGCGAGTGATTCCTGCGACAGCACCAGCACGACGTGCCTGCTTCGCACGAGAGCGTTCTCGATTGCAAGCACGATGTTTTCGCCAAGCGCGATGTCTTCGTCGAAAAAGACGCGAAGGTCATCCTCCCTGAGGCGTTCTACCAGCTGCCGCACCCAGGGTTTCTGCGCCTGGTTGTGGCTTACGAAGACGTGATACTCGAAGCGAATGTCGCTCAGATCAGGCGTGGCGTGCGCGTCGGCAGGCATTTGGCTCGGGGCTTACGCTCGCTCCGTGGACACTGAACGAGTGCCGAGTGTGCCCCACGCGGTTTCCTGCTGGTCCGGCGGACAGATCGTGAGGACCCCGCCGCGAGGTCGCGCCGCCCGACCACAGGCTAACCTCTGTTCAAGGCTCCTGAGGCACGGAGCTGGCCTTCACCGGCGCTCCTTCGATGGCGCTTTCCGGCACTTGCGTTGGCCGGCCTTGCGCATTATAGCAGGCATTTGCTCGTGGGTTCAGAGCCTTGATAGCGTCATCAGGTCGATCGAATTGAGACCACAACCTCCTGCTGATCGCGCCGGCCCAGCGTTGCCCTCAAGCGCCATCCAGAGTGGCAGGCGCAGGGACCTTCCGGCGGTTTTATCTGCCGTCGAACGGGGCGGCCACGGTGGTCCTCTCCGGGCGCGACAACATCCTGGTGTTGGAAGGGTATCTCCGGCTGACGTTCAAGGCCGAGGCAGATACAACCTCGTGCTCGACGACAGCTCAGCTCCGGGACCCTGAGGAACAGCACAGTCAGCTTGCTCAGCAGGGTGGGCAGCCCCACCGTGCGGCAGGACTCACCCAAGTCGCCGGCCGCAGGGCGCCACCAGGCGGCCGCCCCGGCCTCGCTTCAGGTGCTCGCCCAGAGTCCGGGCTCAGCGGGGGTAGTCGGGGCGGGAAACCCGGCCGCGAAGGGTGAGTGTGAAAAGATGCACGCACCCCCAGGGATGTGTGCACCTTTTGTGATCCGGCTCCGCGGCCTGATTCCGCGCACTGCGATACACTTTGCCCTTGGGGAAGAGCTGCCGGCCATATCACCACCCCTCCCAAGGCGAGTCCAATGAGCCAGATCCTGCTCGACATCCCGGAAGATTCGCTGCTCGCCCTTCGCGTCTCCGCCGCAGAGATGGGCGAAGAGTTAAGGATGGCCGCCGCCGTGAAGCTCTTCGAGCTAGGACGGCTCTCTGCGGGCGCGGCTGCCGAGCTGGCCGGGGTCCCGAAGCCGCTGTTCCTGGTCCGCCTCGGAGACTATGGTGTCGCGACGTTCCGCCACTCCGAGGACGAC
>DASZZM010000071.1:0-2232 GCA_035544895.1 Thermoanaerobaculia bacterium
GGGCCGGGGGCCGCCGCGCCGGCCTGCCACAACCGCCAGGCGCTGGCCAGGGCCTCCTCGGCCCCGTCGAGATCGTTGCCGACGCGCCGGGCGTTGGCGAGGAAGGCGAAGGCGTAGCCAAGGAGCCGCGAGCGCCAGGGCTCTGTGCCCGGCGTCAGGGCGGCGACGAGGAGGGCCAGCTCGGCGAGCTCCAGAGCAAGCGCGGCGCTGTCAGAGGCCGCCTCCTCGCTCTCATGGCAGAGGCGCTCGACAAGCGCCCAGCCGTGAAACTCCGGCGAGGTCTCGACCATCCGCCGCCTCTCGGCGGCGGGGCGAGACGCGAGCTGCGCCCAGAGGCCCGTGACAGCGGCGCGGTCGTGAGGCGAGGGATCCGGCATCGCTTCCCGCGCCTGAGCCGGTGTGACGGCAGGGGCCAAAGCACAAGAGGCTACCGAAGTAAGAGCCAAGCGCCCGGCCGCCACCAGGGCGCGATCGAGCGAATCGACAATGCGCTGCAGGTCGCCGGCGTCATCGTCGGACAGTGTCGCCGGGACGGTTGGATGGGCGATCGCGGCGCAAGCCGTGCGCAGAACCGGGAGCAGAACGGCATCGACCCAGGGGAGGGGGAGGCCCACCGCGGCGGCGATGCGCTCGAGGGCCCTGGGAGACGGCCTGGTCTGTCCACTCTCGTAGCGGACGATCGAGCTGGCATCGAGTCCGGCGGTGGCCGCCAGCTCGACCTGGCTCCAATCCCGCAGACCGCGCAGCCAGCGCACCAGCAGGCCCAGCTCGGCGTTGGTGACTCCAGTTTCCATGGTCCCTCGGCTCCCCGTGCAAGAATTTCTTGCAAGACGGGTGGATTTTCCCTACCCCGATCAGGCACTACCCGCTCAGGAGGCGGTCGCGCGGCCCACGGTGGCCGTTCCGGAACCGCCACCGCGAAAGGAGCCGCTCATGTCTCGCTTCCCCCTCTTCACCAGGCTGGCGATCATCGCGCTGGTGCTCACCCTCGCCATCCCGTGGCCGCTGCCGGCATCTCAGGCCACCCGCGGATTCTCGCACGCTAAAACTGCCGACAGCGCGCCGGAGTTGCCCGGGCGGCTCTGGGACTGGCTGCGTGGCGTGTGGAGCAAGATCGGCTGCACCGTCGATCCGAGCGGGGCCTGCGTTGCCCGAACGGAGATCGGCTGCACCGTCGACCCGAACGGCTGCACCGTGAAGGAGACTTCGGCGGCGAGCACTGCTGGCCGCGCGGCTATACCGCTGGGCCACTCGGACATCGGCTGCACTGTCGATCCGGACGGCTGCGGACACTAGCCGCCCCGTCTCCCGATGCGAAGAGGCGGGCCGCCGAGGTAGGGCGGCTGCGGCAGCCATGGGCTTGCCATGAGCGAGGCAGTGCGCCCGGTGAACGCTCATGCCGCGAAGCGCAGCCGCGGGTCGTGGCGCGCCTTGGCGAGGTAGTCCACCAGGCGGCGCACCAGGCCCACGGTGGCGGTCTCGTTCTCGGCGGCCTGGCAGAAGAGGCGCAGCGCGGCCAGGGCCTCGCGGTGGAAAGCGCGCGCCTTGAAGATCCAGACCAGCTCGCGGGCCAGGACGCGCACCTCGGCGGCGTGACGTTGCTCGAGATGGAGGGCGGCGAGGTCGAGTGACACCAGGGCAGCATCGTAGGCCAGCTCGCGGGCGATGAACTCCCGGCGCGCTTCTTCGAGAGCGACCAGGGCGGCCGCCGTCTGGCCGCGGCCGGCAGCGACCCGGCCTTCGAGCCAGGTGACGCGCACCTGGTCGAGCTCCTTGCCCAGAGCGAGTGCCCGCTCGCGCACCTCGGGCAGCAGCGCCTCGGCCTCGCCGTAGCGCTCCAGCTGGCAAAGGATGGTGGTCAAGTTGAAGCGCAGCACCCACGGCAGGCGCGGCTCGCCCGCCTGGTCGATCAGCGGCGCCGCCTCGCGCAGCACGGCGATCGCGCGCTCGGCCTCGCCCATCTGCTCAAGGGTCGAGGCGCGCTTCATCAGGATGCGTCCGGCCGCTTCCGGCGGGGCCTCGGCGCGGACACGGTCGAGCAGGCGCAGGGCAGCGCGGAAGCGCCGCTGATCGCGGCGCAGGGAGGCTTCTAGGTCCAACAGGCGCCAGGCAGCGAGAGGGCCGGGGGCCGCCGCGCCGGCCTGCCACAACCGCCAGGCGCTGGCCAGGGCCTCCTCGGCCCCGTCGAGATCGTTGCCGACGCGCCGGGCGTTGGCGAGGAAGGCGAAGGCG
>DASZZM010000072.1:0-1655 GCA_035544895.1 Thermoanaerobaculia bacterium
AAGCAGGCTGCAAACTGCCGCAGGATGCCCCGTCGTCGCTCCACCTCGCCCAGCAACAACAGACCGCCGTCCGAAGTCAGGGTCCCCCCGTTGAAGGAGGCCACCACCCGCCTCCGGCCCAACCCTTGAAACTCCAGCTGCCGAGGGATACAGTCTGTCGCCATAGGGCTGCTCTCCTTGTGTGGTCTAAGTGATTGGTGACACAACACTTATACCACATAGAAGCAGCCCTTTCTCACTCTTCCATGAGAAATGCGGGTTAGCCGCCTTATTGGCCATGAGAAAGGCATCAAGTCTGTAGCGTTCTCGGCGGATGGATCCATATTGGCTTCGAAGTCATTCGATGACACTGTGAGGCTCTGGCGCTGCGATCTGTGGAGGGAAGTGGCGGTCCTACGGGAATCCACTTCGGCCAACTGGCCCCCGGGTATCGCTTTCCATCCGCGTGATGCCATTCTTGCTACCCTTGGAGAGAACGACACGATCGTGCGCATCTGGCGTTGTGATCTCCTTTCTCAGAGCGCCGAGACGCATCGGAGGAGGCTCAGGGCCTTGGAACGTACTGACGAGCGACTCTCTGCGCTGGAAGAGGACATTCAGGCTTGGGTGCTCATGAATCTCAGCAAGCCCCTCTGTGCCAACATGGGGTGAGACACCTGGTACCCCCGAAATTACTGTAGAGGGCGGGGAGAGATCGAGCGATGACCGCAGAGACGGTGGAAGGCAGACCGCCCCAGGGCGAGGCGGCACCAGCGCAGGGCGCTGGGGGGCAGGGGAGGGTGGAAGCGCCCGGAGCTGGTGCCGCCTCGGCGCCGCTGCCGGGGGTGGTGAGGCCGACGGAGGTCTCGGCCCGACCACGTCGACGGCGCTTCTCGGCGGAGTACAAGCTGAAGATCGTCGAGGCCGCCGGACGCTGCAGGGGCAAGGGTGAAGTCGGCGCGCTGCTGCGGCGCGAGGGGTTGTACTCCTCGCACCTGGCCGTCTGGCGGCGCGAGGCTCTGGCGGGTCTGCGGGAGCGCCAGCGCGGCCGCAAGCCTGAGCCCGTAGAGCGGCGCCGCGTCGAGCAACTCGAACGCGAGTGTGCCCGCCTCCAGCGGCGCCTCGAGCAGACCGAGGCCATCATCGAGGTCCAAAAAAAACTCTCTGCCCTCCTGGGGATCGCCCTGCCGAGCACGCCGCTCAGCGAGAACGACGAATGACAGCTGCCGTTGAGCTCGCCCCAAGCGTCGGCGCCGCCGCGGCCTGCCGTGCCTTCGGGGTCGCCCGCGCCTCGTGGTACCGCCGGGGCAGGCCGTCGTCGGTCTCCCCGGCGCGCCGTGAGCGGCGTCGCTCGCCGCGCGCTCTCGCTCCTGCCGAGCGCCAAGGCGTGCTCGATACCCTGCACTCCGAGCGGTTCATCGACCGCGCCCCGGCGCAGGTGCAGGCAACGCTCCTCGAGGAGGGCACCTATCTGTGCTCCTCGCGCACGATGTACCGGATCCTCGGGGATGCCGCCGAGATCCGCGAGCGCCGCACCCAACTGCGCCGCCCGCTCTATGCCAAGCCCCAGCTGCTCGCCACCGCGCCCAACCAGCTCTGGTGCTGGGACATCACCAAGCTGCTCGGCCCCGCCAAGTGGGTCTACTACTACCTCTACGTCCTGCTCGACGTGTTCA
>DASZZM010000073.1:0-20746 GCA_035544895.1 Thermoanaerobaculia bacterium
CAAGCTGTTCAAGAACGGGCGCAGCCAGGCCGTCCGCCTGCCTCGTGAGTTCAGGTTCGAAGGAGACCGGGTAAGAGTACGCCGCGCCGGGCGAGGAGTCCTTGTCGAGCCGATGTTCACGGACGTTGCGGAGTGGTTCGCTGAATTGGATCGCCTGGCCGCCGAGCCATTCATGCCCGAAGGGCGTCAGCAGCCACCCTCCCCCCGGCGCGACCTGTTCTATGACGACGTACCTGCTTGACACGAACGCGTGCATCGCGCTGATCAACGGCACCGAGGCCAACGTACGTCGGCGTTTCCAGCGCGCGTTGGCGCGGGAGAGCGTGGTCCTGCTGTCCTCGATCGTGGCGTTCGAGCTCTGGTACGGAGTCGCGAAGAGCCAGCGGAAGGACCGTAACAGGCAGCGACTCGAAACATTCTTAGCCGGCCCCCTCGAGTGGACAATGTTCGACGAGGATGACGCGGAGGCCGCCGGAACCGTTCGCGCTGAGCTTGAAGCCGAGGGCACACCGATCGGCGCCTATGATGTCCTCCTCGCTGGTCAGGCCAGGCGACATCGCGCCATCCTCGTGACATCCAACGCGAAGGAGTTCGTGCGGGTCGCTGGCTTGCGGTGGGAGGACTGGGCGGTCTCTCGCCGCTAGGACGCCCCGATGAACCTGATCGCGAGCCTGGTCGATCGGACGTCTCGATCTGACGCCAAGATCGCGCCCGCTCCGCCCGACCAGCACCGCCGGCTCGCCGCGCCCGATCTTTGCCGAGGCATCGCGCAGCACGGTGCGCCGGCGGCCCCCTTCCGCGAAAACGCGGGTCAGGCCGCGGATCTCGACCAGCGGCGGGGCGCGCACCTCGGCTACCTGACGGTCTCGGCGTTCGCCATGGCTGCCGCGAGATCCACCGACACCCTGGCACGCAGGGCTTGGACCCGCTCGTCGGCCCGCCTCGAGGCCAGGTCGCGCGCCGCGTCGAGCGCGCGATGAAGCTGCGGTCCCTGTCTCTCTTGCTGCTGCAGGTCTTCGCCGGCGCGAGCCAGGCCCGCGCCGTACAGGCGCTCGATCTCCGCGGACATCCCTGCCAGGGTCTCGAAGCGCGCCGCCTGGACGGCCTCGATGCCATGCGCCACGATACGGCCGCGCGCTGCCGCGAGCGCGGAGCCGGAGCGCGGAGCCGTGGCGAGGCGCAGCATCGCGCGCGGCAAGAACAGGCGCGCGGACTCCCGGCTCACCAGCTCGTCCACGAAGTGGTCGCCGGTGAACAGGGCCAGGAGCTGCGCGCGGCGCAGCTCCTCGTCGTCAGGTTGGGGGTCGGGAGGGCTCCCGATCGCCGCGGGCCCGAGGAGAAGAAACCTGAGCTCCTCACCGGCCAGGCCGGTCAACTCCTCGTGTGCTTGCACCGCGGCCTCGGCCGGCCTGGCGGCACTGGCGGCGCTGGCGGCGCTGGCGGCGGACTCCGCGAAGCGGCTCTCGAGGTCGCCGCGGGCGGATGGCGGGTCCGGAGCGACGGAATCGTGCTCCTTGAAGCGCAGATCGACGACCGGGAGGGCGCCGTCTGGCGTCTCGTCGCCTGCCGCGGCTGCTGGATCAGGGGAGGGAACCGGGCGCGAGCCGGCGAGCCTGGAGCCGGGCTCGCCGCGGGCGGTGAGGTGGAGCTGGCGATGGATGCGCTCCAGGAGCGCCGCCAGGTCCTGGCCGGCCGCGGGAGGCGCTTGCGGCGGCTGCTCGTGCGGCGCCGCCTCCTGGCGGGCATCTCCGGCCGGCGCCCCTTCCTGGCCCGGTGGAGCGGCGCCCGCGGGCCGGGCCGCGGCGGGGCCGAGCGAGAGAAGTGCAAGCCAGACGAGCGGTGCCGAGGTGCGCACGAGCGCCATGGGGAGGTCTACCTTCGCTCCGCGATCATACACGGCGCACGCTCCCGCCTTGCGGCGGCGGAGCGGCCCGCAGGCAGGACCGAAGCGCAATCTGTTTGCGAACCTTGCGATATCTACCTGGAAGATACTAAGATATAGATATTCGTCCGTCTCTCATCAGCCGCGAGGTCCGATCGCCGTGGACGCCGTCCCACTCCCCCTGCCCGAGCCTTGGCGCATCAAAGTCGTCGAGCCGATCCGCCTGCTGCCGCGGGAGGAGCGCGATCGGCTGCTGGTCGAGGGTGGTTTCAGCCTGTTCAGGATTCCGTCCGAGGCGGTGTTCATCGACCTGTTTACCGACTCGGGCACCTCCGCCATGTCGGACGGGCAGTGGGCCGGCATGATGATGGGCGACGAGGCTTACGCCGGGTCGCGCAACTACTACCATCTGGCCGAAGCGGTCCACGACGTGCTCGGCTTCCGGCTCTTCCTGCCGGTCCACCAGGGGAGGGTGGCGGAGAACCTGCTGTTCTCGACCCTGCTCACCCGGCCGGGCATGATCGTGCCCAACAACTCGCATTTCGACACCACCCGCGCCAACGTCGAAGCCAATGGCGGGGTGGCTCTCGACCTGGTGATCGCCGAGGGGCGCGACCCGCTGGCCGAGCATCCCTTCAAGGGCAACATCGACCTGGCCGGCTTGCGCCGCCTGTTCGCGGAGACGCCGCGCGGCCAGATCCCGGTTGCCCTGCTCACCCTGACCAACAACTCCGGCGGCGGGCAGCCGGTGTCGCTCGCCAACGTGCGCGCCATGTCGGAGCTCTGCCGCGAGTTCGGAATCCCTTTCTATCTTGACGCGTGCCGCTTCGCCGAGAACGCCTGGTTCATCCAGCAGCGCGAGCCCGGCCAGCGGCACCGGCCGGTGGCGGAGATCGCGCGCGAGGTCTTCAGCCTCGCCGACGGCTGCCTGCTGAGCGCCAAGAAGGACGGCCTGGCCAACATCGGCGGTCTGCTGTGCAGCCGCGATCCCGGCCTGATCGAGGCTCTCACCGAAAGGCTGATCGTGATCGAGGGGTTCCCCACCTACGGCGGGCTCGCCGGCCGCGATCTGGAGGCGGTGGCGCGCGGACTGCGCGAGGTGCTCGACGAGAGCTATCTGCGTTTCCGCGTCGAGCAGGTGCGTTCCTTCGGCCTGCACCTGACCGAGCTCGGCATTCCGATCATGCGTCCCACCGGCGGCCATGCGGTCTACCTCGACGCCCGGCGCCTTCTGCCGCACATCCCGCCGCTCCAGTTTCCCGCTCAGGCGCTGTCCGTCGCCCTCTACCGTGAAGGGGGAGTGCGCGGCGTCGAGATCGGCAGCGTGATGTTCGGGACCTCCGATCCACAGACCGGCGTCCCGGTGCCGGCCCCCCTCGAGCTCGTGCGCCTGGCCATCCCCCGCCGCGTCTACACCCGCTCCCACCTCGACTACGTGGCCGCCGTCCTCGCCCGCATCCGCGCCGCCGGCCACACCCTCAGGGGCTTCCGCATCACCCACGCCCCCCGCCGCCTCCGCCACTTCACCGCCCGCTTCGCCGAGATCGAGCAGCCCGCCGGCGAGCCCCTCCCCTCCCTGGTCTCCGCCTGACTCCCACGCTCACCGCCCCTCCCGCCGCAGCACCCTCCAGGTCGCCCACAGCCCCACCGGCACCATCGCCAGCGCCCACCACCGCAGCTCCCTCCCCTCGCTCCACCCCGCCACCGCCCACACCGCGTTCAACAAGAAGTACCCCATCGTCCACGCCGCCATCCCGGCCACCAGGAAGAGCAGCGGCCGTGTCCACTTCATCTTGGTGATCAGGCCGCCGCCCGGCACTGCCAGCGATGGGTGGAATCGAAAGCTATCGCGAGCCGAAGTCCGGCCGCGAGCCGAGGTCTGGTCGCGAGCCTCGCCTCGTATGCCACAGGGCCCTGATGACAACCTCCCCCTCGTCGTAGGTGTAGTAGAGGTGTGACATCAGCCGCTCCAGATATAAGCGGCGAACTCCTGGGATGGGCGCAGAGGTGTAGATCGAACCGATTCCCGGCAGGACAGACAGTGTCTTGATGGCTTCGCCGTCAAGAGTCGTACGTGCTTCTGGGCAGTCGCCGTGAAACGGACCCTTCGCCGTGTCACGGCGTCCGCAGTTCCCTCAGCACCTCTTCGGCGTCCACAACCCGGCCGCCCTCGACATCGTCCTGAGAGGCCAAGAGCGCTCGATGAAGCGCAGCCCGGTCATCGACATCCAGCCAGTCGCCCGGGTCGAGTGGCAGAAGATCGACTTCCGTTCCCTCAGGAAGCTCCGTCGGCTTGTCCACTACGAACCGGCCATTGTGAACGCGGGCCTTGATCGTCATGGAGGTATGATACCTGAGTCTTTCCACGAATCACAGAGTGCCGCAGATCCGCCGCCCCAGGAGGCGCATCAGGCTGCCCGCAACCGGCTTTGCCTGCCTAGTCTAGCAGGCTGCTGAAAAACGCTCCGCCGTTCTCTGCACGGCCGACCCGAGGCAGCTGCTCACTTGTTGCGAAGGTGGACTACCTGCACGCGGTCGGCGACGATGCGATAGGTCGCAACGTTGGCGAAGGTGCCTGAGGCGACGCCAACGCCGTGGATCCAGTAACCGCGGCCCCACACAGTGACCAAGCCTCCGGGTTCCTGGCGCATGCGGATCGACGACCAGCCCGACTGGTTTGTGGCGCTGTCGGATGTGGAATTGCAAATCCACTTGAGGCTGCCACTGCGGTTCGCCTCTGCGGCGTCCTTGCGGCTCAATCGCAGCGGCGGAATCCCGTCCTTGAACCAGGTCTTCACCAAGCCGAGGTGCTGGTCCGAGCACTGCAGGCCCAAGCCGAGAGCCGTGGTGAGCGGGCACTGGAGCCCGGGGGCCTCCGGATCGGGGCTCCCCTCGCAGCCGCCGTTCGCCCGCATGGCGTAGAGCGCGAGAATCCCCCGCATTCCCTCGGAGAGCGGCTGGAGCGGTGCGAGGTTGACCTCCCCATCCGACAGCACCTCCACACCAGTCTTTGCCCGGGACGCAGAGGCGGCGGACGCCGCCGGAGCCGCCCAGATAGGCAAAGCCGAGCCGAGTGCGAGAACGACGGGTACGACCACCCTGCGGAAGCGCAGGGGAGCGCCGCAGCCTCGAGTTGGTGAACGCCACATACGCTAAGCCCTACGTAGACTCTAGCAGGCTGCTGAAAACCCCGTAAAGACCCGTCAGCTCCCCGCATCGGCCGGTTCCTCCCTACGCCTTATTCTATCGGACGCCCAAGGCCACTGCTCGGAGATGCTCGCACTGAGGCGAGATCTCGATCTCCATCCTCTTTTCCTCGGCACCGCCACGCTGTAGAATTGCTCCTCGCCGGCACCCGGACGGCACTGCAGGTGTGCTTCCTAGAGGTTATTCGCATGGCTGGAGTCTTACGCTAGAAGGGAGAGTCATGTCGTTCTACCTCGACCTCTTTTCCCCCGAGACGTACGAAGCATTCAGTCGGTCCGATCGGCGAGTCTCCGGCTTCCGATCTCGCCAACGCGCTGCAGCTACCAGGATCAAGCCGGGTGACAAACTAGTTTGCTATATGACCAAGTTGTCGCGCTGGGTGGGCGTCCTGGAAGTTATCGAAGGACCATACGAGGACAAGACGCCGATCTTCTATCCTGAAGACGATCCATTCGTGATCCGATTCAAAGTAAACTCTATTGTGTGGCTTCCTAAGGAGAAGACTCTGCCAATTCACTTGGAAGAGATCTGGAGTGCTCTTAGCTTCACGAAAGGACAGGATCCTACCACCTCGAACTGGACTGGTAAGTTGAGAGGTAGTCTCGTTCGCATCTCAGATCAGGACGGGAGCCTGCTGGAGGTGAAGCTGCTCGAGCAGATACAGTCCGATAGATCGTTTGAGGTTAACGAACAGAGTTACCACAGGCTCCTTCGACATCGTGTTCGCACTCCCGATGGACTGGTCACAGTCTCCGTTCCGAGTGAAACTGACGTAGAGGAGGTAAGGACCGAAGCCGAGACTCGCGAATCAACCAAGGTGCAAGCCTTGATAGCCAAGATCGGGGCAACGATGGGGATGAGAATTTGGCTGCCCAAGAGTGACCGGCTGGCGGTATCGAAGGAATGGACTTCGGACGGCGAAACGCTCCTGAATACTCTGCCACTAAACTATGACGAATCGACATTGCGGACGATTGAGCAGATCGATGTCCTTTGGCTCAAGAGACGATCCATTGTCCGTGCTTTCGAAGTCGAGCATACAACGTCGATCTATTCTGGCATCCTTCGAATGGCCGATCTACTTGCGCTTCAACCGAACATGGATATCAATCTACACATAGTAGCGCCCTCAGAACGGAGAGACAAGGTGTTCCAAGAGATAACAAGGCCCGTATTCTCTCTTCTTGAAAGCGGGCCTCTTTCGGAGAGATGCACATATATCTCTTATGAGTCTATCAGAGAGCTGGCCCAGCTCAAGCACCTCGAGCACCTTTCCGACTCCGTTCTGGATGAATATACTGAGGACACAGAGTAGGCTGGCTGTCGAACATAATCACTGAAAACGAAGCGAGGCTTCACGGACCAGATTCTCCTACAGCTTCATCTCCGCCAGCTCGTCGATGCGCTCGCGCACGAGAGAGAAGCCGCCTCTCCAGAAGGAGCGGTCGGTGATGTCGATGCCCATCTCGGCGAGGATCTCTTGCGGGCGCGCCGAGCCGCCGTAGGACAGCAGCTTCAGGTAACCGGGCTTGAAGGCCTCGCCTTCCTCCTGGTAGCGGCGGTACAGCGACAGCACCAGCAGCTGCCCGAAGCTGTACGCGTAGCAGTAGAATGGGCTCTGGAACAGGTGCGGGATGCTCAGCCACTCGTAGCGGAACTCCGGCGCCACCTCCACGCTGTCGCCGAACTGCTCGGCAAGTTGCGCGGAATACAGCTCGCTCAGCTCCTGCACCGAGCGGCCGGCCAGGATCGCCTCGTGCGCCGCCAGCTCGAACAGCACGAAATACGCCTGGCGCTGCACAGTCGCATAGACGTCGTCCACCGCCGAAGCCAGCAGCTCGCGACGCACCAGCGGATCGGACTCGTCGCGCAGCAGCCGGTCGGTCATCAGCATCTCGCTGAACACCGATGCGGTCTCGGCCAGCGGCAGCGAGGCTTGCTGCGTCAGCAGCGAATGCTTCTCGGCCATCATGCTGTGCACGGCGTGGCCCAGCTCGTGGGCCAGCGTCGCCACGTCGCGCACCCGGCCGGTGTAGTTGACCAGCACCCAAGGAGTCAGCCGCGGCAGCACCGTGGCGCAGAAAGCGCCGCCGCGCTTGCCCTTGCGGATCTCGCCGTCGAGGTGACGCTCGGCCAGCACCCGCTCGGCGAGAGCGGCGAAACGGGGGTGAAACTCGGCAAACGTGTCGATCACCGAACGGATCCCCTGCCCGTACGGGATCTGCCGCTCCGAGGCGGCAAGCGGCGCATACAGATCGTAACGGCGCAGCCGCTCCATACCCAGCCAGCCGGCCTTGAGGCGGAAATAGCGCTGGAACACGGGCGCGTTCTCGCGGGTCACCTCGAGCAGCGCGGTGACCGCGCGGTCCGGAATGTCGTTGTCGATGTTGCGCACCGCAATCGGCGAGCCGTAGCCGCGCAGCCCGACGTATTCTCCGTGCCAATCGCGCACCAGGTTCACATAGATCTGGCCGAGCAGGGTCGCCTCTTGCTCATAGACGCGATACAGCTCGCGGTAAGCCGCCGCGCGCATCTCGGGCTGCGTCGAGAAGGCATATGCCATCAAGCCGTCGCGGGTCAGCGTCTGCTTGCCGCCTTCCACCTCGAGCGTGAACTCGAGCCGGTTGGTGAACATCGAATAGATCGTCAACACCGCCCCGATGCCGTTCTCGTCCTTGATATTGATGATCTGCTCGGACTTCTCGTCGAGGGTATAGGGCCTGAGCCGCCGCAGGTCCTGCAAGTAATGGCGGTAGTCGGCGTTCTCCTGGCCCTGCGGCAGCAGGCGTTCGGCGTCCTCGTCAGGCAGGTTGCGCCACCACAAGGTGAAGAACAGCGTGCGGTTGTTGGCCGCCGTGGTCGCCTGCCGCACGCGATTGCGCAGGGTCAGCGCTTGCTGGTTGCCGGTGTCGGCATAGAACCAGAGCGAGGCGTAGTTGGCGATGACGTTGATCTTCTCGACGATTGACTCGTACTGGCGCAGCAGCGCCAGGAGATCCTGCGGGTCCATGCGCGGATCGAGGCTGGTCCGGCGGTCCTCGAAGGCAGTCACGGCCGCCTCGATCTCGGCCAGGCGGCCCCCGACCACCTGCTCGCTGGGCTCCGGGAGCAGCTCCGAGAGGTCCCAGCCGCGGAGCTGGTAGGTGGTGATGCTGGGGTCGGTGGCTATGGTCATTGCGCGCCAGGTCTTATCGGATGCTTTCTATGGGATGCGCGGTGCTCATCTTATCTGAGGAGAGGCCAGTGGAAGGGTGACGGCGGTCACCCCGTCCTGCCGCGCCAGCTCGTTGAAGGCCGAGAGGTCGCGGCTCCAGATCTCGCCCAGCTTGGCCAGCTCGGCGTCGATGGCGGCCACCAGGGCGTCACGCACCGCAACCGCCTGGGCCGTGGGCCGGCTGTCGCCAATAGCCGCCGAAGCCGCGACGGCGTTGAGCTTGTCGGTCAGGCGGATGGGGAAGTTGAGCGGGTCCTGCGAGCTGCGGTTGCGCGTCTGATAGAGCGCCTCCTCGACCGCGGCGAGCTTGGCGTCGAGCTCCTTGCCCGCGTCGGCGATCCTGCTCTGGGATGGTCGTTGCGGCAGCGACGCCGCGCCGGCGGCGGGCTCCTTGACCGGCGCGGCGGCCATGGCGGCAGCGGGCTCTTTGACGGGCGCGGCCATGGCGGCCGCGCCGAGGGGGGCGCGGTCGATCGGACCCTGGGCCTCCTGCGCGGCCAGCCGCCGGCGCAGCTCGTCGAGCTGGGCGCGCGCGTCGCGGGCGCGGCGGATCGCGGCATGCGCCTGGTCGAGTGTGTCGCGGATGCCGAGCAGGAAGCGGAGCTGCGCCTCCCGGTCCGCTGGGGTCGCGGCCGAGCGCGGGTCCGCGAGGACGCTGAAGGGAGCCGTCGCCGACTCCTTGCCGGCGGTCAAGCGCACCCGGTACTGTCCGGGCACCACGAGTGGGGCCACCGGCTGGCCGCTCCACAGCACCATGCTCGGAAAGCTCCGGGCCCGCTCGTAGGACAGGTCCCAGACGAAGCGGTTGAAGCCTGCCTCGGCCGGCACCCGCTCTCTCTCCCGCCTTTTCTGCTCCCGCTCCCGCTGCTCCCGCTGCTCGGTGTCTTCGGCGCCGCCGCCGCTGCCCGCTCCCTCCTTGGCTGACGCGGCAGGCTTGCTGGAAAAGCTGCGGATCACCGTACCGTCCGCGGCCATGAACTCGAGCTTCACCTCCTGGCCATCTGTCCTCTCTTGCGCCTCCCGCGTCGGCCGGCCGGCCGGCCGCGGCTCCGCCCGTCGCCTGTCGCGGCACTCCTTGCTGGTCGGCTGATCTCCGGCTGCAGGCGAGGCCGCGCCCTGGGACGCCCCCGTTGCCTCGCCAGCGCCCTGCGCGAGGTAGTAGTAGACGACCACGCCGGCCGGAGGGTTCTGTCCCTGTCCCGGCGGCGCCGGAGCGTCGCCGGCGCCGGACAGCCGGTAGGCCTGGACGGGCGTGAGCAGCCGGAGCTTGCCGGCCGGGGTCTCCTGGCCGGCCGATACCGGAAGAGGGGACGGCGGGGGCGGCGGCGCGCCCCCGGCAGCGCGCCGAGAGCGCTGAGCGCCCTGAGATAACCGGGATGCCTCCGCGGCGCGCTGCCGCTCGAGGGCGGCGGCGACCGCCGGCTGCGCCGCCAAGTCGCGCAAGACGGCGAGGTCCAGCGCCCAGAAGCCGCGCCCCTGGGTGGCGGCGATCAGCTCTCCGTCCTTGAAGGCGAGGTCGGCCACCGGGACGACCGGCAGGCCGAGCCGCAACGCCCGCCAGTGCTCGCCGTCGTCGAAAGAGCAGTAGATGCCGTGCTCGGTGCCGGCAAAGAGCAGGCCGCGGCGCGCCGGGTCGGCGCGCACCACGCGGGTGAAGTCGGTTGCCGCGATGCCCCGGTCGATGCGGCTCCAATGCCGTCCGTAGTCGGTGGTCTTGTAGAGAAGGGGCCGCGTGTCGTCCGACTTGTACAGGGTGGCGGCGAAGTAGGCGCCGCCGGGCTCGAACGGGTGCGCATCGAGGCTGTTGATCTGGCTCCAGGCCGGCACGTCCTTGGGCGTGACGTCGCTCCACGTCCGCCCCCCGTCGTGCGAGACGTGGACCAGCCCGTCGTCGGAGCCCGCCCACAGCACGCCGGCGCGCACGGGCGATTCGGCGGCCGTAAAGATGGTGTCGTAGTACTCGATGCTGGTGTTGTCTTTGGTGATCGGCCCGCCCGAAGGTCCCTGCTTCGTCTTGTCGTTGCGCGTCAGGTCCGGCGAGATCGCCGTCCAGCTCTGACCTTCGTCGGTGCTCTTGAACAGCACGTTGGCGGCGGCATAGAGCGCGTGCGGAGGATGGGGCGAAAAGAAGATCGGGAAGTTCCACTGGAAGCGATACGCGAGGTCCGCTGCCGGCCACCCCATGGGGTTGTCGGGCCAGGCGTTGATGTCGCGCGCCTGGCCGGTCAGGTGATCGAGCCGCAGGATGAAGCCGCCGTAAGAGCCGCCGTAGACGATCTCCGGGTTCCGCGGATCTGCCACGATGTAGCCGCTCTCGCCCCCCGCCGTCTCCTGCCAGTCCCGCCGGCCGATCCCCGCCCCCTCGCCCCGAGAGGAGATGCGCAGCGCCGAGTTGTCCTGCTGCGCGCCGTAGATGCGGTAGGGGAAGTGGCTGTCGGTCGAGACGCGGTAGATCTGCGCCGTGGGCTGGTTGTCCTGCGGCGTCCAGGTCGCGCCGCCGTCCTCCGAAACGTTGACTCCGCCGTCGTTGGCCTCGATCATCCGCCGCGGATCCTCGGGAGCGATCCACAGGTCGTGGTTGTCGCCGTGCGGTGTCGTGATCGTCGCGAAGCTCTTGCCGCCGTCTCTGGAGCGATGGAAGGCGACGTTGAGCACGTAGACCGACTCCTCGTCGGCCGGATCGGCGTAGATGCGGCTGTAGTACCAGGCGCGCTGGCGCAGCGCGCGGTCCTGGTTGGTGCGGGTCCAGCTCTTGCCGCCGTCGCGCGAGCGGAAGACGCCGCCGTCCTCGGCCTCCACGATGGCATACAGGTTGTCGGGACGGCTGGGAGAGACCGCGATTCCGATGATCCCGAGATTGCCTCGGGGCAGGCCCGGGGAGAGTGTCAGCTCGGTCCAGTTGTCGCCGCCGTCGGTGCTCTTCCACAGCCCCGAGCCCGGACCGCCGCTCTCCAAGCTGTAGGGGGTGCGGCGGACCCGCCAGAGGCTGGCGTAGAGCACCCGCGGGTTGACCGGGTCCATCGCCAGGTCGGCCGCCCCCACCTGGTCGCCGGCAGAGAGGACGCGCTGCCAGTGGGCGCCGCCGTCGTGGGAGCGATAGACGCCCCGCATCGGGTTGGGTCCGAAGAGATGGCCGAGCGCCGCGGCGTAGACCAGGTCCGGGTTCTTCGGATGAATGCGGATGGCCGTGATGTGGCGCGAGTCCTCGAGGCCGGCGCGCTTCCAGGTCTTGCCGGCGTCGGTCGATCTCCACATCCCGTCGCCTTCGGAGACGTTGCCGCGCACCGTCTCCTCGCCACCGCCGGCGTAGAGCACATTGGGGTCGGAGGCCGCTACCGCCACGGCGCCGATCGAGCCGCCAAAGCCGCCCGGCGGGTCGGCCGGCGCCCCCTCAGCCGGCGATTTGATTGAGAGCGCCGGGTCGCGGCCCGGCGCGGGCAGTCTGATCGGAAGCGCCGGGTCCCTTACCGGCGCTGGGGCCGGCACTCCTTGCAAGTCGTCGGAGACGCTGTGCCAGCTCCTGCCGGCGTCGGTCGACTTCCAGACGCCGCCCCCGGTGGCGCCGAAATAGTAGGTGGCGCGGTCGCCCGGCACGCCGGCCACCGCGGCCGACCTGCCGCCGCGATACGGTCCGATCTCGCGCCACTTGACCGCCTTGCCGAGGAGCTTCTCGAGCGGGCTCCCGGTCGGCCGCGCCGGCTGCCCCTCCACGCTGGCCGCCCCGGCCGCATCGGCTCCTCGGAGAGCCGGCGGCAGGGTAAGCATGAAGAGAAGCATCCCCGCCGCCGCGCCGCGGGCGACTCTCCCCGCCGTGAAGTGCCCGCGGACGGTCTCGACGCTGCCGCGGCGGTCCGCGGTTCGCGGTCCGTGAACGCGTCTCCAGGCGTTGGACGGAGCCATGGCAGATCCTCCGGACGATCGGGTTGGCGGTCGTTCCAAGGCACGGCGCGGCCAGTCCGGCTGACCGCGGCGGATGAAGTGGGACGCGGGCGGTCCGGTCGCGTCTACGGGTAGTCGTCTAGTTTATCGAGAGGCAGGCCGCAAGGGTAGAAGAGGTTGAACACCGGCTGCTCGATGATCTCCGCAAAGTGGAGCAGCAGCGGGCCGTACTCTTCGATGCCTGACTGCCCGGCCTCGATCTCGGCGTACTCCTGCTGCGAGATCTCGAGGCCTTCGGCCATCTGCTCGGGCGTCTTGTTGCGGCGCTCACGGTGCTTGCCGATGAGCTCTCCGGCCTGTCCGTTCTTGGTATCGGCGGACTTGCCGCTCTCGGCAAGCAGCCGCGACGTCGGCGTCTCGAGCTTGATCGCGATGTTGGCGAGCAGCGGACCCCACTTCTCGGCCGGCGAGCTCCCGGCTTCGATCTCCCGGTATTTGTCCTCGGCGATACCGAGCTTGCCGGCAGTCTCTTCGACAGAAAGCTTCTTGCGCTCCCGCTCCTTCTTCAGCACGTCTCCGAGTTTCACCTCCGCCTCCTGTCCGATTACGGGCCCGCTCGGCGCTCGCTCCTGGCCCACCAGGATGCAGCCGCCGGGCCGATGTCGCAAGCTTACAGTGCGCGGGAGGCTGAAACATGGGACAGGGGAAGGGGACGCCAACCCTCCCCTGGGGTATTAGCGAGTTTTCTTTCTACCGCTTGCGCTCGGCGGCAAGAGCTTTGAGGGCTTCGATCGGCCGGCGGTCGGGGCTCATCATCTTGATCGCGCGGCGCAGCTCGGCCGCCGCCGCCTCGTTGTCGCCGAGCTGGCGATGGATCTCGCCGCCGTAGTACATGGCGAGGCCGCAATCGGGATCGCGGCGCAGCGTCTCCTGGAGCTCCTGGAGCGCTTGCTCGGCGTTGCCGGGCGCCAGGCAGAACCGGCAGTAGGCGAGCTCCGCGCTGTAGAGGCCGTTCTGCGGGTCGCAATCGCTGGCGAATTCCAGCAGCAGGACCGCCTCCGCGTACTTGCCGGCGGTCATCAGCGTCCTGCCCTTGCGGTACTGGACCTCGGGGTCGAGCAGATCGGTCTTGATGGCGAACTGCGGCCGCTGCCTGCGCTCTTCGCGCAGGGTCTTGCGGCGGAGCAGAAGCGTATTGCGCTGGTCGAGGTCGGCCAGCTCCGCATAGGCGCGGGCGCCGGCCAGGAACAGGTCGGACGCCATCTCCTCCATGCCGGCAAGCTCCGGGCCGGCGAGCGCCCAGGGCGCATAGCGCCGGGCAAAATCGACGAACTTGTGCTGCACCGCGGCCGGGCTCGCCTCCTCGTCGAGCCCGAGCAGATCGAAGGCATCCAGGCGGCGGTAAGAGAGGTAGGCCTGCATGATCTCGTTGCGGCGCTGGTCGGCAGAGCCCCCCGCCGCGGAGGCGCCTGCCGAACCGGCCGCCACGGGCGCGCCGGCCGAGTCCGCCGCTATGGCAGCGGCTTGCGGGCTCTCCGAGACGATCGCGTCGGCCTGGTCCTTCGCCACGCGCGGGCCGGCCTGTTCTTTCGCCACAGGCGGGCCGGCTGAGGACGGCGCCGGGATGGGAGCGTTCCCGGCGGCGGCCTCGCGAGCCGGTCCCGGGCCGCCGGCGGCCGCCGCCGCGGGGGGAGCGCGCTCGGTGTCGGAGTCCGGGGTCTCCGGCGGCAGCCAGGACGGGTCGACGCGGAGGGCGCCGGTGGCGGAGAGCCGGCGCGAAGGGGCGCGGCTGGGCAGCACGAGACCGAGCAGCGCCAGGGCGTAGAGCAGGCGGCTGATCTCCTCGAACGGGAGCCCGGTGGCGAGGGCCAGCTCGTCCATGCGGGCACCCGAGCGCAGGGCGCCCACGACCTTGGCCTGCCGCGCGGTGAACCGCAGCTCGTCGAGAGAAAAAGCCAGTGTGGGCTGGAGGGTGAGCTGCTTGCCGACCAGCGGCGCGACGGCGGCGTTGACCTCTTCTTGCGGCGAGCACTTGGTGATGCCGGTGACGATCAGCTGCGCCACGCGGATCTTGAGCGGCGACTGGGTCGACGGCGCGTCCGGGAGCCAGCGGAACTGGCCGTCGCGCCAGGCGAAGACGTCGAGGAGCTTCTTGGCGAGGTTCTGTTGCAGGCTCTTGAACAGCTCCTCGGCGCCGAGCACTCCGTGGTCGATGAGCACCTCGCCGAAAGGACGGCCGTGCGCCGCGGACTCGTTGAGATAGGCGTGGAGGCTTTCGGCGGGCAGCTTGCCCTGGGAGACCAGGTAGCGGCTGAGGGTCTCGTGCACCAGGTTCGAGCGGCAATCGACGGGTATGCCGTTTTCGAGAACGATCTGTTTGGCGATCTGCTTGCGGCGGACTTCGAGAACCAGGGTGCGCCGGTGGACGGCGAAGGCAAGAAGCAGGGCGGAGAAGGGCAGCTCGGGCAGCTTGCCTTCGCGCAGGAGAGAGATCTCCTCGAGCTGCACGGGTGTCGGGATCACGCGTCTACCTGTCGCGGCCAGCGAACGCCGGCAGGCTACCCCGGCTACCAGGAGCTGTCAAATGAAACGGCGCTAAGCTATGGGGATGTAGCAACTTCCGGCCGGCGGCATGGTTGCTCGCGGCGCGGCAGCGTGCGCCGTAGCGGCGGTTCCGCTCCTCTAGGGTAGGGGCTTTTCTGCGGGGGGCTTGACAGCTATGTCATAGAGCCATAGGATAGGGGGGTCAAAGCTGTCGGACTGTCAACCATCTATCGGAGGAGAGACGGTATGCGATCGAAACCCTTCCTGGCGCTTGCCGGCGCCCTGGTCATGTTCACTCTCGCCCTGCCCGCCTGGAGCGCGCCGCAGGCCCTGGGCTCCGAGTTCCGGGTCGACTCCAGCGCCTCGCAGCAGCAGCGCAACCCGACCGCCGCTTTCAACGGCGCGGGAGGCGGCCTGGTGGTCTGGGAGGATGAGCTGGTCGGGCTGCGCGGACGCTTTGTCGACGCCGGCGGCAACGCGGTCGGCGCCGAGCTCGCCCTGGTGGACAGCCAGCTCCTGCCGCAGGTTCCCGGCGATGGGCCGGTGGTCAATCGTTTCGACGCCTCGGTGGCCTTCCTGCCCACCGGCGAGTTCGTGCTGGCCTGGACCGAGCAGGCGGGCTTCCTGCGCACCGACTATTACTGGGAGAGCCTCGACGTCCACAGCCAGGACATCTTCGTCCAGCGCTTCAGTGCGGATGGAGATCCGGTCGGGCGGCGCTACAAGGTCAACGACAGCAGCGTGGGGCTCGCCAACCGGGCCAAGCTCGTCGTGCGCCCGGGCGGTGACGCATTGGTCGTCTGGAACAGCGACAGCGGCAAGGCCGGAATCAACCCGGGCGACGGCGTCTTCGCGCGCTTCCTGTCCGTCCGCGGCAGGCCTGCCGGGGCCCCGTTCAAGGTGAGCTCCAACGGCGCCTTGTGGGGGACGGGCGCCGCCGTCGGAGTCGACTCCAAAGGCAACTTCCTGGTGGCCTGGGAAAGCCGTACCTCGCACGGTCCCAGCGTCGCCACCATCGCCGCGCGCCTGTTCGATGCCTCGGGCGATCCGGCCGGCGCCGAGCTCCGCGTCGATTCCAACAACGACGGGCCGCAGCGGCGGCCGACGGTGGCGGCTGACCAGGGCGGCAACTATCTCGTCGCCTGGCAGGGCCTGTTCCACGATGTGTCGCACTCGCGCATTTTCGGCCAGTTCGTCAGCAGCGGCGGCGGCCTGCTGGGACACCAGTTCCAGGTGAGCAGCGGCTACGGCAAAGCCCAGATGGTGCCCTCGGCGGCGGCAGCCCCAGGGGGGACCTTCGTGGTGGTGTGGATGGATTACCAGGACTGGTTCCCGCTGGGTCTTGCCGGCGTCCAGATCGGCGCCGGCGGCAATCCGGTCGGCAGCGAGTTCTGGGTGAACGACCGCCAGGTCAACTCTCAGCTCCGCACCGCGATGGCGACCGACGGAGCGGGCCGGTTCCTGATCCCCTACGAAGCCTTCTACAGAGGCGACAACCTGGGCATTTCGGCCAAGATCCTCGCCACGGACTGAACCTCCTGGCGAAGCAAGGCAGGCCATCCTGTCCACGCCCCGCCGTGAGCTCTGCGGCGGGGCGTCTTCTTCTCGTGCGCTCGGCGCGCTGATTGCATGTTCATGACTTTGAATGACTTGGATCGGAGGTTCGAGCACATGCCAGCAGCGAAAAAGTCGAGCGGAAAAACGAAATACGGAGCCAAGAGCCAGCAGAAGGTCAAGCGCGCTATGCACGAGAGGAAGGAAGGAACTCTGCGCTCCGGAAGGTCCGGAAAGAAAGTGACCAGCCGCGAGCAGGCGATCGCCATCGGGCTCTCCGAGGCACGGAAAGAAGGCGCCAAGGTCCCGAAGAAGAAAACTTCGAAGAGCTGACGCGGGGGGAAAAGGGGATGCCCCCGCGGTGATACCGTGGCGGCCGCCCGAACGCCGGCTGCCGATAGAGGTCCGGCCCCCGCGCGCGCGGCGGCAACTAAAATGCTAGTGCGCGAGAGGGAGGGGGCGTCCCCTTCCCCCCCGGAGGGGAGGGAAGGGGATCGAGGGGTTGCGGGGGGAGATCCAATAGATGCTGTGAGTAGTCCCCCACCGCTCCATCGCAGGCCCGTTTCACCCCTCGGGACCAGGCGGTGATACGGTTTCAGTTTGCAGCTCGACGGAGACAGATTGGGCCAGCGGGGCCTGCGGGTCCTGGTGGTCGGAGACGATCCGCTGGCGCGCAGCGGCCTCGTCTTCTTGCTGGCGGGGGAGTCGGAGCTGCGCATCGTCGAGCAGGTCGATACGGCGGCCGCTGCCGCCGCCATTCAACGTGACGAGCCGGACCTGGCAATCTGGGACCTGGGTGTCGATTCGGAGCTGCCGCTGGAGCGCCTCGGCGAGCTCGGGGAAGCCGCGCCGCCAGTTCTTGTCTTGCTCGCCGACGAGCAGGCCGCGTCCGATGCGCTCGCCGCCGGCGCCCGCGGCCTGCTCTTCCGGGACGCCGAGCCGCGGCGCATCGCCGCCGCGGCCGCGGCCATCGCAGGCGGCCTCCTGGTCTTCGACGAGCCGCTCGGCACGGTCCTGCTTCGCCCGCGCGCGGCGGCGGCTCCTCTCGCCGAGCCGCTGACTCCACGCGAGCTCGAAGTCCTTCAGCTCCTCGCCGAGGGCCTCTCCAACCGCCTCATCGCCGATCGCCTCGGGATCAGCGAGCACACCGCGAAGTTCCACATCACCGCCATCGTCGGCAAGCTCGGAGCCCAGAGCCGCACCGACGCCGCCATCCGCGGCGCCCGGCTGGGCCTGATTCTGCTCTAGCTATGGCGCGCCGCGGTTCTGGCTGCCACTGCCGGATCGGGCAGGTGCGCGGCTAGCCCTTCGGCGGATGTGGCGCTCGTCCGCGGGCTCTACCCTTGGCGCCATGAACAGCCAGACGACTCCCTCCGCGTCTCCTCCCCCTCCTGCTTCGCTGCTCCCGGCCCTCGAGCTCTCCCGTGCGCTTGCGGCGGTCGTCGAGCAGGCGAGCGTTGCCGTCGTCCAGGTCGAAGCCCGCCACCGCATGTCGGCAAGCGGCATCCTGTGGTCGAGCGACGGCGTCGTCGTCGCCGCCGACCATACGATCCAACGCGACGAGGACATCGTCGTCGGCCTGGCCGGCGGCGAGCGCGTCCCCGCCACTCTTGCCGGCCGCGACGCGACGACCGACCTCGCCGTCTTGCGCCTCGCTCAGCCCGCCAGCGCCGGCGCGCCGGCGCCGCCCGCTTCCCGCGCTCCTCTCCAGACGCCGAGCTGGTCCGACCTCGAGGACCTCAGGGTAGGCCACCTCGTCCTCGCCGTCGGCCGCCCCGGCCGGCAGGTGCGCGCGAGCTTCGGCATCGTCAGCGATCTGCGCCCCATCTGGCGCACCCCTGGCGGCGGCCGGCTCGACCGTTACCTGCAAGTCGACGTCGGTCTGGCGCACGGCTTCTCGGGCAGCCTGCTGGTCGATGCGGCCGGCCGCGCCTTGGGGCTCGCCACCACGGGCCTGGTGCGCGGGCGCGCCCTGGCTCTGCCCGCCAGCACCATCGGCCGTGTGGTCGGCGCCCTGCTGGCGGACGGCCGCATCCGACGCGGCTTCCTTGGGGTGGGCGTCCATCCCGTCCGCCTGCCGGCCGATCTCGCCCAGCGTGCCGGGCAGCAGGCGGCGCTGGTCGTCGTCGGCCTGCAACCTGCCGGCCCGGCCGAGCGGGCCGGCGTGCTCCTCGGCGACGTCTTGCTGACGATCGACGGCCAGCCGGCCGGCGACCTCGGCGAGCTGCATGCTTACCTGGGCGAGGAGCGCGCCGGCGCGGCGGCGACCCTGCACATCCTGCGCGCCGGCGAGATCCGCGATCTGCGGGTCGAGCTGGGAGCGCGCTGACCGCGGAGATGCCTGCGATGACTCTGCTGGCCCAACTTTCCCAGGAGCTCGAAGAACTGGTGGCGCGCACCGCGCCCAGCGTGGTCGGAGTGGAGCACCGGCGCGGCCACGGCTCCGGCGTGGTGCTCGCCGGCGACGGCTACGTGCTGACCAATGCCCACGTCATCGGAGACGCCGGCCGTCTGCGCGTGCGCTTGTCCGGCGGCGAGGAGACGGCCGCGGAGCGGGTGGGCAGCGATCCGCGCACCGATCTCGCCGTGTTGCGCGTCGCCACGGCGCCTCTGCCCAGCCTGCCGCTCGCGACCGGCCGCCTCACCGTCGGCCAGCTGGTGGTCGCCATCGGCAACCCGCTGCGGTTCGAGCGCTCGGTCAGCCTCGGGGTGGTCAGCGCCGTCGATCGCAGCCTGCCCGGCCGCGAAGGCCCCTACGAAGGCCTTATCCAGACCGATGCCGCGGTCAACCCGGGCAACTCCGGCGGCCCGCTGGTCAACGCCGCCGGCGCCGTGGTCGGCATCAACACCGCCGTCATCCCCTATGCCCAGGGGCTGGGTTTCGCGATCCCCGCCCAGACCGTGGGCTGGGTGACCGCCGTCCTCATCCACCACGGCGAGGTGCGGCGCCCGCTGCTCGGCATCTCGGCCCGCGGCGAAGACCTCGAGCCGGCCGCGGCGCTCGCCGTTGGCCAGCCACGGGCCGTGCGCATCCTGGGCATCGGGCCCGAGTCGCCGGCGCAGGCGGCCGGCCTGACCGAGGGCGACCGGTTGCTGCGCGCCGGCGCGACGCCGCTGGGCAGCATCGACGACCTGCAGCGCATCATGGTCCTCTCCGATGCCGCCGAGCTGTGCCTCGACGTCCTCTCTCACGGCGGCGGCCGCCGCCAGGTCCACGTCCGCCCGCAACGCCGCGCGGCCTGAGAGGCGGCGTGATCGTTCTGGACATGACGGGCGCGAGTGTGATCTAACCCTCGCGATTCGATCATCCCGACAATCCGGGCAGGGAAAGAGACCGCACCATGTCGAGCTCCGCGGCGGTTGCAACGGCTGGTGGCCTGCTGTCGGAGGCGGAGCGGCGGACGCTGCAAAGCGTTTGCGAAACGCTGCTGCCGGCGCTGCGGCCCGAGGCGGGGGACGCCCCCGACCTGTTCGCCCTTGCCGCGTCCTCCCTCGACGTCGCCGCGGAGGTGGAGCGGGTCGCGGGGGGGCTGCGCGGCGAACAACAGGCGGACCTCAGCCGGCTGCTGCGGCTGCTCGGCCAGCCGGCCTGCATGCTGCTCCTCGTGGGACGGGTGCGAGCCTTCCCCGGCTTGCCGCCGAGCAGGCGCGAGCGAGCGTTGCTGGCGATGGCGACCAGCCGATGGGAACCGCTGCGCACCGGCTTTCAGGTGCTCAAGCGGCTGGCCACGTGTCTCTTCTACAGCGTGTGCCCGGCGGGGGGCGACAATCCGGCGTGGGCGGCGATCGGCTACGCGCGTTCGGCGAATCCGCCGCCGGAGGCGGCGCGGCTGCAGTGCGAAACTGGGAGCGATCCGGACATCGAGGTAAGAATTGCGTTTATAGACCCAGCAGGCAAGAGAAGCAAGGAAACGATGCTGGAATTCCCATCAGGGGAGAGAAGGAAACAATTCGAGTTATTGTCAAAATCTATTTCGATGCCGTAGACCCCAATTCCTCGAAATGCACGATTACGAGAGAGCCATTCAAGCCAAGCGCTGCGCCCTGAAATGTCTGGGCGATTTCCGGCGCAGCGGCGTTGATGAGCAACGCCTCGGGAATATCTATCAGACTAATCTTCTCAGTTTTTTCCTCGACAATAACCTTACTGCACAGAACGCTCCAGAGGTGGCGCATTAGGCAGGAAGCGAGTGGGAGGCAACAGACTCTGTACGCAAAGGCTGCCCGGGCTGGCCGACCTCGAAGTAGCCTATAGGCTATTCCTGGTCAAGATCCGCTCTTACTCGTCCAGGGTCTTGCTCAAAGTCTACTTCAAACCTCCCGCGCCTAGCCCGCATTTCTCATGGAAGAGTGAGAAAGGGCTGCTTCTATGTGGTATAAGTGTTGTGTCACCAATCACTTAGACCACACAAGGAGAGCAGCCCTATGGCGACAGACTGTATCCCTCGGCAGCTGGAGTTTCAAGG
>DASZZM010000074.1:0-51993 GCA_035544895.1 Thermoanaerobaculia bacterium
TTCTAGTTGGCACCGCCGGTGGGCGGCCCCGAAGTATGAAACAGCGCTCGCTAACTGGCGATGGCGGCCTCCAATCTATCGGATCGCCCCCCGCAACCCCTCGATCCCCTTCCCTCCCCTCCGGGGGGGAAGGGGACGCCCGCTCCCTCTCGTTGCACGGGAGTTTCGTCTTAGATCAAGGACAGAACGGAAATGCGCTGGTGTCCTGGATCGGCTGGAACGGAGTGCCCTGGCGATTGACGTACTGTTGGGCGTGGCCGGGGTGACTCGTGTCGTCGACCGTGATCACGACCCGCACGTCGGTGAGCCCGCCGGCGAAGAACCAGTAGGCTCCGGGGGCGAGGCCGCAGCCGTTGAGGACCTTGGCTACGGCCTCGACGTTGGACTGAGAGAAGAACCACATGTAACCCGTGTCGGCCGTCAGCTTCACCATGTGGGCTGCCCCCGAGGTGCCGTCCGCGGTCCTCCAGGTGGCAGTGACCGCGAAGCGATTGCCGTTCAGGCACATCTGGGTGTCGCTGTCGACGCATCCCGATGAGGTACCGCTGCTGCCCGACAGGTTCCAGTTGAAATCCGACAGGGTCAAGGTGTCGCTGAAGCTGCCCCCGTGACTGGGCGAGAAGTTGAAATCCATCAGCAGCTGCTCACCCGGGTTCAGTGACACCGGCAGGTTGACCGGAGTGCCGCTGCAGCTGTTGTCGCTGACCAGGTTCTTGCGGAAGCTGGTGACCGAGAACGGGGCGGAGAGCGACTTCTGCAGCTGGACTGTGCCCGCGCTGTCGCACTCCGTCGTGTTGCTGAAGCACTGGAAGAAACAATCTTGCGTGACCGTGGTGCCGGCTGTGACGGTGCCGAAAGTGATATTGCAGCTGCTGCCGGTGCATGTGACGTCGGCCGGGGTTGCGTCCGCGGCATGAAAGGAGTGGACGCCGCCGGCCGCGCGGCCGCCGCTGGACTGGACCTGCTGGGCAATCGCGGGCTGTGCCAGGGCCAGGGCCGCCGCGACGACGAATCCGTATCTCATCTGATTCCTCCTCGGTTTGGGGGCGACGCCGGGCTGAGCTCCTGAGCGCTTCCGGAGGGTTGCGCGGCCGTCCCTTGCAGCAGCCTGTGCAAGCTCAGTACCAGGCAGCCGGGGTGCGTAATCGCAGTTCCGGAGGTCATTTCCAGTCACGAATCTTGGCCGGACCTGCGGCCTCAGGAGACGGCGGTGTCACTCAGCAATTGAGCAGTTGTCGAAAGTCACGCGCCGCGATCAGCAGCGGGTCGATGACCACCGGCCCGCCGGGCCCGTCGGGCCCGCCGGATCGTTCGGCGAGCCCGCGGTGGAGGAGGTGCAGCTCGGTGCAGCCAAAGATGAAACCGCTCCCTCCGGTCATTCCGCTGCGCACTGCCAGGGCATCCAGCCATGCCGCGAGCTCGCCGGGCGGAGCATGACCCTTGAGGCGATAGATGTGCTCGTGCAGCTCGCGCTGGTCGCCTTCGCCGGGGTATTCGATCCATCGGGCGATCGAGCTCCAGCGCTGATGGCGTTCGAGGATCCGCGCGGCGCGCGTGCCATTGGTGGCGAGCAAGAGATAAGGACGCGGCGCGGCGAGCACCGCGTCGACGATGAGGTCGATCAGCGACACCACCTTGCGGCACAGCGCTGCGGGCACCGCGGGCAGAAAATGATGGATGGTCACGCAGGCGATGACGATGCGCTCGGCGCCCATCTGCGACAGCTCGTCGAGGGCCCGCGAGAGCCGCTCGCCCAGGGCCTGTGCGGCAGGGTTTGGGGCCGCTTCTCCGTGGGACCCGGTGGCGGCCGCGGGCCGCTCGCCGCGCAAGATCGCCTCCGTGCGGTCCGGAAAGGTCGGATCCGACAGCAGCACGCAGACCGGCGAGTCCTGCTCGGGCTCGGCGGTGTTGAGGCGATAGAAAGTCTGCAGAAACTCCGCGGAGGCGAGCGGACCCATCCCCCCCAGGATGCCGAGTCGCTTGAGCATCGAACCGCCAAGCCGCATGATACCTTACACGCGAGGCGGTCATGTTCAAAAGGATCCTCATTCCGGTCGACTTCACCGACAAGAACGAGGCGGCGCTGGAGATCGCGGCCGAGACCGCGCGCCGGGATGGCGCCGAGGCAATGTTGCTGCACGTGATCGAGACCATCGATCACGTCGAGTTCGCCGAGATGGCCGATTTCTACCGCAAGCTCGAGGCGCGCGCCGCCGCCAAGCTGGCGCTGTTGAGCGACCGGTTCTCGGCCGACGACGTCCGCGTGCGCTACGAGATCCTCTTCGGCAAGCGGGCCGAGGCCATCCTCAAGTTCTCCCTCGAGAACCAGATCGATCTCATCGTCTTGTCCTCGCACCAGGTCGACCGCGATCACCCCGCGCTCGGGCTGGGCACGATCAGCTACCAGATCGCGATCGTCGCGCGGTGCCCCGTGCTGCTGGTCAAGTAGGGTCCGCCGGATCGACCTCGAGACGGCGGTAGGCGCGGTTCCAGTAGATCAGGGGCGGCTTCTCGGGATCGGGGATGCCGGTCGCGTGCACCTCGCCGAGATAGAGATGGTGCGTGCCGGCGGGGTAGCGCGCGTAGATGCGGCAGTCCAACCAGGCCAGGGCATCGAGCAGGATCGGCGCGCCGGTGACCGCCGTCCCCCAGTTGCCGGCGGCGAACCGGTCGCCCTCTTTCATCCAGGCGAAGCGGTCGGACAGGGCGGCCTGGTCGTGGCGCAGGATGTTGACGGCAAACACCGCCGTCTCTTGCTGCAGCAGGGCAAAGGCCTTGTGGCGGTGATCGATGACCGTGACGACGATGGGCGGCTCGGCCGAGACCGAGGCGAAGGCCGAGACCGTCAGCCCGTGCACCTCTTCGCCCACGCGGATGGTGACCACGGTCACCCCGGCGGGGAAATGGCGCAGCGCATCCCTGAACTCGTGTGAAGAGACCAAATCGAGGCTCCGAGCCGTTCAGTGCGGGCCGATTCTCCCATAACCCGCCCTTTACTGCGGGATGGCGAACCAATAAGCTATTGCGCGCCGATTCCGCAGCGCCGCCACCGGGAAGCCCAACGTGAAACCCAACGCGAAGTAGGTGCAGCCGAGAGGGGAAAACATGCCCGTACCCAGGGCCAGGTCGCGCGAGTGGAGGGGGGCGTGCGGGGTCGCGTTCGCGGCGCTGCTCATGGCGGGCGCCGCGGCCTCCCGGGCGGAGGAGCCCGCGGCAGCGCCCATGGCACCGAAAAGTGCCGCGCCGGAAGGCAAGCCGCGCTTCCGGCTCGGCATCGAGGCGAAGGTGAACTTCCGCGCCAGCCAGGACAATCGCTTCCCGGTCCCCTTCCCGTTCACGCCCGACCAGCTCCCACCGGGCCAGACGAGGGCATTCGAGGAGACGGTCAACGCCGGCTCGCGCCTCGAGGTCTCGATCCTGACCCTTCTCGCCGATGGAGCCTGGGGCCCGGCGCTCAAGGCCCATGCCAAGCTCGACCTGCTCAACCTCTACTACCGCAACCCGACCTCCACGGCCAGGAAGTACGACCTCACCGAGCTGTGGGTCCGCATCGGCCGGCGCACCCAGCCGGCCCTGCTCGCGGACGGCAGCGGCCTCTACCTGGAGCTCGGCAAGTTCCCCAAGTTCGAGCGCCAGAACGACCGCCACCTCGAGAGCTACGGCTTGGTCTCGACCGCCTTCAACCGCTTCGAAGACGCCGGGGCCGAGCTCGGCGCCGACCTCGGCCGCCACCTCTACGTCAGGGCCTCGTGGACGGCGGGCAATCCCGTCTTCTTGCGCGATCCCAACGCCTTGGCCGGCGACAACGGCACTCCGGCCCTGCTCGCGCCGCATCCCGATCCGGCCCTCAAGAGCGGCATCGTCATCCTCTACGATACCCGCGTCAACGACCTGAGCTTTCGCCACCCGCAGCTCGGCGCCGGGGCCGGTCTCCGCTTCGCCGATGAAAGCGGACGCAACGGCGTCGACCTCCTGGCCTGGGGCCGCCGCCGCACCCTGGCGCCGAACGCCGGTATCGCGGGCAGCTTCTACGGCGGCGACCTCGACCTGTTGCGCGGGCCCGACGAGCACGGCGGCCTCCCGGTCAGCGGGCGCGGCATCCTGCCGATCACCAACGACCGCAAGCAGGAGGCGGGAGCCAACCTCTGGCTCTACCTCGGCGGATTGTCGCTGTTCGGCCAGTACGTCGACCAGAAGCTGGCCGGCCTGCCGCGCCAGGGCTACGAAGGGGAGGCGGCCTGGCGCTTCGACCTTCCGCTCGGCCCGGCGGTCGCCGGCCGGCAGCTCTTCACCTTCGTTGCCCCGGCCGTGCGCTGGTCGAAGCTGAGGAACGGTTTCCACAACATCCTGCCCACGCCGGCTCCGAGCTTTGCCTGGAACTGGTACAAAGTCGACGGCGGCGTGCGCCTGGGAATCCTCGCGGGTATTGATCTGACCATGGAGTACGCGGACAATACGTTTACGCTGAGCTCGGGGGCCAAGAGGCACAACAACGAGTTCCTGACCACGTTACGGGTCCGCGTGTAGGCAGATGGCTCCTCCCTCCACCCTGATGCGCTGGCCTGCCCCCCGCCTGGCGTGGCTCGCCGTCCTGCTCGTGCCGGCCGCCCTGGCCGGGAGGTCGTGGACGGCGGCGGCCGCGGCGGAAAAACCGGAAGGGCAGCCGCCGGCGGAGGAGCTGCGCGGCCGGGTCCAGCTCCTGGCCAAGGGCGGCAAGGCGCCGGCGCGCGGGGCCGACCTCCGCCTGGCGGTGGTGTACTTCGAGCCGGGCGCGACGGGCTCGTCCGTCCGCCGGCCGGCCACCTCCTTCCAGATGGTGACGCGGAAGAAGGAGTTCGTTCCGCACGTCCTGACCGTGCCGCGCGGCAGCCGCGTCGTCTTTCCCAACCAGGACCCGATTCTCCACAACGTCTTTTCGGTCTCGCCCGGCAACGCTTTCGACCTCGGGTTCTACCGCACCCAGGCGGGCAAGGAGAAACGCTTCGAGCAGGCCGGCGTAGTGCGCGTCTTCTGCAACGTGCACCAGGACATGGTGGGCTACATCGTGGTCCTCGACACGCCGTTCTACACCTCGCCCGCCGCCGACGGCTCCTTTGCGCTCGGCGGTCTGCCCAGGGGACCGGGCCGCCTGACCGTGTGGCACGAGCAGGCGGATCCCTGGACCGCCAACCTGGCGCTGCCCCCCGCGGCCCCTGTCCTCGCCCAGCTGGTGGTCGTCCACCCGCAGCTCGCGCCACACCTCAACAAGACGGGCGAAGCCTACGGATCCGGCCGTGACCGCTATGAGCGCCGCTGAGCGCCGCTTCGCGCCGTCGCTGGGGACCCGGATCTTCCTGGCCACCTCGGTGCTGATCGCGGTGTCGGTGGGCGCCGCGGTGGCGGTCAGCTCGCTGCTCATCCGCGGCATCGCGCGCCGGGAGGTGCGCGACTCGCTGCGTATGCGCTCGACCGTCCAGGAGACCTTCCAGGCCCAGGGTTACGAGAAGCTCAAGCTGATCTCGCGCCTGTACGTCAGCGACCCCAAGCTGACCGCCTACATCGCGCAGGCGGCCGGCGACCGGGACGTGGGCTCGATCATCGACCAGCTGCAGTCGCGCCGCGGCGACCTCGACTTCGAGTTCGCCATCGTGCTCGATCCCGCCGGCTACGTAATCGCGCGCACCGACAACGCGGCGGCGTCACGCCAGGACCTGCACCGGCGGCCGCTGGTCAGCCAGGCGCTGTCCAGCCTGCGGGAGGTCTCGGGCGTCTGGCGTGAGGGCGATCGGCTCTACTACGCGGTGGTGGTGCCGATGACCGTCAACCAGTTCGACCTGCTCGGCTTCCTGGTCACTGCCTTTCCCATTACCGACCGCCTGGCCAAGGAGATGAACGCCGTCAGCGGCAGCTACGTCACCTTCGTCGCCAACGACCCGGCCGGGCCGAAAGTGGTCGCCAGCACGCTGCCCACCTCTCTGCAACAGAGCTTGAGCGCCGCCTTGCGCGGGCCGGAGATGCAGCGCGCGTTGCGCGGCGGCCAGGAGGTCGCCGACGCCGAGCTGACGCTCGACGGCGAGCCCTGGCTGGCCCAGCTGACTCCGCTGCGCGACGCTCCGGGCCACCCGGTCGGCGCCACGGTTGCGCTGGCTTCGCTCGACAAGGAATTCGCCGGCTACCGCCGCATCGAGTGGGTGCTGCTGCTGGCCGGCCTCGCCGCCGTGCTGCTGGCTCCGCTGCTCGCCTTTGCCATGGCGCGCCGGACGCTCGCGCCGGTGCGCCAGCTCGCCGCCGCGGCGGAAGGCGCACGCCTGGGAAACCTGGATCAGAAGATCGACGTCGAGGGCTCCGGCGAGGTCGGCTCGCTTGCCCGCGCCTTCGCCGAGCTGCTCGCCGAGCTGCGCGAGAAGCGCGACATGGAGGCCTATGTCACCGAGCTGTCGCGCAACCTGCCGGAGCCGGGGCCATCCCAGAAGCTGCTGGGGGCGCCGCAGAGTAAGGAGATGGTGCTGATGGCCGTCGAGCTGCGGCAGTTCGCCCGGACGCGCGGCGACGCCGCGCCGCGGACTCTGGCTCGCCTTGGCGACGAGGTGCGGCGGATCGAGGGCGCGGTGACCGCGGCGGGCGGTCAGGTCGAGGCCCTGGCTGGCCATCGCGTGCTGGCGCGCTTCGAAGGGCGGCGGCGCGCCCTGGGCGCCCTGGCGGCCGCGGCCGCGATCCTGCGCGAGCCGCCCGACCGTCCCGAAGAGGAGCCCACGGAGCCGCCAGTGATCGCGCTCGCCGCCGGCGTCGTGGTCACCGGACCGGTCAACTGGGGGGAGCAGTCCGAGCGCGCCCTGGTCGGCCTGCCGGTGCAGCAGCTCGAGAGCCTGATGCGCGAGGCGACCCCGGGCGAGTTGGTGCTGGCGCGCGAGGTTCATCACCAGCTCGAGGAGAGCTTCGACGAGGCGGGTTACAAGCTGGCGCCCCGCCGCGGCCTGGTGACGCCGCAGCCGCTGTACGTGCTCAGCGGCGAGATGGCGGCGCGGGTCAGCGGCGAGTGGACGGCGGCGGCCGGCACGGGCCCGGCGCCGAGAGCCGGCGGCGGGACCCTCTCCGGCATCGGCGCGGGAGCCATCATGGGGCACCGCTTCCAGATCCTCTCGGTGCTCGGGTCGGGCGGAATGGGTGTGGTCTACAAGGCGCGCGACCGCGAGCTCGACGACCTCGTGGCGCTCAAGATGCTGCGCCAGGAGCTGTGGGGCGACCGCTCGCAGCTCGAACGGCTGAAGAGCGAGCTCAAGCTGGCGCGCAAAATCACCCATCCGAACGTGCTGCGCACCTTCGACTTCGGCGAGATCGACGGGGTGCCGTACATCTCGATGGAGTACGTGCGCGGCGTGACTCTGCGCTACATGCTCGATCAGTCGCACCGGCTGCCCTACTCGGCCGCGCTGCGGCTTGCCAAGCAGCTCAGCGCCGGGCTCGGCGCCGCGCACGCCGTCGGCGTCATCCACCGCGACATCAAGCCGGAGAACCTGATCCTCGAGCCGACGGGCAATGCCAAGCTGATGGATTTCGGCATCGCCCGTCCGGTCACCCGGGTGGAACCGGGACAGACCCAGGTAGGATTCCTCGTCGGCACGCCATACTACCTGGCGCCCGAGCAGCTCCAGGGCCGCGAGGCCGACACGCGCGCCGACATCTACGCCTGCGGCGTGGTGCTCTACGAGATCTTCACCGGCGAGCTGCCGTTCAGCGCCGCGGGCACGATGGAAGTGATGCTCAAGCACCTGCACGAGGAGCCGGCGCCGCCGAGCAAGTTCTGGCCTGAGCTCCCGGTGCGGCTCGAGGCGGTCATCCTGCGCTGCCTGCGCAAGGACCCGGATGAGCGATTCCGCTCGGTCGAGGAGCTGCAGCGCGAGCTCGAAGCTCTTGCCGCCTGAGACGAATCCATGGACCTTCCCGATGCCGCCGCCAAGCAGCCCATGATTCCGGTCGAGGCCGAGGGCTCCGCCGCCGGCGGCGATCCGCGCAAGCTCGCGCAGCGGCTCGAGGAGTACGAGACCCTGCTCGACATCGGCGCCCGGCTGGCCGCCACCCTCGACTTGCAGACCGTCCTCGAGCTGGCCCTGGAGACTGCCGAGCGCGTCTGCTGCGCCGAGACCAGCTCTATCTGGGAGCTCGACGTGGAGAGCGGGGAGCTTTTCTTCCGCGTCGTGCGCGGGCAGGCGGCGGGGCAGATCCGCGGTCTGCGGCTGGCGCTCGGCAAGGGGATCGTGGGCAGTGTCGCCCAATCGGGGCAGGCCGAGGTCGTCAACGACGTGGAGGCAGACCCGCGCTGGAATGGCGACCCGCACGACGGGTTTCGCACGCGCGCCATCCTGGCGGCCCCGCTGCTCGCCAACGGCAAGGTGATCGGCGTCTTGCAGCTGCTCAATCCGGTCGGCAGGGACCGCTTCACCGCGGGCGACCTGCGGCGCATGCGCCTGTTCGCCGCGCTGCTTGCCCACCCGCTGCAGAACGCCCGCCTCTACGCCGCGCAGCGCCGCCAGTTCCTCAACATGGTGACCGCGCTGGCCGAGACGCTGGAGAAGAAGGACCCTTACACCGGCGGCCATGTCCGCCGGGTGGTCAGCTATTCGCTGCTGCTCGGCGCCGAGATCGGGCTTGGCCGCGAAGACCTGCGCGACCTCTGGCTGGCCGCCACGCTGCACGACATCGGCAAGATCGGGGTGCCGGACCGCATCCTGGGCAAGCCGGCGCCGCTCGATCGCGAGGAGGCCGCGATCATGCGCCATCACACCGTGGCCGGGGCCGAGATCGTCTCCTACCTCTCCAACCCGCACGTGCTGCCGGGGGTGCGCAGCCACCACGAGCGCATGGACGGCAACGGCTATCCGGACGGCTTGCGCGACCCGGAGATCCCGCTCGCGCCGCGCATCATCGCGGTCGCCGACACCTACGACGCCATGATCACCAGCCGGCCCTACCGCGCCGGCTTGTCGCCCGCCCGCGCCGCCGACGAGATCGTCGAAGCCGCCGGCAGCCAGCTCTGCCCGCGCGTCGTGTCCGCGTTCCGCGACCTTTTCGACAGCGGCCGCTTCACCCTCGAGGCCGGCGAGGACGTGGTGCGCTCGGTCGCCGAGCTCGAAGAGCTGGGATAGCGTCAGACTAGCTTGCCGCGGGTCGTTCGAGTCATAGCGCCATGGCTATTTATCTGTTGACCGCGGCCATGAGCTTCATTAGTTTGGCGCTCTATGCGCAATTTGCGATCAGGCGGAGCGGGCCTGTGCCTGGCCCTTATCTTCATCTCGAGCGTCCCTGCCATCGAGACTCAGGCTCAGCAGTCCGGAGGTGCTGACTTCTTCACGCTCCCGCCGTGCCGGCTGGTTGACACCCGGGACGGCCTTGCGGGCGGTCCATCTCCACTTGCGGGTGGATCCACCCGATCGTGGACAGCCACGGGAAGCTGCGGGATTCCGGGAACGGCCAAGGTTCTTGCGGCCAACGTTACGGTCGTGAATCCTTCCGGTCCAGGAGACGTGCGCCTGTTTCCGGCGGGCGGCAGTGTGCCGCAAGTCCACTCGATCGTCTTCGGTGCAGGCCAAGCAAGGGCGAACAACGCGCTGATCGGACTTGGAGCCGGCGGAGATTTTTCGGCATTCTGCGGAATGGAGAGCACGGCAACGGTTCACCTGGTCGTCGACATCACGGGATATTTCGCGGCAAGCCAGACCGAATAGCATTTTTTGGTGGGGGGCACGAAGCCCCAGGCCGATCACGAGCGCTCGGTCCCGCTCACTGCTCATGGTAAAATGGAGGGCTTGCGCAAAGGGAGAAATCCATGTGGCAGCGAGGGTATGGTCCGGCTCCGCGTAGGTTGACGATCGCGATCTGGCTTTGGGGGCTGGCGCTGGGCCTGGGCGGGGAGGCGGTCGCCTTCGCGGGAGATGCGACTTATGCGGCGTTGCGCGCGGTCGATCCCAACTATGCGGCGCTGCGCGCGGTCGATCCCAGCTATGCGGCGCTGCGCGCCGCTAGGCCGGACGGGCGGGTGGTGCCGGCCCAGGGGGTCGTCCTGGTGCGCGACGCCTTCCGCTTCGAGTTCGAGCAGGGGTCGTTCCACCTCATGGCGCCGGTGGCCGGCCGTACCGTGGGCGCCGTGTTCATCGGCCGGGGGAGATTCCGGCTCACGCCCGCGTCGCCGGCCGAGCGCCGGCAGCTCACCCATTTCGTCGGCGACCGCGACAAGCTCGAGGTGCTCGACGATTCGTTCGAAGAGCTCGTCCTGCTGTTCACCGACGACACCGCGCAAGAGATCGAGGGACTGCCTCCGCGGACGGCGGCCGGGGCGCTTGGCGCCGGTACCGCCGGTGGCGGACCGCCGGCCAGGCCCGCCGCCGCGCGAGGGACCGCCGATCCTCATGCGGCCCAGGTCTGCGAGCGCTGGCTCAAGCGCCAGCGCAAGGATTTCCGGCTCAATCTGCAGGCGCGGCTGCTCGCAGACCTGCTCGGCGCTCCCGGGCCGGGGAGCGGTGTCTTCCTTGCGCTGTTCGAGGGTAGAAAAATCCCTCCCGCTCTCGCCGCGGTCGATCCGCGGGGCGCGGAGGCGCTCGGACTGGGCGGCCGCCTCGGCGACGAGGAGACGGTCCTCTTCGCGCCCGCGCTCCGCCAGAGCGGGATCTGGTACGCCAGCCATCGCGGTGACGCGGACGTCCGGCGCGGCGGCCCTCCCGCGCGCCAGGTCCTGCCCGTGCACTACAAGGTCGAGACCACGGTGCAGCGCAACACCGACATCCAGGGCAAGACGACCGTACGCTTTCGGGTGCTCGCGCCAGGGCTGCGGGTCTTGCCGATTCATCTGCTCGACAAGCTGCGCATCGGCGCGGCGGCCTTTCAACTGCTGCCAGCGCCGGTGGCGGAGAGCGGCGGATCCAAGCCGCCCGCCGGCGAGAGGCGCACGGAGCCGGTGGCGGCCGAGCCTGCCGCCTGGCAACCGGTCGCGCTGATCCAGGAAGCGGCCGACGAAGACGCCGGCCCGGCGGTGGTCTTTCCTCAGCCGCTGCCCCGGGACTCGACGGTCCTGCTCCAGCTCTCCTATGGCGGAGACTCGGTCCTCGTCGACGAGGGCGACAAGAACTTCGCGGTCGAAGCACGCACGAGCTGGTACGCCAACCTGGGGGTCTTCTCCGATCGGGCGACCTTTGAGCTCGTCTACAGCGTGCCGGAAGGCAACGAAATCGTCTCGGTGGGGCAGGAGGTGGAGAAGCGGAGAGAGGGGCGGCAGACCGTCTCGGTGTGGAAGAGCGACATTCCCATCGAGGTCGCCGGCTTCAACTATGGGTCCTTCAAGAAGCTCGAGCGGCGCGACGAGGTCAGCGGGATCGCCCTGGCGGTGTACACGAACCCAAGCACTCCGAACGCGATCCGCGAGCTGCAGAGCCTCGACCTTCCGGGGTTCGGCAGGGTCAACACCACGCGGCTCGCCGAGAGCGCGCTCGTCGACGGGATCAACGCCGCCCGTGTCTTCACGACCTTTTTCGGCCCCCTCCTGACCAAGCAGGTGGCCATCACCCAGCAGTCCCAGTTCTCCTTCGGCCAGTCCTGGCCGTCGTTGATCTTCCTGCCCTACATGGCTTTTCTCGACAGCTCCCAGCGGCAGGTCATCGGGCTCGCACGCGCCAGGTACTTCGTCGACGAGGTGGGGTTCCCCGAGTTCGCCCACCAGTGGTGGGGCCACCTGGTCACCGCACGATCCTACCGGGACGTCTGGCTGGAGGAGGGCTTTGCCGAGTTCTCGGCGGCGCTGGCCCTGCAGCACACGCAGGGATGGGGCGCCTACGACGACTTCTGGAGCCGGGCGCGCAAGAACGTCCTCGCCAAGCCGCCAGGCAACGTCTTTCCGAACAACGAGGCCGGGCCGATCACCCAGGGCTTTCGCCTGGCCACGACGCGCAGCCCGGCGGCATACCAGGCCCTGGTCTATTCGAAAGGCGCCTACGTCGTGCACATGCTGCGCATGATGATGCGCAACAGCGATCCCCACGCGACGGATGACAGATTCATCGCCATGATGAAGGACTTCACCGCCACCTACGGCGGCAAGCAGGCCACGACCGCGGACTTTCAGGGCGTGGTCGAGCGTCACATGACGCCGAAGATGAACCTCGCCGGCGACGGCAGGATGGACTGGTTCTTCCGCCAGTGGGTCGACGGCAGCGAGATCCCCCACTACTCGGCGGACCTCAAGCTCGAGCCCGACGGCGAAAAGACGAGGATCACCGGCAAGGTCTCACAGGAGAACGTGTCGGCCGACTTCCGCGCCCTGGTGCCCATATACTTGGAGCTCGACCGGGGCCAGTTCGTGCTGCTCGGGCAGCTGGCGATGAAGGGCCCGGCCACCGTCCCGCTCAACGTCTCGTTGAAGCTACCCAAGAAAGCCCGGAAAGCCGTCATCAACCTTCACGGCGACGTCCTCGCCCGCGACTGACCACCGAGCCCGGACTCCCCGGACTCCCCGACTCGGGTAGCCGCTCGGCACGGGAGACGAGGCACGACGCGACGACAGCCGAGACGGAGAAGACCGAGAAGGCCCGCAGCGCGACGCACGGCCCGCGTTGCGCTCGACAACCGCGCATGCCGATGCTGCACCATCTGTGGACCGTTGCTCCCCGCCTGGCCCATGCGGTGCACCCGGTGCGCTTCCCGGCGACACGGCCGTGGAGCCTGGTCCTCCACGAACCGCGCGTCGGACCCGTGCGGCTGACAGGGCTGCTGCGCGAGGCCGCCGGCGCCGACGAGATCGTGGTCCTGGTGCACGGGCTGGGCGGCTCGGTCGATAGCCATTACATGCCGCGCGGGGCGCGCGCCGCCGAGGCGGCGGGGCTTTCCAGCCTCAGGCTCAACCTGCGCGGCTCCGACCGTGGCGGCGACGACTTCTACCACGCCGGTCTCACCGCCGACCTCCACGCCGCCCTGGGGAGCATGGAGCTGCGGCGCTACCGGCGCATCTACCTGCTCGGCTACTCGCTCGGCGGCCACGTAGTCCTGCGCCTGGCGGCGGAAGCGGCGGACCCGCGCCTGGCCGGCGCCGCCGCGGTCTGCACGGCCCTCGACCTCGCGCTCGCCTGTCAGGCCATCGACGCGCCGCAGGGCTGGCTCTATCGCCGCTACCTGCTCGCCAACCTGGTGCGCATCTATGCCTCGGTCGCCGCGCGGCGCAAGGTGCCGCTGCCGGTCGCGGCGGCGGAGCGCATCCGCAAGATCCGCGAATGGGACGACAGGATCGTCGCTCCCTACCACGGCTTTGCCGGCGCCGAGGACTACTACGCCCGGGCCAGCGTCGCGCCCCGCCTCGCCGAGCTTCGGGTGCCCTGCCTGCTCGTCAACGCGGAGAACGACCCGATGGTCGCGACGCCGGCAGTTCGCGCCGTCCTTGCGGTCCCCGCCCCGCGGCTCGAAGTGCGCTGGGTGGCCGAGGGGGGCCACGTCAGCTTCCCGAGCGGCCTCGACCTCGGCTTCGGCGATCGCCCGGGACTCGAATTCCAAGTCCTCGCCTGGCTGCGGAGGCAGTGATAACTGTTGAGCCGGGGGCGCCGGCTCACCGGCTCAGACACCGTGCAGGAGCCGGGCGAGCCTTTCGATGCCGTCGACGAGGCGGGGACCGGGGCGGCTGAAGCAGCCGTTGGCGTCGACCGGAAAGACGCGTCCGGCGCGGATGGCGCGGACATCGCGCAGGCGCCGCCATTCGGGTCGGCCGGCGGCGGCGGCGACCTGGGCCGCTGCGCCGGCCTCGTCGAAGCCGCAGGGCATGGCGATGATGACGTCGGGGTCGAGCTCGCGCACCTGGTCCCAGGAGAGGCGCGCCGAGCGGGCGCCCGAGACTGCGGTGGCGTCGCTGCCGCCGGCGGCGGCAATCATCTCGGGCACCCAGTGGCCGCCGGCAAAGGGCGGGTCGAGCCACTCGAGGGCGAGGACGCGGGGGCGGGGCCGTCCCGCCACCCGGCGGCGGACCGCGGCCAGGCGCTCGTCGAGCGCGCGCAGCAGCGCCGCCGCCTGGGCGGTGTGACCGGTGCGCTCGCCAACCCGGCGGATGTCGGCGAAGACGTCGGCGAGGGTCGTGGGATCGAGCGACAGCAGCTCGGGACAGCGGGCCAGCGGCCGTACTGCGCCGTCCACCTGCGCGGTCGAGACGGCGCAGACCGGGCAGAGCTGCTGGGTCACGATCAGGTCCGGCGCGAGCTCGGCGATCCGGGACTCGTCGATGGTGTACAGGCTCTCGCCGCCCGCCAGCTGCGCCGCCACCGCACGATCCGTCTCCGCCGCGCTCATCCCGGGCGCCAGCGCGCTGCCGGTCAGCACCGGCCGGCGCCGCGCCTCGGGCGGATGGTCGCATTCATGGCTCACCCCGACCACGCTGTCGCCGGCCCCGACCGCGAACAAGATCTCGGTGCCGTTGGGCACCAGCGAGACGATGCGCATGGCTGAAGTATATTTCGCGGGAACGACATCGCAGGGAGGAGAGAACAATGCGCGTCGGAGTGCTGGGATCGGGAATCGTCGGCCAGCTGCTGGGGGCCGGGTTCAGGAAGCATGGACACGAGGTGATGATGGGCACGCGGGACCCTGACGGCCAGGACGTGCGAAACTGGCTGGCGAAGACCCCGGGCGCGACCGCCGGAACTTTCGCCGAGGCCGCGCGCTCGGGCGAGCTCCTGGTGCTGGCCGTGCTCGGCCGCGTCGCGGAGAAGGTGGTCGAGCTTGCCGGGCCGGAGAGCTTCTCCGGCAAGCCGGTCATCGATACCACCAATCCGATTGCCGATGCGCCGCCGCTCAACGGCGTCCTTCGATTCACCACCGGGCCGAATGAATCGCTGGGAGAAAAGATCCAGGCGCTGGCTCCGCGGGCGCACGTCGTCAAGGCGTTCAACAGCGTCGGCAGCGCGCGCATGATCGACCCGCACTACGAGCAAGGCACGCCGACGATGTTTTTCTGCGGCGACGACGCGGGCGCCAAAGCGCGGGTGGCGAAGGTCATCGAGCAGTTCGGCTGGGAGCCCTTCGATTGCGGCGGCATCATCGCGGCAAGAGCGCTCGAGCCCCTCTGCATGCTCTGGTGCATCCCCGGCTTCCTGCACAACCAGTGGACCCACGCCTTCAAGCTCCTGACCCACTGACGATCCGCACGCGCACGGCGGCCTTGAGGTCGGCCCGGTTGTCGACTAGCCTTGGAGCATGAACCTCAAGATACTCATCGAGCGGGGAGAGGACGGGTGGTTCGTGGCGCACTGCCCCTCACTGAAGAGTTGCTGGTCGCAAGGCAAGAGCCGGGAGGAGGCATTGCAAAACATCCGGGAAGCGATCGCCCTCTTCCTCGAGCCCGACGGGCGCTAAGAGACGCGGCCGTTTCGAGCCGTTTCGGAACAGGCTCTCCTCGACCAGCTTCGCTAGGACCGCCCGCGAACGTCGTCGCCCTCGTGGGGAGTCGCCTTACCTGGCGACCGCGGTCAGGCTTTCGTTGAGGAAGGCGAGCTGGAGGCGCATCTGGTCGCGAAGGGGCATGCCGCGGATGCCGTGGCTCTCGGCTTCCGCGCGGAGGCCGGCGTCTCCCCCGGCGGCCGGCGCGGCGGTCAGCTCGGCGAGCAGCCGGTCGCGCTCCGCCCGCTCGTCTGCGGTTGAGGCGCCCGGCGCCGCGGGCGGGCGCAAGAACAACGGCATTTCGGAGACCAGCGTAAACGGATCGCCGCCGAGCCCACGCACGAGCTCCATCGAGCTGGGGCGGAAGAGGGCGGCGGTGGCGGCGTCTCCCAGCGCGGCGAAATGCGCGGCCATGGCCCTGGAGTCGGGGCGCGTGGAGAAGCCCTCGTCGATGCGGTGGAAGCCCTTCTCCCCCTTGCGGTCCACGTCGAAGACACGGTAGCCCATCGCCCCGGCGCGCTCCCGGAGCGCGCGGCGCAGGCCGGCGGTTCTCCCGATCCAGGATGGCTCGATGAGGAACCAGGGGCCGGGGGCGAAGCCCATGCCGTGGAAGCTGCCGTGCAGGTGGAACGGCCCGCCCGCGGCGAGGAAGGCGGCAACCGCGCGGCTCTCCGGGCGTGCACCACGATCGTCGCCGTCACGCGGGAAGCCGAACTCGAGGTCGTCGCCGGGTCTCTCGCGCACGACATGCCGGAGATAGAGGGCGAGGTCGAAGACGCGATCCCTTCTTCCAAGATGGTCGACCGCCGGCAGGGTGCTCGCGCTCCACGAGGCGTTGCGCACCTCGCCATCCGGGTTGACGTGGGGGACGATCCACCAGCTCGCCGCCGCCAGCGGCGGCGCGTCCGGCGGCAGGGCGGCGAGATGGGCCGCCAGCCGCCGCAGCAGGGCCGGCCCCACCGGCTCGTCGGCGTGACAGCCGCCGATCAGGCTGACGTGGAGGTCGCCGCGTCCCAGCCGGCAGGCCAGCACGTCGCGCCCCTCGCGCGAGCGGCCGATGCTGCGCCACGGCACCACCATTCCACGCGCGGCTTCCGGGGCGAGAACCTCTTCGATCAGCAGTGTGCTCGCGGCGCTCACGAGATCCCTCCACCCCACCCCTCTCAGTGCGAAGAGCGATATCGTAACCCGGTGGCTGCCAAGATGACCCGCTCAGGAGCCTTCGCCACTTGCACCGCCGTCGTTGTCCTGGCATTCCTGGCCTCTTGCGTGATCTGCGCCGCCGTGCTCCGCGCACCGTGGGGGCCTCACACAATCGTCGGGTGCATCGCGGATGACCAGCTCGGTGTGCTCACGTCCTTTGCCATCGATGCCGTCCGCAACCAACCGGAAGGCCCCACCACCATCGGCAGGCTCCTCGCTTGGCGCGCCGAGAGACTGACCTGGTCGGCGGAGCATACCGACGACGACACTCTTACCGCGGTCCGCGTCACCAGCCTCCTTCACTCCGGGGCCGATCCGGGCAGGTCTCCTGAGTGGTGCGTCTACTTGACGGTCAGCTCCGGTCTGATTCCTCGGATCGGCGTTGGCGAAATCCTGCCCGCCAACGAAGCTGCCCAGAGGCTTGCACCCATCCTCGGCAGGTCCTTCCAGACGTTGGACCCCGGCGGTGCCTGCTCCTACATTGTTAGCTTCTTGCGGAAATCGCAGCCCAGCCCTCCGGTTCACCCAGGGGGCTGCCAGCTTTCCGCTATTACCCCATTACCGGGAAGATCCGAGGTGCCGAGCTCGGGATGGCCATCGGCCCGTAGTCTTCTGCCGGCGTCACGCCCCGAGCCGCCGCCGGCGCGGCTCCCGATCCGCCGCGGCGGCAGCCCGGGGTCGCGTTGCCCTATTGCCGTCTACGCCGAGAAGCTCCACCCGCTGACCGCCGCCCGAGGTTCGCGACGCGAGGTCCAAGAAACTAAGATGAAGGAGAGCTATTGTGGCGCGCTTCAACAGCCGCCACCGAGCAAGGGGGATGCATGGTCATACGTCTCACAGTACCGGACGCACGGACCAATCTCTTCTTGGACAGCAACGTGTGGCTGTCCTTCTACCACTTTTCCAAGGACGATCTCGAGCAGCTGCGCAAATTGGAGGTCCTGATCAAGAAGCGCAGGCTCAGACTCTTCGTCTGCGAGCAGGTCGAGCACGAGGTCCGGCGCAATCGAGATGCCAAGGTCGCAGATGCCATCAAGAGGTTCACGGAGAGAAGGATGGCCGCCGACTTTCCCCGCATGTGCCAGGACTACCCCGAATACGAGGAGCTGAGAGACGCCGTCAGGACCTATGATCAAGCGAAGGCTCGCCTCTTGGAGCGTCTCGGCGACGACGCTCGCGCTTCATCCCTCGCCGCCGACAAGATGATCGCCTCGCTTTTCAACGCCGGGGAGAGGGTCCCCACGTCGCCGGTGATCGTCGAGAAGGCTCGCCTGCGCATGGATCTCGGCAACCCTCCTGGCAAGAATCGATCCTTGGGCGATGCCGTCAACTGGGAGAGTCTGCTGGCGGTCGCGCCCGATCAAGATCTGGTCTTCGTGACAGCTGACGGCGACTACCTCTCGGAGCTGGCAAACGATGAGTTCTCGTCCTATTTGCAGCGCGAGTGGGCAATCCAGAAGGGCGGCGCAAAGGTCTTGTTCTTCCCTCGCCTTTCTGCCTTCTTCAGGGCTAACTTCCCATCCATCGAGTTTGCCGCCGAGCTCGATCGCGATCTCTTGGTGAAGGAGCTCGCGGAGAGCTCGTCCTTTGCCAGAACCCGGCGTGCGCTCAGAGAGCTGGAACCAATCGCCAAGGAGCTCAACGCCGAGCAGGTGAATGCCATCGTCGAGGCCACCTGCGCCAATAATCAGATCTATTGGATCATCGGCGACAGCCCCATCAGGCGCAGGCTGCAGGCCCTGGTCCACGACCGCCGAGCGGAGATCGACCCCGCCAATCTTGCGCGATTCGACCAGTTGCTCAACGCCTGACCCGCCGGCGGCGCGTCTCTCGTCTGCACCCTGGGCGCCGCCGCCGCCGGGGCCCAGCACACCACCGCCGCGCGTCGAGCCCGCCCGCGAGCGGCCGGCACGGCGGGCGTGCTGGTGCGTGCCGGAGAGGCGACCGGCCGAGGCTGGCGAGCCTGGCGCGGTGCGCGGCCTGGGCAGGCCGAGTTGACCCGGGGCGCTTAGGGGGACGGGATGTCGGCATGGCAGTCCTCCTGCCGGAAAGCGACACCTCTGCAGCGGGAATGCCGCATCGGTCAGGCAAAGGGGGGGCCTGGAGGCGTCGGGTTGCCTGGGCCTCCGGAAGCGGGCTCCTCCTGCTCGCGGCGTGAGCGCACCTCCGACGCATGGTCGTGGAGCAGCGCCGGGGCATAAAAAGTATCCGGTGCCCGCGACTCGCCGCGGCGGCCTCCCCGGGCGTCAGAGCCCGGAACCGGATGCCAGGGCGACGGGGTTGGGCTTGGTGAAGACGGCGTCGGGAAGGGTGTCGAAGACCCCCAGGTCGGAGAGCTCGATCTTGCGGTCGCCGGTGGGCTGGCTGCGATGAGGCGCGAGCATGATGTTGCCGTAGCGCTGCCACCCCTGCCAGAGCCAGGCCGTGGGCTGTTTGTCCCTGGGCTCGTCCTGGAGGAGGTAGGCCCAGCGGTCCATGATGTGGGTGTCGCGGTTGATCCAGGCCCAGTAGTGGTCGCCGGGGGTCAGGCCGACCTTGCCGAAGCTCAAGGCGAGCTTGTCGTAGGACTTGCCATCGACCTGCTCCTGGCCGTCGTAGGAGAGGTTCACCCCCGGATCCTTCAGCTTGTAGGGCATGAGCAGCCAGTAGGTGTCGTTCACCCATGCGCCGTAGCCGTTCTCGAGGAGCTGCTTGGCTTTGTCGCCCTCGGCCTGTTTGCCGTTGAGGTAGGCCGTTCCCTGCCGCGTCTTGATGTTCTCCAGGATGACATAGGTGTCGCCGTCCTTGGTCTTTCCTTCCACGCGGTGGCGGCCGGACCACTTGTCCCAGTAGTGGGTGCGGCGGCCGGCGAAGGTGAAGCGGAGATAGTGCGTGCCGTCCCAGGCGGCCTGGCCGCCGAGGGCTTGCAGGACGCTGTCGGCCACTGCCTGCGCCTTGGGGTCGGCCGGCGCCGGCGGCGCGGGCGGGTTGGGCGACTGGCTGGCCGCGGGCTCGGGCCAGGCCCCGGCGAGGAGGAGCAGGAGCGCGGCGGTCGTCAGAGTCCGGCAGAAAGCGGGGCGAGCCATTGCAACCTCCTTGCGAGATGGGTGCGGCGGCTGAGATGGTATTACACCCGGCGCCGATCCTCCAGCCCGGCGGCCGGATGTCCCAGTTTGCCTCGCAATAGCTCCCATCACGTAAGAGCAAGTAGCTGAGGAGCTTGTTCGGCACTGGCCGCCGCCCAGGTGGACCGGAACCTGAGCGGCACCAAGCTCGCCGCCTGGGTGAGCGGTGGCAGCAAGCTCTTGTCACCCCTTTCCTCTAACGGAGCCCGGTCACCCAAATGTCACCGTCCATGTTGGTGGTCTGGTGCGCCCACACGGCATTGAATCGATGCAAGTAAAGGTCGCTGAAAGGCCACCACCAGATGCCCTGGTAATCGCCGATGAAGCCGCGGAACCCCTGGGGGTTGTAAACGGTCGGGTTCGAGGCCGTCGTGTTTACGGTGCCGGAAGCAAGGACGTTCCCCAGATAGTCGATCTTGGTCCACGACTCCTGGTAGAGCAGGTTGCCGGGGTCCTGGCTGCGGTCGTAGAAGGTGACTGACCATCTGGTTGCCGCTGTTATCGAAGTCGAAGACGGGCATGAACTGGTCGTTCACGGTGACGGTGTTGATCCTCCTTTCGCCTGCCACCCCCCGGAGGTCTTCGCCACGTAGAAGATGTCCGTGTTCGGCCAACCAGGTGCCTCGAACTCGTGCCAGACGACGCCGATGGAGTTGGAAACCCAGTTGTACCGCGCCATGCGCCGGGCACGGTTACCCGCCGGCGGCGGCGTCTAAAACGCATTGGTGTCGATGAAGTTCTGGTTCCTGCCAGATTGACTGACATAGGTGCGGGCTGGACATGGAGGGAGGGCCGGCGTGTCGCCGTCGAGCGAGCAGGCTTGGCTGATGTCGAAGACCGTGGCGGTGAATCCCACGTCGGTCATGCTGGACATGAACACCCAGAAGTGCCCATTGATCGCCCGCCCGTCGAGGATCTTGACGAAGATCTCGGCGGTCGAGGAAGCGAAGAACCAGAAGTAGCCGGACTCCTCAGCGAGAGGCTGCGCGAAGCCGGAGCCGTGTCCGACCCGCGGGTCCTGCCAGGTTACGCGGACCAGAAAGCGCGACTGGCTGAGCAAGAGGTTCGTCGTGGGCGTCAGCACCCTGAATTGCAGCGAAGTGTTGGGAGTCTGGTCGATGAAGACCGTGACCGTATAGGTGCCCGCGGCCAAGGGGTCGAGAACGAACTGCTGCCGGAGGGGCGTCGGCGGCGAGAGCGGACACTGAAACGTTCTGCCGTCGATACGGATGGAGTTGCCCGAGATTTGCGGCGGCTGCCCGAAGAAGATGCAAGGAAAGGCGGGGCCCGTGATGGTGACCTCCAAGCGATCGGAGGGCGTCGGGAAGGCAGGTAGGAGGACGAGGCCGAGAGGCGGTACCTGGGCTCCTGCCCGTTGCGCGGCGAGAACGAACAGAAGCGCGATAGTGAGGCGTAAAGCGCGGCAATGGTGGCTCATGGGCTCCCCTTACTATGCCATAATAGCATAGAACAAAACTTGAAGTCAAGCAGTTAACGGCCCCCGCCCGCGCTTCTCGCACCCATGATCGATGATGCCTCGAGACAAACTGGAACGTGCGGCGCAGTAAGATCCCTGGACGATGCCCAACCGCCTTGCCGCCGAGACCAGCCCGTACCTGCTGCTGCACCGGCACAACCCGGTGGACTGGTATTCCTGGGGAGGGGAGGCGATCGAGCGGGCGCGGCGCGAGGACAAGCCGATCTTCCTGTCGGTCGGCTATTCGACCTGCTACTGGTGCCACGTGATGGAGCGCGAGTCCTTCTCCGATCCGCGCATCGCCGCGGCCATGAACCGCGATTTCGTCAACGTCAAGGTGGACCGCGAGGAGCGTCCCGACATCGACGAGATCTACATGACGGCAACCCAGATCCTGGCGCAGCAGGGAGGCTGGCCGAACTCGGTCTTCCTCACACCCGAGCTCAAGCCCTTCTTCGCCGGCACGTACTTTCCGCCCGAGGACCGGTTCGGCCGGCCGGGCTTCGCGGCGGTGCTGCGCGACCTCGCCGAGGCCTGGCGGAGCCGCCGCCGCGAGGTGGAAGAGCAGGCCGAGGAGATGGCGGGCGCGATGCGCCGCTACCTGGAGGAACGGGCCGAGCCGGCGCCGTCGCCTCCGGGCGCGGAGGTGGCGGCGCGCGCCGTCGACTCGCTGGCCCGCCGGTTCGACCGCGAGTGGGGCGGTTTCGGCCCCGCGCCGAAGTTTCCCACTCCGTCGAACCTGTTCTTGCTGCTCGAGATGGCGGACGAGCGCCCGGAGGCGGGAGCGATGCTGTCCTCAACGCTCGACGCCATGGCGCGTGGCGGCATCTACGACCAGCTCGCCGGCGGTTTCCACCGCTACGCGACCGACCGCGAGTGGAAGGTGCCGCATTTCGAAAAGATGCTCTACGACAACGGCCTCCTGCTCGAGGTCTATGCCCGCGAGCATGCCAGGAGCGGCGATGCCGAGGCGGCGCGCATCGTGCGCCGGACGGCCGACTGGCTGGCGCGCGAGATGACCTCGCCGGACGGGGCGCTGTGGAGCGCCATCGACGCCGAGACCCACGGCCACGAAGGGGCTTACTACGTGTGGACGCGGCAGGAGATCGACGCGGCGCTGAGGGAGGAGGACGCCTCCTTCCTGGCGCCGCTCCTGGGCTTCGCGGGCCCGCCCTTCTTCGAAGGCGACCGCTACGTTCTGCACCTGCCGGAGCGCCTGGAGGAACAGGCGCGGCGCCGGCGGATGCCTCTCGCGGACCTGCTGGCCGAGCTCAACAGGCTCGAGGAGAGGCTGCTCCTGGCGCGCTCGCGCCGCGAGCGCCCGGCCACCGACGACAAGATCCTGGCCGACTGGAACGGCATGGCGATCGGCGGCCTGGCGGTGGCGGGCCAGCTGCTGGGCGATCCGGGGCTCACCGCCCGCGCCGCCCGCGCGGCCGGCTTCGTGCTCGAGCGCATGCGCCCGGGGGGCGGGCCGCTGCTGCACTCGTGGCGCGCGGGCCAGGGCAAGATCGCCGCCTACCTGGGCGACTACGCCTTCCTCGTCCGCGGCCTGCTCGCCCTCCACCGCGCCTCCGGCGAGGCCCGCTGGCTGGCCGCCGCGGCCGACCTCGCCCGCGAGCAGTCGGAGCGCCTCGGCGACCCCTCCGGAGGCTTCTTCGTCGCCGGCGAGAGCCCCGACGTGCTCTTCCGCAGCAAGGAGGTCTTCGACGGAGCCACCCCGTCCGGCAACGCCATCGCCGCCCTCAACCTCCTCGATCTCGCCGCGGCCACCGGCGAAGCCTCGTGGCTGCGCCAGGCCGAGGCCGCCCTGCGCGCCTTCGCCCAGCTCCTCGAGATCCACCCCGACGCCGTCCGCATGCTCGCCCTCGCCGCCCGCCGCTACCGCCGCCTCTCACCCGGCGCCGCCGCCACCGTCGCCGCGCACGAGCGCGAGCCCTCCGCCGGAGGGATCGCCAAGCTCGCCGAGCTCGCCGAGCGCGTCGTCACCGCCCGCCTCACCGTCGATCCTCCCCAGGACGGCGGCTGGCAGCCCTTCCGCCTTGCCCTCGACATCGCCCCCGGCTGGCACATCCAAGCCAACCCCGCCGCCGCCGACTTCCTCCTTCCCACCACCCTCGCCGCCGAAGGAGCCGACCTCCGCGACCTCCACTACCCCCCCGCCCAACACCTCGACCTCCCCTTCGCCGACCACCCCCTCGCCCTCTACGCCGGCACCCTCGATCTCACCGGCCACCTCCGCCCCACCACCCCCTCCGCCCGCCTCCTCCTCACCTACCAACCCTGCGACCACAACACCTGCCTCCCCCCCCTCACCCGCCCCCTCCCCATCCCACAGTAGCTGCCGCCGTCGCGCCTCTCACCGCCCCCCCCCATCTTCAGAAGCTGCCAACCCTTGGTAGCAAGACCACAGAGCCCTTGCCTGGGGCCGCAAACGGTGGCCGAGCCGCCGGGGGTGCCCCTCAGCTCGCCTTTGGCGGCGGCTCGCCCCACCACAATCGCCACCATCAAGGGGCACCCCGAGCCGCCTGACAAGGGCGAGCTGAGGGGCACCCCCGGCGGCTCTCCGCACCACCCCCGCTCTCCTGGGTCCTGGGTGGCGCAAGTGCCACTATCGACAGGCTGCTATACTAATCGGCAAGCTTTATGCGCCTGTCCCGAGTACGCCTCCGTCCCTGCTCCGACAGCAAACGCGCCGCTTCCCTGCTCCTCTCCCTGATCGTCCTCACTCTCCTCTTCGTTCTCCTCGCCGCCCTGGCCCCCCTGCTCGCCCAGCCGCGCCCCGCCGGCGAAGTCTTCCACGCCCGCCTGAGCTCGATCATCCATCCTGTCGCCGCGCAGTTCCTGCGCGAGACCCTCGCCAAGGCCGACGCGGCCGGCGCCGCCGCCGTCGTCGTCGAGCTCAACACCCCCGGCGGCCTGTCGACCTCGACCCGCGAGATCACCGAAGCCATCCTGGCCGCGCGCTCCCCGGTCGTCGTCTACGTGGCGCCGGGCGGTGCCCAGGCCGCCTCGGCCGGCTTCTTCGTCCTGCTGTCGGCGGACATCGCGGCCATGGCCCCCGGCACCGAGACCGGGGCGGCCCACCCCGTCGGGCCGCAGGGGGCCGACATCCAGGGAGTCCTCGGCCAGAAGATCGAAAAGGACGCCGCCGCCACCATCCGCGCCCTCGCCGCGCGCGCCGGCCGCGACGTGGCGGTTGCCGAGGAGGCGGTGCTGCACAGCCGGTCCTTCACCGCCCAGGAGGCGCTGCAGGCCAAGCTGATCGACCTCGTCTCGCCCAGCCTGCAAGACCTGCTGCGCTCGATCGACGGCCGGCAGGTGCGCAAGGGGACCGTCACGCTGACCTTGCACACCCGGTCGGCGGCGCTGCGCGAGGTCGAGATGTCGGCCTCGCAGCGCCTGCTGTCGGCCCTCGCCCATCCCGATATCGCCTACCTCCTGCTCACCCTGGGCGGCCTCGGGCTGGTCTTCGAGCTCATGCACCCGGGAGCCGTGCTGCCGGGAGTGGTGGGGGGGATCGCGCTGATCCTTGCCTTCTTCGCTCTCTCGGTGCTCGACGTCAACTACGCGGGGCTGGCCCTCATCCTGCTCGCCCTGGTCCTGTTCGTCGCCGAGGTCAAGGTGGCGAGCCATGGGCTGCTGACCCTTTCGGGGGTGGTGTCGCTGGTCCTCGGTTCGCTGATGCTCTTCCAGAGCCCGGAGCCGGCGTTGCGGGTCAGCCTGCAATGGATCGCCTCCCTGGCGCTGTTCGCGCTGGCGGTCATGGGCTTCCTGACCACCATGGCGGTGCGCGCCCGCCGCCTGCCGGTGCGCACCGGCGTCGAGGGGCTGGTGCGGGAGCACGGGGTTGCCCGCTCGGGTCTTGCGCCCACCGGCACGGTCTTCGTGCATGGCGAGCTCTGGGAAGCCGAGGCCGAGGAGCCGGTCGAGCCGGGCGAACCGGTCGAGGTGGTGGGGGTTCACGACATGATCCTGGCGGTGCGCCCGCTGCGGCGGGGTTAGCCGGCCGCCGATTCGATGAAATGGAAGGAGTGCCTGCCATGGGTCCGTTCGGCTTCGTCCTGATCGCCGTCCTGGCGTTTTTCCTGCTGTCGCGCTGGATCAACATCCTGCAGGAGTACGAGCGTGCGGTCACCTTCTGGCTGGGCCGCCTGGCGCGCGAGCCGAAGGGGCCGGGTCTGGTGCTCATCTTCTGGCCATTCGAGCGCATGGTGAAGGTGACGCTGCGCACCATCGCCTTCGAAATCCCGCCGCAAGACGTGATCACGCGCGACAACGTATCAGTCAAGGTGAGCGCGGTGGTCTACTTCCGGGTGATCGACCCGTCGCGCGCCATCGTCCAGGTGGAGAACTACGCGTACGCCACCAGCCAGCTCGCGCAGACCACCCTGCGGTCGGTGCTCGGCCAGGCGGAGCTCGACGAGCTGCTGTCGGCGCGCGAGAAGCTCAACGCCCGCCTGCAAGAGATGATCGACGCCCACACCGACCCCTGGGGGATCAAGGTCTCGATGGTCGAGGTCAAGCAAGTCGATCTGCCGCAGGAGATGCAGCGCGCCATGGCCAAGCAGGCCGAGGCCGAGCGCGAGAAGCGGGCCAAGATCATCCACGCCGAGGGAGAGCTCGACGCATCGGCCAAGCTGGCCGAGGCGGCCAACGTGATCGCCGGCAATCCGGTTACTCTGCAGCTCCGCTACCTGCAGACGCTGACCGAGATCTCGGCGGAAAAGAACTCGACCATCCTCTTCCCGGTACCGATCGATCTGATGCGGTCCTTCGTGGGGAAGACTGGATGACCACCGACATCGAGCGGGGTGGAATCGACGTGAGCAACGTACATGAACCGAGCTACTATGAGATCGCGCTGACCAACCGCCAGGTGGTCGTTGCCTTCGTCATCCTGCTCACCTGCTTGATCGCCGCTTTCTTCTCGGGCATCTGGATCGGGCGCGAAAGCGCCCAGCGGGCGCAGGACCAGGCGCTGCGCAACGCGCCCGCGCCGGCCGGCCGCCAGGCCGCGGCGGGAGCGGAGGGACAGGCGCTCCAGGAATTCAAGTTCTTCACCGAGACGCGCAAGAAGCCGGCGAAGAACTCCGCCGCCGCGGCGGAGACCGCGCCCGGCCGGCCGGAGCCGCGCGACCAGCCGCCGGCGGCCGGAGCCGTGCCAGCCGCGCCGCCGCCCTCCCGCCAGGCGAGGCTGGCCGAGGAGCACGGCGGCGAAGGCGAGCCGCTTTCGGGAGAGGCCGCCAAACGGTCGGCTCCGCCTTCCGGCCCTCTCGACCCCATCGCGAAGCCGGGATCCGGCGCTCCCGCCGCGAAGGGAGCGGCTCCCGCAGCAGGGAAGAGGGTTTCGGCCGCCGCCGCCGAGAAAAGCGCCGCGGCGCGGGGCCAGCGCGCCGGGGCCGAACGGCAGCCGGCGGCGGACGACTCCGGCGCCGTTCCGGCCGAAACGGTCCATCCCCGGTCCCTCCCCGAGGCTGCCGCGCCGGCCGCCGCGGGCGGCGGCCTCGTCATCCAGGTCTTCTCCACGGCCGACAAGGAGCAGGCGGACCGCCTGCGGGAGCGCCTGGTGAAGGCGGGCCAGAGCGCTTTCCTGTCGCCGAGCGAGAAGGGGAGCCAGACCATGTATCGAGTGCGCGTCGGCCCCTTCGCGTCGCGCGAGCAGGCCGAGCAGGTCGCCGAGAAGCTGCGCAAGGAGCAGAAGCTCGACACCTGGATCACGCCCAAGTGACGGCCTTCCATCCCGCAGCGGCAATCGTATCTCCGCTCGGCGCCTGCCACTGACGATGCGGACAGCCCGCAGTTCTCATGCCTCCTCGTCGCGAGGGGCCGTAGATGGGCCTGAATCCAAGGCGCGCGAACGTCGGACGACCGAGGCGTACTCGAAGTACGTCGAGAGAGTCCGACCGAGCGCAACGCCGGAGACAGGCCCATCTCCGGCGCCGCAGCAGAGGGGGCAGGAGAACTGCGGGCTGGGCTTCCTGTGGGCCTTGCTCGCCGCGGCCGGCGGCGTGTTGTGGGGCCTGAGCTTTGCCCGCGAGCCGCTGGGCGTGGCTTCGTGGCTGACTCTCGCGCCGCTGATCCTGTTGCTGGCTCATCCGCGGGCCGGCCGGCTCGCGTTCCTCCACGGTCTCGCCGCCTGGCTGACCGGCCTCTACTGGATCGTGCCGACGCTCATCACCTACGGCGGCCTGCCGCCTGCCGCCGCGGCCGCCCTGACGACGCTCCTCGCCGCCTTTCTTGCCCTCTTCCATGGCGCATTCGGGTGGCTGGGTGGGCCCCTCTGGCGCGCCGCGGCCGGCCGCCTCGCCAAGGGCGAGAAGTACGCGCTCGCCGTGCGGCTCTTCGGGCTGCCAGCCCTGTGGGTCGCGCTCGAATGGCTGCGCACCTACTTCCTCGGCGGCTTTCCCTGGAACCTCGCCGCCTACGCCTGGATCGGGGTGGCGGGCGCCTTGCCCCTGGCGGCCTGGATCGGCGCCTACGGCGTCTCGTTCCTGGTGGTCTGGGTGGCCGTCGGCCTGGCGGCCACCGTCGAGCGCCTCTCACGGACTTCCCGAGGGGCCGGCCGCCGCTCCCGCCATTGGCGGCACTCCCGGCAGGCCGCAAATGGGTCTGGATCCAAGGCGCGCGAAGGGAGGACGCCCGAGGCGTACGCGAAGTACGTTGAGGGCGTCCGACCGAGCGCAACGCCGGAGACAGGCCCATTTCCGGCCCCTCGCCCTCGGCGGTGGTGGGTGCCGCTGGGTGCAGGTCTGGCGGTGCCGCTTCTGCTGCTCCCCCTGGCTGGACGGTGGAGCGGGCGCCTGGCGGCGCGGGAGAACGCCCGCGTGGGGCAGGCAGGGCTGCCGGTGCGGATCCTCCAGCCCAACATCGCCAACCTGGTTGGCTGGGATCCGGCCGCGGTTATGCGCAACTACCGCAAGGTCGTCGACCTGTCCTACTCCTATTGCCAGCCGGGGGTACTGGTCATCTGGCCCGAGAGCGCCGCCTGGCCCTTCGTCTATGGCCGCGACGCCGTGCTCGACCAGGACCTCCGGGCGATGAGCGACCGCGGCTGCACGGTGCTGCTGAACTCCAGCTCGCCGGCGGGAGACTCGTTCTACAACTCGGCGTTCCTGCTCGCGCCCGCCAGCCCGCCGGAGCGCTACGACAAGCGCCACCTGGTGCCCTTCGGCGAGTACGTGCCGTTCAAGGACGTCTTCTTCTTCCTCAAGAAACTGGCGCGCAACGCCGGCGACTTCCGGCCGGCGGACCGGTTGGTGCTGCTTCCCTGGCGCGGCGAGAAGCTGGGCGCGGCGATCTGCTACGAGGTCGTCTTTCCCGAGGAGGTGGCGCTGCTGACCCGCGCCGGCGCGACGCTGCTGGCAACCATCACCAACGACGCGTGGTACGGCGACACCGCCGCGCCGTGGCAGCACTTGCGGGCGGCCCGCTTCCGCGCCGCCGAGAACCGCCGCACCATGTTGCGCGCCGCCATCACCGGCGTCTCGGCGCTCATCGCCCCCGACGGCTCGGTCCCGGCCAAGCTGGGAGTGGGCGAGGAGGGGGTGATCCGCGCCCAGGTGGCCGGCGAGACCCTTCTGACCCCCTACGCCCGGCGTCCGTGGCTGCCGCCGCTCGCGTGCACGGCGGCTGCCGCGGCGTTTGTTGTATATTGTTCTTGGCGCAGGAGTTGACCGATGATCGCCGACTTACAGCAACGTATCAACCAGCTCTCCGAGCAGCTCGTCAACCTCCGGGGGTATCTTTGACGAGACCGGGCTCGAGCGGCAGATGGCCGAGATCGACGCGCAGATGGAAGCGCCCGGTTTCTGGGACAATCCGGCCGCCAACGCGGCCATCCTGAGGCAGCGCCGCGCCCTCGAGCGGCGCCTCGAGACCCTCGACAAGTTGCGCGCCGACGCCGGCGAGCTCGCCGCCTGGAAAGAGCTGCTGGCCGAGGGGGAGTCGGACGCCGACCTGGAGCTCTTTCTCGGCCGCCTCGAGGGCGATCTCGACAGGCTCGAGCTCGAGCTCAAGCTCGCCGGTCCGGACGACGACAAGAGCGCCATCGTCGCCATCCATCCCGGCGCCGGCGGCACCGAATCGCAGGACTGGGCCGAGATGCTGCTGCGCATGTACCTGCGCTGGGCCGAGCGCGATGGCTACGAGGTGGAGATCCTCGATCGCCAGGAAGGGGAGGAAGCGGGGATCAAGAGCGCCACCTTTGCCGTCCGCGGCCCCTATGCGTACGGGTACTTGACCGGCGAGAACGGGGTCCACCGCCTGGTGCGCATCAGCCCTTACGATTTCCAGGGGCGGCGCCACACTTCTTTCGCCTCGGTGTACGTCTATCCGGAGGTCGACGACGAGGTCAAGATCGACGTCGACGATAAGGACCTGCGGGTCGACACGTTCCGCTCCTCGGGCGCCGGCGGCCAGCACGTCAACAAGACGGAGTCGGCCGTGCGCATCACCCACCTGCCGACCGGCATCGTCGTCACCTGTCAGAACGAGCGCAGCCAGATCAAGAACCGGGGGATGGCGATGAAGGTGCTGCGCTCGCGGCTCTATGACCTCGAGATGCAGAAGCGCAACGCCGAGCAGGCCGAGCGCGAGGGCAAGAAAAAGGACATCGCCTGGGGCAGCCAGATCCGCAGCTACGTCCTCCACCCCTACCGCATGGTCAAGGACCACCGGACCGGTATCGAAGTCGGCGATGCCGACCGCGTCCTCGACGGCGACCTCGATCCCTTCATCGAAGCCTGGCTGAAAGGCCAGATGGGCGCCCCCGGGGCCGCCGGCGCTCCCGGCGACGGGGCCACGATGTAGTCGCCGCGGGCTCGTCCCGGGCGTGGGCTCAGCGGCGGCGGCCGCGCTGCGCCGCGAGAGGGGAGTCACTGCCGGCCGCAGGGGCCGGGCCAGGCGGGAGGGGGCGGGCGCGGCGGCGGCTCGGCGCCGGCCTTCCGGGCGAGCTCGTCGAGGTCGTCGAGGAGCTTGCCGAAGCCGGGCGACTGGACGAGCAGGTTGCCGCCGGCGCTGCGCAGGCAGTCGACCTGTTCGGGTGTGAGCTGGAAGTTGGTCGGCAGGTTCTGGAAGTAGCGCCGCCGGCCGGGGTCGGCGAGGGAGTCGAAGTCGACTTCGATGGTGTAGTAGTCCGGATACCGCGGCTGGCCCGGGACCTTCGCTGCGGGACACTCCTTCGCGAGCAGATTCTTGCAGGCCTCGAGGTATCTCTTCTCCTCCTCGATCTGCTTGACGTCCTGCTTGAGCAGCTCGACGGTCTCGAAGGAGTAGTGATCGAGCGGCGTCGTGGCGGCGGCGCCGAGAGCGGGTACGAGCCACGGCGCCCGCTCCCTCTCGTCCCAGTGAAGCGTGGCCCGGGTCTTGGCGTTGACCGTGATGGCCACGATCTTCTCGATCGCCCCGTTGTTCTCCTTGTTCACCAGGCTCCAGGGGCTGTCGTTGGAGGTCAAGGCGCGGATGGGGCCGCGCAGGCCGATGTTGTCGGAGATACCGCCGTCGAGCAGGTGGACGAAACGCTTGTCCGGGTCCTTGACGTAGGCCGCCAGCGTCTTCGCTTCGGAGTACCGCCGCGCGTTGACCTGCGCGTCGAGCAGCGCGTTGTCGAACCAGCCGGGCAGCGAATAGCCGCACGGGCTCGGGCCGACGCCTCCGATACCGCCGGTACCGCCGGGCAGGTCGTGCGCGTAGCTTCTCAGGGTCAGCGGGCTGAGCAGCCCGGGAAAGGCCGAGGACGCCGCCACCGCCCGCGCGATCGGCACTCCCGCCAAGTCGGAGCAGATCGGGTCGAACTGGTCCTGGGTGAACTCGAAGCGGGCGCCCAGGGTCATATCGGTAGCGTTGAGGATCAGGTAAGGGCGCGTCCCCTTGCGGATCAGATCCGCAAACGTCTTGTGCTCGAAGATGTCGCGGTCGTAGATCTCGGCCGCCATGTCGATGCGATTGAAATAGGGTGACGGCAAACGCACCCAGTTCTTGGGATAGAAGAGGTTCCTTATCAACCTGCTCTCGATCTTCTGCTTGAGGAAACGCCCTTCGAAGTCGCGGAAGATCCGGTCGCCGAAGAGGGCATAGTAGGCCGCCGTGAAGGATCCCCCCGACACCGAGGAGATGACGTCCACCTCGGAGAGCAGCGGCCGCACCCGCCCTTCCCACCACACATTGGTCTTGGCGATCTGCTCGAGCACCCCGTAGGACAGCGCCGCGGCGCGCGTGCCGCCGCCCGAAAACGCGAGCACCACGAACAGGCTCTCGCTGTTGGGCTTGTCCCCCTGCGTCAGGTTGTCGTATCGATAGCCCGTCTTCTTGTCATAGGCGGCCAGGCGCGGATTCACCTGGTAGTGCGCGCAGCCCCACCCCAGCGCCACCAGCACGAGCACGAAGATCCGGCTGCTAGACCTTCGCAAAGGTCACCTCCATGGGGTCGATCGCGGTCGTGTTCTGCACCAACGGCCTGCGAGAGCTCGGGCTGTAGTCCTGCGGATCGCCCAGCTTGAACGTGTGCGTCCCGGTCTCCACCTGCAACGTCTGGTTGGTCCGCCCCGACGCCTGCCCATCGATGTACACCTGCCGGTCCTCGGCGAAGACCACGGTCACGTATTCCATGTCACCTCCTGGAGGGACCTCGCACGGCCGGGAACGTCTGAGTTGAGTGACGCGCGAATCATAGCACCCGCCCAGGCGGGCCGCGCGGCGCGGCGTGGTATATCTTCGGCCGGCATGGGGCTGCGCATCGACTTCGTCTCGCCGCTGCCGCCGGCGCGCACGGGAATCGCCGATTACAGCCGCGACCTGCTGCCTCACCTCGCGGCGCAGCCGCAGGTCGAGGACATCCGGCTGATCGCGCTGCCGGGGCAGCCGCTCGCACCCGAGGTGGCCGCGGGCTGGGAGATCGCGGAAGCTCGCGACCTCGGAGCCGGCGGCCGCCTGCCGCTCTACCAGATGGGCAACAACCGCTGGCACGAGGCGATCCTGGATCTTGCCCTGCGGGTGCCGGGAGTGCTCGTGCTGCACGACCTGGTGCTGCATCACCTGCTGCTCGACGTCACGGTCGGCCGCGATCGCTTCGATCTCTACAAGCAGCGCTTGACCGGCGACCATGGCTGGATCGGCGAAGCCGTGGCGGTCGCCAAGCGCTGGGGGGCGTTCGGCAACGCCCCGATCTTCGCCCTGCCAGCCCGCCGCGCGCTGCTGCGCCGCCAGCGCGGCGTGCTGGTGCATGGCGAGTGGGCGGCCGGCGTGGTGCGCGAGGAAGATCCCGAGGTGCGGGTGCGAGCGGTGCCGATGGGTGTGCCGCTGCCAGCCTCCTCCTCGTCCTCCTCGTCCCGGGAACTCGCCGGCGACGCCCTCTGGCGGGCAAGCGTGCGCCGCCGGTTCGGACTGCCGGAGGAGGGGCCGGTGCTCGGCTCGTTCGGCTTTCAGACGCCGATCAAGCGTACCGGCTCGGCCACCCGCGCCCTCGCCTCCCCGGGCCTCGAGCGGGCGCACCTTCTCGTCGTCGGCGAGGTGTCGCCTGCCCTCGACCTCGAAGGCGAAGCGCGCCGGGCCGGGGTGGCCGAGCGCGTCCACGTGACCGGCTTTCTGCCCTTCGCTGCCTTCGCCGAGGCGATCGCCGCCTGCGACCTCTGTATCAACCTGCGCTACCCGACCGCCGGCGAGACCTCGGCATCGCTGTTGCGGGTGCTGGCGGCGGGCTGTCCGGCCGTCGTCTCCGACTACGCGCAGTTCTCGGACCTGCCTGCCGCCGTGGCCGCGCGCGTGCGGCCCGGCGTAGAGGAACCGGCGGCTCTGGCGGCGCTGCTGCGCGAGCTGCTGGCAGACCGCGGGCGCCTGCGCGCGATGGGCGAGGCGGCGCGCGAGCACGTCCGCATGCGACACGACCCGGCAGAGGCCGCCGCGGCAGTCGCCGGCGCCTGCGGCGAGTGGCGCCTGGCCGCGCCGGCGGCCGCGTGCGCGGACGAGCCGCCGCCGCGCGTACAGGCGCCCTCGAGCCTCGCCTGGCGCAGGCTCGACGGCGAGCTCGAAGTCGAGGGAGCGGAGCTGCCTTGGCCGGAGGGAGAGCGGCGGCGGCTGCGCATCCGCCTGCGCAACCGCAGCGCCGCCCGCTGGTTCGCCGGCCGGCGCGGTCCCGGCGGGGTCGCCGTGGTGGTGAAGCTGATCGCCAACGGCCGCGACCTGCTCGCCGGCCGTCCATGGCTCTCCCTGCCGCGCGATCTCCCTCCCGGCGAGGAAGTGGTGCTCGAAACCGAGGTGCGGCGCCCCGCCGGCCGGTCCAGCCCGCCGCGGCTGCCGGAGGCGCCTCGCTGGCTGGTTCCGCCGGGCACGATCCGCCTGTGGATCGAGCCCCACCTCTTCGGTGGCCAGGCGCTCTCCGAGCTGGGAGGTCCTGTCTGGGAGCGCGACATCTAGACATTCCCGTAGAGGTTTCCGGCCCACGGCAGCCGCGCCGGCGCGGGAACGGGTTGGCGGGACAGCTCGGCGAGAGCCTCGGCTGGATCGTGCTCGCCGCCCTGCTCACGGCAACCCTGATCGCCGCCTTTCTCTTCAACCGCGCCGGAAGGCCGTCCCTGGTGGGCGATGAGGCCACCTACGCGATGCAGGCCGCCAGCCTGGCCTGGGACTTCGACCTCGCCTACTCGCGCTCTGACTACGACCGCTTCGTGAGGCAGTGGGGGGGGCCTCCCGACGGCGTGATTCTGCAGAGCCGCGATCATGGCGCTCACCTGGTCTACGGCAAGCCGTTCCTCTACGCCCTGGTCGTCGCGCCCTTCGTCCGCCTGGCGCCGGTGCGCGGGGCGCTGGTCGCCAACGCGCTGCTGCTGGCGGCGGCGGCGCTGCTCGCGGCGCGCACGCTCGGGCGGAATCTAGGAGCCGTGGCGCCGCTGTGGGTGGCCGTCTTCTTGTTCGGGTCGGTGTCGTTCGCCTATGTCTTCTGGGTGCATGCCGATCTGTTCCTGCTCGCCGCGACCGCAGCCGGGTTCGCCCTGGCCTACGGCGGCGAAGGGGGGGGAGGGCGACTACCCGGCGATCGATTGGAACGCGCCGGGTCCCTACCCGGCGGTCGATTGGAACGCGCCGGGTCCCTACCCGGCGCTGGGACCCTCTACGGCGGCGCGGAGGCAGTCCCGGCGGGGCGGTTCTTCGCGCGCTGGTGCGCGGCGGGCGCGCTGCTGGCTGCCGCGGGAGCCTACCGTCCTTTCTACTTGCTCCTGCTGCTGCCGGCTGCCTTCGCCGTTCCTCCGGCCCGCCGCCGCGCCGGGCTGGCCGGGCTGGCCTGCGGCGCCCTCGGCCTGCTGCTGGCGACCGCCCTGGTGCAGTGGGCCGCCGGCGGCGGCTGGAGCGGATACGCCGGCGAGCGGCGGGCTTTCTACGCCCGCACGGGCTATCCCGAGGTCGACTTCCCGGCCAGCGGCTGGGATGGCTCCCTGCGCCGTTGGGGCAATACCTCGTGGCTCCAGGAGGGGGCTTTCGATCCCAACCTCAATCCGCGCTTGTGGGCCTGGAACGGAATCTATTTCCTGGCCGGGCGCAACGTCGGCGTGCTGCCGTACTTCCTGCCGCTGGTGCTCGGGTTCGCGGCTTTCCGCGGCGGCCGCGGCAGGTGGCTGCTGTGGCCCGCGGCCGCCGCGGCGGCCGCCTGCTTCCTGCTGGTGCGGCCGTTCAATTTCTACGGCGGCGGCGGCGCCATCGGCAACCGCTACTTCTTGCCGCTCTATCCCGCCCTCTGGTTCATGGCGGCCCGCTTCCCGCAATCGGCACGGCGCGGCGCGGCCACGGCGCTGCTCGCGGCCGCCGCCGCGGCCCCGTTCCTGTGGCCGCTGTGGCGCCACCCTGGCGCGTTTCCGGTGGGCGAGGATGGACGCTACCGGCACGTTTCTCGTCTCGCCGAGCTGCTGCTGCCTTACGAGACCACGCAAAGCCACATCCCGGGTGGCCAGGACAGCGTCGAAAACGGCCTCTGGCTGAAGCTGCTCAACCGCAACGTCTGGCGTGACGGGGAGGGCGGCGGCTTGCGCATGATGGGGAATGCCCGCGCCGAGCTGCTGGTGGGCAGCCCCGGGCCGCTTTCCGGCGTCGCGCTCGAGCTCGATCGCAACGCGCCCTCGCGCCTGGCGATCGGCGGCCAGGAGCTGCGCCCCGACCTGCTGCTGCCGGACGGCTCGATCTCCTTCGACGTGCCGCTGGGCAGGCCGCGCGCCGTCCATCCCATGTGGTGGACACGCGACGACTACTACCTCTACGAGCTCGAATTCAGCCTGCCCGGCGCGAGGGCCGAGCCGATCGGCATGCGGCTGCGCCGCGGCCAGGAGCTCATCCATCGGTTCCTCCCCGCCAGGCCGCAGGGCAGACCGTAGGCGGCACGTCGATGGAGACCGGCGACCCGGGAGCGCGCGACATGGAGGCGGAGGCGGCGCCGAGCTGGATCGTGGAGGTGCGCTCGCGTCTCGCGGCGCCGCCGCCGCGCCGCCTGCCGGTCGCCGATCTGCGCGGCGCGGCGGTGCTGGTGCCGCTCTATGTCGCCGCCGGCGAGCTGTGGACGGTGCTGACCAAGCGCAGCGACACGCTGCCCAGCCACCGCAGCCAGATCGCCTTCCCGGGCGGCGGCCGGGAGGCGGGCGAGGACCCTTGGGCCGCGGCACTGCGCGAGGCAAACGAAGAGGTGGGGATCGACCCGGCCCACGTGCTCCGCCTGGGCGAGCTCGACGAGGCCGAGACGCCGGCCGGCTTCCGCATCATCCCATGCGTGGGCGCCATCCCCTTCCCCTACGAGCTGCGCCCCAGCGTCGCCGAGATCGCGGAGATCCTGCCTCTCCCGCTGGCGGCCTTCGCCAACCCGCGCCTGGTCGAGGAACGCGACGTGGTCTACGACGGCACGCGCCGCGCCCTGCGCATCTATCACGTCGGCGGCCGCCGGGTCTGGGGCCTGACCGCGCGCGTGCTGCAAAACCTGCTGGTTCGCCTGGGGATGGAGAGCCCGGAAGAGGGCTAGGGGGCGACTGGACCTAAAACACATCCTTTCTATCCGGGCAGGGCTTCTACAGTCATGGTATAGTTTACTTAAATTTAAGGAAAACCCCGGGGTCAACCGCGCAGGCGCACCGGAATTGCCCCGGAACGGAATTGCGAGGCTCCCCCGATGCGATTGCTCCTCAAGCTCAACTTCGTCTTGCTCTTGACCTTCGGGGCCGGCGTGGCCGTCTCCGGCTATGTCTCGCGTGGATTCCTGCAGAAGAGTGCGCGCGAGCAGGTGGTGCAGCAGGCGCGGCTCATGATGGGAGCGGCGCGCGCCATGCGCGCCTACACCGCCAACCAGGTCCGTCCGCTGCTGGTCGCTCACCGCGCCTACGCGGTCACCTTCCCTCCGCAGATGGTATCGGCGTACGCGGCGAAGGAACTTTTCACCTATCTGCGCGCCAAGCATCCCGCCTACACCTACAAGGAGCCGGCGCTGAATCCGACCAACCTCAAGGACCTCCCCGCCGATTGGGAGGCGGACGTGATCGAATCGTTCCGCAATCATCCCGGGTTGACCGAGGTGACCGGGGAGCGGCCGACGCCGATGGGGCCGTCCTTGTACCTGGCGCAGCCGCTCAAGGTCGAGAAGGCGTGCCTCGAGTGCCACAGCACGCCGGTGGCGGCACCCGCTTCGATGCTCGAAATCTACGGCGGCGAGCACGGCTTCAACTGGAAGCTCGGCGAGGTCATCGGCGCGCAGATCGTCTCCGTGCCGACGGCCCTGCCGGCGTCCATGGCCGCCAAGGCTTTCAATTCGCAGATGATCTCGCTGGGGGGCGCGGCCCTGGCCACCTTCATCGTGCTCGATCTGTTCATCGTGCTGGTGGTGGTCCGCCCAGTGGCCCGGCTCTCGGCGATGGCGGATGAGATCAGCAAGGGCGAGTTGACCGTGCCCGAGCTGGAGGTCAAGGGCGGCGACGAGATCGCCCTGCTCGCCCGCTCCTTCAACCGGATGTACCTCAGCCTTGCAAAGGCGATCCGTTTGCTGGAATCGAAGTGAGCGCGGCGAGTTTCGTCTCGGCTTATCTCGGACGGGCGGCCAGGAACTTCTCGCGGTCGCTCGGGGACTCGATCTCCGCGGCGAGGATCTCGTAGAGCTTCTCGAGGGATGGCGCGCTGACGGCGACGCGGCCCACGATGACCCTGGCCATCGGGCCGATATAAGCCGCGAGATCCTGTCTTGCCCTTTCGAGCACCTCGGGCTCCCAGGCCCGCGGCTGGCTGGCGGGTGCTTTCTCGCCGGGCCCCGCCCGCCCGCTCACGCGGTCTCCGTGCCGGCGCCGGGGCTGCTGCGCCGTCCTGTCCAGGTCCCCGCTGGAAGCGACCTGGACGAACGGCACCGTGGCGTTGGGGTCCTCGACGCTCCGCTGTTGCCGCTCGATCTGCCTCTCCAGCTCGGCGATCTCCTCGACGAGGCGCGGCCGATCTTGCTCAGGTGCGCGGGGAAGCTCGCGCGTCGCATCGGTCAGCCGCTCCCTGAGGGTCTGCAGCCGGCCTTCCGGCAAGGTCAACCACACCAGGTGCCGGCGCAGCCGCGCCAGGGCGGGGGCGTACTCCCCGGAGAAGTCGATGTACTGGCGAGGCTCGAGGCGAAAAGGCAGCTCCGCGTCGGCGTGGAGCCGGAGAGGGATCACCGGCTTCTTGTACTTGAGCGCCAGCGTCCATTCCCGCTTGCATACGGAGCTCGGCGTCACGCTGTCGCGGCTCATGACGAACAGCAGGCTGTCACATTTCTTGATCGCCTCGCCGATCTGCTCATCCCAGTCCAGGCCCGGCTTCAGCTCGCGTTTGTCGAGCCAGAGATTGAGCACGGGGCGGCTCGCGGCGAGCTCGTCCACGATGCGAACGGCGAAGTCTCCCGCGTCAACCGCGGAATAGCTGATGAAGTGGCGGGCCATGCTCGTCTCCCGCGCGCATTTTACTCTGCCCGCCAGGCGCGAAGGTACTGTCGCGGCCTGCCGGATCTGCCGGGGTCAGGACAGGCTGTCGAGCAGGGGGCGAAGGCGATCGGCGCGGTCGGGGTGGCGGAGCTTGCGCAAGGCCCTGGACTCGATCTGGCGGATGCGCTCGCGGGTGACGTTGAGCGAGCGTCCAACCTGCTCCAGGGTGTGCTCCGAGCCGTCCCCGACCCCGAAGCGCAGGCGCAGGACCAGCTCCTCACGCGGGGTAAGCGTCTTGAGCAACTCCCCGGTCTCCTCGCGGAGGCTGGCCGAGAGCAGCGATGCCATCGGCGAGATGGCGCTCTGGTCTTCGATGCCGTCGCCCAGGAACGAGCTGTCCTGGTCGCCGATCGGCGCTTCCAGCGAGATCGGGTGCTGCGCCACCTTCATGATCCTGCGCACTTGCGCGGCGGGCAGATCCATGCGCAGGCCAACTTCTTCGCAGGTGGGCTCGCGCCCCAGCTCTTGCACCAGAGAGGCGCTGGTGCGCAGGATCTTGTTGAGGATCTCGGTGACGTGCACCGGAATGCGGATGGTGCGTGCCTGGTCCGACAGCGCGCGGGTCACCGCCTGGCGGATCCACCAGTGCGCGTAGGTCGAGAACTTGTAGCCCCGGCGGTACTCGAACTTCTCGACCGCCTTCATCAGGCCGATGTTGCCTTCCTGGATGAGGTCGAGGAAATGCAGTCCGCGGCCGGTGTATTTCTTGGCAATAGAGACGACCAGGCGAAGATTGGCGACGATCAGTTTCTCGCGCGCCAGCTCGCATTCGCTCTCGCCGCGATGGACCTTCTTGAGCGTGGCCGCGGCCTGCGCCTGGGTGATGCCGTAACGCTTCTCGAGGCGGTGCAGCCGGGCTCGCGACCTCTCGGCGCGGCGGCTGTAGAGGGCCGCGAGCTCCGAGCTCTTCTCGCGGTCCGCCGTTGCCTGGGCACGGCGGACCTCGTGGGTCAGGCGGGAGAGCTCGCGGGCGACCTCCCTGAAGGAGGCCACCAGGAGCTGCAGCGCGCGGCCGCTCCAGTCGAGCTCCCGGATCTCGGCCATGACCCGACGCGCGATCTCCTCCTGGCTGCGCCGGCGGACCGGTCCGATCTCGGCGGCGGCCGGGTGCCCGCCGATCCATTCGCCAGGCTCGCCGGCACCGTCGCGGCCGGCGCTCGCGCATTCGCGGATACGCAGGAAGGCGGCGAGAGCGCTGTCGACTCGTGCCTGCACGGCCGCGGCGCCGCTGCCATCCGCCAGAGGCGCCGGCGCTCGTGCCGCCGGGCCAGCCGCTGAGGCTGGATCTTTCACGCCTGGCGGCGGTATTGGATTCCTGGCGCCTGGCGGCGGTATTGGATCTTTGGCGCCTGGCGGCGCCGGGGGACCGATGGCGCCTTGCGGCAATATTGGATCCATGGCGCCTGGCGGCGCCGGGGGATCGATGGCGCCTTGCGGCAGTTTTGGATCTATGGCGCCTGGCGGCGCCGGGGGATCGAGGGCGCCTGGCGGCAATGTCGGATCGATGGCGCCTGGCGCCGCTGGGGACTCGTGCCGTTCGGTGCGCGCTGCTGCCTGGCGGAGGAGGAGCTCGCGCAGGAGCACCATGTTCTCGGCCAGCGCCCGGTAGATCAGTACTTCGCCATGCTCCAGGCTGCGCGCGATCTCGACCTCGCCTTCCCGGTCGAGCAGCGGCACCGAGCCCATCTCGCGCAGATAGAGGCGCAGCGGATCCCTGGCGCTCTCGTGATCCTCGCCGGCCGGCACGCGCGGCTCGCTCTCGCTTGCCTCGAAGCTCTCTTCGATGTCCTGCTGATCCCCCCGGCTCTGGTAGCGCTCGGGACGATCGATGATCGCCACACCCATCTCGCCAAGGCGCAGGTAGATCTCTTCGATCCGGTCGGCGGCCGCCGACAGCTCGTCGGGGAGAGTCGCGGTGATCTCGTCGTAGAGCAGGTAGCCCTTCTCCTTGCCCGCCGAGATGAGCTGGCGGACCGAGGCGTAACGGTCCTCGATCGCGCGCAGCGGCGAGCGCGCGATCGCCGCCAGCCCCGCCCGCGTGTTTTGTCGGAGGTCGGGCCGGAGGTTGGGCCGGAGGTCAGCGGCGCTCAAACGGCCTCGCGGCGACCGCGCGCGGAGAGCGGGCCTGCCCGGGTGATGCGACCTGCAGTCGGAAGTCCATCACGGCATCGTAGCACGAAGCGCGGCCGGCGGCCGCCGCCCGCGCGGTCCGCGTCGACGGCGCGCCGCGTCGACTCGTTCGCGTCGAATCGCTGTGGATCCTCTGCTATTCTTGGCGCCCAACCGGAGCAATCCCAAGGATGCGGTCACGGCAGGCATCGTTCATGGCGGCCCGCGGCGAAAGTCGAATTCGACGGCGGCGACGGCGGCGCCAGCAATTAGCGCGCTGGCTCGCGGCCGGCGCTGTGGCGGCGGCGCTGGCGGCCTGCGCCTCCATCTCCGAGCCGCCGCAGGGCGTCCGCTCCGCGATCGACCGCGGGCAGGAGCGGCGGATCGACCGCCTGGTCGGGCACGGCCGCGAGGCCGACGTGGCGGTGGCCTACTTCGATCTCGCCAGCGGCGCGAACCTGCTGCGCAACGAGCGCAAGCGCTTCCACGCCGCCAGCACGATGAAGGTGCCGGTGATGTTTGCGGCGTTCGAGGCGGTCGAGCGCGGCGAGATGGCGCTCGACCAGCCGATTCCGCTGCGCAACGAGTTCCACAGCCTGGTGGACGGCTCGCCCTTCAGGCTCGCCGCCGAGGACGATGGCGACCCCGACCTGTATGCCGCCCTGGGTGGCGCGCGCCCGCTCTCCGAGCTGATCCGGCGCATGATCGTGCGCAGCTCGAACCTCGCCACCAACCTGTTGATCGAGCGCATCGGCGCATCGCGCGTGAGCGACCTGATGCGGCGGTTGGGGGCCTACGAGATCCAGGTGCTGCGCGGCGTCGAGGACGAGAAGGCGTACAAGGCCGGGTTCAACAACACCGTCACCGCTTACGACCTGATGCTGGTGCTGCGCGCCATCGCCGAGAGCGCCCGGCCGGCTCCGGCCGCCCTTGCCGGCGATGCCGCCGCGGACCAGCCGCCGGGCGGTTCCGGCAGTGGGGGCGGCGCTGGTCTCCCCGGCGCCGCCGGCGCGTCTGGCGAACCTGGAGACCCTGGCTCAAACCTCGAGCGCGTGGTCTCGGCCCGGAGCGCCCGGGCAATGCTCGACATCCTCGAGGCCCAAGAGTTCAACGAGAAGATTCCGGCCGGCCTGCCGCCGGGAACCGTCGTGGCGCACAAGACCGGCGACATCGCCGGCGTTCACCACGACGCGGCCATCGTCTACCCGCCCGGCGCGGCGCCCTATGTCCTGGTGGTCTTGACCAGCGGTTTCGCCGACGAGAAGGCGGCCAACCGCCTCATCGCCGAGATCTCGCGCGCCATCTGGCTGGGCAGGTAGCGCCCGGCCAGGGCCGCGCCCGGCTAAAATAGGTGCGATACGATACGGCCCGGCTGCTAGAGGAGGGCGCCATGGCCATTACCGAACGCGCAACGAGCAGCGGCTCGATCGACCGCATCACCGGGTGGCTCGGCGACGAGGCCGAGAGCCTGCTCGGATACACCTGCAAGGGAATCCCCAAGGAGCGGCTGATGCTGCCCGGTCCCAACCACGTCGAGCAGGCCTGGGGCGCCGCGGACCGCAAGCCGCCTGTGCTCTCCAGCATGCAGCGCCTCTACGCCACCGGCCGCCTGGCCAATACCGGCTACCTGTCGATCCTTCCCGTGGACCAGGGGGTCGAGCACTCGGCGGCGGCCTCCTTCGCGCCCAATCCCGACTACTTCGAGCCTGAAAACATCATCCGCCTGGCGATCGAGAGCGGATGTAACGCCGTGGCCTCGACGATGGGCGTGCTCGGCGCCGTGTCGCGCAGGTACGCGCACAAGATTCCTTTCATCGCCAAGATCAACCACAACGAGCTGCTCTCCTATCCCAACTCCTTCGAGCAGATCCTCTTCGGCCAGGTCGAGCAGGCCTGGGAGCTGGGCGCCGTGGCGGTCGGCGCGACGGTCTATTTCGGCAGCGAGGACTCGCACCGCGAGATCGTCGAGATCGCCGAGGCCTTCTATCACGCTCACGAGCTGGGCATGGCGACGGTCCTCTGGGCCTACCTGCGCAACAATGCCTTCAAGAAGGATGGAGTCGACTACCACCAGGCGGCCGACCTGACGGGCCAGGCCAATCACCTGGCGGTCACCATGCAGGCCGACATCGTCAAGCAGAAGCAGGCCGACCGCAACGGCGGCTACCCGGCCCTCGGCTTCGGCAAGACCGACAAGCGGGTCTATGGCGAGCTGGTCGCCGACCACCCCATCGATTGGACCCGCTGGCAGGTGGTCAACGCCTACATGGGGCGCGCCAGCCTGATCAATTCGGGCGGCGACTCCAAGGGGCAGAGCGACCTCGAGCAGGCCGTGCGCACCGCGGTCATCAACAAGCGCGCCGGGGGCAGCGGCCTCATCTCCGGCCGCAAGACCTTCCAGCGCCCCATGCGCGAAGGCATCGAGCTGTTCCACGCCGTCCAGGACGTCTTCCTCTGCCCCGAGGTAACGGTGGCGTAGCCGGGCGACGGATGTTGCCGGCCCAAGGGAGGGCCTATGGCTGTCAGTGCTTTCGCACGGTCGACCTCCGTGGCCCAGGGAGGAAGCCTGGACTTCAGTGTCTCGGATGCCGCGACGGTGACGGTTCTACAGGTGCCCACCGGTACGCAGGTTTTCAACGGTTCGGCGCCGAGCGGCGCCTGGTCTTTGCAGGTCCAGCCGACCTGGGCCAGCTCGCTCTACAAGGCAGTCTTCGATCCGGGCGGCGCGGAGGCCTATTTCGTGGTGCGTGCGGCGAATCCGGGGGCCTCGGCCCGCATCGTCGTCTCGCTCCCGTTCGCGACGTGGCAGGCCTACAACCTTGCCGGCCAGCCCGGTCAGAGTCTCTACTGGAACGAGCAGCCCGACCGTGCCGTGCGCGTCTCGTTCGACCGGCCCACGGCAGTCAATCTCGAGTGGGAGCAGGGGTTGCTGAATTGGCTTCCCGGCAGCGGCTTCGCCGTCGAGTATTGCTCGGGTCTCGACCTTCATGACGGCCTGGATCTCCTTTCCAGATACCAGTTGCTCGTCTGCATTGGTCACGACGAATACTGGTCCAAGGAGATGCGCGATGCCGCCGAGGCCTTTGCCGAGCGGGGAGGCAACATCGCCTTCTTCTCGGGCAACACCTGCTGGTGGCAGGTCCGGTTCGAGGACGGTATGCGGACCATGGTCTGCTTCCGTGACGGCACTCAAGATCCTCTGGCCGGTGTCGACGACAGCCGCGTCACCGTCGAGTGGTCGAGCGCCCCGGTCAACCGGCCGGAGAACGGCCTGACCGGGCTGAGCACCCGGCGAGGAGCTGGAAGTTGGTTGGCCTGTGAGCTGCAGAACCCCCCTTATACGTGCCGCTTCGCCAGGCACTGGGTCTTCGAGGGCACCGGCCTACAAGATGGAGCCTCCTTCGCGACCGGTGCCGTCGGCTACGAGACGGACGCCGCGGAGCTCGAGGAGGTCGACGGCGTGCCTCGTATCACCGGCCGCGACGGCACACCGCCCAGCTTCGTGATCCTGGGGACTGCCGACTTGAGCCCCTGGCGCAAGTGCGGGGCGGGGGGCATGGCGACGATGGGCGTCTTCCGCATGGGCGGGGGGACGATCTTCAACGCGGGCACGACCGGGTGGGGCAAGAAACTCGATGACGCGACGGTCGCTCGCGTCACGCGCAACGTCCTCGGCCGCCTGTCGCAGCGCTACCCGGCGGATCAATGGGAGATCATCGGCCACGCGAATTTCGTCACCGCCATGGCCGCATGCGAGAATCGCCTGTGGGCGGCGGAAAGCCAACAAAACAGCCTGTGGGTCCGCGAGCCCGTGGGCCAGAACCTCATCTGGCATCGCGTCGGACCGGCGAATAAAGTGATCGCCATGGCCTCGCCACGAGAGGCAATGGATAATCGATCGATTGGACTCTATGCCGTCGCCGACGGAGCGCTGTCGTTCCGAGACCCGATTCCGAACGCCGATTGGACCCGCGTCGCCGATGCCAACGGCATCGTGGCCTTGGCAGCCAGCTATCAAGGGTTGTTTGCAGCGACGGCTGCCAACCGCCTCGTCTACATGCCATTCTCGGATCTCGGCGGTCCTGCGCCCTCTTGGAAGCCGGTGGGTCAGGCGAACGACGTCGTGGCCATGACCAATCTGAATGGCCGGCTCTTTGCCGTGGACAAGAACAACAGGTTATGGATGCGGCCGCCGGTCCTCGCCGAGGTGAACTGGACCGACATCGGACCTGCCGCTCTCGGAGCGGCCACCCTTGTCACCGCTCTGGCTGGTTACGCCGGAAAGTTGTTCGCCAGCACCAACGAGAACGTTCTCTGGTGGCGAGACGCGGTAGCGCGCCCGGGCCAGCCCTGACTGCTCCCACCCGTCCTGCCGCGGGGCCACCGAGTGGACTGCCAGCGGCTGCTGGGCCGCGTCCCGGGGGCGTGTCGCTGCCGGCGCCATCCGAGCTTGCCAGGCCGGTATTGCGGCGCTGGCGGCGCTGGCCGCGCTGGCCGCGCTGGCCTTGGTATCAGTGGCTGTTCCTGGGCTTCGCCCTGCTCTATGTCATGCCGTTTTGGGTTGTCCATTTCGTGCCCACCATGGACGGGCCGTGTCACCTCTACAACGCCTGGGTCCTGCGCCACTACGGCGATTCCGCGCACTACCCCTTGCTCAGCCGCTATTACGAGGTGGACGCGCGGCCGTTCCCCAACTGGCTCACCCACCTGCTGCTCGCCGGGCTGATGTGGTCTGTCCCGCCGGTAGTCGGCGAGAAGTTGCTGGCGAGCGGCTATGTGCTGCTACTCATGGGCGGCCTCTGGTACCTGGCGGGGGCGGTCGAGATCGAGCGGCGGTGGCTCGCTTTCCTTGGTTTCCTCTTCGTCTTCAACCTGCCCTGGCAGTGCGGCTTTTACAACTTCTGCTACAGCCTCGGCCTCTTCGTGATCGCCGTGGGCTACTGGTGGCGGCGGCGCGACCGCTTCGACCTCGGCGTGGCGGTCAAGCTCAATTTGCTGCTCTGGCTCTGCTACTTCGCGCACATCGTTTCCAGCATCCTGGCACTGCTCGCCATCGCCGTGCTCTGGCTGGCGACCCTGCGGCGGACGAGCTTCAAGCGCCGCCTGGTGCAGATCGGGGCCTTGGCACCGCAGGCCGCCTTGCCGCTCTGGTTCGTCTTGGTGCAGGGGGGCAGCCCATCCCCGGCGCACATCGCCTTCGCCGGCTTGTGGCACGACTTCGTCCACTTCTCGGTCTTCTTCGGCCTCAAAGATCAAACGCGGTTCGGCGTGGTCCTGGAAGTCGTCTTCGCCCTCCTTATAGCCCTGTCGATCGGCTGCCGGCTGCGCGCTTGGCGGCGGCCGCCGCTCCCGCCATTGGTCGCCGCTCCCGCCATTGGCGACACTCCCGGCAGGTCGGCGGCACTCCCGGCAGGTCGGCGGGAGGCCGGTGCGGCCGGCGATCTTGGCTTCCTGGTCCTTGCCGTGGCTTGCGCCGTCCTGTTCTTCGTCGCGCCCGAGGGGATGTCGGGCGGCCTCCTGCTCCCGATGCGCCTCGCCGCCTATCCCTGGCTCATCCTGATCCCCTGGCTGGCGCCGGGCCTGCGGGGCCATGCAAAGGTCGCGGCCGTCGGCGTGCTCGCGCTGCTCGCCGGGCTCAACCTGTGCTACGTCGTGCGCTGCTACCGCCAGCTCGACCGCGTGATGGTGCGGTTCATCCGCGGCCTGGACGCAGTCGAAAACAGCACCGTCGTCGTGCCCCTGCTCTTCAACCGCTATGACGGCGGTTGCTCGCAGGTCGGCTATCTGGACCACGCCATCGACCACGCGGCGATCGCCAAGGGCCTGGTCGACTGGGACAACTACGAGGCGGTGGGAGCGCTGCGCGAGCATCATTTCCCGCTGCGCTTCAAGGACTCGGCCAGCCACGAGACCAACACCATCGAGGCCACGCCGGAGAACGCGGGGCCACGCGAGCTCAAGGAGCAGGTGGACTACGTCTACTGCTGGAAGATGCCGCCCGGCCAACGCATCGGGCGCCGGCTGCGCCACAACTTCGCCCTGGTTGGCGACACCGGCGATTCCCAGCTCTTCCGCAGCCCGCGCTTGCGCCCCTAAGTACCTAGACCGTAACAACGAAAGGGTGGGTGGATTTGGGCTCGCTAGCCGGAAATGAAGATTTATCACTTTCCTGCGCGCTGCTTGCGCTTGGTCCTGAAGGGGCCCGTTTCGCGCAGGGGTCGAGAGTCGAACGCGAACGGCTCAGCGGGATGCATACGCAAGCGCGAGAAGTCGGGATGCGCTGGGTTGAGCAGAACGTTCCACTCCGAGGGGATGACCGCCGAAGGGACCGCAAGCGCGAGGCTGCCCGCCGTGCGCACCCATTCGGCTCCCAACTCCTGGAGAAACTCCGGCGCAGGATAGGTGCGCCATCCGGCAGGCAGTCGACGCAGCCGCAATGTCGGTAGCGGGGGATCCGATGGCAGCTCGGCCGCGACAGCCACCAGATTGATTGGCAGGAGGTCGGGGTCGAGGTGGACTAACAGCTCGAGGGCGGCGAGCGAGAGCGTCGAGGACGCGTAGACGACCGCCACTCCGGGAGGATTCCAGCGTCCACCCCAGCGGCGAGCGCCTTCTCCGCTCCAGACACGTTCGGCGTGGCGCGCCGCGACGATTCGCCAGACGAGGCGCGGGGCCGCGGGCAGGTTCTCATCGCCCGGCGCAGCCTTGCCGGCTCTGGCCATCCGTCGTCAACTATCCGTGCAGTGAGTCAGCTATGGATACCCTGCTCGATACGGCCCAAGACCTGTTCGACCTCGCGGGCGCCCAGGTCGGTGTCGAGAAGGGCCAGCGGCATCTCGCCGCCGAGAGCCCGGTTGGGGCGGTGCAACCAGAGCGAGGCCTTGTCTTCCGTGCCCAGCACCGCAACCGCCATCGCGGCGATGCGCGCCATGCGGACCAGGCGGTCCGACTCCGCGGGACTCAAGCGGCGCTCCTGGCGCCTTCGCGCCAAAGTGCGCTGGGGCAGGCCGAGAGCGGAGGAGATCTCTGTGCGCCTGAGCCGGAATCTCTTTCTCAGCGATTCCAGAGAAGAGTAGGGTAGCCCACGACGGATCCAGGCCGTCAGGTCCAGGGAGCTGCCCAGCTCTTCGTGCAGGATCTTCTGCCCGCCCAGGACCTCAACGATCGCAAGCTTGGGAGACATCTGTGCTCGTTCCTCCTTCTGGGCTGTGCCGGTAGCGACCCCGGCGCGCCCCAGGCGGGCTGAAACAGCCGGTTGCCATCTGGCAGCTAGTCTAGCGCCATCTGTCCGACTGTCAAGGTCCATCGCTGTCGCATCTCTCGAGCGCGGCTGCCGGCCCATCCGCACGGTACCGGTCAGGGTCGCCGCGAGAAGCGCCGGCAGGAAGCCAACTCCGCTCACCCCTTCTCGGGTCAGGCCGCCGGCGCGGAGTCCTGCGCGTCGCTGGGCGCGCCCGCGAGGAAGCGGCGGATCTCGTCGATGCGCGCCTCGGCGTCGCGCTCGCCGATGTCGAGCAGCTCCCGCAGGTAGTCCGGCTCGAACATCAGAAATGACAGGAAATCCGGGGTGGTCGTCTCGCGCGTGCCGAGGCCGCGGGTGAGATGGCGGAGGGTCTTGGGGAGGCTCTTCTCATACCTGGCGGCGAGCAGGCCGAGGTCCTGAGATGTGCGCAGCACCAGGATGTCGACCGGTTCCAGGCGGCGGTGCTGCCGCGGCACCCCTTTGAGGAGCTCATTGACCAGCGCCAGGATCCGCGCGTCGCGGTCGATCACGTCCAGGAAGATCGCGTTCATCAGCTGCGAAATGATCTGCGCCGGCGGCGGGTAGCCGCTGATCTTGTGCCGGTCGGCCTCCTCCTCGGTCGGCTCGTAGCGCGGCGAGATGGCGAGGATGCGCCGGGCGCCCAGGCGCACGGCGGCGCTCAACGGCGCGTCGAGGCGCACGCCGCCGTCGCCGTGCCACGCGTCGCCGAGCCGCACCGCCGGAAAGAAGATGGGCAGCGCCGCGGAGGCCATCACGTGCTCGACGGTCAGGCGGGCCTTGAAGGCGCGGTGGCGCGGCCGCCTCCAGGGCACGATATCGGCGCCTTGCACCCAGGTGATGGTCTGGCCGGTGGAGTAGTTGAAAGTGGTGATGGCCGCGGCCTTCAGCCGCCCGTGCGCCAGGTTGTCCGCGATGCCGACGAACTCGCCGTCGACGGTGGCGACCGCCCTCTCGATCACGCTCTGCAGCGGACTGCTGTCGACCAGGCCGCGCACCTCCGGCGAGATGGCCCCGCCGCCGCTCGCCAGCCGTGCCACCCAGCGGCTGAAGTGCTTGACCAGCGAGGGCATGTCGACGCGGAAGATGTCGTCGGTTTCGAGGCCGCGCCAGACTTCGACCAGGGCGTCGCTCGCCGCGCCGAGCGGCGCGCTGTGGGCGGCGAGGAACGCGGTGTTGATGGCGCCGGCCGAGACGCCGACGAGGACCGGCAAGCGCAGATGCGGCAGATGGCGCCCGATGCCGCGCAGGACACCCGCCTGGTAGGCGCCGCGGGCTCCGCCGCCGGCGAGCACCACGGCGAGATTGGCCGCCGACTGCTGTTCGGTTTCGTGGTGCGAGTCCATGGCGCGCCTGTTCGACCTGCCTCGGGAAGTGTGCCGCGAGTCCCCCTCGTCGGCGTCCCCTCCCTGTGGCATGATGGCACATCATCGTGGCCGCGAGCCGTTGCCGGCCCCGGCCGCTGGAGGTCGAAGAACCATGCGGATGCTGCGCGCCCTGATCGTTCTGATCGTACTACTGGCGCTCTTGGGGATCGGTTTCGCGTACTCGGGTCTGTCGGACGTGTCGGCCAGCAGCAAGGAGGCGCCCTGGGTGCGCCAGATCCTCGTCACGGTCAAGGACCGCGCCATCGCGCGCCGGGCGGCCGGGATCACGGCGCCGCCGCTCGCCGACCCGGCGATGGTGCGCACAGGGCTCGTTCACTTCAGCGAGATGTGTGTGACCTGCCATGGCGGGCCCGGAGTCCCTGCCGTGGAGTTCGCCATGGGCCTGAACCCCGACGCGCCCAGCCTGGCCAAGGAGGGAGCGGACCAGTCGCCGGCCCAGCTTTTCTGGGTGGTGAAGAACGGCATCAAGATGACCGGCATGCCGGCCTTCGGTCCCACCCACACGGACGAGCAGATCTGGGCCATCGTCGCCTTCCTCAAGCGGCTGCCGCAGCTCGACGACGCCGGCTATGCCGCCATGCTCAAGCAAGCCGGCCTGCCGGCCCCGGGCGCGGCCTCCCCCGAAGGCCAGGGCGGCCCCGGCGGACCCGGCGATCATCGGCCCGCCGCCGCGCCGCCGCCCGGAGCCGGCGCCCCTCACGGTCCGGGCGCTCCTCCTCCGCCGGCTCCGCGGCCTCCCGCCGGCTAGAAATTCCTTGGTGCGCCTGGGAAGGAGCATCCCTTTCCCCTCGGACGACGCCGGGCAGGGACCCGGCGGTGGTAAGAACCGGGAAGGGGATCCGCGGGGGTTGCGGGGGGCAATCCGATAGACTGGAAGCCGACATCCTCAGTTACGAGCGCCGTTTCAACCCTCGGGGTCAGCACCGTGGAGCAGCACGACAACTGGCAGTAGTACGAAGTCTCCTCTCTGTAACTTCGTTCGGCGTCCGGCTTGGCCGCATTGGCTTCGCGTGGCTACGCCACGTAGTACATGCCAATTCGCCAGTCATTCCCCTCTCGCTCTAGCACAAGAAACTCAATAGCGCTGCCGTTATCCGAAACCACGTGGATAGCCAGGAAGACGAATTCGCCGCGGCGATACTGGTTGCCTTCGGTCACTCTACTGACGAAGTGCTTCTCTTGAGTTGTCCGTGAGTTAACGTGACCGAGTGCCTGGCTTATCCTCCGACATTCGGCAGTCCACGCGCCCTTTGTAGCTAGGGTCCGCCAACGCGACGTCGCCATCGCGTAAGCTTCCTCGCAACTGCCATTGCTAATCAGCTGCAAGAAGGCTCGTCCCGCCTGCATCCCGCTGTTAGTGCGAACCGCTCGATCGGACTCGTTTCTGAAGATGATGTCATCAGTCAGATCCGGAGTACCGAACGTGTCTCGCAAAGCGCCACCTTCGAGAAGCAGCTCTGTCTTGAAGGCTTCTCGTGAACACGTTGCACATTTGTCTCCTCTCGCGTCGTCGAAGATCGCCTGCACCGAGAATCCTCTTCCGGTCGGCTCTGGATGCGCCACGATCTGCCACATGCGCATGTTTTCGTAAACAAAAGGGGTCGAGTCGCTAGTTTCTGGAAGTCGGCATGTAGACGTCTTCTTGAAAAGAAGCCTGCCGTGCCTAAGAGTAACAGCTGTCCCAACCAGCCTATCGGTGCCGGCCTGAGGTGGAAATATGTTATAAATGCGTTCAGTCAGGTACACGGCGCCGCAACGACCATCATCCCACAACGTGGTGCCATCTAGGTCGACCTCCCGCCATTCCCCTTGATAGGCGGACACCTGTGAGTAGGCGGGAGCAGACCAAACTACTGCTGCAGAGAGCAGCAGAGTCAGAGGCAACGCACGATGCCATATCCACGACCTCATAGTCAGTCTCCTTTCGATCCGTCGCGACTCTAAAGAGCATCATTTAGTGACAGAAGCGCGAGCTTCCAGACGTCGCCAGCACGTTCGAAGCCAAAGGTTTCCTGAAAGCGCGCAGCTCCAGCGCTTGTATCAAGGACGACTATCCAACGGTGAATCCCAGCCGGCATTCCACCGCTTTCTGGCGTAGTGTAGCGTGCAAGACGCCGGTTTACCTGGAGCCCAGTCATTGACGCGTACCGAGGCTGAGCGTATGACTGAAAAAACTCCGGCGTCATCCAGGCTCTTAGGCTCGGTGCTCCGTAGCGCTCAAACACGAGCGAAGCTTCTCCTCGTTGGAGAAGATCCAGTATCTCCTGAGTGATCTTTACCAACTCCTCCCCCGTCGCATCCAGCAGAACCATTGTACGATCAATCTTAACAGGAAGGTCAATGCGACTTGTAAAGAAGCTCCGAATCCCGTCCTCGAGATAGTTAGCGCGAAATGCCAACACCTCGCGCCTAACCGTATCGACTTCCATAAGCATGCCGATATAGTGGTCTCCGGCGTAGATGAGACCACCGCTCATGGTTTGACTGATGACATCGGCATCGGCTTTTGGGCGTAGGCGGAGGTAGCGCTGTTGATCGTCACTCAGAACTATGAGCTCAACGTTCCTTAATGCGCCAACCTCGTCGCGGAGATGGAGATCGACGATCGAGCCTGCGGACTGAGGGCGTGACCCGGCTGCAAGAGCAGTGATCGGCACCGGAGTCTGGCAGAAGGATGCAGCTGCAACAACTCGCTCAAGTCGGAGTATCGCCAAGTCGTCACCGTAACTGCCGACGAGATCAGCGGAGACAGAGTGACCTGGAGCCGCGACGACAGTGACGGCCGCAGGCACTTGATCCCTCGTTCTTCCGAGAACAACATGCGCGGGTGCAATCGCATAGCATTGTGCTCCCAGATCACGCGTAAAGCCTCTTCCTCGCTCTGACCCACGGACGAAAACATCTTCGCCCCAGGCGACGCCGGGAAGGCCGCAAAGGCTGAGCATCGTTAGAGCACCCGCTCTTATGGCAGTCTCTCGCCTAGCAGCCCGTGGTGAAAGTGGTTTAAACATCTTGAGTTAGCGGTCGAGGGCCGGTAAACTTGGAGGCAGCTTCTGGAGGACTCCAAGCATGGCGATGGGCAAGCGCAAGCGGCACCGGCAGCCTCCACTGTGGGTCG
>DASZZM010000075.1:0-161615 GCA_035544895.1 Thermoanaerobaculia bacterium
TGGGTCTCACCGGCTTCTTCAGCCAGGCCGGGAACCTGCGCTCCTTGGGTCTCCAATGCGCGTTCTGCCACTCGACGGTCGACGACTCGCTCGCTCCGGGGATCGGTCGGCGGTTGGACGGCTGGGCCAACCGTGACCTCAACGTCGGCGCCATCGTCGCCCTGGCTCCCGACCTCAGCACGGTCAGCAGCCTTTTGGGAGTCGATGAACCCACCGTCAGAAAGGTCCTCAACAGTTGGGGGCCGGGGAAATTCGACGCCGAGCTTTTCATGGATGGCAAGGCATTCCGACCGGACGGGAAATCGGCGGCCACCCTCATCCCTCCCGCCTTCGGCCTTGCAGGAGTCAACCTCCACACTTGGACAGGCTGGGGGGCGGTGACGCACTGGAACGCCTTCGTCGCCAACTTGGAGATGCACGGCAAAGGCACATTCTTCGATCCTCGCCTGAAGGACGCTGCCCGGTTCCCGGTCGCCGCCAAGGCTGGCTTCGACAACGTGCGCAACAACCCCGACTTGGTGACGCCGAAGCTGGCAGCTCTACACTTCTACCAGCTCTCCATCCCGGCCCCAGCGCCACCGGCAGAGAGTTTCGACATGGGGGCTGCCAGACGGGGCGAGGTCCTGTTCTCAGGGAAGGCCGCCTGCGCGCAATGTCACGTGCCACCCATCTATACCGAGCCCGGGTGGAACTTGCACAAGCCCGAAGAGCTGGGAATCGACGACTTTCAATCCAGCAGATCTCCCGACCTCCGCTACCGGACGGCTCCCCTCAGGGGGTTGTCGGCTCACAGCAAGGGAGGCTTCTATCACGACGGTAGATTCGCAACGCTGAGGGACGTCGTCAATCATTACGACACCGTGAAGACTTTGCACCTCACGGATCAAGAGAAGAGCGATCTGGTCGAGTTCTTGAAGTCCTTGTAGGGCGGAGCAGCAGGAGTTGGCGACGCGGCCTGACCTTACCCCGCGAGCAGGGCCTTGCCGGTCCTGCCGAGCCCCCGGCCAATGGAATCGGTGAGAGAATCCCCGGCCAGGAAGGGGGTGCAGCATGGGCGCTCGGAGCTCCGACGTGGAGTCGATCGATGGAATCGTGAAGGCGCTCTACGACGGGATCTCGGGGCCAGCCGGCGAGAGGGACTGGGACCGGGAGCGCTCCCTGTTCTTGCCGGGGGCAAGGCTGGTGCCGACGCGGCCGTTGCCCGAGGGTGGAGCGGTGGCGGAGGTCCTCGACATCGAAGGTTACATCGCCTCACGCACTCCCATCTTTGCCGCACAATCCGTCTGGGAGACCGAGATCGCACGCCAAGTCTTCGTCTTCGGCAACCTCGCCCACGTGCTCAGCAGCTACGAGCTCCGCCGCTCGTCGCCCGACGGCGGCGAGCTGCCGATCGCACGCGGCATCAACAGCATTCAGCTCTTCCACGACCGGCAGCGCTGGTGGATCACGGCCATGATCTGGGACAATGAGCGGCCAGGAGTCGCGATCCCCGAGAATCTCCTGGCAAGGCAGATCTAGCAGGCTGACCCCGGCCCGCTTGGGTGCCGCTTGCCTTCTTCAGGCTGCGCAGAATCTGGAATCCGTTGCGCGACGGCATGACGATGTCCAGCAGCACCGCGTCCGGCATCTCGGCGGCGAGCTTCTCCTCGAGCCCACTGCCGTCGTGGAAGGCCATCACCTGGTGCCCGCCCGTTCATCTCTTTCTTGCAACGCGGGTTGTGGGCGCGCCGGCACGGGGCCCCCATCCGTCGGCGAACCGCCGTTCTCCAGCAGAGTGCTCTTGTTGCAGGACAACTTGTAGTGGGAAGACTACAGAGATCCGTGGTTTCCATGACAACGAGTCCAGTGTTCAGCTGATTGGAGGCTTGCCGCGCCCGGCCTACGCTGATCTCGTTGCGCGGACCCGGCATCGGAATCCTGCCGGTTTCATGCCTCGGGGCGCCCGCCGGCGGCAACGAGGGGTTGCGAGGCAAACGTCGATGTCCGGGAGGCCGGCCATGTCGATCGAGACAGACTGGGTTCGAGAATACCGTCCACCGGTGAAAGGGCTGGGCGTATTCTTCCACGCCGAGCTCATCCCCCGGCAGAACCGGCGCTACTTGCAAGGAATCGCCGAGAACGTCTCGCTTGGCGGGATGTTCGTCGCCACGGCGCATCCGCTGGCGCCCGGCACGATCCTCCGCCTGCAGCTCTTCGACCCTGATGAGCCGCCCCACGCCTCTCCGCTGCGGGCGCGCGCCGTGGTGCGCTGGCGGCGCGTGTGGCGCGAGCCGCGGGGCATGGGCATCCAGTTCGTCGAGTTCGCGGGCCTCGGCGTGCTGCCGGCGCGGGCGCTGACGCCAGGCTCGGCCCTCCACCACCAGCTCGTCGCGCCGGCGGGCGCGCCGCCGCAGCCAGGACCAGGCTCGTCGTGAGGGCGCGCCTCGCCGGGCCCGGCGGCCGGGCGGAGATCAGGAGAACCGTCGCCGTCTTGTCCAGGAGACCACGCCGATCGCGGCCGCTAGCCGGCGAGGCCGAGCTCGATGGCGTAGTGCATGATCTCGGCGTTGGTGCGCATGTTCATCTTGACCAGGATGCGTGAGCGATAGGTGCTGACCGTCTTGACGCTCAGGTGCAGCTCGGTGGCGATCTCGCTGGCGGTCCTGCCGGCGGCGATCAGGCGCATCACCTGGAACTCCCGGCCGGAGAGTTCCTCGTGCGGCGCCTGGGCGAAGTTCGTGTCCAAGGTGAAGGCCAGGCGCTCGGCAAGCGCCGGGCTCACGTACTTGCCGCCCGACCACACCTTGCGCACGGCTTGCACCAGCTCCCCGGGCGCCACGTCCTTGGTGATATAGCCGTCGGCTCCATGGCGCAGGCAGCGCACCGCGAAATGGTCCTCCGGGTGAACGGTCAAGATCAGCACCCGGACCCTCGGCTCGCGCCGCTTGAGCTCCTCCACCGTCTCGATCCCGCCGCGGCCGGGCATCGACACGTCGAGCAGCACGACTTCGGGCTTGGTCGCCCGTGCCCGCTCCAGGGCTTCCTCGCCGCTCGCGGCCTCCGCCACGACGGTGAGGCCGGGGGAAGCGTCGATGATCCGCTTCAATCCCTCGCGGAAGATGGCGTGGTCGTCGGCAATCAGGACCTTGATCATGGCAGCGTCTCGGCAGCGGCCCGCGGGCCCTCTTGCCAGGTCTCCTGGCCGAGGCTCGCATGGACCGCGAAGATCTCGTCGCGGTGCGCGGCGAAGAGATCGAGCAGGGCCGGATCGAAGTGGCGGCCGCGTTCACGCAGCATCATCTCGAGCGCCTCCTCTGGCGGGAGCGGATCGCGGTATGGGCGCCGCGTGGTCAGGGCGTCGAAGACGTCGATCACCGCGCACAGGCGCCCCATCAGCGGGATCTCTTCGCCGGCCAGCCCGCGCGGATAGCCGCTGCCGTCCCATTTCTCGTGATGGGTCAGGGCGATCACCTCGCCAGTCCGCATCAGCTCCGAGTGCGAATCGGCGAGGAGGCGCCCGCCGATCCAGGTGTGGGACTGGATCAGCTCGCGCTCCTTTGCAGTGAGGCGGCCCGGCTTGGTCAGGATCGCGTCGGGAATGCCGATCTTGCCGACGTCGTGCATGGTGATGGCATGACGCAGGATCTCGGCCTCGCCGTCGGGCAGATGAAGGGCGCTCGCCATGACCGCGGCGTAGAGGCCGAGGCGCCCGATGTGCTGCGCCGTGCCGGGGTCCTTGAACCCCGCCGCCAGGACCAGCCGGCGGATCGTGTCGATGTAGGCCTCATAGGTGCGCCGCCGCGCCGCGGCCATCTCCGCGAGCGCGGACCGTAGCTCGGCCGTGCGCTGGGCGACCAGGTCCTCGAGCTCCAGGCGGTGGCGCTTGAGCGCATCCTGGCTCTCTTTCAGTTTGAGCTGCGAGCCGATGCGCACCTGCAGCTCGGTCCGGTCGACCGGCTTGGCGATGAAATCGTTGGCTCCGGCCTCGATGGCGCGCAAACGGTCCTCCCGGTTGTCGAGCACGGTCATCATGATCACCGGCAGGTCCGCGTACCTGGGGTCGTCGCGCAGCCGGCGCGTGACGCCGAAGCCGTCCAGGCCCGGCATCAGGACGTCGAGCAGCACGAGCTCGATGCCGAGCTCGATCTTGGCCAGCGCATCGAGCCCGTCGCCAGCCACCTCGACGCGGTAGCCCAGGGATTCCAGCAGGGCGCCGACCACGAGCCGGTTGTTCTCGGCGTCGTCGACGATCAGGATGCGCTTGCCGTTGCCTTCCGGGCCCGGGGAGGGCTGCTGCTCCTGCCGCTGTGGAAGCGCTGCTTGCATGCTGTCCCAGACGGAGCCGAGGGTTCCCCGCAGGTTCCCCGAGGATTCCGCGACCGCCGGGCTCCCGCCCGGTGCCTCCACCGCGCCCGATTTCTACCAGCGCGCGTGCGGAGCCTCGCTCCTGGACCTTCCTTTCTCTTGCTGGGGCAGCAAAAAACGCGAACAGCTACAACGCAGGATAACGTCAAGATCATAAGAGTTTTCTCCCCCCAGGTCAACGTGCCCGGGATTTGACGCCGGGCACCGCGCGGAAGTAGCGTCTCGGAGGCCCCTATATGCCTGGCAACGGCTCCCTTGGCGGCCGACCCGGTCGGACCCGCTCCTTGCCCGCGGCCCTGCTCGCGGCTCTGCTCCCCGTCCCGTTCGGCGCCGCGGCGGCGCGGCCGGTCACGGTGGACGATCTGATGGGCCTGCGCTCGATCGCGGACGTGCGGATCTCGCCGGACGGCCGCCAGATCGCCTACGTCGTCTCGCGGCCGTCGCTGAAGAAAGACGAGCACGAGGCCGTGCTCTACCTGGTGTCCGCCTCCGGCGGCGCGCCGGCGCGCCTCACCTACGGCACGCGGCTGTTCAACAAGCCCCGCCCGGCGCCTACGGCGGCTACCTGGCCGATTGGATCGTCACCCAGACCCGGCGCTTCAAGGCGGCCTCGGCGATGTGCAGCATCAGCGACATCGCCGATCTCTACTATGTCTCGGATGCCGGAGACATGACCCGGGAATACTTCGGCCTGCCCTGGGAGGCGCCGGAGGGCTACCTCCGTCATTCGCCCATCACCTATGTCTCCAGGGTCGCGACTCCGCTGCTCATCCAGCATGGCGAGAACGACCGCCGCGTGCCGCTCATGCAGGCGACCAAGTTCTACAAGGCCCTCAAGGAGCAGGGCAAGGTCGTGGAAATGGAGATCTATCCCCGCGGCGGGCACGTCATCTACGAGCCCGCCCTCGAGCAGGAGATCATGCGCCGCAACCTCGACTGGTTCCGCCGCTGGCTCCGCCCCGGCGCCTGATGCGTCTCGCCGACCTCGTCGACACGTCGCGCCTCCTCGCCGAGACCAGCTCGCGCGCCCAGAAGATCGCGGCTCTTGCGGCATTCCTGCGCCGACTCGCGCCGCGCGAGATCGCAATCGGCGTCGCCTATCTGTCGGGCCACCTGCGGCAGGGACGCATCGGCCTCGGCGCCGCCGCCCTCGCCGGCGCCCGGTCCGCCGCCCCCGCAGCGCGGGCGGCGTTGACGCTCGAGGAAGTCGACGCCGCCTTTGCCCGCATGGCCCAGGCCGGCGGCCGCGGCTCGACGGGCGAGAGGATGCGTCTGCTCTCCGCTCTGCTCGCGGCCGCCACCGAGGAGGAGCGGGACTTTCTCGCCCGCCTGATCTTCGGCGAGCTGCGCCAGGGAGCGCTGGGCGGCATCATGGCCGAGGCACTGGCCGCCGCGGCCGAGGTCCCCGCCGACCGGGTGCGCCGCGCGCTGATGCTGGCCGGCGAGCTGACGGCGGTCGCGCAGGCCGTCCTGGTCGAGGGAAGGCCCGGCCTCGACCGCTTCGGCTTGCAGCTCTTTCGCCCCCTTCAGCCCATGCTCGCTCAACCCGCCGCGGACGTCGCGGAAGCCCTCGCGCGGCTGGGCGAGGCGGCTTTCGAGCTCAAGCTCGACGGTGCGCGCGTGCAGGTGCACAGGGTGGACGAGCAGGTCCGCGTCTTCTCGCGCCGCGGCAACGAGGTGACCGCGGCCGTGCCCGAGCTCACCGCCGCGGTCCGCGCCCTGCCGGCGCGCCAGCTCCTGCTCGACGGCGAGGTGATCGCCTTGCGCGCGGACGGCACTCCTCACCCCTTCCAGGCGACGATGCGCCGCTTCGGCCGCAAGCTCGACGTGGCGCGGCTGAGCAGCGAGCTGCCGCTGACTCCTTTCTTTTTCGATCTGCTGCACCTCGATGGCGACGACCTGATCGACCGCCCGGCCGCCGAGCGCTTCGCCGCCCTGGCTCAGATAACCGAGGTAACCGACGTGGCCGGGGTAGCCGAGGTGGCCGCGGCCACCCCCCGTCTGACCGTGCCGCGTCTCGTCACCGCCTCGGCCGAGCAGGCCGATGCCTTCTTCGCCGGCGCCCTGGCGCGCGGCCACGAGGGGATCATGGCCAAGGCGGTCGACGCTCCTTACGAAGCGGGCAGGCGCGGCGCAAGCTGGCTCAAGGTCAAGCCCGCCCATACTCTCGATCTCGTCGTCCTGGCGGCCGAGTGGGGCCATGGCCGGCGCAGCGGCTGGCTCTCCAACCTCCACCTGGGCGCCCGCGATCCGGCGAGCGGCGGCTTCGTGATGCTCGGCAAGACCTTCAAGGGGCTCTCCGACGAGATGCTCGCCTGGCAGACGGCGAGGTTTCAGCAGCTTGCCGCCTCAACCGACGGCTGGACCGTCCGCCTGCGTCCTGAGCTCGTCGTCGAGATCGCCTTCAGCGACGTGCAGGAGAGTCCTCAGTATCCGGCCGGCATGGCTCTCCGCTTCGCCCGCGTCAAGCGCTTCCGCCCCGACAAGGCCGCCGCCGAAGCCGACACCATCGACGCGGTCCGCGCCATCTTCTCCGCCAGCCGCTGACAGCGGACGGACGAAACAGGCTAGACCCGCCTCAAGCCTGCGGCAACGGGATGTCATGCTCCTCGGTGATGAAGTAAGCCACCCGCGTGGCGTCGATGAAGCTGGCCTCGTCGGCGGACGAAGCCTTCCACTCGGGTGATTGCCGGGCGGCGAGCAGCGAGCTCAACTCGTCGAACCAGAGCTCGGCCATGCCATCGAAGTCCGGCCCGCGGACGTCGCCCGGAATGCGCACCGTGTAGCTCTGGACCAGCCGCCGCAACCCTGGGATGCGCGCCCCGAGCGGGCCATGGACATCACGCCAGTAGCGGCAAAACTCCTCCGCAGTCAGGTCGGGCTTGCGGGATATGCAGTAGACGAGCTTGATCACGATTCTCTCCAGCGCGGGCGCTCGACGGACCAGCACAATGCTGGCTGCGCAACCTGCAGGTGAATCAAAAATAGCACCAAACCACGACGCAATCTTAAATCGATGTCTTGCCTGCGCGAAGGCCGTTGGCGTCCGACTTGCGCCCTGTGGTATATGACTGGTCATTCCTAAAGGAGGGCATCATGAAGCGCATGCATTTGTTGCTCGGAATCGTCTTGGCTGTAGGGTTTGCGCTCGGCATGTTTGGCAGCAGGATGCTGAGCGCGCAAGATCCGTTGAAGAGCGGGACTCTCTTGCAGCGGACGGCGATTGCCGGCGCCAAGGGAATGGAAGCCATCTTGGTGCTCCGCGAGCTGCCGCCCGGAGCAGAGAGCAAGAACCACACTCAGTCGGGCACCGAGATCGTGTACATCCAGGAGGGCTCAGCCGTCCTGGAGGTGAAGGGCAAGCCCCCGGTGACCGTCAAGGCAGGAGAGGCCTTCCACACCACGGCCGGTGAGGTGCACAACGTAAAGAACGCCAGCGCGAGCGCGCCCACCAAGGCCCTCGCTTTCTACGTCGCCAAGAAGGGCACCGCCCTCGAAGGCCTCTCCGTTCCCGTGAAGTAGGCCGGCACGTGGCCTCTTTCTAACTGCAGAGCCTCTCCAGTCGCCGCGAACGGTACAAGGGCAACACCTCAACCCGGCTGCTTGAAATAGCCGGAGACGTCGAGGATGAACTGGACGGTCTCGCCGGCGGGGAGATCGGTCTGCACCGCGACCGTGCCCAGAGGGTTGCCGGTTGGGGTCGACTGCCGGCGAGGACGTAGTGAACATGGGGCCGGTGGCCGGCTGCGCCGACCACACGGTACCGCCGGTCGCGGCGTCGAGGGCCAGGATGCGCCCGTCCTTGGTGGTCTCCGCGGGTCTGGACGCCGAGTGCGCACTCGACGCCCTGGAGGCGGCGGGCGAGCCCCTGGACGCCGCGGCCTTGCGCCAGGAGGTGCGGCGCCGCCGGCCCGCCTGTCCTGTGCTGGTCGACTGCACCAGCTCGGCCGCGCTGGCGGGGGACTACGGCGCCTTCGCCGAGGCGGGTTTCCACCTGGTCGGGGCCAACAAGAAACTCAACAGCGGTCCCCTCGCGGCCTATCGTTCGCTCCGCGAGGTGCTGGGCCGGCATCAGCGCCGCTTCCACTACGAGACCAACGTCGGCGCGGGCTTGCCGATCATCAGCACCCTGCGCAACCTGCTCGCGGGAGGCGACCGGGTGCGGCGGATCGAGGGTATCCTCAGCGGGTCTCTATCCTTTATCGTCGGTCTCTTGGAGGATGACGTGCCGCTGAGCGAGGCGGTGCGCCGGTCCCGCGATGCGGGCTTCACCGAGCCGGACCCGCGGGACGACCTCTCGGGAATGGACATGGCGCGCAAGGCACTCATCCTCCACCGCGAGCTCGGCGGCGGTCTCGAGCTCGAACAGGTCGAAGTCGAGGGCCTCCTGCCGGAGGCTCACGCTGCCGGCGGCTCCGTCGCGGAGTTCCTGCAACGTCTGCCGGAGCTCGACGCCGCCTTTGCCGCGCGAGCCGCCGAGCTGCGCAGCCGCGGCCAGGTGCTGCGCTTCGCCGCCATCGTGGACGAGCGCGCCTGCCGCGTCGGCCCCATGCCGGTCGGGGCCAAGCATCCGCTCTCGACCGTGCGCGGCGGCGAGTGCGCCGTGAGCTTCACCAGCGCGGCCTACAGCCCCCGGCCGCTCGTCGTGCGCGGCTATGGCGCCGGCGCCGAGGTCACCGCCACCGCCTTGCTGGCGGACCTCATGCGCCTGGTGCAGGGAGTCCTGCCATGAGACGCGCCGCCACCTCCGGAACGACTGCATGAGCCGCCTCCGGGACGGAGGCTTGAGGACGGTGTGCGCCTACGGCCCCGCCGGCGTGGGCAACATGGCCGCGGGTTTCGACGTGCTCGGGGCAGCCCTGGCGCCGCTCGACGGCGGGCTCTGGGGGGATCTGGTGGAGGCGCGGGAGGCGGAGGAGCCGACCCTGTCCTGCACCGGGCCGTTCGCCCATCTCCTGCCGGATCTGCCGGCCGACAACCTCGCCTGGCGCGCCCGCGAAGCCTTCGCCCGCCGCCTCGGCAAGCCTCTGCCCGCGGTCGCGCTGCGCCTCCACAAGGGTCTGCCGGTCGCCAGCGGCCTGGGCTCGAGCAGCGCTACCGTGGTGGCCACCATCCGCGCGCTGGACGCCCTGCTGGACCATCCGCTGCCGGAGCAGGAGCTGCTCGCCGCCGCCGGAGAGGCGGAGGCGCACGCCTCCGGCGAGCCGCACCTCGACAACGTGGCGCCGGCTCTCCTCGGCGGGTTGCGCCTGGTGGATCCGCGGGGAGAGGCCCGTCTCCTGCCCTTTCCCGACGAGCTCCGCTTCGTGCTGCTGGTCCCCGAGCTGACCCTGTCCACCCGCGTCGCCAGGGCCGCCCTTCCCGGGCACGTGCCGCTGCGCCTGGCGGTGAGCCACGCCCAGAACCTGGCCTCCCTGGTCCATGCTCTCCACGCCGGCGACCGGGAGCTGCTGCGCGCCTGCCTCCGGGACCTGCTCGCCGAGCCCTATCGCGCGGACCTGGTGCGCGGCTTTGCGGCGGTCCAGGCCGCGGGCCGCGCGGCGGGTGCCTGGGGCTGCAGCCTCTCCGGAGCGGGTCCGGCGGTCTTTGCCGTGGCCGAGCAGGGCGCCGCGGCGGCGATCGGCGAGGCCATGCGGCAGGCCTGGGCCGCCGCCGGCGTCGCGGCGGCGGTGAGGCTGTGCGGCCTGGACCGCCAGGGTGCGCGGATCGTGGCGGACGGATGCGGCTGATCAGCTCTCGCGATCCGCGGCACCAGGTGAGCTTCAAGGAGGCGGTGCTGCGCAACCTGCCCGACGATGGGGGCCATGGCGGCCTCTTCGTCCCCGCGGAGCTCAGGCCCTGGCCGGACGTGGCGGCGCTGCTGGAGCGCCCCTGGACGGAGCGCTGCGCCACGATCCTCGACCGGCTGATCGACGGCGAGTACGGCCGGCCCGAGCTCGACGCCATCGCCGGGGAGGCGTTCGACTTCCCCGTGCCGCTGGCCGAAGCCGCGCACGGGAGCCTTGCCCTCGAGCTCTTCCACGGGCCCTCCCTGGCGTTCAAGGACTTCGGCGCCCGCTTCCTGGCGGCGGTGCTCGGCCGCCTCCCTGCGACGGGCGGCGGGACGCGGACCGTGCTCACCGCCACCAGCGGCGACACCGGCGCCGCCGTGGCCGCGGCTTTCTGGCGCAGGCCCGGCTTCCGCGTCGCCGTGCTTTATCCGCAGGGGCCGCAGGGGCCGCGGGGTCCGCAAGGGCAGCAGGGGCGCATCTCGCCTCTGCAGGAACGACAGATCGCCTGCCTCGGAGACAACGTGCGCAGCTTCGCGGTTGCCGGGAGCTTCGACGATTGCCAGCGCCTGGTCAAGGTCTGCTTTGCCGACCGCGCGCTGTCCGCCGATCTCGGTCTCGTCTCCGCCAATTCGATCAACGTCGCCAGGCTCCTGGCCCAGGTCCTCTACTACTTCGAGGCGGTGGCCCTGCTGCGCCGGTTGCATCCGGACTGCCAGCCGGTCATCGCGGTTCCCAGCGGCAACTTCGGCAATCTCTGCGCCGGCCTCTACGCCAGGGCGCTCGGCCTGCCCATCCGCGCGCTGGTCGCCGCCACCAACGCCAACCGCACGGTGCCCGACTACCTCGACGGCGGCGGCTACACCCCCAGGCCCAGCGTGGCCACCTTGAGCAACGCCATGGACGTCGGCGACCCGAGCAACTGGGAACGCATCCTGCACCTGTACGGCCGCGACCGGGCCGCGCTGCGCGGTGCCCTGCGCTGGGGCTCCGCGGACGAGGCGGCGACCGTCGCGGCTCTTCGCGAGCTGTGGGCGGCGGGCTACCGGGCCGACCCCCACGGCGCGGTCGCTTACCAGGTCTTGCGGCAAGTCCTCCGCCCCGGAGAGACCGGCCTCTTCCTGGCCACGGCGCACCCCGCGAAGTTCCACTCCGCCCTCGCCCGGCTGGGCCTCGAGCCCGCCCTTCCCCCCGCCCTCGCGGCGCTCCTCCACCGCCCCCTGCGCGCCGAGCCCATCTCCCCCGACCCCGCGCAGCTCGCAGCGCGCATGCGCGAAGCCTGGCCGGCATGACGGCAAGGCACTGGCGGTGGTGGTGGGCAGGATGCGCGGCGTTGGTGTTCGTCCTGGCGCTCGCGGCGCGGTGGCGATGGGGGGCGACCCAGGAGGGCCCCAGCTTCCAGCCGCGGCCCGACGCGCTCGAATACGCGGCCTCGGCGCAGGCGCTGGCGCAGAGCGGCAAGTTCTACCTGCAAGTCGGACCCGTCCAGGCGAGGCCGCGCTACTCGCCAGGCTGGCCGGCGCTCGTCGCCGCCGCGCTCGAGGTCGGGGTGGACCCGTGGCAAGCCTGGCGGCTCACCGGCCTGCTCGGGGCGGTCCTGGCCGTCCTCCTGGCCGGCGCCGCGCGACGAACGGTGCTGCTGCTGCGCGGCGGCGCCGGCGCCGGTCCCGCGGTCCAGGCGGCAGGGCTCGCCGCCGGCCTCCTCGCCGGGACCGGTTGGGCCCTCGCGCCCGGCGCGGTGACGGTTGGCAGGACCCTGCTCAGCGACGAGCCGACCGCCCTCGCCGCCCTCTCGTCGCTGCTGCTCCTGATCGGCGCGCTCCTGCGCTCGACAACGTCCCCTGCCGGAAACCCTCTCCCTGGTGCGGCGTCTCTGTTGGAGGAGCCCGCCGCGGCGGCATCTGGCGCGGCGGGCGGCGGCGCGGACCGCCGCGCGGGAACGCCTGAGCGTGGCCGCCGGGCGCCCCGCCCTGGCCCCAGTGTCTGGTATGGCGCCGCCGGCGTCGCCTTCGGCCTGACCCTGGCGATGCGCCCGGTCGAGGGCGCCTTGCTGTTGCCTCCCGAGGCGCTCTTGCTCGCCTGCGCCGCCCGCAAGCTGGCCCTTGCCCGGCCTTCTCACACGTCCTCCACCGCGGCGGCGCCGGCCGGCGTCAACCGCTGGCGGCGCGCGGCCCTGCCCGTCCTCGCCTGGTGCGCCGGCGCGGCACTGCCCGCCGCCCTGACCGCGGGTATCCTGCTCCATTCCGGCCTGCCGCCGCTCCCCTGGAGCGGCTACGCGTTCTGGTCGCCGGCGCAGCGCCAGGACTTCAGCTGGCGCTACGCCCTGGCCGGATACCCGGAGCTCACCGCGGATGGACGCGCCGAGTCGTACCTCGGGCTGGCGGCCCGGGCGCTCCTCGGGCTACCCGGCGTGTCCTGGGACTGGTACCTGGGACGTTTCTGGCCAATGCTCGGCTGGCTGGCCGCGCCCTGGCTGTGGCTGTCGGCGCGGCGGGCCGGCCGGCGCGGCGACGGGAGCGCGGCGGCGCTGGCCTGGGCCGTCGCCGCCCTGGTCTCCTGGGCGCTCTGCCGGATGGCGCTGATGGCCAGCTATTACTTCCCGGCCGGCCGCTTCTACCTGCCGGCGCACGCCGTGCCGCTGCTCTGCCTCGCCGCCGCCTGCGGCCTGGCCGCTTGCGGCCCGCGGAGATGGCTCCGCCCGGCGGGATACGGAACTGCCGCCGCCCTCCTCGCCGTCATGGCATTTGACTTCCGTGCGTTTCGCCGCGACATCGAGCCCGGAGAGCCCCCCGAGCGGATCTACCGCCGCTTCAACCGGTGGATCCAGCTCGACGACAAGGAGCGGGCGGCGCAGCAGGTGCCTTTCGATCCGCTGTACGCCCAGGCGTTGGGCCTGCTCGATCCCGAGATCGTCGCCGACATCCGGCAATGGGGCGAGCTGCCCCCCACCTTTCACGTCCTCCGCCTGCGCCGGAAGGGCCTGCTGCCGCCCTGAAGCCCGTTCAGCGTAGACTGAGAGCCATGAAAGTTGAGACCGCCGTAGGGTGAGTGCATGGACCACCGGCTGGCCAGCTTCGCCGACTTCGCCGTGGGGCAGCGGGCGTCGCTGACGCGGACGATCACCGCCGCCGACGTCGCCGCGTTCCGGCAACTCACCGGCGACGCCAACCCGCTGCATGAAGACGAGGAGTTTGCCAGGCGCACGTTCTTCGGCGGCACGATCGCCCATGGCATGCTCAGCGCCTCGCTGTTTTCCACCCTCATCGGCATGCTGCTGCCGGGCACCGGCACCGTCTATCGCTCGCAGAGCTTGGAGTTCCTGCGTCCGGTGCGTCCGGGCGACACGCTGACCGCCTGGGGCGAGGTGCGCGTCCTCGACGCCGCCGCCAACCGCCTCGAGCTCGACACCTGGATCGACAACCAGCACGGCCAGCGCGTCCTCGCCGGCCGCGCCGTCCTCAGCCTGCTGCGCGGTGTGAAGCCCGCCTGAGATAGACGGAAACCCGGATCAACCGGAGGCGGCGATCGCCTCCGAGCCCGTCTCGGCCTGCTGCTCGCGCACGTGGGTCAGATAATCGTACTGGCTCGGCAGCGTGCGCCGGAGCCGTTCGGCGCGCTGGCGCAGGGCGCGAAAGGCCTCGAGCGCGTTGGCCGGATCGAGATGCTCGAGCACCGGCAGGCTGTCCTGCGGCCGGAAGTTGAGGCCGAGCAACATCACCGAGTACGAGTAAGACTCGAAGCCGTGGAAATGTGGAGTGATGTTGCGGTCGGTCGGCATCCGTTTGGACCACAGCGGCAGGCGCTCGACCAGCCCATCGGGCAGCAGGGTGTGATCGGTCGCCTTCCAGAACTCCGTGTCGGCGCGGTTGGTCGCCCGGTAATGGATCACCAGGAAATCCCGCACTCCGTCGATGCACGCAGCCACCTGCCGGTTGTAGGCGCGCACGACCTCGTCTTCGGGGCGGTTCGCCGGGAAGCAGCGCACCAGCTCTTCGATTCCGTGCTGGATGAAGAAGATCCCGGTCGATTCGAGCGGCTCGACGAAGCCGCTCGCCAGGCCGATCGCCACGCAGTTCTTCACCCAGGAGTTGCGGCAGCGGCCGATCCGCATCTGAATGTGATTCGCCTCGCATCCTGCGGCGGCGGGCCCGAGGTTAGCGCGCAGCTCCCGCTCGGCCGCATCCTTGTCGAGGAAATGGCTGCAATAGACGTATCCCGTGCCGATGCGGCTGTAGAGCGGAATGTTCCACACCCATCCCGCGGACAGCGCGGTGGCGGTGGTGAACGGGTTGATCCCCGCCCGGGCGGTGTCCACCGGCACGCGCAGCGCCACGGCGCGGTCGCAGAGCAGCGAGTCGGAAAAGGAGACGAACGGCTCGCCCAGCGCCTTGTTGATGAGCAGGCCGCGGAAGCCGGTGCAGTCGACGAACAGGTCGCCCGCGATCGCGCCGTGCTGGCGGGTCTGGATGTGGCTGATCGATCCGTCCTCGCGCAAGCCGACGTCGAGCACGTCGTCGAGCACCTGCCTGGCGCCGCGCCGCATCGCATAGCCGCGCAGGAAGCGCGCGACCAGCGCCGCATCGAAGTGGTATGCGTACGGGTACTGCACGCGATGGTTGAACAGCGTGCTGCTGCGGCTCTCCGGCGCGCGCGGAAAGTGGCTCTGGACCCGGTGGTCGAAGACCCGCCCGTCGAGGAAGCGGGGAGACCGCTGGGCATTGCACAGGGCGGGCGTCACGAAGCACGAATAGTCGAACGGCGCCTCGCGGCTCTTGAGCTTGAGCCACCACTCGCCGAGGCTGTAGCCGTCCACCACCTCGTAGCGCTGGAACGGATGGAAGAAGTGGCTCCCGTCGCCGGTCCAGTTGACGAACTTGATGCCCAGCTTGTAGGTGGCGTCGCAGGCCGGCATCCACTCGCTCTCGTCGAGCTCGAGGAAATCGAAAAAGAGCTTGATCGTGCTGAACGTCGCCTCGCCGACCCCGATGATCGGGACGGCGGGCGACTCGACGAGCGTGATCTCGACGCCGCCGAGCGCCTTGGTCAGGTAGGCCGCCGTCATCCAACCGGCCGAGCCTCCCCCCACGATGACAACTTTCCTGGTCATCCTTGGCTCCTCGAGCCCTCTCGGTCCGCCGCGATTCGGCGCGCGCTGTTCCCTCTTTAAGGGTCGCGTTCTGGGTCTCTATAAAATAATGGTGCGCGACCCCGCTTTCAGCGAGCCGGTAACTGCCAAAAACCTGGCTCTGCGGCGAGAGGGCGGGGGCGTCCCCTTCCCCCTCCGGCGCCGCCGGGCAGGGACCCGGCGGCTTCAGACAGCCGGGAAGGGGATCCGCGGGGGTTGCGGGGGGAGATCCAATAGATGCTTTAAGTAGTCCACCATCGCCACATCGCAGTGCCGTTCATGTATCGGGGCCACCCACTGGCGGCACCAACTAAGGAGAGCTGAAACTGTAGATCCCGCTGCCCGCGATCGCCAGGTAGAGCGATCCCGGGTGCCCGGGATCGACCGCCAGGGTGGTGTAGACGTCGCTCGCGTCGGGAAGGCCGTCGCGGATCGGCTGCCAGCTGTCGCCGCCGTCGCGGCTGCGGAAGACGCCGACCTCGGCGGCGGCAGCGTAGAGCGTAAGCGGCTGGTGCGGATCGATGGCGAGCAGCGGCGCGGCCACGCCGTGCGGAAGGCCGTGGTCTTTCCTGCTCCAGCTCTCCCCTCCGTCCTGGCTCATCCAGACCCCGGTGGGACCGCCGACGTAGAGCCGCGCCGCATTCCAGGGATCGACGGCGACGGCGAGATGGCCGTAGCGGGCAGCGGCGCCGCGGGCGAGGCGGCGCGGCACCTCGAGCGGCACCCAGGTCCTCCCGGAATCCGTGCTCCTGTACAGGAAGTTGCCCGACGGTGGGGAGGGGGCGAGCGCGTATAGCGTCGCCGGCGCCGACGGCGCCACCGCGATCTGGTAGGCGGCGACCCCCAGGCAGCTCCAGCTGGCGGCGCGGTCGGTGCTCTTGAACGCCCCCCCGCAACCCTGACCGCAGTTCAGCGAGCCGGCCGCATAGAGGACCGCGGGTGCGGACGGGTCGGGGCTCAGCGCATCGATGGTGACGCAATGCGGCTTGCCGAGTTGCGTCCACGAAGCCCCGGCATCGGTGCTGCTCTCCAGCACGGCGTGGCTGAAATAGTAGAGATTGCCCGGTGCCGCGGGGTGGGCAGCCAGAGCGTAGAAATCATTGCGAGTGGGGGCCTCGAGCCCGGTGTCGAGCGGGCGCCAGCGGCTCCCGCCGTTGCGGCTCCTGAGCAGCCCGAGATTCTCGACGGCGGCATAGAGCCAGGCGGGAGAGTGCGGATCGGAGGCGAACGGATCGACGGCCAGCGCCAGGACGGAGGTCGCGGTGAGTCCCTTGCTCATCACCTGCCAGCTGCGCGCGCCGTCGGCGCTCGCCAGGACTCCGCGGGTCGCGCCGCCGGCGTAGACCTTCGATCCGCCGGCTGCGATGGCGTAGGCCGCCACGGCGTCGGGCAGCTCGCCCACCGGCTGCCAGCTTGCGCCGTGGTCGGAGCTCTTGAAGCCGCCGGCGACGACCAGGCCGCCGGCCGACGCCGCCACGGGCTCGCTGCCGGTCCCGGCGGCTTGCCAGCTCGCGGCACCGTCGCTGCTGCGCAAGGTCTGCAAGACCTTCGTTCCGCTGTCGAAATCCACGTGGGTCAGCGCGATGTACAGGATCCCGGGCGCCGCCGGTTCGACGGCGAAGCCGAAGGTCAGGTCCCCGTAAGTCAGCTTCGGCAGCGAGGCGCTGCGGTCCTTCCAGGTCGCGCCGCCGTCGGCGCTCTCGAACAGCCTCAAGCTCCCGAGCCGCCCGCTCAGCGCGAAGACCGACGAGCGAGCCGGGTCGGAGACCAGCCGGATGACTCCCCCCAGGCCGAGGGTTTGCGTCCAGCTGGCGCCGGCGTCGTTCGAAACCCAGACACCGTCGAAGGTCGCCGCGTAGACGGTGCCGGCACGGGCCGGATCGCTCGCCAGGCTCTGCGGAAACTCATCCTGCCAGAGAGAGAAGGGCTCGGCCGGCATCCAGGTGGCGGCACCGTCGCGGCTGACGAAGACGCCGAAAGAAGAAGCAGCGTAGAGCGTGCCGGGCACGACCTGGTCGACGGCGAGCGCGACCAGCTCGCTATCGGTCAGGCCGCGGCTCGCCTGCCGCCAGCTGGCACCGCCGTCGCTGCTCTTGAAGACGCCGGCCGAGCCGGTGACGGCGTAAACCACCTGCGGATCCACCGGATCGGCGACAAGCGCCGCAACCCTCCCCCCCTCGGGCCCGATCGCGGTCCAGGAACTGGTGGCGTCTGCTGGCCAGGCGCCCCAGGCGCACCCCAGCGCCACGCAGGCGGACGCGAAGTACAGCGGGCGGCTCACCCGGCGGCCGCGACCTGTTCTCTGCTCCTTCCGGTGCTCCATCATGAGACCTCCCGCGTGCAGTCACTCAAACGTATAGGTATAAAAGCCGCTCGAGCTTCCGGCGTAGAGCTTGTTGCCCCGCTGCGGATCGAGGACGAGCGGACCGCCGAAGTTCGGCAGGCCGCCGACCGCCGGGTACCAGCTCGCTCCGCCGTTGATGCTGCGGTAGACGCCGAACGTGCCGCCGGCGTAGATGGTGTCCGGAGAGTCGGGGTCGATTGCCACGTCGGTCGCGGTGTTGAAGAAAGGATTCTTGATGGGCAGCTTGTTGTCGTACTCGACCCAGGTGTTGCCGCCGTCCGTGGTGCGGAACACGCCTTCGGACCCGCACACGAAGACCCGGTCCGCGTCGGTCGGGTCGATGGCCAGCCCCAGGAAGCCGCCCGCATACTTCAATCCGAAATCGACTTCTTTCCAGGAGAGGCCGGCGTCGTCGCTCTTGAACAGCCCGCCGGGGTAACCGCTCCGATCGGTCATGGCGTAGAGCGTCGACGGCGAGCCTGGAGCCAGGAAGACCTTCATATTGGAATAGGAATCGGAGCGCAGACCGAGACAGGTCCAGTGAAGACCGCCGTCAGTGCTCTTGAAGGCCGGACAGCCGGTATTGGCATAGCAGCTCGAGCCCATGCGGCCGCCAGCGTAGAGGGTTCCGGGATGGGTGGGGTCGATCACCAGGCTGGCGACGCTGAAGCAGTCCCCCCTGTTGCTCGGCTGCAGGAGCTCCCAGGTGATGCCGCCGTCGAGGCTTTTCGCCAGGCCGCCTTTTCCCACGTCCACGACGTAGTTCGTCGAGGCGGCGTAGAGAGTGGTCGGCGTCACCGGATCGACGACAACCGTGCCCAGGTAGTCGGCCAGCCAGTCGGGGCCGACCCGTCGCCACCGCCGGCCGGCGCTGCGGCTCTTGAGCAGGCCGGGGCCTTGCACGGCGCCGTCCACGACGGCATAGAGGATCTGTGGGGTCAGCGGGTCGATCGCCAGCGCGCGCGGAACAGTGGCGGTCAAGTTGCCGCTCGCCGCCTGCCAGGTGGCCATGGCATCGTCGCTCTCCCAGACGCCCTGGGACGTTCCCGCGTAGACCGTGGTCGCCGAGCCCGGCGCGGCGGCGAGCACGAGCGCCGGTGCCGGCGGGACCGCGGCATCCATCCAGGTCACGCCGCCGTCGGAGCTCGTGACGTCGCCGGCATAGACCACTCCCTGCCCCACGGCGAGGGGATACCCGCCGGGCCCGGCCTGCTGCCAGGTCTCGCCGGCGTCCGTGCTGCGGTAGGTAAACGCAACTTTATCAACAGAGAACGCGACATACACGGTGCCCGGCACGGTCGAAGGGTCGACGGCAACCTGCAGCGGCGCGACACAGTCCGTCCTATCGAGGAGCACTCCGCGGTCTTTCGCCGCCCAGGTCGCCCCGCCGTCGCTGCTGCGCAGGATATGACCGGGACAACGCTCGAGCGCGTAGACCGTCCCCGGGCGCCGGGGATCGACGGCGAGCGAGGCGTAGCCGCCGAAGCCCGTCGCCTCCAGCCACGTCCAGGAGGCACCGCCGTCGAGACTCTTGAAGACCCCGGTGTTGACCGTGCCGACATACAGGGTCGAGGGGGAGCGTGGATCGATTGCCAGCGACTGTGGGAACCCTATATATGGGTTCCCCCTCGCCACGACCTCGGAATACTCCCAGGTCGCCCCGCCGTCGCGGCTCTTGTGCAGGCCGTAGGAGACGACGTAGACCTTGGCCTTGTCCCGCGGATCGACGACTACGTCCTGCAGCGAGGAGTTCCAACCGGTTCGTGCCCAGGTGGCGCCGCCGTCCTCGCTGCGAAACAGCCCACCTCCCCCGCCCCCGCTGAAGCCGGCAAACAGCAGCCCCGGTTGCACCGGGCTGGCGGCCAGGGCGTTGATGTTCCCTCCGGCAGGCCCGATCGGTGTCCAGAAATTCACCCCGGCCCGGGCCGGTGCGGAGCCGCCGCCAAGCATCAGCGAGGCCACGCCCGCGGCCGCCAAGGCGAAGCATGGGTGCTGCCGGGCGGCTTGACTCACTGGTTCTCCTTTACATTCTACGGTATCTTACGCAACCGGGCCGCCGAGCGTTGCCCCCGAGCGGCTCCGGCTGCGCCTCGCCGTGCTTCCGGCCCCGCCGGTGATACAGTCTCCGCTATTCGAGGAGAGCGATGAGACGCTCTTTCTGCCTGCCGCCGGCCGGCCCATCGATGCGACGAGCGCGACGAGCGCCATGGCCGCTCCTGCTTCCCTTCCTGCTGCTGCCCGCTGTCCCCGCGACTTCCTCCCAGCAGCCGGGCGAGGGTAAGGGCGCTCCGCCGACATTGGCCTCGGCCCTCGCGGAGGCCGAGCGGCTGCTCGCCAGCCGCGAGTACCCGGCCGCGGTCGAGAGCGGCTCGATCCCGGCCTCGACCGCGCCGCCCTAGACGCCGTGCGCCAATGGGTCTTCGAGCCGGCCCTGCTCGCCCTCAAGCCGGTCAAGGTCTACTACACCCTGACCATCAACTTCCAGGTCGAGTCGCATCCCAAGCGCTGATCGCCGCTACCCCACTTCCTGATCGCGAGGACCCCCTTGCCATGAAGCGCCTGTCCGCCGCCTGCCTGCTCCTCTGCCTGCTGCCCGTGCCCGCGGCGCCGGTGCCCCCGGCGGACGAGTCGGCCCGGCTTGCCGACCTGTTTGCGCGCGAGTGGGAGCTGCGGCTGCGCGAGAACCCGCTGTTTGCAACCTCGGTCGGCAGGCACGAGTACGACGCGCTGCTGCCCGAGGAGTCCCTGGCCGACCTCGAAAGGCGCCACAAGGCCTGGCAGGGGTTGCTCGCCGAGCTCGCCCGCATCGACCGCTCCCGCCTCGCGCCGGCCGCCCTGGTCGACGCTTCGATCTGGCAGGACCAGCTCGAAAACAGGGTCGCCGAGCTCGAGCTCGGCGCCTACCAGATGCCCTTCAACGCCGACTCGGGCTTCCACACCGGCTTCGCGCAGCTTCCCGACGACATGCCCTTTGCCACCGTCAAGGACTACGAGAACTACCTCGCGCGGCTGCACGCCTGGCCGCGCTACGTGGGCCAGCAGATCGAGCTGATGCGCCTGGGCCTCGCGCGCGGCTTCACCGTGCCGCGCGCGGTGCTCGCCGGCTACGAGCGGACGATCTCCTCGCACGTCGTCGACGACCCGGCGAAGAGCGTGTTCTACCGTCCCTTCGAGCGCTTCCCCTCCGCCATCGCGGAAGCCGACCGCGAACGGCTGCGCCGCGCGGCCCGGGAGGCGATCGCGCGCGGCGCGGTGGCCGGCTACAAGAGCTTCCTCGATTTCTTCCTCGGCGAGTACCTGCCGCGCGCGCGGACGACCATCGGCGCTTCCGACCTGCCCAACGGCCGCGCCTTCTACGCGCGCCAGATCCACCTCTTCACCACCCTCGACCTTTCCCCGCAAGAGATTCACAAGACCGGCAAGGCCGAGGTCGAGCGCATCGCGGGCGAGATGCAGGCCGTGATGCGCCAGGTGGGCTTCAAGGGCGATTTCGCCGCCTTCCTCCACTTCCTGCGCACCGATCCCCGCTTCTACGCCAAGACGCCCGACGAGCTGCTCAAGGACGCGGCGTGGATCGCCAAGCGAATCGACGGCAAGCTCCCGTCGCTGTTCAAGACCCTGCCGCGGCTGCCCTACACGGTCGAGCCCGTCCCCGACCACCTGGCTCCCAAGTACACCTCCGGCCGCTACGTCGAGTCTCCGGCCGGCAGCACCCGGCCCGGAATCTACTGGGTCAACACCTACAAGCTCGACAGCCGGCCCCTCTACAACCTCGAGGCCCTCACCCTGCACGAGGCGGTTCCAGGGCACCACCTGCAGATCGCGCTCAGCCATGAGCTCGCCGACCTGCCCAACTTCCGCCGCTACTCCTACATCTCGTCCTTCGGCGAGGGGTGGGGACTCTACTCGGAGTGGCTGGGCCTCGAGGCGGGCCTCTACACCGATCCCTACAGCAACTTCGGCCGCCTCACCTACGAGATGTGGCGCGCCTGCCGCCTGGTCGTCGACACCGGCATCCACGCCTTCGGCTGGACGCGCCAGCAGGCCATCGACTACCTGGCCACGCACACCGCGCTGCCGCTCCACGAGGTCGCCACCGAGACCGACCGCTACATCTCCTGGCCCGCCCAGGCCCTCTCCTACAAGCTCGGCGAGCTCCAGATCAAGGCCCTGCGCCGCCGCGCCGAGCAGGCCCTCGGCCCCGCCTTCGACCTCCGCGACTTCCACGACGTCGTCCTCGGCAGCGGCGCCGTCCCCCTCTCCGTCCTCGAGCACAACGTCGACGCTTGGATCGCCTCCCGCCGACGGCCGGGTCAGAAACCGGCTGATGTCGCCGCATCCCGGTGGACGGCTAACCTCTTCCGCGGGGACCATCAGCGGTAGCCAACCGGCCCGCACCATAGTCGTGAATCCGCGGGAGCCATTGCAATGAGCCTCGACCTGCAAGCGGTGCCCGCGGGCGCTGCCGGAGCCGGCCAGCGGGGACACCCTCACCACTGGCGCGGGCCCGGGCAGCCTTCTCTGTTCTCAATAAAAGTCCTTGGCACGGGGTCGGGTTGGGTGGTAGGATCCGTTTCCGGGAATCGTCAGCACATCTTGGGGTAGGTGGATCGGGACTGCGGTCGCGGGCGATTGCCGGCGACGTGGCTTTGCCCAAGGGCTTGCGGGCCACGGCAGGGGGCCGGCGGCTCGCTTCTTTGTGGAACACGGCGACGATGTCGCCTGGCTGCTTGTTTGAAGTCATCAACTGCCGTCCCTGTCGGGGCGGGAAAGGAGACTGCATGAGGTCCAAAACCTTCGTCATGGGCATGGCTTGCGCCCTGCTCGCGGCGCTGCCGGCGTGGCCCCAGGGGATCCCCACGGGCACGCTGTCCGGCCACGTCCGCTCGACCGACAAGCAAGCCCTGGCCGGCGTGACCATCAGCGTGACGTCGATCAGCCTGCAAGGGACGCGCGTGACGGTCAGCAACGGCAACGGCGACTATCTGCTGGCGCTGCTGCCGCCCGGCAGCTACAAGGTGAGCTTCGCCCTCGAGGGCGCCGCCACGGTGGAGCGGACGGTGGAGGTGGCCGCCTCGCAGACCGCCAACATCGACGTGGAGCTCGCCCTCAACAGCGTGCAGGAGACGATCGTCGTCACCGGCGCCTCCGACACCGAGATCATCTCGCCGACGACCGAAGCCTCGACCACCTACACGCAGAAGTTCGTCGAGCAGCTGCCGTTGAACCGCGCCCTGCGCGAGACCGTCCTGATGACCCCGGGGACCAACCCCAACGGCCCGAACAACGCCATCACCATCTCGGGCGCGCAGTCCTTCGAGAACCTCTACCTGGTCAACGGCGTCGAGATCCAGGACAACATCCGCGGCACCCCGTTCAACCTCTACATCGAGGACGCCATCCAGGAGACGACGACCTCGACCTCCGGCGTCTCGGCCGAGTACGGGCGCTTCCAGGGCGGCGTGGTCAACATCATCACCAAGTCGGGCGGCAACGACGTGCACGGCAGCTTCCGCACCAGCTTCAGCAACAACTCGTGGAGCTCTGCCACGCCGCTGCGGGAGACCCTCGACAAGACCCCCAACGAGCGCTACGAGGCGACGCTCGGCGGCTTCTTGCTCAAGGACCGCATCTGGTACTTCGGCTCCGGGCGCAACTTGACCACCGACACCACCGCCACCACGGCCGTGACCAATATCAGCTTCCCCCAGAACAACAAGGAGACGCGCCTGGAGGGCAAGCTCACCCTCTCGCCGACCTCGGGCCAGCGCCTGGTCGGCGCCTACACCAAGATCGACCGCACCGAAAACAGCTACTACTTCACCCCGGTGCCGGTCCTCGACCTCGCCAGCACGTACAGCCGCCAGCTGCCGCAGGAGCTCTTCGCCGGCCAGTACAGCGGGGTCTTCGCCTCGAACTTCTACGCCGAGGGGCAGTACTCGAAGCGCAAGTTTTCGTTCGTGCACTCGGGCGGGCAATTCACCGACCTGGTCCGGGGCACGCCCATCGCGGACGGCACCACCGGCTTCCGCTACAACAGCCCCACCTTCTGCGGCGTCTGCAAGCCCGAGCTGCGCAACAACGACGAGTTCCAGGCCAAGGGTTCCTGGTTTGCCTCCGCCCCGAGCTTCGGCTCCCACGACGTCACCTTCGGCTACGTCACCTACAACGACGTGCGCCAGTCCGACAACCATCAATCCGGCACCGACTTCCTGCTCCAATCCTCGGGCACGCAGATCGTCGGCACCACGCCCTATGCGGTGTTCCGCAACGACGGCGTCAGCGCCCGCATCGTCTGGTTCCCCATCGCCATCACCAGCAAGGGCACGGCCTTCCGCACCAACTCGCTCTACGCCAACGACCGTTGGCGCCTGAGCAGCCGCTTCAGCTTCAACCTCGGGGTCCGCTACGACAAGAACGACGGCAAGAACAGCCAGGGGCTGAAAGTCGCCAAAGACAGCAAGGTCTCCCCCAGGCTCGGCGCCGCCTACGACCTCAAGGGCGACGGCGATTGGGTGATCAATGCCACCTACGGGACCTACGTGGCCGGGCTCGCCAACGGCCAGGGAGACAACACCTCCGCGGCGGGCAACCCTTCGGTCTACCAGTTCGGCTACAAGGGGCCGCCGATCAACACTCCCGGCCAGCCCCTGACGACCAACGCGGACGCGATCCAGCAGATCTTCAACTGGTTCAACGCCAACGGCGGCACCAACAACGCCAGCCTGCTCCTCGCCAACCCGACGATCCCCGGCGGCACCCTGGTGATCCGCGGCTCGCTCAAGTCGCCCTCGACCGACGAGTACACCCTGGGCTTCACCAAGCGGGTCGGCAACCGCGGCTTCGCCCGCCTCGACTACATCCATCGCACGGGCACCGATTTCTACCTCCGCGTCACCGATCTTTCGACCGGCCGCACGGTGCTTCCGAACGGCTCGCTCGCCGACCTCGGGGTGCTCACCAACGCCAGCGGGCAGCTCCATCGCAAGTACGACGGCCTGCACACGCAACTACAGTACCGCGCCTTCGACCGCCTCAACCTCGGGCTCAACTACACCCTGGCGCACGCGCGCGGCAACTTCGACGGCGAGACGGCCGGCTCCGGTCCGGTCGCGTCGATCATCGGCCAATATCCCGAGTACAAGGATCCGGCGGCCTGGAACAACCGGGCCGGCGACCTGGGGATCGACCAGCGCCACAACCTGCAGTTCTTCGGGGTCTACGAGATCCTGCGCGGCCACCAGCACCGGCTGAGCGCCTCGTTCATCGAGCGCTATGCGTCGGGAACGCCCTACGGCGCGATCGGCAACGTCGCCGACCGGAGCTTCGTGACCAACCCCGGCTACGTGCGGCCGCCGACCACCGTGACCTACTTCTACTCCGCGCGCGATGCCTTCCGCACCGACAACATCTCGGCGACGGATCTGGCGGTCTCCTACTCCTTCCTGTTCGGCGCCCTCGGCAAGGACGCCGAGATCTTCCTCGAGCCCCAGGTGCTCAACGTCTTCAACCAGAAGGGCGTGATCACGCCCAACAACACCGACGTCCAGGACGCCACCAACACCGCCGGCCTCCTGGGCTTCAATCCCTTCACCACCAAGCCCGTCGAAGGCGTCAACTGGAACCGCGGACCGAAGTTCGGCAAGGCCCAGATCCCCACCGACTACCAGACCCCGCGCACCTTCCGGTTCTCGGTCGGCCTGCGGTTCTAGCCCGAGGATCCCCTTCCCCGATCTCCGAAGCCGCCGGGTCCCAGCCCGGCGGCGCCGAGGGGAAGGGGACGCCCCCCTTCCCTGGCGCACTCAGTTTCCTCTAGTCTCTTCGCCTGGTTAGTAATATAGGGTTGTCCGCGCCGAGCGGTCACCGCCGCAGCGCCGGCCTGAGGAGAAGATGCTGAACCACAAAACCCGTTCTTTCGCCGTCGCTCTGCTCCTCTCGTCGTGCGCCGCCGCCGCCGCCCCGACGCCGACATCGCCGAGCGGAGCGCGCCCACCCGACGCCGGCCCGCTCACCGTTCCCGGCTGGCGGCTGCCCATTGCCACCAAGACTCTCCCCAACGGCCTGACGGTGGTGGTCTCCGAGGACCACTCCAGTCCGACCTTCGGGATCTCGGCCGTCTACCGCGTCGGCTTCCGGCTCGAGCCCAAGGGACGCTCGGGCTTCGCCCACCTGTTCGAGCACCTGATGTTCGAGGGGACCCCCAACGCCCCCAAGGGCGTCTTCGACCGGGTCGTCGAAGGGGGAGGCGGCGTCAACAACGGCTCGACCCGGCACGACTACACGGACTACATCGCCACAGCTCCGGTCTCGGCCCTCGACGCCATCCTATGGCTCGAGGCCGACCGCATGAAGACCCTCGACTTCTCGCAGAAGAACCTCGACAACCAGCGCGACGTGGTTAAGGAAGAGATCCGAGTCAACGTCAAGAACCGGCCCTACGGCAGCTTCTTCTGGAGCGACCTGTCGGCCAAGGCCTTCGACAAGTGGGTGAACAGCCACGACGGCTACGGCTCGTTTGCCGACCTCGACGCCGCGACGCTCGCCGACGTCGAGTCGTTCTACGACACCTTCTACGGCCCCAACAACGCCGTCATCGCCATCGCCGGCGACGTCTCGCCCGCCGACGTCTTCGCCAAGGTCGAGCGGTATTTCGGCGGCCTGCCGCGGCGCCCGGTACCCCCGCCGCCCGACGCCGGCGAGGGCCTCAACACCGCCGAGCGGACGCTTACCCAGAGCGATCCGCTGGCGCGCGTGCCCGCCGTGGCGATCGGCTGGAAGATGCCTGCCCGCGGCTCGCGCGACCACGTGCCGGCCGCGGTGCTGGGGAACCTGCTCTGCGGCGGTGAGAGCTCGCGCCTCTACCTCGCCCTGGTCAAGGGCAAGGAATTAATGGTCAGCGTCCAGGGAGGTCTCGCCTGGCCGCTCGGGAACCCGTGGTCGTTCAACGGTCCGACCCTGCTCACCGTCTTCGGGTTGTACAAGACGACGACCGATGCCAGATCGGTGGTTGCCGGCGTCGACGAGGCGATCGCCAGGATCGCGCGAGAAGGCGTGCCGGCCGACGAGCTGCGGCGCACCAGCACCAAGATGGTCTCCGACCTCTACTCCAGCCTCGAGCAGCTGGTCAATCGCGCCGACACGATCGCGCTGCTCCAGCTCTTCACCGGCGACGCCGCGCTGGTCAACGCGCTGCCCGCCAGGATCTCCGCCGTCACCTCGGCCGACGTGCAGCGCGTAGCCGCCACCTACCTGACCGCCGCCAACCGGACCGTCATCGACCGCCGGCCAGCCGCGACGGCCACGGAGAAGAAGGGGAACACGCCGTGAATCATCGCCCCGCCCTCGCCGCGCTCGCGCTCGCCACCGCCCTGCTCGCGCCCGGCGTCCTCCGGGTGGCCGAGGAGAAGCCGCTGCCCAAGGAGCTGCCGCGCTTCGGCGCGGACCCGCCCTTGCCGGTCCCCGCGACAGCTCGCTCGACCACCCCCGAAGGGCTCACCGTCTGGATCGCCGCGCGTCCCGGCCTGCCGAAGCTGACCGCCACCTTGACGGTGCGCGGCGGCAGCGCCGCCGATCCTCGCGAGCTCCCCGGCGTTTCGCAGCTGCTGGCCGAAACCGTCAAGGACGGAACCGCCACCCGCACCGCCAGGCAGCTCGCCGAAGAGCTCCAGGCAGCCGGCGGCCAGATCTCCACCAGCGCCAGCGAGGACGCGATCTCCGTCACCGTGGTGGGACTCTCCTCGGGCGCGGAGCGGGTCCTCGACGTGCTCGCCGACGTCGCGCGGCACGCCTCGTTTCCCGCCGGTGAGGTCGCGCTCGCGGTGTCCAACGCCCGCGCCGGCCTGGAGGCGCGCCTCGCGACGCCCGAGTTCCTCGGCAACAAGGCCTTCGCGCGGGCGCTCTACGGGGACCATCCCTACCACGTCGTCGCACCGACTCCCGAGTCGCTCGCCGCCATCACGCCCGAGGTCTTGAAGCGCGAATTCGCGCGCCGTTTCCGTCCCGAGCGCGCGCTGCTGGTGGTCGTCGGCGACGTCGACGCCGCCGCGGCCGGCAAGACGATCGCCGCCGCCTTCGGCGGTTGGCAGGGCGTGGGCGAGGCCGCACCCGCGACTCCGCCGGCGCCGGGCTCGCCCGGGCGCGCGATCTTTCTCGTCAACCGCCCCGGCTCGGTGCAGTCGCTCTTCCTGGTCGGCGCGCCGGGGCCCCGGATGATCGATGCCGACTACTACCCTGCACTGGTCGCCAACACCATTTTCGGAGGCGCGTTCGGCAGCCGGCTGATCCGCAACATCCGCGAGGACAAGGGCTACAGCTATTCGCCATTTTCGACGCTCCAGACCCTCGAGGCGGGGGGCCTCTTGCGTGTCCGCGCCGACGTGCGCAACGAGGTCACGGCGCCGGCGCTCAAGGAGATCTTCTCCGAGCTCGACCGCATGGGCTCGACGCGGCCGAGCACCGAGGAGCTCGCCACCGCCAAACGCCTCCAGGCCGGCCTCTACCTGCTGCGCAACCAGCGGCAAGGAGGGCTCGCCGGCGCCCTCGCCGCCAACTGGATCAACGGCCTCCCGCCCGAGGAGCTCGGCGAGTTCGTCCCCAAGATCCAGGCGGTGACGGCAGCCGACGTCGCGGGCATCGGCGAGAGGTACCTCGCCTCGCGCCGGCAGCTGGTCGTGGTGGTCGGAGACAGCGCCAAGGTCAGGCCCGTCCTCGAGCAGTTCGGAGCGGTCACCGACCTTCAGCCCTGACAGCCCCGCTGGGACGGCGGCCTTGTCTTCGATCTGCCAGCCGCCGCCCAGGGCCTTGTAGAGCTGGACCAGGGCGACCGAACGGTCGCGGCGGGTCTGGGCGAGATTGTTCTCCGCGGCGAGGAGCTGGCGCAGCGCGTCGAGGACTTCGAAGTAGGCGGAGAGTCCGGAGGTGTAGCGCAGGCGCGCCAGGCGGACCGCCTCGCCGTAGGCGGCCGCCGAGCGGGCCCGCTCGCGCTCGGCGTCGGCGAGCTTCTGCAAAGTCACCAGCGCGGTCGAGACCTCGCCGAAGGCGTTGGTCACCGCCTGCTCGTAGAGGAGCCTCGCCTGCTCCCACTGGGCGAGGACCACGCGGTACTGGCTGCGCAGGCCGCCGGCGTTGACCAGGGGCTGCGCCACCCCCGCCCCGATGCTCCAGGTCTTGCCCGCCGCGAAGAGCTGCGACAGCTCGGGGCTGACGCCGCCCAGCAGCCCGGTGAGGCTCAGGGTGGGAAGGAAGGCGGCGCGGGCCACTCCGACGTTGGCGTTGGCGGCGATGAGCTGCTGCTCGGCCTGCCGCAGATCGGGCCGGCGCAGCAGCAGCGCCGCGGGCAGTCCGCCCGGGACCCGCGGCGGAGGTGCCGCCGGCGAGCCGGCGGGCGGAGCGCCGGCCGGCGGCGAGCCGGCGGGTGGCGAGCCGGCGGGCGGGGCGCCGCGCGGCACCGGTCCGGGACCGCGGCCGAGGAGCAGGGCGAGCTGATTCTCCTTGGCGGTGATCTGGCTCTCGAGCACGGGGACCTGCGCCGCCTCGGCCGCCAGGAGGGCCTCGGCGTTGGAGGTCTCGAGCGCCGACGCCGCGCCACCCTCGAGCCGGCGGTTGAATAGATCGAAGGTGTCCTGGAGCGCCGCCGTCGTACGGTGGGCGATCTCCAGCTCCTCGTCGAGCTGGCGCAGGTCGAAGTAGGCCGAGGCGACCTCGCCGAGCAGGGTCAGCATCACGCCGCGCCGCGCCTCCTCGGTGGCGAGGTATTGCGCCTTGGCCGATTCGTTGAGGCGCCGGATACGGCCCCAGACGTCGATCTCCCACGAGGTGTTGACGTTGGCGGTCCACTGGTCGGTGGCCTTGCCGGTGGGGTTCTGCGCGAGCTCGGAGAGGCGCTGCCGCAGGTACTCTCCCTTGTAGGCGAGCTCGGGAAGGTAGGCTGCCCGCGCGATGCCGAAGCGGGCGCGCGCCTCCTCGACGCGGGCCGCGGCGATGCGCACGTCGAAGCCGCCGCGCAGCGCCTCCTCGATCAGCGACCTCAAGGTCGGGTCGGCAAAAACCTCCCACCAGGGCAGGTCGGCGAGCGAGGCGGCCTGGGCCGCGCCGGTCTGGCCATAGAACTGCTCAGGCACCGTCAGCGGCGGGCGCCGGTAGGCCGGCCCGACCGTGCAGCCCGCCAGGCACGCCGCCGCGAGCAGGCCGCCGAGCCCCCTGGTCGCCGCTCCCGCCATTGGCGACACTCCCTGCAGGTCGGCGGATCTCCTCATCCCCGCGCCACCTCGGCCGGCTCCGCGTTCTCCTCCGCCGCGGCGTCGCCTCGCGCGCTCTGCTCTCCCTCTTCCCCGCGTCTCTCCCCCGGCCCGGCCGGCGGCGCGCCGCCGCCAGGCTTGCCGGCGCGGCGCTCCGCCCCGGAGATCCTCTCGACCACCACGAAGAGCACCGGGATCAGGAAGATGGCCAGGCCCGTGGCGGCCAGCATGCCGGAGATGACCGCGGTCCCCAGGATCTGGCGCGAGGCCGCACCCGCGCCCGAGGCGATCCACAGCGGCACGCAGCCGAAGATGAAGGCGAGCGACGTCATCAGGATGGGCCGCAGGCGCAGCATCGCCCCTTCCAGGGCGGCGTCGACCAGGGGGCGCCCCTTGTCGAGCTCGAGCTTGGCGAACTCGACGATGAGGATCGCGTTCTTGGCGGCAAGGCCGATGAGCATGACCAGGCCGATCTGGCCGAAGACGTCGAAGTCGAACTTGCGCAGCAGCAGCCCGGCGAAGGCGCCGCAGATCGCCACGGGAACCGAAAGCAGCACGCTGAACGGCAGCGACCAGCTCTCATAGAGGGCGGCCAGGATCAGGAAGACGAAGACCAGAGACAGCGCGAAGACCCTGCCGGGGGTTCCTGCCGCCTTCTCCTCCTGGTAGGAAAGGTCGGCCCAGCCGAATCCCATCTCCCTGGGCAGCACCTGCCTGGCCACCGCGTCCAGGGCCGCCCTGGCCTGGTCCGAGCTGTAGCCCGGCGCGGCGGAGCCGGTGACCTGGGCCGAGCGGAAGAGGTTGAAGCGCGTCGTGTACTCCGGCCCGGCGACGCGGCGGACGTTGACCAGCGCCGCGAGCGGCACCATGTTGCCGTCGTTGTTGCGCACGTAGAAGCGGCCGATGTCCTCCGGCCGCAGGCGCTCCTCGGCCTCGGCTTGCAGGAAGACCCGCCACTGCCGGCCGAAGCGGTTGAACTGGTTGACATAGGTGCCGCCCAGGAAGGCCTGCAGCGCCTGATATACGTCGCCGACCGCCACGCCCTGCTTGACCACCTTGGGGCGGTCGACGTCGACGTAGACCTGCGGCACCCCGGCGCGGAAGACGCTGTTGACGTTCTGCAGCTCGGGCCGCTGGCGCGCCGCCGCGAGGAAGCGCTGCAGGTTCTGGTAGAGGAAGTCGACCGAGCCGCCGCTGCGGTCCTGCAGCCAGAGCGAGAAGCCGCCCGCGTAGCCGAGTCCCGGGATGGCGGGCGGCAGGAAGCCGAAAACGGCGTTGGCCTCGGGGATCCTGGCGCGGAATTCCTGGTTCAGGTGCGCCACGATCTCCTTGGCGCTGAGCCCGGCGCCGCGCTCGTCCCACGGCTGCAGCGCGACAAAGAAGAACCCGTAGTACGAGGCCGACACGAAGGAGAGCAGGCTGAAGCCGCCGACCGTGGTGTAGGCGCGGACGCCCTTGGTCGCGCCGAGGATGGCCTCGACCTTCCGGCACACCGCATCGGTGCGCTGCAGCGAGGCGGCGTCCGGCAGCTGGACGTTGAGATAGAAATAGCCGTAGTCCTCATCGGGAAGGAAGCTCCCGGGAAGGGACTTGCCGAGTCCGCCCGCGAGCAGGGCGAAGCCGCCGAGGAGCAGCAGGCCGATCGCCGCCTTGCGGATGAGCAGGCGCGAGGTCGAGACGTAGCCGCGGCTGGCCCGCGCGAAGCCGCGGTTGAAGCGGGCGAAGAAACGGCCGAGGAGGCCGGTGGATTCCCGGCGCGGCTCGAGCAGGAGCGCGGAGAGCGCCGGCGAGAGGCTCAGGGCGTTGAACGCCGAGATGAGGACCGAGATGGCGATGGTCACCGCGAACTGGCGGTTGAGGCGTCCCTGGATGCCGCCCATCAGCGCCACCGGCAGGAAAACCGAGGAGAGGATCAGCGCGATGGCGACGACCGGCCCGGACACCGCCTTCATCGCCGCGAGTGTCGCCTCCCGTGGCGCCATGCCGTTCTCGATGTTGTGCTCGACCGCCTCGACCACCACGATGGCGTCGTCCACCACCAGGCCGATGGCGAGGACCAGGCCGAAGAGCGACAGGGTGTTGATCGAAAAGCCCAAGAACGGAAAGACCGCGAAGGTGCCGATCAGCGACACCGGCACGGCGATCAGCGGGATGAAGGTCGCCCGCCAGTTCTGCAGGAACAGGTAGACCACGAGGACCACCAGCGCGATGGCCCCGAGCAGCGTCTTGACGATCTCCTTGATGCCCTCGGTGACCGGCAGCGTGGTGTCGAGGGAGAACGCGTAATCGAGGTCGGCGGGAAAGCGCTGCTTGAGGTCCCGCATCGCCTGCTTGACGCCGCTGGCCACGGCGAGCGCGTTCGAGCCGGGGGCCTGGAAGATGGCGATGATGCTCGAGGGCTTGCCGTTGAAGCGGCCGATCTGTTTGTAGGTCAGGGCGCCGAGCTCGGTGCGCGCCACGTCTCTCAAGCGCACCATCGAGCCGTCGGGATTCATGCGCACGACCACCTGGCCGAACTGCTCGGGAGTGGCCAGGGTCCCCTGCGCCCGGACGCCATAGGTGAACTCCTGGCCCCGCGGCGCCGGCTCGGCCCCCACCAGGCCGGCTGGATTGACCGCGCTCTGCCTCTGCACCGCCTGCACCAGGTCGCCGACCGTCAGGCCCAGCTTGGCGAGGCGGTCGGCCTTGACCCAGATGCGCATCGAGTACTCGGCGGCGCCGAAGTTGAGCACCTGGCCGACGCCGGGCACCCGATACAGCGCATCGTTGACGTTGATCAGCGCGTAGTTGCCGAGGAAGAGGCCGTTGTAGGTCCCTTTCGGCGAGTACAGGGAGATGAGCAGCAGGGGCGTGCCCGTGGTCTTGCGGTAGGTGAGGCCGAACTGGTTGACGTCGGGGGGGAGGTTGGGCTGCGCCTGGGCGACCCGGTTGACGGCGTTGACCTGGTCGCTGTTGACGTCGGTGTCGACGTCGAAGACGACCCGCAGTGTCATCGCCCCGTCGCTCGAGTTGACCGAAGACATGTACAGCATGTTGTCGACGCCGTTCATCTGCTGCTCGAGCGGCGTGGCCACCGACTGCTCGACGGTGATCGCATCGGCCCCGGTATAGTTGGCCTGGACCTGGATTTGCGGCGGGACGATCTGCGGGAACTGGGAGATCGGCAGCCCGGTCATGGCGACCAGCCCGAGGATGATCGTCAGGACCGAGATGACGATGGCGACGATGGGCCGGTCGATGAAGAAGCGGGCCATGCTCAGCTCCCTGGCGGCGCGGCCGGGCGCGCGGTGGACGGGGACGGCGGCGCGCCGGCCGCCGGCGGCGCCTCGGGCGGAGCGGCTTGCGGAGCGGTTTCCGGAGTTACTGGGGCGCCCGACTTGACGCGCGAGAAGCCGTCGGTCACCACGCGGTCGCCGGGCCGCAACCCGGCGTCGATCACCCACAGGCCCTCGACCCGCTCGCCCGGCTGCACGGTGCGCACCTCGGCGCGGTCGTCGGGGCCGACCACCGCCACCTGGTAAGAGCCCTGCATCTCGTTGACTGCCCGCTGCGGCACCAGGAGCGCTCCGCGCTTGAGGCTGGTCATGGCGCGGACCTTTGCATACTGGCCCGGCCGCAGCAGGTTCCCGGGATTGGGAAAGAGGCCGACGACCCCGATCGTCCCGGTCTTCACGTTGACCTGGCGGTCGGCAAAGATCATCTTCCCCTTGCGCGGGAACACCGTGCCGTCCGCGAGCACCAGATCGAGCTCGCCGAAGGACGCGCCGGGGGCGCCCGCCCTCTGCTCGTAGCGCATGAGCTCCTGCTCGCTGATGTTGAAGAGGACGCGCAGGGGGTCGACCCTGGAGACCGTGACCAGCACGGTCTGCGGGCTCACCAGGTCGCCGACCTGCCGCTCGGCCGCCCCGGCGATGCCGGCGATCGGCGAGGTCACCTTCGTCCACTGCAAGTTGAGGCGTGCCTGGGAGACCGCCGCGCGGAGAGCGGCGACGTTGGCCTTGGCGACCTGCTCGGCCGACACCGCGTTGTCGAGCTCCTGCTGGCTCAAGGCCTTCTCGGCCGCGAGCGGCCGGAAACGCGCCACGTCGCGCTCGGCCTTGGCCAGGGAAGCCTGTACCTGTCCCAGGTTGGCCTCGGCCTGCGCGAGCTGGGCCTGGAACTGGCGGGGGTCGATGACGAAGAGCGGCGCGCCCTGGCGCACGAAGCTCCCCTCGGCGTAGACGCGGCGCAGCAGGTAGCCCTCGACCTTCGGCCGGATCTCGGCATTGACGTCGCCCGCCGTCGTGCCGATCCACTCGCCATAGACCGGCACATCGCGCTGCACCACCGGCGCGACCACCACCGCCGGCGGGGGCGGCGGCTTCTCGGCCTGGCTCTTATGGCATCCCGCGGCCGCCCCGCAGAGCCCGCAGAGGATGCCGAGGACGCCCAGCACTAGCCCCAGCCCCGACGCCAACTCACGCTTCATCCCTCGTCTCCTTGGGTGGCGGCCGGGCCCGCACCCTCCGCCTCCTGGCAACCGCTCCTTCGTTGCCCGGGCAGCACTGCTGAGAAAGGCTTGAGCTCGAGGCAAATTGGCGGCGCCAATCCCGGCGAGCGTGCGAGGTTAACACACCCGCCGGCTGCCGGCGGCCGGCTCTATTTCGGTGGGAAGAGCTTGTCGCGGAACTCCCTGTCCTCGCGCAGCGGACGCAGCCGCTCGCTGCCCTCGAGGGCCGAGTCGAAGTGCCTCTGAAAGGCCGGATCGCTCTTCTGGGCGGTCTGCAGCTCCTGGAGGGCCGCCGCCTTGTCGCCGTTGAGATACTCCACGAGGCCGAGCTCGGTGTGGGTATCGGGACGGCGCGGCGCGTAGCTCACCGCCTTGCGCGCGGACGCGAGCGCCTCCTTGAGCTCGCCTCGCTCCACCAGGCGGTCCGTCGCCTCCTCGTAGAGATAGGAGAGATTGAGGTCGAGCAGCCGCCGCAGCTCGGCGAGAGGTTGCGGGTTGTCGTCGACATTGATGTAGACGTACCGGTCGTTGTTGATGTTGCGCCCGCCCTGCTTGCGCACCACGAGCAGCGACGCCGACTGATGGCCGCGAGAGTCGCCGCCGGCGTCGTCCCCTGCCTTGAGCGCCGCGAAGAGCTTCTCCGCCAGCTCGCCGGGCAGGTTCTCGAAGGCGCGGCCCATGGCCTCGACGACGTGCTGGCCGGCGAGGATGTTGCCCTGCGCCGACCAGGTCTTGCCCTGCCGGTCCCCGGCCCAGGGCCGGGCTGCCGGTCCGGTGAAGGCGGCGATGCCGCCGCGGGCGTCCACGATCGCCACCTGGCGGCCGTCCTTGCCCGCGAACGTGTCGTCGGCGAGGAGTTTCTTGAGCACCTGCTGCGCGGTGAGCCCCTGGCGCAGCAGGTCGATCGCCTGCGGGCCGTAGCCGACGTTGACGTTGGCCTGCGTGGCGACCGCCCCCACCCCTGCCATCGCCCACGGCACCACCGACCCGACCGAGAAGTACCGCGACGCGACCGCGACGCCGAGATCCCGGCTGCCCGGGTCGATCGCCACGATCGAGAACGTCGCCACCGCGGGCGGCTGGAACACCGCATGGCCGCCCGCGGACCCCCGCGGCGCCACCGTGGCGAGCAGGCAGGATGCAAGCAGAAAACGACCAAGAAGACGTCTCATCCTTCACCTCGGAGGGTCAGGTGCAGCTCTCGCCGCGAATCCTACCCAATCCGCAGTCCCCTGCCGACCCCAAGCCGGGACACTAGTAACCCGTGAAGGGACAGGTTACACTCGGACGTGGCCATCCGGCGAACGATGAGAATGCACAACCCACCCCATCCTGGCGAAGTGCTGCGGTCTTTGTGCCTGGAGCCGCTTGGCCTCACCGTCACCGGCGCGGCCAGGGCACTCGGCGTGAGCCGCAAGACGCTCTCGGGAATCGTCAACGGGCGCGCGGGCATCAGCCCCGAGATGGCCGTGCGCCTGTCACTGGCCTTCGACACCACGGCTGAGAGCTGGCTTGCCCAGCAGCTCCAGTACGACCTCTGGCGAGCAGAAAAGAAGCGCGCCTCCCTGCGGGTCAAGCGGATCTCGGCCGCGTAGGGCCGCTTGAAATATGCCTGTAGCCGTAGACCTCGTCCTGTTCGTCTGACTACTCCGCCACTCCCTTCTCGTTGAGGATGTTCCACACCTTCTCGGGGGTGACCGGGATATCGATGTGGCGGACGCCGAGATGCGAGAGGGCGTCGACGACCGCGTTGACGATGGCGGGCGGGGCGCCCACGGTGGCCGATTCGCCCACTCCTTTGGCCCCGAACGGATGGTGCGGCGAAGGGGTCACGGTCTTGTCGGTCTCCCAGTTCGGCGTCTCGACCGCGGTGGGCACCAGGTAGTCCATGAAGCTGCCGCCCGAGACGTTGCCGTTCTCGTCGTAGCTGATCTCTTCGAAGAGGGCCGGCGCCAGGCCCATGGTCAAGCCGCCGTGGATCTGGCCGTCGACGATCATCGGATTGATGATGTTGCCGCAGTCGTCCACCGCCACGAAGCGGCGGATCTTCACCTCGCCGGTGCCGCGGTCGATGTCCACCACGCAGATGTAGCTGCCGAACGGAAACGTCAGGTTGGGCGGATCGTAGTAGTGCACTGCCTCGAGCCCCGCTTCCATCCCCTGCGGGTGATTGGTGTAGGCGGCGAAGGCGATCTCCTGGATGGTTTTGGCCTTCTGCGGCGCCCCCTTGACGAAAAACTTGCCGGTCTCCCACTCGAGGTCCTCCTCGGCGGCCTCCAGCAGGTGGGCGGCGATCTTCCTGGCCTTGTCGCGGATCTTGCGCGCCGCCATCGCGGCGGCGGCCCCCGCGGTTGGCGTCGAGCGGCTGGCGTAGGTGCCCAGGCCATAGGGGGCGGTGTCGGTGTCCCCGTCCTCCACCTGGACGTGCGCGGCCGGGATGCCCAGCTCCTCGGCCACGATCTGGGCATAGGTCGTCTCGTGCCCCTGACCCTGCGACTTGGTGCCGAAGCGGGCGATGGCCTTGCCGGTCGGATGGATGCGGATCTCCGCCGAGTCGAACATCTTGATGCCCAGGATGTCGAAGTCCTTCGACGGTCCGGCGCCCACGATCTCGGTGAACGACGAGATGCCGATCCCCATCAGCTCGCCGCGCCGCCGCTTCTCGGCCTGCTCCTTGCGCAGCTCGGCGTAGCCGATCTTCTCCATCGCCTTGTGCAGCGCCGCCGGGTAGTTGCCGCTGTCGTACTCCCAGCCGAGAGCCGACTTGTAGGGGAACTTGTCGGGCTGAATGAAGTTCTTGAGGCGCAGGTCCGCCGGGTCCATCGCCAGCTCCTGCGCCAGCACGTCGGTGATGCGCTCGATGGCGTGCACCGCCTCGGTGACGCGGAAGGAGCAGCGGTAGGCGATGCCTCCGGGCGGCTTGTTGGTGTACGCCGCATCCACCTCGGTGAAGGCGTTCGGGAGATCGTACGAGCCGGTGCAGATGGAGAACAGCCCGGCCGGGAACTTGGACGGGTTGGCCGCGGCGTCGGTATAGCCGTGGTCGGCCACCGTCTTGATGCGCAGCGCCGTCATCTTGCCGTCCCGCCGGGCGGCGAGCTCGGCGCTGATGTGGTAGTCGCGGGCGAAGGAGTCGGCCTGCAGGTTCTCCCTGCGGTTCTCCACCCACTTGACCGGCTTGCCCAGCACCACCGAGGCGGCCACCGCGATCACATAGCCGGGATAGACCGGCACCTTGCCGCCGAAGCCGCCGCCGATGTCGGGCGAGATGATGCGGATCTTCTCCTCCGACAGCCCGACGTGTCCGGCCACCAGCGCGAAGACGGTGCGGATGGCGTGCGGCGCCTGCGTGGTCATGTAGACGGTGAGCTTGCCGGTGACGCGGTCGAAGTCGGCAATGCAGCCGCAGGTCTCGATCGAAGCGACGTGGATGCGCGGCAGGTAGAGGTCCTGCTTGACCACCACGTCGGCCTCGGCGAAAGCCTTGTCGGTCGCCGCGCGGTCTCCCGCCTCCCAGTGAAAGATGTGGTTGTCGTGCTTGTCTTTCTTGTCGGTGCGCAGCACCTGCGCCCCCGGCGCGAGCGCCTTGAAAGGGTCCACCACCACCGGCAGCGGCTCGTACTCCACTTCCACCGCCTCGACGCCGTCGGCCGCGGTGTAGCGGTCCGTGGCGATTACGGCCGCCACCTCCTGCGCCTGGTACATCACCTTCTCGGTGGGCAGCACCATCTGGGTGTCCGACATCAGGGTCGGCATCCAGTGCAGGTTGAACTGCGCCAGGGTCTCGCCGGTGATGACCGCCAGCACGCCGGGGGTGGCCAGGGCCTTTTCGGTATGGATGGCCTTGATCCTGGCGTGGGCGTAGGGGCTGCGCACGATGTCGAGGTGGACCATCCCGGGGAGCTTGAAGTCGTCGACGTAATGGCCCTGGCCGCGGATGAAGCGCGGGTCTTCCTTGCGCTTCATCGAGTGACCCATGCCGGATACTTCTGGAGTGGTTCGCGGTTGCATGGTTGCTCCTCTTTCTTAACGCCGCCAGTGGCGGCCCCGAGGTATTTAACAGCGCTCGCTAACTGGCGTTGGCAGTCTCAGATCTATCGGATCGCCCCCCGCAACCCCTCTCGGTCCCCTTCCCGGTTCTCGGAAACCGCCGGGTCCCTGCCCGGCGGCGGCCGGGGGGAAGGGGACGCCCCCGCCCTCTCACGCAGCAACTATTTCTTTCTAGACCTCGGCGGCCCGCAGCTTGCCTGCCGCGTAGCGCACCGCCTTGACGATGTTCACGTAGCCGGTGCAGCGGCACAGGTTGCCGGAGATGGCCTGACGGATCTCCGCCTCGCCGGGGTCCGGATTGTGCTGCAGCAGGGCGTAGCTGGTCATCAGCATGCCCGGCGTGCAGAAGCCGCACTGCAGGCCGTGCTCCTGCCAGAAGCCTTCCTGGATGGGGTGGAGCTTGCCGTCCTTCTCCAGGCCCTCCACCGTCGTCACCTCGCGGCCGTCGGCCTGCACGGCCAGCACGGTGCACGACTTGACCGGGACGCCGTCGAGCAGCACGGTGCAGGCGCCGCAATGAGTGGTGTCGCAGCCGATGTGGGTGCCGGTGAGCCCCAGCACCTCGCGCAAGAAGTGCACCAGCAGCAGCCGCGACTCGACTTCGGCCTCCCGCTCGCTTCCCTGGACCTTGACTCGGATCTTGTGTTGCGCCATGGCTAACTCTCCTTGGCCCGCTCGACGGCCCGCTCGAGTGCGCGCACGGTGAGGACGCGCGCCACCGCCCGCTTGTACTCGACCGAGCCGCGCCGGTCGGCGGTGGGCGAGGCTGCCGCCGCCGCCAGACTCGCCGCTTCGGCGATCGCCTCGGCGGTGGGCTTCTTGCCGGTCAGGAATCTCTCCGCCGCCGCGGCGCGGATCGGCGTCGCGCCGGCGTTGGTGAGCGCGATGCCCACCCGCTCCACCTTGCCGCCGGTACCCAGGGTCACCTGGACCGCGGCGGCCGCGGTCGCGAAGTCCCCCACCTTGCGCTCGAGCTTGCGGTAGGCGCCGCCGCTTCTCGGCGGCGGCTGCGGGACGCGGATCTCGGTCAGGATCTCGTCCGGCTCGAGCGCCGTCTGGAAGAGGCCGAGAAAGAAATCGTCGATCGCGATCGTCCGCGTGCCGCGCGGCCCGGTCGCCACCACCTGAGCGCCCAGCGCCATCATCGCGGCCGGGTGATCGTTGGCCGGATCGCCGTGCGCCAGGTTGCCGCCCACCGTCGCCAGGTTGCGCACCAGCGGATCGGCGATCACCGCCGTGGTGTCGGCGAGCAAGGGGTACTTGCCGCGGATCAGGTCCGAGTGCTCGAGCGCCGACTCGCGCGTCCGGCCGCCGATGGCGAGCCAGCCGTCCCGCTCCTCGACGTACTCGAGGCCGGGAATGCGGCCGATGTCGACCAGGTGGCCGGCGGCGCCCAGCCGGAGCTTGAGCAGCGGCAGCAGGCTCTGTCCGCCGGAGAGCACCTTGGCGTCGTCACCATGGCGCTCGAGCAGCCCCACCGCCTCGTCGAGCGTCCGCGGCGCATGGTAGTCGAATGCTGCGGGGATCATCGCTGCCTCCTTTCGGCGCTCCGGCGCCCTCAGGCCTAGCGGACCAGCAGATAAATGATTGCCGCGACCGCGACGACGGCGATCCAGAAAGCCGGGCGGCGCAGGGTGCGGCCCGCAGCCCGGGCCGCCGCCGCCGCGCCCAGGGCGCCGAGATCGAGCGCTGGCTCGGCCGGAGCGGGCGGCGGCCCCGCTCCCATCGGCGCATGCACCGGCGTGACCGGCCGGGCCGCCGCCGTGCCCGCGCCACCGGTGGCCGCAACTGCGGAGGCGCCACCGGACGGCACTTCCACGCCGGCACCGGAGGACCTGGCCGCGCCCGGGTCCGCTGGTGTCGCCTCGCCGCTACCGAGGCTCGGCAGCGCGCGGATGCCCGCGCCAGAACCAGGCATGGCAGCGCCGCCCGGCGCCGGGGCCGTTGCGCCGGCACCGGCGGCCGGCGTCGCGCCGCCTGAGACCGGGCCGGCTGTCGCGCCGGTGCCTCCGCCCGGCCCCGCTTCCCCTTCGAGCTCGCGGCGCATCGCGGCGCTGAACTTCTGGAAGAGCTGGTCGCTGACGTCCTGGATCATGCCGCGGCCGAACTGCGCGAGGACGCCGACGACGTTGACGTCCGAGGTCACCGTCACCTCGGTCTCTCCGGGCGCGCGCTCGACGACGCGGCTCTTCATGCGCATGTCGGCGCCCCCCTTGCCGCGTGTCTCCTGGCCGGAAGCGACGATCTCGGCCTCCCCCGCCGCGGCATCCAGCCGCTCGAAGCGCATGGTGCCGCGATAGTTGGCGGTCACCGGCCCGACCTTGACGGTGATCGTCCCGCCCCAGTTCCGGTCGTCGGCCTTGCCGGTGATGGCGGCCCCCGGCAGGCAGCGCGCCACCCGCTGCGGGTCGGTGAGGAAATCCCACACCGCGCCGCGCGGGGCCTTGACGGTGAAGCTCTTCTCGATCGGGATGCCCATGGCTCTCCGGATTCAAGCCGCCAGCAGCGGAAGCAGCCCGGCCAGCGACTCGAGGTTGTGGGCAGGGAGCAGGCGGTCGACGTACGGCAGCGCCGCCGCCATGGCGCGGGCGGTGGGCTCGTATCGCCGGTCCCCTGCCAGGGGATTGAGCCAGAAGACCCGCCGCGCCCGCGCCCGGATGGCGCGCATCGCGCCGGCGAGCGGCGCGACATCGCCGCGGTCGAGCCCGTCGCTGAGAATCAACACCACGGTCCGCCCGTCGACCAGCTCGCGGAGATACCGCGCGGCGAACTCGGCCAGACACTCGCCGATCCTGGTGCCACCCGACCAGTCTGGCACCCGGGAGGCAAGAAGCGCCAGCGTCGCGTCCACGGCGCTTCGCCCGGCGGCTTGATCGGAGCGGGTCCGATCGGGGGCGCCGGGTCCCTGCCCGGCAGTCCGATCGGAGGCGCCGGGTCCCTGCCCGGCGCCGGGTCGCAGCCAGGGCGTGAGGCGCACGAGCTCGGTGTTGAAGGCGAAGACCTCGCACGAGCGCGCGGCCCGGGCCTTCTGGCGCAGCGCCAGCACGAAGCAGAGCAGGAACCGGGTGTAGGGATCCATCGAGCCGCTGGTGTCGCACAGCACCACCAGGCGGGGCTCTTCGAGCGGCCTGGCCCGCCGGGCCAGGGAGAGGAGCTCCCCGCCCTGCGCGACCGCCCGCCGGAAGCTGCGCCGCAGGTCGGGCTCGCCGCGGCCGCGCACCGGCACCCGCCGCCGGCTCGGCCGCGTGGCCAGACGCCGCGCCAGGCGGCGCACGAGGCTCTCCATCGCCTGCAAGTCGGCACTGGAAAACTCCGCGAAGGACTTGCGGCGCAGCACTGCCTCCGGACTGTAACCCGGCTCCTCGCGCCCGGGCAAGGCCGGGTCCGCCGCCGCATCGTCCTCGGGACCGCCCGGCAAGGCGCCGATCAGCCCAGGAGACGCCTGCCGCGCGGGCGGCCTCGCCAGCCGCGGCGCTCGCGGCGGCCGTCTCGGCTCGCGCTCGCGGCCGGCGCCTGGATCGCCGTCCGCCGCCTCGTGCGCGCTCCACAGCCGCGCGAAGAGCTCGGCGAAGACCGCTTCGTCATGCGGCCGGATCTTGAGCGCCGCGCGCAGTGCGCGGCCCACTTCGTCACGGTCCCCGACGTCGACCAGGGTGAGAGCCGCCAACCCGTCCGCCTCGTCGCTCAGGCTGACGCCGACCCCGCGCCGGCGCAAGGCGCCCGCGAAGCGGGCGAGGTGAACGACGAGGTCAGAGCTCAACCGCGCACCGTTCTCGTACCCTGGTGGAACGCCCCCTTGGGGGCTTGACGCCGGGTAACTCAATGCCACACCACGGACAGTATTTGATCTCGATGAAAGAAGGACCGCCGTCTCGAACAGGTATACCGAAGACATTGTCTATGCAGGCAAGGGCAGTATCGACGCATTCCCAAGCATCTTTGTGTTGATCGCAGTGCATCGCCGAATGGTAGGCCACATGGACACACGGATATTTCGACGGATCAGCGCCCCAGCTTTCGACTTGCTTCAATTGGTACCAATCACAGCATTTCGTACAAGCATTCAGGTGGCCAATCCACTGTCCATACTTTTTAGACTTGATGTCCCACTGGAGGTCCTCCACGAAGGGCTTGTACAGTCTACGGAACTCTTGGCATTTCATTTTGGGCTCCTGCCGCCCTCTCCGCCTCCACGGCCGCCGCCAGGGCCGCCTGCAACTCGCCGCGGTCGAGCTCGCGCAGGTCGTGGTGGTCCTTGACGATGCAGCCCAGCGTCTGCTCGACGGTCTCGAGGTCGAGGTGATCGCTGTGGATGCGCACCAGAGCCTGCGCCCAGTCGATCGTCTCCGCCACGCCCGGCGTCTTGCTCAGCCGCCGCCGGCGCAGGACCTGCATGAAGCGGCCGATCTCCTCGGCCAGCCGGGCGCTCGCTCCCGGCACGCGGGCGCGCAGGATGCGCACCTCTTTGTCGAGGGTCGGATGGTCGATGTGCAGGTAGAGGCAGCGCCGACGCAAGGCGTCGCCGATCTCGCGGCTGCGGTTCGAAGTGAGCACCACGTGGGGCGGGTGCTCGGCCCTGATCGTGCCGAGCTCCGGGATTGTCACCTGGAAGTCCGAGAGCACCTCCAGCAGGAACGCCTCGAAGCCGTCGTCGGCGCGGTCGACCTCGTCGATGAGCAGCACCGGCGGCCCCTCGCGCCGGGTGATGGCGCGCAGCAGCGGCCGCTCGAGCAGGTAGGCGCGGCCGAAGATGATGTCCTCGATTTCGTCCGCGCTCTTGCCTTCGTGCTCGGCCAGGCGCAAGCGCAGCAGCTGGCGCTGGTAGTTCCACTCGTACAGGGAGGTCGCAACGTCCAGACCTTCATAGCACTGCAGCCGGATCAGCTCGGTCCCCAGCAGCCGCGCCAGCACCTTGGCGATCTCGGTCTTTCCCACCCCGGCGTCGCCTTCGACCAGGAGCGGCCGGCGCATCTCCGTGGCCAGGAACAGCGCGGTTGCGATCGCGGCGTCGGCGATGTAACCCTGCCGCTCCATCGCCTCCAGCAAGGCGGCGATCTCGGGCCTCACGCCGCGCCCTCCCGGGCGGGGGCCGGAGAGGCCGCCGGAACGTAGCGCTCCGGCGCGGCCAGGAAGCGTTCGCGGCAGCCGGCCCCGCAGAAGAAGTAGGCGCGGCCCGCGTGCCCGGCGGTGTGGCGGGCGGTGGCGACCTCGACCGTCATGCCGCACACCGGATCGAGCTCGACGAGCGGCTCCTCGCCCGCCATCTCCCCCGCCGGCCGTGCCGGCCGTGCCGGCCCTGCCGGCGCCGCGGCGCGCCGCCGTTGGACGACCTCTGCCAGCACGCTCAAGGCGATCTCTTCCGGAGTCACGGCTCCGATTGCGACCCCCGCCGGACTGCGGATGCCGTCGAGCGCCTCGGCCGCGACCCCCTGCGCCAGCAGAGTCTGCCGGAGCTGCGCGAAGCGCCTGGCGCTTGCCACGACGCCCAGGTAGGCCGGCGCCAGCGCGAGTGCCGCTTGGACGGCCTCCTCGTCGCGCTCCCCCATCGTTGCCACCACCGCGTAGCACTGGCCGCGCGAAGCGGCGGCGGCGAGATCGGGAGAAGCGAGATCGGTCAGCACCTGGTCGGCCCCCGGAAAGAGCGCCGGCTCGGCGGCGGCGTCCACGGCGAGGACCGTATAGCCCATCGTCTTGCCGAGCCTCGCCAGCGCCCGGGCAGTGGGCGAGACGCCGAAGACCGCGAGCCGCGGCGCCGGCAGGATGGGCTCGAGATAGATCTCCACGCTTCCTCCGCTCGCGCAGTTCATGGGCAGGGCGGTCACCCCTGGGCGGCGCTCGGCTCGCCCCCCTGGACCCGCCGCCGACCCGAACCCGCCTGCCCCGCCGGCGACTGGATCGGCCGGATCGGCCGGATCGGCCGGATCGGGCGGATCGGGCGCCAGGTTGATCAGCCGGGGCTTGCCTTCCCGCAGGGCCTGCCGCGCCTCCCTGATCACCGTCGGCTGCGTGCAGCTGCCGCCCAGCCAGCCGTGAAACGCGCCGGCCGCGGTGACCAACGCCATGTCACCGGCCTGCGCCGAGCTGGCCGGCTGGCGGCGCACCACGACAGCCAGCACGAAAGGCTCCTCCCGCCGTGCCATGTCCGCCGCCAAGCGCAAGAGATCGGCGTGCATCGAGGTCTAGCCGGAGCAGGCGAGTCGCGTTCTAGCCCTGCGGGTCATCGGGGCCATCGGCCTTCATCCGGGCGTAGTCCTCCGGCACGTCGAGGTCGGCGAGCGCCGCCGCGGGCCACGACAGGACCTGCGCCTCGCCGCGATGGCGCTTGACCACCTGCCTGCCGCATCCGCCCCCGCTCATGGTCAGCAGCTCGCCGAACAGCGCCCGGTCGTAGAGCATCGGAGGGGCGTTGACACCCTGGTAGTCCGAGATGACCAGCGGCGCGCGGGACGTCCGGTAACGCACTACGATCTCGGCGATCATCGGCGCGCTGACGAACGGCATGTCGGCGAGCAGCACCATCGCCGCCCGCACGCCGTGCGGCAAGGCCGCGACGCCGCGTTGCAACGACGAGGTGATCCCCTGCTCGTAGTCGGCGTTGACCACCGTCAGGCAAGTCAGGCCGGCGAGCTCCTGGGCGGCTCTCTCCGCCTGGTGGCCGAGGACGACGAGCAACGGGTCGAGGCCGCCCGCGAGCGCCTGCCGCGCCGTCCGCCGCAGCAGGCTTTCTCCCCCGACGTCGAAGAGCAGCTTGTTGCTTCCCATCCGGCTCGAGGTGCCGGCGGCGAGCAGGATCCCGGCGACCGGGCCGGCGGCCGCCTCGTCGGCGTCGCGCTCAGCGGGCATGGAGGGCCTTCTCCCGCGGCTCGGCATGGATTCCTTCCCGGCGCTCACGGAGGTGGTGCGGCTCGCGCCCGGCGACGAAGGCGAGCAGCTCGGCAACGATGCTCAGCGCCACCTGGCGCGGTCCGTCGGCGCCGAGGTCCAACCCGACCGGGCCGAAGACCCGCCCCTTCGCATCTTTCCCGCTCTCTCCCGACCTGCCGGGAGTGCCGCCAATGGCGGGAGCGGCGGCCGACCTGCCGGGAGTGCCGCCAATGGCGGGAGCGGCGGCCGACCTGCCGGGAGTGCCGCCAATGGCGGGAGCGGCGGCCGACCTGCCGGGAGTGCCGGCCCCAGCGCCGGGCAGGGACCCGGCGCTTCCAGTCGGACTGCCTGCGCCGGGCTGTGACCCGGCGCTTCCGACCCGACCGGCGGCAAGGTCCTTCAGGATGGCCTCGGTCCGCGCCCGCGGTCCCAGCACTCCGACGAAGGGCAGGCCCGCCGCGAGCAGCCGCCGCACCCATTCGCGATCGTGGGCCAGCGAGTGGGTCTTGACCACCGCCAGCGAGTGCGCGGCAGGAGGCAAGGCCAGCTCCGGCTCGTCCGGGCGCGCCACGATCAGCCGTGCCGCCTTCGGGAACCACTCCGACTTGCAAGGAGTGCCGCCAATGGCGGGAGCGGCGGCCGACCCTTCGCCTCCGATCAGCCCGCCGCCCGGCGCCATCAGGCCCGCCCGGTGATCCACCACGGTCACTCGGAACCCCGCGTCCGCGGCATAGGCGACGAGCGGCCTGGCGTCGTCGCCGGCGCCGCAAACGATCAGGTGCGGCGGCGGCGGCAACACCTCGACGAAGACCTCGCGCCCGGCGATCCGCTGCACACCCGAACGGCCTGCCGCGACCAGTCCGCGGGCGTGCTCCACAACCAGCCGATCGAGATCCGCCGCCGCCGGGGATGCGGGGAGGCCCTGCCGCGCTCCGGCTGGACCGGGCCAGCCGGCCTCTCGTGCAGGACCCGTGGCGGCCCCGCGCTCCATCAGCGATCCGGCGACGGCATCGCCGGGGCCGACCACCAAGCTGGCGCCGAGCTCTTCACCATCCACCACGGTGGCGAGGGCAAAGGCGCCCTCCCCGGCAAAAAGCTCCCGCAACCGGTCCGCCAGGTCCGCCAATGGACCCGCGGAGGCGGGCTGCACCAGGACGTCCACCAGGCCGTTGCAGCCCAGCCCGAGGCCCCAGACGACGTCCTCGTCGGCGCCGGTGTTGTAGTGGCGCAGACTCGGCCTTCCGCTCGCGATCACCTCTCTGGCGACTTCGCGCACGTCGGCTTCCAGGCAGCCCCCGCTGACGCTGCCCACCGTGCCGCCCGCTTCTTCGATCAAGAGCTTGGCACCCGGCCGGCGGTAGGCGGAACCGGCGATGCTCACCACCGTGGCCAGGGCGGCCCGCTGCCCCGCCGCCGCCAGCTCGGCGAGGCGCGCCAGGATCTCCGCGCTCTCCTGCCAATGGTTCATGGTCCCTGCCGCCGTCCCAACCTGTCCAAGAGGGAAAAATAACTCCTCCCCGGCGGCGAATCAACTCGTGCGGGGCCTGGGAGCTTTCGCGGATGGGGCTCGAGGCTCGACCGCGGCCGGGTTCTCCGCGGACAGGCCGACTGCCGCCGGGTTGGCCAGTTGCCACCCATCCTGCCCTGTCGCCGCCGGCGCGGCTCCCCTCGCGTCGCCGATCGCGGCGGAAGGAAGGGGCGAGCCGAGGACGAGGGTGACGGCGAAGGCGGAAAGGGAGGTCCTGGCGGAGCGCCCGAGGCGGCGGGCGCGCGCGTGCCGCTTCACTCCGGGTCCATGTAGAGCTGGTCAAGGACGAGCTGCGCCGGGTCCTTGACCACGATCTCCGGCTTGCCGCGCTCGAGCTGGATCTTGCCGGTGACGCACACCTGTCTCCGGTTATAGCTCTGCTCGGGCGGCTCCTTGAACTTGCTCCTCTCCGCGCCCCAGATGACCACCCTGAACACCTCGCCGGGAAACCCCTGGCCGAAGTCGAGGAAGGTGGGCTGCCCCTGAGCGCTCACCGCGTAATAGCCGCCGGCGACGTATCCGCACACCATTGCCACTTCGCCGACGTGCCGGCTCGCCTGATGATCGGCGATCCGCTCTGCGGACGTCGCGGCCCTCTGTGCAACGGCGGGCCCCGTAGCGAAAAGAGCCGCGAAAAGCGCGAGAGTCATGACAACGCAGGCGCAGAAACGCAAGCGGGGGCAGCTCATGGGCATCCGTCCGAGCAGCAGAAGATGAGGGCAATCAGGAACGTACCAATGAGGGAGTTGAGTGGCATGCGGGAGCCCGCAAACCGGCGCGAGAACCGCGACTATAGCACGCCGGTTGCCCCGCTCCACTCGGCGCAATACCATGGGTCCCGTGAGGCCGACCGATATTTCCGGCGGTGCCGTGGCGGCCATCGGCCATTGAAGGGAGCGCGGTGTTCGAGCACAAGGGGCAACCTCTCCTACCCAGACGGGCCTTCATCGTCCGCTCGCTGCGCCACGCCTTGTTCGCGCTCGGCTTCATCGTGGCGTCGCTGCTGCTCGGCGTGGCCGGCTACCACCACTTCGAGCGCCAGTCGTTCATCGACTCCCTGCTCAACGCCGCGATGATCCTCGGCGGCATGGGCCCGGTCGGCGAGCTGCACACGACCGGCGGCAAGCTCTTCGCCTCCTTCTACGCCCTGTTCTCCGGCATCGGCTTCCTGGTCATCGCCGGCGTGCTCTTTGCGCCCGTCATCCACCGCTTCTTCCACAAATTTCATCTCGCGGCCGACGAAGGAAAGGCGGGAGGCGCGCCGGCCGCCGGCGGGCGTCAGCGCTCGAGCTCTCTCCGTCAGCGGCCCGGACGGGCCGCCGGCGCGGCCTCGGGCAGCAGGACGCCGAGGACGTAGCGGCCGGGTTGCAGGTACTGGCGGGCCAGATCCCGCATGCGCTCCGAAGTGACGCGCTCGACCATCTCGTCGAAGCGCAGGATGCCGCGCGGGTCCCAGCCCGAGCGGTAATAGCTCGCGAGCACGCCGACCCAGAAGCGGTTCTCGCGCAGGGCCACTTCGCGCTCGCGCCGCTCGGCTTCCTTGACCTTCTGCAGGACCGGCGCGGCCACTCCTTCTTTCTGGATCGCCGCGATCTCGGCAAAGACCGCGCCGACCAAGGCATCGACCTTCTCGGGCGCGCAGCCGAAAGAGATGGCGAACTGGTACTGCTCCCTCGGCCGGTAGTCGAGCCCTCCCCCGGCGCTCACCGCGTAGACCGCACCCAGGTCCTCGCGCAGGATCTCGCGCAAGCGGATGCGCAAGGCATTGCCCAGGGCGCCGATGTCGTGCAGGTTCTCGCGGTTGTACTTGGCATCGCCGGTGAAGACGATCCGCACCAGGCTCTTGGGCTCGAGACCCTTGGTCACCGCGAAGCGCTGCACGCCGGCAGGCGGCCTGACGCCCACGTCGCGCCAGCTCTCCTTGCGTCCGTGCGCTGGCAGACCGCCGAGCCAGGTCTCGACCTCGCCGCGCACACGCTCGGGCTTGAAGCTGCCGACCAGGAAGAAGATGAACTGCCCGGCGTCGGCGAAGCGGTCGCGAAGAACTCGATAAGCGACCTCCGGATCGACCTCGCGCAGACTCTCGACAGTCAGCGGGCGCTCGCGAGGATGATTTTGCGAGAGCACCTCGGTGAGCTTGTCGCTGAACACCGCCTCGGGCCGCGCCAGGCGGTTCTTCAGCGCCGCCTCCTCCTTGGCCAGGAAGGAACGAGCGGCCTCGGGGTCGCGGCGCGGCGCGGTCAGCGACAGGTAGGCGAGCTGGAACATGGTGTCGAGATCGAGCGGCGACGCGCCGCCCCCGACGCCTTGCTCGAATTCGCCCAACGAGAGCCCGACGCCGGCGAGCTTCCCGGCCAGCGCCTTGCTCAGCGCCGTGCGGTCGAACTCCCCCACCCCCTGCTCGCGGGCGAGCTGAGAGGCCAGCCGCGCCGAGGTGAACTGCGCGTCGGGGACCAGCGAGAGGCCGCCCGGCGCGAATCCTGACAGCACGACCTCGTCGTTCTTGAAATCCGTCGGCTTGAGCACCACCCGCACGCCGTTGGACAGGCGCCACTCGGTGAGCCCCAGCTCTTCGATCCGGCTCTCGCTCACCACCTTGCCCGCCACCGGGGCGGCGGCGACCAGCGGGCCTTCGCGGGCGCGATCCACCCACGGCGCGATGTCGCGCTTGGCGACCGATGCGAAGACCGCCGCCAGCTCGGCCTCGCTCGGCGGCGTCAGATCCTTCTTGCGCGGCGCGCTGACTTCGATCACCCGGTTGCGCTCCGCGTTCCAGTCCGCCGCCAGGCGGTTGACCTCGGAGAGCTCGATGCCCGGCAGGAATTGCCGCACCAGGGCCAGCTCGAAACCCACCTCGGGCGCTGGCCGCTCGTCGAGGTAGCGGGCGGCAAGCTGCCCGGCAAGCTGTGGCGATTCCCGCTTGTCGCGCTCGGCGTAGCGCTGCTCGTAGGAGCGCAGGAGCTTGCGCTTGGCGCGCTCCAGCTCGCCGGCGGTGAAGCCATGCCGCCGCACCCTCTCGAGCTCGGAGAGCATGGCGTCGAGCCCGCGCGCGATGCCGTTCTCGGAGACTTCGGCGGTGGCGATGCTCATGTCGGTCGAGTGCACGACGCGGCCGCTGCCGGCGAAGGCAAAGAGGAAGGGCGGGTCGGGCTTGCGGCCAAGCTCGGCCAGACGATCGTTGAGCATCGAGTAGTAGAGTCCTTCGACCCGCTCGCGGCGGAAGTCCGCGACGCTCGACTCCGGCCGCGGCCCCAGCTTGACGTCGACGCCAACCGAGGCGGAGGTGGCCTCCGGGTCGGTGGCAATGGCGTACAGCGTCTCGCCGTGATCGGGCACCGGATAGGACGGCCGCGGCCGCGCCTTGGCCGGCTGCTCGAGGCCGGCGAAGTGCGCGCGCACCAGCCGCTCGATCTTTTCCTTGTCGAAGTCGCCGACCGCCACGACCGCCATCAGGTCGGGGCGATACCAGTCGTGGTAGAAGCGCAGCAGCGTCTCGCGCGAGGCGTGCTCCAGCACCTCGCGCTTGCCGATCGGCAGGCGCTCGGCATAGCGCGAACCCTTGAGCAGGATGGGGAGCTGCTGGTCTTGCATGCGCGCCATGGCGCCGCGCCCGAGCCGCCACTCCTCGATGACCACTCCCCGCTCGCGCTCGAGCTCGGCGGGATCGAAGTCGATCGCACCGGCCCAATCCTCGAGGATCTGGAACGCCTGCTCGACGATCTCCGGCCGGTCCGTGGGCACCTTGAGGGTGTAAAGGGTGCGATCGAAGCCGGTCGAAGCGTTGATGTCGGGGCCGAAGCGCATGCCGATCGATTCCAGGTAGTGGACGAGCTGGCGTTTCGGGAAGTGGCGGCTGCCGTCGAACGCCATGTGCTCGACGAAGTGGGCGATCCCTCGCTGGTCATCGTCTTCGAGCACCGACCCGGCGTTGACCGCCAGCCACACTTCGGCGCGCTTGGCCGGCCGCGAGTTGGCGCGGATGAAGTAACGCAAGCCGTTGGCGAGGCGGCCGCTCACGATCGCCGGATCGAGCGGCAGCTGCTCGTCGAGCCCGGCGTGCGCCGCCGGCGCAGCAGCCGCGGGAGCCGGCATCGGGGCCGGCGGCGCAGCCAACACGATGCATGGGATGAAGATCGCAATCCACAGGTGTCTTCTCATAGCTCCTCGCGGCCCCTCGCGGCTGATGCCTGCGGGCACTGCAGGGCTAGAATATCTCGTTGAGGAGTAGCCTTTATGCGAAAGTCGATCAAAACTCCCCTCGAGGCAGTCCGGCGCGCCCAGGCTGCCGTCAGGGCGCATGTGCCCGCGGGCCGTAGCCTCGCTGATGAGCTCATCGCGGAGCGCCGCGGCCTCAAGGCCGCGCCTTGTACCCCGGACCATACAGCGGCCGCCCCGGGCGGGCGCCGGTGATCTTGCCGTCGTCGACGACGAGCTGGCCGTTGACGGCGACGAAGGAGATGCCGGCGCTGTAGTGCAGCGGGTCGGTGTAGGTGGAGACGTCGCGCACCGTCTGGGGATCGAAGGCCACGAGATCGGCCGCCATGCCGGCGCGCACGATGCCGCGGTCGGCGAGGCCCATGCGCGAGGCCGGCAGCGAGGTCATCTTGCGCACCGCCTCCTCGAGCGGCAGCAGCTTCTCGTCGCGGACGTAGTGGCCGAGGATGCGCGGCGCCGAGGCCCAGGCCCGCGGATGCGATTTCTCCTGGCCGAAAATGCCATCCGTGGCAACCGCGCCGGAATCGGTGCACAGCGAGACGAGCGGATGCCGCAGGGCCGTGCTCACATCCCTCTCGTCCATGATGAAGATGATGTTCGAGGTGTGCCCGCGGTCGGCGATCACCAGGTCGGCGATCACGTCCACCTCGTCTTTGCCTTCCGCCTTGGCGATCTCGGCGACGGTCTTGCCTTCGTACTTCTTGAGCGCGGGGTTGATCACGGTGGCGATCAGGATCCCCTTGCCGCCGCCGGCGCACTGGTACTGGTTCTCCCAGCTCCGGTCGTCCTTGTGCAGCTCGGCCCGCAGGCGCGCCCGCGCCGCCGGGTCGCGCAGGCGCTCGATCATCTTGTCGACGCCGCCGTCGCGCGCCCACAGGGGCAGGTTGGCGTCGAGGCCGTTCTCGCCCGCCGTCCACGGGTACTGGTCGGCGGAGACGTCGAGACCCTCGGCGCGCGCCGCCTCCAGGCGCTCAAGGACGTGCGGCATCTTTCCCCACATCCCCTGGCAGGCGACCTTGAGGTGATAGATCTGGGCCGGAAGCCTCGCCTCGCGTGCGATCCGGAAGATCTCGTCCAGGCTGGCATCGATCTGGTACTGCTCGGAGCGTTGATGGGTGATGTAGCTGCCGCCGTAGCGCGCCGCCACCTTGGCAAGCGCGATGATCTCCGCGGTCGAGGCGAAGCGGTCGGGCACGTACTGCAGCGAGGTGGAGACGCCGAAGGCGCCGTCTTCCATCGCCTGGGCCACCGCGCTCTCCATGGCCGCGAGGTCGGCCGGCGTGGCCGCGCGCTCGCTCTCGCCGATGACCAGGTTGCGCACCCCGCCCGCGCCGACGAAGGTGCCGAGATTGATCGCCGGGCGGGCCTTCTCGAACGCCCGCCAGTATTCGCGCAGCGTGGTCCAATTGGGCTTGACGCCGTAGCGCTGATAGATCTCCTTGCCCTCGTCGATCATGCGCTCGTTGATCGGCGCGATCGCGCTGCCCTCGCCGGTGATCTCGGTGGTGATCCCCTGCGTGATCTTGCTCGCGGCGCGGTTGTCGACCAGGACGTTGTACTCGGACTGTCCCAGCATGTCGATGAAGCCCGGAGTAATGACCAGGCGGGAGGCGTCGATCCGCCGGCCGGCGCGCGCGCCCGCGAGCTGGCCGACCGCCGCGATCTTGTCGCCCGCCACACAGACGTCGGCGCGGAACCAGGGAGCGCCGGTGCCGTCGACCACGCGGCCGCCGGCAAACAACAGGTCGCAATCGAGCGCCGCCGCCGGCGCGGCGGCGAGCAAGGCCAGGCAGATGGCGTGAGCCAGTCGGCAACGGTGGGTCATGGTCACCTCCGGAATGGGCGGCATTCTACGCCCGCGCGAAGCCCCACGCGAGGCGGACGGCCGCGTAGACCAGGGCGCCGGCGAAGAGAGGCTTCAGCCCCGCCGGCGCGAGGACGACGGCCGCCCCGAAGAGCCCGGCGACCAGGAGCAAGCTGCCCAGCATGACCACGAACAGGCGCCGCCAGCGCGGGCTCACCTCCCAGGCACGGGCGCGGAAGGCCGCCTTGACCTCGGCGAATGAGGCGCTGTCTCCGGCCTCGGCACCCACGGCGGTCGCGGGCACGCGGACCGCCACCCAGCGCGCCAGGCCCGGACCCAGGCGCCAGCGCAGCCGGCGCCGCTCGAGCTCCTCGATCTCCTCGTGGCCCATCGGCGTGCCCTGGCCGAGGACCATGGCAACCGCGCCCCCGATGAACAGGGCGAGCCCGAACAGCGCCAGGATCCCCAAGGGCACCAGCCACATCGACCTGTGGGCCTCAAACCAAGTCTCGAGATTGCGCAGCGGCCTCCACGCCCGCCCGAGAGCGGCAAGGAAGATGATGCCCCCGATCCACGCAACCGGACCCAGCATCCCGGCAACCCGGCGGACCGCCCTGCCTGCCCTGCTCTCGGGCGACCTCTCGGGAAATCCGCCGGCCGGGACGTCCGTCACCGCTTCCCGGCGCTCCCGCCCGCCTTCCCGGGCGCTTCGCTCGCCCGTGCGTGCGAGCGCGCGGCCGAACCAGACGAAGAGGACGTTGAGACCGATCCAGCCCGCCGCCACGGCGAACAGGAAGGCCAGGTCGCTTACGGGCCGGTTGTCTCCCAGCGCCGTGAACAGGGCCAGGAAGGCGCCGACCAGGGCCAGCCAGAGCAGTGCGTAAGCCGTCCCCCACCGGCGCGCTTCCCGCCCGCCCAGGGTCCTGTCGATCAGGGGCTCCCCTGCTCGCGGCAGCGGAGCCCGGAGCATCCTGAGGCTCCACTGCACCATGGCATAAACCATGGCCAACGCGAGAACCGCGATGAGGGCGGTGAGAACGGCGGCCCCATGGCTCACGGGACACTCCTCTCAAACTCCTGACCTGCAAGAGATTCTAGCCCGCATCTCGCATGCGCGCCGAGGTTCTGATTCCCCGGCTGGCTCGGAACGGTCGGCTCGGATGACTGCATATATGCTATCATCTGCGACGTGAACGTGGTGGTCGATACCAATGTCTTCGTAGCTGCACTGCTCGGTCCATCTGGCGCGAGTCGAAGCATCCTACGGGCCTGCCTAGACGGGCGCCTCCTCCCTCTGATGGGGGCGGCTCTCTTCGCTGAGTACGAGTCTCTGCTCAATCGCGAAGCCCTCTTCCGAGGGTGTCCTCTCGACGGTACCCAACGCGAAGCCGTCTTTAACGCCTTTCTCAGCGTCTGCCGCTGGACGGTCATTTACTTCAGCTGGCGTCCCAACGTCCGCGACGAGGCTGACAACCACTTGATCGAGCTCGCGGTAGCCGGAGGAGCGAGTGCCGTGGTGACGAAGAATGCGCGAGACTTCCGGTCCGCTGAGCTTCACTTTCCAGGCCTACGCATACTGCAGCCTGAAGTGCTGCTGAAGGAGATGGCGTCATGGGCACCCTGACAATTCGCTTGCCCGACGAGAAGCACGAGAAGCTGCGTCAGCTTGCAACCCGGCGCAAGATCAGCATCAACAAGTTGATTGAGGAGCTCTCGACCATCGCCCTGACTGACTTCGATGCCGAAACCCGCTTTCGAGCCCGCGCCGCACTCGGATCTCCTCAAGAGGGGCTCCGGCTCCTGGACCGCCTCGACCACCAGTCTACGACCGGTGAAGAGTCGAACCCGGGGAGGAAAGAGCGGCGGAGTTAGCGGGTTACCACGCGGGAGCCAAGCCTGCGGGCGGGCATGCGCCCAAGGTCAGGCGCCCACGCTCGAATCCACAAAGGCTGCGAGATCACCGCTCATGAAGCTCGTCCCTGGAAGGGCGGGGTTGGCCGAGATGAACGGCTGGGCAGTCCAGTAGGGGCTGAATTCGCTCCATGGCCGTGAGGCGCCGGCCTTCCTGACCTACCACATCCTCCAGGAACTCACGCAACATCTCGTTGACGGAGGCCCGTCGCCGGGCCGCTACGGCCCGAGCCTCGCGGAGGAGCTCTTCCTCGACGACCAGAGTCAGGTTCAGTCTTTTCATCGCGATCGCCACCCTCTCTCTAAGGAGGCAAGAATGGCACGGGTTTAGTGCAAATGGCGCTGCCTGCGTGACCGCGGCCTGCGCTGGCGTTATTAAGCGTGCGCTTCCCATGCCGCAGCGGGGCCGGCGGCTACAATGCCCGTACTTTCTCCGAGGAGGTCCGCCCATGTCCGCCACCGTGCGCAGCGAGAAGTCCGGACCGGTGACCACCGTGCTCGTCGACCGCCCGGAGGTCCGCAACGCGGTCGACCGGGCGACGGCCGCGGCGCTGCTCGACGCCTTCCTCGCCTTCGAGCGCGACCCCGCGGCCGACGTGGCCGTGCTGTGGGGCGCCGGCGGCGCGTTCTGCTCGGGCGCCGACCTCGAGAGCGTCGCGGCCGGAGGCGCGGACTGGCTCGACGACCTGCGCTTTCCCGCGGATCCCTCGTCCGCCTTGCCGCCCGGACCGCTCGGCCCGACGCGCCTCGCCCTCGCGAAGCCGGTCATCGCCGCGGTGGCCGGTCCGGCGGTGGCGGGCGGGATGGAGCTTGCTCTCTGGTGCGATCTCCGGGTCATCGAGGAGAGCGCCTACTTCGGCGTCTACTGCCGGCGCTGGGGCATTCCCCTGCTCGACGGCGGCACCGTGCGGCTGCCGCGCCTGGTGGGCCAGGGCCGCGCCCTCGACCTCATCTTGACCGGACGCAAGGTGCCGGCCGCCGAAGCCCTCGCCATCGGGCTGTGCGAGCGGGTCGTCCCCGACGGCACTTCACGGGCCGCGGCCGAGGCGCTGGCCCAGGAGATCGCCCGCTTCCCGCAGTCCTGCCTGCGCGCCGACCGCGCCTCTGTTCACCGCCAGGGCGGCCTGCCTCTCCGCGAGGCCCTCCGCCAGGAGTTCGAGGGCAGTCTCGACATCGTCCGCCGCGAGGGCATCGCCGGCGCCCGCCGCTTCGTCAGCGGCGAAGGCCGCCACGGCGCTTGACTTGCTCGAGGCGGCGCCGCTCGAAGAGGTCGCAGAGTAGGCGGAGAACTACCGTCTCCACAGAATGAGTGGGGCGGCAACTGGCCCACAACGGCCGGATGCTCGATCCAGAACCTTGAAGCGAGCTGTATGGCGATACAATCCGTTTCGGCTCGTCTACCCCGATGGAGGCGGGGAGATCATCATGGCCACGGCCCTCGTCTTCGACCGCGACCGGATCGGCGACTTCTGCCGGCGTTGGAGCGTCACGGAATTCGCACTCTTCGGCTCAACCTTGCGGCCCGACTTCGGGCCCGACAGCGACGTAGACGTCCTCGTCACTTTCGCACCCGATGCCCCCTGGACCCTGTGGGACCTCTCCAGGATGCGGGCCGAGTTGGAATCCATCTTTGGCCGTGAGGTTGATCTGGTCGAAAAGAAGGCCCTCCGCAATCCCTACCGCCGGCAGGCCATTCTCGCCGATTACCACGTGGTCTATGCCTCCTGATCGGGACAAGGTCTATCTGTGGGACATGCTGACGGCAGCCCAAGGAGTGGCGTCCTCGTTGCAGGGGCTCACATTCGAGCAATATGCGGCCGACGAAAACCTCCGCCTGGCGACTGAGAGGAGGATCGAGATCATCGGCGAGGCCGCCCGGCGCATCTCAATGGAGCTCAAGGAATCCCATCCAGAGATTCCCAGGCGATTGATCGTCGATCAGCGCAACGTGCTGATCCACGCCTACGACGAAATCGAGACCGAGCGGATCTGGACATTGGCACAGCAGGACATTCCCCGGCTGCTGGGACAACTTGAAAAGCTGATGCCTCCTGAGGGGGCTTGATGCCAACCGGATCAGATGGGCTAATGGAGGCTGAAGTGCGAGAGATACCTCCAGGTCGCCCTCGGCGGGCTCCAGGTAGAGCTCGACTACCTCGGCTAGATTCTTCCTCGGTCGTCTCGCCCTCGCTGATGCAGCCTGAAAGCGCCGGCACGTAGGCGCCCACCGCCGCATAGAAGTGAAGAAGGTCGTGCAGCCTGACTTCGGGCAGGCCGTCTTGCGCAGCCTCCGCCAAGAGCACTCCACGTCCACCCCAATGGGAGCCCTCCTTCTCGCCGGGATCTCGACCGCTGCAAAGCCCAGCGGGACGCTCTTCGGGCCAGTCTCTCGAGAGCATCGTCGGCTCGCGATATAGTCTCGGAGTCTAAACTACATAGGCTTCATCCAACCGCTTGAACGAGACGTCTCAGCGCTGGCGCCAGATCGCCCCATCCGAGTTTCCCTGGGAAAGAGAGGCGCTCGCCTTCGTGCGCCAGGGCCTGCCCGACTACGAGCCCTACCGTGCCTGGTCGAACCTGGAGTTCATCGCCGAGGACGGGAGCATGTCCTCGAGCAGGGGCCGGACCTTCGAAACGATGCCGGCGCGCTTGGCCTCGACAAGGATGCCGGCAGTGCCCTTTACGGCGAGGCCGTAGACTTGGGCCGCGATGCGGCGGGCGCGACGCTCGTCGATCAAGACCAGCGGAGGCGATCAGTGGTCCTGCATCGCAGACGGCCGGCCCCTCTTTCAAGCCGAGAATTCCCGCTCACACTCGCTTTCGTCGAGATCGGCAATCGGCACGCCGGACCTGCCAGCAAGCAGCAGGAAGTCAACCCGGTTCATCCCGCACATCTCAGCCGCTTTTCCCGAAGACAGGCGGCCGAGCTCGAAGAGCTTGAGCGCCAGAAGGAACTTTGCCTCGCGAACGAATTCCTCCTGCGATTGGCCCGTGCTGAGAAGCACGCTCTCGGGTACGTCGATCTGTATCGTGCTCATGGTGCTGCCACCCCCGTGCCTATCCTATCTCTACGGCATTGCAGAGACGGCGCGCCCGTGGTATATGTACTTTGCATATATGGACCCCGATCGCCAGCAAGAGGCCCTCGGCAGGGCGTTGCCGCTGCGGCCGCGCGACTTCTTCGTGCTCGTCGTGCTGGCCGCCGGCGACCTGCACGGCTACGGGATCATGAAGGAGGTCGAGCGGGAGTCGCGCGGGAGCGTGAGGCTCGAAGTCGGCTCGCTCTACCGCACTCTCGACCGCCTGCTCAACGCGAGGCTGATCGCGGAGGCCGGGGGAACGGGCGCCCCGCCGCCGTCCGCGCCGACCGCGCCGTCCGCAGGGAGCGAGCGCCGCCGCTGCTACCGCCTCACTTCCTTCGGCCGCCGGGTGGCGCGCGCCGAGGCCGAGCGGCTGCGCGAAGTGCTGCGCCTGGCGGCCGTCAAGAGCCTGCTGGAAGGCGCGGGCGAGACTCCGTGAGCGGGCGCCGGAGCCTCTCCACCGCGCGGAAGGGCCGGCTCTTCGCTTGCCTGCTGCGCGCCTATCCGCGCCGCTTCCGCGCCAGGTTCGGGCCCGAAATGCGCGACGTCTTCGACCGGCGCCTGCGTGACGAAGGCGAGCGCGCGGGCCGGCGCGGAGCCCTGCGCTTCTGGCTGCGCACAGTCGCCGACGTCTCCGCCACCGCAGTCCAGGCGAGAGCCGAGCAGCTCGCCGCGGCATTCGCGCGCCGCCGCCGTGTTCTGCGCGCCCACGGACGGGCCGCGCAGTCATCCCCAACCGCTGCCGGACACCCGGGAGATCGTTCCATGAGCACCTTCGTGCAAGACCTCCGCTACGCCTGGCGCACGCTGCGCAAGAGCCCCGGCTTCACCGCCGCCGCCGTGCTGACCCTGGGGCTGGGCATCGGCGCCAACACCGCAGCCTTCAGCGTGCTCGACACGGTCCTGCTCCGCCCCCTTCCCTACCCCCGGCCGGAGCGTCTGGTGACGCTGTGGGAGCGCGAGCGGGGCGGCTCGCCGATGAACACCTCGTTTGCGAACTTCCTCGACTGGAAGAGCCGCGGCAGGTCCTTCGCCCGCATGGCGGTGCTCAGCTACTGGACCCCTTCGCTGGCCGGGGTTGGAACGCCAGAGCGCCTGGAAGGCCTGCGCGTCTCCGGCGAGTTCTTCCGCACCCTCGGCGTGCGGCCGGCGCTCGGCCGCGACTTCCTACCGGAAGAAGACAAGCGGGGCAGGCACCACGTGGTGATCCTGAGCCACGGCCTGTGGCAGAGGCGCTTCGGCGGCGATCCTCGCCTGCTCGGCAAGACGGTCACCCTCGACGGCATTCCCTATACTCTCGTCGGCGTGCTTCCCGAGGGCCTCGAGTCCCTCTTCTCCACCAACTTCTACAAGCCCGCCGAGATCTGGGCCCCCCTCGCCTACAACCCAAGCCTGCCGCAGGCCTGCCGCACCTGCCGCCACCTGCGCGCAGTGGCGCGGCTCGCTCCCGGGGTCTCGACCGAGCGCGCCAACCGCGAGCTGGATGCGCTCTCGAGCGCCCTCGTCGCCGAGCATCCCAGCGACTACGAGCGGCCGGGCGCGGTCGTGATCTCTCTCGCCGAGCACCTCGTCGGCGACTACCGGCGCTCTCTCTACACTTTGATGGGGGCGGTCGCCCTGGTGCTGGCGATCGCCTGTGCCAACGTGACCAGCCTGCTGCTCGCCCGCGGGCAAGGGCGGATAGGAGAGATGGCGGTGCGCACGGCGCTGGGCGCCGGCCGGCTGCGCATCGTGCGCCAGCTCCTCACCGAGAGCGCCCTGCTGCACCTGCTCGGCGGCGCCCTGGGAGCGCTGCTCGCCGCCGCCGGACTCGTGGCGCTGGTCAGCGTCAGCCCTCCGAACATCCCCCGGCTGGGTGCGGTCTCGGTCGACCTCCGCGTCCTCGCCGTGACCTTCGCCGTCTCCCTGCTCACCGGCATCCTCTTCGGTCTCCTGCCGGCCGTGCGCTGCTCCGGCTCGGACCTGCGGGCCGCGGTTGCCGCCGCAGGGGCCGCGGTGACCGGGCGCCGCCACCGCCTCGACGGCCTGCTGGTGACCGGCGAGGTGGCGCTCGCCCTGGTGCTGCTGATCGGCGCCGGACTCATGCTGCAGAGCCTGTCGCGGCTGCTGGCGGTCGATCCGGGCTTCGACCCCCGCCGCCTGCTCGCCGCCGAGATCTCGGTCTCGGGGCCGCGCTACCGCGAGGACGCCGCGGTCGCCGCCTTCTACCAGCGGGTCCTCGAGCGCGTCCGCTCCCTTCCCGGAGTGCAGGCGGCCGCCGTGGCGAGCCAGCTCCCGCTGGGCGGGAACTTCGATGCCTACGGGATGCACTTCGAGGACAACCCGGGGGCCAGCGAGGCGGACACGCCATCGGCGCAGCGCTTCGCGGTCAGCGCCGGCTACCTCGCCGCCATGCGTATCCCGCTCCTCCTCGGGCGGGACCTGACGGCCCGCGACCGGGCCGATACGCCACCCGTGGTCCTGATCAATCGCACGTTTGCGCAGCGCATCTGGCCCGGCCGCGACCCGCTGGGCAAGCGCATCCGCCTGGGCGATCCGAAGAGCCCCTGGCGCACCGTGGTCGGCGTCGTGGGCGAAGTCCATCACCTGGGGCTCGACGCCGCCCCGGCGATGCAGATCTATCTGCCGGCGCCGCAATGGGTCGATAACGCCATGACCCTGGTGGTGCGCGGCGCCGGCGACCCTCGGCCGCTCGCGGCGGCGGTGCGCCGCGCGGTGTGGGAGATCGACCGCGACCGGCCGATCTCGAACGTCGCCACCATGCAGGAGATCATGCAGGTCTCCCTGGCCCGCCGCCTGCTGACCCTACGGCTGCTCGCCGCCTTCGCGGCGCTGGCGGTGCTTCTGGCGATGGTCGGCATCTACGGCGTGCTCTCCTACTCGGTCGCCCAGAGGACGCGGGAGATCGGCGTGCGGATCGCGCTCGGCGCGCCGCCGCGCAGCATCCTCTCGCTCGTCGTCTGGGCCGGCGCGCGCCACGTCGCGGCCGGCCTCGCCCTGGGAGCCGTCCTCGCCCTCGCGCTGACCCGCTTCCTGTCCGGCCTTCTCTTCGGCGTGACCGCGCACGACCCGGCTACTTATGCCGGCCTCGCCGCGCTGCTCGCCGCCGCCGCCCTGGCCGCCGCCTGGCTGCCCGCCCGCCGCTCCGCCCAACTCGACCCGATGACCGCCGCCCGCTCGCTCTGACCCTCTGACCTATTGACATTCGATAGGTCGGCAACCGTCACGGACGCCCGCCCGAACCCGCCGAACGCGCCCCTCCCCTGCGGCCGCCCACCGGCCGGCTTCCCCTCCCCCCGCTCGGCAGCGCCTGCCCGAGCACGAACAGCGTTCCTGCGTTCTCGGCGTAGATCTTGCCGTCCGGACCGATCGCCAGCGGCGTGTAGGCGGCGCCGACCGCGAGCTGCAGGAAAAGCCGGTCGCGCAGGACCCCGCCCTGATCGATGGCGTAGAGGTTGCCGTCCTCGCTGCCGGCATAGATCACGCCGCGGCCATCGACCGCGGGAGCGTTGATGCACCAGTCGAAGCCGTGGGGATGGTCGGACACGCACGAGAGGCGGCCGCCCGGGTCGCGGCGGCAGGAGAGCGTGTTGGTGTTCTGGAACTTCCACTCGGGGACCAGGTTCTTGTCGAGCTGCGAGATGAAGAAGGACTCGGGGTTGGATGGATCGCTGGCCGTGCGGTCCGGCGGGCACAGCGTGTTGTCGTCGCAGTAGGAGCCCTGGCCGGTGTAGTGGTTGTCCTTGGTGACGACCGAGTAGGTGCCGTCGTGGACGTAGATCGCCGGGGTGATGTCCCAGCCGAACGGATAGGCCGCCAGGAACTCGCCCCGCGGGCTGAACTTCATGAGATGCCCTTGCCCCCAGTTGTAGCGGCTGTACGTGCCAAAAAAAATGCTGCCGTCGGGAGCGATCGCCGGCGATGACGTCGCGTCGTCGAGGATCCGGCCCCCGCCCGGCCGGTTCTGCGCCGGATCCACGCCGGTGTGCGCACCCGCCCGGCAGCCGCCCGGCGAGCCGTTGGGCGGCAGGTAGACGTCGCAGCCGTCGGCGAGCCGGTCGCGCAGCGAGGCCTGCCACTTCGGGGTCAAGTCGGGATGGACCGCCAGCAGGTACGCCGTCCGGCTGTTGAACTGATGCACCGCCGCGACGTAGATCGTGCCGTCCGGCGCCACGGCGGGACCCAGGTTCAGAGCCGTCCGCACCGAGCCGCACGGCACGCTCGGCGGCACCGCGTCGGGGCTCGGCGGCCACGGCAGCTCCGCGGTCGAAAAGACGGCCAGACACGGGTCGCCGGGCCCCGGCGCCCCGGGAACCAGCGAGGCGTAGCTCGCCTTGACCACCTCGCCGCCAGCCGTGATCTTGACCAGCCAGGAGTCCACCACGTCGTGGTCCCAGGCGCTGCCCGGTCCGCCGGTCGCCAGCTCGATGGCGTTGTAATAGACGTTGCCGTCCGGGTCGGCGGTGATCGGCCCGGTCTCGAAGATGCTCCCGTCGACGCCGGGGCCGAAGGGGTTGATCCGCCCCAGGGGCGAGCCGTCGGCCGCGCCGAGCCGGTAGACCGTGCCGCCCGCCCCGGGGACGTAGAGGAGCCCGCCGGCGAGGGCGGCGTGAAAGACCGGCTCCAAGATGGGGCCGCGGCCGTTCGCGGAGCTGGCGAAGGGCACCGGCTTCCAGTCGCTTGCGAACCGCCACACCTCGCCGAGCGAGCCGCCCTGCCAGGTCAGGCGCTTCTCGTTCCAGACCTGCGACTCCCAGGTGGTGATGCCGGTGAAGGTCCCGGTCTTCGCGGCCATGAAGACGTCGTCGCCGGCGGCCAGCGGGGCCTGGTAGTGCGCCCGCAGGTCGGACCCTCCCTCGGCCATCTCCTGCGCAGTGAATGGATCGAAGACCGCCTGGGCCACGATGCGCGCGGCCCGCTGACCGGGCGTGGAGACACTTCCCTGGTGCTGCGCGTTCTGGCCCCACTGCGGCCAGCCCGCGGCCGGGGGATCGGCGCTCCCATTACGGTCTGCGGCCGCCAAGGCCGCCACCGCCACCGCCGCCGCAAGCGCCGATCTCCGCTTCTCCATCAGTTAACCCTGCCTTCAACCACTGCGGTCCATCGGAACCAGTCTCCCATGAACTTGTCGTCCCGGGCATTGGGGTCCGAAAGTGACTGCTGGAGCGCCCTGAGGGTCGTCGGGTCGGTCCTTCGCACCCACCTGCCGTTCCGCGAGGAGGACGTCGGGGGCGTCATCAGCCCAGAGCTCAGGTGGGGGCAACCGGCGGTTGTGCCGCCGTCTGGAACAGGTCGTACCGCGTCCCGAGTTGCCCCAGGTAGTACAGCGAATAGGCCCTCTGGAAGACGAAGATCGGCAGCAACGCCACCGTGCCGAGATAGGGGAGCACCATCAGGCAGCCGGCGATGCAGCAGGTCGCGATCACGGCGATGACGATCACGACGCCGATCGCCATCGCGAGCACGATCTGGAACAGGAGGTAGACGACGAGCAGATGGAGCCTGCCCGCGAAGAGGCCGAGCAGCTCACGCCATGCCTGCCGCCAGGTTGCGCCGCGCAGGAACATGATCGGCACCACGAAGTCCTGGGTCAGCTTCGCGACAACCACGAACCCGACGCCGAGCGCGAGGAGCGCCAGCCCCGCGGCGATCAGAACGAGCCAGCCCGCCAGCAATGTGCCACCCTGCATGAAGATCCGGACCACGACGACGACGACGGTCGCCAGCAGCGCGAGGATCGGCACCGCCGCGATCAGACTGAGCGCCAGCCGGAAGAAGAACAGGCTCCGCGCCTCGCGGGCATACCGCCGCCAGGGAACCGCAACCTCGGCGCGATCGAGCGCCACGCAATGGAGGAACATGAATGCGCCCCGGCTGCCGAGCCAGACCACGACCAGCCAGAGGACGACGACGAGGCCGGCAAGCGCAACCACCAGCGGCAGAACCCAGTGGAGGTTCCGCATCAGCGCGCTCCCGACCTGCTCCCACACCGCGAAGGATCCGTGCCAGCTCGGAACGCGAGGAGCCCGGGCGTCCGACGCAAGAGGGACCCTGAAGTTGAACCCGCTGAAACCCACCTGTCCGAGACGAGCGAGCCAGGCGCAGAAGCCGATCGCGAACCACCTGGCGAGATCGAAGGGTTCGAAGAGCAGACGCCTGGCGCGCTCGATCGCCGGTTGGATCGGTGCGACGACGCTGACCTGGGCGGGTGGCGAGTCCATGCGTGAAATCGAGTGGTTAGCGAGCTCCACTGAAGACTACACCCTTCTGCCGCCGCCGCGCGGTCCATGGCCCTGGCCGGCTGGGTGAGCCGTAGAGATGTTAACTATATATGGTTTAGCTAACCTAGCGAAACTCCACGCGCAGCCCCAAGCGCACGACGCGCGGCGCCAGCACCTCGTCGACGAAGCGGGCGCGCGCGACTCCGAGGTTGGCCTCGCGGCGCAGCACGGTGCCGGCGTCGAGCAGGTTGAGGGCCTCCAGACTGAGGGTCAGCGACCCCGCGCCCAGGGCGATCTCATGGTCCAGCCGCCCGTCCAGAGTGAAGCGCCGGGCGTCCGGTCGATGGACACCAGGCTGGTGTAGGGCGTGAGGATCTGGTGGCGCAGACCCAGGTCGGTGACCGCGCGGCGCACCCCGGCGGCGTCGGCTCCATCCACCAGCGAATCGACCAGCAATTCGGCCTTGCGGTGCGCCCACAACCGGTCAATCCCCCTGGCGGGCAGCGCCTGGTCGAGCCGCAACGAGGCGCTCCAGCGCTCGCCGCCGCGGCGGCCGGTCACCTCGATCTCGCCGGCAGCGCGGGGATCCGAGATGGGAGCCAGCCGCGCGGCGATCACCAGCGGCTCGCCCTGGTACAAGTCGGGGAGAAGCCGCGGCCACGCTTCGGCTCGCGGGTCGCTCCAGCGCACGCCCAAGTCGCGCACCACTGGCGCCTCGAGGGACGAGAGCAGGACCCTCATCCTCTGCTCCACCTGCTCCACCCGGTCGATCGAGGTGAAGCTGCCGTGCCCGAGCTCGGCTGCCCTGCGCAAGAAATGATTGTTGGGGGTGGGACCGATGCCGACCGTGTACAGCCGGCTCGCGCCCAGGTGCTTGCGAATGAAGGCGAGGATGTCCAGCTCGTTGTCGACGCCGCCGTCGGTGACCAGGAACACCTGCCGCACACTGTCGCCTGCCATCGGTTGCGGAGCGCCGGTGCCCAGCGCCGCCTGCAGGGGAGGGAGCATCTCGGTGCCGCCGTCGGCCCGCAGCCCGCGCACAAAGGCGCGCGCCTGCGTAAGCTCCTCGGGCGCCGCCGCCGCGCTTTCCGCAAACAGCGCCCGCATGCCGCTGTTGAAGCTGATGATGTTGAAGCGGTCCTCGGGGCGCAGACCGTCCAGAGCGACGAGCAGGGCGCGCCGCGCCTGTTCGATCGAGACGCCGTTCATCGACCCCGACGTGTCGATCACGTAAACCGTCTCGCGCGGCAGCCGCGTGGTTTCCTCGCCCGCGGGCGCCAGCGGCGGCAGCAGCATCACCAGCGCGTAGCGCTCGCCGTCCCGCTCTTCGACATAGAGCGCCGCCCGCGGCGCGCGGTCGGCGACGGGAGCCCACTCGAGGACGAAATCGCGGTCGGCGGGCGCGGCGCCGCCCGCGAGGTCGACGATGTAGCGCGAAAGGCTGCGACGCTCGACCGCCAGCGCGTGGCTCGGGCTGGAGAGCTCGGCCAACTCGACCCCGGCCTCGAGCTCGACGTGCATCGCGAGCGGGTTGACGGGACCGCCGGTCGCGAGCGGCGGCGCCAAGAGCGGCGTGGACAGAGGCGGCGGCCCGATGCCCGCCGGATCGGGCTCGACCGGCGACGCGCAGCGGACGAGCGGCGAGTAGCGCGATCCGACCACGGTGGGGAAACGCAAGGTGAACCGGCCGGCGGCGTAGCGGAGCTCCAGCGCGAAATCGATCACGATGATCGCGGTCTCGCGCGGACCGATGTTGCCAACGCGCGCGATGAAGACGTCGGGGCGCTCTTCGCTCAGCAGCACGGCCTGCCGGCCTTCGTCGATCGCGACGCGATAACTCCGGTCGGCTTCGTCGCGTTCGGCGATCGCGCCTTCAATTACTCGCTGCCCGACCACCATGTGCAAACCGTGAACGGCGGCGTTCTCGGCCAGCGGAAAGACGTAGACGCCCTGCATCCATTCGTCGCTGGGATTGGTGAAGCTCGCGGTGAAGCTGCCGAGCGCCAGCAAGCCCGCGACTTCCAGCTCGAGAGAGCTGGCGAGCACCGGCGCCTCGGCGCGGTTCTGCGAGCTCTCGGAATAGAGCATCAACGCCACGCGCTGCTCTTTGTCAACCGGTTGCGCGGCCGCGGCAGGCGAAAATAATGCGATCGAAAGACAGACCGAGAATGCGACGATCGATCTCATCCCCGTCCCTCCCGTGTGGCTCGGCTCAACTCTGTTCGATCAGGGCAGAGAGCAAGGCCGATGCCATTGCTCACGAACACGCCGAAAGTCTTTCCATGCCGGGGTTTCCATGCACCGGCAAGCCGCGGCCCCCAGCCGCAGCACAGGCCCGTCCCGAAGAAATTGGATCGCCGCGCTTCAACGGTTTGAATGCCCCGTGAGGGGAGCCCCCAGGTTGACAAACCGGACTGATTCGGTCCAGAATCTTTTCATTCTATTGAGACTTAGTCTCAATAAGATCCAGGAGAGGTTGCATGGCCTTGCGGGCTTACCGACTGCTGGTTCTCGTCGCGCCCCTCGCCGCCGCGCTGCCGCGCGCCGCGGACGCCCAGGAGCGCTCCTACTTCGTCACCTACAACCACCAGATGGAGCAGCCCGGAAACCTCGAGGTCGCGATCAATCCCGTCGCCGCGACACGGCGCGGCGGCGCGGGCTTCGCGGCGTCCTGGATGGAGCTGGAGTATGGCGTCAAGGCGTGGTGGACCACCGAGCTCTATTTCGACGGGCAGACCACGCGCGGCGACAGCACGATCTCGACCGGATGGCGCTGGGAGAGCCGCTTCCGGCCGCTCATGCTCGAACATCGGATCAATCCGGTGATCTATGTCGAGTATGCCGACATCACCGCCGCCGACAAGACCATGCTGGAAGTGGTCGGGCACGACGTCGAGTCCGATCACGCCCAGCGCAACGGCCTCGCCCGCCGCCTTCGCCAGCGCGAGATCGAGACCAAGCTGATCCTCTCCAGCCGCCTGCAAGCCTGGGACGTCTCCGAGAACTTCATCGCCGAGAAGAACCTCGCCGGCCCACCCTGGGAGTTCGGCTACGCCGTCGGCGCGAGCCGGCCGCTCGGGCTCGCGGCGCGCCCGGACCCCTGCACGCTCTGCCCCGAGAACTTCGTCGCCGGAGTCGAGATCTATGGCGGCCTCGGCGACGGTCGAGGCTTCGGGCTGCGCGAGACCTCCCACTACCTGGCTCCCCTGCTCTCCTGGGGCTTGCCCGGCGGGACCACCCTTCGCCTGTCGCCGACTTTCGGCCTCAACCGCAACAGCCATCGCTTCCTGCTGCGCTTCGGGGCCTCCTACGAGATCTCCGATCTCCGCCGCCAGGTCCGGCGGCTGTGGGGAGCCGGCGGGCGGTGAGGCGCCGCCTCGCGCACCTGCCGCCGGCCCTGGCCCTCTGCGCCCTGGCTGCAATGGCTGAAATGACCGCCCTGGTCCACGTGGCCTACCCGCGCCCGGCGCGAGGAGAAACCGGCGCGGCGACGACCCCAGCCTCGGCATCCGGCCTCCTCAAGGCGCCTCCATCGGCCCACGAGAGGAGCAATCCTTACGAGGGCATGCCCGAGGCGGTCACGGCAGGCCGCAAACTCTTCTTGCGCCACTGCGCCGAATGTCACGGCGACGACGGCAAGGGCAGCCCGCGAGGCCCGTCGTTCGACCTCGACCGCCTGCGCCAGGCCCCGCCCGGCGATCTCTTCTGGTTCGTCAGCAACGGCGACCTGAAGGCCGGGATGCCCTCCTGGTCCCGCCTGCCCGACGCCCAGCGCTGGCAGCTCGTCGCCTACCTGAAGACCCTGGCCGAGCAGGTCGGCGGCGCGCCCCCCTAGCGTACGCCCGCCATTCACCGCCGACCCCGCCGACCGGCGAGCCTCCCCCAGCTCGAACGGCCCATCTGGTAGTGTCCTGGTACCCGCGGTGAGAGGAGGGCACCCCCAAATGGAAGCCAGGATCCTCGACGAGTTTCGCGCCATCGTCGGCGCGGCGGATCTGATCACCGAGCCCGAGCAGCTCAGCACCTACGAGTGCGACGGCCTCACCGTGTTCCGGGTGCTGCCTCTGGCGGTGCTGCTGCCGACCTCGACCGAGGAGGTGCAGGCGATCGTGCGAGTGTGCCATCGCGAGAAGATCCCGTTCGTCGCCCGTGGCTCGGGCACGGGGCTGAGCGGCGGGGCGCTGCCGGCGGCCAACGGCATCGTCATCGGCCTCTCGCGCATGAACCGCATCCTGGAGGTGGACCTGCCCAACCAGCGGGTGATCGTGGAACCCGGCGTGATGAACCTCAACGTGACCGCGCGAGTGGCGCCGGACGGCTACTTCTACGCGCCCGATCCCTCGTCGCAGCAGGTCTGCTCGATCGGCGGCAACGTCGCGGAGAACTCGGGCGGCGCTCACTGCCTGAAGTACGGCTTCACCACCACGCACGTCATGGGTCTGGAGGTGGTGCTGCCCGACGGCTCTCTGGCGCACTTCGGCGACACCACCGTGGACCGTCCCGGCTACGACCTGTGCGGGGTCTTCGTCGGCTCGGAAGGCACGCTCGGCATCGCCACCAAAGTCATCCTCCGCATCATGAAGAAGCCGGAGGTCGTCCAGGTGCTGCTGGCGGCTTTCAATTCCACCACTGAAGCGGGCGCGGCCGTGAGCGCCATCATCGCCGCGGGGATGCTGCCGGCGGCCATCGAGATGATGGACAACCTGGCGATTCAAGCCGCCGAGGCCGCGGTGCACGCCAACTATCCCGATTGCGGCGGGCTGCTGCTGGTCGAGCTCGATGGCCCCGCGCCCGAGGTCGAGACCCTCATGGAAGAGGTGGTCGAGGCCTGCACCAGGTGCGGCGCCTGGGAGATCCGCCTCGCGCAGTCGGATGCCGAGCGCGCCCGCGTCTGGATGGGACGGAAGGCAGCTTTCGCCGCCGTGGGACGGATCTCGCCCGCCTACATCGTGCAGGATGGCGTGATCCCGCGGACGGCGCTGCCCTTCGTCATGAGCGAGATCAGCCGGCTCGGCTCCGCGAGGGGCCTGCGCGTGGCCAACGTCTTCCACGCGGGCGACGGCAACCTGCATCCCCTGGTCCTCTACGATGACGCGGTGCCCGGGCAGGACAAGCTGGCCGAGGAGCTGGCCGGCGAGATCCTGCGCCTGTGCATCAGGGCTGGAGGCTCCATCACCGGCGAGCATGGCGTCGGCGAGGAGAAGAAGCTGTTCATGTCCGAGATGTTCGCCGAGCCCGACCTCGAAACCATGCAGCTCGTGCGCTGCGCCTTCGATCCCGAGCATCTGTCCAATCCCGACAAGATCTTTCCCCGGCCGCGCTTGTGCGGCGAGAGACCGGGCGTTTACGAGCCGCATCCGCTCGAGACCGCGGGCGTGGCGCAACGCTTTTAAAGTTACTGGCGGGAGAACCTGGTGATGCCAGCGGCTGTGCAGCAGGTCTCGTGGTCGGAGCTGGCGGCGGACCTAACTGGGCGCGCGGGTCCCTGCCCGCGCTCGACAGGGCAGGAGCATCTGCGGGCAGCCACCGCGGCCGATGCGGTCGACGGCGTCGCGCCGCGGATGATCGCCGAGCCCGGCACCGCCGAGGACCTGGCGAGCTGTCTGCGCTGGGCCCGCGGCGCGGGCCTCAAGGTGACGCCGCGGGGCGGCGGCACGAAAATGGGCTGGGGCAATCCACCCGCCGCCTGCGATCTGCTGCTCTCGACCGCGCGTCTCAACCGCGTCTGCGAGCATGCCTGGGCCGACATGACGGTCATCGCCGAGGCCGGATGCCGAGTCGCCGACCTGCAGAAGGCTCTCGCCGAGCACGGCCAGCACCTCGCCCTCGACCCGCTGTGGCCGGAACGGGCGACCCTCGGCGGCATCCTCTCGACCAACGACAGCGGCACGCTGCGTCTCCGCTACGGCTCGCTGCGCGATCTCATCATCGGCATCACCGTCGCTTTGCCCGACGGCACGCTGGCCAGAAGCGGCGGCAAGGTGGTCAAGAACGTCGCGGGCTATGACCTGGCCAAGCTCTTCACCGGTGCGCTGGGCACGCTGGGCGTGATCGTGCAGGCGATCTTCCGGCTCCACCCCTTGCCCAGGGAGACGCGCAGCCTGACCTTCAGCGGCACGCCCGCGGCGCTCGAGCAGCTGCTGCTCTCGATCCTGGCCTCCAGGCTGACGCCCGTCGGCCTGCAGCTGCGGGCGGCACCCGGCGGCGCCCAGCTCGACATTCGCTTCGATGGCACGGCGGCCGGCATCCTGGCACAAGTCGATCAGGTCGATCAGGTGCGGCAGCTGGCCGCTCCCTCTCCGGCCCCCTCCGACGCGCCGGCCGATATCTGGACCTCGCACCAGGCCATCTGGGATGGCGCCGCCCCGGCGCTGGTGGCCAGGCTCAGCGTGCTGCCGGCGCAGATCGCCGCGGTGTGTGCGCTGATCGAGCGTTCGGCCGCGGCGCGGTCGCTGGCCTGGCGGCTGGTGGTGCAGGGTGTCGGCGCCGGCTACATGCGCCTGGAGGGCGACGAGCCGGCGCTGCGCTCGACGTTCCTGGCGCTGCGCGAGGAGCTGGCCGGTATCGGAGCAACGAAGCCTGGCGAATTGAAGCCTGTCGTAACGAAGCCTGGCGGCACGATCGTCGCGCTCGGCTGCCCGCTCGCGGTCAAGCGCGGCCTCGATGTCTGGGGACCCGCTTCCGACGCACAGCCGCTCATGGTGCGCATCAAGCAGCGCTTCGATCCGGACGGGACGTTGAGCCCGGGCCGCTTCCTCGGGGGAATCTGATGGTCGACGCCGACGTCACCCACCGCACCCACCGCACACCGGCTTTCGACGATCACAACCTGCCGGCTGCGGAGCTGTACAAGAAATGCGTCCACTGCGGCTTCTGCCTGCCGACCTGCCCCACCTACGCGCTCTGGGGCGAAGAGATGGATTCGCCGCGCGGCCGCATCCACCTGATGAAGCTCGGCGCCGAAGGCAAGGCCAATCTCACCGACAGCTTCGTCCAGCATTTCGACCGCTGTCTGGGCTGCATGGCCTGCATGCCGGCCTGCCCCTCCGGGGTGAGATACGACCGGCTGATCGAGGCCACGCGTGCCCAGCTCCAGCGACGCTACCGGCGCTCGTTCGGCGAAACCCTCCACCGCGCATTGATCTTCAGTCTCTTCCCGTATCCAGGACGGTTGCGGGCAGCCCTGTTGCCGGCGTGGGCGTACCAGGCTTCAGGGCTGCGCGCGCTGGTGCGAGCCACGCGGCTGGTGAAGCTGCTCCCCCGCAAGCTGCGCTCGATGGAGGCCCTGCTGCCGGCGCTCTCCCTGCGCGAGCTGGCGGCCCGCCTGCCGCCCGAGCGCGTCCCGGCGCAGGGCGCGGTGCGCAAGCGCGTCGGCCTGCTGACCGGGTGCGTGCAACGGGTGCTGTTCTCCGCGGTCAACGCGGCCACGGTGCGCGTGCTGGCCGCCGAGGGCTGCGAGGTGGTCATCCCGCGCGAGCAGGGGTGCTGCGGCGCGCTCATGGTCCATGCCGGCCTCGAGGAGAAGGCCCTCGCTTTCGCGCGCCGGCTCATCGACGTCTTTGAACGGGCCGGCGTGGATACGATCGTCACCAACGCCGCCGGCTGCGGCTCCTCCATGAAGGAATACGGCCACCTGCTGCGCGACGATCCGCGCTACGCCGAACGCGCACGGGCCTTCGCCGCCAGGTGCAAAGATATCTCCGAGGTGCTGGCGGAGCTCGAGCCGCGCGCCGTGCGGCATCCGCTGCCCCTGCGCGTGGCCTACCACGATGCCTGCCACCTGCAGCACGCCCAGGGGGTGCGCGCCGAGCCGCGCCGGATGCTCAACACCATTCCCGAGCTGGAGCTGGTGGAGATCCCCGATGCCGCTCTCTGCTGCGGCTCGGCCGGGATCTACAACCTGGTGCAGCCCGAGGCGGCGGAGGAGCTGGGCGACCGGAAAGTGAGCAACTGCCTCTCGGCCCGCCCCGACCTGGTGGTCTCTGCCAACCCCGGCTGCCTGATGCAGCTAGCCTCCGGCCTGAAGCGCGCGGGCCGGCGAGTGCCGGTGCTGCACATGATCGAGATCCTCGACGCCGCCATACAGGGCACGCCGGCCGCGGAGCTGCAAGCGCGGGCATGACCGCTGGCGCCGGACGGCGCCCGGCGTCACGGGAGCGGACCGGTGTCCGGCAGCGGCAGGCGCCTCCTCCGGAAACCGAGGTAGATCGCCAGTCCCAAGATGTTGGTCAGCACGATCAGCCCCGAGATCTTGAGCGCAAAGCTCAAGCGGCTCTCCACTTCGATGATAGGGACGATGGAGACCGCGACGTAGAGCAGAGACATCAGGAAGCCGGAGAGAGCGCACGCCTTCAGCCAGATCGAAGGACCGGGATGCACGCCTTTCAAACCGATGAGCGGGATGGCGAACATCGCGAGGTAGGTCAGCGCATAAAAGAGCCCCGACGCGTTCCACAGCAGCTGGAAGGCTTCTTGTTTGCCGACCCCGATCAGCCCCGCCAGCCCCAGCACCAGGGTGGCGGCTCCCACGAAGAGGATCGAGTTCACCGGCGTCCTGTACCTGCCGTGCAGCTTGGTGAACCATTCCGGCAGCAGGCGGTCCCAGCCCGCCACCATGGGCAGGCGTGTATTGCCGGCGAACGTAACGCTCGACTGCGCCACCTTGATGCCGAGCAGCAAGAGGATGGTGATCGGCGCCACCGCCGCGGCGAAAGGCAGCGCGCGGAAGCCTTCGCTGAGCACCTGGGGGATGGGCGCGATCAGGTCGATCTGCTGCCGCGGGACCAGCGCCAGCACCGAGCTGGTGCCGAGGATGAACATCACGGCGATGATGGGCGCGGCCAGCGCCACCGAGCGCGTGATCGCGCGCACCGGATCGCGGCACTCTCCGCTATGGATCGCGACGTATTCGAAGCCGCCCAGCGCGCCGAACCCCATCTTGCCGAGCAGGTTCAGGGTCATCAGGGAGAGCACCGGCATCTCGGTGCGCAGCGGATGGTACTCCGCCAGCGAGCCGCGCGCCCGATTGAGCCAGGGAAGCAGCAAGATCGCGGCGAAGGTGAAGAGCATCAAGGCGCCGCCCACCTTGTGGAGCCACTTGCCGGCCCCCAATCCTCTCGTCGTCACCAGCACCAGGACGCCGATCAGCGCCATGCTGACCGCGCCGATGAACCATTTGCTGCCGGTCAAGCCCTCGCCGCCCGGCCCCAGGATGTAGCGCAGGTATTGCGTCACCTGGAGGCCGATCTCCGAGGTGTTCAAGATCGCGTACAGCCACAGGTTCCAGGCCACCAGGAAGCCGAGCAGCTCGTTGCAACCGAGCTTCGCCCACTGGTAGAGCCCGCCCTCGAGCGGCATGATCCGGTTGAGGTGGATCACCACCGCCGCCGATGGAAGATAGAAAAAGACGATGGCGAGGAGCCAGAGGACGACGTGCGACGGCCCCTGCTTGGCCGCGACGCCAATCCACGGCAAGCCCACGATGAACAGCACCTGGGTGAGAACGAGGTCGGTGAGCCCGAGCTCTTTCTTGAAGACGCCGCTGCGCGCCTCGACGCGCTCCTCTTCCCGGCGAAACCGCGTGTCCATGCCGCCGGCCGCGACCTGTCCCCTCGGTTCCGGCGGCTGCGGCCGATCCGAGCTAGCCAACTTCCTCGATCTTCAGCTCGGTAGTGATGGCGATCGCCTTGCGCAGCGAGCGGTAGATCGGGCAATGGTCGGCGTGAAACCCATGCACCCGCTCGGCGGTGGCACGCGCCGCGGCCGCGGCGGAGAGGTGAAATTGACCGGCCCGCCCGTGTTGCGAGGGTGCGAGCATCGTCTGTCCGCCCGTCCGTTGCATCTTCATCGCGGCCAGCAGAGCGGTGAGGGCGAGCACAATCTCGAGCACACCCATGCACACCAGCCCCGCATAGAAGTCATGAGACGGATGGCTCTCTGCCAGCGCGGTTCGTTGCTCGTTCATGGGCGCTCTCCTTCGAAGTGCCACACGAAATCTCCGTTGACTCTATCACTCCGAGCCTGCGCCGTCTCGTACTTCGCCAGCCATGGTGTCTCCCGTTCTCCATCGATCGAGAGTTTTCCGTCCGCCGTGTCAATAGAAGTATTGATATATGCAAGCCGCAGCATTGCATCTCGAAGCAGTCCTTTCTAGCGGCCTACGGTCGCGATAAAGGGTTCAGGTTCGAGGTACAGAACGCGCAGCGGCGCGCGGCGATTGGGACTTCGCTGAGACACTCCGGACACTTCTTCGTGGTCGGATCGGGAGGAACTTCGCCACGTTGCCGGCGTGCAACGAACGCGTTCACCGGCACCACGACGAAGAAATAGACCGCGGCTGCGATGAGCAGAAATGAGAGCAGGGCGTTGATGAAGTCGCCAAGCAGGAACCTGCTGCCGTTGATCTCGAAGACGATTGCGGAGAAATCGGGCTTACCCGCAATCGCGGCGATCAGAGGTGTGATCAGGTCTTTCACCAGTGCCGTGATCACGGCGCCAAAGGCAGCGCCGACCACGACTGCAACCGCCAGGTCGAGGACATTGCCGCGGAGCAAGAACTGCCTCAAGCCTTTCATCTCTCACCATCCTTTGCAGTAACTCGCGGCTGGTCACTCATCCTGCCGGGCTCGGCGACGTCGCGGGTCGGCGCAAGGCCGCGGGGACCAGGCGCAGGGCAACGCCCAGGAGAGGGCTCGCGAAGAACCCATCCGGCTCCTGCGGCGCGGCGGCAAAGCGCCCTTCGCGGCGGGGGAACCCTGCCGCGCCACGCCCATCAGGCCAGGCGAAGTAGTACTCCTGGACACCACTCATCTGGTAGGCGAGGAACTTGGCGCCGCGCGGTGCCCTGTCGCGCGCCGCGGTTTCGCGGCCCAGGATCTCGACGACGATCTCGGGAACGCGAGCCACGGTCTCAGTGCCCGGCGCATAGGACACCTCGGCGGCGCAATGAATGACCAGGTCCGGGAAGACGACGGTATCGGGAGGCTGCGGCAGGCGATGTCGCGCATCCAGGCTCATCGACCAGCCCTTTGCCTGGACGAGGGGTGCCAGCAGCGAGAAGAGCTGACCAAGGACTTTTCCCGTGTCGTAGGTGCCCGGCGTCATCGGCAATAGCCACCCTTCGATCAGCTCGAGCGGATCTTCCTCGCCCTGGCTCCAGCGCTCGAACTCCCCCGCGCGGATGGGTCCAAGGCGGTCGACTTTCAGACCGAAGACGGCCTCGGTCGGGAGGAGGCTCATACCTTCGCGCAGGTCGGCGTTCGCTTCACGAACCATAGGCGTGCGGAAAATCGTATCACTAGCGGCGGGGTACCATCCGAGCTAACCAACTTCCTCGATCTTCAGCTCGGTGGTGATGGCGATCGCCTTGCACAGCGAGCGGTAGATCGGGCAATGGTCGGCGTGAAACCCATGCACCCGCTCGGCGGTGGCGGGCGCCGCGGCCGCGGCGGAGAGGTGATAGGTGACATGGATTCGCCGGATGACGAGGACATTGTCCTCCAGCTGGACGAATACTCGGGCCGGAGGGAACATCATGTCGCCGGGGATCGCCGGCGCCGTTTCAGGTCCAAACGACGCTCACTTCGTATGGCTCGAGGAGGTGGTCGTGCGTGACGAGGGTCAGGCCGTCCGCCTGCGCCTGGGCGATCAGCATGCGATCGAACGGATCCCGATGGTGAAGCGGAAGCGCGGCCGCTCGCTCGGCATGAGCGAACGTGATGAGGAGCTTCTCGAAGCCGCTAGCGAGCACGCCTGCTTCCATGCTGTCGGGGAGGTCGAGGCGTCCCAAGGCGGACTTGATCGCGGCCTCCCAGGCGGAAGCGACGCTGACAAAGACCTCATCTGCAGTCGCGATATGGCTGCGCACGGCGGGCGCGATCCTGGACGGCTCGCCGCGCCACCAGAGAAAGACGTGGGTATCGAGGAGCAGGCGGCTGGCCGAGCTCACCCTCGGCCCTCGAAGGCTTCTTGGATCTCCGGCGGCAGGGGGGCGTCGAAATCATCTGCAATGCGCATGCGCCCCTCCCAGCCGCCAGGCTGGCGGGGCAAGGCAGGCTGGCGGTACGGGACGAGCTTTGCCAGCGGCTTGCCCGCTTTGGACAAAGTGATCTCCTCGCCCTTCGCCGCCCGATCCACCAGTTTCGAGAGTGAGGTCTTCGCTTCGTACAGGTTGTAGTTCGTCTTCGACATGCTGCTCTCCGCGATTGACCAACCTTGGTCAAGATAGCGCAGCGCGCCGCTTGTGGTCAACCGTTCGTCTGCTAACTTATCTGCGACGCCGAGCGCCAAGCGGCCGAGCCGCTTGGGTGGTCACCGGCGCATAGCCAGCGGCCGGCTCGTCTACGAGGAGAGCCGCGACCTGGGGGCTGCGGCGCTCGCTCCGCTCTTTGACAACATGCGCTTGTACTTCCGCCGCTACTGCTCGTCCCCGGCGCGGAGTTCGCGATCCGGTAGACGGGGCGCTTCACCTCCATCGCGGCGAGCCAGTGCTCGAAGACCCGCCGGATGCGCGGGTAGGGGTGGCGGATCTCATCCCGTTCCCAGGAAGAGACGGTCGAGGCCGGGGCGGGGAAATCCTGCTACGAAGGGTCAGTGAGAAAAGATCCGTGCAACCCCAGTGGTTCATGCATAAGTTTTCGTGTCCACTTCCGAGGACGGCAATCACGGCCTGGCTTATGCCGAGGACCCCAAGGACAATCGCCGCCACTTAAGGCGGAACTCAGGTGGACGGAACGATGCGCTCTTCGCTGGCGGCGTCGAAGAGGTGGATGGCGTCGAGCTCCAGGGCCAGGGCGAAGTCGGCGCCGATCTCCGGCGACGCGTGAGGGTCGGCCTTGGCCACGATCAGGCTGTCTCCGACCCGGGCATGCACGATCACCTCGTGGCCCAGCGGCTCGACGAACTCGACTGTCGCGGAGAGGGCCGCGACGGCAGCCGGCCGCGAGTCGCCGGCCCCGTCCCGGCGCGCTCCGCGCACGTTCTCCGGGCGGATTCCCAGCACCACCCGCCGGCCGTCCCGTCCGCGGGCCGCGGCGGCCAGCGGCGGCGGCAGCGGCAGATCGAACCCGGACGCGGTGACGCTCGTCCCGCCGGAGGCGACCACCGCGGGCAGCAGATTCATCGGCGGCGTGCCGATGAAGCCGGCGACGAAGAGATTGGCCGGCCGCTCGTAGACCTCGAGCGGAGTGCCGACCTGCTGCAGCTTGCCCCTGTGCATCACCGCCATCCGGTGGCCCATGGTCATCGCCTCGACCTGGTCGTGGGTCACGTAGACGGTGGTGGTGGCGAGCGTCTTCTGCAGGCGCGAGATCTCGGCCCGCATCTGCACGCGCAGCTTGGCGTCGAGGTTGGAGAGCGGCTCGTCGAACAGGAACACCGCGGGCTGGCGCACGATCGCCCGGCCGACCGCGACGCGCTGGCGCTGCCCGCCGGAGAGCTGCCGCGGCTTGCGCTCGAGGAGCTCGGCGATGCCCAGGATCTCGGCCGCCTGGCCGACCCGGCGCGCCGTCTCGGCCGGCGGCGTCCTGCGGATCTTGAGCCCGAACTCCAGGTTCTCGCGCACCGTCATGTGGGGATAGAGGGCGTAGCTCTGGAACACCATGGCGATGTCGCGGTCCTTGGGAGGGACGTCGTTGACCACCCGGCCCGCGATCTCGATGGTGCCGCCGGTGACGTCTTCGAGCCCGGCGATCATGCGCAGGGCGGTCGACTTGCCGCAGCCGGAAGGCCCGACCAGCACCATGAACTCGCGGTCCGGGATGTCGAGGCTCAGCTCCTCGATCACCGTCGCCGCGCCATAGCTCTTCGTGACCTCCCTGAGCTTCACCTGCGCCATGCGTGCTCTCTCCTCGATGTTTGCCCCATGCGTAGCCGGACCTCGGCGGGGAGCTCGCGAACGACCAGCTCTCCGCCGGCCTCGATTGCCTGGGGGCGGCCGTTGACGGTCACGGCGCCCGCGAAGGGCCAGCGGACGGCGATGCCGCCCGGCGGGATGCGCAGGCCGCCCGAGATGCTCATCCGGGCCCGCGAGCCGCCCGCCGCCAGAGTGTAGCCGAGAGCGCCGAAAGGGGTCGCGAGCCCGCGCACGCTCACTCCCGAGCCGCTTCTTGCCCAGGCGGCCGGGACTCCGGCGGCGATCACCAGGGCGTGGTCGGAGTCGCGCTCGTAGGCCAGCATGTCGAGGAACGAGCGGATGAACTCGGCGGCCACCCAGGCATGCGGGAGGTCGCCCAGGAAGCCCGTGGCGCGGGGATCGCGCCAGACCACCTCTGGCCACTGATTCCAGGCCGCCGGCCGGCGGTCGGCCATGAAACCGGCGACCAGCCGTTGCGCGCGCGCCCGCCAGCCCAGGCGGACGAAGGTGCCGACGGCGCGCCATTCGTAAGGGGTATAGGAAGTCCCGCCCTCTCCCCTCTGCCGCTTGGTGAACTCGGCGAAGTAACGCGCGAAGGTGTGCCGCAGCTCGGCCGCCGGCAGGCGCTCCATCTCGCCGCCCGGCGCCACCGCGATCGTGGTGGAGGTGGCGTCGAAGTCCGCAAGCTCGACCGAGCCCGGGATGTAGGCGAGGCCGCGGCCGGCGATGACACGGAGCAGAGAGGCGTAGAGATCCTCCCGGAACTCGTCGCGCAGCGCGGCGTAGCGGGCGGCGAGGGCGTCTTTGGAGAGGGCGCGGGCCAGCTCGGCCGCGTCCCCGAGGCCGCGCAGCGCGAAGAAGTCATCCCAGTACGAATGCACCGGGCGCGCCGAGTAGCCCTCGTGGCTGATCGACTCGGGCAGCAGCCCGTAGAAGGCGAGCTTGTCGGGTTGGCGGTAGGCGGCGCCGCGCCGCTGCTGGCGCAGGCCGTCGAGATAGGAGACGGCCCGCTCCACGTGCTCCCACACCCGCGCGATGAAGTCGCGGTCGCCGGTGTAGCGGTAGTAGTTGGCGAACAGGTAGAGCAGCTCGCCCGCGCTGTCGTTTTCCGGCACCGGATCGGCCCCTCGCGCATCTACACAGCAGGGGACCTTGCCGCCTTCACCCTGGTAGGGCGCGTACCAGGCGGCGAAATCCCGCACCTCTCGCGCGGCCCCCAGCCGCAGCAAGGCATCCGAGATCAGCGCGCCGTCGCGGATCCAGGAGCGCGCGTAGGAGCGCGTTCCAGGCTGCAACGCGGGTCCATCCCGGCTGATCAGGATGTGGGCCAAGGCCGTCCGCAAGGTAGCGGCCAGCGGCCGCGCCGGCGCGGGCAGCTCGATGGCCACGCCGCCGAGACGGGCCTTCCAGCCGGCGGCGGTCTCGCGCAGCAACCGGCCGACGCGAACCGCGCCGGCCTCGTCGGCCTCGCCGGGGGACCCGCTCTCTTCACCCGCCTCCTGCCGCGCCGCCGGCTCGCCGAGCGGAATGGCGACGTCGATCTCGGCCACGCCCCGTGGCGCCAGCCGCAAGTCGTAGGCGAGGACGGCCGAGGCGTAGCCGAAAGGATCGTCGACCGCCGCCGCCGCCGGGACCTGGCCGCGCCGCAGGAGCGCGGTGAGCGAGCCGGCATCGAAGGTCATCGCCCCGAAGGCCGCGGGAGGTGAGAGCGGCACCACCGCCACCTTGCCGCGCTCGCTTTCGACCTCGACCGCGCGGCCGTCGAAGGCGATCCGGCGGACCTCGACGGCGCCGCCGGGCCGGCCGAGCCACTGCGACGGCGGGTTGACCTGAAAGGGCCGCAGGGCCAGGAAGAGTCGGGGCCGCCGCGGCCTGCCGGTCCGGTTGCGCAGGCGATAGCGGGCGTAGAGGACCGGGCTCGCGGGCGGGCCGGCGGCAAAGGCGGTGATCTCGAAGGCGAGGCCGGACCGCCGCCAGCGCACGCTCGGGATCGGCAGGTAGCCGGCGGCGAGCGACGGCGTGGAGCGCACCTCGTTCCAGCCGATGAGCGCGCCGCCGCTCCGGACGAAGGGCTCGATCGAGAAGCCGGCCCTCCCGGCCTCGAGCAGGCCATCCTCGTTGAGCAGGCCCTGGTCGCGGCCTCCGTCGACGCCAACCAGGGTCCACAACGCCTGCTCGCCTCCGATCGCCCGCGGGTAGCTGCCGCGCGGAGAATCCTTGGCGACCGCCGCGAAGAAAGCGTTGGGGGAGGCCGCGGCCTCGACGGGCAGGACGGCGATCTCGCGCACTCCGTAGCCGCGGCCCCGGCTGCTGGTCCGCAGCTCCAGCCGCAGGTAGCGCGCATCGGTGTCGGGCATGTAGAGATAGCTCTTCGCCGGCGGCATCTCCTTGCCGGCGGCACCGGCGGTATTGGAGCCAGGGCGCTCCACCGTGCGCGACGCCGTCCACGCCGTGCCGTCGCCGGAAGTCAGGATCGCGAAGCGGGTGGCGAAGTCGTCGCGGTCCCAGTCGATCACCAGGCCGCCGAGCTCGCGGCGCTCGCCGAAATCGACCGCCAGCCACTGCTCCTCTCCCGCCGCACCCACGCTGTGCCACTCGGTGCGCGCATCGCCGTCGAGCGCCCGCGCGGCCTGGCGTCCCGGAGCGGCCGACGATGCGCTCGCCACCGGCCGGCCGGCATAGCGGTGCGGCGGCGGCAGCGCCGCGAAACCCAGCTCTGCGATCTCGACCGCTCCGCGCCCGCCCTGGCTGGCGCTGACGACGATCTCCAGGGCCGCCGCGTGCCGGATCTCGCCCCCGCCCGCCGGCCCCCAGGCAAAGCCCAGGTGCCGTTTCTTGACCACGATCCGCTGCCACTCGCGCGGGAAGTCGAACTCCCGGCGCACCACCCACCACACGTTCTCCCCGCCGCCCTTCCCATCCCCCCGATCTAGGAGCTTGAGCTCCAGGTTGTTGCGCGCCGCCACGCCGCGGATCCAGAACGAGAGCTCATAGTTCTCCGGCAAGTCGAGCCCGATCCGCTTGCGCGCGATCGCGTACCCCCCGTGCCCCTGGAAATCGAACTCGAGCCGCAGCGCCCCGCCCGCCGTCCTCCGCAGCCCCCCGCCGCCCGCGGCCACCCGCCCGCACTCCCGGCACACCGCGAGCGACATCTTGACTCCCTCCGCCGACGCCGCCTCCCATCCGGCAAGCGACTCCGTAGTGAAGTCGTCGAGGACCCGCACGCCTCCCGAAGCCGGAGCCGCCGCCGAGTCGCCCATGACCGGCGTCCTGGCCGGAGCCGCCGCCACCGCCAGCCACACCACCACCGGCCACCCCACCGCCCCCCATCGCCACCGTCTGCTCAGTGTTTCTCCCCGGACATCGTCTTGATCGCGGCTGGATGATACAGCCTGCCGCAACCGCCACCGCACGGCCTCCCCCATCCATCGGATTCCCCCGCAACCCGCGCCAAGCGTAAACGGTCCCTGGACCTCGGGCGGCCCCTCGCAGGTCGCATTTTGGCGGCGGCGTCCTCAACATCCCTCGCCACCTATAGAACCAACCCAGCAGCCAGACAGATGCGACCTGCGAGGGGCCGCCCGAGGTCCCCACGCCCCACCCGGTCCCGGTTACCGCCGGTATCGCCAGTACCGTCACCACCGTACGACAACCAGTTGACAATCCGAAATCCCGTCTGTAACATCTTCCGTTGTAAACGCTTACATCGCTCTGTAGCAGTCTCTGTAAGCGCTTACATCGCGCGCTTCCTGGGAGAGCCACCACCCCGCATGAGCGCCACCATCAAGCAGGTCGCCCTCGAGGCCGGGGTCTCGCTTGCCACCGTCTCGCGGGTCATGAACGGCAAGGGACCGGTGCGCGAGCAGACCCGCCAGCGCATCCTCGAAGTGGCTGCCCGGCTGCGCTACATGCCCCACGGCGCGGCCCGCAGCCTCATAACCCGGCGAACCGGCGCGTTCGGCGTCCTCCTGCCGGACATGTACGGCGAATTCTTCTCCGAAGTCATTCGCGGCATCGATCTGACCGCGCGCAGCAGCGGCTACCACCTGCTGGTGTCGAGCTCGCACGGCCGCAAAGGCGAAATGGAAGCCATGCTGCGCACCATGCGCGGCCGCGTCGACGGCCTCATCCTGATGTCGCCCGACATCGAAGCGCACACCCTCGAGGCCAACCTCTCCCCCGGCCTGCCGATCGTGCTGCTCAACTGCCTGGTCGACGGCACCTCCTTCGATTCCATCAACATCGACAACCACGGCGGCGCCTTCGCCATGGTCCGCCACCTGATCGGGCTCGGCCACCGGCGCATCGCCATGATCCGCGGGGCGGCCAACAACCACGATGCGCTGGAGCGCCTGCGCGGCTACCGCGACGCCTTGCGAGAGCTGGGCGTGGAGCGGGCCGACGAGCTCGAGATCGACGGCGACTTCACCGAAGAGGCGGGCTACCGCGCGGGCAAGCAGATCCTCGACCTGCCGCGCCGTCCGAGCGCGATCTTCGCGGCCAACGACTCGATGGCGATCGGCTGCCTGTTCGCCCTGCGCGAGGCCGGCGTGCGGGTGCCGCACGACATGGCCCTGGCGGGCTTCGACGACATCCCGATCGCCCGTTTTACCCTGCCGCCGCTGACCTCGGTGCGCGTTTCGATCGCGGCGCTGGGCGCCCGCGCCATGGAGCGGCTTCTGCATGCGGTGACGATGAAGAACCAGCACCAGCGCCGGCACGAGACGCTGCCCACGGCGCTGGTGGTGCGCGGCTCTTGCCATGAAGGCGAGCTGCCGCACGCCCGGCCGCAAATCGCATCATGACCTGAGATTTCAGACCGCGGGCCGCGGCCGACCGGAAGCCGCGACCCCGAACAAAAGGAGGGGAGTCATGACAGGAAGTTTCAAAACGTGCCTGTGCGCGCTGCTCGCCGGCGCCCTGGCAGTCTCGGCCGCCGCCCAGACGACGACCGCAACCATCCGCGGCAAAGTGCAGAACGAGGCGGGGTCGGCGCTCGGCGGCGCCAAGATCGAGGCGGTGGGCACGGCCTCGGGGTTCGTCGAGACCGTCACCGCCGGGCCCGACGGGTCCTTTCAGCTCGGCGGCCTCACCCCGGCTGAATACAGAATCGTGGTGTCGGCGGCCGGGGTCGAGCCGCACTCGGAGACGGTGACCGTCCTCGTCGGGCAGAACCTCAACATCGTCTTCGTGATGACGCCGACCGCTGTCCTCAACGAGTCGATCACCGTCGCCGGCGAGCAGCTCGTCGACACCAAGAGCCCGGAGGCGGCGACCAACGTCACCACGCAGCAGATCGAGAACCTGCCGCAAGACGACCGCAACTTCCTCAACTTCGCGGCCCTCGCGCCCGGCATCCGGCTGTCGAAGGATCCGACGCGCAAGACCATCGCCGGCGACGCCCAGCCGGCCGAGCAGACCAACGTGTATATCGACGGCGTGAGCTTCAAGAACGACGTGCTGCAGGGCGGCTCGGTGGGGCAGGACTCGAGCCGCGGCAACCCCTTCCCGCAAAACGCCGTGCAGGAGTTCCGCGTCATCACCCAGAACTACAGCGCGCAGTACGAGAAGGCCTCGAGCGCGATCATCACCGCGATCACCAAATCGGGCGGCAACGACTTCCGCGGGCAGCTCTTCTGGTTCTACCAGCCGAAAAAGTGGGTGGCGCCGCTGCCGCAGAACTTTCAGTTCCAGTCGCTGACCGCCAATTCCTCCTACCACCGCAATCAGCCCGGCCTCTCGATCGGCGGACCGATCATCAAAGACAAGCTCCACTTCTTTCTCTCGTATGAGGGCGACGACGAGCACGCCACGACGCCGGTCACCGTCGCCAACGGGAACTTCGTCAACCAGTTCGGCCAGTTCGTCGGCGTCTTCCCCAGCCCGTTCAAGGAGAACCTGGGGTTCGGCAAGCTCTCCTGGCAGCCGCACGAGAACCAGCTCGTCGACTGGAGCGGCAGCTATCGCCGCGAGCACGAGACGCGCGACTTCGGCACCAACACCTCGTTCCAGTCGGCCACCGACCTCAGGAACTGGGTGTACAGCTCGACGCTGCGCCACCAGTGGAACAACGACAAGGCGCTCAACCAGGCGGCGCTCTCCTGGCAGGACTACGGCTGGAACCCGACGCCGACCAACCCCAACCTCGTCGGCCAGAACTTCGAAGGCGTCATCCGCATCGGCGGCAACAGCACCCTCCAGAAGTTCGACCAGCGGCGCGTCGAGCTGCGAGACGACTACAGCCAGGCCCTCGCCAAGTGGGGGGGCAGCCACAATCTCCAGGCCGGCGGCAACGTCGATTTCCTCCACTACAGCGTCGACAAGTTCCTGAACGGCAACCCGGTCTTCAACTTCCGCAACGATCCGGCGAACGGAATCACGTTCGCGCAGCCGTTCGAAGCGCAGTTCGGCTTCGGCAATCCGAAGCTCACCGCCAACAACAAGGAGTACGGCGTCTACGGCCAGGACACCTGGACGGTCAACAACCACCTGACGGTCAAGCTCGGTCTGCGCTGGGATTACGAGTCGAACCAGCTCGATGCCGGCTACGTGACCCCGGCGAACATCGTGGCGGGGCTGGCCGGGAAGGTAGACCCCAGCTATTTCTCCAACGGCAGCCAGCGCAAGCAATATCCCAACGAGTTTCAGCCGCGCCTCGGCTTCTCCTATGACCTGCGCGGGGACAGCAAGTCGGTCGTCTTCGGCGGCGTCGGCCGCTACTACGACCGCCTCTTCCTCAACGCCACGCTCGACGAGCGCTACCGGCTGCAGTTCCCGGTCTATCGCATCGAGTTCTCGCCCGACGGCCGCCCGGGGACGATCCAGTGGAACCCGAGCTTCTTCTCCGCCGCGGGCTTGAGCTCGCTCATCGCGCAGGGATCGACCAGCCCCGAGATCTACCTCCTCAACAACAACACCAAGCCTCCCTACTCCAACCAGTGGAACCTGGGGTTCCGGCAGGCGCTCGGCACCTGGGTGGGCTCGGTGAGCTACAACGGCGTCCGCGGCTACCACGGCTTCACCTGGCTGTCGGCGACCGGCATCTGCTGCTCGGCGTTGGTGCCGGGCTTCGGCAACGTGATCATCTCCGACCCCAACGGCAAGCGGTACTGGTACGACGGGCTCTTCTTGACTCTCGACCGGCCCTACATCGGCCGCTGGGGGGCGCACGTCGCCTGGACGCATGGCAAGGCGACGCAGACGGGCAACGACCTCTTCAGCCTCGACTATCCAAGCGCGGCTGCGTACCCCCGCCACGAGGTGGAGACCACGGAGCGCGACCGCGTCGTGGCCGTCGGCACCTTCGGGCTTCCCTGGGAGCTGCGCTTCAGCTCCAGTCTGTCGTTCGGCAGCGGCGGCGCCAAGAACGTGCTCGACTTCTCGCACGGCTTCTCGCTCTCGGACCGGCTGATCACGCATCCGTTCCAGAACTCGATCACTCCGCCGAAGACGTGGGGGTTCGCGGACCGCACGATCGACTTCCGCCTGGAGAAGGACTTCAACACGATTCACAACGTCTCGATCGGCGTGATCGGCGAGATCTTCAACGCTTTCAACTGGGCGAGCTACGGCTGCCTGAACAACTTCATTCCGCCCGAGGGGAACCCGACGTTCGGCCAGCCGACGTGCGTGGTCAATCTTGGACGGCGCGAGCAGGTGGGGCTCAAGATCAACTTCTGATCGCATAGGCGGGGGGCGGGGCGGGCGGGGCGGTGGTGTGGCCCGCGGCCCTGGCACCGTGTTACTGCCCCAGGCAGGTCGGGTGAAGATGATCGAAAGAGCGGGGTGAGTAGGCGGGGAGGGTAATGGCGGTGGATGGAGATGAAAGCGGCGGGACGCTAGGATTGGGGCGGATGGCGCGATTTCTCGGCGGAACTTTGGTCCTTCTGCTTGGCGCGGGATTGCTCGCCGGGGCGGGGGGTGGGGCACGAGTGGTGCGGCAAGGGCGGGAGCAGCCGGGGGGTGATGAGGCACTGCTCGACGAGGTCGAGAGGCGGAGCTTTCATTACTTCTGGGACTTGGTGGATCGGCGGACGATGCTGGTGCCGGACAGGGCGCCGACGCCTTCGTTTTCGAGCATCGCGGCGGTGGGGTTCGGGCTGACGGCGTATGGGATTGGGGCGGAGAGGGGGTATGTCACGCGGGGGGAGGCGGCGGAGCGGACGCTGGCGACGTTGCGGTCGTTGTGGGGGATGAGGCAGGGGCCGGAGGCGCGGGGGGTGTCGGGTTATAAAGGATTTTTCTATCACTTCCTCGATATGCGGACGGGCGAGCGGTTCAAGACGATCGAGCTGTCTACGGTGGATACGTCGCTGCTCATGGCCGGGGTGCTGTTCGCGCAGTCGTACTTCGACGGCAAGGACGAGAAGGAGACGGCGATCCGCGCCATGGCCGAGCGGCTGTATGAGCGGGTGGAGTGGCCGTGGGAGCAGGTGCGGGCGCCGGCGATCAGCATGGGATGGACGCCCGAGGAGGGTTTCCATACCTATGACTGGCGCGGCTACAACGAGGCGATGATCGTCATCGTCCTCGCCCTCGGGTCGCCCACTCATCCGGTGGGCGCGAGCGCGTGGGGCGAGTACACGAAGACCTACCGCTGGGGGACTTTCTACGGACAGTCCCACCTGCTGTTCGCTCCGCTTTTCGGGCATCAGTACTCGCACGTGTGGATCGACTTCCGCGGCATCCGGGACGAGGTCATGCGCGCGCACGGCATCGATTACTTCGAGAACTCCCGCCGCGCCGCGCTCGCCCAGCACGCTTTCGCCGTCGCCAACCCGAACGGCTACCGCGATTACGGCGACCGCATCTGGGGGCTCTCGGCCTGCGACGGGCCGATGGACGCGACGGTCGAGATCGACGGCCGCCGGCGCGCCTTCCACGGCTACACGGCGCGCGGCGCGGCCGCCGGCGACGTCCGCGACGACGGCACTATCACGCCGACCGCCGCCGCGTCGTCGATCGTCTTCACGCCCGAGCTGTCGATCCCGGCGATCCGCGAGATGAGCCGGCGCTACGGCGCCCTTCTCTATTCGACCTATGGCTTCCTCGACGCCTTCAATCCCACGCTGAGGGCCCTGAGTCCACCGGCCGCCGTCGCGAGCGGGCGCATCGATCCGCGGGCGGGCTGGTTCGACGTCGACTACCTGGGCATCGACGAGGGTCCGATCGTGGCGATGATCGAGAACCACCGCAGCGGCCTGGTGTGGAAGACGATGCGCCGCAACCAGCACGTCATCAGCGGCCTGCGGCGCGCCGGCTTCACCGGCGGCTGGCTGGCCCCGATCGCGCAGCCGCCCCCTCGATGATCGGCGCCCGGACTCCTGCTGCCGCCGCGCGGGCCGGGCTGCTCTGCGCCCTGGCGATCGCGGTGTGCTGCGGATGGGGCTGCGCCCGGGCGGCTCAGCGGCCGGCGAACGGGCGGGCGGCAGGCGGAGCCGTGACGCTTCACTTCTGGGCGCTCGGGCGGGAGGGCGAGGTGGTCCAGGAGCTGATGCCGGAGTTCGAGCGCGCCAACCCCGATCTTCACGTGGTGGTGCAGCAGATCCCGCTCAATGTCGCGCACGAGAAGCTGCTCACCGCCTACGTGGGCAAGGCAACCCCGGACCTGGCGCAGGTCGGCAATACCTGGATCCCCGAGCTCGCGGCGGTGGGGGCCCTCGCCGACCTGGGCGGGCCAGACGCCATGGGCGGCGGCCCACCCACCGCCGGCCCTGGCCCCGTCTCCGGCACCCGCCTCGGCGTCGGTACCGGCTCCCGCCCCGACACTGGCCCCGGCTCCGACCCGGGCTCCGACCCGGGCTCCGATCGATTCCAGGGCCTGGCCGCCGGCGACTTCTTCCCCGGGATCTGGGACACCAATGTCATCGCGGGCCGCGTCTATGGCATCCCCTGGTACGTCGACACCCGCCTGCTCTTCTACCGCTCCGACTTGCTGGCCGCGGCCGGCTTCGCCGCGCCGCCGCGCACCTGGAGCCAATGGCTCGAGGCGATGCGGCGCATCAAGGCGCGGGCCGGGCGGGACCACTACGCGATCCTCATGCCGACCGACGAGTGGCACGAGCCGGCGATCTTCGCCCTCCAGCGCGGCGCCACCCTGCTGCGCGACGGCGGCCGCTACGGCGCCTTCGCCGCCCCGGCCTGCCGCGCCGCGATCGAGCTCTACACCGGGCTGTTCCGCGAGGGGCTGGCGCAAGTGGTCGACAACAGCCAGGTGCCCAACGCCTGGCAGCAATTCGCCGCCGGCGATTTCGCGATGTGGATCACCGGCCCCTGGAACGTCGGCGAGCTGCGGCGCCGGCTGCCTCCCGCCATGCTCGACCGCTGGATGACGGCGCCCCTGCCGGCCCCGGACCCCGGCGGAGACGCTCCCGGAATCTCGGTGGCGGGAGGATCGAGCCTGGCGGTCTTCCGCGCCTCCCGCCACCAGCAGGCCGCATGGCGCTTGGTCGCCTACCTGGCGCAGCCGCGGCAGCAGCTCCGCTTCTACGCCCTGACCGGCGACCTGCCGGCGCGGCGGGAAGCCTGGCGTGATCCGGCCCTGGCCGGCGAGGCTCGTACGCGGGCGTTCTGGGAGCAGCTCCACCACGTCGTCCCGACGCCGAAGGTCCCGGAGTGGGAAGAGATCGCCAACGCGATGGTCGCGCGCCTCGATACCGTCTTGCGCGGTGGGGTCCCGGTCGGTCAGGCCCTCAACGCCCTCGACCGCGACGTCGACTTCCTCCTCGCCAAGCGCCGCTGGGTGCTGGAGCGCGCCCGCCACGACCGGTTCGGCCGGCTCGATTGGACCGGCCTGGTCCCTGCCGGATCGAATTGGAGCTGGCGGCTCCTGGCCTGGCAGGGGCCGGCATGAGCGCAACGGCTGAGGGCAACGGTGTGGTCCCTGCCCGGCAGTCTGATCGGACGGGCCGGGTCCCTCCCCGGCAGTCTGATCGGATGCGCCGGGTCCCTACCCGGCGCAGTGAGACGCGGGCGGCGTGGCTGCTGCTCGCACCGGGCCTGGCCGCGCTGGCCGTCTTCTTCCTGCTGCCGGTCGCGGCGGCGCTGCTGCTCTCGCTCACCGACTTCGACCTCTATGCCATCGCCGACCCCGCCAACATCCGCTGGGTGGCGCTGGACAACTACCGCCGCCTGCTGGGCGACCCCATTTTCTGGAAGGCGCTGCGCAATACCTTCTACTTCGCCTTCGCCGGCGGGCCGCTGGCGATCCTCGTCTCCTTCGGCGCGGCCCTGCTGATCAGCTCGCGGCTGGCGCGCCTCAAAGGGCTGTGGCGGACCGTCTTCTTCGCCCCGGTGGTGACGACCCTGGTCGCGGTCGCGGTGGCCTGGCGCTATCTCTACAACCCGCGGTTCGGCCTGATCGATCACGCGCTCGGCTGGCTGGGCGTCGCCCCGATCGACTGGCTGGGCGATCCGCGCTGGGCGATGCCGGCGATGATCCTGCTCGCGGTGTGGAAGAACTTCGGCTACAACATGATCATCTTCGTCGCCGGGCTGCAGAGCATCCCCGGTCAGCTCTACGAGGCCGCCCGGATCGACGGCGCCGGCGCCTGGCGGCAGCTCCGCCACATCACCCTGCCCATGCTGCGCCCGACTTTCCTGTTCGTCGGCGTGACCACCACCGTCGGCTACCTGCAGCTCTTCGCCGAGCCCTACGTGATGACGATGACCTCGTCGGGCAGCGGCGGCCCGCTCAACAGCACCCTGAGCGTCGTGCTGCTCATGTACAAGCAGGGCTTCCGTTTCTGGAGGATGGGCTACGCCGCCGCGGTGGCCTTCGTCCTGTTCACCGTGATCTTGCTCGCCACCCTGCTGCAGATCCGCCTGCAACGGGAGCGCCCGGCATGACGCCGCGGGACCCGGCGGCGAATCCGGCGCGTCCCAAAAGACCGCCGCGCTGGCTGCCCACCGCTCTGCTCCACGCCGCGCTCCTCGTCGCCGCCGCGGCGGTGCTCGCCCCGCTGCTGTGGATGGTCGCCGCCTCGTTCATGCCCGCCGGCGAAGCCAACGGCTATCCGCCCCGGCTGCTGCCCAGCAGGTTCACGCTCGAGCATTACCGGGCCCTGTTCACCCGCCTGTCGCTGGGCCGCTACCTGTTCAACAGCACGCTCCTCGCCACCGCGGTGACCCTGGCCTCGCTGCTGCTCAACTCGATGGCGGGATATGCCTTCGCCAAGCTCCGCTTCGGCGGGCGCGACCGCCTCTTCGCCCTGCTGCTCGCCGCGATGGTGATCCCGGCGCAGGTGGCCATGCTGCCGCTCTTCCTGCTGCTGCGCACGCTGGGCTTGATCAACACCTACTGGGGAGTGATCCTGCCGGGGATGGCGAGCATCTTCGGCATCTTCCTGATCCGCCAGTTCGCCGTGTCCCTGCCCGACGAGCTGCTCGACGCCGCGCGCATCGACGGGGCGGGCGAGCTCAAGATCTACTGGTCGCTGGTGCTGCCGCTGCTGCGGCCCGTCCTGGTCACGCTCGCCATCTTCACCTTCCTGGCCAGCTGGAACGATTTCATGTGGCCGCTGGTGGTGTTGACCGACAACGCGAAATACACGCTGCCGACCGCGCTGGCCAGTCTGCTGGGCGAGCATTCGCAGGACACCGAGCTGATGATGGCGGGAGCGGTGCTGACGGTTGCGCCGGTGCTCTTGCTGTTCCTTGCCATGCAAAGGTACTACATCGAGGGCATCATGATGGGGAGCAGCAAGGAATGAGGCGCCCATGAGCGGGCCGCTCTTTCCCGCCGACTTCCTGTGGGGCACCGCCACCTCGTCCTACCAGGTCGAGGGCTCGCCGCTCGCCGACGGCGCCGGGCCGAGCATCTGGCATCGCTTCACCCACACGCCCGGGCTGGTGCACCGCGGCGAGACCGGCGACGTGGCCTGCGACCAGTACCGGCGCTACGCGGGCGACGTCCGGCTGATGCGCGAGCTGGGGACCAACGCCTATCGCTTCAGCGTCTCGTGGAGCCGGGTCCTGCCGCACGGCAAGGGCGCGGTGAACTCCCGCGGGCTCGACTTCTATCGCCGCCTGGTCGACGAGCTGCTGGCCAACGGCATCCGCCCCATGGTCACTCTCTACCACTGGGACCTGCCGGCGGCGCTCGACGACCGCGGCGGCTGGCTCAACCCGGACGTCGCCGGATGGTTTGCCGACTACGCGCAGGTGATGTTCGCCGCCCTCGACGACCGCGTCGCGTTGTGGTCGACCATCAACGAGCCCTGGGTGGTGACCGACGGCGGCTACCTGCACGGCGCGCTCGCTCCCGGACACCGCAACCTTTTCGAGGCGCCGATCGCATCGCACAACCTGCTGCGCGCCCACGGCGCGGCTGTGGCGGCCTACCGCGCGCAGGGGCGCAACGCGATCGGGCTGGTGGTGAACCTCGCCCCCAAGCACCCGGCTTCCGCCCGCCCGGAGGACGCCGCCGCCGCCGCGCGCGCCGATGTCTACCTGAACCGCCAGTACCTCGACCCCGTGCTGCTCGGCCGCTACCCCGAAGAGCTGCCGGCCTTCTTCGGCGAGGCCTGGCCGCGGATCGACCCGTCCGATCTCGAGCAGATCCGCCAGCCGATCGACTTCCTGGGCGTCAACTACTACACGCGCAACGTCGTCCGCGACGACCCCGGAGTCCCGGTCACCGCCGGCAGCGAGGTGCGCCAGCCGGAGAGCCTGTACACCGAGACCGCCTGGGAGGTCTATCCGCAGGGACTGCTCGAGACCCTCCTCTGGGTGCGCCGGCGCTACGGCAAGCTGCCCGTCTACATCACCGAGAACGGCGCCGCCTTCGCCGATCCGCCGCCGCCCTCGCCCGGGAGCGGGAGCGGCGAGACCCCCGAGAACCATCAGAATTATCAGAGCCATGAGAGCCAGGCGGCGGGCGCGCGGGTGGACGATCCCCTGCGCGTCGAGTACCTGCGTTCACACCTGCGCGCCGCCGCCGCCGCCCTCGCCCAGGACGTCGACCTGCGCGGCTACTTCGTCTGGTCTCTGCTCGACAACTTCGAATGGAGCCTCGGCTACTCCAAGCGCTTCGGCATCGTCGCCGTGGACTTCGCCACCCAGCGCCGCATCCCCAAGGCGAGCGCCCGCTTCTACTCCGACGTCATCCGCACCCGCGGCGCCGCGCTCGAAGACTAACTATTTGGCGCCGCCGGTGGGCGGCCCCGGGGTATGAAGCGCCAGCGCCGTCGTATTTCATTCGAAACCCAATCGGACATAGGCGCCTCACCCAAGAGGGTTCGTCCAGCGCAGGCCGGGGAAGCGCGAGAAGTCGGCGTCGTTTGAATGCAGCTCGGCTCCATTCTCGATGGCCAAGGCGGCCAGGTGGAGGTCCGTGGCCAGGTTCCCCGAAGCCTGGGAGTCGAGCATCAGGCTCTCCAGCAGGTCGAGATGGCGCGGCCCCGGCTGGAGGATCTCGACCTGCGGACGCTCCAGCCACGACCGGATATGTCCGATCACCTCCCGCGCCGAGAACGGGTCCTGCAGCACCTGGCGGCTCGTCATCAGCCGCAGGTAGCCCAACATCACGACCCAGGACAGGCCCACCGGTCGCGTCTCCGACAAGCACGTCTCCCACCAGAGCTTGGCTGGCCGATGGGCTGCCGCATCGGAGTTGTAGGCGTAGACGAGGAGGTTCAGGTCGGGGACGATCACCGCCGTGGGCTTTCCACGGACCGTGCGCGATGGAACTCCTCCATCTCCAGCTCGTCGTTGAGCTGGTTGAGCCGGAGCGGGTCTACCCCGCTGCGAAATCCACACGCCTTGGGCTCGACTACGAACCTGGGAAGCCGAGGGGAAGGCTTTTCGCCGCTGCGCAGACCCCGGCGCAGTGTCGCGTTGACGACCTCCTTGAAGCTTGCTCCGCTGCGCCGGGCTCTCTCCCGCAAGCGCCTGGCCACGTCATCGTCGAGAGTCAGCGTCGTTCTCATGCTGACATCATGATGTCTCAAATCGGGAGAGTCAAGATGTCCGGCGATGGTCGGCGCGCCGGGAATCCGCGGCCCGGCCGTGCAGGCCGGACCCTTCGCGCTCCGGCGCAGGGTGACCGCCTGGCCGCTGGGATAGACTCCCGGACGATGGGCGGGATCGTGGGAGGAGGGCACGGGTGAGCCGCGGCCGGGGCGAGGAGGGGGCGGAGCGGATGTGGGAGCTGATGGGGCGGCTGTTCAAGACCCATCCCTGGCACGGCGTGCCGATCGGCGAAGAGGCGCCGGAGGTGGTGACGGTCTACGTCGAGATCGTTCCCTCCGATGCCGTCAAGTACGAAGTCGACAAAGTCACCGGCCATCTCAAGATCGACCGGCCGCAGAAGTTCTCCAACGTCTGCCCCACCCTCTACGGCTTCGTCCCGCAGACCTACTCCGACGAACAGGTCGCCGACCTGGCGCGCCGGCGCAGCGGCCGCGACTCGCTGACCGGCGACGGCGACCCTCTCGACATCTGTGTGCTCTCCGAAAAGGCTTTCTCGCACGGCGACTTCCTGCTGCGCGCCGTGCCGATCGGCGGCCTGCGGGTGATCGACGACGGCCAGGCCGACGACAAGATCGTGGCGGTGCTGCAGGGCGACGTGGCCTTCGGCAAGATCGAGGACATCGGCGGCCTGCCGCGGCCCCTGGTCGAGCGCCTCGAGCACTACTTCCTCACCTACAAGCTCGCTCCCGAGCCGGCGTCCGGCTTCCCCCTGCGCCCGGACGAGGAGATCGAGATCGCCGGCGTCTACGGCCGCGACGAGGCCCGCGAGGTCATCCGGCGCAGCCGCGAAGATTACCTCGCCCACTTCTCGGGCCTCAAAGAGCAGCTCCTCGCCGCCCTGCGCGGCGAGGGCGACTAGCCCGAGACTCCTGTCGCGAGAAGGCGGAGGCGTCCCCTTCCCCCCCCCGGCGCGCTGGTTGAAACATCGCGGGCCCTCGGCCGTATGCAGGTGGAGAAATAAAGGGGAGGGCGGGACGGCGGGGGTTCGCCGAGGAGGAGTTGCGGAGCATGGGCGCTTTGATGCAGGACCTGCGATTCGCGGTGCGGACGCTGGCGAAGAGCCCGGGGTTTACGGCGATCGCGGTGCTGTGTATCGCGCTCGGCATCGGGGTCAACACGACGATCTTCAGCATCGTCCAGGCCATCCTGCTGCGTCCCTTCCCGTTCGCGGACCCCGAGCGGATCGTCGCCGTGCACAAGGTGCCGCTGCGCGATAAGACGGAGCTCTCCGGGCTCTCCTATCTCGATTACCGAGACATGCGCGAGCAGAGCACCGCCTTCGCGCAGGTCGCCGCCTACACCGGGCGCAGCCTGACCTTCTCCGGCGGCGAGGAGCCGGAGCGGGTGCCGGGCGAGACGATCTCGGCGAGCCTCTTTCCCTTGCTCGGCGTCAAGCCGCTGTTCGGGCGCACCTTCCGCCCCGACGAGGACCGCCCCGGCGCGCCCGGCGTGGTCCTGCTCGGCTACGACCTCTGGCGGCGCCGCTTCCATGGCGACCCCGGAGTGGTCGGCAAGTCGATCGTCGTCAACCAGCAAGCGCACACGATCGTCGGAGTCATGCCGGCACGCTTCGCCTTCCCCTACAGGGAGCAGGCCTGGGTGCCCATAGTCCCGATCGTCCACACCCACCCGCGCCACGACCGCGAGCTCCAGGTGCTGGCGCGGCTCGCGCCAGGCAAGGGAGCGGGTGAGGCGCAAACCGAGGTCGATGCGATCGCGCAGCGGCTCGCCGCCCTCTACCCCGAAGCCAACGCCGGCTGGGTGGCGTCCATCCGGTCGCTGCGCGACGAGCTGGTCAGCAAGGACTCCAGGCTGGTCAGCCTGACCATGATGGGGGCGGTCGCGTTCGTTCTCCTCATCGCCTGCGCCAATGTCGCCAACCTGCTGCTGGCGCGCGCCACCGGGCGCCAGCGCGAGATCGCGGTGCGCGCCGCCTTCGGCGCGACGCGCTGGCGCATCGTGCGCCAGCTCCTCACCGAGAGCGTGCTGGTGGCGCTGGCGGGCGCCGGCCTCGGGCTCCTGATCGCCGTCTGGGGCCTCGACCTGATCCTTGCGGCAATTCCGGAGCGGCACGCGGTGCCCTTCTGGATGCGCTTCACCATCGACGGCCCGGTGCTCCTCTTCACCCTTGCCGTGGCCGTGGGCACCGGACTGCTGTTCGGCCTGGTGCCGGCCATGCAAGCGTCGAGGTCGGACCTGCACGAGATGATCAAGGAAGGCGGCCGCGGCGCCGGCTGGAGCGTCGCGCGCAACCGCCTGCGCGGCATCCTGGTGGTGGTCGAGGTCGCCCTCGCGCTGGTCCTCCTGGTGGGCGCCTCGCTCTTCGCGCGCAGCTTCCTCAAGGTCCGTGCGGCCAGCGGCGGCTTCTCTTCCGCCCACCTCCTGACATTGCGCATCTACCTGCCCGGCAGCCGCTACCAAGACGAAGGCGCCAGGGCCCGGCGGATCGACGACATCACTCGCCGCCTCGAAGCGCTCCCCGGGGTCGAGGCGGCGGCTGCCTCGAACACCATCCCGCTGGACGGCGGCGGCGACGGCTCGGAGATCCAGATCGCGGGGCAGGCGGTGCCGCGCGGCCAGGAGCCCACGATCTTCTACACCGGCGTGACGGCGCGGTTCTTCCGCGCCCTGGACGTGCCGCTCGAGCGCGGGCGCGGATTCACCGACCGGGAGGGTTTCACGAGGTCCGCGCTGGCAGTGGTCAACCAGACCTTCGCCCAGCGCTTCTCGCCGCACGGCGAAGTGCTCGGGATGCGCTTCCGGCTCCTGCAAGGCGCCAACCCGGAATGGATCACCGTCGCGGGCGTGATCCGCGACATCAAGAACGAGAACCTGAGAGAGGAGCCCAAGCCCGCCGCCTATCTCCCCTATCCCTATCTCCGCGCGTTCAACAACGGCATCCTGGTGCGCACGAGAGCGGGAGGCCCGCGGGGAGCGCCGGCCGCATCGGGAGCGCCGGCCAGTCTCGATCCGGCGGCCCTGTCGGCGGCGGTGCGGCGCGAGATCCGGGCCTCCGATCCTGCCCTGCCGATCTTCTCCCTCATCCCCATGGAGGAGGTGCGGCGAGTCTCCATCTGGGATTTCCGGCTGTTCGGCGCGATGTTCACCGCCTTCGGCGGCATCGCCCTGGCCCTGGCGGCGATCGGCGTCTACGGCGTCCTTGCGTACTCGGTCGCTCAGCGCGTGCGCGAGATCGGTGTCCGCGTGGCCCTGGGCGCGCAGCGCCTCGACGTGCTGCGCCTGATCCTCGGCCAGGGGCTGCTGCTGTCCTCGGGCGGCATCGCCGCCGGTCTGCTCGGCGCCTGGCTGACCACCAGGGTCCTCAGGGGGATCCTCTTCGGCGTCAGCCCGACCGACCCGCCGAGCTTCGTCGGCATCTCGCTCTTCCTGACCATCGTCGCCCTCTTCGCCAGCTACATTCCCGCCCGCCGCGCCCTCGATATCGACCCCCTCGAAGCCCTGCGCGCGGAGTGAGATCCGGGCAGGTCCCCGGCGGATCCAACCGCGCGGGGCCGCCGGCTGTCCCGTGCAACCATGCGCAACATCCGCCAGAACCTCCTCTTCGCCTTCCTCTACAACACCCTCGGCATCCCGATCGCCGCCGGCGTCCTCTACCCCTTCTTCGGCCTCCTCCTCTCCCCGATGATCGCCAGCGCCGCGATGAGCTTCAGCTCCGTCTCCGTCATCGCCAACGCGCTGCGCCTGCGCCACGCCCGTCTCTGCATTTCTCACGCGCCTCCGTCGCGAGGGGCCGGCCGCCGCTCCCACCATTGGCGGCACTCCCGGCAGGTCGCAACGCGGCGCTCAAAGGCTTCATGCGCTGAGAGGCCGCTGCTATGATTCAATTCGATTTCGAGAAGCATAAGCGAAAAATCGATGCACCTTGCCCTCGTTCTCAGACGTGAGGCGGCAGCGGGCGCCCGCCAGTCCCCGGAGGGCAGTGCGCCGCCGGCCGCCGGCGCGGTCTCCTCGCCGCCTGCGCGCGTCCTCGAAGCTGGGACCAAGGTATCGGCCAGGCGCCGCGCCGCCGGGCTCGACCTCCTCGCGATTTGCGCCCTCGCCGGCCTGGCCTGGCTCCTCTACTCCGCGATCCTCGGTCTGTGGTGGACCAACGACGACTTCTTCCAGATGCACTACGTCCTCACCCATCGCCCGTTCGACTACACCTTCCGGCCCGCCGTCTGGCGGGAGCTTCCGTTTCAGATGCTCACTCCCCTGCTCTTCCTGTCGCTCCATCTCGACCTGGGGCTGTTCGGGCTCGCGCCCGCCGGCTTCTACCTCCACCAGCTCCTGGCCCTGAGCCTCGCGGCGGCCGCGTTCTACCTGCTGCTGCGGCTGTGGCTGCCGCGCCCGCTCTCGTTCGCGGGGGGAGTCCTGTTCCTGGTCGGCGCCCCGGCCGCCGCGACCGCCGGACCGCTGATGTGCCGTCATTACCTGGAAGGAGCGGGGCTGGCCCTGCTCTCGGCCTGGAGCTTCGTGCTCGCCGTTCGGACGGAGGGGCGGACGCGTCGGCAACGCCTCGCCCTCGTTTCCGCGCTCCTCTATCTCCTGGCGTCTCTGGCCAAGGAGGTCTTCGTCCCGCTGGTGCTGGTGCTGCTGGTCATGCCCGAAGGCCGGTGGCAAGAGCGGGTCCGCCGCGGTCTCCCGCATCTCGCCGCGCTGGCCGTTTACATCGGCTACCGCCTTTTCATGCTCGGCATGCTGTTCGGGGGCTACGGCTGGGTGGTCACGCCGCGCGACCTGCCGCGGCTGGTGGCCGCGCTGCCAGGCAAGATGCTGTCGGACCTCGCGGGCAACCACCCCCTCGGGTGGGCCGCTCTCGCCATCCTCGGCGCCGGCGCCCTGGGCGGCCTGGCGCTGCGGCGCAGCGCGCTTCCGGTTGCCCTGGTCGGGGCTGCCGTCGCGGTCCTGCCGGTGCTGCCGGTGTCCACCCACCTGCACTTGCGCTATGCCTTGGTGCCCTGGATCGGCGCCGTCGTGGCTTTCGTCTGTGGCTGCGGTGCGATGGCCGCACGAGGGCGCCGGGCAGTGTGGCTGGTCAGCGCTCTCGTGGTCGCCGCGTGCTGCGCCGCGGGATTCGCGGGCCGCTCGGCATGGGCCGCGAGCGCGGGCGAGCTCGAGCGCATGACCGCCGAGAACCGCTTCTACCTGACCATGCCGCCCAACTCCCTGCTGCGCAATCCCCAGGGGCCCGGCGCCGCGATGTCCGAGCTGCGCTGGTTCAAAGAAGATTTCTGGAAACTCGGCAAGGGCGCACGGTGGTCCTACGACGACTTCTACCTGTGCCGATCCTCGGCGCCGAGGCTGCGAGTCTGGAGCTACGACGCCGCGGCGCGGCGCATTGCGGAGGTGACCGCGGACCTTTCCTTGCTGTGCAGCCGTCATCACGCCAGGCTCCGCGCCGGCGCCCCCCTGACAGCCAGCTTCCGCTGGCACGACCGCCAGCTCTTCTGGGACCTCGGTCCTTACCCGGACGGCAAGTACGCCTTTCTCCTTGCGGAGGGCACCGGCCTCCTCGAGGTACCGTCCGGCGGCGGCCACCAGACTGGCGGCGCGCGCTCACTTTCCCTACGGATACGGTACGAGTCCGCGGACGGCTGGCTGACTTACTCGCCGGAGCTAGAGCTCGATCTCTCGGAGACGGAGACGACGATATGGACCCGTCCCCCCGGGCTGCGTGACTCATTGGGGCCCAGGCCATCCCGAAAAGCCCTAAGCCTTGGGCGAGGACATGAAGGCGGTGGCTCTCGGGGGTTTCTGGCGTGTCTGTCGTGGTTGGCGGCCATAGCGCCGGATGTCGTCATGCTTGATCACATCTACAAAGAAGATTGCACCCTGCCGGGCTTGGTGCCCACCAAGCCGTAGTCCTGAAAGCCGAACAGCAGCTCGTCCAGGCGGTCGCGCAGCCGGTTGACGTGGTCGGCGAGAGCGCGTTGCTCGGCGGGCAGGGCGGCGAGGTCGATCTCGGGGAGGCGCTCGGCGGCGCTGAAGGGACGCAGGTCGAGCCGCTCGATCGGATCGAAGCCGGCAAGCTCGAAGAGCAGCCACAGCCAGTCGGGGTGGACCGGACGCTGGTGGGTCGGGTCGAGCCAGAAGTGGCGCCCCGCGGCAAGCGAAAGCGGGCTCGGCGTCTCGAGGATGAGGACGCCCCCCGGACGCAGGGCGCGCCACGCCAAACGCACCAGGCGGTCGAGCGAGCCGATCGGCAGGTGCTCGATGACGTGGAACGAGACCACTCCTCCGAGGCTGCCGGCGGGCACGGCGGCGAGCTCCGCGAACAAGTCGCCTTGCTGGGCCGCGAGCCCGCGCCCGCGGCAGAGCGCGACCATGCGGGCGCTGCCGTCGACGCCGCGCGCCGCAATGCCGTGCTCGCCGAGCAGGGCGAGCGCCTCGCCGCGGCCGCAGCCGAGATCGAGCACGGGGCCGGCGCCGGCGAGGAAAGGAAGGTAGCCGGAGATGCGCTCGCGGATCTCCTCCTCGGTGCCGCGGTGGAGGCGCTCGAGCTCGAAATAGGCGTGCTCCTGGCGGGCCCGGTCGAGCCGCTCGACCTGCTCGGCCGTCGCCCCGCTCGACTCGATCCCGGCGAGCGCCGCCCCCAGACCGCCCAGCAGGTCGCGCACTTCGCGCCGGTAGCGGTCGAGCTTCTGGTCGGCAAGCGCGAAGAGCGCATCGTTGTGGTGCATCAGCTCGGTAACGCCCTCGGCGTTCAAGGTCTCCAGGTAGCAGAGCCGCTCGTGGTGGCGCTCCCGGATCTCTTCAGCCCGGCGCAGGTGCTCGAGCAGGATGATGTTGAAGGTGCGCTGCCGGTCCCACAGGTCGTTCTGCGGCACCTTGACCAGCGGCCGCAGCAGGCGCTTCCCCCACACCAGCATGCGACCCCAGAAACCGCGATGGCTGCGGATCGGGAACTCGTGGTCCCCTTTCCACAGCCATTGCCATTCGGCCAGGTCGCGGGTGGGCTCGATCAGGAAATCGTCCACCGCCGGCGCCCGGCGCTTTTCGCTGTCCAGGTTGCGGCTCATCTCCGAGAGGTCTAATTGGACCTGCGCCGGGTTCCTACCCGGCAGTCTGATCGGATGCGCCGGGTCCCTACCCGGCGCGGGCGGGCTCCTACTCTTCTCGCAAAACCGATACGTTGACCTCGGCGATCACCTCGGGGTGCAGCTCGATGCGCACCTGGTGTTCGCCGAGCGTCTTGATGCCCCCCTCGAGGTCAATGCGCCGGCGGTCGACGGTGAAGCCCTTGTTCTCCAGGATATCGGCGACGTCGCCGGCGGTGACCGAGCCGTAGAGCGTATCGGTCTCGCCGACACGCTTGTGGACCACGAGCTGCAGCTTGGCGATCTCGCCGGCGAGCGCCTCGGCGACCTCGCGCTCTTGCGCGTGCCGGGCGTCGATCTTGGAGCGCTGCTGCTCGAAATACTTGAGATTGCCCGGAGTGGCCTCGAGGGCGAGCCCCTGCGGCAGCAGATAGTTCCTGCCGTGGCCTGGTTTGACGTCGACGATCTGGCCCCGCTTGCCGAGGTGCCGCTGATCGCTGAGCAGGATCACTTTCACGTCCGCGCCCTCCTAGTCGGTGGTGAACGGGATCATCGCCAGGTGGCGGGCCCGCTTGATCGCCTGCTGCAAGAGGCGCTGGTGCCGGGCGCAGGTGCCGGAGATCCTGCGCGGCAGGATCTTGGAGCGCTCGGGGATGAACTGCTGCAAGAGCTTGACGTCTTTGTAGTCGATGTAATCGATCTTGTCCGCACAGAACTTGCAGACCTTGCGGCGGCGGTAGAAGACCTTTCTCGGGCGTGCCATGGATCACGCCTCCCGGCCGGCGGCGGCGGCGGGACCCACCGCGGTGTCTGAGCCAGGTGAGCCAGGTGAGCCAGGCGAGCCAGGTGAGCCAGGCGAGCCGGACGCCCCTGGCGCGGCGCCGCCCTCCGCCGCCGGAGACTCGCCGCCGGCGGCAGCGGACTGCGCGGCGGATGCCGGATGCCGGCTGGCGGCCCGCTTCAAGTCGAGATCCGTGCGGACCGTCAGGTAGCGCAGGATCTTGTCGTTCTGCCGCATCCGATGCTCGACCTCGGGAAGCGAGGTCTTGCCGCCCGCGCTCTCGATGCCCAGCATCACGTATTTGCCTTCATTCAGCTTGTTGATGGGATAGGCAAGCTTGCGCCTGCCCCAGCTTTCCACCTTGGACACCTGCGATCCCCCGGTGGAGATCATCTGCTTGTACTCCTGGGTCATGGTGACGACGTCCTCGTCGGACACACGAGGATCGACGAGGAAGACCAGTTCATACGTGCGCATGGGTGCGAAAACCCTCCCTATGGCCTGGAATCGGTCCCGCTTCGTGCGGAACAGAGAGGTATGAAACGCGGCCCGCTCGGCTGGCGACCGGCCCGCGGCGACGAGAGCCCTTTATCTTACACAGCGGGCGGCAAAAGGCAAGCACGGCCGTTACGAAAGTTCCGAAACGGCTGGCTCACCGCGCTCCCCGCGTCGTGACGCAGCGCCGGCTCAACCTCTTCCCGGAGCGCCCGCGGTGCCGCAATGGAGGTCGCGTCGCCGTTGCAGGTCGACCTTTGTTGCGTTCTTGAACTCTTCGCTGCCAGGCACTTCCGCGAAGGACCGGCAGTAGGTCTCGATGTCGACCAGCTCGAGGCGGAGGCGGATGGTCTTCCACAACCTCGGCAGGCGCTGGCCAGGCACCTGAACGTGATGGAGGCCGCCACTGTAAGCGAGGAGCATGCGGCCCTTGCCCACCACCTGCAGGATGTCCGCGATGCCGCCGCGAATGGTCATCGGCCGGCCCTCGACGTCCAGGCCACTAGCTCGCTTCATGCGCCCTTCCGGGGCGAGCAGGACCATGCTCTCCGGGCCGATGCTCGCCAGCACCTCCTGCCAGGTGTGATCGCGCTCGCGGCTGACCGTGATCACGCTGCCGGCAAGGAACTGGTAGAAGGTGCCCACCAGGGGGCGCCGCATGGTCTTCGAGGCCGAGGGCAGGACGCCCCGCGTCGCCAGGCGGCGGAGGAATCGGTTGGGCGGGACTGCGGTGAAGAGCCACTCGTAGAGGCTGGTGTGATTCAGCAGCGCGACGACGCGGATGTCCTCCCACGGGTCGTCCACCCGCTCGCCGACCCACTCAACCTCCACCTGGAAGAAGGCCCGGCTCAGCGCCTTGGCCCCCAGCAGCACGAGATAGCTCAGGTGCTGCCGCCAGCCCGCCGCGGAGAGTTCCCGGCTGGCTCCGGCTCGCGCCGGCCACCCGCGCCGTTGCAGCGCGCGGGAGACGTCGCCGGAGTGGTTGCCTCGCTCGTTCCGCATACGCCTTGCTTGTCCGCGTGTTAGTAGTCTCGCATCGCCGTTTGATTCGTGTCAAGGCGGGAGCCAAACTGCCCAAACCGCCCAGCCGGATCCTTGCAAAAATACCGCTAATTCTTTAGACTGCAAGGCACAGTGACCTCACGAACCAGGTAAGGAGACGGGGCAGGACGGTTGCTGCGCTCCCCGCGCCCAGCCCACCTGACCCATGGAATCGGCCGTCATGCTCGGCGACGACACCGCTGTCGGTGAGCTGCCGAAGGACCTGCTGCCGCACGCCGCCAGGATCAACTTCGATTCCACGGTATCGCGTCGGCTGGTCCATCGCGATTTTATCGACCACGTCCTGGTCACCGACCTCCTTCGCCTGGAAGAGCTGCGCTTCCTCTGCGGCGCTCGCATGCCGCAGTCGCATAGCTACTTCAATGAGAATGGGGGGCCCTCCGTCTACAGCAGCATTCTGCTCAGCGCCGAGATGGGGCGCCAGGCCTGCATCGCGATCTCTCACCAGTTCCTGGGCGTCTCCACCTCGCTCGCCTATATCCTGCGCGACATGTCGTGCACGATGGAGCGGCCGGGCCTGGCTCAGGTGATGAGCCCCGCGCTCGCCAACGTCGTGATGGAGCTCCGCTTGCGCGACTGCTCCTACCGGCGCACGGGAGAGCTGATCGGGCTGGTCATGGAGTGCGTCAGCTACCGGGCCGGCGAGCGGATGATGCACGCGACCGGGGAGTGCATCTTCGTACCGAAGAAGGTGTACCAGAAGCTTCGCAGACAGACGCCGAACGGCTGTCACGGCAGCAGCTCCCCGCCGCGTCCTCAGGGCATCGACCCCGGCGCCGTGGGCCGCACGCGGCTCGAGAACGTCGTGATCTCCTCCCTCTCCGAGACCGCGACGAACGTCGTCGAGGCCGATCTCATCGTCGATCCCAGCCACCCCTACTTCTTCGAACACAAGCTCGACCACGTCTCCGGCATGCTGCTGCTCGAGGGCTGCAACCAGATCGGCACCGCCCTGGCGGGGGAGCGCTGCGGCTGGGCGCCCCGCGACGTCGTCTTCAAGGAGTTCGGAGCCCGCTTCCACCAGTTCGCGGAGCTCGCGGCCCCGGTCAAGCTCGAGGCCCGGTTGGAGCCGGATCGGCACCCAGCCCGCGCGAGCTCCGCCCTCGTGCTCGGAATCGAGGCGAGACAGGAAGGGACATTGCTGGCGGAGTTCTCCATCGTCATGGCGACCGTGGCCGCCTTCGAGGCCGCCCGCAGCGCCAACGAGATCACCGCGGCGGCCGGCGGCGGCAGGTGAGCGCCCAGGGACGGAATGTCCACCCTGCCCTGGGCAGGGTCTTCGCGGTTGTCGGTGGCGGGATCTCGGGCATTGCGGTCTCCTACCTGCTCCGCCGCCACGGGATCGCATCGGAGATCTTGGAGCAGTCCGGCACCCTCGGCGGACGGATCGGTGCCTGCAAGCTCGGCGAGCGCCTGCTCGACCTAGGAGGCAAGAACATAGGGAGGCGCTACCGCCGCTTCCGCGAGTTCACCGCGTCCTGCGGGGTCAATCCCTACGAGTATTTCGGAATCAACTCGTCCCAAGTGCGTGACGGCAGGATCGTCACCTTCGACAGCAAACGCCGGCTCAGGGGCTTTCTCGAGCTTGGCCGCCGCTGCTCGCGCCGCGACCTCTTCCGGTTCGGCCGCATGTGCCTCGCCATCCGGCGAGACGAGGAGAACGGCTATCTCGGCTCACCCTACTTCGGCGCGCTCGCCGAGCGCCTGGGCGACCCGCCGGCAGGGAGCTTCTTCGGCGAGGAGTTCTGCCGCCGGATCGTCCGCCCGATGAGCATTCGCATGAACGGCGCCGAGCCTGACGAGATCCACATCGGCAACCTCGGGAGCAATCTCCGCATGGTGCTCGACAGCTACGACCAGCTCGGGTTGGGCATGGGGCGGGTGCTCGAGCAGTTCGAACGGACGGCCACCACGCGCCTGGGCGCCCGGGTCGAGTCTCTGGTCGTGCGCGACGGCCGGATCGCTGGGCTGCGGGTCGCGGCCGGGACGGGCGTCGCCGAGGATCGTTTCTACGACGGTATCGTGCTCGCGACGCCGGCGTCGGTGAGCGCCAGGATCGCGGCGCTGGCCGCTCCCCGCCTGGCGGAGCTGCTGAGCTCCGTCCGCTATCACCCGGTGGCGCTCATCCTTGCCGAGTACGCGCGGGACGTCTTCACGCAGGAGGTGCGCGCCCTGGTTTTCGACGAGGAGGAGCCGTTGAGCAACGCCGGCAGCTACGGCGTCCACGACCTCCACATCGTCCGCTACACCTTCAGCGGCCGGAAGGCGCGGCCCTATCTCCGCGGCGCGGTGGACATGGAAGCTCTCCTCCGCCTCGGCGAGGAGAGGCTCAACCGGCATATCCCCGTCGACCGCCGGGAACGCCTGCGGTTCGTCGGCCGCCATTACGAGCTGGGTCTTTGCGCCTACACGCCGCACTACGGGCGCTTTGCCGGCAAGCTGCAAAGGGAGCTCGGCACGCTCCCCGGGCTCTACCTCGCGGGCGACTACCTGTGCGGCGCTTCGCTCGAGGCGTGCTTCCGCGCCGCCGAGAAGTGCGTCGCGGCCATCGCCGCCGGCTGGTCCTCCTCTTAGTGGGTCGGTTGGACCCGCGGCGCTGCAAAGCTCGCACAGCGTGCCCGAGGGTTGCTTTAATTCCTGATTTGGCGCATCGTTGAGGTCATCAAGAAGGGACAAAAGCCATGAGCGAAAGCGACGTTCAGAGGTTTTTGACAGACCTGCGCAAGGCACCTCACCTTGTGCCCGAGATCAGGGCTCTGCTCGATGACCCCGAGGCCGCGCTGCGATGGGCAGAGGGACGCGGATTCCACCTCACGCGCGAGGATCTCGCAGAGCTGAAGAAGATCGATCAGGAGCTCTCGGACGACGATCTCGACCAGGTGGCGGGCGGAGATAACGCCTGGACCCCGCCGCCGCACTGAGGAGGACCCTGGCGAACGCTTTACCCTTGACCTGTGGAGACTGGCTCGCGGTCATCGAGCCCCATCTGACGCACCCCTTATTCGACACCCAGGCCGTACGGCGCCTGCGCGTCCTGGGCCAGCGCCTTCCGGGCGACTCCCTGGCGGCCCTCGAAGCTCGCCTTGGTCCGGCCGCCGGGCGGGTGGACCTTTCCCTTCAGCTGCCGGCACCACCTTACGCCCGAGGCATGCTGGAGCACTTGCTTGCGCCTCGAGTGCGGACTTTTCTTTCGGGCTGGGCCGACCCGGGCGGAGCGTTGTCCGCAATCTCCTGCGTCTGGCTCGAATACGACCTCGAGGGCGAGCTCCCGGGCCTTCCCGAGCCGACCGTTTGCTGCCGGCTGCCTAGAGAGATCGACCCCGGCTGGCTCGTCGATTCGTTGCTGCCCGCCATGCAGGGCAATCCGTTGAGCGAGCACCAGCGCGGCCTGGTGCTCGCCTGCCGCGACGCAATCCCTGCCTCCGGGAGCCTGCTCTACGTGTTCAGTCTCCGGTCGCGGGGAAGCGACGCCGTGCGCCTGGAGATCTTCGGGCTCTCTCCCGCCGACATGCTCGCGTACCTGCTCCGCGTCGCACCGCAAGCGGTCGCTTCAGCCACGGAGGTCGCATCGCTCTTCGAGGGCGTCGAGAGGCTGCACCTGTCGCTCGACGTCGCGGACAGTATCCTGCCGCGCATCGGTATCGAAGGGTCCTTTCCCCGCCTCCCGGCGCGCGAGCCGCGTTGGAAGGAGCTCTTCGAGCGCCTGGTCGAAAAGGGCCTGTGCTTATCCGACAAGTGTGCTGCCACTCTCGCCTGGCCAGGATCGGACTCCTTCTGGAGCGCCCCGGCGAGTTGGCCCGTCGAGGCGTTGGGGACCAAGTGCCACTGTGTCCGCAGCCTCAGCCACGTCAAGGTCGTCTGCCAGCCGGACCGCCGGCCGGAGGCCAAGGTCTACCTGCTCTTCGGCCCGTTGGACCGCAGCGCACGGCCGGATAGGAGTCCACGCTCGAGCCCGCGGAGCGCGGGGGTCTGACACCCGCGGCCAGGTCCACCCGTCTAGCCCGCGGCCGCAGCCAGCGATGCCCTGAGATCCGCCGCCAGACGTTCGGCCTCCTCCAAGTGCTTTGGCAGCCGGAGCTCGGCGAACTGGCGGCATGCCTCTCCCAGCAGCCCGGCGGCTTCTTCGCCGTCTCCGCTGGCGCAGGCGAGGAGCGCCAGGTCGAGCTGAGTGCGAGCGGCCTCGAAGGGAGCGTGAATCGCCCGGAAGCTGGCGAGTGCTCGGCGGAGCCACCTCTCTGCCTCTGGATCGCCAACCGTGCGGGCGATGCGCCCCAGGACACGCTGGGCGAGACCGGTCCCATAGGAGAAACCTACTCCCTCGGCGGCGGCGAGCGCGTCGCGGGCGACGAGCCCGGCCTCCACGGGCCTCTGCGCGGCGAGGTATGCCTGGGCGAGAAAGGCGGAGAACCAGCCAAGGAGCTGCTGCATCCCCGCCTGCTTGACCTTCTCGACTGAGCTCTCGAGCGCCTCGATCGCGGGGGCAAGAGCCCCCTTCTCGAGATACGCGTAGCCCAGGAAGCCCTGTGCGGCGGCCGTGTTGAGGGGATCCAGCGCGCGGTCGAGCCCTCCCCTGCACTCCTCGATCCCGAGATCCGGGTCTCCGAGCGAGGCATGAAAGTAGCCGGTGCTCCAGGAAGGATCGAGGCGGGGGTCCTGCAGGGCACGCCAGATCGCCTCGGCCTTTTCCATGCAGTCGAAAGCTGCGTCGAACTGGCCCAGGACGTAATGGTGGAAGCCCGCCACCCAGTACGCCTGCCCCTGCCACCAACGGTCGGCGATGCGCTCGAGAAGAGCGAGGGACTCTCGGCCGTACTGAATGCCTTCCGAGAACCGCCCCGACCAGAAAGCGTCGCGGCAGAGCACATACCAGGCCCTGCCCTCGGTCGCCGCATCACCGCATCGTTGAGCCGCCGCAATCGCCAGCCGCGCGTTCTGTGCGGCCTCCCGCTGGTCTCCAAGATAGCTATAGGTGTGGGCCAGCCAGAAGTAATACTGGCCAGCGAGAGAAGGATCCGCGACGTTCTCGAGCCGCTTGCCTTGGCCAAGAAGGAGCTCCAAGGTCTCGGCAAGGCGGGCTAGCGGCAAGAGCGAATGGGCGAGCTGCAGGACGATCTCGAGGAGGCGCCGGTTCCGTCCTTCCTCCGGCAAGCTCTCGGCATGGGTGAGCGCCTGCCTGAGCGCTCTCGCCGCTTCGGCGTGGGCGTACCGGCGGACTGCATGCTCGGCGAAGCGGTTGAGGTAGGCGACAGCCTTCTCCGGGTCGCCGGCCTCCGACCAATGGTACGCCAGGGCGTCATACACGCCCTCCAGCCGGCCCGAGTAGAGACTCTCAAAGGCCATTCCGGCCGCCCCATGCAGCGCCTGGCGGCGGCTCTTGAGCAAGGTCTGGTAGACGGCTTCCTGGGTAAGAGCGTGCTTGAACAGGTAGCGGGGCTCCTCCGCCAGGGGCTCCTCGTAGAGGAACTCCCAGCGCTTGAGATCCGTGAGCAGAGGCGCCAGCTCGTCGGGGCGTTCCCAGATCGAGGTCAGGAGCTGCAGAGGAAACTCTCGGCCCAGGACCGAAGCGGTCTGCACGAGCCGCTTGTGCTCTTCCGGCAGGCGGTCGATGCGCGCCACCAGCAGCCCCTGAATCGTATCCGGCACGGAGACGCCCGGATGCTCGAGAAGCGACCTCGCGAGCTCCTCGAGGAAGAAAGGATTCCCCTCGGCCCTGGAAATGATGGCGCCAATCAGGTCGCTCGACGGCTCGGACCGGCGCAGGACGGACCGGACCACCGACTGGCTTTCTCCCTGGTTCAGCCTGGAGAGGGTGATCTGGGTGGCATAGGATTTCTCGATCCAGGGCGGGCGGTACCCGGAGCGATAGGTCGCAATGAGGAGCACGCGGGCGGCGACCAGCCCGTCGACCAGGAAGGCGAGGAAGTCCTCCGAAGTCCGGTCCACCCAATGCAGGTCCTCGACCTCCAGGATGACGAGCCCGCCGCGTCCCGCCTGGATCAGCATCTGCCGCAGAATGTGGAAGGTCCGCGCCTGGAGGGCTTGAGGGCTCAGCTCGGCCAGCTTCTCGTCGTCCTCCCCGACGCCCAGCAGATGCAGCAGGTAAGCTCGTGACTCCTCGAGGTCCAGCCCCGCTCGCTCGAGGCCCGCGGTAACCTTGGCGGCAATTGCCGAGGAATCGTCGCCCTCGCCGATGTCCCAGTGGCCGCGCAGCAGGTAGAGGATGGGAAGGTAGGGAACGCCGCTGGCGTAGGAGAGGCAGCGCGCGGACAGCCAGACCATGGGGCGGTCCCACGGCATGCTCCGGAACTCATAGACCAGGCGGGACTTCCCGGCGCCAGCCTCGGCCGCGATACCGACCACCTGCCCCTCCCCCGCGGCGGCCCTTTCGCGCAGCTCCTCGAGCACCGCCCGCTCCCTCTGCCGGCCCACGAACGGCGACAGCGCAGCGCCGCCAAGGACGGCCCGATCAGACTTCAGGGCCCCGACTCCTACGAGCCTGTAGGCCTTCACTGGGATGTCCTTGCCTTTCACCGCGAGCGGCGGAAGGGGCGTCAGCTGCGCCGAGCCCTGCAAGCAGCGACTGGTGTCTTCGCTGACCAGGATCGTCCCAGGCTCGGCGAGCTGCTGCAGGCGGGCGGCGAGATTGGTGGTGTCGCCAATGGCCGTGTAGTCCTGGCGGAGCCGATCGCCGATACCGCCGACGACGACCCAGCCGGTATTGATCCCCATGCGGACCTCGAGCTCGCCGCCGCCGCGCTCTCCGAGCTCGGCGGGGCGCGCTTCGAGCAGCTTCTGCAGCCCGAGAGCGGCGAGGGCGGCGCGGCGGACATGGTCTTCGTGGGCGATGGGGGCGCCGAACAGGGCCATGAAGCCGTCGCCCAGGAACTGGTTGATCGTGCCCGCATAGCGGTGGACCTCGCCCAGAGCCAGCTCGAAGAAGCGGTTGAGGAGGAGGTGCATCGTCTCGGGCCCCAGACGCTCGGCAAGGGCGGTCGACCCCACGAGGTCGCAGAACAGCACGGTGACCTGCTTGCGCTCACCCTCGAGCGCGGTCTTCGACTGGAGGACCTGCGAGGTAAGGTGTGAAGGGGTGTAGCCAGGCAAGGAAGCGACATGCGGCAGCGGCGTCGCACGCGCCGGCTCCGCCGTGGAGGTTTCAGCCCGCACCCCGCCCAGGGGAGACCCACACTCGCCGCAGAACTTGAACCCTGTAGGATTCTCGACGCCGCACTGTGGGCAGGACAAGCCGAGCTTCGCCCCGCACTGGCCGCAGAACTTCGAGCCCGGGGGATTAGCGAAGTCGCAATGCGGACATTTCATCCCTTTGCCTCGCTCTTAGTGTAGCGGGCGGCCTCCGGCCAAGCAATGCACTTGCGCAAGCAAAGGGGAAGGCAGCTCTACGACCCGAGGACCCGCTTGACCATGCGGTCGAAGCGCTCCCCCGCCAGGTAGACGCCGTCGAGCACGGTCGAGTCGAGCTCGCCGTCGTCCTCGTCTGCTTCGCCCGGCTCGTCGAGCTCCTCGCCGGAGCCGTAGCCCAGGGCGCGGTGGCGCTCGCGCACCGTGGTGGAAAGGTAGATGGCAAGGGCGCGGTAGAAGCGTGCGGCGAAACCCTGATCGGCGGCCAGCTTGGCATTGAGAACACTCCTGGGAACGGCGAAGACGGTCGAAGGGGCCAGGGCGCGGACCGTGGCAGATGGCGGCCGGGCGTCGATGAAAGACATCTCGCCTACGATCTCGCCGGCGTTCAAGCGCGCGATCTCGCGCTCCGGGCCGCGCCGGCCGTGCAACCAGACGCCAAGACGGCCTTCGAGCAGGATGAAGACCGCGTCGAGGGCGATCCCCTGCTCGATGAGGACAGCGCCAGCTGGAACCACACTCTTGCTGCCAGCCTTGAGGATCCACTCGACGTCGTCGTCGTTCAATTGGCCGAACAGGAAAAGGACTTTTCTCATCCGCTGCTCCTATCCGATCCTTCCGGCGCTCAGGCGATCTGCCGCTCGGCGAGGCGGGCGAAAGGGCCACCGCTCCGGACCAGCTCCCCGTAGCTGCCTTCCTCGACCACCTGGCCGCCTGCCAGGACATAGATGCGATCGGCCTTCTCGATCGTGCTCAGGCGGTGGGCGATGACGATGCGGGTGGCCTTGAGGCGCTCGAGGCTACGGCTGACGATCTCCTGGGTGCGGTTGTCGAGCGCGCTCGTCGCCTCGTCGAACAGCAAGATGCGGGGACGGTGAACGATCGCTCGCGCGATGAGGATGCGCTGCTTCTGGCCGCCGGAGAAGGTCTCCGCTCCCTCGCTCACCACGGTGTGCATCCCCATCGGCATCGCCTCAATGTCCTCGGCAAGCCCCACCGCACGGGCCGCATCCCAGGCGTCGTCGATTCCCAGGTTGGAGCTGCCGACGATGTTAGAGAAGATGCTGCCCGCCATCGGCCGGCCGGTCTGCAGGACGACTCCGATCTGGCGCCGTACCGACTGCGCGGCGAGCCCCGCCAGGTCCTGGCCGTCGAAGTAGATGGAGCCCGCGCCTGGCCTCTCGAAGCCGAGGATCAGGCGCAGGCAAGTCGACTTGCCCGCTCCCGAGGGGCCAACCAGGGCGATGAAATCCCCGGGGCCGGCGCGGAACGAGGCGCCGGCGAGAACCAGAGGTCCTTCCCCGTGGTAGCGGAATCGGACATGGCTGAACTCGATCTCGCCTGTGAGCTCGCCCGGCTCGGCCTTCGACTCGTCGACCTCGGGAACCGTCTCGAGGATCGGCCGCAAGCGCTCATACACCGGAACCGCGGAAAGCACGCCGGAGAAGACCGCGACGAGCGACAGGGCGGCCGCCAGGAACTGGCCGAAAGCGGCGTTGAAGGCGAGGAAGTCGCCGATGGGCAGGGATTGCCGCGAGGAAAGGCCGACGGCGGCGAAGATGGCGAGCGAGGTGAGGACGCCATAGACCGAGTTCAAGGCAGTCTGGGCGTTGGCGAGACGCTGCGCCGCCAGCGTGCGCCGCCGCTGCTCGGCGAAGCGCTCGGCCCAGCGGGCGTAGGAACGTGCCTCGGCACCCGCCACCCGCAGCTTGGCGATGCCGTGGATGAGGCCAAAGAGCAGGCTCGCGATCCGGCCCTGGAGCCAGAGGATCTTGCGCTGATGGCGGAGCTGGAGGACCGCCAGCCCAGCGGTGATCGCGACGAGCACGAGCATCAGCGCCGTGGCCAGCAGGGCCAGCGGCCAGCTGTAGTAGAAGAGCAGCGCGAAGCTGGGGAGCGAAAAGACCGCGGCGAGCGCGACCGTCAAGGTGTTGCCCGTGAGCAGGTCGCGGATGGTGTCGATGCCCAGGGCACGGTTGGCCAGGTCGCCGACGGTGAAGCGCCGGAAGAAGGCGGCAGGGAGAGCGAGCAGCCGGTCCCAGACTGCGGCCTGCAAGGTGCCGTCGAACTTTCCTCCCAGGCGCAAGACCGCGAGGCTGCGCGTGACCTGGAAGAGCGCCCCCGCGGCCGCGCTCACGATCAGGGCGAGGGCGATCTCCGGCAAGGCGGCGCGGTCGGCGCCTGGAATCACGCTGCCAAAGAGCGTGCCGGTGAGGACGGGGACCACGAGGCCGAGGAGCCCGCCGGCAAGCCCCATCAGCAGAATCACCAGGAGGTCGCGGCGGCGGCCGGCAAAGGCCATCCGCATCAGGTCCTTGAAGTCGACGGGGCGCTCGGGCAGGGGCGGGTAGAGCAGGAATGCGTCACCGCTCAAGCTTGCCGAGACGGACGCGTCTACTGCGGTCCGCGTTGACTCGACGGGATCGACCATCACGTAGCTGCGGGGCGAGGCCGGGAGCAGGGCCACCGCGCGGCGCGCCTTGCCCTCGTCGTCGAGGTGCCGGAAGGCGACCACGGGCCCGTTGTCGTGGCGCCACCAGTCGTCGCGCAGGATCACCCGGCGAAAGCGGATGCGCGACGCCGCGCAGATCTGGGCGAGAAGGTCTCCTTGCCTGGCCCCGAGACAGCCCTCCGGACGGGCGCGGATAGTGATCCCCTGCACCTGACCGACCAGGCGGCACGCAGCCAGCAGCGGCTCGAGGCTGTCGCCGGTGCCGGTGCCGGCGCCGTTCGCCGCCGGGCGAAGGACGGAGGCGAGCTGCTCATAGGCGCCATTCAGGGTGGCGCGGTCGAGAGCCGTCTTCCGCCGCAAGCGCTCGCGCTCCTGCCGCTCCGCCCGCTCGCTCTCCATGACGAAGGCTGCGAGGCAGAGATCGTGGAAGCGGGCGAGCCCCTGCCAGAGATCCTCTTTGCCCAGCAGGTCGCCCGTTCCATGGCAGGAGACCAGAGCCTCGCCGGCGCTGACCAGCCAGAGCGCCTCCGGTAGGGGGAGGAGGTCGCCGCAGGACACCGCCAGGTGCTCCTCGCCCAGCAAGAGCAGACGGCCCGCGGCCGCGCGCACCCATACGACTCCCTGGCGGGCGCGGGCCACTCCCCCCGGACCTTCCAGGCGCGTCTCCTGGCCGGCGCGCAACTCGGCAAAGGTCTTGGGCGACGGGCGGGCGATCCCGCCGCAGAAGCCGGTCAGCCAAGAGTCGAGGCGCCCGGCAAGGACCCCGACGGCCGCTGGGTCGCTGGCGAGACCAGAAAGGCTCGCCTCCGCAAGACGGCGCAGGCGCGCCGCCGGCGCGCCGACCGCGAGCAAGCCCAGGCCCCTGCCAGCGCGCTCGGGGTCCAGGCCGCAGAGCACCTCGCCTGCCGCCACCGTCGTGAGATGTGTCCGCGGGCCGCCGGCGAGGCGCGGGACGGCGAAGACCTCGGCCTTCCCTTGGAGGACGAGCCAGATTGCCCGCGGGGAGTCGAGCGCCAGCGGGGAGTTGCCGGCGATATGGAGCTCGCAGAGGTCTCTGGACTCCATCCCCGCCAGTGCACGATCGAGCTTCGGCCCGGTCTCCATCTCTCACTCGCTGCTGATCAGGCGACGGTAGGGGCCGTCAACCTCTTTGAGCTCGTCGTGGGTGCCGCGCTGGACGACCTTGCCGCGCTCGAGGACGAGGATCTCGTCGGCGTCGCGGATGGTGCTCAGGCGGTGGGCGATGATCAGGCAGGCACAGGCGCGCCGGCGGAGGTTCTCGTCGATCCTGCTCTCGGTCGCCGGATCGAGCGCGCTGGTCGCCTCGTCGAGGACCAGCAGCGAGGGCCTGCCAACCAGCGCACGGGCGATCTCCAGGCGCTGCCGCTGTCCTCCGCTCCAGTTGGCGCCTCCCTCTTCGACCAGGCTGTCGTAACCGCCGGGTCGCGCGGCAATGTCTTCATGGATGCACGCGTCCTTGGCCGCGGCTACCACTTCCGGCAAGGGGACCGTCGTGTCCCATAGGGTCAGGTTGTCGCGCACCGTTCCCTCGAACAGGAACACGTTCTGGTCGACCGCGGCGAGTGAGTTGGCGATCACACTGGGCAGGAATTCGGCGCGCGGCCGGCCATCCAGCAAGATCTCTCCGCTCCAGGGCGGGTAGATGCCGGTGACCAGCTTTGCGATGGTCGACTTGCCGCTTCCCGAGCTGCCGACCAGCGCCACGCGCGAGCCTGGCTCGAGGAGCAGTTCCAGGTCGGCCACGAGCGGGGGATCGAGCCGGCTGTAGCCGAAGCAGACGCGGCGGAGCTCCAGGCGGCCGGACAGCTTGACCGGCGCGGTGGCCGGGAGCTCGGCCTCGGATCCTGCCACGGCTGCCGGGTCCAGCCGGTAGCGCAGCACGTCGTCGAGCCGGTTCATGTCCCCTTCGACCATTTGCAGCCGGCCCCCCAGGCTCACCAGCCGGCTAACCGGTGTGACGAAAAAAACCATGAGGAGCTGAAAGGCCACCAGGCTGCCCAGGCTGAGGGCGCCGTCGATCACCCGCAGGCCGCCGATGCCCAGGATCAACGCGGTATTGACTGCCGCGAGCAGGGGGGGCACGGCGTCGAGGATCTGGGTGTAGCGCTCGAGCTGCTGCCGGCCGTTGACCACTTTGGCCTGGTAGCCCGCCCAGCGAGTGAACAGGTCCGCTTCCCCTCCCGTGGCCTTGAGGGTCTCGATCGTCTGCAATCCACCGATGGCCGCGCCGACGAGCTTGCCCTGGTCCTGGACGAGCCGGCGATTGCCGTCGGTTCGCTTGCGCGCCACGTAGCGCAAGGCGACGACGTTGAGCGAGACGACGGCTATCCCGATCACCGTCAGGACCACGTCGTACTGGAAGAGAAGCACGGCGAAGAAGACGATCATCAGCGTCCCGACAGCATTGGTCGCGAGATCGCGCGACAGGAGCTGGGCGACACGGTCGTTGATGGCGACGCGCGAGCTGATGTCTCCGGCGTACCGCTGTGTGAAGAACTCGCTGGGCAGGCGCAGGACGTGCCAGAGGAAGCGGCTCGAGCCGCCCACCGCGATGCGGGTCTCGAGCCGCAGCAGGTATCTCTGCTGGAGCCAGCTGAGGGCCCCCATCAGGAGTGCCGCGGCAACCATGGCAAAGAGCAGGACGGGCAGCCACTCCCGGCGGTTTTCCAACAGCACGCTGTCGACGAAAACCTTGGAGAAAACGGGCACCACCATGCCCGTCATGGTCAGCGCCAACCCGGCCAGAAAGACAAAGGCTATCGCCGCCCAGGAGCCGGCGATGCGCTTCTGGAGCGCCGGGATGAGGCGCGGGGGTTGCCCCCGCCGCGCGAACTCGGGCCCGGGCTTGAAGGTCAGGACCACCCCGGTGAAGGCCTGGTCGAGCTCCTCCTCGGTGACCTGCCGCGGGCCGGTCGCCGGGTCGTTCAGATAGCCCCGCCCTTTGCGGATTCCTTCGAGCACGACGAAGTGGTTGAAGTTCCAGTGCAGGATCATCGGCGGCTGGACTTCGCGCAGGCCCTGAGGTTCGCGCTTGTACCCCTTGGCCTCGAGGCCGTAGGCTCGGGCGGCCTTGACGATGTTGCTCGCCTTGCTGCCGTCGCGCGAGACGCCGCAGGCGACGCGCAGCTCTTCGAGCGGCACCCAGCGGCCGTAGTGCGCGAGCACGATGGCAAGGGCGGCCGCTCCGCACTCCAGGGCCTCCATCTGGAGGACGGTGGGCGTGCGCACCGGCCTAGCGGCGGGGGACGCCGGCCCTCTGGCCGGGACCGCGCGAGGTTCTGCCGCCGTCACAGTCCCGCCTTCTCGCGCAGCGTCGGAACGACAAGCTGGATGGGACGGTCCCGCTTGACCACGATGTCGCCGGAAGCCAGGGTGCCGCTGCTGATCTTGAGGTTCGGTCCTCGGGAGGAGGACCAGCGGTAGCCGGTCGGCGTCCGCGGGTCGCGCCGCAAGCTGACGTTGACCTGAATGGGCGGCCCCTGCTCCATGAGCTTGGCGACCAGCGCCTCGTTGCCCAGCAGGCGAGTCATGCCGCGGGCGGAAGAGGGGAACTCCGCCACCCACGTGACCCTGCCCAGGATCGCGCCGTACTCCTCCCGCTTGACGGTGCTGGGCGCCACCCGGACCTTCATTCCCGGCTGCACGCGCTTGCCGGCCGAGGCGGGGACGAAGAGCACCGCCATCAGGTCCTCCGACAGCACCTCGACGGTCAAGATGGGCGTGCCGGGGCTCACCACACTGCCGCGGTCCGCCAGCACCTCCAGGACGCGGCCCGAGTAGGGAGAGACGATGTTGACGTTTTCGCCGAGCTTGGCGCGCAGCTCGTGGGCGTCGAGCTCGAGGTCGCGGATCGCGGCCTGGCGCGTCGTGAGCTGCTGGTCGAGCTGCTGGTCGGCCTCGATGCGCTTCAAGGCGAGCCCGCTCAAGTCGAGCCGGGCGCGGGCCAGGTCGTCCCGCTTGGAGTTCAATGCCTGCTGCGTGGTGAGGAAGGTCTCCTTGGTGATCAGGCCTTCGTCGAGGAGGCTCTTTTGCGCGCCGAGCCTCTCTTGCAGAAGCGCCACGGCCTTTTCCAGGGCTCCGATGCTGCGTTCCAGGTCGGCGCGCTGCTGCTCGAGGTCGCGCGCCCGCAGCCGCTTCTGCTCGTCCGCCGAGCGCAGAAGGGCGTCGTACTCGCGCCGCAGGTCGGTCAGCTTGGCCTGGCTGTCGTGGATCTGGCGGAGCAGGGGTTCCTGGCGGATCTTCGCCACCGGCTGGCCCTTCTCGATCACATCCCCCACCTTCGCCAGGACCTCCTCGACCTGCCCGGCGGCCGCGGACACCAGGTCGGAGACTCCGCCGCGGCGGAGCAGGATTCCTTCCCCCTGGGCCTCGGTCGGGATCGAGCCCCATACGCTCCAGCCAATGGCGGCGAGGAGCAGCGCTCCCAGGCCGGCCAGGGCGAGCCATCCTCGCGGGTCGGTGACCTGGACGAGCTGGTCGAGCTGCTCGGGAGAGGACAGCCGCTCGAGGGCGACCTTGCGGAAGATCATCGCAAGCCCTCCTCCGGCGGCGGCACGGTGATCAGGCGGGAGGCGTCGACGACGGCCGTTTCCTTCTCGCCGCCCAACAAGGTGCCGGTTTCGAAGCGCAGCCTGAGCAGGGCGACGGCGAGGGCGAGCTCGGCCGCGACCACGACCTGGCGCGCGGCGTCCAGCCGGTCGCGCTGTGTGATCACGTCGAGGATCGTCGACGTGCCGCCCCTGAGCTTCTTCTCCTCGTTGACCACCGCACGCTCGAAGAGCCGCACCGCCTCGCGGGCCCGGTCGAGCTGCCTGGCGTCGCGCCCCACCGCGTCGACCGCCACCGGCACACTGGCGCCGATCGACTTGACCAGGAGATCGACCGCCAGGGCACTCTGCCGCAGGGCGGCATCGCTCTGCACCAGCGCTCCGCGGGCGACGTGGTTCCAAATCGGCCAGGAGAGGGCCAGGGAGAGCGAGGCGCTGGCGCCCGGAACGTTTCTGTACAGAGGGGCTATCAAGTCGCCTGCGCTCGAACCGCTCGAGAACCCCGAGTACGCAGGGGCCAGCACGAGGTCGAGTTGCGGCAGGAGCGCGTTCTCGGCGGCCTGGCGCAGGATCGCGGCGCCGCTTTGGCGGTCCCGCGCCGCCAGCAGGTCGGCCCGCCGCCGCAAGGCCTCGTCCAGGTAACGACCGGCTTCCTGAAGCAAGAACTCCTCGCTGGCGCGGAGACCAGGGAAAGAGTCACCGGGAAGAGGCAGGCGCCCGATCTCCATGGGGTCGAGGCCGATCTCCCGTCCCAGGTCGTACCGCGCCTGGAAGAGCTGGCGTTCGCCGCCGATGCGCGCCGACTCCTTGGCGGCCATATTGGCCTCGAGCTGCACTAGCTCGGCCGCCGGGACCTGGTCGGCCGCGATAAGCTTGCGGGTGTTGTCGAGGAGCTCGCGGGAGCTTGACTCGCTGGCCCGCAGCGCCTGAAGGTTCGCCACCGCAGCCTGAACCGTCCAGTACTGGGTTCCGACGGCGAGGACGCGCTGCGCGACGGTGTGCCGCACGTCGAGGCGGCTCGCCTCGACCTCGCGCCCGGCGGCGAGCTCGCCCGCCGCCGTGGCCCTCCGGCCGCGGCCGCGCAGCAGCGGTTGGCGGACCTGGAAGAAGACGGTGCCCGTGTTGGCGGCGCCCGTCCCGGCGGTGAGGTCCTCGGAGCGCAGGAGCTGGATCTTCGGCTGGATCGAGAGGCCGGCGCGGAAGAGCTCGGTGAGGGCCAGGTCCTCCTGGAGCGTCCGATTCCGCTGGCTGGTGGATGCCGAGAGGGGGATCCTGGTGTCGGCCTCCGTCACGTCCGAGCCCAGCACCGGATCGAACTTGCCGGTCGCCACCTCCAGGGCACCGCGCGCCGCCGCGAGCCGTGCCTGCTCGATCGCGACGTTGGGGTCGTGTTCCAGAGCCAGCTGCACGGCGTCGAACAGGCTCAGGCCGCCGGCGGAGGAAAGCTGCTCTGCCGCCACGACGCTGCTGCGGGGCGCGAAACCTGCCATAGCCGAAAGAGCTAGCCAGAACTGGAAACTGCGTATCAAGTTCAAAGCTGGATTAGGCTACCAGCATGGAGGGAGGGCTTCAAGCGGCGGAGCGCTTCGTGTTCCTTGCACGACTGGGGGCCTCGCCGTCCGAGGCCGCCGAGCTCATGGCGTACAACGAAAACGCCTTCGATCTCGGCGCCCTCGGCCGACAGATGCAGTTCCCGCTGCCCGACGAGCCCTTCGTGGCCTTCTGGCAGGCTCTGGTGGAGGAATGCCGGACCGCGGATACCTTCGCCGTGCTGCAGAAGCACCTGCCGCAGCTCTGCTTCCCCATCCGCGAAGGAATCAGCGCTACGGCAGGCTACCGCGCCGCGACCCGCCAGGGCCTGCCGCCGGGAGCGATCCCCGAGGCGACCGGCCTCGAGCTGGAACGAAGCGAGGAGATCGAAGTAGTCCTCCACCCTAGCGCGGCCGGCCGCATTCCGCTGCTGATCGCGCGCCGACGCAAAGACTTCGTCTCCCTAGTGCGCGCCCTGGCCAAGAGGAACGAGCCGGAGCCGGTCCTCGACTCGCAGGGCGCCTTGATGGTCTCGGGCTACAACAACTGGAGCCGAATCGGGGAGCTCAGGCGACGCTGGGAAGCGCTCCCTCCGGGAGCGCGAGAGTCCGCGACCTGGGGGGAGGAACTGGCGCGGATCAAGGACCGACGGGACCTCTACCAGGACCGCTTCATCCTGCTCTCCGACGGCCCCTACAGCGCCGTGCCGGCCCGCGAGCTGGGCCTCGACGATGCCTCCTGGCGGGAGATGTCGCTCGTCCTGCGCCGGGAACACGAGTGCGCGCACTACCTAACCCGGCGCCTCTTCGGCTCGATGCGCAACAACGTCCTCGACGAGCTGATCGCGGACTACGCGGGCATGGTCGGGTCTGCCGGGAGGTTTCGCGCTGCCTGGTTCTTGCGCTTCCTGGGAATCGAAGAGGTGCCTCGGCCGGGCCATCAGCCATTGGCCGGCGCTTCAGCCGTGCCCAGCACTCCCGAAAGCTCGCCAGTACACCCAACTGGCCGCGACCGTGCCAGCGGACGGCTTGACCTCTACCGCGGCAAGCCGTCCTTGTCCGATGGCGCTTTCCGCCTGCTTCAACTGCTGATCCAGGCAGCCGCCGTCAACCTTGAGCGCTTCGACGCGCGGCGCCCTGCGGGGCCGCTGTCGCCGCAGGAGAGCACGCTCGCGATCGCGGCTCTGGCCTCTTTACGGCTGAACGACTTGGCCGCGACGGGAGCGGACGCAGTCCTGGCCGGAACGGTTGAGGAGCTGAGACGCCGCTGTCAGGCGACCCAAAATCGTTAGTTTTTTAGTTAAGTTAGCATCAATTCATGGAGGTGACCGGGGCCGGGCCGGGATCGTATCCCTGTCTTACCGCGATTTCGCCCTTCTCCACTTGACTATTATCCGAACTTCGAGTAGCATGGAACTCGACCGATCGGGGAATGCGGCGACGCAGAGGCTGATGGTGGCGGAGCGACCCCCGGGAGAGGAGACGTCGTTGATTCGCCATTTCCTCGTCCTGCTGCCCAGCAGGACGGCAACCCGAACACCAGACAAAGGAGTCGAGCCATGCCCGAAAAGGAAAGTGAGCAGAAAGAGAGCAAGGAACTGACCGTGGACGATCTCGAAGCCGTCGCCGGCGGGGCCGAACCGGAAGGCGTTGAGATCGGCGAAACCGACGGAGGGAGCAAAGACGTCAAGATAAGCTAGGAGTCAATGTCTCTATTCGGAAGGAGGTAGGCGCACTGCTTGGCCTGTTTCCTACCTCCTTCCGCGTCAGCTCTTCTGCAGGAGACCATGACCTTGCAAGGGCCAACTCCGCTATTACCCGAAGCCCTGCGCGAGGTCCGCGCAGCGGCAGTTGATGCCGAATTGCACGCCGAGTCCTTGCTCCGGGTACCTCTGATAAAGAGAGTCTTCACCCATCCTGATTTCCGTCTCATCGAACGCGGGATCGACGCCTACTGGACCTACCAAAAGGCCAGTCCCATCACGGTCAGCGGCTTCAATCCCATGCAAGGAGCCTATTTTTATAGTCGAACTGCTCTCTTCTCACGCTGGCTCGAACAACCGTGCAATTCTGCCCGCGAGCTCAACGAGAACGACCTTTTACTGATGGAAGTCCTCTTCATGACTCATGACTTCTTGCACGCATGGACTTACCAGATGATCGACAAACTACGCCCAGATATCGGGATCTTCTCTCGACCGATCAACGCCGGCAATATCGAAGAATACTCTTTCTACCACCTTCTCTCCGAGGCCGTGGCAACGGTTGGGCTCGACTACTGGTTCCTTTCTGTCAACGATATAAATTCCTTCTGCGATATCGGGAGCGTCAAAGGCGGCCCTCTGACCGTGAGCTACCGCGAGACCTACCTTCCCGAGTACCAGAGGTTTTGTCCCGATTTGAGAGTCCAGTCCCCTCGGTTCCTAAATACTATTTCCAAGTTCTACTGCACCGGGAAGTTCCCGGGCTTCGATGCTTCAGATCTGCGACGTAGCCCTCGGCTCTTTGCATGGCTCAGACACGAGCTTCAGTACGGCGTAACTCAGCGTGAGCTGACCCGCTCGTGGATGATGTTTCTCGCGGAGGAATCCCTGGAGATGACCAAAACCGAGTTGTCTTCTCCGCTGACCTTCACGCCTGAATTCGAGCAACTCACCGAAGAGCTTTCGGAAGCCCTCTGGCAGTTGGTCAAGAACGACGAAGATCTCTGCGTCCGCTGGAATCGGCCCGCATCACGCCGCCATTCGAGCTGCGATCGGACACCCGATTTCCGATTCCTCAACCTGAATTGTTGGGAACCGGAGCAGTGGCGTGATCTGAGGTTCGGACGTGACAGTAAGACCTTTCAATACCTTCTGTTTCAATATCTGGCTGCGATTCCACTCGCCTCTGTCCCGCGGGAGCGACTGCATTATGTCGACCTGCTCAAGCGGGAGTGCGATCCCCAGCTCGTCCAGCTACTGATGGGAGATCTTCCGCGGCTGCCGGTGGGCGGCAGCGAGCCCCGCGACTTGTTCATCGCCAACTGAGCGGCCACGCTCGCCTGAGGAGCGCCCGAGATGCCGATCGATGAGCAGTATCCCTGGGACGTTCCAGTGCCTATCCGGACCGGTGACTTCTGCTCTGTCTTCCCGAAGCACAAGCATTGCAATATCGTGACGGCCGCGGAGCGAATAGGTCCTTTCGGGGTCCAGCGGCAGCCCCTCCCCGCGGAGCAACTTCTATTTGCCGATCAGCAAATGACTCCGTTCTCTTACGTGAGCAGACGCCTGGGTTCCGGAAGGTCCGGCGTCTACCGAGGTCTGTATTTGAAAGGCATTGGCCGTACGCCGCTGGCGGCCAACTGGAATGACAACGACGTCACTCACAATACCGGCCACATGACCGCCAGCTCCGCGATCAGAGAGTATGTGATCAGCGTATATACGAGAGCTGCCGGCGGCGAAAGCTCCATCGTTCCCTGTCAAGGAGTTCTGCTCAGGCCCCTGAGCCCCGAGCTGGATCGCCTCCGGGCCCTGCTTTCGGAAGCCTTCCCGGAAGAGGCTCTGCCGGCGGCGGACGGAGCGATCCAAGCCATCACCGTCAAGCCAGGTGCTTTCGCCAGAATCTCGAACTTCGCCTGGCTCCTGCACCATCTGACGCCGCGTTGCATCCCGGATGGCAGCACCAGCCTCTCATGCTTTGCCAAGCTGCTGGCGGTTGCCCTCTCGGAACCATACGGTGAATCTGCCTCCGACCCCCGCGAGATCAGTCCTCAAACCCTCGTCGTTCAGCTCGCGAAGGCAGTGGATCGAGCCTGCCGGCACTTCGCGCTGTGGCTGAAGCTGGGAATCTGGTGGGGATCGTTTGGCAACAACTTCACCGTAGACGGTCGGTTCCTGGACCTCGAGACCCCGAGCGTTGCGGGTGGCCCCTTCCTCGGTCGATTGTCGTCTGAAGGAGTCCTCGCCGGCCCCATCCGGCGAAGTTCGGTCGTCGGGACGGAGATCTTCTTCTATCTGACGCAGATGCAGCTCTTCTGCAGGCTGATCGTCCAGACCCTATCCTGCTTGCCTCCCTGGTTTCACCCCATCGAAAGGGAGTTTGCCCGTGCACTGGCCGAGCAGATCGAGCTCAGGTTGTTAGGAGATGTCTCGATCCTGAGCTGCCGGGAGCGGGCCGTAGAATTTGCTCTCGGTTTGCACCAAGGCGCTGCTCCCGGGCTCTCGCTCGCAGCCTCGGCCAGGCTCCGTGAGATCCTTGCCTACGAGCACGATCGGATCACCGGCAGGAACGTCCACTCCGAGCCTCGAAGGGCCTGGGAGGAGACCATCCTGCTCGGCATCCCTCCGATCATTTCCGACGCCGGAGCGAAGCTGAGATTTCATGCCCTGCGCCTCGCCGGGAATGAAGCGATCGTGCCCGCACTGGAGGCTCAGGAGCGCGCCCGGGGCTTGCATGCCCTCATCGCCGAGCTCGATGCGACCACCGACGTTGACGAGCTCCTGTTCAAGCTGGCCGACGTCGAGAGACGCGTCCACGCCCTGGTCGTCCGTACCGGCGACTCTCCCGCCATGAAGCCCGCCATAGAGGAAGTTGGCACGGACCGCGCGGCCCCAGTTCCCTTCCCACGCTGCTCGGACACCACCGGCGCGAGGCCTATACCGAGTTGGTGCCGTGACGAAGGAGGCAGTAGCGATGAACCTGGTTCCGAGTCGTACTCATGAAATAGCCGACCGGCGCGTCTACGTCTACGACCAGGTCTTTCCACCAGAGGTGGTACGCAACTTCGCCAATGTAGTGCTGCAATTGTCCTTCCGGCGCCGCGAATCTTTTGATCGGGAGCTGAGCGTTGGTATTGACAAGGAGAAATTTCGACAGGCGCCATTCCTATGGCCGGTGACGGAAACCCTATTTGAAAGTGTCGCCAAGCGTGAGCTTGGCGTCACCGATCCATCGGTGTCTTTCTCGCATACCTATGCGGCCGCCATGGGCCCGGGTAGTTGCGGAACCCTGCACCGGGACATCGACTCCAGCGACAGCGTGACTTTTCTTTACTATGCCAATCTGGTCTGGAGAGGGGAATGGGGCGGAGAAACGGTGTTCTACGATCAGCACCTCGACGCCGTTGCCGCGGTGACACCGAAGCCTGGCCGGCTGGTCATGTTTCACTCGAACCTCTTTCATCGAGCTGGGGTTCCCCACCCCGACACGCCCACCTATCGTTATACCGTGTCGGTCTTCTATTGCCCCTATAGGGAGTCTGTAGAGGGAAAGGAGTCGACGGAGAGATTTGCAGCGCCCCAGGCCACGGATTCCCTCCACGAGATCGGCCGGCATTAGAGGAAAGAAATACTACCAGGGCCCCCGGCCGGCGGCAGACCGGGAGATCGCGGCTCGAGTCTTTTCCGAGAGCTCATGACACCGTAGTGCTAGCGAGGCTCCGCGAGAAGGAAGACAACGCCCCCAAGGAGTTTCAGGTCGAGAAATTGGACGACTCGGCATTGGAGGGCGTGAGCGGAGGCGACGACAACTTCAAATGTACGGTGAACACGGGGAACTGCGTGGCGGGTTGCGCCTGCGGTCCACCACCAGTCACCTAAACTGCGATATGGGCTCCTCAAAAGAGGTACCGAGGAGCCCCCGATGGCGGCGCGCGGCGTCCCGGCGTGGGGCTGTGTTTTGTCGCACCATCTGCCTTGCCCAGGTCGAGTCGCACGTAGGCTCGACCTGGAAATCGTTCGCCGCCGGCGCTAGCGGCACTGCTCGCTTCTCCAAGTCGCGGCCAATTTGCGGCAGTCTAACGGCGCCCAAGGTCGTCCAGATCGGTCTGCTGGCGGCATTGGAGGCTCTGCCGGGGCGCGGCAAGCCGGGCCGCCATCACCCCCCAAGGCTCAGGCCCTGGGTGGCGCTGGCCTGCCAGAAGCCCGAAGGATCTGGGGTAGGCGGCGGAGAGGTAGAACACCTGCCTGCTCGCTGCCCATGTGCGCCAGTATGGGCGCAGCCCAGAGTCAGCCCTCGCTGCGGTGCTTGGCCCGCGGCACCGTCTCGAAGATTCTGCGCAAAAGTCAGGTCCGCCCCCCTCGGCGTAATCCGCGAATGTCAGAGTGACTTCTCGTCGAAGCGTCCAGACTTGTCCGTCGTTTCAAAGTGGCTGGCACCCAATCTTGGCAGAAGCCCCCGCCCACGTGGGGTTGCCACTTGAGACAAGCGGTCGTTCCGTATCAGTTGAACCGCCGCATTGCCGCTTCCAGCCCTTCGCGCCGCCACACCTCGCAGGCGTCGGCCGCTCTTTGCACGGCCTCGTCGATCTGCTCTCGCTCCTCCGCGGTGAAGGGCGAGAGCAGGAACTCGGCGAGCTCCTCGGCGGAGGGCCGGACGGCGGGAGCGATGCCGACGCGCAGGCGGGGAACCTCCTCGGTGCGCAGGTTCTCGATCACCGATTCCATGCCGCGGTGTCCCGCCGGACTGCCCGCGCGGCGCAGGCGCAGGCGGCCCAGCGGCAGGTCGATCTCGTCGTAGACCACGAGCACGGCCTCGGGCGCGAGATCGTGGCGCTCGACCAGGCACCGGGCGGCGTAGCCGCTGCGGTTCATGTAGGTCTGCGGCCTGGCCAGCAGGACCTGGGTCTCCCTGGGCCCGGACTCCGCGGTGTCCCCAGCCAGCGCGGTGTCCGCAGCCAGCGCGGTCTCCGCGGCCTCCTGGGGGGCCCTCGGCAACGGAGCCGCGCGGCCGACCAGGGCGTTGCACTCCAGCCGGTCGCCGCGCGTGCCCCAGCGCCTGGCCAGTTCCTCGACGACGTCGAAGCCCAGGTTGTGGCGCGTCCGGCGATAGGTCTCGCCCGGGTTGCCGAGCCCCAGGATGAGCTTGCCCAGGAACTAGCTCTCCTCCGGCTTGCCCCGCTTGATGACCTCGGGCTCTGCAGAGGCCGGCGCCTCTTCGGCCGCCACCTCCTCCGCGGCCGCCGGCGCCGCCTCGATCTTGGCATGGGCCACGGCCACGATCACCCGGTCGGGCTCGTCGAGCAGGGCAACCCCCTTGGGCAGCGCCAGATCGCCGGCCTCGCGGTGCTGGCCGATGTGCAGCTCGGAGACCTCGAGCTGGAGATGCTTGGGGATGTCGCCGGGAAGGCATTCGACGTGGACCTCGCGGGTGACGAAATCGAGCATGCCGCCCTCGGTCTTGACGCCGTAGGCCGTGCCGACCAGCTCGATGGGCACGCTCACGCGCACCTTCTCGGTCATCGACACGCGCAGGAAGTCGATATGGATGACCTGGCGGCTGATCGGATCGACCTGCATGTCCCGGATCATGGCGTGCCGTTCCTTGCCGCTGCCGGCGAGCTTCAGCAGGAAGATCGGGTTCTCGCTCCCCGACTCCTTGAGCATGTCGAGAAAGGCCTTGCGCTCGATGTGGATGGGCAAGGTCTCGCGGCCGAGGCCATAGACCACGGCCGGAATCTTGCCCTCGGCGCGCAGCCGCCTGCTGGCGCCGGTGCCGGCCTCGCCGCGCTGTTGTACTTCGATCGTCAATTCACTCATGGGGTTCCTCGCTTCGTTTCAGACGAACAGAGAGCTTACCGAGCTGTCCTCGTGAATCCTGCGGATGGCCTCGCCGAGCAGCTTCGAGACCGACAGCGGCCGCAGCTTCGGCGAGAGGTGGAGTTTTTCCTGGACTGGAGTGGTATTGGTGATGAGCACCGACTCGAGCGGCGATTCGTCGATACGCGCCAGCGCCGGCCCGGAAAGGACGCCGTGGACACCGGCGGCGAGCACGCGGCGGGCGCCGTTGCGCCGCAATGCCTCCACCGTCTTGGTCAGGGTCCCGGCGGTGTCGATGATGTCGTCGACGATCAACGCGTTGCAGCCCGCGACGTCGCCGATCACGAACATCACCTCTGCCTCGTTGGGCGCCGGGCGGCGCTTGTCGACGATGGCGAGGCCCACCTCCATGCGCTTCGCAATCGCCCGCGCCCGCTCGACGCCGCCGGCATCCGGCGACACGATCACCAGGTCGGGGATGGCGAGCTCACGCACCGCTTCGAGGATCACGGGAGCGGCGAAGAGATGGTCCACCGGTACGTCGAAGAAGCCCTGGATCTGGTCGGCGTGAAGGTCCATGGTCAGCACGCGGTCGGCGCCGGCGCGCGAGATCAAGTCGGCCACCAGCTTGGCGGTGATCGGCACGCGGGGCTTGTCTTTCTTGTCCTGGCGAGCGTAGCCGTAGTACGGCAGCACGGCGGTGACGCGCGAAGCCGAGGAGCGCTTGAAGGTGTCCAGCATGATCAGCAGCTCCATCAGGTTCTCATTGACCGGCGCGCAGGTTGGCTGGACCACGAAGACGTCCGAGCCGCGCACGTTCTCCTGGATCTGGCAGAAGACCTCCCCGTCGGAGAAGTTCGTGGCGTAGACCTTCCCCGCCTCCAGGTTGAGATATTCACAGATCTCCTGCGCCAGAACCGGATGCGCGCGTCCGCCGAAGACTTTCAATTCGCCGGTCATAGTCCTCCGCTGTTGGCAAGAAACGAGGCCGCGGCGCTGCTCTAGCGGGACACTAAGGCCTCAGAGATGGACAGCTCGGATCAGACTGCCGGCACTGCCGGCGCACGCACTCCCGATGAAGGCTTGGCTGGGGCGGGAGGATTCGAACCTCCGAGTGCCAGATCCAAAGTCTGGTGCCTTACCACTTGGCGACGCCCCATTCGTCCATTTGATTCGGAGGCCGCCTGGCACTCGCTCCCAGCCGCGCCGTTCCCGCAGACACCTGGACCTACGTCACCGTCCAGAAGGAGTCGCGCAGGTGCATCTCCTCGATCTCCTCCAGCGACTTCTCCGCCGCCGAGGCGACCGGCCCGCCGAGCCCCGCCGCCGGCGGGGCCTTCGACCGCGAGGCGGCTCCGTCTCCGTGCGCCGTGGCATCCAGAGGCACGACCGCTGAACCGGCTGCCGCACTCCCCCCCGGGTAGGGACCGGGCGCTTCAGACACCGGGTAGGGACCCGGCGTCGCCACTGGCGCCGCCGCTGGAGAGCCACCCGGCACCTCCGCGAGGCCGGCCGCGGCATTATCCGCCGTGGCCGCCGTCGCCGCCGTCGCCGTTTCCGCCGCGAGCGTCGCCGCCCCCGCCGCATCGTCCGGGGCCACCTGCGATGGCGGTGCCAGGTGCGCGGGCCGCGGAATCTTCTCACCACGCTCGGCGAGCACCCGCTCGTATTCCCCCAACACCTTGTCTTCGATCATCCGGCGAGTCTCGTTGTTGAGCGGATGGGCCACGTCCTTGAACTCGCCGTTCTTCTTCTTGCGGCTCGGCATGCTAATGAAGAGACCGTCTCGCCCCTGAATGATCTTGATGTCGTTGACCATGAAACAGTGGTCGAAAACGATCGACACGAATGCCTTGAGCTTCTCCTCCTGAATCGGAAAGACCTTGACCTCTGTGATGTCCATGTCGCGTTCTCTCCTCATCCCTGGCCGGACCTGTCGGCGTGCGGGAGAGCGGCACCAGTCCGTCCTCGCAACGGCGGCACCGGAAGACGGAAAGCACGGCAGAACAGCCTCCGCTTCCGGGAAGCGCGGTCTTACAAGCGCCAGTGTCAGTCGGTGCATTATATACCGATGCGACTGCACCGTACACCGTTCCCGAAGGTCGCGCGGGCAAGCCAGGACGACCAGGCGCGAAGGACGCCAAGGACCTCCGGGGGGAGCAATGCTAGGCGCGAGGCCCGGGACTGTCAAATGACTCGGGAAACACCTCGGATGAAGCAGCACTGCGATGTAGTGGCAGTGGACTACTCAAGGCATCTATTGGATCTCCCCCCGCAACCCCTCTATCCCCTTCCCTCCCCTCCGGGGGGGAAGGGGACGCCCCCGCCCCCTCGCGGCAGGTATTTCGTGCTAGGGCAGCGGGGGCTCGGGGGGGCGGCAAGGCCCTTCGCGAAAGCCCGCGGGAGGGGCCAGCGGCGCCAGCGCGCCCAGGCGCTCGCGCAGCACTTCGCGCCAGCGCACCTGGACGCCTCGACCGCGGTCGGACAGGATCGCCCAGCCGCCGCTCTGCATCCACCACAGCGCGGGCGCCTCGCCTTGCCACAGCGTCCAGCGCTCCACCTGCCCCTGCCTGACCTGGGCGCTCCAGCGCCGACCCGCGGCGTCGCGGAATACGACCTCCAGGCTGCCGGGCCCGGGCGGCGGCGCCGGGGCCAGGGTCGCGGCCACGGACGCGCCCCCCTCCCCCGCCGGAGGAGGCGGCGCCGGCTCGGCGGGCAGGCGGCCGAGCAGCAGGGCGGGAAGCGCAACCAGCGGAAAGGGACCCAGGGGAAGCGGCGCCAGCTCGATCTTGCCGTCGAGCCGGCAGAAGACCCGGCCGCGGTGGTCGAGCCAGAGGCCTTTGCCGGCGTTCACTTCGAGGCTCCATAGGGTACGGCCCAGCGGATCCACCGCTTGGACCTGGTAGCGCTCAGGAGCCTCCAGCCGGAGCGTGACGCGCAGGCTCCCCTCCCCTTCCGGGCCCGAGTACGCCACCCGATAGAGACGCTGCCAGCCGTAGGCATCCGGCGGGATCTGCCACGCCGGCAGCGGCGGCGCCGGCGGCGCAACCGCCGGCCGCGGTGCTGTCGCGCAGCCGGCGGCGAGCACCGCCAGCCCCGCCAGCAATAAAACGGCCCTGCGAAGTGGCGGTGGTGGACTACTCAAAGCGTCTACTGGATCGCCCCCCGCAACCCCTCGCGGATCCCCTTCCCGGCTTTCTGAAGCCGCCGGGTCCCTCCCCGGCGGCGCCGGGGGGGAAGGGGACGCCCCCACCCTCTCGCGCACCAACGAGATTCTTCTCAGGGGCGGCGGGCGGCCTCGCCGAGGCTGGCGAGCTTGCGCCGCACCTCTTTGGCCTTCTCGGGATCGTTGCCGCCGAGCTCGAGGGCGCGGCGGTACGCGACCTCCGCCCTCTCGACCTGCCCCAGCGCGCCGTAGACGTCACCGAGGTGCTCCTGGACGGTGGCATCGGCCGTCTCGAGGTGGGTGGCCCGCTCGAGCGTGGCGCGCGCCTGCTCGTAGCGGCCGAGGCGAAAATACACCCAGCCCAGCGAGTCGACGTAGGCGCCGTTGTCAGGGTCGAGCGCCACGGCGCGCTCGACCAGGGAGCGGGCCTCGTCGAGGTTCTCGCCACGCTCGGCATACATGTAGCCTAAGTAGTTGAGCGCGGCGTGGAAGTCGGGGTCGAGGCCGAGCACGCGGCGAAACTCGGTCACCGCCTCGCTCCGCTTGCCGGTGCGCTCGTAGGCGGCTCCAAGCAAGAAGCCGGCGGGGGCCGAATCGGACTTGCGGGCAACCAGGCCTTGCAGGAGCGGGATCGAGTCGCCGTACTTCTCGAGGCGCTGATAGGCCTGGGCCGCGGCCAGGACGGCTGGAGGGTCGCCTGCCTTGGCCAGCTCCTCGAGCTGCTTGCTGGCCTCGCGCTCATGGCCGGCACGGAACAGCACCTCGGCGCGTTTGCTGGTCACTTGCGGCCCGGCCGCTCCGGGCGCGCCGCTGGCGAGCAGCTCCAGGGCCTGGTCATAGTTCTTCTTCTGCACCAGGGCGTCGGCGGCAAGCAGCAGCGCCGGCAGCCGTACTTCCTCTTGCGCCGCCCCGGGCCGCAACAGCGGCGCCAGGGTTGCCGACAGACGGTCCCAGTCTTTGGCCCCGTAGTAGACCTGGGCGAGCTCGAGGCGGGCCTGCCTTTCCTCGTCCGCCTTGCCCTGCTTCCCCAGGTTGGCGACCAGATCCGAGAGCACGCGCGCGGCCTCCTCACGCCGGCCCTGCCGCTCGAGAACACGCGACAGCACGAGAGCCAGCGCCGGGTCGTCGACTCGCGACTCGTGCAGCTTGCCGAGCAGCTCGGCCGCGTCTTCGTTGCGTCCCTGCGCGCTCAGGATCAGTCCCTTGAGAAGGGCCACCTGGCGGTCTTCAGAGCCAGCGGCGCCAGCCGCGCCGGCCGCGAGTAGCGGATCGACAGCCGCGAGCGCGCTCTCGAGATCGCCGGTCATGTAGTACGCCCAGGCGAGCTGGCGGCGCAGGCGAGGATCGCCGCTTGCCGACTCGGGCGCGGCCTTGAGAGTGGCCAGGGCGGCGCGGTAGTCGTTGCGCTGCGTCTCGAGCTCGGCCAGGGTGAGACGGGCCTCGAGCGCAGCGGGTTCGAAGCCGAGGATCTCGGTCAAGACGCCCTCGGCCTCCTTGTTCTTGTCGGAGCGCAGCAGGGCCTCGACCAACAGAGCATACGCCGCGCGCTGCTGGGGCGCGCGGCCGACCAGGTCGCGCAGCACTTCCGCCGCCTTCTGCGGCTGCTTCCGCTCGAGGTAGATACGGGCCAAGGTGAGAGCCGTCTGCGAGTCGCCCGGATCGCGCCTGTTGACTTCCACCAGCGTCTCTTCGGCCGCGGTCAGAGAGGCCGTGTCCTGCGCCGCCAGGTCGAGGTAAATGGCGCCCGCCGTGCGCAGCACGTCCAGGTTGTCGGGCGCGATCTGCCGCGCCCGGTCCACTTGCTCGCCGGCCTGGCGCAGGAAGCCCACCTGAGCGCCCTGCTGGCGCGCCATCTGCGCCATGCGGGCCAGCAGCGCGGCGTGCTCGATGCGGATGTAGGCGGCATCCGGCGCCAGCTTTTCGGCCTCCTCGAACGCCGCCAAGGCCTCGCTGAGCGAGCCCTCGGTAGCCAGGAGCTTGGCGACCGCGAAGGCATAGGAGCCATTCTGCGCCGCGCTTCCGGCAGCTTGCTCGGCGCTCTTGGATGGTCGGACCTGCGGCGGCGCGGCGAGTCCCGAAGCGGCCGTCGCGAGCAGCACGACACAGAAGAAGCTCGATGCTTGCATCGGAAGAGATCCCTTCATGAGCTCAGGATAACAGCCGTCGATGTTGCTTACAAGGAGCTTTACAATCCCATCGAAGCCCTTCTATAATTGAACCCTGACTGTTAAGTGGCCTCCAGAGAAGCAGTTAGAAAGACCGGTCAGCAGGACGGCGATAAGGACGGGTAGCGTCGGGAGCATGGGCAAGCTCGGGCAGCTCCTGGTCGCGCGCGGCTGGATCACGGTCCAGCAACTCACCCGTGCGCTCCAGACCCAGCATACGGTCGGAGGACGGCTCGGCACCTGCCTGCTGGAGATGGAGGTCCTTGGCGAAGAGCTGCTGGCGCGTGCGCTGGCGGAGCAGCTCGGAGTGCCTGCCGCCGATCCGGACGAGCTCCGCAACGTCCCTCAGGAGGTGCTTGGGCTGATCCCGGAGAAGCTGGCGCGGCGCTGCCGCGCGGTCCCATTCCGCCTCGCCGGAGGCAGGCTGGACATTGCGATGCTCGATCCGCGCAACCTCGCCTGCCAGGACGAGATGGCCTTCGCCTGCGGCAAGCGCCTCAAGGTGCACGTGGTGCAAGAGGTGCGGATCTGCGAAGCGCTCGGGATGTACTACCGGGAGGAGTGTCCGTCGCGCTACAACGTGCTGCTCGACCGGCTCAACCGCGCCCGCTTCCAGTGGGCTGAATCGGTGGCGGGCCAGATGGCGGGCACGGCAGGCCAGGCACCCCTCCCGCCGGTCCAGGTCTTGTCGCCGCTGCCCGACGATGACCGCCGCGAAGACACGCAGCCCCTGAGGCCTCCGCCGCTGCCCAAGGCTCCGCCGTCGCGACGCTCCCGCCCGGGCGTGGCCGCACCGCCGCGTCTGCCGCCGCTCGCCGACGTCGACCTGCAGAAACCGGTGGGAGATTGGCGGGCCGCCGCCTCGGCCCAGGGCCCGCCCTTGCCGCTGCGACCCGCGGTGAGCGCCCCCGGTACCCCCGCCGGGCAGGGACCCGGCGGCTCCAATCCGACCGCCGGGCAGGGACCCGGCGGCTCCAATCCGACTGGGCAGGGACCCGGCGCAATCCACCCTCCGCCCGGCCTGGAGCAGCCCGTGCCATCCTCGTCTCGCGCGCAAGCTCCTTCTCGGCCCCTCGGCGCCGCGGCGGAAGCGGCCGTCCAGCCGGCGCCCCCGGCCGGCGCGCAGCCGAAGCCCCCGAGCGCCACGGCGACCAATCCTGGCAGGCCGCCGGCGCCGCCGCCGCCGAGCAGCCAGGTCATCGCGCTGACCGCCGCAGAGCGCGCCGCTCTGGGCCTTGGAAACACCGAGCTGGCAGGGTTCCGGCAGGCCGGAAGCGAGGCTCCGTCTCCTGGCGCCACGCCGCCGGCGAGTGCCGCCGCCGGGAAATTCACTCTACCCGCGCCGCCCGCGCCGCCCCCCTTGCTGGCGCGCGCTGGCAACAGGACGCCCGTCGCCACGGCTCCCTCCGCGGCGCCGGCCCCGCTGGAAGAAGTCGAGGCGGCTCTCGCGGCGACCTCCGACCGCGAGGAGGTGGGACGGATCTTGCTGGGGTTCCTGGCCCGCGACTTCCGCCGCGTCGCGCTATTTCAGGCCTCACGGCAGCGCGTGACCGGTTGGATGGCGCATGGCGAAGGGATCGACCGGGACGCCTTCGGCCGCTTCGCCGTCGAATTCGACGAGCCATCGGTGTTCCTCAACCTGCGCCAGGGTAGCAGCCTTCATCTCGGCGCGCTGCCGCCGATGGCCGCCCACCACGAGCTGGCATTGACCTGGGGAGGGGGGTTGCCGCGCGACTGCGTGGTGCTGCCGGTACGCCTCAAAGAGCGGTTGGTGATGGTGATCTATGTCGATGGCGGCAGCCGCGGATCGGCCGTCGACCTCGAGCGGATGCGCCGTCTGATTGCCGTGACCGGCGCTGCTTTCGAGCGCTGCATCATATCCAAGAAGCGCGCCTACCCCTAGTCGTGACAAAGGTTTGGCTCGGTTGACACCTCCTTGCGCCGGTTGCTAGACTGCTCGCCGCTTCGGAGCCCCCAATGATCAAGTCGGATATCGTAGACCGCGTAGCGGAGATTAACGATGTGCCCAGGGTCAAAGCGGCCCAGGCTGTCGATACCATCATCGAGGCGATGAAGAGCGCCCTGTGCGACGGCAAGCGTATCGAGCTGCGCGGCTTTGGAGTCTTCCAGGTGCGCGACCGCAAGAAAGGCGTCGGCCGCAATCCCAAGACCGGCGTCGAGGTCGCCATCTCTCCCGGCAAGACCGTGCGTTTCAAGCCCGGCAAGGATCTCAAGAACCTCTGAGTCCAGGTCCATCGGCGCCGCGCTCGGGCTGCGGGGCCGGAAACGAGCCCGTCTGCTGCGTTGCGCTCGGTCGGACGACCTCGACGTACCTCAAGTACGCCTCGGCCGTGACCGACCCCCGCGCAATCGATCTGGCGAGCCCGCTGTGGCGGGCTCTTCGCATCCAGGCCCGTTTGCGACTTGCGAGGAGTGCCGCCAATGGCGGGAGCGGCGGCCGGCCCCTCGCGACCGAGGAGTCTGAAGAATGCCGGGCCACGTGATCCGACGATGAGCGACGCTGGGCCGAGCCAACGGGATCAGGCGCCGCCGCTCCGCCTGCCGTTTGATCCTTTTTCGCGGGCGAGGCAGGCGGTCTTGCTGGCTCGCGTCAGCCCTCCCGCCCCGTACCGGCCGCGCTACGGCCTCGCGCTGCTGCTGTTCGCGCTGACTTTCTTCTGCACCACCACGCTCGGGCCGACGGTCTTCGCCTGGAGCCGCGGCGGGCTGCCGGTCGACCTTCTTCCGTTCATCACTCCGCGGCTGGTGGCGCGCGTCTGGGGAGATCCCGCCCTGCTCCGCCTCGGGCTCTCGTTCTCCCTGCCGGTGCTTTTCATCCTGCTCACCCACGAGATGGGCCACTTCCTGGCCTGCCGCCACTACCGGCTGCCCGCCACGCCGCCCTATTTCCTGCCTCTGCCCGCGGTGCTCGGCACCCTCGGTGCTTTCATCCGCATCCGCGCTCCGCTGCGCAGCAGGCGCGAGCTCTTCGATGTCGGCGTCGCCGGCCCGATCGCCGGCTTCGTGGCCCTTCTGCCGTTCCTCCTGTACGGAATCGCGCAATCGCATCCGGTTCCCCTACAGCTCGCCGCCGGCGCCTCGATGCTCGTCCCCGGCCAGTGCCTGGCCATGGAGCTGGCGACCCGCCTTTTCCATGGCCGCCTGGCGGCGGGTACGACGCTCGAGCTGCATCCGTTCGCCCTTGCCGCGTGGTTCGGCTTGCTGGCGACCGCGATCAACCTGCTGCCCTTGGGACAGCTCGACGGCGGGCACATCCTCTACGCGGCGGCAGGCCGGTGGCAGCGCCGCCTGGCGCTTCCTCTGTGGGTGGCCCTCGCCCTGGCGGGCATCTTCTGGGGGGGATGGATCCTCTGGTGCATGATCGTCTTCTTCATGGGCCTCTACCACCCTCCCGTGGCCGACGAGAGAACGCCGCTCGGAGCCCGGCGGCAGGGACTGGCGCTAGTGGCGCTCCTCATCCTGGCCCTCTCCTTCGTCCCGCGCGGCGCCACCGAGGCCTCCGGCGACGAATCCCCCCCGGTCCACCGCCCGCCCGGCAGCACCTGGGCCCAGCTGGAACGCGGCTTCGTGCCTTGAGGGCCGAGAGGCGGGGCAATTGCGGGTCACCGACGAGCGCGCCGGCGCCATCAGAAGTCGGCGATCAGCGTGACCGGACCTTCGTTGACCAGGGCGACCTGCATGCGGGCGCGAAAGCGGCCGGTGGCGACGGTGAAGCCCTTGTCCCGCAGCCGGGCGACCAGGAGGTCGATCAGGGGCTCGGCCTCGGCGGGCGGCGCGGCGCGGTCGAAGGAGGGCCGGCGGCCGCGCGCCACCGACCCGGCGAGGGTGAACTGGGAGACGACCAGGAAGGAGCCGCCGGCGGCGGCGATGTCCAGATTCATCTTGCCGGCCGCGTCGTCGAATACGCGCAGGCCGGCCAGCTTGTCGGCGGCAGCGTGCGCCGCCGCGGGGGTGTCCCCGCGCTCCACCCCGGCGAGGACCAGGAGACCGGGCCCGATGGCCCCGAGCGTCGCGCCGTCCACGCGGACCGCGGCCGACGAGACGCGCTGCACGATCAGGCGCATGCCGACTTCGCCCCCGCGGCCGGAGGCGCATGCGAAATGCGGGTTACGGATTTGCAGTGTTTCGACACGCTCTTGGCGTCTTTATTCTCCAGGGAGGTGGGCACCGCACTCCCCTCGCGTTGTGGCCGCGCGGCGGTTCAGATCTCGGGCGTCTCCCGATGATCGGTCGGGCCGGCTGCGCTGACGTTGTGATACCGTAGCTCATTTGAAAGCTGAGGAGAATTGCTCATGGTGAATAAAGTGCTCCTTGTCGGCAATCTCGGCCGCGATCCTGAGGTGCGGTCGACCCCGTCCGGGCAGCCGGTCGCCACCTTCACCCTGGCGACGAATCGCCGCTGGAAAGACAAGAACGGCCAGCGTCAGGAGCAGACCGAATGGCACAACATCGTGGTCTGGGGGCGGCTGGCGGAGGTGGCGGGCCAGTACTTGACGAAGGGCAAGCAGATCTTCGTCGAAGGGCGCCTGCAGACCCGCTCGTGGGAGGACCGCCAGAGCGGCGAGAAGAAGTTCCGCACCGAGATCGTCGCCGACAACTTCCAGATGCTCGGCGCGCGCGGAAGCTCCGAACACGAGAGCTCCGGCGCCCCGGCGCCCGGCGGCGCCCCCGGCGGACCCACCTACGACGAGGGCGGCTTCGGCGGCCCCGAGGACGACGATATACCGTTCTGATCGGATCGCCCCCCGCAACCCCTCGATCCCCTTCCCGGTTTTCGGAAGCCGCCGGGTCCCTACCCGGCGGCGTCCGGGGGGGAAGGGGACGCCCCCTCCCCTGGCGTACTCACGACTCCCTTTCTAGGCGAGACTGAGACGAAACTGGTGCGCCAGGGGAAGGCGCCTACCCCTAGGCCTGCATCTCGGCGAGGCCTTCGCGGACGGCTTCGAGGCGGTCGTAGCGGCTGCGGTCGCGCACGAGGCTGACGGAGTCGCTGGCCCAACGCAAGGTGCGCAGGCGCTGGCGATAGGTCTCGAGGCGGCGGTGAGCGGCGCGCCGGTGCTCGGAATGCTTGGGCTTTCCCAGGCGGCCAACGATGTCGGGGAGGGCCTCCAGGGTGCCCGTGGCCAGCAGCACGTCGCAACCGGCGGCGAAGGCGGCCTCGCAGCGCGCCGGGAGGTCACCCCAATCGTCGAGCGCCTTCATCTCGAGGTCGTCGCTGAAGACCAAGCCGTCGAAGCCCATCTTCTCGCGCAGCAGGTCCTGGATGATCGGCGGCGAGAGGCTGGCGGGGCGGTTGTCGGGATCGTAGGCCGGATAGACGGCGTGGGCCACCATGACCGCATCGGCCAGCGCCAGGAGCGAGTTGTAGGGCTTCAGATCGGCGGCGAGGGCGGCGGCCGGCAGCGGCACCACCGCCGTCTTGAAGTGCGTGTCCTCGGTGGCCGAGCCGAGCCCCGGAAAGTGCTTGAGGCATCCGCCGATCCCGCCGCTGTGCAGGCCGCGCAGGAAGGCGCGGGCACGCGGCGTCACCAGGGCGCCGCGCGAGCCCAGGTAGCGGTCGTCCAGGGCATTGCCGCGCTCGCCGCGGTTGAGATCCACGACCGGCGCCAAGTCGACGTCGAAGTCGAAGAGGCGCAAGGACTGGGCGATCCAGCGCCCGGCCTGCAAGGCCACCGTCGGGGAGCGCCGGGCCAGCAGCGCCGGGGCGGGCGCCGGGCCGACCAGGTTCTTCAGCCGGTCTACCCTGCCGCCCTCGGCGTCCACGGCCACCACCAGCTCCGGCACGCGCCGCCGCAGCTCGGCGATGAGCTCGACGAGCTGCTCGCCGCCGCCGATATTCCTCTCGAACAGGACCACCCCTCCCGGCTGGTGCTTGGCCAGGAGCGCGGCGGCGGCCCGGCTCACTTCCTTGCCGGGAATTCCCACGAAGACGTGTTCGGCAGCTCTCATCCCAACCGCGATTTCAGAGTATGGAGGAGGTTCAACGCCGCCAGCGGTGCAAGCCTGTCGAGATCGACCTCCTGAATGATAGAGGCTATCACTTGCTCGGGGGGCGCGAATAGTGTCAATTGTGCCGGCCCCCCGGTTTGTGGGGCATTGCCCCGCGCCAGGCGGGGCCGGCCGGCCGGATCGTACTCCTGCGCCTCGAGGTTGGCCAGGATCTCTCCGGCGCGCTCGACCACCTGGGCCGGCAGGCCGGCGAGCCGCGCCACGTGCAATCCGTAGGACTTGTCGGCGCTGCCCGGCACCACCCGGCGCAGGAAAACGATCCGCTCGTCCCATTCCTTGACCGCCATGGTGCGGTTGACCACCCGCGGCAGCAGTGCAGCAAGCTCGGTGAGCTCGTGGTAGTGGGTGGCAAAAAGCGTCTTCGGCCGCCGCTGCTCGTGAAGGAATTCGACGATCGCCCAGGCCAGCGACAGGCCGTCGAAGGTCGCCGTGCCGCGCCCCACCTCGTCGAGGATCACCAGGCTGTGCGCGCTGGCGTGGCGCAGGATGTTGGCGGTCTCGATCATCTCCACCATGAAAGTGGACTCGCCGCGCGCCAGGTCGTCGGAAGCGCCCACCCGGGTGAAGATGCGGTCGACCACGCCGATTGACGCCGCATCGGCCGGCACGAAGCTGCCCGCCTGCGCCATCAGGACGATGAGGGCGACCTGGCGCAGGTAGGTCGACTTGCCGCCCATGTTGGGGCCGGTGAGCACGACGATCTGGGCGCCGTCCGAATCGAGCTCGGCGTCGTTGGGCACGAAAGGATCGCGGCACGCCTGCTCCACCACGGGATGGCGCCCCTCGCGGATCGTGATCGGCGCTCCGGCGGGCAGCATCTCCGGCCGCACGTAGCGGTGGCGGGCCGCGACCTCGGCGAAGGCGGCCAGGGAGTCGAGAGCGCCCACCGCCGAGGCGAGGGCGGAAAGCCCTGCCGCTGCCTCGGCGATCATCGCGACGAGGCGCCGGAAGTGCTCTTGCTCGAGAGCGATCTGGCGTTCTTCGGCGGCCAGGATCTGCTCTTCGAGCTCCTTGATCTCGGGCGTGACGTAGCGCTCGGCATTGACCAGGGTCTGTTTGCGAATGTAATCCGCCGGGACCCGGTTCTGGTTGGCCCGCGTCACCTCGAGGTAGTAGCCGAAGACACGGTTGTAACGGATCTTGAGCGAGGCGATGCCGGTGCGCTCCCGCTCGCGCGCCTCGAGCGCCAGGATGTGCCGCTTGCTGTCGCGCCCGAGCGAGCGATAGCGGTCGAGCTCGGCGTCGACTCCGGCCGCGATGACCTCGCCTTCGGCGGGCGAAGCGGCCGGGACCTCGGCGAGGACGCGGGCGAGCTCGGCCGCGAGAGCGGGCAAGGTGTCGGTGGCGCCGAGCTCGGCGAGGAGCGGCGCGGCGGCTCCCGCCAGCTCGGCGAAAGCGGCGGGCACCTCGCCAAGCCCGTCGCGCAGCGCGGCGGCCTCGCGCGGCAAGAGTGTCCCGAGCACCGCGCGGGCGAGCAGGCGCTGCGGATCGCCGACACCGGCCAGGCGCTGGCGCAGCCGCTCGCGCCGCGCATGGTCCGCGACCAGCTCGTCGACGGCCTGATGGCGGCGGATGATCGCCGCCGGGTCGGCCAGCGGCTGCCGCAGCCACTCGCGCAAGGTCCTGCCTCCCGGGGGCGTGACGGTGCGGTCGAGAACGCCGAGCAGAGTGCCGAGCCGCCGGTTGCCGCCCTCGACAAGCCGCTGCGGACGGAAAACCTCCAGGTTGGCCAGGGTGGCGGCATCGAGGACCAGCCGCTCGCGCACCTCGCGAACCACCAGTCCCCGGACGTGCGAAAGATTGCTTTTCTGCGTCTCCCTGGCATAGGCCAGGGCCGCCGCCGCCGCGCGCACCGCCGGCTCTCCCTCCGCCAGGCCGAAGCCGCGCAGCGTCGCGGTGCCGAAGTGGCGCTCGAGCAGCTCGCCGGCGCGGTGCGGATCGAAAAGCCGGTCGCCGCCGAGCGGGGTGCGGCAGGGGCACTCGCGCTCCAGCCAGTCGCGCAGCCCGGCGGGCAGGGTCTCCTCGCTCGCCAAGACCTCGCGCGGGCGCAGGAGCGCGAGATCGTCCACCGCCTGCTCCGGCCCTTCCCAGCGGCGGAGGAAGAAACCGCCCGTCGAGACGTCGAGGAAGGCGCCGGCCCCGGCCTCGCCCTCCCAGACGACGGCGGCGAGCAAGTTGTCCTCCTTGCTGTCCATCAGAGCCGGGTCGGAGAGCGTTCCCGGGGTGACCACCCGGATCACCTCGCGGCGCACGAGGCCCTTTGCCTGGGCCGGGTCTTCAACTTGGTCGCAGATCGCCACCTTGAGGCCTGCCGCCAGCAGCTTGGCCAGATAGGGCTCGAGGGCATGATGCGGCACGCCGCACATCGGGGCCTCGTTGTCGCTCCCTTTGTGGCGGGCGGTGAGCTGCACCTCGAGGATCGGCGCCGCCTTCTGCGCGTCCTCGAAGAACATCTCGAAGAAGTCTCCCATCCTGTAGAGGACGATGGCGTCCGGGTGCTGCGCCTTGACCTCCAGGTACTGGCGCAACATCGGCGTCAGGTGAAGCACCGGAACCGGCGAAGACATGTGAACACAGTATAACCAGCGCGGAGAGGGCCCCGGCCGCGGCCCTCCTATACTGGGCGCATGTCGGGAGATCCGATGGGCGCCGCGGCGGAGGTCTCCGCGACGGAGGTCGACGAGCTCATTCTCGCCATAGACACCGGCTCCCCGCTGGTCAGCGTGGCGCTCGGGCGGCGCGGCAGCCCTGCCGCGGCGCGTGCGGTCGCGGTCGAGCGCTCGTCGCGGCAGCTCCTGGCCCTGGTCGCGGAGGTCTTGGACGAGCTGGGGGCGCGGCCGGCGGACCTGGGCGGGGTCGTGGCGCTGCGCGGCCCGGGCGGATTCACCGGATTGCGCGTCGGCCTGGCCACGGCGCTGGGCTTCCATCAGGCGCTGGGGATCAAGGCTCTCGCCCTTCCCACCCTCTTGACCCAGGCTGCCTGGTGGTCCGCGGCTGGCGCTCCCGAGGCGCTCCCGGCAGCCGGGCCGCCGGATGTCATCATCTCGGCGGTCGACGCCCTGCGCGGCGAGTGGTCCGCCCAGGCTTTCGCTCCCGGCCTGTTTCCGCGGGCGCTGTGCGAGATGGCCCTCGCCGCCGGCGACGAGCTCGCGCGGCTGGCTCCATCTCGGCCGGCAGGGGCTCATCTGGCTGCGCCGGCTGGGGCGGACCTGGCCGCGCCGGCTGGGGCCAGCCCGGCCGGACAGATCGTCGTCGTGGGCTTCGGGGTCTCTCGGCTCGCGCGGCCGGCGCCGCCGGTGCCGGGAGTGCCGGCGGAAGGGCTCGGCCCCGCCGCCGTCCGCTACGTCGAACCCGGTCCCCTGGCTCCGGTTGCCCTGCGGCTCGCCGCGGCCATGCCGGCCAACGCCTGGCAGGCGGCCGAGCTGACGTCCCCCATCTACTCCCGCCCGCCGGCAATCACCACGCCGAAGCCGCGACGGCATCCGGCGCCTGGCCCGGCATCCGACCTGACACCAGGCCCGGCGGAGCGCAAGGCCGATGGAGGCTGAGACCTCGGTCCGCCGGGCCGCCGCCGCGGACCTCGCGCGCATCGCCGGCCTCGAAGCCGCCTGCTTCGCCGACCCCTGGTCGGAGACGCTGCTGGCCGGCGAGCTCGCCCACCCTTCCGCCCTCGTGCTGGTGGCTTGCCGCGGCGCCGGCCCGGCTGCCGGCTACGCCTGTTTCCGCCACGGCGGCGGCGAGGCCGAGCTGCTGCGCATTGCCGTGGACCCGGCCGAACGCGGCCGCGGCATCGCTCGCCAGCTCGTCGCCGCCGGATTCGACTGCCTGCGCGACGCCGCCGTCTCCGTCTGCCATCTCGAGGTCCGCCCCAGCAACCTCCCCGCCCAAGCCCTCTACCGCCGCCTCGGCTTCACCCCTTACGGCCGCCGCCGCGCCTACTACCGCGACGGCAGCGACGCCCTTCTCTACTACCGCAGAATCTAGTTCTCAAGTAGGCGCCGTTGGTGGACGACCCCGAGGTATGAAACAGCGCTGCGATTTTGCGATCGAGGACTGCTCACTGCGTCTATCGGATCGCCCCCCGCAACCCCTCGATCCCCTTCCCTCCCCTCCGGGGGGGAAGGGGACGCCCCCGCCCCTGGCGCACTAAGTTCCGGCCGCGAAGTTTCACGGCCCCTTCATGCCTTGATCCGGCGCGAAACCGGGTGCTATCCTCCGATCGTCTAGAGGCATGCTCCCCGTCCACTCCAGCCGTTCGCCCGCGCCTCGCCATCCCTGGCGAGGCGCCCAGTCGCACCTAGCCCGCATTTCTCTTGCGGAGCCGGCGGCGCAGTGAGCTGGCTCGCCGCCGTTCGCTCGATTCGCCTTCCCTTCCGTTGCGGTGCCGGCCCATCGCGGACCGGGTCCATCCCCTTCCCAGGAGGTCGATGACATGCCCAGTCGGGACGACTTGAAGGAAGAGTTGATCAAGACCGATGACCTGTTCCGCCGCTTGTACGAGGAGCACCGAGAGTACGAGCGGCGGCTGGCCGAGCTCAAGCAGAAATCGCTGCCCTCGCAAGACGACGAGGCCGAAGAGAAAAAGATCAAACTGCACAAGCTGACCCTCAAAGACCGCATGGAAGAGATCCTGCGCGCGCACCGCGATTCGCGGGTCACCGCCTAAGACGAAGGCGGATGGCCATGAGCCGAAGGGCATCCGCAGCGCGATGAAGTTCGCCAGAGAGAGCTGGCCCTTCGTCCTGCCGTTTCCGGCGGCCGCGGCCGTTCTCGCCGCCCTCGGCCGGGGCGGCTGGGCGCTGGGAGCGCTCGCCGCCGGCGCGGGGGTGCTCGCCTTCTTTCGCGACCCGCCGCGGCGATACTTGGGGGGGGAGGGCGAACCGGAGGCAGTGCTCGCCGCCGCGGACGGCAGAATCACCCGCGTCGACCGCATCGAGGATCCCGAGATCGGCCCCGGCCGCTACCATCGCATCGTCACCTTCCTGTCGGTCTTCGCCGTCCACGTGCAGAGGGCGCCGGCGGCGGGCGAGGTCGTCGCCTCCCGCCGCGCCGCCGGCCGTAGGCTGGCCGCCTTCCGCGAAGAGGCGGGGGAGCTCAATGCGATGCACCTGACCGTCATCCGCCGCCCCAACGGCGACCTCATCGGGGTGCGCCAGATCGCCGGCCTGCTGGCGCGCCGCGTGGTCTGCTACCTGCGGGTGGGCGACCGCGTCCAGCGCGGCCAGCTCATGGGCCTGATCAAGTTCGGCTCCCGCGTCGACCTGCTGGTGCCGGACGCCTATCGCCTGCTCGTCGAGCCCGGGGGCCGCCCGCGCACCGGGGCCACTCCGGTCGCCCTGCCGCCGGGGGAGGTCTCGTGAGGCCCCCCGCCGAGCGCGCGCCGCGCGGGCGGCCGCGCAAGCTGCTGCGGCGCGGCATCCCCCTGCTGCCGACCCTGTTCACCACCGGCAACGTCCTGCTCGGCTTCTATGCCGTCATCACCGGTCTCAACGGCGAGTTCCAGAGGGCGGCGCTGCTGGTTTTCATCGCCGGCGTCCTCGACGGGCTGGACGGGCGAATCGCGCGCATGACCGGCACCGAAACCGACTTCGGCAAGGAGTTCGACTCCCTTGCCGACGTGATCACGTTCGGCTTCGCGCCGGCGCTCCTCACCTATCTGTGGGGCGTCAAGGACCTGGCCCGCGACGCCTGGCTCGTGCCGCTGTTCTACGTCGTCTGCGTGGCGCTCCGCCTCGCCCGCTTCAACGTCCAGGTCAAGCCGCTCGACAGCCGTTTCTTCGTCGGACTGCCCGCGCCGGCCGGGGCCGGCGCCATCTGCTCGCTGCTGTTCTTCGCCCCGGATCCTTCGTGGCGCGAATGGATGGCGGCGCTCATGGCCGCGTCCCTGCTGCTGGCGAGCGTGCTGATGATTTCCACCTTCCGCTATCGCAGCTTCAAGAAGTTCGACCTGACCAGGCGCTGGAGCTACCGCGCCGCGGCATTCCTGGCGGTCATCGTGCTGGTCATCTTCCGCAACCCACAGGCCACCTTCCTGGTCATCGCGCTGCTCTACACCGCCTCCGGCCCCCTGACCTTCCTGTGGAGCCGCCTCCGCCACCTGCGCCGCCCGCCGCCGGCCGAGCTGCCGCCGCCTGCGGTCGAGGCGCTTCTGCCGCCGCCCGCGAGCTCGGCGGCGCCGCGGCACCCGCCGGACGACTCCGAAGCGTGAGCATGAAAAGAGCCGGGCAGTGAGCGTCCTCGCCGTCCTCCACCCGACCAATCTGCTGGGCAAAGAGTTGCGCGAGCGCCTGGAGAGCGGCCGCGACGGCCTGCACTGGACGGAGCTCCGCCTGCTCAGCACTCAGGAAGACGAGATCGGCACGCTGACCGAGGTCGGCGGCGCCGCCGCCATCGTTCAGAGGTACGAGCCGGACAGCCTGCAGGGGATCGATGCCATCTTCTTCTGCGGCCCGATCGCGGCCAACCGGCCGGTGCTCGCCGAGATCCCCGCCGGCCTGACCGCGGTCGTCCTGTCGCCGGATGCCACGCGCGGCGACGGCATGCCGGTCGTGGCGGGAGTCAACACCGCGGCCGCCTCGCGCGGCGCCGTGCTCCTCTCGCCGCATCCGGCGGTGGTCCTGATCGCCCACCTGCTGCACTCCCTCTCCGCGCTCGCGCCGCGCGAGGCGGTGGGCACGGTGATCCAGCCGGCCTCGCAGCACGACACCCCCGGCGTCGAGGAGCTGTTCGAGCAGACCCGCCAGATCGTCGCCATGGCCCAGCGGCGCCGCTCTCAGGTCTTCGGCGCCCAGCTCGCCTTCAACCTGATGCCGGCGGCCATCCCGGCCGAGACCGTAACCGAGGTCCTGGCCGCGGTCCTGGACGGGCCTGCCCACCCTGCAAGAAACGCCGGCCCTCCGCGCCAGCCGCGGGCCAAGGCCGGCAGCAGCGTGCCGGTCAGCCTGCAGCTCCTCCAGGGCGGCATCTTCCACGGCCTCGCGGCCAGCCTTCTGGTCCGCCTGGCCGGCGACCCCGGCCTGCCCGCCCTGCGCCGCGCGCTCGCCGACTGGCCCTACCTGCAGCTCGCCTCCAACCCCCGTCACCTCGGCCCCATCGATGCCGCGGCGAGCGATCGCATCCTGATCGGCACCCCGCGCAAGGACGCGCGGGACGGAGGCTTCTGGCTCTGGGCGGTGATGGACAACCTGACCCGCGGCGGGGCGCTCAACGCCGTCGAGATCGCCGCCGCGACCCTCTGATCCTGTAAACTCGCCCCCGGGAAAGGCAGGTTCTCATCATGCAAAAGGCAACCTTTGGAGCCGGCTGTTTCTGGGGAGTCGAGGCGGCTTTCCGGCAGATCGAAGGCGTGACCGCCACGGCGGTCGGCTACTCCGGCGGCACCCTCGAGAACCCGACCTATCGCGACGTCTGCACCGACCGCACCGGGCATGCCGAGGTCGTCGAGGTCGAGTACGATCCCGCGCGGGTCTCCTACGACGACCTGTTGCGGGTTTTCTGGGACTCTCACGACCCGACGACTCTCAACTGCCAAGGTCCCGACGTTGGCACGCAGTACCGCTCCGTCATCTTCTTCCACACCCCCGAGCAGGAGGCCGCGGCGGCCGCCTCCAAGGAGAAGCTGGAGCGCTCCGGTCGTTTCAAGCGGCCCATCGTCACCGCGATCGCTCCCGCCGGGACCTTCTATCGCGCCGAGGACTACCACCAGCAATACCTGGAGAAACGCGGCCTCGCCACCTGCAGGATCTAGGCACTAGCCGCGGTTCCGGCGCGCGCGGGCCGCGCCGGCCTTTCGCCCGCCGGTGCAGCTCGGTTAGACTCTGCCAGCACCAGTTCGATCTTCGGGTCAAAGAGAAGGAGGAGCCGCGATGGCGAAGAGGGGCGTAGGGGCGATCGTCTGTCTGTTCCTGGGCTTGTTGCTTGCCGGCTGTTTCGACGTCGAGCAGTCTCTGCGGCTCGAGCGCGACCTCTCGGGACAGGCGAGCTTCTCGATGACCGTCAACCTCGAGCCGCTGGCCGACATGGCGGTCCGCATGCAGCGCGGCATGGCAGGCAAACAAGGCGAACCCACCCCGGCCGAGCTCGCCGCGGCGCGCAAGGAGTTCATCGCCTCGCGCAAGAAAAGCGACACCGATTTCACGGCCAAGAGGGCCGCCTTCGAGAAGAGCCTTCCTCCCGGCGTCAAGCTCCTAGATTCCCGGGTCGACGATCAAGGTCTGAAGGTGGTCGCCCACTTCACCTTCTCCTTCGACAACGTGGCCAAGCTCTCACAGATCCAGTTCCCCAGCGAGGGCGGGCAGCAGCAACAGCAGCCCGGCGGCAAGAACCCCTTCGACCAGCCCTTCGGCGGGCTGCGCGTCGTCGACGAGGGCAGCACCATCCTGGTCACCAGCGTCCCGACCAACCCGCTGCCCAACACGCAGGGGTCGAAACCGGGAGGAAGCGGCGGCGGCGACCAAGCCATGCCCCCCGAGGCGAAAAAACAGCTCGAGGAAGCCTTCAAGGGCCTGCACATCGGCTTCAAGATCGACACCCCCCTGACCGTCCTCAGCTCCAACGCGACGCGGCGGGAGGGCAGCACCCTGTACTGGGACTACGACCTGGACTCGATGATCAAGATGTCGCAGCAGCAGGCGGCCGAGGGTGTCCGGGCACGATTCCGCAAGTGAGCCGGAGGCGGCCGTCGCCGCCCCCGACCCCTCCCCATCCGATATCGAGCAGGGGCTCGAGCCTTATCGCTTGCTGTTCGAGAGCAACCCTCTGCCGATGTGGGTCTACGATTCCGAGACCCTGCGCTTCCTGGCCGTCAACGAGGCCGCCATCGCGCACTACGGCTACTCCCGCGACGAGTTCTTGGCGATGACCATCAACGACATCCGCCCGGCGGAGGAAGTCCCGGCCCTGCACGAGGACCTCAAGACCAATACGGTGGGCCACACGATGGGCGCAAGCCGGTGGACCCATCGCACCAGGGACGGCCAGCTCATCGAAGTTGAGGTCGCCTCCCATTCGCTGGGCTTCGCCGGCCGGCGGGCGCGCATCGTCCTCGCCAATGACATTACCCGCCGCATCCAGGCGGAAGCCGAAACCCGGCGGTCGCTGTCGCTGCTGCAATCGACCCTCGAGTCGACCGCCGACGGCATCCTGGTGGTCGACCGGCAGGGCAAGGTGGTCTCCTACAACCGGCGTTTCGCCCAGATCTGGGGCATCCGCGACGAGCTCCTGCGCACCCGCGACGACGAGTCCCTGCTCGCCTCGGTGCTCGATCAGCTGCGCAATCCCGAGGCTTTCCTCAAGAAGGTGCGCGAGCTCTATGCCGACTCCGAGGGAGAGAGCTTCGACGTCCTCGAGTTCGCGGACGGACGCATCGTCGAGCGCTACTCCATCCCGCAGCTGCTCGACGGCCAGCCGGTCGGGCGGGTCTGGAGCTTCCGCGACGTCACCGAGAGGCGCCGCGCCGAAGAAGCGCTGCGCGCCTCCGAAGAGCGTTACCGCAAGCTCTTCGAGCGCAATCTCGCGGGCGTCTTCCGCAACACCATCAACGGCCGGGTGGTCGACTGCAACGACGCCTACGCGCGCATCCTCGGCTTCGGCGCCCGCGGCGAGTGCATCGGCCGCAACCTGCCGGGCTTCTACGCCGATGCCTGGCGGCGTTCCGCGGTCCTCGAGTCGTTGCGCCAGCAGGGCACCCTCTCCGACCAGGAGATCTGCCTGCGGCGCGCCGACGGCAGCCCGGTGTGGGTGCTCGCCAACTTCACCCTGCTGCCCGGCCGCGGCGCCGATCCGGAGCTGGTGGAAGGGACCCTGGTCGACATCACCCAGCGCAAGAACGCCGAGAGCCAGATCGTCTACCAGGCCTACCACGACATCCTGACCGGCCTGCCCAACCGCATGCTCTTCCACGACCGCTTGACCCACGCTCTTGCCCATGCGCGGCGCAGCGCGCACGGCCTGGCCGTGCTGTTTCTCGATCTCGACCAGTTCAAGCTGGTCAACGACACTCTGGGCCACGCCGCGGGAGACCGCCTCCTGCAGGTCGTGGCCGCGCGCCTGCAACAGGTGGTGCGGGAGAGCGACACCGTGGCGCGCGTCGGCGGCGACGAGTTCACCCTGCTGCTGACCGGCGCCTCGGAAGGCTCCGCCGCGGCGAAAATGGCACAGAAGGTCCTCGAGATCGTCGCCCGGCCGGCCGACCTGGACGGCCACCGCCTCTACATCACGACGAGCGTCGGGATCAGCCTCTTTCCGGCCGACGGGACCGACGCCGAGGCGCTGCTGACCAGCGCCGACATCGCCATGTATCGCGCCAAAGAGATGGGGCGCAATGGCTTCCAGCTGTGCACTCCGGCGATGAACGCCAAGTCGCTCGAGCGGCTCACTCTCGAGGGAGACCTGCGGCTGGCCCTGGAGCGCGGCGAGCTCAGGCTCCTCTACCAGCCGCAGATCGATCTGGCGAGCGGCCAGGCGCTCGGCGTCGAAGCCTTGTTGCGCTGGCAGCATCCGCAGCGCGGGCTGCTGCTGCCAGCGATCTTCATCGGCATTGCCGAAGAGACGCGCCTGATCGTGCCGATCGGCGAGTGGGCCCTGCGCACGGCCTGCGAGCAGGCGCGCGCCTGGCACGCCCGCGGCTTCTCGCAGATGCGCATGGCCGTCAACCTGTCGGCCTTGCAGTTTCAGCAGCGCAATCTCGTCGCCGCGGTTGCCGCCATCTTCGCCGAGACCGGGGTCGATCCCCGGTTCGTCGACCTCGAGATCACCGAGAGCGCGGCCATGCAGAACGTGGAGCTGACGATCGAGGTGCTGGCGGCGCTGCGTGAGATGGGCGTGCGCATCGCCATCGACGACTTCGGCACCGGCCACGCCTCGCTGATCTACCTCAAGCAGTTCCCCATCGACGCCCTCAAGGTCGACCGCGGCTTCATCTCGGACATGGAGGCCAGCCGGGAAGCGCGCGCCATCGTCAGCGCCATCATCGGCCTCGCCCACGGCCTCGGGCTCACCGTGATCGCCGAAGGGGTGGAGAGCGCGGGCCAGCTCCGCCTGCTGGCCGAGAGCGGCTGCGACGAGTACCAGGGCTTCCTGGTCAGCGGCCCGATCGACCCCTCCGCCGTCGAGGGCTACTTCATCCGCCCCCACCGGCGCGCCGCCCGCCGCAGCCGCGCGCGTCCCCGCCCCCGCCACTCCCCCGCCCCGTAGGGATCGCCGCCAGCGCTGCCAGTCGGGCGTGGCGGACCGGACCAATCGGGTTCGTACCGGCATCTCAATGGACGAAGGTGTCAACCAAATCTATAAACCGTTGGAGTGAAGTGCCAAACCGAACCTCTCGCCTTTTCAGAGTATCAAGAAAGGTGCTGAAATCATCCGGCTCTCCAGGCGCGAGCGGTGCAGTACCAATGCGCACCGCGCCGGACGAACCGTGCACGACCACGTCACAGGACTTGGTCGCGCCGCTGGCACCGCCGCCGACCAGGGTCAGGGTCATTGAGCGGCGTTCTCCGGCGGCACCCACGAGGTCAAATACAATCCGCTCGTCGTGCCAACGGCCGGGAAGGAGGCCTGGGCCGCCGACGCTGAAGCGGCGCTCTGGCTTGCCTTCCGCCAAGGATTGCGCAAAGTCGAGCTCGTCAATCACTTGGGCAAGCAACGCCGCGCTGGCGCCGCCCCGAGGACCCGTGAGGCAGGCCACGATTTCTACCCCGGAAACCTGAGAGGTGGTTGGCGCGGCCAGGCGGCTGGCGGCTCCCGGCGCCAGCAAGAAACGGGTGCTTCGCGCAATTTGAACCTGCCGGCCGCGGCGCTTCGCGATCTCGGCAGCGCGGCGCATTCCCTGGCGGTCATGGGCGACGGGTTGAAACAGGTACACGTCCTTTCCGCCATCGCAGGCAGCGGCCGCCAGCTCCAGCCCGACCCCTGGCGGCGTGGCCAGCAGTACGGCATCCATGCGCCCTTCCGCGAACAGCCGCAGCGGCTCGCGCACCAGGTAGGCGGGCCGGCGAATGGATGCCGAGGCCGCCCGCAGCGCCTCCGGATCACGATCGCAAAGAGCCACGATCTCAGCGCCTGGGACCCCCTCGAATCCGGCGAGTGCCGCGCGCCCCCGTCCGCCAAGACCTACCAAGCCCAGGCGCAGGGGCATCGCCTGGGCGCGGGAGAGGGGTAGGGCCGCGCATGCCCCCGCCGCGGCGCTCAACCAAAGGAACTCGCGGCGCGTCACGAGTGGTCCCTGAGATGGAAGAAGCGTCTGCGCCGATTTCATCAGCCACCTCCTATTTCACTTCCACGCGTGCAGGCCGAGAGATTCTTACGATGCGGGCCCGCTTGTCATCTGCGATATCTGACTTGAAAAGAGCCTCCCAGGGACTGAGAGTACTGAAGCCTGTGTCGCGGCTCTGAACCTCCAGCCAGCGCACGCGCAGGCTCTCGCTCGTGACAGGAGCATCGAGAGGAGGCTGCGTCACCCATTTGCTACCGTTCCAGGCGCAGTAGCCGGCGTATGCTTCCTGGCCGGGCCTCCCGGAGATATCAGCAACGAGTCGCGTCAGCACGCCCAGGATCTGGAACTGGACAGGATCGTTCTCCTCGTGCAAATGGCCCTCCTCATCAGCCTTGCCCGTCCGCGCGGGCGGCCGGCCTCTATCCACCGAGATCACACCGTTCCTCAAGCTCACGGCAAGCTTCTGGGTCCCGAACCAGTCCTCTTCGACACGCTCCACGCCAGGCAACAACTGGCTCCAGAAAGGCGCTGACCACTGACTTCGCTGTGGGTCTGGCCCTGGCCCCAGGCAAGCGCGCCGGAAGCGAAGCTTCAGGAACCACCATGCGAAATCGACCTTGATGTCCTTCTTTCCGTCGCTCTTGATGACTCGCGGAGGCGGCAGGATGAACGACGACGCCAAGAACCGCGGCGCCGTCTGCGTTCGCTCGCGGTGGTGACCGATGGCGCCGATCACTTCGTCGAATACCACTGCATAGTCCTTGGTGGAAATTGCCGGCCAGTCTCCCTCATTGCCGCCGCGGGTCAAGGCGCTCAAGGCGCTCTTCCCGGTAATGATGGGATCGGTTCCCAACTGGTAGTACGCGCCGCAAGCTTCCGGCTTGGGAGCAATCGGGTCACAGTCCGGGCGGCTTACCTGCACGACCTCAGCTTCGAGCACCTCCGCCAGCCCGCCCACCTCATGCCAAGCACCATCGACCACCACCAGGAGACCCGGCCCGGCTGGCCGGCCCTTCTCCGGCGCGGGCGTGCGCTCTTGCGTCAAGGGCAGGACGAGTTTCACCTTGGGCACTTCGACCGGCTGCTCGACACGGCAGGGGACGAACACGCGTCGCCACCGTGTCTTGGTCTTGAGGTGCATGGTTTCGACATCGCCCTGGTTCTCGGGAAGAACGCCTTCATAGCGGCTGAAGACCCGCGCGGCCACGCGATGATGCAGCGCCCGGCGGTCACCGCGCGGGCCGTCGTCACCCGGCTTCTCGCTCCACGAGAATCCCCACTGTTTCGCCGGATCCTTCCGCCCCATGGGCCGAACCGCGCGCTCGTCGTCGCCACGATCCCCAAATTCGGAGAGCTCGAATTGGTAATAGCGCATGACTTCGTCGCCGTTCGCCGCCTTGGGTGCCAAGTCGGGATGCCGCGCCACCGGCCGTCCGCGCCAGGCCCACACCTGGCGCAGCAGCTCGGCGCGATGGACCAGGCGCCCCAGGGGCTTGAGGTCCGCCGAATCGAGGTCCAGGCTCACGTTGATCTCGCCTGTCACTTCCATCCATTTCGCCTGGAGCGCCTCCCAAAGCTGGTTTCGCAGGTCTTTCGTTGGCAAGCCCTGCGCCACCTCGATGAGCAGGTGCCACGGCGACGTCAAATTATGACCGTCCTCGATACGCACATGCTCCTGATCCCGGAACTTTGCCGCACTGCCATCCGCGAGAACCGCGTAGAACGACAGGCGATACGTCTTGTCGGCGGGAACCGAGTAAGTGACCGCTTTGCCTCCAACCTCTACCTGCAAGGTTTTGTCGTCGGCCGCCTCGCAGACCACGCCGATCTCTTCGGCCTGCTCGGTAGCGAGGCCTGGTTGCATGCTCTTCCAGCCGGCGAAATCCGAGATAAGCTTTCGCGGTTTCAAGGAAACGTATGGCTTAATCCCTCCCTGTGGCTTCATGACCAAAGGCGCTTGGGCCTCCGACACCTCACACAACTCTACCCAAACTCCTTTTACAGCCGGATCATCGAGGTAGGCGCCCGTCTTCTTGACCGATTCCGGTTTGGCCTGCCGGGGAAACTTCGCCACCTGCGGACCCTCTGTCGCCGCGTTCTCGTGCTGCAACCAGTAAAAGCTCCTCCAGACGAACTTCCTGCGCTGTCTGTCGTGCGCCGGATCCGCGGCAAACCACCGGTCCCAGGTCTTCAGGTCCAACATGGGCGGCGCAACCGAGAATTGATAGCGCGCCGTCACCCCGATGCCCAACCGCTGCGGAAGAGTATGAGGGACCAAGAACAAAGCTGGCGTGCCACCGAGCAACCTTTCCACGATCAGTTTTTCATCGAGCGGCTTGCCTGCCGCGTTCAAGGTGAGCGGGTCGTTGGCGGGCAGGACGCGGTCGGGCGCCAGCTCTCTGCAGCGCAGGGAAACCCCCGCCGGCACCGGCGGGAATTCGGTTCTACCTTGGGGCTCGACGCGCAGCGCCCCGACATGCACCTCGCGCCGGTAGATGTATCCGGATCGCACGTCGGCGCCTTGCAGCTGCTGGAGGTCGGCCTTGATTCCCTGCGGTCCGTCAGCCAGCGATTCACCCGCGATGCTGGCGGGCACGCCGCCTGCGTTGGTGACCAGGAAGGGTACGATGTCGTATTTCTGCCCAAACACGAGGCCCGGCCACCCCGTCTTGGTCGAGTAGGAAAAGGTGATGATCGGCTCGTCGAGACCACCCGCCGCCGCGGATGGCGGTACGAGCTCCACGCCACTCACCGTATCCGCCGCGAGCGGGCTCTCGACCGTCAAGGGAAGGTTGTCGTACGTCAGGGTGGGCGCCCGAAGGCCATTCAGGTAGGCAAGCCGCGACGGCAGCAGGACCGGGTCGTGGAGCAACTGTCCATCCACTGACGCCTTCGCGAGGTTCAAGCACAGCCACTGCTTGGCCATCTCTTTGCGCATGAGCAGCGCAACGCCTTGAATCTGCGCCAGAAGGTCGGTCGCGCCCTGATCCTCCGATAGCGCATCCACATCAACGCTGATGCCTCGGGTCTGGCGCCGTGCCTCGCGCGCGCCGGCCTCGAGCTGCGGATCCTCCCTGAGAAGCACCCGTTTTGCAATCTTTTCCGCTGCTTCCACAAACTGCCCGGTCTTCTTCACCTCGCCGTCGAGGATGCCGCCGAGCATCTCCTGAAGTGCGGTCTTCAGCGCGCTCTCGACCGCCGCCGCGCTGGTTCCCACGAGCCTCTTGCGGAGAGTCAGCCAGTGCTTTCCCAGGTGATCGAGAGCGTATTGGTGCGGCACGTCAAATCTCTCGACGACGAGGTTGGCGTAGCGCAGAGCGAATCCTTTCTGCTCCTTTGTCAACTGCGCATCCGATACCAACTCCTTGTTGAGCTTTGCCCATTGCGCCGTGAAGAGAGCCTTACTCGTGGCGCTTTCCGCAAGCCGAGTGATCAACTGCTGAAGAGCGGCAATCGCCTCGCTCAACGAAAAATCTCTCTCGAGAAGCTTCTCAGCGTCGCCCTTGAGGTATGTCTCCAAGAGCCTTGAAGGTTTCACTCCGGAGCCGTCTTTGTCATTTTTGCGATCCTCGGCGAGCGACGAGACGCTGGTTGCGGTGAGAGCTTCGCTCACGCACGTCACCCAGGTTGAGGGACTTTGGGCGTCATCGGCAAGGATCAAACGTACCTTTTTAAGGACTTCTTCGGCCGCGCGCTCGTCGAGCGCCTTGTCGTCGACGGCGCGGAAGGCGCGGAGGAAGAGCGGCCCGCCCGGGCTGCCATCCCGCACACCCGGGGCCGTCGCCTCGCGGAGATGGTCGAGAGTGACGACACAGAGCCGCGGATAAACCTTCTGAGCATCCGCCTCGTTGGCCTTCATCCAGTCCACCAGCAGTTGCGAGAGGTTGAGCTGGTCGGCTAGACGGTTCTCGAGCCCGGCCCTCCAGTCGTCCGCGTTCAGGCCGTCTGTCGATTTCTGCCCTGGGGCACGTTTGACCCAAAGGCTGTCGAAATCGAACAGCGTCCCGTTATTGGTCTTCAGCGGGCAGGGAACAGTGATGGCACGAAAAGTGAAGCTCGGGGCTGCGTCGTGATCCGGGCCAGGCTCGAAGGCATAGTCCATCACGACCTTGTTCTCGAGTCCTACAATCGGCGCCGCCGCTGGGTCCCGCGGTACGGGCAGCAGACGGCCCCCCTTGGTCAGTCGGAGGACGGGCGCCACAACCAGATCAGCGAGGTCGGCCGTGTCCGCGGGTCGAGTTATCTTCAGAAAACCACTCAGTCCCAGTTGCTGCGGGATAGGCCAGGGCAGCAACGAAAGCTGGCCCAGGAATGCGGACCAGAAGCGGAAGCCGCGCGTCATCGGCTCCGCCGGCAGCGGCCAGATGAAAGGGTTACCCGCTCCCCCGTTCTGCTTGGCGACGAGATCGTACCTCGCTTCCAATTTCTCTTTTAGGGCAGAATTAAGGTCTTTTCGGCCACGCACTTCGACATCCGTCTCCACTTTCTTCTTGCCGGTGCTGTCGCGGAAGAACACGCGCACTTCCGTCACCGGCAGAAACTTTCGGTCTGGCGGCGACGGCGACCAAGACCATGGCATGAGAAAGGCCTTGAGCCATCCGCGCTCGTCGTCCCCGAGTATCCCATCGAAGGAAGCGCCCACCGACATCGTCAAGCCGCACGCGTCGGCGCCATAGGTCGGAAGTTTCTCCAGCGTGGGCACGACGCGTAATTCAAGCATGGTCATCTCCGCGCCTCAGGCCAACAGGTCTATGTACTCGTCAATGCGTCGTATGAGCTCGTCGGCATCCAGCTTCCGCTCTCCGCCAGGCGAACCTCCGTCGTCGATCGCCGAAAGCGCTCCAAGTCGGGCAAGCCGCGCCACCGGCTTTGGACCATAGAGGCCGGTCTTTTGGCTGGCGGAGCCGACGCGCCCGAGCGTGTACGTTACCGACTCATTCACTTCGAGAGTGAAGCACCAGCAAATCTTGATCTTGATCTGCAGAGAGCCGGTGCCGACCAACGCGCCGTCCTGATAGAGTCCGTCGAGCCGAAGCGTGATGTTGGCCGAAGCGATGGCCAGCACCGATACGTAGCCCCGCACCATGAACATCAAGCCCACCGTCAGGCCGCCGCCGCGCGCGCTGTCGTAGCTGGCGGTGACGCCCACGTACACCGCGACTCCTCCGCTAATCGGTCCAAGGGCGATGGCGAGGCTGGCGGACGCGGCGATCGCCATATCTGCATAGGACGTGACCAGGCCGGTCGCGGGAAAATATCGTGCGCCCAGCTCGATATAGCCGGCACCCCCAAGGATGAAGATGGTCAATGTGAAGGGAGCGTCTCGGCGCGCCAGCGAGGCGCCGACGCCGATGCTGAAACCGGCTTTGCCGTAGCGCAGGGCGAGGGACGCCCCCAGACACAGGCCGCTGAATCCGAACGCTCCAAGCTGGGTATCAGGTATGGGCAGGGAGAGCGTCGCCACGACACCGTCGCCGTCGAATCGCGTGCTCAACCCACCAGGGCTGAGCGTCGCCATCAGCTCATTGATGAAAGACAGGGCCTCGGCAAGCTGGACGTTCTTCGGCTCAACGGCGAAGTTGATACGACCGCTCTGATCGAAGCTCAACGGGGTTTTCAGAAAAGTGATCAACTCGAACCCGCCAACCTCCATCTTCCAGTCGCCGGTGAGCTTTCCGTCCACCAGCCGCTGCTGGGCCCCGCGCTCGTCGATCTCGACGCGCGCCTGCGCCTCGAAACGCGGCTCGCGAACCCGGATCGCGAGCGGGCCCAGGGCGAACAGTGTCGCCGTCGCCGCTTGAACGTCGACTGAGGCGCGGACCCAGGCGCGACGCGTCTGTGGGTCCGCGCCATGCTCGATCTTCACCCCGTCGGCCGAGCCACTGGGCATTTTCAGGCCGGAAAAGAGGTTCTGCAGCGGAATCCCCGCGATGTTCGGGAAGATGCTGGCCAGGTCGAAGTTCTCGAGCGTTGCGGGGATGAGCTTCTTTCCCAGCTCCTCGACCGGGAGATCCACGCCGAAGGGCTTGAGCGCGTCGGCAACCGCCGAGACCTGGGCTGCCCGCGCGATCACCGGAGTGATATGAATGCGGTCGTCGAGCTCGTTGAAGAAAAATGCCGTTTCGGGGCGATCGAACTTGATTCCCGACACCTCCGGGGGCTTGCCAAAGGCCCGCACGAGGTTGAGCGCATCCTGACCCTTGGGCTCCACTTGGCGGATGAGCTGGCGCGCCGTGCGTACGCCCTCGCTCAGCTTCTCATCGACCTGTCGCAGCGCCTCGTCCCGGTGTCTTTCCAGGACGGCGCGGACTTCGGCGAGCTTTTCCTCCACCCCGAACTTGTCGCCGAGATCTTTCAGCACACCTAGCAACCTCTCCGAGGTTGACTTGCACTGGGCTTCAACGACCGATGCGATGCCTCTCGGAATGAGCCCATCTGCATCCTTATAAAAGTCCTGCGCGCCATCGCGGATCTTTTTCACTCCCGCACGTAACTCATCCGCTCGAGCTCGCACCTCGCCTTCGACGGCCTTCGTCCATGCTCTGGCGAGGCCGCCGCCCTTGAGCTGTTCCTGTTTCTCCCACAGCTCGTCAATTGTCGAGGCAGCCGCTGCCTTCACCTGGTCCGCGACCTGGGCGATAAACGCCCTGCGGGCTTCTTGCGCGCCGTCAATCTTTGTCTGGAGCACCTGGCGCTTTTTAGTTGCATCGCCAAGCGCCGTGGTTAGCCTGCTCAAGTGTGCATCGATCGCGTTCAAGCGCCTTTGCAACAAGTCTTGCACGCGCTGGGACGACTCGCGCGCCAACTGCTCGGCAGCGGCAATAGCGTCCTGTACGTCTGCGGCATCCTTCTCGAGCGTTTCCAGGTTCAACTTCTTGATCACCCAGCGCGCACCGAGGCCCGCGGAAAGCTTCGTCTTCTTCGTGGGCTCCTCAAGAGCCGGGCTCGTTTCGGCGAGAGTATGGAGGCGGCTCAGAATCGAACGCAGCGCGGCAAGGTAGGAGCGCAGCTTCGCGGTTAGGCCGTCCAGCTTCGTCGGGTCAATCCGCCCTGACGGGCTCGTGATCTCGCTGAGCGCTTTCTTGACCGCTTTTAGAGCGTCCTGACCGTCCTGCAAGGTAAGCTGGGCGTCCTGCAACGCGGCATCGACACTGGTCAGGTAGACGGCCGGGGACGACAACCCGAGGAGACGGGCGCGAGCGTCGTCGACTTCTGCCGCTACAGCCTCCTTGAGCTTGCTCTTCTCCGCGAAGGCGGTACTAAGTAGCCGCTCCGGATAGGAAAAGGCCCTCTCGGCCTCGGAGGTGATTCTCGCCACCGCCTGCTCGTCCAGCTTTTCAATCATCGCTGGCACGTCTTGGGCGATAGTCTTCAGGCGGTTTCGCCCCTCATCGAGGCTCCCATCGAGCGCGCCGGCGGCCTCTTTGACTTTCTGGCACAACCCCGTGTTCAATTCGTTTTGAATCTTAATCTGGAATGCTTGAGGATCGAATCGCCCTGCCTCGGCGGGCAGTTCCTCGAGCTTGGCCACGAAGTCGTCGGCGATCGCCGAACGGAGCTGGGAAAAGTCCTGCGCGAGGCCAGCCGTTGCCTGTTCCAGCCGAGCGCGGCAAAGAGTCACGGAGGAGAGGAAGGCCCCCAAGGGCTGTTTCGCATCGCGGGCCGAGCCGCGAAAGGCGATCAGGTCCGCCGCGTGTTCCGCGGGCTCGAGAAGGAAGGTGCACGGCCGGAGGCCCACCGGCAGTTGGCTGTCACCCGGGCTCCGCTGGCGCAACTGGCCGTTCCTGAAGGCCGGTTCCTGTCTCGCCACCGGGCGTGCTTCATCCACGAAATCCACTCCCTCGACGGGCGGCCATTTATCCGTGTTCGACAGATCCTGCGTTGGATCGCCAGGCACCTTTGGCGGAGTCGTGTCGGTGTAGAAGAACAGGTTTTCAGGATCAGCGATCGTCTGCTTGCGGGGGGTGCTTTCGCCCTCCACGCTCGCCATCATCTCCAGGTTTACGACCGGCTTGGGATAGACGTCTTTGGGTTTGGCGCCGGCTGTCCAGAGAGGAACTTTCCAGCCCGTGGTGCCGATGTCACGGCCCCAGCCGCTGTCCACCGCGAAGCGGACCACTTGGTTCGGATCTTCCGAGAACACACAGGCGGTCACGCAGCCGGTTGCGCGCGTATCTCCGCCGTCGCGGTCAGGATACGGGCGCTTGTTTTGCAGAATCTCCACGTATTCCGCAACCTTGCGCAGGACAGCGCGGCCCGCGAGCCTGTGCTGACGCTCGTGCTGGTCTTTCGGGTCGTACAGCTCCTGCCGTGAGGGGAGCACCGTTCTCTCGTATACGATCACATGCTTGGCCCGGTTCCACCAGACCGCGATGCGTCCGATGCGTTCCAGGGTGTAGGAGTAAGTGCGCCCCATGGCAGTATCGGCGAGGATCTTCGTGCGCCAGTAGTCAAACGCGGCCATCTGTCGCCCGTAGCCGCCAAGCGCCGACAAGCGCAAGTCCGCGACTTCGGCTCCGCTCGAACGAGGCCACTTTTTCTCCGGCGACATCACCGCGTTATAGACGTTCCTGGCCTCAAATCCCCAGATCGCGCCGCCGCAGAGCCTCGCGTCACCGGGAGAACCTCCCTGCGGCGCCTTGGAGCTCCAGTCCTCGCACCTGTCGAATGGATTGGCGACCTGCGCGTCTTGAACCGCCAGAAGCTCGGGGGGTTTGTCCGTGGGGGCCTGGGCCTGCTGGTCGCGAGTGCTGCGAATCCAGCAAGCGACGCCCTCCTTCAGGTGCAGCGTGTCGAGACGACTCAGGTCCCAGAGCTCGAAAAGTCCGAGGCGCTGGCCTAGCGATCGATAGGTCTGTGCCCAGCGAAGGCGGACCTTATCGAAGGCCTTGTCCGCCTCGTCGCCTTCAAGAAAAGGGGCCCAGGCGGGACGGCGCGGCAGCGGGCCGACCGCCTCGCCGACCAGAGCGCTGAGCTCGGCCAGGCGCACAAAGCCGTAATCGAGCCGGCAGGAGAGTCCATAGAGCAGCTCGAACTGCAGGTGCTCGAGTTGAGCCCCGGGCAGCTCTCGGCCGGGATCTTCGAGCAACCTGCGCAGGTTCCACGGCGCCTCCGGGAAGTTCTCCCGGTAATACCGCTCCCGGAGTGCAAGATAGGCTGGAGGAGCGAGCCGGAAATCGGCTTTCTTCGCGATGTCGCCGAAGGTCCTGTACTTCTCCATCGTCTCTCCCACCCCCTGCGGTGGAAGAGTCAGACAAAACGCCTCCGCGTTCGGGAAACGCACCCGCCACGTCCCAGCGTCGTGACCATAGTTCGCCCAATTCGCGACCTCGGTGGAGACCGCGTCGTTGCTCGGCGCCCCCAAGGCTGGAAAGGTCACCTTGGCGACCAGGAACGGCACACGATCCAGGACCACGACCTGATCGCGACGGCCAGAGCTCTCTTCGCAGACCGCCGGAAACTCGTCGCCCGATGCACCCGCTCCCCCGCCGGCTGCCGGAGGCCCAGTCTCTCCCGGAACCCTGAAGAGCCGCAGGTCCACGCGGCGGCGATCGCCCGGCTTTGCCGATTCCTCGATCTTGAGCAGGAGCTTTACGCGAGGCTCATCCTTGTTCTCCAGAGGAATCACCACGGGCCGCTCGCGCAGAAACGAGCACTCGATCTCCGGCTCTGGGCTGTCGCCCTCGCGCGCCCTATCGCCCTCGCGGGCCTCCTCGTCGCCGCACACTCCCTCCAGCGCGCCCGGAATCTCGTCTTGCCCTCCGGGGCGCGCGTGTTCCAGGGCCACCGTGATGCGGAGGTCCTCGAGCGACACGTCCTTGGCGTGACCCGTTGGCCCTAAAACGAGTCGGACCCTTCGGTGATTCTCCTCGCTTACCGGCCATGCCGTGGTCCCCAGGCCCACGTCCAGCGAGCCAATGCGAAACGGACTGTTCTTGAAGTCTCCCTCGGCGCCTCCCCACAGCGCGAATCGATCATGCTGGAACATTCCAATCCCGGGATACCTCATCGCATCGCGAATGGCGCCGAATCCGTCGGAGTCGGGACCCATGTCGGCCCTGTTGCCAATCGGAAAATAGAGACCAAGCTTCTTTCCACGATGGTCCAAAATGCGGGGTATCTCAATCCACGCCGCCGGGGGAGTGTCGCTCTTGGCCTCGTCGGCGGGCCGAGCCCACAGCGCCTCCGTCTGAGGTTGAAGCACCTTGCCGTTGCCAACCTCTTCCTCAAAGCGATACAGGATATCCCAGCGAGCGCCATCAGGGCCGGCGAGGTTCCTTTTGTTTATCGACAGCCGTTCCTTTTTTCTGTTCGGCAAAAAGTAGACCAGATCAAAATCACCTGCAAAGTCGGATTTCTCCTCGCCATCGGAAAAGCGAAACCAGGGCAGAAAACTCGCTGATGCCTCCGAGGTCGCGAACCTGTCGCCCATTGCAAGCCGCCTGGCCAGCTCAGTCCATACGCGCTCGCCGAATTCGAAGGGAAGACCCCCTATAGCGATTCGCCACTCGCGCGTCGTACTCTCTGGCACAACGGGTTTCATGAGCTCTGCCGGAAACTGCGTAACAGTCACCGGCTTATTATCTAGTTTCAGGAAGAACTCGGTGCCAAACGCTTTCAGATTTCCTTCATTGCTAACATCACGCTGCCAAGAGAACGCCGGCACATAATAATCCTGTCCATCCACCTTGACGAAGCTCACCCGCAGTGGCGGCCCTAGAGACGCCGGAATCCATATCGACGACTCCGAAGGCGAAATCGTCCTAAAGAAATCCCGTCTGTACGACACTTGCGGGGCGACCTGCATGGACCGGAGGGAGACGCGCCCATTGTCGATGAGGTTAGCCCTGCCAATCGCGAGCTGGACAAGCGACCCGTCCGCCCGCATCCGGATGACGAGGTCAGGCTCCGCATCGAATGCGCCCACTGCTCCGATGACGAGAGGGACTTTCGTCCGCAGCCCTAACTCCCCCTTTTTCTTGTTGTGCTCCACCTCCTCCTCTCGCAGGCGCGTCTCCAGAGCCAAAATCGGCACGAAGCCGGAGCCGCCTGTCTCCTGCTGGTGGATGACTACCCTCCCGCCCCGCAGTGTCGGGCCCGGCTCCGGCGCTGGGAACCACTCGTTGTGCCCATCGACGGTCGATAGCTCTATCTTGTAACGCATGTTTGCCTCGCTCTCTGCTGCCAGGCAACATAAACTGAAATCCCGAACGGCGCGGGTCAACCAGAATTCACCCGGCTGAACACCTCGCCCCTCGACTGATGGTCGTGAAACCTGACGCCGAGAGTACACGGTAGGCTGGCGCAGAGTCCAATAGAGACCAAGCCATACCTCTATGGCTTTTCGTTTCGCTGGCTATTGCATGCATGTCTTTATGTCTGTATGTCAATGCGTCTCTTTGACGGACGGTTTATGACTGGCTATTCTCTCTTGTAGCTTCCAACTACGCGCTGGCGCATCGAAGGAGGGCAATACAATGAGGACTCGTAGCCTCGGTGTCGTCTTCGTCATGGCTCTATTCCTGTTGGCAGGCGGAAGTCTCATGGCCGGCTTTAACCAAAGCGACCTCGAGAAGATGCTTACAGAGTTTCTGAGCTGTACGGAGAAGGGTGACGATCTCAGCCCCTGCAATGTCTTCTCAGGCCGCGCCGTCAAACGCGCCTACAACATTACCGATTTCGAAAATCCACCCGGCTCTGGCAAGTTCCTGTCGGCGAACGCGATCGCCACCTACGTCGCGACCTCTAATACCTGGGTTAAAATCGGGGAGGCGTCCGACCAATCCACCTTGACTCAGGCACAGGCCTATGCCAATCAGGGCAGGGCGGTGCTCGCGGTCCATCCTGCGGATCCCCACGGACACGTCGCGCTTGTGCTGCCCGGTGCCCTAACACCTTCATCCAAATGGAAACTCAAGGTTCCGAACTCGGCATGCTTCTTTATCGGCAGACCGAAAGAGGCATACATTGGGAAAGGCCTCGGGTTTGCCTTCAGCCTTCCAAACGGTGTCAAGATCTACGGCCGGGAAAGTGGGAAATAACGGGGAGGTATCAAGATGGCGAGGTGCCCATTCGCAACCCGGAAGGTGTCAACAAGTTTGAGACACCTGGGGGTTCGCATTTAGTGTCGAGCCTGCACCTTGATGAGGTGGGTGGAGGGCGTGAGAAGCCCGGAAAAGGGGGGTAGCCCAGGTAAGGGTCCGGGCGAGCTCGTGGCTTGTAGAGCCTCCTGGCGCGTCGTTTTTTCGGGAGGGTTGATCCAAACCGCCTCGGGGAGGGTCTGCAGGCGTGGGAACCCCCGGACGAAGCGCTCCGGGTGGGTGGAGTACGCGGCGGAGAGGACCTCGTGGCGGCGCCGAAGAATCTCGGTGCCCTCGCCGGCGTGGACACTCGCCGGGGTGAGCCAGGCGAGGGCGCTGTGGCGATGCTCGTGGTT
>DASZZM010000076.1:0-2075 GCA_035544895.1 Thermoanaerobaculia bacterium
GGCGGTGAGGCCGGCGACCACCAAGGGGATGACGAGGCCACCAGACGCGGCGAGCACGGCGATCCAGGCCGCGGCCAAGGTGCGCCGCCAGGCCTGGACCTGGGCGACGGTGTGGGCGAGGAAGAGATTGCCGCCGGTCAGAACGACAGCGGTGCCGATGCCGGCAAGCACGAGGAGGGCGCGCTCGGCGGCGGGTGTGACGGGCAGGCGATCGGCGGCAAGCAGGGCGAGGACGAGGCGGGGAGCTTGTACCAGGATGGCAGCCAGCGCGATGACGAGGCCAGCGCGGCGGGAGGTCATGATCGTCTCTCCGCGGCAATACCGGCGATCGACCCGCCGCACACGGGAGCCGAGCAGCGTGCAAGCCTCGGGACAGACATCCAGGGTCGAGGTCTGCGATGGGCCGACGCGGGCGGAGTGGCGCGCGGCAGGATCGGCAGTCGCCTCACTCTTGCTCACCGGGATCGGAGGTCGAACGTCTCTTGTTCTGCACAATCCAGGCATCCAGGTCGCTCAGGCAGTACCTGACCCTCTTGCCCAGCTTGACGAAAGGCGGTCCGCCACCGGTCGTGCGCTTCTTCTCGAGTGTACGCGGTGACAATCCACAGTACTCAGCGGCTCTTGGCGTTGAAAGTAGATGATTCATCGCGATATCTCCTTGGCCGATGGAAAGCGCCCAAGCGGTCGATTCGTGCGCTCAGATTGTACCTCGCCGCAATGAAAAGCAAGTTTTTTCTGCGGTGAATCTTGGGCGACAAGATCGATCAACTGTCAATGACATAGCCGCGCATACCGGCCACGATTGGCAAACTTGTGTATGTTGATAAGACAGCGCAAGTAATTTTCAATCAGTGACTTGCAGGAAGCAACTACAACGGTATGCGCCGTAAACCATTGAAAAATCGAAACCGCATGACGCGATAGCGGCGTGCCGTGTCAAGGGTCCGCGGAGCGGACCCTTCCCCCACCCGCGCGCAGCGCGGCGGAGGTCGGTGATGTCCGAGATGAAGTTCCAATCTTGTGTCATCGTGCGTCAGCGCGCGGCTCCCGGGCTCAAGATGTAGCAAGGGCGCCTTTATGCTGGCCGTAATGCTACGAGCAGGCCAGCGCAGGATGATTGGAGGGGGTGCAGCGTAGAGAGCGCGGCGAGCCTTATCGTCTTAGCGGCGAAAGTGCCAACGCCGGGTCGCGCTTCGAATGAAAACACCCAAGTACGATAGTCTTGTCGGCGAGAGAGTCGGCTTCACGCGCCGGACTCTTTGATCCTGTCCAAGACCTCGGCCCAGGGCGAGCCCGGGTCACGGTCCTTCTGATAATCCGCCAGGCGCCGATCGAGCTCCTCCTGCTGCGGTCCAGTCAGGGGCAAGCCCTCCTGAATCTCCGCAAGGCTATCCCAGAGTTCCTCGGCGAGCTCGACCCTTTCGTCGGCGGTCAGATGGCTGAAGTCGAACTTGGTGCGTGACATGCCAGTCATTTTACTCTACCCCCGGCCAACGGTGTGCTGGCAGCGCAGCCCTCGTTTCTTCTTCTTACCTGGATGTGATGACTCGCCGCCGGGCCTGCGCGTCGCTGTGGAATTCGCCGAGGGTGGGCGGGGGCGCGGAGCGCAGCGGAGCGGGAGGCGAATTCCAAACCCTGTGGGCGGCTGTGGGCGGGGCCACTGGAAGCAGGGTGCGGCGGCGACACAGGATCCGTGGCCCCGTCCACAGCCGTCCATAGGGTGTCAGCGTCCGCAGGCCAGGGGGTGCAGGGGGTCTCCCCTGCTCCAATGTCAACGACGATAAATGTCGCGGCGGTTGCCCACGCGCACGACGAGGACGAGGAGCACCCGGTCTTCGATCTGGTAGATGACGCGGTACTCGCCGACGCGCACACGGTAGCGGTTCTCTTGGCCCTGGAGTTTCTCGACTCCTGGAGGTCGGGGGGTGTGCGCAAGCTGGTCGATCGCGGATGCGATCCGGCGGCGGATCGCGGGCTCTAGCTTGCGCAAGTCCCGCACGGCGGCGGGCCGCAGCTCGACCCTGTAGCTCACGTGAGGCCGAGATCCGCCTTGGCCTTCTTCCAGGGAACGGACG
>DASZZM010000077.1:0-35756 GCA_035544895.1 Thermoanaerobaculia bacterium
GACCCACAGTGGAGGCTGCCGGTGCCGCTTGCGCTTGCCCATCGCCATGCTTGGAGTCCTCCAGAAGCTGCCTCCAAGTTTACCGGCCCTCGACCGCTAACTCAAGATGTTTAAACCACTTTCACCACGGGCTGCTAGGGGTTCTTTCGAATAGCCAGATCGAGAGACGGTTGCAGAAATGCTTCCTGCAGATCCGGGCAGGCACGACGGAGCTGGTCCGCGTAGGAGCTGTCGCCGGAGTCGATCCAGCGCCGTTGCTCCTCCGGGTCGCGGGCGCGGAAATAGGTATGGAGGCAACTCACGACGTCGAGCCGCCGCCGCGGAGCGATGAAGAGCTCGAGCTCATGAAAGCTCACGCCACGTCCCCGCCGCAGGAAATGAAGCTCCTTTTCGGGCGTGTGCTCGAGATAGAGCTCGTGGAAGTAGTCGCGCTCGCTGAACCTCGCGTATTCAAAGGCAACCCTATCCGGCAACCAATGGTAAAAGGGAAGCAAAGCCGTATGGTCGTCGAAGTACCAGAGCCGATTGGGAGTCTCTATGACCACCCAGTAGGAGCCGGGGTCGAGCATCTCCCAGGTATCGCGCATGGCGCTGCTCCGCTCCTCGTACGTCATGTGCTCGAGCGCCGCATAGAAGACGATCACATCGAATTTGTGCGGAAACAAGTGCTTCTTCACGTCGGCGGCGTTGGCGACGAGGAAATCTGCCCTGTGGCCGTAGGCCTTGCAGCGGTCATCGGCGACGCGAATCGAGCTGGCAAGAATATCGATCGCCGTCACCTCCGCGCCATGCTCTGCCAGCACTAAAGTGGATGCGCCGGTTCCGCAGCCGATCTCGAGGACGCGAGCGCCGGCCAGCGGGCGAAAGCTTTCCATCCAAGGAACCACGCGCTCCCGATTGTGCTCCACACGCCCGTCGAGGTGCGCGGCGAGATCCGTCTGGCCGGTTGCAGAGGCGAGATACCGGCCGTCCGTGAAGTAGTTCTTGACGAGCGACTCGCGGACCACGACGAGCGGGTCGCGAGATGAGGACGGGGCGGCCGAACGAGCATGCGGACCGGTCACAAGCATTTCAGCATAGCAAACCTATCCTTGCCCGCCCTCCTTGCGGGCGGCCCGCGGGCGGGACGTCCGGGATAGACTCGGGCCACCGATGGAGGAGGCCAGGTTTCCCGATCTACGCGCTTTTCTCGACCGGCTGCGCCGCGATGGCGAGCTGGCGGTGGTCGACGCGCCGGTCGATCCGCGGCTCGAGGTCGCGGAGATCCACCGCCGGGTGATCGCGGCCGGCGGCCCGGCGCTGCTGTTCACCCGGGTCGAAGGAGCGGACTTCCCGCTGGTGACCAACCTGTTCGGCACGACACGGCGGGCGGAGACGGCCTTCGGCGCGCGCCCCCTGCGGCTCATCCGGCGGCTGGCGCAACTCGCCGAGACGATGCTCCCGCCTTCGCCGCGCAAGCTCTGGGGGGCGCGGGACGTGGGCGCCGCGGCGCTACGCGTCGGGGTGCGCCGCAGCCGGCGGTGCCGCGGGCCGATCGCGGAGGTGGTCACTCGCGACGTGCGGCTCGACCGCCTTCCCGTCCTTACCACCTGGCCGGAGGACGGCGGTCCGTTCATCACCCTGCCGCTGGTCTACACCGAGCATCCGGAGGGCAAGGGGCACAACCTGGGGATGTACCGCATGCAGGTCTACGACGCCGGGACGACCGGCATGCACTGGCAGATCGGCAAGGGGGGCGGCTTCCACTACGCCGCCGCCGAGGCGCGAGGCGAGAGCCTGCCGGTAACGGTCTGGCTGGGCGGGCCGCCGGCGCTGATCCTCGGCGCGGTGGCGCCGCTTCCGGAGAACGTCCCCGAGCTGATGCTAGCCTCGCTCGCGGCAGGAGAGCGGCTGCGGCTGTGCAACGGTCCGCGGGCGCACCCGCTGGTGGAATCCGCCGAGCTCGCGCTGATGGGCCGCGTCGCGCCGGGCGTCCGCCGGCCGGAGGGGCCGTTCGGCGACCACTACGGCTATTACTCGCTGCGCCACGACTATCCGGTCTTCGAGGTCGAGTGGATGGCCAGGAGGAGGGACGCGATCTACCCGGCAACCGTGGTGGGCAAGCCGCGGCAGGAAGACTTCTTCATCGGCGACCTGCTGCAGGAGCTGCTGTCGCCGCTCTTCCCCCTGGTGATGCCCGCGGTCGAGGCGCTGTGGTCCTATGGCGAGACCGGCTATCACTCGCTGGCCGCGGCGGTGGTCAAGCAGCGCTATAAGCGCGAGGCGATGGCTTCGGCATTTCGCATCCTCGGGGAGGGCCAGCTGTCGCTCACCAAGTTCCTGCTGGCCACCGACCGGCGGGTCGACCTGCGCGATTTCCGGGCCACCCTCACTCACCTGCTCGAGCGCACCCATCCCGAAACCGATCTCTACGTCTTCGCCAACCTGTCGATGGATACGCTGGACTACACCGGCCCAGCGGTCAACGAAGGCTCCAAAGGGGTGTGGCTGGGCCTCGGCGATCCGGTGCGCGAGCTGCCGCGCGGCTTCGCCGCCGCGGCGACCCCTCCCGGCTTGACCGAAGCGATCCCCTTCTGCCCCGGATGCCTGGTGCTCGGCGGCCCGTCCTATGCAGCGGAGCCGGGCGCGGCTCAGCGCTTTGCCGCCCATCCCGCTTTCGCCGGTTGGCCGCTCCTGGTGCTCAGCGACGAGCCGCGGCGCGCGGCGGCGAGCGCCATCAACTTCCTGTGGACCACCTTCACCCGCTTCGAGCCGGCCGCCGACCTGCACGCGGCGGGCACAGAGGTGGTCAGGAACCACATCGCCTACCGCCCGCCGATCCTGATCGACGCGCGGCTGAAGCCCGGCTTTCCGCGCGAGCTGAGCTGCGACCCCGACACCGCCGCCACGGTGACCCGCCGCTGGCGCGATTACTTTCCCGGCGGCGGCGTCGAGATGGGCGATGCGGAGCTGGCGCACCTGGACCGCGCCTGAGCGGCGACCGGCATGGGCGAAGAGCAGCAGCTGGGTGACAGGCCCGCGCCGGCGGGGCGGGCGCGCGGGTGCGGCAGGCGCTGCGTGAGCTCGGGGGAGCGCACGTGATCGACTACTACGCCCGGCGGGCGCCGGAGTACGAGCGGATCTATGAGCTGCCCGAGCGCCAGCAGGACCTCGGCGCGCTGCGCGGCCTGGTGCGCGACCTCGTCGCCGGCAAGGACGTCCTCGAGGTCGCTTGCGGCACCGGCTACTGGACGGAAGCCTTCGCCGCGGCCGCACGGTCGGTGACCGCGACCGATGCCGGCCTGGAGGTCCTGGACGTGGCGCGCCGCAAGAGTTACCCCGCGGGCCGCGTCCGCTTCGCTCTCGCCGACGCCTACTGCCTGCCGGCGCCGCGCGCCAGCTTCGACGCGGCCGTCGCCGGCTTCTGGTGGTCCCACGTCCAGCGCCGCAGGGTCTCCGAATTCCTGGCGGGCCTGCACCGCTGCCTCGTTCCCGGCGCGCGCGTGGTGCTCTTCGACAACCGCTTCGTGGCAGGCAGCAGCACCGCCATCTCGCGCCGGGACGACGAAGGCAACACCTACCAGCGCCGCCGGCTCGCCGCGGGAGGCGAGCACGAAGTGATGAAGAACTTCCCCGAGCCGGATGAGCTGCGCGCCGCGGCGGCCCTGCACGGCGCGCGCGGCGAGCTGATCGAGCTGCGCTTCTACTGGTGCCTGACCTATCTGCTGCCGGCCGAAATGCCGGAGCCCGTCCGGGCCCAAGCGAGAGAGGAGGCCGCTGATGGGTAGAGGAGCTCGCAGAATGAAACTCCCAATCGCGAGAGGGTGGGGGCGTCCCCTTCCCCCTCCGGCGCCGCCGGGCAGGGACCCGGCGGCTTCAGACAGCCGGGAAGGGGATCCGCGGGGGTTGCGGGGGGAGATCCGATAGATTGGAGTCCGCCATCGCCAGTTAGCGAGCGCCGTTTCATACCTCGGGGTCGCCGCAGGCGGTGGCAACTAAAACGATCGGAGACGACGATGACAAAGCTTCGGTTAACGGCCGCGCTGACGCTGGTTGTGGGGATGGCGGCGGCCGCGGGGACTCCCGCGCGGGCGTGGGACGCCAATGGCCACCGGGTGGTGGCGCGGATCGCCTGGGAAGACTTGCGCCCCGAGACGCGCGCCTGGCTGGCCGCCGTCCTCGCCACGGCGCCGCCGGACGCCGACCTGGCGAGTCTTCTCGCCGCCGACGGCCGGCCGCTGGCGGTACGGCAGCGCGAGCTGTTCGAGCTTGCCAGCACGTGGCCGGACATCGTGCGCGACGCCAAGCGCCCTGAGCGCCAGGCGAAATACCACCACCCTTCCTGGCACTACACCAGCTGGTTCTGGGAGCGCCCCGATCCCCAGGCCGCGCCGCGCGAGCGGCTCGACCTGGCAATCAACCCGGAGAACCCCATGGAGCGGCTGCACTACTTCCAGGCGACGCTCGCCGACCCCGGGCGCGCCGCGGCGCAGAAGGCGGTGGACGTTGCCTGGGTGCTCCACCTGGTGGGCGACATCCACATGCCGCTGCACTGCGCTTCGCGGGTGACCCCAACAGAGCCGCGGGGAGACCAGGGCGCCAACCTCTTCCAGCTCGACCCGGAGCACAAGAACCTGCACGCCTTCTGGGACTCGATCCTCACCCTGGCGCTGCCTCGCCAGGCAGGCGAGGACGACGACGCCTACATCGGGCGCCTGGCCTCGCTCATCGCCGCCGGCCATCCCAAGGCCGCCGTTGCCGCACGCCTCGACCTCGGCCACTACGAAGCGTGGGCCAACGACGGCTACGACACGGCCAAGACCCGAGTCTACCTGGCCGACCTCGAGCGCGGGAAGGCGCCCTCGCCGGCCTACCAGCGCCACGCCCTGGAGATTGCCGAGCCTGCCATCGCCCTGGCCGGCTACCGCCTGGCCGCGACCCTGGAGCTCCTCGCCGCGGCCAACTCGCCCAAGCCAGGCGGCACTTAGGGCCAGCTCTCGGCATCAAGGTCTTCGATACGCTCGAACTCCCGGAGGTTGAGGCCGGGCCTCGTCTACATCATGTCCCCTGTCGCGCGGGAGGATCCGATGAAGCGAGAACATGTGAAGTACCAGTTCTGGCTCAAGACGAACATTGGCACAAACCTGGAGAAGATTCTCATGCTGCCGGGGAATTTAACGCAAGACGAGATTGGACAGAAATTAGAAGAGTGGTGTGGTTGGTTTCGAGACCGGTGGCAGGGTACGCCAGAGAGCATTGTGGAATATGGGTACAAAGAGGTCTTCTGGACGCTGGAGGGATACGATACATTTTCTGATGAGCGGTACCCTATATCCGGAGCATTTGAGAGTGAAGAGTCAGCGCAGGCTGCAGCGGATGAGAGGCTGGATGAGCTCGAGCGAGAGCAACCCTCTTCCAGTTCTGGCGGACAGGAAGGTATTCAAGATCGGGTCTACATTATCTGTCCAGATGGAACAGGCTACCGCTACTTTAAAGACTAGAGATCGTCTCCGCCCAGAAGTCGCGCCTGGTCCCCAGTGCTGGCAAAGCCAGGGCTATTCGTGCCTCAAGACCGCAAAGGGCTCCATCGAGGCCGCCCGCCGGGCCGGCAGGTAACAGGCGAGCAGAGCCACCGCCGCGAGGCCGGCGGCGAGGACGGCGAAGATGCCAGGCTCGAAGGAGCCCAGCCCTGGGAGCAAGCCGCGAAGGAGCCGGGTGGCGGCGGCCGCGGCGGCAAAGCCCAGCGCGATGCCGCCTGCCACCAGGCGGAGACCCCGCCCGAGGACCATCCACAGGACCTCGCCGCGCCGCGCTCCCAGCGCCATGCGGATGCCGATCTCGCGCGGACGCTGGCCCACAAAGTACGACATCACGCCGAACAGGCCGACCGCCGCCAGGACTGCCGCCAGCAGGCCCAGGGCCGCCAGCAGCTCGGTCAAGATGCGCTGGGCGAAGAGCGAATGCTCGAGCCGTTGCCTGAAGCTCATGGTCTGGAACAGCGGCAACCCGGGGTCGAGGCCGGCCACCGCCCGCCGCAGCGCGGGAAACACGCCGAGCGGCTCGCCAGCCGTCCGCACCACCAGGATCATCTGCGCGCGGTAGTCCTGGAGGAAGGGCACCAGAAGCTGGGGCGAAGGCTCTTCGGCCAGGGAGCGGTACTTGTAGTCGCGCGCCACGCCGACCACCTCGCGGTCGATGCCGCGCACCTCGACGTGCCGGCCGACGGCAGTGCCGGCAGGGAAGAACCGGCGCGCGAAGGTGGAGTTGACGATCACCACCGCGCGGGCGCCTTCGTCGAAATCGCGGCCTGCCGCCAGGGCGATGCCCACGACATGGCCGGGCACCCTCACCGGCGCCAGGTTGCCGCCGCCGCTCAAGCCCAGCGGCGCGTAGTCGGTGAGGCTCGCCGACTGGACGCCCGGCATTCCCCGCGCGCGCTGGAGAGTGTGACCAGGCGGTCCCCCTCCGCCACCCCCGGCAGCGGTGCGAGCAGCACCGCTTTGAGCCAGGTGAAAACCGTCGTGTTCGCGCCCACCCCCAGGCCGAGCGCGAGCACCGCCGCCATCGTGAACGTCGGACTCTTGCGCAGCATGCGGATGCCGAACCGAACGTCCTGGACGAGACTCATCGTTTTGCCTCCGCTCGCGCCTCCTCTGATACAGTCACGGCGCTCGCCCTGGAACCATGGCAGACAAGCACGACCAGCGCAGCAGGCGTCGCCGGAGGCCTCCAAGGCCCTGGCTTGCCCTTGCCGCGGCGGCTCTGCTCTTGCCCCTTGCCGTGATCGGGCCTGCCGCGCCGGTGCCCCCTGCGGCCGAAGGCGCCGGCAAACAATCGGAAGGCGCTGGGTCCCTGCCCAATCAATCGGAGGGCGCCGGGTCCCTACCCGGCAATCAATCGGAAGGCGCTGGGTCCCTTCCCAATCGATCGGAGGGCGCCGGGTCCCTACCCGGCGCCGGGCAGGGGGCGGACCCGAAGTTCCTCGAGCAGTACAGTGCAACGTACCACTTCTCGCTGGGCACGCCGCAAGCGATCCGCGTCGCCCAGGGCGGACGCACTGTCGTCTTCTTGCGCTCGGCGGCACGCTCCTTCGTGCGCGATCTGTATGAAATGGACGTGGCGACCGGCCGGGAGCGCCTGCTGGCGAGCGCCGAAAAACTTCTGGGAGGCGGCGAACAGCACCTCTCGGCCGAGGAGAAGGCGCGGCTCGAGCGCGCGCGGATCGCGGCGCGCGGGATCACCGTCTATGACCTCTCCCAGGACAGCGCGCGGGTCGTGGTGCCTCTGTCGGGGCGTCTCTTCGCCGGCGAGCGCGCGACGGGAGCGTTCCGCCAGCTGCCCAGCGAGGGCGGCGACCCCCTCGATCCCCGTTTCTCCCCCGACGGCGCGCGCGTGGCCTGCGTGCGTGGCGGCGATCTCTACGTGATCGACGTGGCCGCGGGGACGCAATGGCGCCTGACCACCGGCGCGACCTCCACGCTCAGCCACGGCCTCGCGGAGTTCGTGGCGCAGGAGGAGATGGAGCGGCGCGAAGGCTACTGGTGGTCTCCGGACAGCAAGACGATCGCCTACGAGGAGGCGGATACCAGCAAGGTAGAGGTTTTCCACATCGCCGATCCCATGCACCCCGAGCGCCAGGCCGACGCGTGGCCCTACCCGCGGCCCGGCCGCAACAACGCCGAGGTGCGTCTGGGGCTGGTGGCGGTTGGCGGCGGCAGGTCCCTGCCCGCCAAGACCGTGTGGGTGGATTGGGACCGGGCCAAGTATCCATACCTGGCGCGGGTGACCTGGGAGAAGGAGGGGCCGTTGACCCTGTTGGTGCAGAACCGCCGGCAGACCGAAGAGCAGCTGCTTGCCGTGGATCCGGCGACCGGCAGCACCCGGAGCTTGCTCGTCGAAAGCGACCCCGCATGGCTGAACCTCATGCCCGCCGTCCCGCACTGGCTGGAGGACGGCAGCGGCTTCTTGTGGATCAGCGAGCGGACCGGCGAGGCGCGCCTCGAGCTGCGCGGCAGCGACGGCACCCCGCGGCGCTGGCTCACCCCCTCCGGGTTCGGCCTGCGCTCGCTGGTTGGCGTAGACCACAGCGCCGGGCAGGGACCCGGCGCATCCAATCAGACTGCGGCCGGGCAGGGACCCGGCGCATCCAATCAGACTGCGGCCTACTTGGTGGCCAGCGCCGACCCCACCCAGGCGCAGCTCTGGCGGGTGCCGCTGCAAGGCGGCGAGCCCGTGGCATTGACCGACGAGCCCGGGATCCACGGCGCCGTCTTCGCGCACGACGCCAGCGCGTCGGTGTGGTCGGAGACGCTGCTGTCAGGCGGCCGTTCCTGGAGCGTGCGCCGCCGCGACGGCAGCGCGGCGGGAACCTTGCGCTCGACCGCCGAGGAGCCGCCGTTCTTCCCCAGGCTCGAGCTCACCACGGCCGGGCCGCTCGGCTTTCGCGCCGCGATCGTCCGCCCGCGCGCCTTTCAGCCGGGCCGCAAGTATCCGGTGCTGGTCCGCGTCTACGGCGGTCCGACGGCGCAGACTGTCCATAGCTCCCCATGGGAGTATCTCCTCGACCAGTGGATGGCCGACCACGGCTTCGTGGTGGTCACTCTGGACGGCCGCGGCACGCCCGGCCGCGGCCGGGAGTGGGAGCGGGTGATCAAGGGCAACCTGATCGACGTCCAGCTCGGCGACCAGGTAGCCGGACTCCAGGCGCTGGCGGCCAAGCACCAGGAGCTGGACGCCGCGCGGGTCGGGATGTTCGGCTGGTCGTTCGGCGGCTATTTCTCGGCGATGGCGGCGATGCGCCGGCCCGACGTCTACAAGGCGGCGGTGGCGGGGGCGCCGGTCGTCGACTGGCAGGACTACGATACGCACTACACCGAGCGCTATCTCGGCCTGCCGGCCGACAACCAGGACGGTTACCGCAAGAGCTCGGTGCTGACCTATTGCGGGCAGCTCGCGGTGCCGTTGCTCATCGTGCACGGAACGGCGGACGACAACGTCTACATCCTGCACAGCCTGAAGCTGGCCGATGCCCTGTTCCGGGCAGGGAAGAGCTATGAGTTCCTCGTCCTCCCCGGCTTCACCCACATGGTCCCCGACGCACAAGTGCAAACTTCTCTGCAGGGCCGCATCATCGGCTTCTTCACCGCTCGCCTTTGAGCCTGCTCCCTCCAACCGGCGGCCGACAAGCCGAGATACGCTAGGCGGGCTCCCAGCCCTGGGGCCCGGCCTGCAACTCGGCGCTGGCGGCCCCGTAAGGCAGAGAGGGAGTCGTCTCCATGCCGGGCACCGCATCCGATCGCCGCCGCCTGCCGGCCGCCGCCACCCTGGTGGCGGGGGCGCTGCTCTTCGCGCTCGGCCTCGCCCTGGCGCGGGCCCGGCTGCCGGAGTGGCGGTTGGGGCCGCTTCCTGACCAGCGCGCCCTGGGCCAGAAGCTCCAGGCGATCGCGGCGCGGTGCGGCCTCCGCCCGGTGGGTGGGGGATCGCCTTTCGAGCTCTGCGAGGTCTCCCGCCGCAAGCGCTTCCGGGAGCAGGTGTCGTATACCAGCGCGGTGCCGAGCGCCGCGGTCGCGATCCGGATCTGCCAGCAAAGCTTGGTCGTTCCGCCGGATCGTGACGGACGCCCTCGGACGCTGAAGGTGTGGTTCGACCCCGGCGGCCGGCCGCAGGGAATCGACCGGCGACCATCGGGAGCGTGGGGAGTCTTCCGCGCCCTCCACGAGACCGCTCCATTCGGAGGCCGGCGCGAACAGTTCGCCGCCGCGCTGCTCGAACCGGGCGAGAGGCTCGGCAAGCCGGTCCGCCTGTCCATGGCCGGTTTTCCCGTCAACTTATACGACATCGCCGGCACCTCCAAGGCCGAGCACGTGACGGCGGCAGACTTGAGCGTGGTCACCGAGGCCAGCCGCAACCCCGGCACCCTGGAATCGGTCGTCTCCGGCTGGGTCGGCATCGATCTGTCGGCGGGCTTAGGCGACGTCCTCCCGCTGCAGGGCGCGCTGTTCGTGATGGCAGTCGCCTTCGGCGTCCTGGCGATCCGCCGCCGTATCAGTCTGGCGAATGCGTGCTGGCTTGCCGCCCTTGCGTTCCTGGCGGTGCTGCCGGGGGCGCTGCTCCAGCGCGGCGCCCAAGACATGGCCGCCGCCGGCGCTTTGCTGGCCGCCGCCAGCGCCGGCCTGGCGGTCCTCTGGTCGGCCGCCGAGTCGCTGTGGCGCGCCGCCGATCCGCGCTTCGACACCACCCTCGACGTCCTGGGTTCACGCCGCCTCACCCGCCGGGCGGGCGATGCGCTTCTTCGCGGCCTCGGCCTCGGTGCGGCCGCGGCGGGCCTCGGTCTCGCGGCCTCCGCGTTGGCGACGTACCTGCCGGGCACCCGCGCCCACGCGCTGAGCATCGACCTCCCCGTGCTGGACGGTATAGAAGGCCCCCTGGCCTATGGCGTCATCTGCGCGGCGGTCGTCGCCTTCCTGCTGGCTTGCGGCCGCCGTCTCGGGCGGCGCCGCTGGCTGCCCGTGGCGGTCGCGCTCGCCGCCGCTCTCGTCCTGGCGCCGGTCAAGTTGCAACCCTGGCCGCTCGAGCTGGCGAGCAATTCCTTGGTGGCCGGAGCGCTGGTGGCGGCCGGCGAGCTGGGAGGGCTGACGGCCCTGCTCGCGGCCTCCCTGGGGTACCGGCTCCTGCCGGCGGCCGCTTTCTCGGCCATGCACCTGTCGTGGCTGCCCGGCAGCTTCGCCCTCTCCGCCGGCGTCGTGGCCATCCTTCTCGTGGCAGGCACCGCCGGAGCCCTGCGCGCGCCAGCGGCGGAGCAGGAGGAGGCGCGGCCGCCGGCATTCATCGTGCGCATGGAACGAGAACGCCGCCTTGCGGTGGAGATGGAGCTGCTGGCGCGGATGCAGCTCGGGCTGCTGCCGGCCGTGCCCCCGGTGCCCGGCTGGGAGATCGCCGCACGCTCGGCGATCGCCGGCCGCGCCGGCGGCGACCTCTACGACTTCTTGCGCGACCGCGCCGGCCGCTGGTGGATCGCGGCCGGGGACGTGGCGGGGCACGGTCACTCGTGCGCCATCGCCCAGGCCATGGTCAAGGCGGCGCTCGCCAGCCTGCTCGGCGACGGACGCACCCCCAGCGAGGTCCTCGCCGAGACCGACCGTGTGCTGCGCAGCGCGGCGCTGGGCCGCAGCTTCACCAGCCTGGCGCTGCTGCGGCTCGATCCGGCGACGGGCGAGGTGTTGTTCGCCAACGCCGGTCACCCGTTCCCGCTGCTGGTGGGCCCCGGCATGCCGTCCCATGAGATCGAGCTGCCCGGCCTGCCGCTCGGCCAGGGGCCGCCGCGCCGGTATGCCGACCTGCCGGTGGCGCTTCCGCGCGGCGCCACCCTGGTGCTGTGCTCCGATGGCCTCTTCGAAGAGGTCGCCGGCGGCCGGGAAGGCGGAGCGCCCTACGGCTTCGAGCGCCCCCGCGCCGTCCTCGCCGGCCTGGCCGGCCGCCCGGCAGGAGAGGTCCTCGACGGCCTGCTTGCCGACTGGCATCGCCATCTCGGTGCGGGCACGCAGTCCGACGACGTCACCCTTGTCGTGCTGCGCCGTCCGGCGAGTTGACACGCGCGCGGGCCGCCCAGACACTAGGCCTGTTGTCGGGGCCGCGCGGGCCTTCCCGCCTGCGCCGGCCTTTCGCATCGCGACAGGAGCCATGCCATGCCCGAGATCTCCCAGCAGACGGCGCCGTTCATCGATCTTCCATCCGAGGAGGAAGTGCGCGCGCGGATGCCCGCCGGCTCGTCGCCGAACCCCTACGACTTCGGCTTTCTAGGCGACATGTCGCGCCTGCTCGCCGCGCACGAGCGTATCGGAGCCGCGGTCCGCGGCGCCTCTTACCAGATCATGTTCGCTCCGGGCGCCCTCGACCGCGCCGAGCGCGAGATGATCGCGGCCGTGGCCTCGGCGGCGCAGGACTGCGAGTACTGAACGGAGTCTCACGCAGAGTTTCTGCGTGTCGAGAACAATGACTCCGCCCTGGTCGAGGCGGTCAAGCGGCGGCGCTGGCGGGAGCTGCCGAGCCTCACCGCGCGGCAGCGTGCCCTCTGCACGGTGACCGAGAAGCTGACCCTCTCTCCGACCCGGATGACCGCCGGCGACTGGCAGCCGCTCCGCGACCTCGGCTTCGACGATACCGGCCTGCTGGAGGTGGCGCACCTGATCAGCATCTTCAACTACTTCACGCGGCTCGCCGACGGCTTCGGCCTGACCCCGCACCCGCTGCTTCGCCGCGCCGCCGCGACCGGCGAGCCTCTGCGGCGCGCCACCCGAGGGGCACGGAACCTATCAGATTAATCTTCAATGCGCGTCGGGCCTTGAGTCAATGTAGACGCGGCGCTTCTTCTCACTTTTGAGTCAGCGCAGACGGCGCTGCGTAATTTTCTTCTCGGGCCTTTACAAAGAAAAAAGCGGCGAGTACGATCACACCACGCAGCTAATTTGAGCCATGGCGCGGAGGCTGTTGAAATGCAGAGCACGGTGTCGGTCGTGGTGCGGCGACAGCCTGGCCTCCTTGCGCAGATCGTTTCTGCGGTGCTGCGCGAAGGCTGTAAATTGATCAGTCAGAACGTCGTCGCGACCACCGACGCCGAGCTGCAGCGGTTCACTCTCACGCTGGAGATTCCGGAATCGGCAGCCGGCAGCGTCGCGCAGGTGTTGCGTGGTTTCGGCGAGCTGGTGCCGGAGCAGCGCGGCTCCGCGCGCACCGCCGTGGCGCCGGCGGCAGCAAGCCTCGAGACGGTGTTCGCGGAGCTCGTCGACTCGTACCCGGCGATCGGCGGCAGGGTGCAGCGGCTCGCCCTGTCGCTTCCCGCGGCCGAGCGCGCCGCCGCCTTGTCCGCCCTCGGCGAGAGGTTGGGGCGCCGTGAGTACCTGGCGAATTACTCGCTCGGGAGTCCGTTGAAGCTGGAGGCGGCACTGCGCCGCATGGTCGCGCCTGCCCTGCGCCGCATGGCGAAGATCGAAGTGGATGGCTTCGCGGTGCGGCTCCCGGACTGTCCGTTTTGCACGGGATTGCGGGGAACCGAGCCCTCCTGCGATTTCCTGACCGGATTCCTCAAGGGTTTTCTCGACGCGGCACCGGCCACGGCCGGGACGGCGGTGCGGGAGACCCGGTGCCATGCCGCGGGCGATCGCGTCTGCGAGTTCGTCTGCACCCCGGCCTGAAGCCCAGTGCCCATGTCCGCTACGGCCGCGCACGCGCCAAGGAGAGTCTCATGACCCACGCCGCCACCAGCTATGACATGACGCTCGTCGTCCTGTCTTACGTGATCTCCGTCTTCGGAGCCTACACCGCGCTGCAGCTCGCCGTCGCGATCCCCGGCGCCAAGGGAAATGCCCTGTGGGGCTGGTTGGGCGGAGCCGCCCTGGCGATGGGAGGCGGCGCCATCTGGTCGATGCACTTCATCGCCATGCTGGCCTTCCGCATGCCGATGCAGGTCGGCTACGACGTGGCGCTCACGCTCGGTTCGCTGCTCGTCGCCGTCGCCGTCACCGGCGTCGGGTTGTTCATCGTGGGGCGCGGCGAGCCCGGGTTCGGCAGGCTTCTGGCCGCCGGTACCTTCACCGGCCTCGGAGTCGCCGCCATGCATTACACCGGCATGGCCGCCATGGTGATGCCGGCCCGACTCACTTACGCTCCGGTGCCGTTCGCGCTCTCGCTGGTGATCGCCATCGTCGCTTCGATGGCGGCCCTGTGGCTCGCCTTCAACCTGCGCGGCAACGCACAGCGCTTCGGCAGCGCATTCGTGATGGGCGCGGCGGTCTGCGGCATGCATTACACCGGCATGGCGGCGGCCAACTTCACCTTCGACTACAAGCACGTGGTGCGCGCGAGCTCGGTGATGGAATCGGACTCGCTGGCGCTCTCGATCTTCCTGGTCACCGCGGCACTGCTCTCGATAACCCTGATCGTGGCCCTCAAGCGCTCGCAGCGCACCCTGGAGTACCAGCTCTGAGCAGCGCGAGCACCGCGGCTCAACGGCATTGCGACATGGCCTCGCCAACTCTCGTCGATCTCCTCGCGGTGGGCATTGCGGCGGCCCGCTCCGGCGACCGCCAGGCGGCCCGCGGCCACCTGCTGGAGGCGATCCGGCTGAGGCCCGAGTACGAGGTGCCATGGCTCTGGCTGTCGTGGATCACCGCCAATCGCGCGCAGGCCGCCTGGTTTCTGGGCCGTGTGCTGGCGATCAGCCCGGACCACCGGCAAGCGCGCGACTGGATGCTGCGGCTGCAGAAGACGCTCGGCAAGCCGGACCCCTGGCACTGTCCCTTCTGCGGCCTGGGAGCTCGCCAGGCCGAGGTCCGCTGCCCGGGATGCCAGGCGCTCTTCGCCGCCTCCCGGATCGACGCCTGGTGCGCCTTGCCGAGGGCCGACCGCCCATTGCTGCGAGCTTGCGTGGCCTTCCTCGAGTGTCCCGCCGGGCGCAGTGAGCAGCCGTCCTGGCACTGGATGCTCGGCATCGCCCACCTCAACCTGGGCAACTTCACCAGCGCCTTTCCCTATCTGCGCCAGGCGTGCGCCCGTTCCTCGGGCAACAGCACGCTCGTCAGGCTCACCGGCGAGCTCGAGGCCTGGCTCGCCGAGCAAGGCGCGGGGTCCCCTGCCGTGCCGAGAGGGTCCAACGGAGACGGCTCGGCGCCAGCGCGCGGCGCTGCTGGGGCACGGCCGTCGACGGCGCCCGAGCGCCAGGGAATCGGCGCGCCGGCGCGCAACCTCGTCCTGGTGGTCGACGACAGCCCCACGGTGCGCAAGCTCGTGGGCGTGACGCTCGAGAGCTGCGGCTACCGGGCAGTGATGGCAGCCGACGGCATGCAGGCGCTCGCCAGGCTCGGCGAGAGCGTGCCGGACCTCGTCTTGCTCGACATTGCCATGCCCAAGCTCGACGGTTACCGGGTGTGCCGGATGATCAAGAGCAACCAGCGCACGCGCCTGGTGCCGGTGGTGATGCTCTCGGGCAAGGACGGGCTCTTCGATCGCCTCCGCGGGCGCGCCGCCGGAGCCGACGACTACATGACCAAGCCGGTGGACCGGCAGACCCTGCTGCGGGCATTGGAGCGCTGGGCTCCGCGAGGGATGCCCAACTAGGGGATGCCAAGCGCGAGGACATGGCGATCGAAGGAGATCTGAAGGACCTGTCTCTGTCGAGCCTGGTGCAGATCCTCTGCCAGGCGAGGAGGCGCGCCTCGCTGCAGGTGAGCCGCCGCGGCGAGGAAGGAGTGATCTACCTCGCGGACGGCGAGATCGTCCACTCCTGCCTTGGCCTCCTCGAGGGAGAGGACGCCGTCTACCGCCTGCTCTCCTGGAGCGATGGCCTCTTCCGCGTCAGCATTGGCTTCGACGACTGCCCGCGCACAATCGGCAAGAGCCTCAACTTCCTGCTCCTCGAAGGCACACGCCAGCATGACGAGCGCGTCAGGGAGGAGGCCGCGGGCAACGGCGCCGCCGAGCGGCCGCTGTCGCGCTCCGAAGAGGAATTCGATCGTGGCTTCGAGGCCGGCCTCTTCACCTTGATCGCGGAGCTCGAGCAGGTGTCCGCCCGGCTGCACGACCCGAAGACGCGCCGCCGGCCGGTGCGCGCCCTCGCCGCGGTCGAGGAGCTGGTCAACCGCGTGGCCGAATTCGCCGGTTCGGTGCCCGGGGCCGCCCAGCAAGAGCTCTCGATGGTCAAGCTGATGGCGCGGGTGGCGAGCTCTTACCCGCAGGTGAGAATCCTCGACGTCGCCGACAATCGGATCTCGTTTCAGGCCGCGGCCAGGCTCTACACACACTGGGCCGGCGACCCAGCGGAACGCCCGCGCACCTTCCGGCAGCTCTGCCGCGCCGCGGCCAGCATGATCGAGGAGCACTTCATGCGTGTCGCCGCCTATCTCCATTCGGCCTCGCGGCGCGAGCTATGGCGGGAGACCTGCGGCGTCTACCTCGTCGAGCTCAACAGGATCATCGAGGCGCTGGAGCTCTGACGCAACAAGGGAGCCGTTCATGGAGCAGGCAACCATCCTCGTCGTCGACGACAGTCCAACCGATCTCAACCTGCTGCTTGCCGCGCTGCGGCCGAAAGGCTACCGGCTGCTTGCCGCCCGGGACGGCGAGGAGGCGCTGGAAAAAGCCCACCTGGAGCACCCCGACCTCATCCTCCTCGACGTCCTCCTGCCGCAGAAAAACGGCTTCCAGGTCTGCCGCCAGCTCAAGACGGCTCCCGAGACCCAGGACATCAAGATCATCCTGGTGACCAGCAAGACCCAGGCCTCGGACCGCTTCTGGGGGCTGAAGCAGGGCGCCGACGACTACCTGACCAAGCCGCTCGACGACGAGCATCTCCTCGGCGCCGTGGAACATCTCCTCGGCGGCGAGCAGCGGCATCCCTAGCGGGCGGGACACCGGCGGCGGCGCGGAGGCGTGATGACGAATGAACCCGACCCCATGGTAGCGGATGGCCATGGCCGAGCCCCCGAAGCGGGCGCTGCGGGCGCTTGCTCGCTCGACGAGCTCTTGGCCGTTCTGGGGAGCGAGATCGACCGCACCTGGCGCCCCGAGCCGGTTGCCGGACCGCCCGCTGCCGTCTCCGCGGACGGGGCAGGCGAGCTTTCCGTGCAGTTCTCCTGCGCGGGCAGGAGCTGGGCCGTCCCGACGGGCGCCACCGTGGAGATCCGCGAGCTCCCGCCGATCAGCGCCGTCCCTTTCACGCCGCCGTGGCTGCGGGGAGTCGCAAGGGCGGGCGGTGAAGTGGTCGCGGTGATCGATCTGGCGCGCTTCCTGACCGCACGAGTCCCCGGCGGGCCGGTGCCGGCGGGGGAGGGAGAGCCGGAGCGCGAAACCCTGCTCGTCGTGCGCTCGGCCGGCAAGGAGATCTCGGCCGGCCTGGCGATCCGCGGCAAGGCCCGCCTGGTGGCGCTCGCCGGTCTCATACCACAGGCGCCGGCGGCAACGGCGCTGCCGCGCCCGCTCCAGTGGGTCACCGCCGGAGTGCGCGGCGGAACCGGCGGGGAGAGCGTCGCCGTGCTGGACGTCGATCGCCTGTTGCGCACCGCACGCGCCGAGCTGGGCTGAGGAGCGAGATGCCTCGTCCCGTCGATCCCGAGGTGATGGCCGGCTTCCTGGAGGAGGCCCGCGGCTACCTGCCCGCAATCCGGGGCGGGCTCGCGGCGTTCGCCCCGGCAGGTGACGGCACCTGGCTCGTCGAACCGCGCCGGATGGTGCACAGCATCAAGGGCACCGCCGCGATGCTCGGCCTGGCCGAGCTTGCCCAGGTCGCACAGGCCGCCGAGGAGCACATCGAGGAGCTGGCCGCGGGCCGCGGTCCCGTCCGCCCCGCCGGCCTCGCCGAGCTGTTGCGGCTGGTGGCGCGGATCGAAGAGTGGCTCGGCGTGCAAGAGCCGCAAGGCGCCCCGGCCTGGGCGGCGGCTGGCGCCGCCGACCCGGGCTGGGCCGAGGCCGGCAGCGGCGAGGCGGACACCGCCCCCGATCCCCTTGCCGAGCTGTCACAGGGAGCTGTCCAGGAGATCCTGGAAGGATTCAGAGAGGAGGCTGGTGAGCACCTGGCGCAGGCCTCCAGGCTGCTGCGCGAGCTCTCCGGGCATCCGGCCGACCGCGAGCAGCTAGACGAGCTTCGGCGGGTGCTCCATACGTTGAAAGGGGCGGCCGCGGTCGTGGGGTTCGGCGAGCTGTCGCGGCTGTGCCACGGCCTGGAGGACCGGGTCGAGGCCGCCCGCCTCCTCGACGGGGAGCTTCCCCGTGAGACCCTGGACGAGCTCTTCGCGGCTTGCGAGGAGCTCGAAGACCTCGTGGGGGCTGCCACCGCGGCTCCCGCCGGCTCCAGGGAGGAGGCACCGCCGCCGCCGCGCGGCCGCGGCCCGGGGTCGCAGCCAGCCCAGGCTGACGCCCAGCGGCACGAACAGCTCCTGGGCCTCTCCGGCGAGCTGATCGTCAATCACACTTCTTTCGAGCGGCGCTTCCAGCGTTTGCGCCGCCAGCTCCTGGAGCTGGCGCTGTCGGTGACGCGCTTGCGCCAGGTGGCGCGCCGCATCGAGAGCGAGCACGAGTCGGCGGCCGCGGCTGGCCTGGCCGCCGCCGCCACCGTGGAGGCCGGGCGCCATCACGGCTTCGATCCCCTCGAGCTCGACCGCTACACCGGCTTGGACCTCCTCTCGCGCTCGCTGGCCGAGACCACCAGCGACATCGCGGCGGTGGCGCGGGAGCTCGACGGCACCCTGGTCGGCTCGGAGGCCGACCGCCGCCATCTGAAGCAGCTCACCCGCGACATCCAGGACCAGGTGCTTGGCCTGCGCCTGGTGCCTCTCGCCGCCTTGAGCTCGCGCCTCCACCGTACGGTGCGCTCCATCGCCGCGCAACAGGGCAAGCAGGTCGATCTCGCGATCACGGGCGAGGCGGTCGAGCTCGACCGCGCCGTGCTCGAAGGAGTGGCCGACCCCCTGCTCCATCTCTTGCGCAACGCGGTGAGCCACGGCATCGAGCTCCCTGCGGTCCGCCGCCGGCTGAGCAAGCCGGAGCGCGGAAGAGTCGAGCTGCAGGCTCGCCGCGACGGCGCCCAGGTCGTGCTCGAGGTGCGCGACGACGGCGCCGGACTCGACCTGCGGGCCATCGCGGCGGCCGGCGAGGCTTCCGGCCTGCTCAACGCGGGAGCGCCGGCCGGGCCGAGCGAGCTCCAGGCCCTGCTCTTCCTGCCGGGGTTCACCACCGCGCCCGAGGTGAGCGAGGTCGCGGGCCGCGGGGTGGGGCTGGACGTGGTCAAGACCGGCGTCGAACGGCTGCGCGGCGCGGTGAGTGTCGAGTCGAGGCCCGGGACTGGAACCACCTTCACCCTGCGCCTGCCGCAGAGCCTGGCCGTCGCTCGCCTGCTGATACTCAAAACCCGCGGGGAAATCCTCGGAATCCCGGCGACCGCCGTGACCCAGATCCTCCGTCTCGATGGCGAGGAGGCCGCGCGGCTCGGCAGCCCTCCGGCGCTGCATGCGGCGGGGCAGAGCTTTCCGGTGCGGGCGCTCGGCGACCTGCTCGGCTTGCCGGACAACCCGGCCGGCGAGGGACCGTCGCGGCTTTCGGTGCTGCTGTTGAGCGCGGAGGAGCGGCGCCTGGCTCTCGCGGTCGACGAGCTGGTGGGGACCTTCGACGCGGTGATCGTGGGGCTCGGCAGCCTGCTGCCCGAGGTGCGCGGCATCAGCGGCGCCACGGTCGACGCCGACGGCCGCGTGGTGCTCATCCTCAACCCTGCCGAACTGCTCGCCGCCCTCCGCGACGCGCCGGCGGCGAGCGCCGCGAGGCACGCCGTGCCGTCCGGACGGCTCGAGGTGATGATCGTCGACGACTCCTTGAGCGTGCGGCAGGTGGTCTCGGGCTTGATGCGCCAGGTGGGCTGGAGCTCCGTGGCGGCGCGCGACGGCCTCGAGGCCGTGGAGCTGCTGCAGAGCGGCCGCCGCCTGCCCGACGCGCTGGTGGTCGACGTCGAGATGCCGCGCATGGACGGCTACGAGCTCCTCGCGACCTTGCGCCGGGAGCCGGCGCTGCGCGGCTTGCCGGTGGTCTTCCTCACCTCCCGCGCCGGCGAGAAGCATCGCGCCCGCGCCCTCGATCTGGGGGCCGACGCCTACCTGGTCAAACCGTATGACGATCGCCAGCTCCTCGCCACCTTGCGCCGGCTCGCCCGGCAGGAGGCCCCCCCTGCCAGCAGCTGACTCGTCCGTACGGCTGCTCCGCCTGCGCGATCGCGGCTGGTGCTATGCCCTGGAGGCAAGGTGTGTGCTGGCGCTCGCCGGCACCGCGCAGCTGCAACGCAACCCGCGGCGGGGCGGCCCCATCGGCTGGCTCCTCGACACTCCCGAGGAGCTTCCGGTGTTTGCCCTCGAAGGGCGCCCGCCCGGGCCGCCGGGCCACCGCGGCGCTCCGGCCTCCGAGGCCGGCAGGCTGCCGCTCACGGAGGATGGAAGCGGAGTCGTGGTGGTGGTCGCCGCCTGCGACGGGCCGCCCTTCGGGCTACGCGTCGACGCGGTAGAGGGGGAGCACGAGGTTTCGCAGGCGCGCCTGCGGCCCCTGCCCGGGCTCGCGGCCGCGTGCGTCAGCGGCTTTTCCCGGGTCGTCCTGTGGGATGACGCGCTGGCGCTCGAGCTGGCCGCCACACGCCCGGACGGCCCGGGGAGCGCCGCGATGCCCCCGGCCGGCGGGGAGGCGGACGCCGCCTGGCCCGCGGGCGCGGACTCGCACCTGGCGCTGCCGCCTGTCTCCTCCGCGCAGTCGCGGCGGCTGTTCGTCTTCACGCTGCCGGGAGCCGCCGCGGCCAGCCCCGCGATCGTGCTCGGCCTCGCCGCCAGCCAGGCCGTCGAGGTGGTGGACGGCGATGCGCTGCGGCCGGTCCCCGGCGCCCGCGCTCCGCTGCTCGGCTTGATCGGCTGGCGGGGCGAGCCCCTGGCGGTAGTCGACCTGGCCAGCGCCCTGGGACTGGCTGAGGCGACCGGCGGGGAGCAACGGCCGCCGGCCGCGGCGGCGCCTCGCCTGCTCGTCGCCCGCGCCGCCGCCGCCCGCGAGCTGATCGCCTTGCCGGTCGAGCGCGTCCTCGGACTGCTCGACGGCCCCTTTCCGCAACGGCCCTTGACTGCTCCGCCGTTCGCCGGCGCGCGGGGGCTGCGCGGCGCCTTCGCGGACGGCGGACGCAGTCTCCTCGTTCCCGACCTCGACTGGCTGACGTCTCTCTCCTGGCAAGAATCGTGGGTGGCGGATCGTGAGACCGCCTTTCCCTGGAGGTAGCCCCATGCGCGCCCCGTCGAACACGTCCCTCCGTAGTCCGCTTCTCTCCTCCTTGCCGGGCATGGGTCTGACGGCCAAGCTATTGGCCGCCTTGCTGCTGGCGGCCCTGCTGCCGCTGGCGGCGGCGGCGTTCCTCGGCGAGCGCGCGAGCGGCGACCAGATGCGCCGCCGGACCGAGAGCGCCGTCGCCGGCCTCTCCGAGCACCTGGCGCGGGAGCTGGGGCTCACCGTGAGCGGGCAGGTCAAGCTGCTGGCCGCGTTTGCCGGCTCCGGAGAAGTAGCGTCCGCGCTCGGGCGCGGAATTCCGGGCGGCTATGGCGCCGCGTCCCGAGCGCAGGACCCCGGCCTCCTCGCCCGCGAGCTCGAGCGTTTCCAGCGGACCGCTCCGTGGCATCTCTCGCTGGTTGCCGCCACCGCTCAGGGAGCGGTCGTCGCAGCGACCGGCCCCGACTACCGGGACCAGCGGGACCAGCCGGAAGGGCGGCGCAGAAGGGTCGACGACGAAGCCTGGTGGCAGGCGGCGTGGAATCATGGCGCCGGCGCCACCTACGTCGGCGGCCCGCGCCAGGAACCAGGCAGCGGGCTCGCCGTCCTCGACCTGGCGGTCGCCGTGCCCGGGCCCGACGGCGCGCCGGTCGGCGTGCTCGAGAGCACGCTCGATGCCCGGTCCCTGCGCGACCTGGTGTCGAGCTCGTCGTTCCAGCGCACCGGACGGATGGCGGTGCACGACCTGCAAGGCAAGGCGATCTTTGCCGCCGATCCCCTGGCGCTCGCCAGGCCTCTCCCTGCCGTCCTGCAGCCGGCGGCAGGCCTGCCGCCGGTCTCGGGAGCACGGGCCGGGACCTCTCCTGAAGGCGTGGACTCCCTGTTCGGCTTCGCCAGGATCGCCGGCTCCGAGATCGACCCCGCGGTCAGGCGGTTGGGCTGGACCACCGTTGCCGCCATCGATGCCGCCGAAGCGCTGGCGCCGGCGGCCACCGCTTCCCGCATCGCGGCGGTTGCGGCCTTCCTCGGCGCCGCGCTCGCGATGCTCCTCGCCTACCTGATCAGCCAGGGCCTGCTGCGCCAGATCGGCGAGATTGGCCGCCTGGCCTCCCAGGTCGGGCGGGGGAACTTCGCCGACCGCGCCCGCGTGCTCAGGCGCGACGAGCTGGGGCGTGCCGCCGCCGGCCTCAACGCGATGCTCGAAAAGCTCGGCGGCCTGCTCCACACCGAGCAGGAGCGGGACCGCATCCAGGCCTCGATCGTCAAGCTCCTGGAGGAGGTGAGCGGCGTTGCCCAGGGCGACCTCACCGTCGAGGCGGAGGTCAGCGGCGAGATCACCGGCGCCATCGCCGACGCCTTCAACTACATGGTTGCCGAGCTGCGCGGCATCATCCGGAGAGTGCAGACCGCGACGCTGCAGGTGACGTCCTCGGCCAAGGAGCTCGAAGCCGACGCCCGGCGCGTCGCCGAGACCTCGGAGGCGCAGGCCACACAGCTCGCCCAGACTTCCGCCGCGGTCGACACCATGGCGCGCTCGATCGTCGAGGTGGCCGAGAGCGCACGGGTCGCCGACGGCGTCGCCCATACCGCCCTCGAGCGTGCCCGCAGCGGTGCCGAGGCGGTGCGCCAGACCGTCGCGGGGATGGGCCGGATCCGCGGCAACGTCCAGGAGACGGCACGCCGCATCAAGCGCCTCGGCGAGAGCTCCAAAGAGATCGGCGAGATCGTCAAGCTGATCGGCGACATCGCCGACCGCACTTCGATCCTGGCCCTCAATGCCGCCATCCAGGCGGCATCCGCCGGAGAGGCCGGCCGCGGCTTCGCGGTGGTCGCGGAGGAAGTCCAGCGGTTGGCCGAGCGCTCGACCGAGGCCACCCGCCAGATTGGCGCACTGGTGACCGCGATCCAGAGCGAGACCCTGGAGACGGTGGTGAGCATGGAAGAGAGCACGCGCGGCGTCGTCGCGGGCTCCGAGGTCGCCGACCAGGCAGGCCAGGCGCTCGCCGAGATCAACAGCGTCGCCGAGCGCATCGCCGAGATCGTGCAGTCGATCACCGCCGCCGCCCAGCGGCAGGCCCATAGCTCGGTCGAGATCTCCACCGCGATGGACGACATCGCCGGCGTCACCGCCGCGACGGCAAGCAGCACTCGCCAGTCGGCTATTGCGGTCTCGCGCATGGCCGAGCTCGCCGACACACTGCGCACCTCGGTCTCGGCCTTCCAGCTCCCCGAGGACGCGAGCCGCAAGCCGCCCGCGGAAGCTTCTCCGGCATACCAGCCGCGCCCTCACGAAGCCAGCCTCGAAACCGACCTCCTCGGCGGCCGGAGCAGCCGGGTTGCTGCCGCCCGTTGACCGGCAAGACGGCCGAGCCCGCGGGGCCCGTGCCCAGACAAGGAGAAAGAGAAATGTGCATCGCGAAGAGCCGCAAACCCTTCTTCCGCCTCGCCGCGGTCGTCTGCTCGACAGCTCTCGCCGCGGCCTGCGCACGGAGCAGCTCGACCGACATCGTCGTCAAGGGGTCGAGCGCGTTCCTGCCCATCGGCGAGAAGGCCGTGGAGCTCTACCAGAAGGGCCACAAGGCCAACGTCCTGCTGCTCGCCGGAGGCGACGCGGCGGGAATCCGTGCCCTGCTCGCCGGGACTTGTGACATCGCCAGCTCGTTACGCCCGATGCGCAGCGACGAGGTCCAGGAGGCGCGGCGGTCGGGGATCGAGCTGCGTCAGTTCGTCGTGGGCTACGAAGCGGTCGTCCCCGTCGTCGCTCCCGGCAACCCGCTCGCCAGCCTCGGCCTCGCCCAGCTTCGCGGCATCTTCAACGGCTCGATTCGCCGCTGGAGCGAGGTGGGCGGACCCGACCTGCCCATCGAAGTGGTCTCACGCGAGCCCGGCTCGGACGTCCAGGAGGTGTGGAACGAGGCGGTGATGCAAGGCTCCGAAGCCTGGCGCGGCGCCGCCGTGGCCGGATCGGCTTCCGCGGTCCGCGAGCTTCTGCGCCGCAGGCCCGCCGCGATCTCTTTCGTCATTGCCGGCCAGGTTCCGGCCCAGCTCAGGGCCCTGCGGGTCGGCGGCGTCCCCGCCAACCCCGACACGGTGCGAGCCAAGGCCTACCCGATCAGCCGCACTCTCTACGTGTATCTCGACGGGACCAAGGCCACCAACACCATCCAGGGGTTCGTCGATCTCCTGCTCGAGCCCACCGGCCAGAGCCTGGTCGAGAAGACAGGCTATCTGCCGGTCTAGACCTAATCGATCCGCTCCTCGCCCGAGTAAACATTAAACCGCCCGTCGCGCAGGAAGCCGATCAAGGTCAGGCCGAGTTCGCTGGCCAGCTCGACGGCCAGGCTGCTCGGGGCGCCCACCGCGGCGAGGATGGGGATCCCGGCGGCGAGCGCCTTCTGTACCAGCTCGAAGCTGGCGCGGCCGCTGACCAGCAGGACCCGGTCGGAGGCCGGCAGCGCGCCGTCGAGGAGCAGCGTGCCGATCACCTTGTCGAGCGCGTTGTGGCGGCCGACGTCCTCGTGCTGCAAGAGCAGCCGCCCGGAGGCGTCGAAGAGCCCGGCCGCGTGCAGGCCGCCGGTGTGCGAGAAGACCGGCTGCGCCCGCCGCAGCGACTCCGGCAGCCCGGCGAGGACGGCGCGCGCGACCCGCTCGCGGCCCACCGGCCGCGCCGGACAGACGGCGCGGACCAGATCGATCGAGGTCTTGCCGCAGACGCCGCAGCTCGACGTGGTGTAGACGTTGCGGCTGAAGCGCTCCGGGGAGAAGGGTACCCCCGGCGCGAGGAAGACGTCGACGACGTTCTGCTCCTCGGCCTCCTGGCAGTAGGCGATGCTCCAGATCGCTTCGCGCGCGGCAACGATGCCCTCGCTCAAGAAGAAGCCGGCCGCGAGGGCAAAGTCGTGACCCGGAGTGCGCATGGTCACCGCCACGCTGTGGCGGACCCGCCGCCCCCCCTGCTCGAGCGACACCCGCATCTCGAGCGGCTCCTCGGCGGCCAGCAAGTCCGACCGCCGCTCGACCCTCTCACCCGCGTACGCCGCCACCGTCGCCCGCACCACCGCCCCGGCCGGGCTCCGCGTCGCCGCGCCGCTCATGAACCGCTGTCCCGCATGCTGCAAAGATGCTAGCACGCCGGCCTTGCCGGTGCCCCGGTTCCATGGTATAGAGGTGAACCTCAGCGTCCTCGAATTCGACCCCTCACCGCGCCTACTGCGAAGGAGGTTGACCTTTGAAGCCGACCCGAAGGGAGTTCCTGAAAGCCGGAACCATCGGAGGGGTGGCGGCCTCGGTCCTGGGCTTCGACCTGGCTCCGGCCCAGGCGCAGCTCCGCGAGCTCAAGATCGCGCGCGCCACCGAGACCCGCTCCACCTGCCCCTACTGCTCGGTGAGCTGCGGGGTCATCATCTACACCCTGGGAGACAAGGCCAAGAACGTCACCCCCCAGGTGGTCCACGTCGAGGGCGATCCGGACCACCCGATCAACCGTGGCACCCTCTGCCCCAAGGGCGCCTCTCTCGAGCAGGACATCCTGAACCCGCGGCGGCTCATGAAGCCGCAGGTCCGCCGGCCCGGCTCCGACCACTGGGAAGACATCTCCTGGGACACCGCCCTCGACGAGATCTCCCAGAAGGTCAAGAAGACCCGCGACGAGACGTTCGTCGAAAAGGACGCCCAGGGGCACACGGCCAACCGTTGCGAGGGTATCTCCTGGATCGGCGGCTGCACCGACACCAACGAGTTCAACTTCCTGGTCGTCAAGACCATGCGCAGCCTGGGGGTCTGCTACCTGGAAAACCAGGCCCGGGTCTGACACGGCCCCACGGTCTCAAGTTTGGGACCATCATTCGGACGCGGGGCGATGACCAATGGCTACACCGACATCAAGAACACCGACATGATGTTGATCATGGGTGGCAATCCCGCCGAGAACCACCCATGCGGCTTCAAGTGGGCGATCGAAGCCAAGCGCGTGCGCAACGCCAAGATGATCGTGGTCGACCCGCGCTTCACGCGCACGGCGGCCACCGCGGACCTCTTCCTGCAGATCCGCGCCGGCGCCGACATTGCCTTCCTCGGCGGCCTGGTCAACTACGCCATCGAGAACGACCGCCTCGCCAAGGACTACCTGCTCAACTACACCAACGCCGCCTTCATCGTCAAAGAAGGCTTCAAGCTGCCGGAGGACGGCCTGTACTCGGGGTTCGATCCGGTCAAGCAGACCTACGACAAGTCGACCTGGAACTACGAGGCGGGCGGCGCCGTCGCGGGTCCGGCCGGCGCAACCCCGGCTGGCGCCGCTGCGGCGAAGCCTGCCGCGGGCGCCGCCAAGACCCCGGCGGCTTCCGCGGATGCGAACGCGGGCGCGGCCGCGACCCCGAAGCCGGCAGGAGGCGCCGCCGCCTCCGCCAAGCCCGCCGCGGCGGCCAAGGGCGGCAGCACCGGCACCGCCGCGATCGCCGGCGAGGGCAGGCCCCCCAATCCCGCCCCCGCGGGCCCCAGCTTGCCGGCCAACGTCGCCTACGATCTGACGCTGCAGCATCCGCGCTGCGTCTTCCAGCTGCTCAAGAAGCAGTTTTCCCGCTACACGCCGGAGATGGTCGAGCGCGTCGCGGGCGTTCCCAAGGACCAGTTCCTCAAGGCCGCCGACCTGCTCACCTCCATTCGCAAGGGCGGCGACATGAAGAAGGTCGCCACCATCATCTACTCGGTCGGCTGGACCCAGCACACCTACGGCTCGCAGATCATCCGCACCGCGGCCATCTTGCAGCTCCTGATGGGCAACGTCGGCCGGGCCGGCGGCGGCGTCAACGCCCTGCGCGGGCATTCCAACATCCAGGGCGCCACCGACATGGCCGGTATCTTCGACAACCTGCCGGGCTATCTGAAGGTGCCGATCCCAGCGGACACCGACTTCGCGGCGTACGCCAAGCGCATCACGCCGACCACCTCGAAGCCCTCGGAATGGGACTCCTTCAACTACTGGGCGAACACGCCGAAGTTCGCCGTCTCTTTCCTCAAGGCGATGTACGGCGACGCGGCGAAGAAGGAGAACGACTGGGCCTTCAACTACCTGCCGAAGGTCGACCGCAACTACTCCTGGACGGAGATCTGGGACAGCATGTACCAGGGCAAGGTCAAGGGGATGTTTGCCTTCGGCATGAACGGCGTCGCCATCGGCCCGGATACGCGGAAGAACATCGCGGCCCTCGCGAAGGCCGACTGGCTGGTCGTGGGCGAGATCTACCCGGACGAGACCAGCGAGTTCTGGATGGCGCCGGGCACCTCCAAGGAGGACATGGCGAAGATCAAGACGACCGTCTACCGCCTGCCGTGCGCGGGGTTCGCCGAGAAGGACGGCTCGATGACCAACTCGTCCCGCTGGCTGCAGTGGAAGAACGTGGCGCTGCCGCCGCCGGGACAGGCGCGGCTGGACCAGGACATCCTGGCCCAGATCTTCCTCAAGGTGAAGGCGCTGTATCAGAAAGAGGGCGGGAAGTTCCCGGACCCCATCCTCAACCTCACCTGGCCCTACACCGATCCGCGGCATCCGGCGCTGGCGGACCTCGCCAAGGAGATCAACGGCAAGGCCCTGGCGGACCTCGAAGACCCGGTGACAAAGCAGCAGATCAAGGCGGGCCAGCAGCTGCCCGGCTTCGCCTGGCTCAAGGACGACGGCACCACGGCTTGCGGCAACTGGATCTACAGCGGCAGCTGGACGGAGGCCGGCTCGCAGACCGCGCGCCGCGGCACGGAGGACCCGTCAGGCCTCGGCATCTATCCCAACTGGGCGTGGTCCTGGCCGGCCAACCGCCGGGTGCTCTACAACCGCGCCTCGTGCGACCCCGCCGGCAAGCCGTGGGATCCCGAACGGCGCCAGGTATGGTGGAGCGAGGCCGCGCAGAAGTGGGTGGGCAACGACGTCCCCGACTTCAAGCCGACCTCGCCGCCGAAAGACCACATGGGCCCCTTCATCATGACCGCCGAAGGCGTGGGGCGGCTCTTCGCGCCCCTGGGCCTGTTCGCGGACGGGCCCTTCCCGGAGCACTACGAGCCGATCGAGAGCCCGGTGGCCAATCCCTTCCATCCTCAACAATCGAACAACCCCGTGGTCAAGCGGTTCAAGACCGACATGGACAAGTTCGCCAAGACGGGGGGCGAGTTCAACATCGTCTGCACCACCTACAGGTTGACCGAGCATTACCATTACTGGACCAAGAACAACCCGGTCAACGTGCAGCTCATCCCCGAGCCGTTCGTCGAGATGCCGGTCGAGCTGGCGGCGGACCTGGGCATCAAGGGCGGCGACAAGGTGAGGGTGACCAGCGCGCGCGGCGATTACGTGGCCAAGGCCTTCGTCACCAAGCGCATCAAGCCGATGATGATCGACGGCAAGAAGGTCTACCAGATCGGCATCCCCATCCACCAGGGCTTTCGCGGCATCCAGGAGGACGCGGGCGAGAACGCGAGGACCCCGGTGAACCGCCTGTCGCCCACCGTTTACGATCCCAACGCCTACACGCCTGAGTTCAAGGGCTTCCTGGTGAAGCTCGAGAAGGCATAAGGGGACGCCATGAGCCAGGCCAATCTTGAAATCCGCAGGATCTCGGGCCATGCAGGCCCGGTCCCCGGCGCCGGCGTCAAGCGCGAGTACGAGGTCGCCAAGCTGATCGACACCACGACTTGCATCGGCTGCAAGGCGTGCGAGGTCGCCTGCCTGGAATGGAACGGGCTTTCCTTCACCGACACCGTCTTCCAGAACAGCTATCAGACCATGCCCGACACGGCATGGAACTACTGGAACCTGATCAAGTTCGACGAGCACGAGCGCGACGACGGCAGCATGATGCTGCTGATGCGCAAAGACCAGTGCATGCACTGCGAGGAGCCGGGATGCCTGGAAGCGTGCCCGGCCGACGGCGCCATCGTCCAGTACGCCAACGGCATCGTGGACTTTCAGCAGGACCACTGCATCGGCTGCGGGTATTGCATCACCGGCTGCCCGTTCAACGTGCCGAAGTTCAGCCCGCAGTCGCGCAAGGTGTTCAAGTGCACGCTCTGCTCGGACCGGGTCAGCGAGGGGCTCGAGCCCGCCTGCATCAAGGCCTGTCCCACCGGCTGCCTGCACTTCGGCACCAAGGCGGAGATGAAGGAGCTCGCCGAGACGCGCGCGCACCAGCTGCGCGAGCAGTCGGACTTCCCCAACGCGGGCGTCTACGATCCCGCCGGCATCGGCGGCACCCATGTCCTTTACGTGCTGCATGACGCGACCAAGCCCGAAGCCTACGGCGGCCTGCCGGCGGACCCCAAGATCCCCTGGGGCGTCAAGCTGTGGAAACATCCTCTCAAGTGGCTCGGCAACCTGGCGATAGTCGGCGGCGTGGTCGGCCTGTGCGTCCACTACCTGCGCTACGGCCCGAAGACCGTGCCGGAAGACCGGGAAATGCCGAAGCATGGAGAACAGCCATGAGCGACTCGCGCGTGCTGCCGAACGGGCGGATCGTGCGCTATGCGTTCGACGAGCGGCTGATGCATTTCGTCGCCGCGGTGTCCTACGTCTACCTCCTGCTGACCGGACTGGCGTTCTGGACTCCCTGGCTGTTCTGGATCGCCGTGGTCCTTGGCGGGGGCACGATCTCGCGCATCCTCCATCCCTGGGTTGGCGTGATCTTCGTCATCTCGGTCATATGGATGTACGTCAAGTGGGCCTCCCAGATGCGAACCACGGAGAACGACCGGGCGTGGTGGCGGGCGGTGGGACACTACACGCGCAACGAGGATGAGGAGGTGCCTCCGGTGGGGCGGTTCAACGCCGGCCAGAAGGTCCTCTTCTGGGTATTCTTCTGGTGCGGCATCTTGCTCTTCCTCTCCGGCCTGGTCCTCTGGGTCCCGCACTGGATTCCCTGGGGCCTTCGTTACCTGCGGTTCATCGCCGTGCTCGTGCACGTCGTCTCGGCGCTGTTGACGATCGCCCTGTTCATGATCCACGTATACATGGGCACGGCGGTGGAGCGCGGCGCCTACGCGTCGATCACGCGCGGAGACGTGTCTCGGGCGTGGGCGCACAGGCACCACCGCGCCTGGTATGACCAGATCGCCGGGGATCCCGCAGCGAAGAGATGAAGCGCGATAAATGGGACGCGCGCATCCAGCGCGCCCAGGAGCTGGCCGCGTCCCAGTCCTTCGCCGCCGAAGGTCTGCGCTTCTATGAGCGCGTCGTCGGCTTCCAGAAGACCCTCTACGCCGCCGCCGCCGCCGTCCCCCCCAGCGCGGGGCAGGGACCCGGCGCCGGCAAGCCCCTGCGCGAGCGCGACCTGGAGCCGCTCCTCCTGCTGCCTTGGTTCGCATCCTTCCTCTCGCTGATTCAGGAGATCGCGCCGCCTCCCCTCGCCCAGTCCGCCGCCGAGCTGGGCGCCCTGGGGGTGACGCGCTGGCAGGAAGTGCTCGACGAGTTCTGGCGGGCGGAGCCGGAGGGCTCCGGCGCGCTCTCCGAGGCGGAGACCCTGATCGCCTGGGCCTTCCTGCAGCCCTACGCCGAATGCCTCGCCGACCACGGCGGGCGGACCGCGCCCGACGGCACCCCTCCCCTCTGCCCGCTCTGCTCGAACCGTCCGCAAGTCGGCGTGCTGCGGCCGCAAGGGGACGGCGCCAAGCGATCGTTGATCTGCGCCCTCTGCGCGACGGAGTGGGAGTTCCGGCGCATCGTCTGCCCCGCCTGCGGCGAAGAAGACCGGGACAAGCTCCCCGTCTGGGTAGCCGAGGGCCTGGCGCACATCCGCGTCGAGGCCTGCGACACCTGCCGCCACTACATCAAGACGGTCGACCTGACGAGAGACGGCAGGGCCGTACCGGTGGTGGATGAGCTGGCGACGATCCCGCTGAGCCTCTGGGCGGAAGAGAAGGGCTACGCGAAGCTGAGGACGAACCTGCTGGGAATCTGACGCCGCCACCCCTTCTGGCATGCCAGGCAGGAAGCGCAGCCCCGAGGCGGGGCCTGTCTCTTTCGAGCTGGTGCGCCAGGCCGCTACAAGGCGCGGCTCCGGTTGTGCGTGGGCAAAGCACCCACTCTTATATCGCTAGTGCCCCTACCTGGTCCGGTAGTGCGGCACCCTGAAACGATACCAAGACTTCGGGTTGTTCCTGTCGCCCCACCGGGCATCTGCAGACCAGGCGCCGTCGGGCTTTTCCTTCTTCCGCGTGTGAACGGTGATTTCACCTGTGCGGGGCTCAAAGCTCAGGAGGTTGTATTGTAGCGGAACTCCAATTACCTGCTCCTTGGCCGGCGCGCCGAAGGTGCCGGCACCAACGATACGAATTCCGCGCCGGTCGTCGTACTTGTGAAAACCGTCGACAGCTTCGTGGAGGTGTCCGTGCAAGCAGACCTGGAAGCCATGGACGGCTAAGAGCTGCAGGAACTCGTCGTTCATCATCTGCTTTCCGGTCACAGGATGGTGCCAGACGGCGATCTTCAGCCAGCCGTCGTAGTTCTTTTCATGCAGCCGGTCAAGTGCCCGGGCGAGCGCCTGCATATTGATGCTTGCGCGGTCGTGGAAGTGGTGGTCGAGTTGCCAGCAGGAGTTGAGACCCAAAAAAAGGATGCGATCTTCGCGGTCGTCAGACCAGAGTATCTGCGCTTCATAATCTGGAGGATAGTTCTGGCCAGTGTAAGTGAGCCTGAAAAAATGCGCGTTAAATGGCGCAAACCGCTCACGGTAACGCCGCTCGTCACGTAGCAGCGCGCCCACCTCGCCGGCCGGTATATGACGATCCACAGGCAAGGGCGAAGGCAAGTCGTCCCGATGGACGAACGGATAAGCCCTCTTTGAAAGCGCCCAGTTCACATCGTGATTCCCTGGTACGACTACCACACGGCTTGGATCCAGTCCAAAGCGTTTAGTCAAATCGTCAATCATAGTATAGGCCGCGCGATACTCCTCTGCAGTCGCGTGATTCGCGAGGTCGCCGGACACAACTAAATATCCAAGCCGTCTAATACCAAGTTCCTTAATAAGATCTGCCTCCAGTTGAGCGCGATACACACCTGCGAGCGAGTCATCCTCCAGGTGTAGGTCCGACAAGTGAAGAATATCGATCCTCCGACTTTCCGCTTTGGTTCGCGTTTCCCTGGGCTTCGTGGCCACCGTCTGTCGCTGATCCGCCCATAACTGCTTCACCTCTGCCGCAGTACGCTTTGCGACGTTCTCTGTCAATTGCTGTTGCTTCTCATCAAGCAATGGGTCCCGCCGATAGAGCTCCTCAACGCCTGCCGGGATCCGGATCGCAGTAGCACAAAACTGGCATGGAATATCGAGTAATCCGTTCTGCAAGCGGGACTCAATAGCATTGCGGTTGGTGACCTCCCTGGAACACTTCGGGCAAAGTACACGAATCTGCTCCTCGATATCGATCCCCTTGGCCCTAAGGTGATCGGTCACAAAGCGGATGAACGTGCCTCGATCGAACTCGCTGACGCCGGAATGGAAATAAATTTCTAGTTCGCCTGTGCCCTCTTCTATCTGCCGCATAACAAACCCAAGACGGCTACCGTCTCGGGAGAATTCGACGGCATATTTCCACTGGTCCTCGCGGTGGAAGTAATCCGTATAGCTAAGGCGCACAACCAAAGACGCATAAATAATCTCGATGCTGCCCGAAAAGCGATAAGCCACAGCTGTCTGTGGATGCTCCTCGACGGGCGGGAGCCGAGTCACGTTGATCTGGCTTGGAAAAACCAAGTGGCCCATCTCTCGAAAGCACAGCTCGCGACGGATGAGCAGCTCGACTGTCGCTTCTAGTACCAGCGCTTCGTGGTCCTGAGGCAGACGGCTGAAGCCCGAAAAGGGGAGATTACCTGTCAGCACGTCTTGCTTCGGCACGGCGCCGATGCCCAGCGGGTGGTTGCGCGCCGCCTGGATGATCGACGAGCCGTACTGATTGACAAGCTCCGGCTTGAGCAGCACGAGAGTCAAATCCGGCCTCGGTTGCAGACGATACACAAGGCCCCGGCTCTGCAGGAGCCGCACGACGGTGTCCAGCTCCTCTTGCGTAGGCTCGCGTTCGGTAAATCGTTCCCGTGCCGCTTGGCGAATTTCGTCCATTGCGAGAAGCGGCTTGCCGGCTTCTTTGCGATCCAGCAGAAACTCGCGAACGACCTGGAAGAGCCGAGGCCTGCTGGTGCGCGGCAACCGGTTCCAAGCAATGTCGCTCAACAGCCGCTGGAAGAGAGATTCGATCCCCTCACCTTGCTTAGCGCTTGTCTTGAAGTACTCGTCCAGCCCGCAGCGATCGAGCACACGGTTGACCTCGTGGCGATCCGCGGTAGTAGGGCTGACATCGCAGCGCGCAGAAACTAAAAACTTCACAGCGTGCGCAGGAGCATGAGCCTTGAGCACTTTGGACCAGTACGGCACGCCGCGAAAAGGATCGCTCGGATCCGAGCTGTCGACCAATAGTAGCGCGGCGTCGGCGTCGTCGAGGAAAAGCTGATGTATCAAGCGATAGTCTGGCTGGCCGGCCAGGTCCCAGAGCGTGAGATCCGCTTGGATGTTGGCTGGCAGATCAGTCAATCGCTGGGCAGGTAAATGCCAGAACTGGGCGCCGTGAGTCGAGTCGGTCATACGGAATTGGTGCTCGGCAAGTCGAATTCCCAATCCGGATTTACCAACACCGCTGTCGCCAACTAGCACTACCTTGGCATTGATGTACTGAACTGTCGGGGCGCCAATATTAACGCCGCACAGCAAAGAAAAGTCGATATCCCATACGTCAATATCGCTCATGCTCTCGCCGGCAGTTGCCATCACGGATAAAGTGGGATGGGTTGCCAGGTTGCACAGCGTGTAGTCGTCACCCTTGAGGCCCATTCGCACCACTTCGACCCAGGTCTCAGCGCGCCAGATGATAAGGACACCATCTTTGCCGAGGGAGGCCAGTAGGTGCCCATCGTTCAGGAAAGAGAGCGAATACACTGGAGCCGTGTGTCCTTCCAACAATAACTTTTGCTTTCCTGTCGCAGTATCCCAGACTCGGACCGTTTGATCATCGGCGCCTGATACTACATGTCGAGCGTCTGGTGACCAGGCTACGCAGTTGACATCCCCTGTGTGGCCTGTAATTGTTCGGATCGCCTCGCCCGTAACCGCATCCCAGAGGCGGATTGTCGCGTCCCAAGAACTCGAACAAAGAAATCTCCCGGCCGGCGACCATGCAAGGCCCGCGGTTTTGGCAGTGTGCCCTTGCAGGTGGAACGTCGCAATCCAGTTCGCAGCATCCCAGAGTCGGATTATGGAATCGTCGGAGCAAGACGCCAGCGTCTTCCCGTCTGGCGAAAACGCGACAGCTCTCACCATGGAGATCTGATCACCCAGGGTACGAAGTTGCTGTCCCGTCATGGCGTTCCATAAATATACCTCTGTGTCATTGCCCCCGGTCGCTAATGTCGCTCCATCTGGCGACCAGGCAGCGCAGATACTCGTAGCGCCCTGTTCAAGCGTCTGCAGAAGTCGCCCGCTTTCCAAGTCCCAGAGCCGAACTGTATTATCAGACGAGGGCGTCGCTAGGACGCGTCCATCTGACGACAGGTCCATCCTGAAGATTTTACCTGTATGCCCTCGTAGCGTACGCCGGAGCTTTAGGGCGGGATGGGAGCCTTCTCGAAGACGAGTCGGCGTCACCTGCTGCTTTGGTGGCCCGTTCCGCTCGCGTGCCATTTTCTTCCCTTCCCCATTCCGGTGCTGTCAGAAATTGAGGACGAAAGTTCCCATTCTAACTTTGCCCCGCCACCCTTACAGATAGAGGGTCCTAGCGAATCTGCTGTTATGCTACCCCCTTCGGGCCCACTGTCAAGACCCCCGTAGTTCGTAATTGCCCCGGCTTGCGTGCACCTTACTACGCATGAGGTGCCGAGGCGCAGCGACAACAGCTGCATCTAGCCACTCGACTTTCAGATATTGGTCTCTGGGAAGCACAGTACGGCTCCACCTGCCGGTGAAAAGCGTGATCGAGCTATTCTTTAAGAGCCGAGGATGACAAGACCCTCGGCAGGGAATCTCCGGTCGAAGGAATAGAGGCGGTCCGCGCCGCTGTCGAGCGCCTGGGCCCAGAGCAGGGCGTCGGTAAACGAGTAGCGGGCCGAGTCGCGACAGAGGCTCAAGCCGGCCAGCACGCGGGGTTTGCCAAGGCTCGCCAGGCGTAGATTGGCGCGCTGCACCAGGGCGAGCAAGGCATCGACGGTTTCGGCACGAGGTACTCTGTAGACAGAGGTCAGGACGTAGGCGGTCTCGAGAAGGACCATCTCGCTCAGGACCAGCGGCTGCTCGCTGTCGATGACGGCGGCGGCGCGCGCGGCCATCTCAGGCGGGTCGTTCGTCAAGTACCGAACGACGTAGCTCGTATCGAGAAACGCGGGACACCCGGGTCGCTTCATCGCTCGACTTTCTTCGCGTCGGGGCCCTTGGCGACAGCGTCTCCCCAGGCCGTGTCACGCGCCTTCTGCCATCTCCGCGGCGGCACCGACCGCTCGATCCGGCCCGCGAGCACGCCGCGCAGCGAGCGGCTGTGCTCCGGGGGGTAGAAGCGGATCTCGACATGATCCGCTCGCAGGTCCTGTACGGCCACGAAGCCTGGCTGGACCCCGAGAGCGTCCCGGATCGGCTTCTCGATGACGATCTGGCCCTTGTCTCCTACTTTGTTCGCCATGGTTCAACTACCCTGAGAAGTTATACCAAGAGCTCATAGTATGATATTGGCTGCAACCTGTCCACTACAAGCGGGTGCACGACACCAGAGTTACGAGAGGATGCCCACGAGCTGGAATCGCGGCCTCCTTACGGTTATAATAACCGTAAGGAGGAAAACAACCGCCCATGAACGATACCTCAGATGCCACCAGCCGTGCCCGTCAGATCAGCGACCGGATCGCCCAGCCCAGGCCGATGCGTCGCGGTTCGCTGTCGGAGCGCTATGTGAAGTGCAGCAAACCGGGCTGCCCCTGCGCGGAGCGTGCCGAGGCCCGA
>DASZZM010000078.1:0-9319 GCA_035544895.1 Thermoanaerobaculia bacterium
GGCGGTGAGGCCGGCGACCACCAAGGGGATGACGAGGCCACCAGACGCGGCGAGCACGGCGATCCAGGCCGCGGCCAAGGTGCGCCGCCAGGCCTGGACCTGGGCGACGGTGTGGGCGAGGAAGAGATTGCCGCCGGTCAGGACGACAGCGGTGCCGATGCCGGCGAGCACGAGCAGGGCGCGCTCGGCGACAGGAGTGACGGGCAGCCGATCGGCGGCAAGTAGGGCGAGGACAAGGCGAGGAGCTTGTACCAGAATGGCGGCCAGCGCGATGACGAGGCCAGCGCGGCGGGAGGTCATGATCGTCTCCCCGCGGCGATGCCGGCGATCGACCCGCCGCGCACGGGAGCCGAGCAGCGTGCAAGCCTAGCGGCAGACATCCAAGGTCGAGGTCTGCGACGCGCCGCCGCGGGCGGAGTGGTGCGCGGCAAGCTCAGCACTCGCTTCACTCTTGCTCACCGGGATCCGAGGTCGAACGTCTCTTGTTCTGCGCAATCCAAGCGTCCAGGTCGCTGAGGCAGTACCTGACCCTCTTGCCCAGCTTCACGAAGGGCGGTCCGCCGCCGGTCGTGCGCTTCTTCTCGAGTGTACGCGGTGACAATCCACAGTACTCAGCGGCTCTTGGCGTTGAAAGTAGATGATTCATCGCAATATCTCCTTGGCCGATGGAAAGCGCCTAGGTGGTCGATTCGTGCGCTCAGATTGTACCTCGCCGCAAAGAAAAGCAAGCTTTTTACTGCGCTGGTCCTTGGGCCAACAGATCGATCAACTGTCAATAACATTGGCGGTCATACCGGCGCGCAAGGCAAACTTGTGTATGTTGATGCGACAGCGCAACTCACCTGCAATCAGTGGCTTGCAGGAAGCAACTACAACTGTATGCGCCGTAAACCATTGAAAAATCATGGCCGCATGACGCGATAGCGGCGTGCCGTGTCAGGGGTCCGCGGAGCGGACCCCTTCCCCCGCCCGTGCGCAGCACGGCGGAAGCCGGTGCGGCGCAAGATGAAGATTCGATCATGTGTCATCGTGCGTCAGCGGAGCCCACGCACGCAGAGTGTGACAAGGGTGCCTATGCCGGCCGCAAAGGAGGGCCGAGCATGAGCGCCGAGGGGAAAAAGAGGGCTGGTCGAGCGAAGCGCCCCTGGAGACAGCTGCGCGGGCGCAGATGCGCGACGGCAGGACTACGAGCAGAGCAGCGCAGGACGATTGGAGGTGTGCAGCGTAGAGAGTGCGGCGCGGCTAGGCGTATGATGTCGAACACGCCAATGGAGCTTGGCGGCGAGTCACCGGCCGCGCCCGTAGGAAAGAACCTGATCAGCGAGGTCGAGTCGCCCATGAAGCATCACGCCTCGGCCCCCTTCGACCGCGACCACCCAGCCGCGAACATCCTCGTGCTCCTCGACTACCTCGAGGCCAAACAGACGCCGGAGCACCATTTCCGTGGCCAGACCGGCTTCTACGCGACCTCGGTGCCCTCCGGCATGCGCCACGCTGTCAAGGGGACCTCTGAGGACGGCCAATGGGTCGATCTCTCGGACGAGCTGGGCTTCGACCTGCCGCCCCGCGTGCGGGCACGGGCGTCGCTCAAAGGGGTTCTGCTCCTGGTCTTCGGCCGGGTCGTGGGCAATATGCTTGCCCAGCAGTACGGCGTCAGCTCCGATGCCTACGACATCACTGCCGAGTCGACGATGGCCGCGTTCTTCGCCACGCGCGCCTATCCCAGCTACGAGCCTTTTCGAGCTAAGGACGCCGGCGAGCTCGGCGTGATCTATCGCTTCACCATCAAGAGCAAGCCGCCGCCTTTCTCCGTCATGGAAGAGACGCTCTCGTGGCTGTACATCCTCGAGCCGAGCTCCGGCGCGAAGATCTGGTTCGATGACGTGAAATCGATGCTGGCGCGGGTGCTGAAGGCTGAATTCCGCTCGCGGGACGAGATGCAGGCCTATCTCGACGAACGGTTTCCCGACGGCTACAACTTCCTCGAGCTGCTCAAGAGCGCAGCCTATGTGCCGTACGAGCTCATCGAGTACGCGTTCCTCAAGGTCGCCGCCGAAATGAAATTTGTCGACGCCGAAGCGCTCATCCGCTCCTCGCGCACGCACCGACAGCGCGGCGGGCTCTACTTTCCGCCCACGATGCACCGCGGGTTTTCGCCGCGACAGATCAGTCTCAAGCCACGAAAGGGGCGGGACTTCCTGGCGGTCCCCGGCGCCGTCGAGACCCTTGGCGCCGCAAAGGTCTTCAACCTGAACGCCAATCCCTACGTCGAGACATTCTTCTTCCGGCACGACGCGGCCAAGCAGATTGCGGCGCCGAGCTTGCGTCTCATCTGGCCGTCCGCGGACGAGGACTACCTGCTGGCGCTCCTCATCAAGCTGGCCGAGGAACGGTTGGGGCACTACTTCGCGGACTTCAAGACCACCCCGCTCGACTTCGATCTCGGACTCATCGATCCGGGCTACCGCAGCGGCCCGTAGCCAGCGGGGGCCGCCCTCCCGGTTGTGGCGACCCCAAGAATCCCGGCCGCAATCATCCATCCAGGTGCAATCGACTGCGAAGATCTCCCTCTCCTAGCACCGGTTGCTCATGAATTTCTAACTCAGGGCCTTGTTCACCCCGACCTTCTCTCGGTGCCGCCCGTAGTCTCAGAAGGTATCAAGAGACCTTCCGGCAACAGCCGCCGAAACACCGCCCTTGGAAAGCCGTCGTGCGAGGCCATAGCACCGCCAAGGACTCCAGTGATGACGTATTGCATATCGATCACATCGTGCTGGATCGCCTTCGCCTCCATCTTTGAGTTTGGTCCATAACGACGGATGTATTCAAGCCCATACAAGAGCTGGACCTGCGTCCAACGGAACCCAGCCCAGCCGCCTTCGATCTCGCTCCCCGCAGGGAACGACGACGGCCGAAAGGAGTCGTATATCGACCGGATCAGCGCACCATCCGAGGCAACTGCCTCACCAACGTCCTCGATCACTGTCGAAGGCATTCCCGGCTTGTAGCCTGCCAGTGCGGGAAACCAATTCGGAAGAGCAGCCGACCTTTCCTTGAAGCCTGCGGCCAACTCCGCCACAAACGCTCGCCAATCATTCGCACCGGCCACCTGCTGCGAAGTAAGAACGAATGATCCCGTGGCCAGCTTCTCATTGAACCGGAAATTCACCGGGCGCAGCCGGTCGGTCAACGGCGTCGCCGGCGAATGCTCCGCCGCCTCGTAAGCCAACAACGTCCCCACATGCGCCACGAGCTCAACAGGATTTGTGGTCGTTGGAAACTTGCGGAAGCCCTCCTGACACTCCCGGGCAGGTCCCAAGAGGAGTTCGAAGAACAGAGCCTCCGTCATCAGGACAAGATACTCCGCGCACAGATCCGCCATGTCCGTCGGCGTCGAGCCAACCAGGAAACTCTTGTCCAGAACCACCGGCATCTTCGCCATTGATCTCTCAGTCACCTACACGAGGCGTGCTGCCACGACCGAGGCGAGAACTCGCTGGCGGTCGTTCGCCCCCGGGCTGTTAGCGTATTAGCGGCGAGAGTGCCAACGCGCCGGGTCGCGCTTCGAATGAAAACACCCAAGTACGATAGCCTTGTCGGACTCGGCGAGGTAGAGAACGGCGTAAGGGAAACGCCGGAGTAGGGCGCGACGGATCTCGCCCCGGATTCGCGGGTACTGTGCGGGATTGGCTTCGATCGCGGAGAATGCTTCGCGCAGGGCCTGCAAGAACTCCTCACCGAGACCTTTCCTTTGCTGCTCGTACCAGCGAAAGGCGTCCTGGATCTCTGCGGCTGCTACGGGGCGAAGCGAGAGAGCCGGCTTCACGCGCCGGACTCTTTGATCCTGTCCAAAACCTCGGCCCAGGGCGAGCCCGGGTCCCGGTCCTTCTGATAATCCTCCAGGCGCCGATCGAGCTCCTCCTGCTGCGGTCCAGTCAGAGGCAAGGCCTCCTGAAGGTCCGCAAGGCTATCTCAGAGCTCCTCGGCGAGTTCGACCCTCTCGTCGGCGGTCAGATGGCTGAAGTCGAACTTCGTGCCTGGCATGTCGGTTATTTTACTCCACAGGGTGAGCGAGGGGGAGCGCTTTGCTGGCAGCTTAGCGGTGGTCTCTTCTTCCCTTGGTGCGAAAACTCGCCGCCGGGCCTGCGCGTCGCTGTGGAATTCGCCGAGGGTGGGCGGGGGCGCGAAGCGCAGCGGAGCGGGAGGGCGAATTCCAAACCCTGTGGGCGGCTGTGGGCGGGGCCACTGGAAGCAGGGTGCGGCGGCGAAACAGGATCCGTGGCCCCGTCCACAGCCGTCCATAGGGTGTCAGCGTCCGCAGGCCAGGGGGTGCAGGGGGTCTCCCCTGCTCCAATGTCAACGACGATAAACGTCGCGACGGTGGCCCACGCGGAGGACGAGGACGAGGAGCACCCGGTCTTCGATCTGGTAGATGACGCGGTACTCGCCGACGCGCACACGGTAGCGGTTCTCTTGGCCCTGGAGTTTCTCGACTCCTGGAGGTCGCGGGGTGTGCGCGAGCTGGTCGATCGCGGATGCGATCCGGCGGCGGATCGCGGGCTCTAGCTTGCGCAAGTCCCGCACGGCGGCGGGCCGCAGCTCGACGGTTGACCGTGGTCTCGCCCGAGGGGGCGGAGGGCGTCGAGCTGCTCCTCGAGCCCAATTCCTTCCCGCCGGCCCAGACCTATCAGAAAGCTCTCTTCGACGCCGGCATTCCCGCCACGATGTTCGGGGTCGACGGCGTACGGAAGGAACGGCTGAAGGGTCTGGGGGGCGTGGAGACCTGCGGCAACCTCATCCAGATGGCCCAAATGGCGCAGCAGGGTAGGCCCCCGCCGGAGTCTTGGAGCGGAGGCGCCGCGTGACCGGCTTCACTCTTCTGTGAGCACCACCATCGGCGAGACCCGGGCGGCGCGATGGGAGGGCAGCAGGCAGGCGGCCAGGCAGACCGCGCCGAGGAGGCCGGCCGCTCCGGCGAGGGTGGCCACGTGCAGCGGCGGCACCTGGAAGAGGACCGCCTGCATGGCCCGGCCGGTCAGCCAGGCTCCGAGGACGCCCAGCGCCGTGCCTGCCGCCAGCAGGCGCAGGGCGAGCGAGAGGAATTGGCCGCGCACCTGCTCCGGCCGGGCCCCCAACGCCATCCGCAGGCCGATCTCGCGGCGGCGCTGCGTCACGGCGTAGCTCAACACCCCGTACGTGCCCACCGCGGTGAGCAGCATGGCGATGCCGGCAAAGAGGGCGGCCAGCAGCGCCGGCGAGCGGCGGGCGACCAGGCTGTCGGCGATGCGGGTCTCCATCGTCCGCAGATCGTTGACCGGCAGCTCGGGATCGATCCGGCGGACGGCTTTACGTAGCGCCGGCGCGAGCGATTCCATGGGCAGGCTCGTGCGGACGACCAGGTAGATGCTGTGATCCATCCGGTGGCCGAAAGGGTAGTAGATCGCGCCCTGGGCCTGGTCCTCGACCAGCCCCGCCTGTTTCACTGGACCGACCACGCCCACCACGGCGTAGGCCTCGGCGGCGTTTTCCTCGTCGGCGTGCTCGAAGACCTTTTGGCCGAGCGCGCCGCCGCGCGGCCAATAGCGGCGCGCGAAATCCTCGTCGATCACGCAGACCCGCACGGCGCGGCGGGAGTCCGCGGCCGTGAGGAAGCGTCCTTCCCGTAGCGAAAAGCCCAGGGCGGAGAAGTAGTCGCCGCCCACGCTGTAGGAGTAGAACCCGTGCGGCGGCTCTCCGGGTTGCGGCCGATGCCCCTCGACCGTGGCCGTGCTCTTGTTGCTGATGCCGCTGAGCGGCACGTTGGTGGCGAATCCTGCGGCCTGCACGCCCGGCTGGCGGCCGAGCTCCGCGGTGAGCCGCTCGGTGACCGCGAGCAGGTCCTGCCGGCGCGGATAGCTCCTGATCGGCAGGACCAACTGCCCGCTCAAAACGTGCTCGGGCCGAAATCCGGGAGAGACGGTCATCACCTTCTGGAAGCTGAGCCCCAGCAGGCCCGCTCCCGCGAGCACCACGAAAGCCAGGGCGATCTGGGCGACGATGAAGGCGTAGCGCAGCCGCTGCGCCGCCCGGCCGGCCGTGGTGCCGCGCGATTCGGCTTGCAGGCCGGGAGCCGCGGTGTTGCGCAGGCTCAGCCAGGCGACGGGAAGCCCGAGCGCGATCCCCACGGCGAGCGAGCCCGCCAGGGCGATCAGCGTCAGCCGGGCGTCGAAAACGACGTGCGATCCCAGCGGCAATCGATCGACCCCCAGCAGGGCCAGGAGGCGGATGCCCCAGGCTCCGGCGGCCAGTCCGAGGAGGCCTCCGGTCAGCGCCAGCAGCAGGCTCTCCACCAGGGCTCCGCTCACGACGTGCCGCCGGCTGGCCCCGATCGCCTGCCGCACGGCGAGCTCCTTCACCCGGCCGCTGGCGCGGATGAGCAGCAGGTTGACCAGGTTGACGCCGCCGATAAGGAGCAGGAAGAGCGCTCCGGCATGGATCAGCAGCAGGGTGGGACGGACCGCGGCCACGTGGTCCGCCCGCAGGGGCACTACGAGCGAGCGGAAGCCGGCATCGGCCATCATCCTCGCCTCCGGGCCGTTCACCTCCACGGCGGCGTTGCGGGCGTCGATCTGCGCCTGGGCGTCCACCAGCGTGGCCCCGGGCGCGAGCCGGGCGATCATGTGCGCGGTCCCGGAATGCCGCTTCTGGGGAGCACGCTCTTCGGGGGTCGACGCGAGCGGGAGGTAGATCTGGGTCTGGGACGAGAGGAAGCTGAAGGTGGGCGGCAGGATCCCGACCACGGTCCTGGAGATGGCGTTGACGCGGATGCTGCGGCCGATCACGCCAGGATCGGCGCCCAGGCGCTGCCGCCAGTAGCCGTCCGTGAGGATGGCCGCGTCGTTTTTCCCGTTCAGGGTCTCCGCCTCCGTGAAGACGCGGCCCCTCGGGCCGAGCCCCAGGGTGGAGAAGAAGTCCGGAGAGACCCGCGTGACCGGCACCTGCTCCGTCGAGCCCGCCTCACCCACGACCGCCGTGGCGTCGCGGTAGACCGCCAGCCCCGAGAAGGCCGGGATTTGCCCCCGGCGCTCGTAATAGTTCGCCAGCGAGCAGCCGTCGTTGGGCACGCCGGCTTTGGGGTAGGTGTTGTAGACGCTCACCAGCCGGCCGGCGGCGGGGAAGGGCAGCGGCCGGAGCAGCACCGCGTCCACCACCGCGAAGATGGTCAGGTTGGCGCCCAGGCAGAGGGCCAGGGTGGCCAGCGCGGTGGCCGTGAAGCCCGGCGTCTTGCGCAGCAGGCGGGCGGCGTAGCGCAGGTCCTGGCGGAGCTCGTCGAACAGGCACAGGCCGCTCGCCTCGCGGCAGTCCTCCTTGACGTTGTCGAGGCTGCCGAATTCCTGGCGGGCGCGGCGCGCCGCCTCCGCCGGCGGCACGCCGGAGAGCACGAGGTCCTCCGTGTAGCGGTCGACGTGGAAACGCATCCCGGGCTCGCCATCAATCGCTGCATCATTTTGTGGCGGAAGCGCCATGGTCGGAGCTGAGGGTCTTAGAGGTCGCGCGAGAGTCTGGCCTTCAGGCTCTGGAAAGACACGGACCGATTGCTGCCTGGGTGGTCGATGACACGGGCCTGCCCAAGAAGGGGACCTTGTCGGTGGGCATCGCACATCATAGTCGCAGAGTCATGGGTCAGTCCGGTACACGGTCTGCGATGGGCTCGAGTGGGCCCACGCGAGCTGGTAGTCTGGGGTCCAGGTCGAGGGCACGGAGACGGGCGGCGGGCTAGGTCATCCTTCGCTGTTGCCGAAGGCGCCCCAGCTGGGCTTCGTAGTGTTCGCGGAAGCGACCCTCCAAGTAAGCCTCATAGGCCGCCTTCCAGTGTCGTGAGTACCGATGCGTCTTCCAATAGTTGGTGTACGCGGCGGCGTTCAAGATCTTCTTCTCGAACTGCCGAAGGCTCCGCAACGAGTAGTGGTAAAGCCAAAGCGACGTGTACTGGACGCTCTTCAGCCAACGGACCAACAAGCGCGACGATCGACCCATCGAGGTCGAGGCAAACGGGCTCCCGTTGTCGGTTCGAATCGCTACGGGAACGCTTTGTCGCGACGCGATGTGTCAAGGGTCCGCGGAGCGGACCCTTCCCCCACCCGCGCGCAGCGCGGCGGAGGTCGGTGATGTCCGAAATGAAGTTCCAATCTTGTGTCATCGTGCGTCAGCGCGCGGCTCCCGGGCTCAGGATGTAGCAAGGGCGCCCTTATGCTGGCCGTAATGGCGGGCGAGGAAAAGCGGCGAGGGAAAGAAGAGGACCGGTCGAGCGAAGCGCCCGGGAACCGCGGACCGCGCGGGAGCGGATGCGCGACGCGGTAGGACTACGAGCAGGCCAGCGCAGGATGATTGGAGGGGTACAGCGTAGAGAGCGCGGCGAGCCTTAGCGTCTTAGCGGCGAAAGTGCCAACGCGCCGGGTCGCGCTTCGAATGAAAACACCCAAGTACGATAGCCTTTCGGCGAAAGAGCCGGCTTCACGCGCCGGACTCTTTGATCCTGTCCAAGACCTCGGCCCAGGGCGAGCTCGGGGCCCGGTCCTTCTGATAATCCGCCAGGCGCCGATCGAGCTCCTCCTGCTGCGGTCCAGTCAGGGGCAAGCCCTCCTGCATCTCCGCAAGGCTTTCCCAGAGTTCCTCGGCGAGCTCGACCCTTTCGTCGGCGGTCAGATGGCTGAAGTCGAACTTGGTGCGTGACATGCCAGTCATTTTACTCTACCCCCGGCCAACGGTGTGCGCAGCCGTCGTCTCTTCTTCTTACCTGGATGTAAAAACTCGCCGCCGGGCCTGCGCGTCGCTGTGGAATTCGCCGAGGGTGGGCGGGGGGCGCGGAGCGCAGCGGAGCGGGAGGCGAATTCCAAACCCTGTGGGCGGCTGTGGGCGGGGCCACTGGAAGCAGGGTGCGGCGGTGACAAAGGATCCGTGGCCCCGTCCACAGCCGTCCATAGGGTGTCAGCGTCCGCAGGCCAGGGGGTGCAGGGGGTCTCCCCTGCTCCAATGTCAACGACGATAAACGTCGCGGCGGTTGCCCACGCGGACGACGAGGACGAGGAGCACCCGGTCTTCGATCTGGTAGATGACGCGGTACTCGCCGACGCGCACACGGTAGCGGTTCTCTTGGCCCTGGAGCTTCTCGACTCCTGGAGGTCGCGGGGTGTGCGCGAGCTGGTCGATCGCGGATGCGATCCGGCGGCGGATCGCGGGCTCTAGCTTGCGCAAGTCCCGCACGGCGGCGGGCCGCAGCTCGACCCTGTAGCTCACGTGAGGCCGAGATCCGCCTTGGCCTTCTTCCAGGGAACGGACG
>DASZZM010000079.1:0-8892 GCA_035544895.1 Thermoanaerobaculia bacterium
TGGGAGGTGGGGTCGGCGGGGGCGGACGGGGACGGGGCGGCGGCGGGCGGGGCGGCGGCGAGGAGGTCTTCGAGCTGGCGCAGGAAGGGGCTGCGCTCGCCGGGCTCTTTGAAGACCATGCGGAAGAACTCCAGGGGGTGGAGGCCCAAGACGCGGCTGATGTCGAGGGCGTGGCGGAGCTTCAAGTCGAGCCGGCCGCAGAGGAGGCGGCCGAGGTCGAGGCCGGAGCGCTCTTCGAGGAGGCGGCGGGCGACCTCGCGCCGGCTGAGGCCGGAGAGGAGAATGAGATGGCGCAGGGTGGCCCGGGCGCGCTCGACCTCGGCTTCACTGCCGGCCATGGCGCCTCCGGCTGGCGAGGGGGCGGCGAGCGGCGCCAGGGTGGTGCAGGAGCCGCGCGCCGGTTGCGGGCGCCGCGCCGGGGGCGCTCACCGGCGGCCGAGCCGATCGATGACCCGCACCACGATCTCTTCGACCTCTTGGGCGCTCAGCGCCCGGTCGGCGTGCGGCGGCGCGAAGGGGGCGGCCGCGGGGTCCGCCGGCGCGCCGCGCAGCCCGGCGGTCAGGCCGTGGAGCTTGGTCACCAGGGCGCTGCGGCGCGGCAGCTCGGGGTAGGCCATGCGGAAGAACTCGCTCGGCTCGATCTCCAAGATCTCGAGGACGCCGAGCAGGTGGACGAGCATCAGCTTGGCCTCGCCGCGCAGGAGCTTGCCCAAGTAGCCGGTGCTGACGCCGAGACGGCGCTCGACGTCTTTGCGGGTGAACTGGGAGGTGCGGATGAGGGCGTCGAGCAGCTCGCGCACGCGGCCGGCATGTTCCTCGATCATGGCTGGTTGGATTCTACCGCAAAGATCCTGGGCGCTGCAAATACGATCTTGGTCTATACTATTGACTGGATTGGAGTTTCCGTGTAGGGTTCTTCCGTGCCTGGATGGGATCACCGGAGGGCGAATGAGTTACTGAATGCGGTAACGCGCGCCGAGTCCGGTACGTCCACCACGGCCCTTTTCCACTGAGGAGGTGTTGCCATGGCCGATGAGGACGGGCGGGGCGGGGCGCCCGCCGGACCTTCTGTCTTGACGGCGGAGTTCCGCCGGGTGCTGGACGGCTGGGACGAGCCGCGCGGCGGCGCGGGCGCTGAGGCGGATTTCGCGGGACCGTGGCGGATCCGCGAGGTGGACGGCGGCCATGGTCTCTTTCGCGGCGGCGAGGACCCTGCCCTCGGGGACGCGCCGACCGGCGTCTTCTGCGACCGGGAGGTGGCCTTGCTGTTTGCGGCCGTGCTGCCGGGGAGCGGACGGGACCCGATCTTCGAGCTCGGCGGCGAGCGCGCGGCGGCCGGCCATCCGCTGTGCAGGGGGCGGCAGGTCGCCGGCCACCTCGCGATCTTCCATCCGGAGCTGGTGGCCGCGGCGCAGACGGCCGCCTGGCTGGCGCGCAGCCCGCAGGCGCTGGCCGCCCTGCTGGTCGCCGGCGGGCCTTTGGCGATCGAGAGGACGGCGCAGTTCCTCTTGCAGCACTACGTGGCGCGGCGGAGCCTCTATGGCAGCGGCGGGTAGCGACCTGCCGCTCGTCCTGACTTTGCTGCGCATCATCGCCGGCCTCACCCAGCAGGAGCTCGCCGAGGCGGCGGGAGTGCGGCCGAGCTCGATCTCGGATTACGAGCACGGCAAGACCACACCCGGGCTCGAGACCCTCGAGCGCCTGCTCGACGCCATGGGCTACCCGCTCTCGGTGGTCGAGGATGTCAAGGCGTGCCTCGGCGCGGTCGGCGGCAAGCGGCGGCTGCATGGCCTGCGGCCGGACGGCGCGGGGGCGGGGCGGGCGGAGGCCGGGCGGGCGTTGGCGGAGGATCTCGAGATCGAGCAGACGGCGGCGGTTGCGGGCCAGGCGGTCGAGCGGTTCGTGCGGGCGTCGCTGCGGTTGCAGGCGCGGCGGGCGTCGGAGGGCGACGGGCGGGGGTGAAGGGCGCGGGGCGGGGGGGCGCACGGGGCGGGGGTAACGCGGCGGGGGGCGAGCGGGGGCCAACTGCGGCTTGGCCGCGGGCGGCCGGCGCGGTAGAGTCGCCACGACTCGGCCATGAAAGATCGACGAATAAACTGCGAATACGGCGCGGCGGAGTTCCGGCGGGTGGGGCCGCACTCTGTGTGTCGCGGCGAGGGTGGGGGCCGGAGGCGGGCGGGACGGGGACCGATGAAGCAGGAGGAAGGAGCGCAATGGCCGGCAAGGGAACGACGCTACAGATCGCGCCTGCCGACATCGGGTTTCTTGCCAGGCGGGGGGCGCGCGCGCACCGCGGCGGCGGCGACTTCAGCCGCAGCGCCGTACTGCACCGCTCGCTGAGAACGCTGCGGGACGTGCTCGCCTACTCCGACCCGCGCAAGACGCGTGGTCTGCCGGAGGAGATGTACCGGCTGGCGGTGCGCCTGCTCTCCGGTGGCTGGACGCTCAAGGCCTTCGAGGTGGAGCACCTGGAGGCGATCCTCGGGCGGTCGCCGGAGCTCGCGGCGGTGGCGGCGGCGGCAGGGATCGAGGCGGGGGCGTTTCTAGCCGCGATCGAGGCGATGAGCTTTGCCGAGAAGGTGTTCGTCGTCGACCAGGCGGTGCAGGAGTATGCGCCGGCTGCGGCGGCGGCGAGGCCGGAGGAGGCGTAGGGGGAGACGTCGGAGTCTGGCAAGGACAGCGCCGTTTTGTTGCTCGAGGCTGTCACAGGCACCGGGAACTCTGCTCCTTTCGGCTTGCAAAGGAACGGAACCGGCAATGGAGGCCACGCGAAGCTCGACTGAGAGCCTGACAGGCGCCTTGCGTTGTACTCACCCACCCTACGCCCTTCAAATCATTTCCAACGCGGCGGTGCGCTCCCGAGCATGCCCTCGTCCTTGTGCTTGACTTGGGAGGGGAACGCGTCGGAAAGATCAGACAACCGGACGAATCTCTGCAAGGCTGGGTCCGACTGCAGGAACTCCGGCAACTTGCCTGCCGCATTGGCCTCCTCTAACGGGGCCGTGAGGCGCAGCGAAGCCCCGAGCTCAACAAGGAAGAGGAGGAATTCCTGATAACTGTAGTGCAGGATGCCGGCAGAGTCGAGATCCTCGCGCACGGCAGTGGAGAGGTACTGCGGATCCTCGTAGACCAGAATGAACCGGTTGCGCGGTGAGTGTCCGCCCTTCATGCGAAGGATCTTGTTCACGACGTCGTGGCTGCTCTTGTTGCGGCTCTGGCACTCGATGAGGCGCAAGTTGCGATGCGGCGGCTGCATGTAAATGAGTTCAAAGTCGGGCCGGAGCTCGACTCCATTGTGGAGCTTGACTACAGGCCATCTGCGCACCTGGACGAGCTGGGGGCATAGGAACCGAAGGTTTTCGAGGGCCACGCTGACCTTCTCCTCAAAGGCGATGCCGCGCTGGTTGCCGCTGGTCTTGTCCACGGAGGTTGGCTGAGAGGCCTTGGCAGCGGTGAGAGCTCCTGGCTCGCGCCCAGTCAAGGGTTTCGCCGCGCGGCTGGGAGTTGGTCCCTGCAATGGTGCCTGTTCGCGAGGTCGAGGAGCATTTGCGGCTGAGACTTGCAACGCGGCGGCGCCACTGCTCGTGCCCGTGGCTTTCTGCTGAACGGGCTTGGCGGCCGCGGGAGATTCGGGCTTGCGGCCGGCCGAAGGTTTCGCTGCGCCGCTGGGAGTTGGTCGAGGAGCGGTGGCGGTCGAGACCCGAGACGTGGCGGCAGGAGTGCGCGGGCCGGTGGGCTGCCGAAGTGAGGGTTCCCCTGCACCCCTGGCTGTACCCGGAAGCTGCGGCCTGAACTGGCGCGTCCACCATCTTCCCCAAGAATCCCTGAGTCTCGACGTCAGCCTAGCGACGGGCGTCCGGTGCATGGTGCAGTACTCACCCCTGACGGCGGAGTTGTCACAGCCGTGCACGCGACAGGTTGGGGTTCGGAATGTGACCACGTCGCACCTCCTACTAGACGCGGGACAAGGGCGCCCGCAGAATTCAACTCTCTCCCATCGGCACTTGGCTTGGCGCTCTCCACCAACGGTACCGCATCTTCGATAGTATACCAATTTCGCATGCAGAGGGGGGCTTAGGCGCTTGTCTTCGCCGTCCCTGACCTCCTTTGTCAGTTGGCGGCCCCGGAAGCGGAGCCAGATGAAACCTGCAGCGAGAGGGGGCCGAGATGACGCGGGGCTCCGGCTGCCCGCCAGGCACCTGACATGACTGCTCACCGGGGTCCCTCCTGCGTGTGGAAGCAACGCCTGCACCGAGCTCGAACGCTCCCTTCGGCTTTGCGAGCCAGCTCCGCGGTCGCCAATCTGAATGAGGACGAGGATCCGGGGAAAAATTCGCCTTGTGTCCGTCTCTTTCAGTGCGAGGCAGGCAAGGCTGGTGAAAGGCTCGCAATCGGGCCACACACCAGCACCCGGACGACGCCGCGTTGCGGCCCGCGTCCGTGGAGCGCGCAACTGTCCCGCGAGGAGGGGTCATGACCACACCCAGACCGGCTCGATCCTGTCGCTTTAGAGAAGCCGTGATCGGCGTCCTTTCGATCGCGTTCGTCGCGTCGACCGCCGCTGCCGCCGCCGCATCGGCACCGCAGACGGAGACCGGGACCACGGGTGTTCAGTGCGACGACTCCAAGCTCCAGGTCACGAAGGCGATCGTCGCCGGCGCCGCGACCGACTCAGGAAGCGCGAGCGCTGCCTCCGGCGGGCCGGAGGTCCACCGCGGTGACACGCTGGTCGTCTCGATCTCGGACCCCGACAAGGTTTTCTCCCAAGCGGCCTGCCGCGACAAGAGGCTCGTGCTCTACCTCAACGGTCAGGCCATCCCTGACGGGGTGGGGGTCGGAGGGGAAGGGTCTTCCCGGACCGTTAGCTTCACCCTCCAGCCCACTGCCACCGACAGCTCCCGAGCCACCTGGGCGGCGCTGCTGGCGAGGCCCAACTTCGAGAGCCGGTCGTTCCAGGTCAACGCCGGCCTCGACGGAGGCAAGGCCTTCGCCCCGGCCCCGGGCGAGAAGCCGGTGAAGATCCGCTTCCAGATCCTCGATCGCGCACGTGTCTGGGCATGGGCCGTGCTCGTTCTCCTCCTCGTCATCGCGTTCTTCGTCCTCGCTGCGAAAACCGAGCTCCTGCGCGCGGGACCGCTGCCGGACGCGGGCGCGCGCCGGCCGTTCAGCCTCTCCCGCACGCAGGCCGCGTGGTGGCTCTTCATCATCCTTGGCACGTACCTGCTGATTGGGCTCGTCACCGGCGATTACCTCGCCTCGCTCAACAGCACCGCCCTCGTGCTCCTGGGGATCAGCGCCGGCGCCGCGGTCGGCGCCGCGACGGTCGACTCCGCCCAGCAGGATGCCGCCGCGCAGGTGGGTCGCGTCGACGCGATCGCCAGGGCCCAGAGCGAGGTCGCAGCGGCGCAGGCAACCATGCCGGCGGCGGACCAGGCCGCAGCGCCTGCCGCTGGATCTGCGGCGGGCGGTGGCGCGGACGACGCGGGGCGTGCCGCCGCCGCCAGAGGCTCCCTCGACGCCAGCGCCCGCCTCGCGGACAAGGTGTCGCGGCTCAAGGCCGCCCGCAACGAGACCGAGACCTTCTGGGTCGACATCCTGAGCGATGCCGATGGCGTGACTGTCCATCGCTTCCAGAACGTCGTCTGGACAGTCGTGCTCGGCATCGTCTTCGCCGCCGAGACCTGGACCCACCTGTCCATGCCGGTTTTCGACAACACGCTGCTCGCCCTCACCGGCATCAGCGCGGCAACCTATGTCGGCATGAAGATCCCCGAAGCGAAAGTGCCCACGACCGCCGCCGGGTAGTGGCTCCTCGGCGCCGCCGTGTCTGATGCCGAGGGCGTCGCGAGCGCCTTCGTGTCGATCACGGTGACCGGCTCCGGGGGGGAACCAGCCGCCGCAGGTGAACGCCTCGGCGTCCGTCGTGCCTGGCTCGCTCACCGTCGGCTTCTCGGCGAGCGCCTTCGCCCCCGACGGCTTCAGCCGCGCAAGGGCGCCGGCAGCCCGCCCCGCCGTCGCAGCCGCGGCCACGTGTGTTGGCGTGCAGGCGCGACGTGAAGGAGCGGCCCGTCGGCGAACGGGCTCACCGCCTCACCGCGCGGGCAGGCGGTAGCCGGCGGTGCTGATCCTCGATCCAAGTGACCGGGGTCTGGTATTCTGAGCCCATGACGAGCGCCGCGGCCATGGAGCCGATTCCTCTCTCGACCGCGGCAGACGGAGTCATCCGCATCGCTGGCACCCGGGTCACGCTGGACACCGTGATCGACACCTTCTTGACGGGCGCTTCACCGGAGGAGATCGCGCAGGACTTCCCGGTTCTCCGGCTCGACGATATCTACGCGGTCCTCACCTACTACCTGCGCCACCGCGACGAGGTGGATGCCTATCTCCGGGAGCGGCGATCCCGGGCGGAGGTCCTGCGCCGCGAGATCGAGGCCCACTCCGCTCAGACCGGCTTGCGCGGCAGGCTGCTCGCCCGCCTTGGGCGTTAGCGCCCATGCTCCGAGCGCTGGCCGATGAGAACTTCAACGGCCGCATCCTCCGAGCTCTCAAGCGTCAGATTCCCGATCTCGATGTCGTGCGGGTCCAGGATACTCGGCTGGCCGGGGCGGACGATCCGGCTCTCCTCGAATTCGCGGCCGACGAAAAGAGGGTCCTTCTCACTCACGACCACGAGACTCTGGTGGGGCACGCCTGGCAGCGTGTCCGCTCGGGAATGGCGATGCCTGGAGTCATCGTCGCCCCAACGGACCACCCCATCGGTCCGGTCATCGCGGATTTGGAGCTCCTGCTGCTGGCCGGTCAGCCCGAGGATGTTGACCAGCAGATCCTCTTCATGCCGCTCTGATCGAGGCTGAGGGAGCCGGAGCTCCTGCAGAGGTGAATCGGCGGTGCAGGCAGCGCCGGCGGTCCGGTCGCGCCGGGACGACCTCGACTATGAGGCGGCCGGAGCGGAGCTGCTCGGGCGCGACCTGGCGTCGCTCTGTCGCGGCCCTGTTCGAGCGTTTGTCGCGAACCTCCTGGCGCGCGAGACCGCTGGCCACGGACACCGGCTGCTGGCCTCCCAGATGACGATGCGCAACGAGGATGACGCGCTGAGCCTGCTGGTGGCTCTTCGGCGTGGGTTCGAGTTTGCAGCAGCGGAGGGCCCGCCAGGGTCGGCCCGTGGCTGAAAGACTGTCTGCCGGCAGGAACCATGTCGAGTGGATGGACTGAAGCGCCTACGCTGGCCTCCGCGCGGTCTTGGTCTCGAAGGCCGCTCAACTCAGCCCTCGTATCACCGGAGACGCGGCGCGGCTTCGCCATGGTCCTCTGGCAATCCGCTGCGCTGGGCGTCGCGACCGCCACAGCCATGCTCGGCCTCGACCATATCCTCTTCGCGGACGCGAGTCCCAGGCGATCCACCTGCCGGGAGCGTGCCTAAATCGTACGCACTTACTTTAGATCCAGTAGTGAGACATTTGCAGTCACTTGCTTGACCCTCGGCGCCACCTCGGCGTCAAGGCGATACATCCCGGAGAGCGTCTTCTGCTGATTCGGCGCAGTAAGAGCCTGAGGTTGTTCGATAGTGTGGTCCAGCACGAAGCCCGCGGCGTCGGCAAAGTCTAGCCGGATGCGATAGGTGGCATTACCGCGGGTCTTGTTGAAGACATCGACCTTCCAAGTTATTTGCCAGAATTGGCTGGACTTCTTGAAGACATGACTCGCAAGGCCGCTGGCGTGCAGACGTTCCGGGTCGGCGACTTCCACGGTCGTCGCCAAGGGCAGGATTCCGAGAGCGTCATCGTCGTTGGGCAGCACGGCAGGTACCGTCGTCGGGGGAGAGCTGGTCGGCGAACTTGGTTTCGCAGCCGTGAAGTGGCCAGCGCTATGCCAATCCGTGCCTGAGAGGTCAACGGGGCAGCCTGCGGCTCTGAGGCGGTGGGCGACCTCTTGTCGCTTCTTCGTGTCATTGGTGAGCCGAATCACGTAGCGACCAGCGATATCGCTAAACGGTCGAATGTCCCCCAACTGCACGAGAACCGTGCGCTCTTGATGAATTCCAAAAGCCATGCCCGCTTCGAAGAGAACGTTCGCCCTGGGTTGCGGCGTGAGGGTGAACTCGTGCTCAGGCTCTCCAGGGCTGCGCAAGCGAGGTGCAAGGTAAGCCTCGTCATCTCCCGTCAGCAAGACGACAACAGCTGCCGCCTCGCCAAACGCGTGCTCAAGCACCTCGGAGATCGAGGGCGCCGCCTTCTCCGTCAAATCGACCGCTTGGCTCCACTCCAGGGGTTTGAGACCTATCGCTCGCAGAAACTCAAACAGGCCGTCTCGAGCGGTAAGGTCTTTGCCGTGGACAACAAACACCGACCGGTTATCCGCTGTGGCCGGCGCCGGATCTGGAGGATGCGCAGCAGGCAGGCGCCGCACTTTGGCTTGGTAGTGCGCCGGAATTCCCACAACACCCGCGTGGTAGCCACGGTCTTCGACCACGAACCTTTCCTCCAGGCCGCTCGGCAGCTGCCGCGTGATGACATCGCCCTCTTCCAGCGGGATCGAGGCGGAGGGAAAGATAATCAGACCAGGCTGGACGGCAGCAGGGACGTCAGTCCAAATATCGCCGCCGGCCTTCTGGATGCCGACACGATCCCGTGCAAGCTTCCCGAGCATCTAACCGATTCTACCAGCAGCGCACACTCGATCAGGCCGCCAGCGCCGCGAAGAGAGCCGGAGCGGCGCTCCTCGGGGCTCGGGCTCTCAAAGCACAGGGAAACCTAGCAGCCCGTGGTGAAAGTGGTTTAAACATCTTGAGTTAGCGGTCGAGGGCCGGTAAACTTGGAGGCAGCTTCTGGAGGACTCCAAGCATGGCGATGGGCAAGCGCAAGCGGCACCGGCAGCCTCCACTGTGGGTCG
>DASZZM010000080.1:0-99363 GCA_035544895.1 Thermoanaerobaculia bacterium
CGATTTCGGCCTTGCTGCCGATCTGGTGGTCCGGGATCCGAAACTTTCTCAGAAGCAGCGTCGACAACTCACTCCTCTCTATGCCGTCGCAAGAGCCTCGGTTTGCTTGAAACGACGGCTTCTACCACGGGCTGCTAGGCCCGGAGCGAGGATCAGGGAAGGCCCGGCGATCGATTCGACACGCCGGGCCCTCCCCTGGCATCAATTTGAGGCGCCGGGTCCCTACCCGGCGCCCGACCGGCGCCTCCACCACCGCCAGCTCGCCATCACGGCGCGGGACTTCTCGATGTAACGAGCCGCGGCCCGCAGGCGCCTGACCAGACGTATGCAATGCGCTCTCTCTGCGCTGCCCGCGGCTCCGCCGCACCGGCCGTCAACCGACCGGGCCTTCTGGCGCCGGTCTAGAAAGGACGATCATGAAAGAAAAGACCGACGCTTCTGCATCTGAACCCCAGGATTGCTGTCCGGTTCTCTCCAAAGAGCCTTGCTGCGATGTCCTGGATTTTCGTTACCGGCTGCCTCATCGCGTGACCGTCAAGGAAGGAAACCGGCCGGTCCCGGTCACCGTGGAGGTGATTCTGCATGTGCGTATGACTCGCTGTCCCGGACCACTGTTCCTGGGCGATCCCGTCCATACCGTCACTCTGCTGCCGGGCGAGAAAGTGAAGCTGTTCACTGCCGACCGCCGTACGCGGTTTACCCTCGACAGCTCGAGCAAGTTGAGTTATCGGAACGAGCAGCTTTCAGAAGAGAGCTACTTCATGGCCGCCGTGCAGAACTCCATGTCTGACCTGTCGGTTTCCGACAAGGGCCACAGCGCCAACTCGGAAAGTGGACGATGGGATTTCCATGGCGACGCCAGCGGCGGAATCGGGTTCTTTTCCGCCAGTGCGGATGCCAACGCCAGCGGCTCGCATAGCGGATCGTCGACCGCGGATTTCCTCCGCCAGCTCTCATCGCATGCCAGCGCCTCGGCCAACCAGTCCGTCAGGGCCACCCATGCCGCGGCGTCACTCTCGATCGGAGAAGTCAGCTCGCGCACCCACGTGCAAGGGGAATCGGAAGACCACTTCGAATCGGCATCGCGCGAGTTTTCCAATCCCAACCGCTGCCACACCGTGACCTTCTTCTTCTACCGCCTGAACAAGAAGCAGATCGTAAAGATCACGCTGGAGCAGATCGAGCGGCGAGTGGATGATCCAGCCGCGCCCACCCGCGTGTCCCAGAACCCTCCCGTGTCGCGTGGAGGGATCTCGGTCATTCCGGCCAGCGTCCTGGCAACGCAGAAAGACCGCGTGGCCACCGAGCAGGTGGGCCGCGAAAGCGTGGGCGCCTTTGAGCGCTACGCCTTCACCGCCGGCGGCGTCACCGAAAAAGTGGCCGCCCAGGAGCCTTTGTCGGCAAGGGCCCGCCAGGAGGCCTTGGACCTGGTGGGCAAAGACCTGGCTGCTCAGGGTCTGCTCACGGCACCAGACGGCACGGTCTCGCCGCAGGCGCAAACGAATTTCGCGCTCGCCATCGAGTCGTGTCTTCCAACGCCCGGCGTCATCGTCAAGGGGTGCATCGACGACTGTGACATCTGCGAGCCGGAATTAAAGAAGAAGGTGGAGCTCGAGCTGGTCGAGCAGGATCTGAAGAACCAGCTGCTGAAGCGGCAGATCGAGCTGCTGGACAAGGCGCAGGAGTACCGCTGCTGCCCGGGCGAGACCTCCTCGCCGTCAGAAGCGTAGTCAAACCGGACTCGGGGCGAAAAGCCTCTCGCTCCGGGTCCGGCCTAGAATCAGCGCCGGCCGGCCAGGATCACCTCGCGGCCGGCCAGGTAGAGCAGGAGCACGAGGACGGCGAAGGGCAGCAGCGACAGCGCGTCGGCGGCGGGGCCGTTGAAGAAGGGGTTGTGCGCGCTCATCAGATCGTTGACGCGGTCGCCGAAAACGCCCAGCGCCGGCACCAGGTTGATCAAGGCGATCACGATGCCGGTGATGGCGCCGCCCGCGATATAGCCCGAGGCCAGCAGCACGCCGGGGCTCTTGTCGCCTTCGGCGACGAGCTGCTCTTCGCTCAAGCGGCGGTTCGCCAGCTTCTTGCGCAGGTGGCGATCGATCATCAGACGCACCAGGCCGCCGATGAAGATCGGGCTGGTCGACGACAGCGGCAGATACACGCCCACCGCGAAAGGAAGCGACGAGATGCCCGACATCTCGAGCACCAACGCGATCATCACGCCGAGCAGCACCAGCGCCCAAGGCAGCTGGTGGTTGAGGATGCCCTTGATGATGTAGGACATCAGCGTCGCCTTGGGAGCGTCGAACTTGGCGACCCGCGAGCCGTCGGGACGCGAGCGATGCGTGCCGTTGATCCCCGGGTCGACCAGGTAGACCGCCGTTCCCGAGGCGTCCACCAGGTAGCGCCCCGGCGGGCCGCCGGCGTCGTCGGTCTTCTGCCACACCCGATAGGCCGCCGGATCGTTCCGCGCCTGCGGCCCGCGCAGCTTCTCGGCCACGCCGAGCTTTCCCGGGTCGGTCCGCAGACCGGCCGGGAAATTGTGCTCGATCTTCGGGGTCACCCTGCCCGACGCATCGGCAACCCGCGCGACCGTCTCGCGCGGCACGTAGACCGTCGAGGTGTCGTTGAGCAGCAGCAGGATCGGGCCGAGCGCCAGCGACGAAGCCAGCGAGCCGACCAGGATCGCGATCTGCTGCTGGCGCGGCGTGCCGCCGAGCAGGAAACCCGTCTTCAGGCTCTGCGCGATGGTTCCGCCGTTGGAGCACGCGATGCACACGATCGCGCCGACCGACAGGGCGGTCACGTAATAGCTCGGACCCGTCCAACCGAGCAGCAGGAAAACCAGGCAAGTGAGGAGCAGCGTGGCCACCGTCATGCCGGAGATCGGGTTCGACGTGGAGCCGATCTCGCCGGTGAGCCGCGAGGAGACGGTGACGAACAGGAAGCCGAAGAGGACGATGAGCAGTGCGCCCAGCAGGTTCATGTGCAGCGAAGGGGCGAGCATGATCATGGCGATCAGCGCCACGCACCCGCCGATCACGAATCGGTAGGACAGGTCCTGATCGGTGCGCGGCCGCGCGGCCGCCGCGACCGAAGCGGCTGCCGCCGACGTCCGCCGGCTACGTCCTCTCCGCACGTCGCCGAGGCCGCCCTTGATCCCCTGCCAGATGGTGGGCAGCGAGCGCACCAGGCTGATGATGCCGCCGGCTGCCACCGCTCCCGCACCGATGTAGAGCACATAGGCGCCGCGGACTTCGTTGGGCCCCATCTCGGCGATCGGCACCGTGCCGGGCGGCACGACCCCGGCAGCGTGCTCGCCGAAGAACTTGATGGCGGGGATCAGCACCAGGTAGGCGAGCACGCCCCCGGCGCACATGATCGAGGCGACGCGCGGCCCGATGATGTAGCCGACGCCGAGCAATTCGGGGGAGATCTCGGCGGCGATCGAGCCCGCCTTGAAGGGCGCGTCGAAGACCTTCTCGGCGATGTCCTTCCAGCCCTTGAACGCCACGTTCAGGCTCTTGTAGAGGAGGCCGATGGCGAAGCCGGTGAAGATGGTGCGGGCGCCCGAGTAGACCTCGGCTCCTTCCGCCCCTGCCGCCGGGCCCGCGGCGCCCGCAGCGGCCCGCAACGCGATCGCGTGCTCTTCGGGCGTGGCCCCCGCCTTGAGGACCTCCGCGCATGCCGTCCCCTCGGGGAATTTGAGTATCCCGTGCTGTTGCACGATGAGCGCGCGGCGCAGCGGGATCATCATCAAGATGCCCAGCAGCCCGCCGAGCACGGCGACCAGGATCACCCGCGTCGCCTCGAGGTCGAAGCCGAGGATCATGATGGCGGGCATGGTGACCCCGAGGCCGAAAGCGATCGACTCGCCCGCCGAGCCGGCCACCTGCACGATGTTGTTCTCGAGGATGCTGGCGCGCCGCCGGCCGAACCTGGCGAGGACGCGGAAGAGCGTGATCGAGATGACCGCCACCGGGATCGACGCGCTCACCGTCAGGCCCACCTTGAGCACCAGGTAGAGCGACGACGCGCCGAAGATGATGCCGAGGATGGTGCCGGCGACGAGCGGCAGGGCGGTGAGCTCGGGCAGCGTGACTTCGGCGGGGATGAACGGCTGAAAGGGGATGACCCGCGGCTCCTGCGGAGCCGTCCCTGCGCTGGCGGCAACCTCGTCGGGGGGAGCGGCGGCCTCAGGCACGGCTGTCACCCCTCAGTTGACCGCGTTCGGAACCGCCAGCGAGAAGGGCGAGATGACGGCCTCGAAGCTCTGGCCATCCTGGAGCACCATGCGATAGGACCCGTGCATCGAGCCCACCTCCGTGGCCAGCGGGCAGAAGCTGGTGTACTCGAACGAATCGCCCCGCGCCAGCACCGGCTGCTCGCCCACCACTCCCGGCCCCTGCACCCGCTGCACCTCTCCGTTGGCGTCGGTGATGAACCACTCCCTGCTTACCAGGCGCACGGTCTCGCTCTCGACGTTGGAGATCCGCACGCGGTAGGCGAAAAAGTAGTAGTTCTCCTGCGGCGAGCTGCGCTCGGCGTCGTAGAAGCTCTCGACTTCGATCCGGATGCCGCGAGTGGTGGTGTCGCTCATCGGGGGCGGATTATCGCACGGCGGCGGCGGTGTGGCGGCGGGCGGCTTGACCGTTCACGCTTGCAAAGAAGGAAGAGGGAAGCTAGGCTAGGGATCAGATTTAGAAGCGGCTGTAAAACTTGCACCGGTTCGGCGGCTTCGGCAATGCGATAGTGGCCGGCGCCGGACCGTATGAAGAGGCCGGCACCGCCTGGCGTGGGGCGGCGTAGATCTGAGACGAACCGACGATGGGATGGGCAGGCAGATGCAAATGATGCTCCTGATGGCGGCCACTCTGGCAATCGGCGCAACCGCGGGTTGGAAGCTCGAACAGCGTTACGGCGTGCTGGTGGTCCGCTGGGGCCGGCAGCAGCTGGAGCGCATTCGCGGCTCCCGCTGGTAGGCGCTCCCGCCCCTCCCTTCCTGCGGCCGGCGCCGGGCTACTCCGCAGGGGCCGCGGCTCCCGTCGCGGCGCGGATGAAGGCCGCGACGTCGCGCTTGAACTTGCGCTGGATTCGGCGGCCGGGTTGTACTCGGCCTGCTCGCCGGCGGGGACACCGGGTCGACGCATGGGCATGGGCGACTCCTTCAAGGCTGAAACTGGCCGGCCCCCTTCCCCTCGCGCACCAACGAGATTCATTCAGGGGCCCGGATAGCCTACGTGAGGCCGGCGGTGAAGGTTGCGCGGGAAGCCCCTCTATTGACGGGCGGTGCGCGCTGCGCTATCTGTAGCCGGCTCAGGATGAGGCAAGGAGGAACCATGCGCCGACTTCCGCTTGGACTTTGGCTCGCCGCCGCCCTGCTTTGGATCTCGACCGCCGCCGGAGCGGCGCCGCCCCGAGGCGACGCCGACAGCGGGCTCCTGGCGGGACTCAAGGCACGCTCGATCGGCCCCGCCGCGATGAGCGGGCGGATCGCCGCGGTCGCCGGCGTGGCGTCCGACCCCAACTTGCTCTATGCCGGCGCCGCCATCGGCGGGGTATGGAAGTCGGTCAACCGGGGCCTCACCTGGACGCCGATTTTCGACGACCAGCCGGTGTCGTCGATCGGCGCCGTCGCCGTCTTCCAGCCCAACCCCGACATCGTCTGGGTGGGCACCGGCGAGGGCAACCCGCGCAACAGCGCCTCGGTCGGCAACGGCGTCTACCGCTCGCTCGACGGCGGCCGCACCTGGCAGCACCTCGGCCTCGACGCCACCGAGCGCATCTCCCGCATCGTCCTCCACCCCCGCGATCCCAACGTCGCCTTCGTGGCCGCCCTCGGACGCGAATGGGGAGAGAACCCCGAGCGCGGCGTCTACAAGACCAGCGACGGCGGGCGCACCTGGAAGCGGGTTCTCTACGCGGACGAGCGCAGCGGCGCGGCGGAGCTGGCGATGGATCCCACCAATCCCAACAAGCTTTTCGCCGCCCTGTGGGACTTCCGGCGCTGGCCCTGGTTCTTCCGCTCGGGAGGCCCGGGCTCGGGCCTCTACGTCACCTATGACGGAGGCGACTCCTGGAAGCGGCTGAGCGAGGACGACGGCCTGCCCAAGGGGACGTTGGGCAGGATCGGCCTCGCCATCGCGCCCTCCGAGCCGCGCGTGGTCTACGCCCTGGTCGAGGCGCAGGGCAAGAATTCGATCCTGCGCTCCGAGGACGGCGGGCGGAGCTGGAAGGTCGCCGGCACCGACACGCGGGCGACCGAGCGGCCTTTCTACTACGCCACGCTGCGGGTCGATCCCGAATGGCCCAACCGGGTCTACAGCCTGACCTCGCGGCTGGTGGTTTCGAACGACAGCGGCAAGACCTTCGGCCGCCTTGGCCACTCCAACGACATCCATGGCGACTACCACACCCTGTGGATCAATCCGGCCGATGCCAACTACCTGGTGGCCGGCGAAGACGGCGGGCTGGGGATCAGCCACGACCGCGGCGAGACCTGGGCCTTCGTGGGCAATCTGCCGCTCGGCCAGTACTACCACGTGTCGGTCGACATGGACACGCCCTACCACATCTACGGCGGCATGCAGGACAACGGCTCCTGGCGCGGCCCCTCCTCGGTGTGGGAGCGCGGCGAGATCCGCAACGAGCACTGGGTCTCGGTAGGCGGCGGCGACGGCTTCGGCACTCTGTCCGACCCCGCCGACTCGCAGCGCGGCTACGCGATGTCGCAGGGCGGCGCCCTGACGCGCTTCGACCTGAAGAGCGGGGAGAGGAAGATCATCCGCCCGCCCGACTTCTCGCCCGATCCCGCCAAGCGGCTGCGCTTCAACTGGAATGCCGGCATCGCCCAGGACCCGTTCGAGCCCGGGACGATCTATTACGGCAGCCAGTACCTGCACCGCTCGGCCGACCGCGGCGAGACCTGGACGATGATCAGCCCCGACCTGACCAGCAACAAGCCCGAGTGGCAGCGCCAGTCCGAGACCGGCGGCTTGACGCCGGACCAGTCGGCGGCCGAGAACTACACCACGATCATCGCCATCGCGCCCAGCGCTCTCGAGCGCGGCCTGATCTGGGTGGGCACCGACGACGGGCGGGTGCAGCTCACGCGCGACGGCGGCAAGAACTGGACGAGCGTGGAGGGCAACATCCCCGGCGTGCCGGCGCACACCTGGGTGCCGCAGATCCGCGCCTCGAAGCTCAACGCCGGCGGCGCCTTCGTGGTCTTCGACGACCACCGCCGCTCCAACTGGACGCCGTACGTGTTCCGCACCGACGATTACGGCAAGACCTGGAAGAGCCTCGCCGCCGCCAACCTGCGCGGCTACGCGCTGGCGATCGAGCAGGACCCGGTCGACCGCGACCTGCTCTTCCTGGGCACCGAGTTCGGGCTCTACGTCTCGTGGAACGGCGGCGGCAAGTGGCAGCCCTGGAAGCACGGCCTGCCGACGATCTCGGTCATGGACCTGGTCGTGCACCCGCGCGATCACGACCTGGTCATCGGCACGCACGGCCGCTCCGCCTATGTGCTCGACGACATCGCGCCGCTGCGCGAGGTCTCGGCGGCGACGCTACGCGAGCCGCTTCACCTCTACCCGGTATCGCCGGCGCAGGAGCACTACCGCGGACCGGCTTTCGGTCCGGGCGGGGCCGGCAGCGGCGAGTTCCGCGGCGAGAACCGGCCCTATGGCGCCCTGCTCACCTACTCGTTGAACCTGCCCAACCTGCCCCTCGCCGACGAGAAGCAGGAGCGCGAGCGCAAGCAGAAGCAGCGCGAGCAGGCGGCTGCCGCGGCGCCTGCCCCCGCCGGCCGGGAGCCCTCCGGAGCGGCGCCGGCGAGCCCGGCGAGCGAAGATCAGCCGCCGGCGGCGGAGGCCGCCGCGCAGGAGGCGCCGGAGAGGGCAGGCGAGGCCGCAGGCGAAGGGGAAGGGGAGAAGAAGGGCCCGCAGGTGGACATCCGCATCACCGACGCGGCCGGCAAGACCGTGCGCACGCTGCATGGGCCGGCCAATCTTGGCGTCAACCGCGCGGTGTGGGACCTGGGCCGCGACGAGTTCCGCCAGCCGCCGCGGGAGGAGCGCGGCTTCCGCTTCGAGACCAGCGGCCCGCAGGTCGCCCCGGGCACCTATGGCGTGGTGGTCAAGTACGCGGGCCAGGAGGCCAAGGGGACGGTACGCGTCCTGGCGGATCCCTCCACCCGCTACTCGGACGCCGACTGGCAGGCCCGGGAAGCTGCCAACCGCCGCACCGGCGAGCTGCAGGAGGCCCTGGTCGAGGCCATCTCGCGCATCGCCGCCGCGCGCGCCGACATCGCGGTGGTCCTGGACAAGCAGCGCCGGGCCGACGCGGCGAGGAAGCGGGCCAAGGCCGGCGACGAGGATCGCGCCGGCGAGGCCGGAGCCAAGGCCGGCGCCCCACCCGCCGAAAAGACAGGCGAGAAGACCGGCGACAAGGCCGCCGGCGCCACCAGCCGGAAGGACGACGCGCCGCTGACCAGGTCCGCGCGCCAGCTCCAGAAGAAGCTCTCAGACACCGAGCGGCACCTCTTCATCCCCCCCGGCACCAAGGGCATCGTCGACGATCGCACGCCGCTCGCCAAGCTCCAGCTCGCCGAGCTCGCGTTGATCTCTTCCTGGGGCCCGCCCAACGCGACCCAGAAGGCCTACGCCGCCAACGCCGAGGCGGCCGTCGCCGCCGCCCTCGAAGAGGTCAACCGACTCTTTGCCACCGACGTCGCCGCCTTCCGCAAGCAGCTCGCCGACGCCAAGATCGACCTCCTCACCCCCCAGGAGCCGCTGGCTTTGCCCAAGTCCCCGTAAATCCGCGGAGTTAGAGAGGTCCGGACGCTCGAAGGAGCGGCGCAGAGACGTGCGACAGGGGGCGCCGTTCATCCACGGCTCATGCCGGTACGGCCGAGCGTGACTCATTCCACGCCGCAAGCAACTTCTCGAGCTCGCCAAGATCGACCGGCTTGAGCATGTGCGCGTCGAAGCCCGCCTCGCGCGCCAGTTGCAGGTCGCTATCCGCACCGTATCCGGTCAAGGCCACCAGCCTGGTGTTCTTCATCACCGGGTCATGGTGCAGACGGCGGGCTACCTCGTAACCGTCGATCTCCGGCAGGCCGATGTCCAGCAGCACCACGTCCGGCCTCCACGCCAGCGCCGCCTGGAGGCCGACAGAGCCCGTGTGCGCCACCTGCACCCCGTGTCCGTTGTGCTTGAGGACGCCCGCGAGCATCGTGCACGAATCCACGTTGTCATCCACCAGCAGCACGCGCAGCCCTGGTACGCCGCGCTGCTCGTGCCGTGCGGGCGTCACGGCAGCCTGCATCCCGGGAGCGGGCACCGTGGCGAGGCGCACGACGAATTCGCTGCCCCGACGCAACCCCGGGCTATGCGCTTCCACCGTTCCGCCGTGCAGCTCCACCAGCCGTTGCACCAGGTTCAGCCCGATGCCCAATCCGCCTTGCGAGCGGTCCAGCGAGGGATCGGCCTGCGTGAACAGGTCGAAGATGCGCGGCAGCAGTTCCGGCGCGATCCCGATGCCGGAGTCGCGGACGCGCAGCAGCGCGTAATCGTTTCCGTGCTCGAGGCTCACCTCGATACGGCCGCCTTCGTCCGTGTACTTCACGGCGTTGTTGAGCAGGTTCACGACCACTGCCTCCAGCCGGGCCGCGTCGGCCAGCACCCAGACCGGCTCCGCCGGAAGCGTCAGTGCCGTTTCATGCCGGCGCTGCTCGATGAGCGGCCCGACGGTCTCCAGCGTGTCGCGTACGATCTGGCGCAGATCTACTTTTTCGAGATTCAACCGGATCCGCCCGGTGGCAACGCGCGAGACCTCCAGCAGGTCGCTCACCAGCCGCGTCAGTTGCGCCACCTGCCGCTCGATGACCTCGCGGGCCTGCTGCTGGATCAGGTTCTCGCTGCCGCGCTCATGGAGGCGCAGCAGGTGCGTAGCGCTGCGGATCGGGGCCAGCGGGTTGCGCAGCTCGTGCGACAGCATGGCCAGGAACTCGTCCTTGCGGCGGTGCAGGTCGGCCAGGGCCTCGGCCTGCTGCTTGACCTGTTGCTCCATCTGGGCCCGCAGCGAGATGTCGCGCACGTTGCACTGCGCCACCAGCCGGTGGTCCTCGGTGTAGACGTTGCTGACGAACTCGACCTGCGTGGTTTCCCCGTTGGGTTTCATCACCGGCAGGTGGTCATAGCGGATGTAGCCGTTCTGTTGCAGCTCTTTGAAGGCCGACTTGTTGGCGGCCTCGTCTCCGAACATTCCGATCTCGTAGAGCTCCTTGCCCATGAGGTTGGCCAGTTCCAGGCCCAGCAGCCCGCACATGAAGGCGTTGGCGTCGATGATCTTCCCGGTTTTCGCGTCGAGGATGAGGATGCCGTCCTTGGCGGTTTGGAAGAGCCGCCGGTACCGAATCTCCGATCCCCCCAGCGCCGCTTCCATCCGCTTGCGCGCGGTCATGTCGCGTGCCACATTGGACGCGCCGATGATGTGCCCCGCGGCGTCCCTGATTGGCGAGACGGCCAGCGAGATGCTCACTCGCCGGCCATCCTTGGTCTGGCGCTCGGTCTCGAAGTGATCCACTCTCTCGCCGCGCCGGAGACGAGCGAACACGTCGTCCTCTTCCGCGCGCCGATCGGCGGGAATGATGAGGGAGATCCGCTGCCCCAGCGCTTCCGCGGCGGTGAAGCCGAACATTCTCTCGGCGGCGGGGTTCCAGGCCGTGATGAAGCCGTCCAGTGTCGTGCCGACGATGGCGTCATCCGAAGAATCGACGATGGCGGCGAGCCCGGCGCGCACTTCGCCGTGCTCCCGCAGGGTGTCCAGCGCCGCCCGTGCCTGGTACGCCGACGAGGCGAACCGGCTCAGGCTGACCAGTTGCCGCAGGTCCTCGTTGTCGAATTTGCGGCGATCGTCGTGCATGATCGCCCAGATCGTGCCGACTGCTTTCCCCTCGACGTAGAAGGGAACCAGCAGGCACTCGGCGACTGCGGGCGTCACCGGGAGGAAATAGGTGTAGCGCCGCTCGAAGTGCCTGAACATCAACGGGACGTTGCGGTCGAGCACGTCGCCGCAGGGTCCGAAATCGCGCGGCGTCCCGCCGCCGATGTGAGGCTTCCATACGCCTGCGATCGCCGGCCAGTGGAAATGCTCTCCGCCATCCTCCTTGATCAGGAGGCTGACGCCCGCCGAGTCCACCTGGAATGTCTCCAGGATCGTCTCGGCCAATCTCTGAAGGACGGTGCGCGGCGAGTCGGCCAGCGCCTGGGACAGCGCCACGAGCGCGCGGTTCTCTTTTTCGTAATCCGGCGGACGCGACGGGCGCCGGTTCAGCTCGTCGGTGCACAGGACCGACTCGAGCGGGACCACGCCATCGACGTTCAAGGCTTGCACGGCCTTCCCCGTTTCCGGAGTTGCTCCCGCCGCTCCCCCGCGCGGCGCATGCTTCGCCTTTGCGGTTGCTTTCTTTTCCGACATAGCGATTCACTCCTGCGCTGCCGCTGGGAGCCGGCCGGGGCGTAGACAGGCGCCGGCCGTGACAGTCCGCTCCCGATGCCCTCTAGCGCCGAGCGTACGATGAGTCGGTGCCAGTGCGCAAGAAGTCGGGCTCTCCCTTCTCCTTATTGAAGACGCCGTGCCGCTCAGCCGTTGGGGGGCGGGCCCCCTGGGGTCCTGGGCATGTGGCCGAATCCAACTTGTCCGGGTCGATGCAGAGGGCGCCGGCAGCGGCGGCGTCACAGCCGGATGCAGATCTTGCCGAAGTGGCCGCCCGCGGCCATGTGCTCGAAGGCCTGTCGGGCCTCGGCGAGGGGGAAGACGCGGTCGATGACGGGGCGGAGGCGGTGCAGCTCGATCGCGCGGTTCATGGCCTCGAAGCTCTCGCGGTGCCCGACCAGGATGCCCTGGACGCGGATCCTCTGCATCAGGATCGAGGTCAACATCACCTCCGCGCTGGAGCCGGCCAGGTTGCCGATCAGGCTGATGCGGCCGCCGAAGCGGACCGCCTGCAAAGACTGCTGGAAGGTCCCGGCGCCCCCCACCTCGATCACGTGGTCGGCCCCGGCGCCGCCGGTCAGCTCGCGCACCCGCTTCCCCCATTGCGGCTCCGCGCGGTAGTTGATCCCTTCCGCCGCGCCCAGCTCCCGCGCCCGGCCGAGCTTCTCGTCGCTGCTCGAAGTCGCGATGACCCGCGCTCCGGCGAGCCGCGCGAGCTGCAGGGCGAAAAGCGACACCCCTCCGGTTCCCTGCACCAGCACCGTCTCGCCCGCGGCAAGCCCGCCCTCGGTCACCAGGGCGCTCCAGGCAGTGACCGCGGCGCAGGGCAGGGTCGCCGCCTCTTCGTCCGTGAGGTGCCCGGACACCCGCACCACTCCTTCCTGGTCGAGCGCCACCAGCTCGGCGAGCATGCCGTCGAGCGGCCCGCCGAGCGTCGAGCGCAGCCGCTCCCGGGTGGGCTCGCCGGCGATCCAGCGCTGGGCGAAGGCGCCGCACACCCGGTCGCCGACCCGCACGCGCGACACCCCCTCGCCAGTCGCCACCACCTCTCCCGCGCCATCCGAGCAGGGGATCAGCGGCAGCGGCTGCTTCGGGTTATAGCGTCCTTCGATGGTCAGCAGGTCGCGGTAGTTGAGCGATGCGGCGCGCACGCGCACCACCACCTGGCCGAAACCCGGGCGCGGCTCAGGGCGCTCCGCCTCGACGAGGTGGTCGAGGCCGAAGGCGCCGCGGATCTCGACGACGCGCATGAAGCCCGCTAGCCCCCACCGCTTGGGGCAATCCGGGTCCGGGAGAATGAAACGGCGCTGCGACGGGGCGTTGATAGTTTCGTTCTAACCATGATCGGCGAGCGAAGCATGCATCTTGGCGAGGAGGTCGCGGGCGGTGGAATCGGCGAGCTCTCCGGCGGGCCAGTGGAAGCTCAGGCCTTCGTGCCCGAGCTTGGGGATGACGTGGAAGTGGACGTGCATGACCGCTTGCTTGGCCTCGAGGCCGTTGTTCTGCAGGATGTTGTAGGCGGTCGCGCCGGTGGCGGCGACGACCGCGCGGCAGATCCGCGGCAGGACACGGCCGAGGGCGGCGGCGGACTCGTCGGAGAGCTCGTGGAGATGCGCCTTGCGCTCCTTGGGGACCACCAGGGTGTGACCGCGGCTGAGCGGCCCGATGTCGAGGAAGGCGAGCACGTGCTCGTCCTCGTAGACCCGCCGGCACGGGATCTCGCCAGCGAGGATCTTGTCGAAGACCGTAGTGGGTTGCTGGCTCATCGCTGGATATTGTAACCGGTCGCGCGAGTGGTCGCTGCGTGCCGAGCGCCGCGGGTGTGCGAACGGAGGAGAGACGAGATGACCCAGAGCGGCAAGCCGGTGTGGGACGAGTCCGACAGCAGGGAGTTTCTCGATCTGGGGCGGTTCTTCGTGCCGGAGCGCGAGGAGCAGATCGAGGCCTTCTGCTCGCTGATCCCGGAGCCGGCGGGTGCTTGTCACGTGGTCGAGCTGTGCTGCGGGGAGGGGCTGCTGGCGCGGGCGCTGCTCGAGCGTTTCCCGCCGGCGACGGTGCACGGCTACGACGGCTCGGAGGCCATGCTGGCGCGCGCCCGAGGGAGGCTCGGTGAATTCGGCGAGCGCTTCGCGGCGCGCGCCTTCGACCTCGGCGATGTTTCCTGGCGGCGCTTCCCCTGGCCGGTGCACGCGTTCGTCAGCTCGCTCGCCATCCATCACCTCGACGGGGAGGGCAAGCGCGGGCTGTTCCGCGACCTGTACGGCGCGCTGGCGCCGGGAGGCGTCTTGCTGATCGCCGACCTGGTGCTGCCCGCGAGCGCGGCCGCCAAGGAGCTGGCGGCGCGGAGCTGGGACGAGGCGGTGCGCCGGCGCTCGCTGGAGCTCGCCGGCCATCTCGGGCCGTACGAGACGTTCCGCCGCGAGCGCTGGAACTTCTACGCCGACCCCGAGCCCGACCCGGCGGACCGCCCCTCCTCGCTGCTCGACCAGCTGCGCTGGCTCGAGGAAGCCGGCTTCTCCGGCGTCGACGTCTTCTGGATGAAGGCAGGGCACGCGCTCTTCGGCGGAACGCGGCGCGCAAATGGGCATGAATAAACGAAATCGGGGCCGGATTGGTTCGCGGCTTGCATAGCCCACTCCGGCATGAGGAGGATGGCTTCCGGCACGCGCCTCCTGCCCCGGCGGGCCAGATCTGGCGCTGCGGGCAAATTTCCTCTTGACAGCGGGAATAACTCCGCTACGCTTTACGACGTGGACGAGAACGTGTCGACTGACCAACCTCCGAGTACTCCCGACAGCGTCGCCTTTGCGGATGTCTGGCGCCCGTTGCCAGGCCGGCTTTTCTCTCTCCGCGCTCCCGCCCCCCTCTCTCCCACTCCTCGCCGCAGCGAACTCCAGCTTGACCGCCCCCTGCGGCAGCACTCTTTCGCGCTAGCGCGTTAGCCGCCATGCGTTCGGAGCCCCCCGGGGCATCTCCGCCGGTCGATCGAACCGGACGGCGTATCGGTTCAGAAGCCTCTGGAAGGGGACGCCCCCTTCACCGCGCACCAACCAGTCTCGTTCCACATCTTCACAAGGAGGCCCGAAGATGAGTCAGGAGGCATGCGCCTCACTGGTGTCGCCCACGGCCAGGCGCGAAGAGATCTGCGCCGTGGTCAACGATTGCTACGACCTCGCGACCTGGAGTGATTGGCGCTGGCAGCTGCGCCACCGCCTTACCCGCCTCGATCAGTTCGAACGCCTGCTGCGCCTTACCGAGGCGGAGCGGCGGGGATTGACGCTGGCGAGCGAGAAGTTCTCCGTCGCCGTGACCCCGCACTTCGCCGCCCTGATCGACGAGCTGGACCCGAGCTGCCCGATCCGCAAGCAGGTCGTGCCGGTCGAAGGCGAGCTGGTGGTCAGCGCCGGCGACATGACCGACCCTTGCGGCGAGGACGACTCGACCGTCGTCGAAGGGCTGGTGCATCGCTATCCGGACCGCGTGCTCTTCCTCGTTCTCGACACCTGCGCCGCCTATTGCCGCTACTGCACCCGCAGCCGGCTGGTCAGCCAGGGCGAGCTCGAGCCGCTCGGGCGCCGCGTCGAGGCCGCCCTCGCCTACCTGCGAGCGCACACCGAGATCCGCGACGTCCTGCTCTCCGGCGGCGACCCGCTGCTGATGTCGGACGCCAGCCTCGATAAGCTCCTCGGGCGGCTGCGCGACATTCCGCACGTCGAATTCCTGCGCATCGGCACACGCATCCCGGGCTTCCTGCCGCAACGCATCACGCCCGAGCTGGTCGCCGTCCTGCGCCGCCACCGCGTCTGGCTGTCGGTCCACTTCTGCCACGCGAGCGAGCTCACGCCTGAGGTGGCGCAGGCCGCCGACCTGCTCGCCGACGGCGGCATACCGATGGGCTGCCAGACAGTCCTGTTGCGCGGCATCAACGATTCGGTCGAGACCCTGCGCGACCTCTTCCATGGGCTGCTCAAGCTGCGCATCCGGCCCTACTACCTCTACCAGTGCGATCCGGTGCTCGGCACCGGGCACCTGCGCACCACGGTGCAGAAGGGCCTTGACCTGATGGCCGAGCTGCGCGGCTTTACCACCGGCTATGCCATCCCCACCTATGTCGTGGACGCGCCGGGCGGTGGCGGCAAGATCCCGGTGCAGGGCGAAACCATCGTCGGCCATGCCGCGGGTGTCTGGCAGCTGCGCAACTGGGCCGGCCGGAACTACCAGTACGTCGATCCCGTCGAGGCACATCAATAGTGTCCAGCCCGCAGAAGCCGCTGGCGATCGCGCTCGCCTACGACCTCAAGTCCGAGTACCTGGCCGCGGGTTTCTCACCCGAGGAGGTGATGGAGTTCGACGACGAGGACACCGTCGCGGCGCTGGCCGCGACGCTCGAGGAGATGGGTCACCGCGTCGAGCGGGTGGGCTGCGGCATCGAGCTGGCGAAGCGCCTGGCGGCGGGCCGCCGCTGGGACCTCGTGTTCACGATCGCCGAGGGGGTGCGCGGCCGCTCGCGCGAGGCGCAGGTGCCGGCGGTGTGCGAGCTCTTCGGACAGCCGTATACCTTCTCCGATCCACTCACCTCGGCGATCACACTCGACAAACCGATGGCCAAGCGCCTGGTGCGCGACCTCGGCCTGCCGACCGCGGACTTCGTGATGGTGACGCATCCCGAGGAGGCGGACACGGTGGCGCTGGCGCCGCCCCTGTTCGCCAAACCGATTGCGGAAGGCAGCTCCAAGGGGATCGACGGCCACTCCAAGGTGGCCAATCGCGAGGAGCTGCGACGCGCCTGCGGTGAGCTGCTGGAGGCCTTTGGCCAGCCGGTGCTGGTCGAGAGCTATCTGCCCGGCCGCGAGGTCACGGTGGGGATCGTCGGCAACGGCGCCGCGGCGCTCCCGGTGGGGACGATGGAGATCGCATTCACCAAAGGCTGCGACCGCGAGTTCTACACCGCCCTCAACAAGGGGGAGTTCGAGGAGCGCGTCTCCTACCGCCTGCTCGACGGCGAGCCGCTCGGCGAGCGGGCGCGGCAGATCGCGCTCGCCGTCTACCACGCGCTCGGCTGCCGGGATGCGGCGCGCATCGACCTGCGCTGCGATGCCGCCGGCGAACCGCAGTTCCTGGAGGTCAACCCTCTGCCTGGCCTGCATCCCACGCGGTCGGATCTGCCGATCATGTGCAAGCTGGGCGGCATCGACTACCGCGAGCTGCTGGCGAGGATCGTCGCCGCCGCGGCGGAAAGATGGGGGCTATAACGGTGAACGGAGACGCCTTCCGCCGGCCGGTGATCGTCGCCCACAACCCGGTGGGCGAGGCCGACGATCCTTCGACGTCCGACGTCCTCGAACAGGTCGAGCTGGTGGCGGGCGCCCTCGCCGAGCTCGAGGCGCCCTTCACGCAAGTGGCGGTCTCGGGCTGGAGGCCCTGGGAATGCGCGCCCCGCCTCGCCGCCGCGCGCGGCGCGCTCGGCCCGCCCCGAGTCGACCGCCGGCGTCCTCAGCGGGCCGGCCGCTCCCGCGACGGCCGGCCCTCGCGGTCGTTGCCGATTGTCTTCAACCTGGTGGAAGCGCCTCCTGGCAAGTCGCAGCTGCATCCTGCCACCGCCGGGGTCTTCGAGTTGCTCGGCCTGCCTTTCACCGGCTCGTGCGCCGCGGCTCTGTGGTTGACCACCGACAAGCTGACGACTCGCGCGGTGCTCGCCGCCGAAGGGCTGCCCGTCGCACCCGGCGGACGGCTGGACGCCGCCAATGCCGAGGTCCTCGACCGCGTGCCGCCGCCGTGGATTCTCAAGCCTGCATGCGAGGACGCTTCGCTCGGCCTGGAGGGCAACCCGCTCTGTGCCACCCGCTCGGCCGCGCTCGCCCGCGCCGGCGAGCTGGCGCGGCGCTTTCCCGGCCAGCCTTTGCTCGCCGAGCGCTACCTGCCGGGGCGCGAGCTCAATGTCTCGATCCTGGCCGGCCCCGCCGCGGCCTTGCCCACCGCCCTGCCGATCGCCGAGATCGTCTTCACCGACTTCCCCGAGTGGATGCCTCGCGTCGTCGGGTATGAGGCCAAGTGGCTGCCCGGTTCGTTTGCCTACCAGCACACGGTGCGGCGCTTCCCCGACGATCCGGCCGATCAGCCGCTCCTCGACCGGGTGCGCCGCCTGGCCCTGGCCGCCTGGCGCGCCTGCGGCCTGGCCGGCTACGGCCGCGTGGACTTGCGTCTCGACGAGGCAGGCGAGCCGCACGTGCTGGAGGTGAACGCCAACCCGTGTCTGGCCCCTGGAGCAGGTTTCATGGCCGCGGCCGAGCGCGCCGGCCTGACTCCCCGTGACGTGGTCGCCCGCATCCTTGCCGCGGCGCTCGCGCGGCACGATCGCTCAACCCCGGCCGCCGAGGAGAGCGCGTGGCCTGCTCTCCGGCCGCCGGCGGCCGGCGCCAAGCTCGCACGCCCGGCGCGGCGGCGAGTCGCGGCCGGGTAAGCCGATCCAGCTGCCGGAGGTTTTTCAGGTCCTGTCGCTGCCGGTCCGCGGCGCGAGCTGAGAAGTCTCTTCCGCTTCGCCGCTGTCTCTCTCCTGGCGTTCGCGCGGCGAGCTCGCCTGGCTTTGCCTTTGGCCCCGGGGCCCTTGCGTCTCGCTTCGTGGGCCATTCGGCAGATCGCCGTCGGTGCCGGATTCGCCGATGAGCTTGCGCAGGGTGCGCAGCATCATCCTCTCAATCTCTTCGGCAGGCACGGCGCCGAGCGCCGGCGCGGGGGCCGCGGAAGTGGGAGCTGCGGACGGGGCCGGCACCGCGGGCTCGCGTTCGGTCCACTGGAAGCCTTGCAGGAGCTCGCGCAGCCGGAGCGCGGTGACGCTGCTCGGCTCCGGCGATCGAGGATAGGCCAGATGGAAAAACTCGGCGGGCCGCAAGCCGATGATGCGCGTGATCTCGACGACGTGGTCGACGCGCAGATCGATCGCACCGCTGAGCAGCCGGCTCAGGTAGCCGCTGCTCATCCCCAACTCCTTTTCGACCGCGCGATTGGTGATCCCGAGCAGGCGCAGCGAGGTGCGCAGGAGGTTGAGAATCCGGATGGTATCGTCTTCGGCCATCGTAGATACTATACTCTAGTTCGCCATTTTGACGAGATAGCGGCTAGTTCGGGCACCTCCTTGACGGTTCGGGCCAATGTCTGTGGGACCCGGACCTCTGGTGTGGGGGCGTGCAAGAAACGTGAAAGGGGCGCGGGAGAGCCCCGGGCGGGTCCCCCACAGCTCGCTTGTCTGGCGGCTGGGGTGGTCTTGATCTGGAGGGTGAGGGTAGGCATCGCCGCCGCCAAAGGCGAGCTGTGGGGGACCCGCCCGGGGCTCTCGGTACTGTTTGCGGCCTATGAGATGGGTAAACGAAGAGCTGCGGCGGGATAGAATCTCAGCGTTGCAGGAACAACCTCGATGTACTGACCTATGCCTCCGTTCCCTCCCGGTCCTCCCGTTGCGCCGTCGATCCTAGAGATCGGCCGACTGCCCGTTCCGGGGCTCCATTTCGTCGGCCGCGATGCCGAGCTCGCGCGGCTCGACCAGGCCTGGGCGGACCCGGGAATCCACGTCCTTTCTCTCGTGGCCTTCGGCGGCGTCGGCAAGTCGGCGTTGGTCAGCCGTTGGCTCGACCGGATGGCGGGCGATGGATGGCGCGGTGCCGAGCGGGTGCTCGACTGGTCGTTCTTCAGCCAGGGGACCGAAGGGAAGACTGCATCCGCCGAGCCCTTCATCGACTATGCCCTGCGCACCTTCGGCGACCCCGACCCCACCGCTGGTTCGCCCCACGACCGAGGAGCCCGTCTGGCCGGGCTGGTGCGCCAGAAGCGAACGCTGCTGATCCTCGACGGCGTGGAGCCGTTGCAGTACGGACCGGGGCAACTGGAGGGCCGGCTCAAGGACCCTGGCCTCACAGGACTGCTCAAGAGCCTCGCGGCCGCCAATCCTGGACTCTGCCTGGTGACGACTCGCGAGCCGATCGCGGACCTGAACGGCTTCCCCCACACGGCTCCCAGGCTGGACCTGGAGAAGCTGTCCGCGGAGGCGGCGGTGGAGCTGCTGCGGCTGCTGAAAGTCACCGGGAAAGAGAGCGAGCTGTGCGCCGCGGCCGAGGAATTCGACCGCCACGCCCTGACGCTGACCCTGCTTGGAAACTACCTGCGGCTGGCTCACGGCAGCGAGATCCGAAAACGCCACGAGGTCGATCTCGGCAAGGCTGACGAGAGGCAAGGCGGCCAAGCCTTCCGGGTCATCGCCGCCTATACGCGATGGCTGGGAGAGGGCCGAGAGCTTTCAATCCTGCGTCTTCTCGGTTTCTTCGATCGCCCCGCCGATGCCGCCTCCGTCAGCGCGCTGCGTGCTGCGCCACCCATCCTGGAATTGACCGAAGACCTGGTGGGACTCGCCGAGGAAGATTGGCAGTTCGCGGTCTCGGGTCTGCGCGATCACGGCCTGCTGGCGAAGCCCGAATCGACGCGGCCGGGCAGCCTCGACGCCCATCCGCTGGTGCGCGTCTACTTCGCCGAGGCGTTGCAAAGCCAGTGGGCAGAGGCATGGCGAGAAGGCAACCTGAGGCTCTACGAGCACCTGCAGAAGGCGGCACCACCGCTGCCCGAAACGCTGGAGGAGATGGAGGCGCTCTATTCCGCCATCATCCATGGCTGCCGGGCAGGGCGACAGCAGGAGGCTCTGGATGAAATTCTCTGGAAGCGGATTCGCCGCGGTTCGAAGCACTTCAGCTTGCACCAACTTGGGGCCTTCGGTTCCGAATTGACCGCGCTTGCGGGTTTCTTCGAGCGCACCTGGGACCGGCCCGCTAGTAGCCTCAGCCCTACGAGTCAAGGGTCGGTGCTCTCCAACGCTGGTTTCTGCCTGCGAGCTCTTGGGCGTCTTCACGAGGCAGTTCAGCCCATGCAGTCGTCCTTGGAAAAGCGCATCAAAGATGAAGACTGGGTGAATGCCGCCAGGGGTGCCGGGAACCTCAGCGAGCTCACCCTGACCTTGGGAGAAGTGGCGCATGCCCGGACCTATGCAGAACAGAGCGTCGAGCTGGCGGACAGGAGTGGCGACGATTTTCAAAGATCCAGCAAGCGGACAACGCTCGCCACCACTCTGCACCAGATGGGCAAGACGGGCGAGAGCGCTGCGGCCTTCGCCGAGGCCGAGACAATGCAGGTTCGCTCAAGGCCAGGGACTTCCCTTCTCTCTTCCCTCGCCGGTTATCACTACTGTGACCTGCTGCTGGACCGAGCGGAGCCGGAGGGTGGCGCTCAGCTGGCTTGTCTCTCAACTGACTCCGAAGCGGCACTACGCCTCCGCCAAGTATGTCAGGAGGTGATGAAGCGGACCAAACAGACGCTCGAGATTGCTGAAAGTAACCACTGGCTCCTCGATATAGCTGCCGACCATCTCTCTTTGGGCCGTGCCCATCTCGGTCTGGGTTTGACGGCACCTCAGGAGGACATGGACTCGGAGCTCGCTCTGGCAGCTGAGCATCTACACAAGTCGGTGGACGGTCTGCGACAGGCAGGCGAGGACGACGTTCCACTTGGCCTTCTCGCTCGTGCCGCTCTATGCCGTACCCAATCCGACTTTGCGGGTGCCACCGTCGATCTCGCCGAGGCGCTGGAGATTGCCGAGCGCGGCTCGATGAGGCTTCACGAATGCGATGCCCACCTCGAATGGACACGCCTGGATCTCCAGCGAAGTGACGTCGAGTCCGCCCGCACCCACCTCGCACGCGCACGCAAGCTGGTCGACGACACGGGCTATGGACGCCGGGAGCGGGAAGTCGCGTACCTGGAGCGGCGGCTCGCCGCGATGCCGGCAGCGACGAGGCCTGCCGGGGCGACCGCCGGCCGCGAGGCTCCGCGCCAAGGAGGGACCCAGTCGGAAAAGCCCCCAGCCGCCGCCTCAGGCGCTGGCGGCACGGTGCCACGAACCGAACAACTCCCGGAGAAGGCTCCTGCCGGGACCAGCCCTTCGGTCTTCATGAGTTACAGCCACGTTGACGAGGCCTGGAAGGACCGGGTCGTCAAGCAACTGAAGGTGCTTGAGATGGAGGGCGTGCTCGATGTCTGGGATGATCGGAGGATAAGCGCGGGCGACGACTGGCTGCCGGACATCGAGGCCGCCATGGAGCGGGCGCGGGTCGCGATCCTGTTGATCTCGGCCGACTTTCTCATCTCGAAGTTCATTCGCGGCACAGAAGTGCCTCGCTTGCTCGAGCGTCGAAGGTCGGCCGGTCTGCTTGTCATTCCGGTCATCGTCTATCCTTGCCCGTGGCAGGAAGTGACCTGGCTGGCCCCCATCCAGTGCCGGCCCAAGGACGGCCGGCCCCTCTCCAGGGGCCGCAAGTACCAGATCGACAAGAACCTCGCCGATTTGGCCCTCGAGATTAGTGACCTGCTCCGCTCAGCCGCGCCCGCCGTTTCACCCTCCTGATCCTCCCTGAACCATCACGCACGCTCCAGGCTCACTTGCCGACCCCGAGCAAGGCCCGCGATGACGGTGGCCGGAGCCTCCGAGGGTGCCCACAGGTCGCCTTTGGCGGCGGCGTCCTCAACACCTTTCTCCACCTATAGAGCCAAGCCAGCCGCCTGACAAGGGCGACCTGTGGGCACCCTCGGAGGCTCCTACACACCACCCTCCCCCCCTGCCTTCCGCTACGGCGCGATTGCCCGCGCGACTTCACTCAAGGCGTTCTGTCGCCAATCGTCGCGGGGCTCCGCGGCGATACGTGCGAACGTCCACAGGCGAACCCGTTCGTGATCCACTTCGAGCAAGTCTGCAAACCGCCTGATCGTGTCTACAGGCTCCGTGCGCAACCTCTCGGTGCAGTTCAGGAGGTGCTGTGTCGCGTCGAACGCGGGGTCGCCCACGAACGGCTTCGGATCGATCACCAGCCAGGGCTCTCGTCGTGCCTTGAGAACGTTTCCTGCGTGCAGGTCTGTCGCCAGGAGCAGGTTCCGAGACGCTGTTCGCGGTAACTCGCTGAAGAGGGAAAGGCCCTCACGTGTCAAGCCGGCATCCGGCCACTCTGCCGAGTGCTCCAGTGCTTCGGCACTCCAATGCTCAGCCAGCGCCGATAACGGACGGAACACATGCGGCGCAACGGGCGAACGCCAGATGCGACGAAAGAGCCGCGCGAGCACCTCATCCTGTTCGACTTCCGCATGAACGGCGCGCAGGTGCGTTCCCGGCTCACACCGCTCGATAAGCATGGCCGTGAGGTTTTCGTCAGCCGCGATCAAGTGAACGGTTGGATCACCATTCCAGAAGCGCAGCCCCGCGATCTCGTGTTCGGCCTCGAAGTGGGGCATGCCCATCTTCAGCACTGCCTGCGTCCCGTCCGCGAGCGTGACCGGCGCGACCCACGCGCAACTCACCTCGTTGCCGTCGAACGGTGGGCCTACCGTCAACGACCACCGCCGTTCCACCTCGCGAACCGCGGCTGGCAGGCCCGCAAGCCAGGCCGAGCGCTCTTGCGTCAGCCGGCAACTCGCCGACAGGCGGTCTGGGATCACAACTGCCATCGCGTCACCGATCGTGTGGCGCATTCTACGCTGGCCGCTGGCCCGCGATGACGGTTGCCGGAGCCTCCGAGGGTGCCCACAGGTCTCCTTTGGCGGCGGCGTCCTCAACACCTTTCTCCACCTATAGAGACACGCCAGCCGCCTGACAAGGGAGACCTGTGGGCACCCTCGGAGGCTCCCACACACCATCCTTCCCCTCCACCTTCCTGCCCCCCGCCACCCCCTATTCGTAGCCGGTGGGGGCTGGCTAGTCCGGGATCGTCGAGCGTTTTCCCGTCTATACTGGATGTGCCATGGCTCGCTCTGCACTCAGGCTCACTTACGCCGACCTGCTCGCGCTCCCCGAGGATGGGAAGCTCCACGAGCTGATCGACGGCGAGCACTACGTGAGCGCCTCTCCGACGCCGCGCCATCAAGCCGTGCTGGGGAACCTCTACTCGGCGATTCGCAACTTCGTCCGGCCGCGCGGCCTGGGCGAGGTCTTCTTCGCGCCCCTGGACGTCTTCCTCTCCGAACACGACGTGGTCGAACCGGACCTGCTCTTCGTCCGGCGGGAGCGCCTGGCGACCCTCGAAGAGAGGTTCGTCCGCGGCGCGATCGACCTGGCGGTCGAGGTGATCTCGCCCTGGAGCCGGAAGAGAGACGCCGGGGTCAAGCTGCGCGCTTACCGCAGGTTCGGCTTCGGCGAGTACTGGATCGTCGATCCGGCGCCCGAGACGGTCGAGATCTACCGCGGTGGCGGCGATTGGCTCCAGCCCACGGAGCGATTCTCCCGTGCCGCGGGACCGCAGGCGATCGAAAGTCCGCTCTTCCCTGGCCTCATCCTCACCCTGGACCAGATCTTCGAATAGCTGCTCTGCCTCAGCCCAGGCGGCCTAGCCCGCATTTCTCATGCGCCTCCTGCTACGGGGCCGGAAACGAGCCTGTCTGCTGCGTTGCGCTTGGTTGGACTTCCTCGACGTACTTCGAGTACGCCTCGGGCGTCCAACCTTCGCGCGCCTTGCAGCCAGGCCCGTTTGCGGCCCCTCGCGACGGACGCGCATGAGAAACGCGGGCGAGGGCGTCGCGGGCCTCCGCAAAACCGGGGTCGCGGCGCAAGGCTTCCTGGTAGTGGCCGCGCGCTCGGGCGGCGTCGCCCTTGCGTTCGAGCACGGAGGCCAGGGCGTATTGGCCATCCGCCAGGGCGGCGCTGTCGCCCGGCGGCACACGCCCGAGATAGGAGGTCAACAGCTCCTCGGCGCGGGGCAGGCGCTGGCCGGACGAGGCGGCAATCCTGGCGAATGCCTGGTGCGCGTCGTCGTTGTCGGGATCGAGACGCAGCACCGCCTCGAGCGCGTCGAGGGCGCGTTCATAGTGCTTTGCCTGCTCGTAGGCGCCGGCCAGCGCGAGCTGGGGGCGAGAGTCGCGGGGGAAGCTCGCGGCGGTGGCTTGCAGCTCGCGCTCCGCGGCCGCGAACCCCGCCGCCTGGTGGAGCAGGATGGCGGCGCGGGCCAGGCGGCCGCGCAAGGGGTCGCGGCGCTCGAGCTCGGCCGCGTGCGCCTTCGCCTTCTCGAGGCTCCCTCCGAGGAGCCCCGGCGCCTCGATCTGGAACTCGATCAGATCGGCGAGCGCATCGGGGTTGGCCGGATCGAGCTCCACGGCACGCTCGAACTCCTTGTGTACCTTGGAGGCCAGGCCGAACTGGCGCAGGGTCCCCGCCCGCTGCGCGGCCAGCCCGTACGCCTGCCCGAGCCAGTCGTGGAGATCCGACCGCCCCGGCTCGCGCGTCACCGCCTTGGAAAGCCAGTCGATCGCCGGCTCGGCCTGCCGCCGCTTGAGACAGGCCCTTCCCAGGTAGGACAGCGCCGCGGTGTCCGCGGGCCGCCGCGCGACGTAGGCTGCCAGGCACGCCTGCGCCTCCTCATAGCCCCGCCCCTCGAAGCGCCGGACGCAGGCCTGCAAATCGTCACCGCCGGCCCCCCAGGCCCGGCACGGCAGCAAGAGTCCGGCAAGGACGATGAGGTAATTCCTGCACCGAGCGGCCTTCATGCCTGGTCCTCACAGTAAGCAGCACAGAGACGGGAATCGGCAATCTCCTCACCCGCGAGCGCGCGTTTCATTGGCCCCGCTCAGCGAGCCGGCGGCGGTTGCGGCCGCGGTTTCTCGATACCCAGCCAGGCGGAGACGCGGGCGGCGACGTCGATGGAGCGCAGCTTGGCGGCAGTCTCCGGCTTCACCTCCGCCCCAATCGCCATGTAGATGGCGTGCATGGATGAGTGTGCGCTCGCGTAGCCGTGCATGCCATTGACGTGCGTCGGATAGGCCGCCTCCCCGGCTCCCACGGCGTCGGGATCGAACGAGTAGCCCTCGCGGGCGAACAGGATCAGGTCTCCGCTGTTGGGGTGGTCGAGCCCGAGCTCGGCGGACTCGGCGCGGCTGACCACGCGCTCGAGCGGAGCCTCGTCGCCCACCCGCCAGCCGGTGAACTGTACGCGCAGCGCTGCCATAGCGCTCTCGCGTGCCGCCGCGTCGCCGCCGCCGAAGTAGACATGCGCGATCCCGCCGTCGCCGACGGCGTAGGCCGAGACCACCGCCGCGGGCGCGGCTTGCCCACCGTTGCCTGGAGCCGCCAGCAGCCCCTTCTGGCGGAGAAGGACGTTCGCATCCAGCTCGGTATGGACCGGAGCCATGCCGTGATCGCTCACCACCACGAGGGTGGTGCGCTTGAGATCGAGCACGGCGAGCAGCCGGCGAAGCTCGCGGTCGACGGCCTGCCAGACCCGCAACCGGGCGCGCGCAAAGGCATCGCGGCGCTCGGCCGAGAAGGCCGGCTGGCGCGGGTCGACGAGCAGCAGCTCGTGGCCGGTCTCGTCGATGACCGGCATGTAGCCCATCAGCAGCTCCCAGTCGACACGGCCCGCGCCGAGGCGCAGAGTATCCCCGAAAAAGCCGGCGAAGCGCTCGCTCTGCTCGCTCCAGGTGCCGAGGTCGATCTCCTCCTTGCCGCGCCTTCCGGCCGGCCGGGCGCCGTCCGGAGCCCCGGGCCAGAAAAGGTCCGCCGCCGCGAGCTCCTTGGCGAAGGATGACGGATAGGCACGGGTCCGGTAGAGGCCGCCGACGTAGAGCCGGACGCTGGCCAGCTCAGGATCGAGCTCGAGGACCTTGATCCGGCAGACGGCTCGCTCGCCACCCACGAAGACCGAGAGGGCCCCCCATTCGCCGCGGCGCAGCGGCGGTGTGGCCTGCGCGCCGTCGCCTGTCCCGCCGCGCCGCTTGCGCAGGGCGGCGACCACCCCGTCGTAGCTCCCCGGCGCGCCGCTCTGACCGATCGCGAACAGGTCAAGGAGGGGACCGGCCTGCGCCGACAGCAGCGGCGACCTGCTGGCGAGCGGCGCCTCGGAAGAGGGCGGCTTGGCGGGATGCCACTCGGCGCGTGACAGGGTCACGATCTGGGCCTCGCGCTCCGCCGCGTTGACGTAGATGAGGCCCCAGTCGGCGCGCCGGCGGGCGCCCGCGCCGTCGGCGCCGGGCCAGGCGAGGACGCCGGCGTGTTTCTTCTGGCGGCGGACCGCCTCCCACAGCGTCTCCGCGCCGATCGGAAAGGAAAACCCGCTCACCCGCTCGAGGAAGGGGGCGCCCGCCGGATGGAAGCGGTTGCTGACGATGCCGGTCCCCGCCGGCGGATATCCGGTCGCCAGGCTGATGTGGTTCGGCGAGGTCAGCGTCGGATCGACGGGCACCAGCGCGTCGGCGACCATCCCTTCGCGGAAGAAGCGCGAGAACCCGCCGCCGCCGAGAGAGCCGGCTCGGTAAAGCTGGTGGAGCGTCTCGCTGCTCGCCCCGTCCAGGCTGAGCAACACCACCCTGCGCGACACCGCCGGGATTGCCGGCCCGCGCTCGCGCGCCTGCGCCTTGGCGCGAGCGTCCGGCTTGGGACCCGGTGCCGGAGAGTCCGCCTGAAAGGCCAGGCCCAAGAGGGCTGCGACGACGAGGAGGGCACGGCGGCAGTCGAGGCGCATACCGAAGAGGCATCCTATCTCTGGTTCTACTTGGGGGCGGTGCGCGAGAGATCGGCGGCGGCGAGCGCGAAGCCCTGGCGATAGAGGGCCGCCTGGTCGCCCCGCCCGGCGGCTTCGGCAAGCTCGCCGGCGCGCGCGTAGGCGGCGCGGCTGGCGGCGAAGAAGCGCAGAGCCACGCTTTCCGCTCCGCCGCGCCGGGCGCCCAGGCCGCGCTGCAGCCAGCAGAGGGCGAGATTGCCGCGCGCTGCGGGCAGCCGAGGCGCGAGGGCTGCCGCCTGCCTGAGAGCGGCCTCGGCGCGCTCGAGCTGCCCGGACTCGATCAGCTTGCCCCCGAGGTTGTTCAGCGCCGCCGCGGTGTCATCGTCGAGCTTGGCGAGGAGCCCGCGCGCGGCCGCCTGGATCTCGGAGGGCGCCCCGGCGCCGGCGCCGGAAGAGATTGCCGAGGCGAGCTGGCGGCGGGCGAGGCCGTAGGCGGTGAGCGCCTCGCCGAGCGCGCCGGCGCTGTCCAGATAGGAGCCCTGCCGTTCCAGCGCCGCCGCGCGCTGGACCTCGGCGGCGAAGAAGCCGGGGCTCGCTGCAGCCGCCTCCTGCATGTAGGCGGCCGACCGCGTCGTCAGCCGGACCGCCTGGGCAAAGCGCTCCCGCGCCTCCGGCGTGGCCACTCCTCCCGAAGCGCGCATCGTGGCCAGGTACGCGGCGTAGGACTCGTCCGCCCAGCGGCTGGCGGCGCCGCCGAGGTTGAAATAGATGGCGGCGTCCTGCTGCCGCCTCTCGGCGGCGGAATAGGCCGGGAGGTTCACCGCCAGCGCTCCCAGGGCCAGCACCACCGCGAAGCCGGCGAGCTCGGACACCGCGCCGCCCCGCGCCGCGGTCGAGTCCGGGCGGGCCGCGGCCGAGTCGGCCTGGGCCGGCGTCGAAGCCGTCTGCGGTCCTGCGGCGGCTCCCATGGCTCCGATGGCTCCAATCGCGCGGCGGCGGGAGCGGATGGTCCCGAACGTCCACTTCAGGGCGAAGGCCGCGAGCGGTATTAGGAAAGGGACGACCTCGATCCGGTAGCGGCCGAACACGTAGAAAAGAACGACCGGAAGGCAGGTCCCCGCCGCCAGCAGCCCCAGCAGCACGGCGCTCCGCCGCTCGCGCGGGCCGCTCCGCCAGGCCGCCGCGAAGCCGGCGAGGGCGAGCGGAGCGACCGCGCCGAAGCCGAGTGGCAGGCAGCGCAGCACGGCGGACTCCTGCCGGTAGACCGCATAGCCTTCGGCGTCCGGAATCTCGTAGGCGTTCCAGAACAGACGCGTCTTGCGCAGCAACAGCCGTAGCCAGGCCGCGGGGGCCTCGGCGATCTCCGCGAAGCTTTCGCGCCAGAAGAGGGCGGAGACGGCGGCAGGCGACAGAGAAGCCGGCGATATCGGAGCCAGGGGCCTTCCCGAGCGCCGCGCGGCAAAGGCCGCGGCCAGCCGTTCGGCGTCGGTCCGCTGCCGCGCCGGGTCCTGGCTGCCCGCCGACAGGGCCACGTAGGTCCCCGAAGCGCCCCGCGAGTTGCCGATGTAGAAGTTCACCCCCGCGCGCACCAGCTCCTGGCCGCCGTGCCGGCGCGCAAAGCCCAGGGGAGCCAGCACGGCCGCCACTCCACAGGCGAGCGCCGCCGCGGCGACGAGCCCGCTCTTCACCCCGCCTCCCCCGGCAGACCGCCGCCGTGGAGAGCCAGCCGCCCGCTCTCCCGAGGCCGCGGCGTCCACCGGCCCCGAACTGAACAGCAGGTAGAGCAGCAGCACCGGCGCCAGCGCCAGCAGGGTCTCCTGGAGAAGAGCCGCGATTCCGAGCACGAGGCCCGCCAGGCCGGCGCGCAACGGCCGAGGGGCGAAGAGGGAGGGAGCGTCCCCTTCCCCCCCGGAGGGGTGGGAAGGGGATCGAGGGGTTGCGGGGGGCGATCCGATAGATCTGAGGCCGCCATCGCCAGTTAGCAAGCGCTGTTTCATTCCTTGTGTAGGCGGGACCAGCAGCAGGAGAAGGCAGGCCTCCAGGAACAGAAGGGGCGGGACTTTGAGCAGCAGGGGCGTGTAGAAGACGGCCGGGCCATAGAGCGCGGCCAGGAGGCCGGCGATCCTGCCGGCAGCGCTGCCGAAGGCGCGCCGCGTGGCCACCGCCAGGAGCACCGCGGTCACCGCCGCGAGCAGCGCCTGCAGCCAGCGCACCGCGGCGGCGGAGCGGCCGCTCACGGTGTAGACGGCCGCGAGCAGGTAGGGATAGAGCGGCGCCTGCCAGGAGACCTCGCGCGGCCGCCAGCCGCGCTCCACGATGTCGCGCGCCAGCGCGTCGTAGCGCTGGGCGTCCATCACCAGCGCATGCTGCGTGGGCAGGTCCTTCAGCTCGAAGGTGCAGGCGGCAGCGACCGCCCAGGACAGCAGGAACAGGAAGATGAGGAATCGAGTATCTGGTTGCCGCTCGTCCACTTCCGTCATCCCAGGCCGGTGGAGCCGAAGCCGCCGTCCCCCCGGGAGCTGTCGGCGAGCGAGTCGGCCTCTTCCCACTCCACGGCTTCGGCGCGGGCGAGCACGAGCTGAGCGATGCGGTCGCCGCGACGCAGCGTGAATGGCTGGTCGCCGAGGTTGATCAGCAGCACGGCCACCTCGCCGCGGTAATCGCTATCGATCGTGCCGGGGGCATTGATCAGGCCGATGCCGTGACGCAAGGCGAGGCCGCTGCGCGGCCGCACTTGGCCCTCCCAACCAACCGGGATCTCGAGCACGAGCCCGGTCGGCACCGCCACCCGCTCGCCAGGCTGGATCAGCAGCTCGCCGGCGATGGCGGCACGCAGGTCCAGGCCCGCGCTGCCGGGAGAAGCTGGAGCGGGCAGCGGCAGGTCGCCGGCGCCGGGGAGCCGCCGGACGCGGACCTTCATCCCGGCGGGCTGCCGGGCTTCGTCGGTTTCGTCGGCGAGGAACCGGACCCCGCCCCGGACTGGCCCGGGAGCGTTGCTCCCACCGGGGCAAAATTGGGAAAGGGGCGGCCCAGCCAGCGCGCGCTCAGGACCAGGCCGCCGGTGCGGACGGCCCCGGGAGGAAGGGGCCCGGGCCCCACGCCGGGCACTCCGGCGCCGCCGCGCACCGGAGTGACCGTGCCCCAACCAGCCGGCGCTCCGGTGCCGCCCCTGTTCCCCCCTGGCGGCGGGTTCTTCGGCGGGGGCGCCGGCGGGAGCGGATTCGGGAGTCCGCCGCCCCCGCTCAGCCTGGTGACCGTGAACTCCCACGCGTCGTAGCGGGTCTGTCCGAAAAACACCAGCTCCGAGCTCTCCTCGCTGCGGCTGGCAACCCCGATGAACGGTCCGACCGAGACCACCTGCTTGCCGGACTCGGGCGTCGCCGAACGCGAGGGCCCTTCCTTGTCGGCGCCAGGGCTCTGCGGCTGCACGAACCTCGTCCCCTCACCATGGAGGGGGATGAGCCGCCAGTTGCCATCCTTGGTCATCGGGTCCTTCCACTGCTGGCGGATGCACCGCGGCCTGACCTTGGCCAGCTCCTCGAGGGTGACGGGAAGGCGCTGGTAGCGCCTCTGGAACACGCGGATGGCCTCGGCGTACTGCCAGCCGCGCGAGATCAGCTCCTCTTCCTTGTCGCGCTTGATCGCCGTGCTCCACATCGGCAGCGCGGCGGCGAGCAGGATTCCCATCACGGTCATCAGCATGATCAGGATGACCAGGTTGTAGCCGGCCTGCTGCGGGGCCGGAAACGAGCCTGCCTGCTGCGTTGCGCTCGGTCGGACTCCCTCGACGTACTTCGCGTACGCCCGACGGTCGCCCGGTTCTTCCAGAAGCGCCGGGTCCCTGCCCGGCGCTGCGCGCGCCTTGCATCCAGGCCCGTTTGCGACCTGCCGGGAGTGCCGCCAATGGCGGGAGCGGCGGCCGGCCCCTCGCGAGTGCAGGTGAGCCATCACCAATCGCTGTAGGGCGTGCCGTTGGTGGAGTTGCCCGGCGCGCCGGAGTGGACGTCGACGATTCCCGGCTCATCTCCGCCCTCGGTCTCGGCGGCGGGTTTGTCGGGGTCGGTCTCTTCGCGCACGAGCACCCAGGTGTCGCTGCGCTTGGTGATCGGGTCGATGGGTACGCCCTTGCGCAGGTAGCCTTCCTTGACCAGCTCGTCGAGGCTCGCCGGGTAGCGACCCTTGTCGCCATAGTACTGGTCGATCACGTCGCGCATGGTGTGCAGGTTGGTCTTGAGGACCGCCTCGTTGGCGTGCCGCGGCATGTCTTTGAGCCGCGGCATGGCGATCGTGGCCAGGATGCCGATGATGGCGACGACGATGATGAGCTCCAGCAGGGTGAAGCCGTTTTGGCGGGGAGCCGGCATCTCTGTCCTCTCTTCTTCCCTCACCATTTGGTGTAGGGGACGTCGTTCAGTCCCACGCCTCTGGACAACGAGTAGACGTCGTACACGTCCTCCCCTCCCGTCGAGGTCGAGTCGTAATCGTCCTGATAGCTGCGCAGGCCCCAGTCGGACTTGCCGGTCATCGGATCGATGGGGATGCGACGCAGGAACTTCACTTTCCTGTTCACCTGCCCTACCAGGTCGACTCCCTTGACCAGGTCGTCCAGGCTCTTCGGATATCCCTCGGTGCCAAGCTCGATCGGGAGCAGTCCAACGTCGCTGTAGCGCTTGTACTCGTCGATCGCCGCCCGCATCATGCGCAGGTCCTGGTGCAGCTCCATCTCCTTGGTGCGCTTGGAGGTGAACTTGACGACCGGAATGGCCGCCGCCGACAGCGCTACCAGCAGGGCGGACACCATGACCAGCTCGGCAAGCGTGAACCCTGCCTCTCGTCGTCTCATCTAGACTCCAACGCTGCCGGCCGGCGGAACCTTCCCAGGCTCTCCGGTCTGGCGGTCGCGGCCGGGACTCCCGCGGTGGCGGCCCGCGGCCGGGTCGATCTCGATGCGCACGGGGCGCAGGGAGACGGGGACGACCGGACGCAGCGCGCGGTCGAGCGCCTGGGTAGCGGCAAAACCGACCAGCGCCGAGCCCTTCGCCAGGGCGCGGAAGGTGACGCGCGCGACCGTGCCCGCTCCCTGGGTCCCTGGCACTTCGCCGAGCAGGCTCGCCCCGACCACCACCTCGCCCGGATGGCTGAAGTCCGCCAGCACCTGGGCCTTGTCCGCCGGCCCGAAGAAGTCCCCTGCCTCGACCTTGTCGACGGCGAGCAGGGCGGGGTCGTAGGTGAGCGCCAGCGGGAGGTGCGAGATCGGCTGGTCGCACGACACCTGCACCTGCACCTCGATGCGCTCGCCGGGAGCCACCGCGTACCGCTGCGGCACGAGCGAGAGGCGAACCGCGGCGCCGGGCAGGGGGTCGTCAGGACCGCCGTCGCGTGGGACGGGATGATCCTCGCGCCCCTGGATCGCCGCCACGACGGCGCCGGCGGCAGGCCGGCCGCCGCTCCCGCCATTGGTCGCCGCTCCCGCCATTGGCGACACTCCCGGCAGGTCGGCGGCACTCCCGGCAGGTCGCCAAACCGCGAGCGCCACGCGAGACGAACCTGCCGGTCCTACCGAGCTCTGGCGCGACGGCGGGATTGGCGCCGGCGGCTGCTGCGGCGGCGGGGGTTGACCCGATGCCGGCGGGGTCGGCGCCGGTGGGGCCTTGAAGATGTCGGTTGGCGGCGCCGCCGGCGCCAGGTTCTGGCCGGCGCCGGGCGGCGGCTGGCGCGGCGGTTGCTGCTCGGCGCCGCCCGCACCGTCGTCGGCCTCGCCGGGACGCAGCCCGCGCGGCAGGCGCTGGATGCGGCGGCGGATCTGCTCCTGGATCTCCTCCGGCGTGGCCTCGCCGCCCTCGAAGGGGCCCTCCACATCGGACTCGACGCGCGGGCTGCCGCCGCGGAAGGTGGTGTTGGCTTCGGTCCCCACCCAGATTGGCAGCAGGTCCTCCTGGGTGATTTCGGCGTTGCGGATAACGTGCGGCGTCAGCGTCAGGATCACGTCGGTGCGGTTGTTCTCGCTGTGCTTGTTCGAGAACAGACGGCCGAGCACCGGGATCTCGGACAATCCCGGAATACCCTTCTCGTTGCTGTTCTCGTCGGTGCGGATCAGGCCGGCCAGGAAGTTCGTCTCGCCGTCTTTCAGACGGATCGTCGAATCGATCGTCCGGGTGCCGATGATCGGCTGCCCCGAGATGCTGCCGTTCAAGTTGCTCACCTCGATCTTGACCTTGAGCGTCACCTCCTGGTTGTGGTGCACGCGCGGCTCGATCTCGATCTTGATGCCGACGTCCTGGTACGTGAAGGAGGTGATCGGCACGATGCTGCCGCCGATGGTGTTCGAGGTGTTGAAGGTGGTGAGCGGGATGGGCACCCGGTCGCCGATCACCAGGTTCGCCTTGCCGCCTTCGGTGATGCGCAGCTGCGGCTTGGCGAGCAGCTGGGCCTCGCTGCTCTGCTTGACGAAGTTGTAGAGGAAACTGGGGATGGTGAGCAGCCAGTTGCTCTGGTTGAGGAACTGCAAGTCGGAGACGCGGACCTGCGACGGCGTCGTCGCCGCCCCCGTTCCTCCGGTGCCGCCGCTCGCCGCCGCGGCGCCGGTGTCGAGGGTCTGGGTGATCGAGTACTGGGAAAGCGTCACTCCCAGCTCGCGCAGCCGCGTGGTGTTGATCTGCAGCAGCTCGACGTCGATCACCACTTCCGCCTTGGCCTTGTCGTTGGCTTCGATGATCTTTTCGGCCACTTTCACCTTGTCGGCCGAGTCGCGCAGAATGATGGCGTTGAGCTGCTCATTGGTGGCGATCTTCTTGGCATCGACGAGGCTGCGCAGAATCGTCGTCATGTCCTTGACTTCGGCATTCGACAGATAGAAGGTCTGGATGACCTGGTCCTCGTAGATGCGCCGGTTCTGCGGCGTATCGGCGGCAATCAGGATGGTGTGCTCGTCGATGACCTTGTAGAAGTGGCCGCCGGCCCGGATCAGCGTCTCCAGGGCGGCCTGCGCGGTGACGTCTTTGAGGTCAACCGCGATCTCCTGGTCCTTGAGGTTGGGATCGAACAGGACGTTGATGCCGAACGCCTGCCCGAGGGCGCGATAGATCTGGAAGATGGAGACCGGCTGCGGGAACTCGAGCGAGATCGGCTGCTCCGAGCGCGGGTTGAGGACCGGCGGCTGCGGCCGGGCGCCGCGCGTCTTCTGCTTCATCTGATCGATGGTGGCGAGGTCCTTTCTCCGCCCTTGGGAGTTGACGACGCGGCGCACGTGCTCGAGCTGGGCTTGCGCGTACTGGTTGGTGGGATCGAGCTGCACGGCCTCCTGGTACTCGACCAGCGCGCGCTCGGGCACCTCGGCCTTCTCGAACTGCTTGCCTTTCTCGAAGTGCGCCTGCGAGGCCTTGATCTTGGCGCGCAGCAGGGCGGCGCGGTAGGTGATGTTGCCAGGATCCCCATCGAGCGCCTTCAGGTAGTCCAGCACGGCGTCATCCCATTGCCCGAGCTGCTCGGCGGTTTGCGCCTTGCGATAGCTCGACTGGCTGGCGCAGCCGGAGGCCGCGGCCAGCATCGCGAGCGCGGCCAGGGCGGAGACCAATGCCAGCACCTGGCGGCGGCACGCCCCCACCCTCTCGAGACCGGACCTTCGTTCTAGACATGGGTTTCGCATCTCGAAAGGTTCCTCCATCAATGGCCGACGGCCACGCGCTGCGGTTGTACGTCGTTGAAACCGACGAAGCCGACGTCCACCGATTCGAAGCCGATCCTGACGACGATGAATTTGCCGGCCAGGACCTGGCCGGCCTGGACATTGAAAATCGACTGGCCATCCGAGAAGACGGCAATGCGCCGCTCCGGCGGACCGAAGCTTCCCAGATAGGTCAGGGTGAACTGCGGCGGATGGGGCTTGGCCGCCTCGATGGCGGCAAGGCGCGCCTGCTCTTCGGCCAGGCGCCGGCGCGCCGCCTCGGCCTCCTCCATGGCGCGCAGCTGCTCCTTGGTCGGCTTGGGCGGCCCCGGCGGCGGCGGGGGCGGCGGCTCGACGAAGCGCCACGGGTCGCGTCCCGGCGAATAGCTGCGGCCCAGGCGCCCGAGCGAGTCGAGCGCCTCGTCGTGCAGGGGAATCACGGCCATGGCCACCGTCTTCGTCCCGCCGGCGGCGCTGGCGCCCGCGGCGTGCATGGGCGGCGGCGGCGCTGCGACAATTCCCGATTCAGGATCGACCGGACCGCTGCGCGCCGGCGTGCCGGACGAGTCGTCGTCGCCGCGCAGGTAGACCCAGGCGACGATCAGCAGGAGACCCGCCAGGATTGCCAGCAGCAGGCGCTGGCGGCTCATGTGTCGCTCCGCGCCGCGCCCGCGCTCTTGACCGGCCCGCCTGCCCTCTCCACCTCCTGGCTGGCGGCAAACAGGGTGGACAGGGTGAGGTCGATCCGCAGCTCTTTGCCCCTGGCCCCTCCGGAGCTGAGATTGGCGTCTTCGAGGGTCAGGAAGGAGCTGGAGAGCTCGAGCAGGTTGAGGAACTTGCGCAGGTCTAGATAGGTGCCCTCGACGGTGAAGACGAACGAGCGCTTGATCAGGCCGTACTGTTCGATCACCTGCTCGGGGTAGGAGAGCGACCGCGGCGCCAACCCCGAGCGGGCGGCCAGCGACTTGACCTCGTCGGTGACCTCGGTCAGGCGCCGGCGGCGCGTTGAGAAATCTTCGGCATAGAGCTTGTGGACTCTCACCTGATTGCGTTTCGCCTGGATCAGCAGGCTGCTCAGACGCATTCGCTCGGCCTGCGCTTCAGAAAGCTTGCGGCTCTCCTGTTGGAGGTCTTGCTCGAGCGAGCGCACGCGGTCGCTGAAGCCGAAACGGTAGACCACGAAGGCCATGGCGTTGGCCAGCAAGAAGATCAGGGCCGGCAGCCACACCCAGATGCGCTGGCGCCAGATGTCGTCGCGAAAAGTCATGAGCCACCGGGAGGACGGGCGGCCTTGGCAGGGTGGGTCAAGGAAGCCGGTGCCGACGCCGACGACGTCCCCCAGGGGAGGGCCGCGCCGCCGCGCGCCCGCTCGGGGGCCGCTCTACCGCCTGCCGCCGGCGCCAACTTGGTGGCCGCTCCGCCGCCCGCGGCCGGAGACCGTCCGGGGACCGCTCCGCCGCCCGCCACCGGAGACCGCCCGAGGACCGCTCCGCCACCCGCCGCCGGCGCCCGCCCGATGGACGCTCCGCCACCCGCCGCCGGTGCCCGCTCGATAGCCGCTTCGCCGCCCGCCGCCGGCGCCGGCTCGGAGGCCGCGCTGCCGTCCGCCGCCACCGCCGCCGGCTTGGGGGCGTCCGGAATGTAGAGGACCTTGAGATCGAACCGCAACAGGTTGTCTTCCTCCCGCGCCTCGTGCGCCAGGTTGGGCTCGGCGAACGAGGGATGCGCGAACAACTTGTCTACGAACTGCGACAGCGCTTCGTCGCTCTTGGCCTGGCCGGTGACGAGCAGGGTGATTGGCGTGGTCTTCTCCGCCGGCGGCCCCGTCTGCCGGCCGCCTGACTCTTTCTCCACCACGTTTTGGGGGGACAGCCGCAGCAGGCGCACGCCTTGCGGCAGCACCTCGGCGATGCGGTCGAACAGTTGACTCCAGGAGAACGCGCGCTCGGCGATCTTGCGGTTGAGGTAGGCGACCTGCCGGTTCTCCTGGTCGAGGTTGAGACCGGAGATCTGGCCGCTGAGCGCCGAGATCTTCTGCCGCTCGGCCGCGGTATCGCTTTCCACTTTGGCGAGCTTGACGCGGGTCTCCTGCGAGCTTTCGAGGTAGCTCCAGAAGAGCGAGACATTGCCGGCAAGCAGCAGGGCGCCGAGCAGCCAGAGCAGCAGGGCCGCCCGGGTCACCGGCCGGCTGTTGACGAAGGGACGCCGGGCGAGATTGAGCGACTGCGCCCCGGACAGGGCGAGCGTCCGGCCGGCAGCACCGCCGGCCGCGGCGTGCGGCGGTCGGGCCTCCGCGGCCACGGCCGGCGCCGGCGGCAGGCTCACGCCACCTCCCGGCGGGCGGCGCCTAGCATCGGCGCGAGCTCGCGCCAGGGCAGCGCGGCATCGGCCTCGCCGCGCAGCAGCGGCAGCCAGCGCGCATCCAGGCGGTGCGCGGGCTGCCCGAGGCCGCGCTCCAACCGCTCCAGCCAGAGCGGTTCGACCGCGGCCGGCGCCGACACCAGCACCGGATCGAGGACCGAACCGCGGAAGTGCTCGTCCAGGAAGTTGCGGGTGAGCCTCAGGTCGCGCTCGACGAAGCTTCCACGCGCCTGCTCCGGCAGCGTTCCGGTGAAACCCTTGTAGCGGTGCAGGACCGGCTCGCCGCCACGGGAAAAGACCAGCGTGTAGCCGTCCTCGTCGACCAGTGCGAGGGCCAAGAAGGCGCCGGGAGCCGAGTGCTCGAGGGCGGCAAGCAGCGACAAGCTGACGTTGGAAACGTGACCCAGCCGCACTCCTTGGGCGGCGAAGGCGTCCTCGACCTGGCCGAGGAGCGCCTCGACGGCAAAACCCATGAGCAAGCGCCGGGGCTCGGCCTGGCCCGGCAGCGGCGAGACCTCGGCGGCGCCGATGCGCAGCTCGTCGACGCGGAATGGCACCAGGCGGCGCAGCTTCCAGCGCAGCACCTCGTCGAGCGCCTCGCCCCCGCGCGGCAGATCGCCGCTTTCGGCGAAGGTCAGGCGCAGCCAGAGGTCCGGGACGACGAGCGACGCCTCGCGCACTCCGCCGGGAACGCTGCGCACCAGCTCGCCCGTGATCCGGGTGAAGGCGGCGGGGTCGCGCAATGGGCCGCCCAGCGGGCCGCTGGCGAAGGTGTCGGCGGGCAGCGCCGCCTGGCGATAGGCGCGGAAGCGGAAGCCCTGGCGCTCGCGGATGAACTGGCCATAGCGCAAGCGGCCGCCGTCGAGCACGAAGACGTGCGGCGGCGACGGCAGCGGCACGAAGCCGAGCAGCTGCCTACTCCACGAAGGTAACTTTGTTGATCTCACGCAGGGTCGTCACTCCGACGAGCACCTTCTCGAGCGCCGACTCGCGCAAGAAGGTCATACCTTCTTCTTTGGCCGCGCGGCGGATCTCGGAAGCCGGCCGCTTGTCCAGGATCAGCTCCCGGATGTGGTCCGAAAGGTCGAGCAGCTCGGAGACCGCCAGCCTCCCGAGGAACCCGGTGCCGCTGCACTCGATGCAGCCCGTCCCTTCGTAGAACGTGAACTCGGCGTACACCTCGGGATCGAGGCCGCTGTCCTCGAGCAGCTGCCGCGAGGCGCGGAGCTGGCGCTTGCAGTGCGGGCAGATCTTGCGCACCAGGCGCTGCGCCAGCACGCAGTTGAGCGCCGACACGAAGTTGTAGAGGTCCACGTTCATGTTGAGGAAGCGGCCGAGCACGTCGACCACGTTGTTGGCGTGCACGGTGGTGAACACCAGGTGGCCGGTCAGCGCCGACTGAATGGCGATCTGGGCCGTCTCCTCGTCGCGGATCTCGCCCACCATCACCTTGTCCGGATCGTGGCGCAGGATGGAGCGCAGACCGCGGGCGAAAGTCAACCCTTTCTTCTCGTTGACCGGAATCTGGGTGATGCCGCGCAACTGGTACTCGACCGGATCTTCGATGGTGATGATCTTGTCCTCGGAGGATTGGATCTCCGACAGGCAGGCGTAGAGCGTGGTGGTCTTGCCCGAGCCGGTCGGGCCGGTGACCAGGACCATGCCGTATGGCTCGCGGATGAACTTGCGCAGCTTGCGCAGCGTCTCGTCGTCGAACCCCAGTACGTCCAGGCGCAGGTTCTTGAACTCGGTGTTCATCGACTCCTTGTCGAGGATTCGGATCACGCAGTCTTCGCCGTGCACCGAGGGCATGATCGAGACCCGGAAGTCGATAGTCCGCCCCTTCAGCCGTAGCTTGAACCGGCCGTCTTGGGGGACGCGCTTCTCGGCGATGTCGAGCTCCGACATCACCTTGATGCGGCTGATGATCGTCTGGTGGTGGCGCTTGTCGATCGGCTCCATTGCCTGGTAGAGCACGCCGTCGATGCGGTACTTGATGATCACTTCGGTATCGCGCGTCTCGATATGAATGTCGCTCGCCCGCCGCTGGATGGCGTTGAACATCGTCGAATCCACCAGCTTGATGATGGGGCTGGTGTCGGCGCTGATGCGGTCGATCGACAGGATCTCTTCGCCCTCCTCGTCCTCTTGCACCAGCTGGATGCGGAAGTCCTCGCTGGCCTCGTCGAGGACGCGCTGGGCGCTTTCCGATTTCTGCAGGATCTCCTCGATCGCAGAGCGCACCCCCACCTTGACCTCGATCGGCTGTCCCAGGAGCAGCTCCATCTCGTCGATCTTGACCACGTCGGAGGGATCGGCCATCACCACCGAGAGGCGGCCGTCGAGCTGCGCCTCGGGGATGAAGCCATAGCGCAGCATCAGCTCGAACGGGATGCCGCGAAACAGGTCGTTGTCGATGCGGAAGCGCGTCAAGTCCACGAACTCGAGCCCGTAGCGCTGGGCGAAGGCTTCCGCCTGCTGCCGCTCGGAGGCCAGGCGCGCGCGCACCTGTTCGACGGTCTCGGGCTCATGCCCTTCATCCACGGTGTTGCCGTTGAACGCTAACATCTCCCGGGTGCTCCCATCAGAATCTGGTCTGTCCCAACGCGCTGAACAGAGGCAAGTAGATCGAGACGAGGATGATGGCGACGATCAACCCCATGAACACCAGCATCAAGGGCTCGATCAGGGTCAGCAGCCGCGCCATGCGGGTCTCGATCTGCTCGTCCAGGAAATCCGCGACGCTGCCCAGCATCTCGTCGAGCGACCCCGTCGCCTCGCCGACCTTGATCATGTCGACCGCCATGTCGGAGAACATCTCGCTGCGCTCGAGCGCGGCATAGAACGGCTTGCCCTCGCGGACCAGCTGGATGGTCGGCTCCACGCGCGTGCGCACCAGCCGGTTGCCGATGGCCCCGGCCGCGATCTCGAACGAGGGGACGAGCGGGATGCCCCCGGCGAGCAGCGTCCCCAGCGAGCGGCAGAACTCGGCCATGGCAAAGCGGTGCAGGACCGGGCCGAGCAACGGCACCTTGAGCTTGGCGCGATCGACGCCGAGCCGCCCCGCGTCGGTCCGGCTCCAGGTGCGGAAGGTGAACGCCAGCGCCGCCACGCCCAGCAGCAGCAACGGCCAGTTGCGCTGCAAGAATCCGGAGACGCCGAGCAGCATGCGGGTGAGCAGCGGCAGCTCGACTTCGAGGTTCTCGAAAAAGACCATGAACTTGGGCACCACGAAGATCATCATCACCACGATCATCGTGATCGAGAGGCAGATCAGCACCGCCGGGTAGACCAGCGCCGAGACCACCCGCCGCCGCGCATCCATGACCAGCTTCATGTAACGGACGAAGCGGCGGATGACTCTCTCGAGCTCGCCGCTGCGCTCGCCGGCCTTCAGCGAGGCGGGATAGAGACGGGGGAACAGGTCGCCGAAAGCGGCAAATGCGTCGGAGAGGTCTTCGCCGCTCTTGATCCGGTCGCGCACCTCCAAGAGGACCGCCGCGAAGTGGGGATTGCGCATGCGCTCGAGCATGAGCTCGATCGCCTGCAGCAGGGGCAGACCGGCCTTGAGCAGGGCCGCGAGCTCCTGGTTGAAGACGATGAAATCCTGGATGGGGATGCGCCGGCGCGAGCGCCGTCCGCCGGTGAGCGAGAGCTTGCGCGGCAGCCCGCGCCGCCGCACTTCGAAGACGTGGTAGCCGCGCTTGCCCAGCTCGGAGAGGAGAGCCGGCTCATCGCTGGCGACAAAAGTCTCCTCGAGCACCCGGCCGTCCGGCGTCCCGACTCTACAAGTGAACTGCATCCGCTGGTCTTCCTGGTCTCTTTCCCGGGCCTGCGGTAGCTATCTCTGCGCGCGCTGTCCGTGCTCGCCGCGGCGCAGGGTCAAGACGATCATCAGCATCTCCCGGCTCGCTTCGCTCTTGCCCAGGAAGAGGCTCAAGGGATTGTTCAGCCAGAGGCTGAGATTGCCATGGATGAGAGGCGCGCCTGCCTTGCGGTTGGCGCGCCTGCCGACCTCGAAGTCGGACAGCGTGATGCGCTGGCCCTCGAGCAAGGTGCCGAGACGGAAGCTCACCCCGTAGGTCTCGCCCAGATCGTAGGCCACCGCCTGCCCCTCCTGGGTGGAGAGCTGGGCCTGTGCCTGGATCTCGTAGATCTCGAACGGGAACAGCTCGCGCAGCCGCCTGGTCATCGCCTCGGGCAGATCGGAGTGCACCACCGGAGGCGAGACCACCGCGCGGCTGGCGCGCACGATCAGGATCTCGAGATTGAGCGGCTGCGAGGGATGGTCGTAGTCGCGCAGGATCGGCAGGATCCGGCCGAGGGCCGACGCGGTATCGCGGATCACCAGGGTATTGCCGCGCGGCTGCAGCTCGAGGGTGCCGCGCTCGGAGAGCAGCGGCTGGATGAGCGGGATGGCTTCGTTCGCCTGGCGGTAGCGCAGTGTGTAGCCTTGCACGTGGAGCTCCCGGGCGTGGTCGCGCGGCCCCTTCTCGCCATAGCGCGGCGCCTGAGCCTGCGGGCCCGGCGGGGTGTCCGGAGCCTGCTGGGCCGGCTGCGGCGCGGCAGGCGCCGGGCCCGGGATCACGGCCCAGAGCAAGCTCGCGACGATCGCGACGAAGCGGCGTGCGCGTACCATCGAGAAACCCGGAAGTTTATCGCGAGAGCGGATAGAGCCCAAGCGCCCGCTTGCGGGCCCACTCATACATCGAGCTTTTCATCCACGATCATTACCACGGACATGTGGTCCCCGTCGTACTGGTAGACCCTCGCCTTCGGCCGGTTCAGCCTCTCGATGGGGGACCGCCAGGACGCCGGGGTCGCCGCCGGCACGCCGGGAGCGGCGGCGCCGGGGATGGTGGTGGAGAGCCCTGGTTGGGGGCGTGCGGTGTGTGCGGTGTGCAACGTCCGCGGGCGCAGGTCTTCGCGCCACGCGTGGTTGGAACCCACCGACAGGGCGACCAGGGCCAGGCCGGCCGCATAGGCCAGGCGAGAATGGACTGGACGGAGGCCACGCCAATGGCTTGGAAAGCGCCGGGCGAAAGGAGGCCGCGCCTGAAGGGCCATGGCGGCGGTCCGCATCACGGCGACTGCCTGGCGCGTCGCCTCGATCTCGGCCCGCTCGTGCTCCGGCCCCATCTCGAGGGTGGGCAGCCGGCGAAAGATCAAGAGCGGGTCGGCGGCGAGCGCCTGCCGGCGGCAGGCCGCGCAGGCGTCGAGGTGGCGCAAGGCCTCCTGCCAGGCGGCCGCCTCGCCGGCGATGTCGGCATCGTGGGCGTCGTTGGCGTCGTGGGCGTCGTTGCGCCGCGCCGCGAGAGCGCTCCAGTCGGGGCAGCTCACGACGGCTCCTCGCCGCGGCTCGCGTACTCCGGGTATCGCCTCACCAGCTCCTTGCGCAGGCACTTGCGGGCGTTGAACAAGTGGTTGCGCACCGTCGACTCGCGGCAGCCCAGGATCGCCGCCACCTCCGGCGAGGAGAGCCCTTCGATCTCGCGCAGCAAGAAGACCATGCGCTGTTTCTCGGAGAGGTCGGCGGCGAGCTCGCGGAAGATGTTGCTGACCTCCGCCTGCTGCAGCCGCGACATGTCGCCCAGGGCACGCGAGTCGGCCACCTGGCGCAAGTGCTGGCGCACCGGCTCGCTGCTGCGCTCCCGGCTCCGCCGCGAGCGCAGATGGTCGATCGCCAGGTTGCTGGCGATGCGGTAGATCCAGGTGTTGGGGCTCCAGCGGTCGTCGAACTTGTGGCGGTTCTCCCAGACCTTGAAGAAGGTGACCTGAACCACGTCGCGGGCCTCTTCCAGATCGCCCAGGATGCGCCAGACGAGCTGCAGCAGCGGCCGGGTCTTGCGGCCGATCAGCTCGCCCAGGGCGGCCTCGCTGCCGCCGCGCAGCGACACCAGCAGGTCGCGGTCGGAGACCTCGCCCAGGGGGGCCGGCTGCCGCGGACGCGAGTAGACCAGTTCCAGCATGTCAGGAGGGTATACGCCCGGCGAGCCTTCGCCGTCTAGGGGGCGTCGGCCTCGACGGTAGAGGGCACGGAGGCGGCTAGGTATCGGAGTCATGGGGAGTCATGGGGAGTCATGGGGCATCATGGCAGCAAGCAGGGCATCGGGGCATCAGAGTCACCGGCGCGGCCCCCGGCGAGCCGGGCGGGCGCGCACGGCGCGACGCATGCGACGGGTCATTATACTTCCTCGCCGAGATGGGTTCCCTGCTTTGGCTCCTGTACCAGGCGGCGGTGGCGTTCGCCCTGCTCGCCGCCGGCCCTTTCCTGCTGGCGCGGCGCGGCCGGCACTACCTGCCGGCCCTGGCGGCGAGGCTGGGGCGGGAGCCGGACGCGGGGGGGGAGCGGGAGGGGGGGGAGTGGGAGCGGCAGGGGGGGGAGTGCGGCCTGTGGATCCACGCCGTCTCCGTCGGCGAGGTGGGCGTCGCCGCCATCCTGGCCGCCGCGCTGCCGGCCGATCTGCCCCTGCTGGTCACCACGGTCACGCCGACCGGCCAGGCCCGCGCGCGCGCCGCGTTCGCCGGGCGGGCGCGGGTCGCCTATCTCCCTTTCGACCTGGGACCCCTGGTCGGACGCTTCCTGCGCCGATTCGCGCCGCGCGCCCTGGTGCTGATCGAAGGCGACTACTGGCCGCTGCTGCTGCGCCAGGCCCACCGCCGCGGCCTGCCGGTGGCGGTGGTCAACGGGCGCATCGGCGACCGCACCTTCCGCCGCTTGCGCTTCTGGCGCCCGATTGCCGGCATCCTGTTCTCCAGGGTTGACAGTTTCGCCTTGCAAAGCGAGCAGGACCGCGATCGGCTGCTGGCGCTGGGCGTTCCGGCGCGGCGCCTGGCGGTCACCGGCAATCTCAAGTTCGAGGCCGCCGAGCCGGCGGCGCGGCCCGAGCTGATGGATGCGGTCACGCGCCTGGCGGCCGGCCGTCCGGTGCTGCTCGCCGGCTCGACCATGGAAGGCGAAGAGCCGCTGGTGCTCGACGCCTTCGTCTCTCTTGGTGGCGGCGAGCGTGCCCTGCTGGTGCTCGGCCCGCGCCATCCCGAGCGCTGGGACGAGGTGGACGGTCTGCTCCGGCAGCGCGGCCTGCCACACCTCCGGCGCAGCAGGCTGGCCCTCCCCGCCTCCTCCCCCGCCGCAGCGCCTCCTCCGGGGGTGCTCTTGCTCGACAGCCTCGGCGAGCTCGCCGGCCTCTACCGGCTCGCCGCCGCGGCATTCATCGGCGGAACGCTGGTGCCGACGGGCGGCCACAACCCGCTGGAGGCCGCTCGCTACGCCGTCCCCGTCGCCGCCGGGCCGTCGATGCACAACTTCCGCGACATGGCCGAACGCTTCGATCGCGCGGCGGCGTGGCGGCGGGTGGCGGACGCGCAAGAGCTGGCCGGCGCGTGGGCAGAATGGCTGGCCGATCCGGCGGGCGCGCGCGAACAAGGGCGCCGCGCCCAGCGCCTGGTCGAGGAAAACCGCGGCGCGCTGGCGCGGACCCTCGACCTGCTGTCGCCATTCCTCTTCCATGCCGCGGGCGGCGCGGGCGGCGGCCGGAACCCGGCGCTGGACGGCTCCGCGGCGACGGAAGCAGGCAGCCGCTCGAGCCCATGATGCGCCTGGCAGCGCCGCGGCCGCCGACGTCCCCTTGGCAGCGCCTGTATGGCGCCGGCCACGCTCTCCGCCGCCGTTGGTACCGGGGCCGCGCGCGCCGCCTGCCGCGTCCCGTGGTCAGCGTCGGCAACCTGCAGTGGGGTGGCGGCGGCAAGACGCCGCTGGTGGCCGCGATCGCAGCACATCTGCGCGACCGCGGCGTGACGGTCTGCGTGCTGTCGCGCGGCCACGGCGGCCGCGGGCGCGGCGAACGCGTGGTGAGCGCGGGGGCCGGTCCCCTGCTGCCCGCGGCGGACGCCGGCGACGAGCCGGTCATGCTTGCCGGAGACCTGCCCGGCGTCGCGGTCGTGGTCGGCAAGGACCGCTTCCGCGCCGGGCTGCATGCGCTCGCCCGGCTGGGGGCGACCCCTGGCGTTTTCCTCCTCGACGACGGCTTCTCGCACCTCGCCCTGCACCGCGACCTCGACCTGCTCGCGCTGCCCGCCGCCGACCCTTTCGGCGGCGGCCGCCTGCTGCCTGCCGGGCGTTTGCGTGAACCGCTGGCCGCCTCGGCGCGCGCAGACGCCGCGGTGCTGACCGGCACCGCCGCCGCGCGGACGGCCGGAGCCGGCGAGGATCTGGCCGCGGCGCTGCGGCCTCATGGCTTTGTGGGTCGCGCTTTCGCCAGCTTCACCCGCGCCGGTCCGCCGGTGGCGTCCGCGGGCGCGGGGGCCTTGCCCGTGGCGGGCAGCAAGGCCTTGCTGGTCAGCGCCATCGCCCGGCCGGAAGGGTTCGCCGCCGCGGCAGGCGGACTAGACTTCACGATCGTGGGCGAGCTCCGCTTTCGCGACCATTACCCCTTTCCGGCAGCCAGCCTGCGGCGCATCGAGGCGCTGGCGGCGGCACGCGGCGCCACCTTCGTGATTGCCACCGCCAAGGATGGCGTGAAGCTGCGCGGCCGCCTCGGCGTGCCTCTCGTCGAGCTGCCCATTCGCGCCGAACCGGAGCCGGACTTCTGGATCTGGCTCGACCAGGAGCTCGATCTGGCCATCGATCGGCTGCGCGCGGAAGAGGCGTGAAGCAGGCTCCTCTGCGGCACCGCGTCGAATACGCGGCCTACCTGCTGCTCAAGGCAGTGCTGTACAGCCTGCCTCATGCCGCGGCGCGCGCCGTCGGCTCGGCGCTCGGCCGTCTTGCCCATCGCCTCGACGGCCGCCACCGCGCGGTGGCCCGCCGCAATCTGGCGCTGGCCTTCCCCGATCTGCCGCGCGCCGGCCGCCGGCGGCTGGCCGCCGCATGCTTTCGCCATTTCGGCGCGGCACTCTGCGACTTCATCTCGGCCGGCCGCCTGGACCCGGTCGAGCTGTGCCGGCGCTTCACCTTCGAGGGATGGGAACACCTCGATGCCGCCGAACACCTGGGCAAGGGGGCGCTCCTGCTCGGTGCCCACCTTGGCAACTGGGAGATCTCGGGGAGGCCGATCGGCCTCTATCGCGGCACCCTGCACACCGTCGCCCGGCCCGCCGACAACCCCTACCTCGAGCGCGAGCTCTCCCTCCTTCGCCAGCGCTTCGGCTTCGCGATCATCCACAAGCGCGGTGCGGCACGGCGCATGCTTCAGGTGCTGCGCGCCGGGTCCCGCGTCGGCATCCTGCCGGACCAGCGAGTGCGGCCGCAGGAAGGGATCCTGGTGCCTTTCTTCGGGCGTCCCGCCCTCACCACGCCGGTCCTCGCCCGGCTCTCCCAGCACACCGGCGCCCCGGTGGTCCCCGTATTCGCCTATCCCGAGCCCGGCGGGCGCTACCGGCTCGTCGTCCGCGCGCCGATGTTCCCGCCGGACCCGGAGGCCGAGCCCCCGGCGAGCCAGCCGGGCGAGGGCGCCGCCAGTCTCGACCCGCTCGACCCGGCCGACCCGGTGATTGCGCTCACCCGCCGCTACCTCGAGGTGATCGAGCAAGAGATCCGCGCTCACCCCGAGATGTGGCTGTGGATGCATCGGCGCTGGGACCTGCCGGAGAGCAACTAAATCAAGGCGAGTCAAACTCGAAGGCGAGCCGAATCCGGGACGCCGCGGTGCCAGAGTCCGTGTGGAGGATGGAGACGAGGTCGCCGTCGCCGAAGGTTACGGTGTCCACAGAGTCGATACAGGTCGTTGAAGTGCCCGAGATCGTGCAGCTCAGCGGCGTATTGACCCCGTTCTTGCGGATGGTGACGGTCACCGAATGACCGGCCCCTGGCGCCACGACCCGGCTGACGACGAGCTTGCTTGCCTTGCCCGAGGGCAGGGGGACGGCGGCGTTGGTCTCTGTCGCCGTGGTCGTGACTCCCCACGGGACCAGGAACTGGTTGTTGCCGACATTGGGGTAGTTGCCACCGATCGCCGAGCCGCTGGTGCCGTTTGCTCCTGGCGGACCGGTTGCACCCGCTGGACCAGCCGGGCCCGCTGGACCAGCCGGGCCCGCTGGACCGGCCGGGCCGGCTGGACCGACCGCACCCGTCGCGCCGGTCGGACCCGCTGGCCCAATCGGGCCGGCCGGACCAGCAGGGCCGGTTGCACCAGGTTGACCCTGCGGACCAGCCGGCCCCGTGGCGCCGGCCGCTCCAGTCGCTCCAGTCGCTCCCATGGCACCGGTCATGCCTGTATCGCCCTTCTTCGCCACGAGATCCCAGCTGGCCGGCGACGTGTCCGGGGAATTGCCAAGGTTGCCGTCCGTAAGGCTTATGTAGCTCGAACCGTTGAATCCCACGACGTCCCCGGTCGAGTAGGTGACGGCGCTGCTCCATCCACCCTTCCAGCCGAGGCCGGACCGTACCACCATAGTCTGGCCGCGGCCGCTGTTGAAGAGGTCGGCGCGCTCCTGCGGCGAGAGGACCTTGGACCAGATACCCAGCTCGTCGATGTCGAAGGTGAGAGCGACCTGGCTGTTGTCGACCTCGAGGTTCACGCCGACGTTGCCGTTCGACGCTGTCGCGCTACCGCCTTCGGTCGTGGAACACTCCTGCGAACTGTTGACATACGCCGTGAACGCGCCGCCGCTGCCGGCATAGGTGACGACGACGTAGTACCAGGACCCTGGCGCGAGAACGGTCGTGCCGTCGCACTCGGCGAGCGTGGCAATGCCGCGCTTGATGAGAAAGAACCTGAGTTGTCCTCCTGGCTCCTGCCGGAATGAAGCACCGAACTGGCCCAAGCCGTCCTGCTGCACCGAGATGTAGTCCTGCTCCGAAGCGGGAAGAGCGGGGACCATGTACCAGTAGCCGAACGACCACGCGTTGGCGTCGGTCCACTTCGGCAGGCCGTTCAGCTGCGCGCCGCTCGCACCGGCGGTCAGGGCCATGCCGTTGTTGACCCTTCCCGAGCCTACGCCCCACGTTGGACTCCCCGCAAGGGTTGCGCTGCGACCGTTCCCGCTGACGTCGTTCGAGTCCGCCTCTTCGCGAGCGTAGTACTCGAGGTTCGAAAGCAGCGTGCCGCCAGTGTCCACCTGGAAGGCATAACCTGCCGCCCGTGCCGGCCCCGTCATGATCTGAAAGCTGTCTCGGTGACCGGCATCCGTGCCCCAGTAGGCCCGCGCCCGCTCGTTGCTCGACGCGCGCAACAGAATGAAGTAATGCTGACCCGCCGCCAGAGCGGTGGGGCTGATCGCCAGGGTCGTCGGATTGCCGTGACCTGACGGATAGGCAGGCGTGCAAGAAATCTGAGTGCTCGCGATCGATTCTGCCAGCAGAGAAAACGTATCGGCGTTGGCGAGATCGAAGAACAGGGTCATGTTCTGCTCGTCGGCCGAGTCGCAGCCGAGGTCGTACCAGGTGATAGCGGTGGCCGTCTGGTCGGTGGCAACCGAGAAGGTATCCGCAAACTCGCAGTACCGCAGCCCGTGATAATTGCCGTCGCAATATGAGATGTAGTTGGAGGTCGCCGGAGTATGAGCCTGGTAGACCACGGTATAGGCGAGCGCTCGCCCGGCGCACAGAAGGAAAGCGGCAACGACCGGGACCACAACCAACAGCCTCACGTTCGAGACTCCCCCGTTCAACAGTCGGGTTTTCGCTCCACCGCGGATCGACATGCGCCACCTCCCTTGGACCAGCTTTGTGGACGCCAAACAGCAAGGGTGGTGCCACATGCCCGGAGCCTTGCGGTGCAGGGATTCACGGCGCCGATCGTCAACATGGTTGCCGATCGGCGGCAACTCGCTTCCCGAGATCGCCAACGAGCTTGGCGCTTGGCGCTACGAGGCGAAGGCCTGAATGCCTTTCAGGAGCTCGTCGGGGATCGCGGTCACAGGGGCGACCGCAAACCAGGTATCAAGTCCGCGACGCAGGGGTCACGCGACAGCAAGCCGCCGCGCGGCCTGCTCGAGACGCCGCCGGTCGCGCCACCCGCTGGCGTCGCGCCGGTGCCGCCTGCCCGATGCCCCTCTTGGCCGCCACCATCCCAGGCGCCCTCCTGGCCAGGAAACCTACAAGAGTGATGCCAGTGCACCAAGGAAGCGGGGCGCTACTTCCGCAGGTTGACGAACTCCCAGCCGAAGCGGCCCTTGATGCAGAGGTGGCCGCGGGTCACGTCGTGATCGATGGGCCAGGTGACCTTGACGATCTGCTCGTCTTGCACGTGGACGGTCAAGGTGCAGCCGACGCCGCAGTACGGGCAGATGGTGTCGGTGGCGCTCTGGCGGCATTCCTCCCAGCTGCCGGCCTCGCGCAGGTCGTGCTCGCTCTTGAACATCAGCTCGCCGGTCGGGCAAACGCCGATGCAGTTGCCGCAGTAGACGCAGGCGGAGTTGGGCAGCGGCACCTCGTACTCGGTGGCGATGCGGGCATCGAAGCCGCGCCCGGCCAGGGCGATGGCGAAGGTGTTCTGGGCGTCCTTGCCGCAGGCCCGCGGTCACGCCGAGCTGCGCCGCCATCCGGTCAGCCGCGCCATCTCATTTGCCTGGACCCCGATCGAGCGTATCTGCGAGGCTTCCGGCGTCGACGTCCAGATCTTCTCCGCGGGCGACGAGAACAATGTTGCCGGGCTCATCGTCGCTCGGTACGTCATCCATCGACAGCACGGTGGGGCGCCCAATGCCGTGGCCGAGCAGCTGTTCGCCGAGGTCGATGCTGAGGACCGCTACGGCGAGATCAGCGTGCAGCCCGGCGGCAGCGGAGAGCCTCAATGACTAAGCGCTGGGACATGACCTCCTCCGTGGCCCTCTTCGACCATCGCCTGCGCTACCACCAAGCGGCGCAGCCGGCAGGAGTGCGGCGCATCGCCGCGATCGAGCAGCGGCGAGCGCCGAGTCGGCGCGCTGGTCCGCGGAGCCGCGAGGCCGGGGGCCCCAGTGTCGCGGCGGCCGGAGGCGGCCGGGGGCGGTGAGCGGTGGCGCGCTGAGGCGGGGGCTGCGGCGGCTGGCCCGGGCTCCGGGAGTGGTCGGGACCGCGGTCTTGACGCTCGGCGTGGCGATCGGGGCCAACGTGCTGCTGTTCGCCGCGGTGCGCGGCATCCTGCACCCTCTGGCCTATCCGGATGCGTCGCGGCTGGTCGTACCGGCGACAATCTGGATAGTTTCGGCCTGGCGCTAATGATGAACTATCTGTATATTGACAGGCTTCTTTGAGGTTGTTCGACTGCTTGACAGCGCCGAGTCGGCTACTGTATAAGGTGGTTTACGTAGGACTAGCTACCACCCGTTGTGGGCTAGGTAGTTGCTTCAAGATGCCGCCGGACCCCCCGCCCAGGTCGGGCCTCGTGTCGTCCCTCGGCAGAGACATCTTACCGGCGTTGGAACTGCCAACGCCAGAGCTAGGAGTAGCTTATGCCCACGAAGCAGCCCGGTCTCGATGGCCGCCACCGCGACGAAGACGGAAGGATTAGTGAAAAGCACGGCAACACACTCGTTGGCACCTTGCGCGAAACCTACGGACCGGATTTCCTCCCTGGCGTTCGCTCAGATGCGAAGCTTGAAACCATCCGGGATAGAACCGGCAAATCGCTCAGCGAGCTTGTGAAGGACCACGAGAAATAGACCTGACCGCAGACAGTCGATAAATAGGGAGGAACGACCATGGCGGCTGATCTACAGAAGGAAGTGGCTGAACTTAAAACCAAACTGACGCGGCTAGAGGAGTACGTTGAGCGGCTCGGTTGGGGCAATCCGCACGACATTGCCTATCAGACGCTCGGTTACGTTGACTTCATACGCAGCTACTACGCATCGGGTGCTGCTGGCGTTGAGATGATACGCCAGATGGTGGAGATGCTCCGTGTAACCGCCACGGGGTGCGTCGGAGTGCCTTCTTCGGGTGTAAGGCCAGCTTTCCTCTACGGCCTAGCCGACCTCATCCAAGGTGTCTATTTGGAGAATCGCTATAACCAAGAGGTGCATGCTGCGGCGGTCACGAGGCGCCGCGAAGAACAGCTCCGGGCGAGGACTGAAGGAGCCGAGGGCGAGAAAGCCTAACCCGCACTGCTCAACTCCGCAGATCGCGCCAAGACCGGCCGCTGGCCTTGACAGGCTCTCTCGGCTAGTGTAAGCTTACACCCATGGTAAAGACCCTCGGCCAGCGTATCCGGGAACTGCGGGACACAGCGGATCTCTCTCTCCGGGAGTGCGCCGGCAGACTCGAAATCTCACCCGCCTTCCTCTCGGACATAGAACTCGGCCGCCGCCATCCGTCAGACAAGGTGCTCGCGAACATCGCCAAGCTCTTGCGCACCAGCACCGAGGAACTCCGGCAGTACGACACCCGCCCTCCCGTCGATGAACTTCGCCGCCGCGCCGCCGAGAACCCGACCCTTGGAGTCCTGCTTCGCAGCATCGCCGACGGGAAGGTGTCGACTGAGGATGCGCTAAGGCTCATTAAGAAGTCGGACAAGGACTCCAAGCCATGAAGACCTATCGAGCGAGCGCCGGGCCAGTCCGCGAGCGTCCCTTCTACCCCGAAGCCGACGTGGAACGGATCTGCTCAGAGGAACTTCGGAAGCTCGGTTTCTACCCTTCCTCGCCGCAACCGATAAACATCGACCGTTTCATTGAGAAGCGTTTCGGGGCGCCGCCCGAGCCGGCGGATGACCTTCCCGCGAGCATCCTTGGCTACACCGCCTTCGGGGCGAAGGGAGTTCAGGCGATCTATGTCTCGCGTTCCCTCTTTGAGGACGAAGCGCAGCCGGCCAAGAGAAGGGTGACGACCACGCTCGCCCACGAAGCCGGGCATGGCCTTCTCCACGCCCACCTCTTCGCGTTTGAAGCAGACAAGAACCTCGCCCTCTTCGGCCAGGACCCCAACGTGACCGCGACCAAGATCCTCTGTCGGGATGAGGACACCCGCCCGCGCTCCGGCTATGACGGCCGCTGGTGGGAAGTGCAGGCCAACATGGCGATGGCCGCCTTGGTGCTCCCGAAGGCCCTGGTTCTCGAATGCGTGAAGCCGCAGCTTCAGGCGCAAGGCGCCCTCGGCACCCTCGTCCTGCCCGACCTTCACCGAGCGGCCGCGATCCGCCTCGTCTCCGATACCTTCGACCTGAACCCGATCGTGGCGCAGCACCGGCTTGCTCGGCTCTTTCCTCCGGGAGGGCAGTTGACACTCTAATTTTTTTGCTATACTGTACGCACCGTCTGCTTACGAAGCATGCAGAGCAGACAATAACCAAAGGGGCGCATAACCATAGGAAGCCAGATTATGACACAGCAATCGAAGGAGCCCATGCTATCGTCGTTCGTAGAGCATAGTGATATCCGTGCCTACGCCGAGGCGAAGGTGAACCTGAAGCGCGACGACGTGAAAACGTATCGCGATCAAGTGAACAGGCTGCGAGAACGTCTCAGTGATTACATCAAGGACCATCCCGACTACGGCCTTGTGAAGATGCTTCATGCTGGTAGCGTCATGAAAGGCACTGCACTGAAGACCGTAAACGACATGGATGTGGCGGTGTATGTGCAGCCTTCCGACGAGACCGTAGATGAAAGCAGGCTATTGCCATGGTTGGTTGCGCGCCTTCGTGAAGTGTACCCTACGATGAAGCCAGAGCAGTTCACCCCATGCGACCACTGTGTGGCCGTATCCTTTAGGGGCAGCGGGCTCGATGTTGACGTGGTGCCGGTGATCGCCGAGGGCGACGAGGAGGATCACGGTTGCCTTATCGTCAAGGATACCGGCAAGCGCGTGCGGACGAGCATCCCCATGCACTTGGAGTTCATCCGAAAGCGGAAGAACGCGCAGCCAGACCACTTTGCTCAAGTGGTGCGGCTAGTCAAATGGTGGGTGCGCCAGCGCAAGTCGGACGACGCTTCTTTCCGCTTCAAGTCCTTCATGGTCGAGTTGATCTGCGCCAAGCTTGCAGACGAGGGGCTCGACTGTTCCGACTACCCGCGCGCTCTTGAGCGCTTCTTTGCCTACGTGGTGACAACTGGTCTGAAGGAGCGTATCATCTTCACGGACTACTATAAGAGCGCTACCGCATCCGCATCAACTGATCCCATCCAGATCTTCGACCCCGTGAATCCTGAGAACAACGTCGCCGCTCAGTATAGCGAGGCAAACAGAACCGCGATCACGGAGGCCGCGGCGGACGCTCTCGATGCCATCACGGAAGCGCATTACGCTACAACCCAAGGCCGAGCCGTCGAGATGTGGAAGCTCGTGTTCGGTCCATCTTTCGGAGTTAACCTCTAATGACTACCACCCACACTCTTTCTTCGACTGCGACTTTCACGGTCACCCATGCCAAATACCTCGCGTCCAAGATTGCCACGGACCTTCGCCAGATGCAACTCTTCTACGGAAGTCCGAGCGATCTGTGGATCGAGCACTATTTGACCGAGGCAGTAGTGCTTCTACTAGGAGGCTATCTGGAGTGCGTCACCTATGGCTTCAGACGCAACGGCCAGTGGGTCGTAGCTCTCAAATACGATGCTAATGTGGGCGGAGTCCTGCTCGCTGATGATCGCGCAGGCCGGGTCAAGCCTGGTGTTAACGTGTTCGGGGCATCGTGGGGCTCGTTCTTGGAGCATTCCGCGAAGTTCCTCACGCTTTCCGGTGCAGACCGTGAGCGCGTCGAGGCTCTCTTGCCGTTTGAGCGCGGCTACGGTGAAGAGCCTCGCGTTGGTGGCGCCTGGATGGCCGATAGGTCATACTCGAACGGCGGCGTGTCTCTTCAGCGCCAAATGTATGCCCAAAACTAATCATGGATAACGACCTTCTCTTTGATGAGGTTTTGGAACTGCCTGATCCGGGTGCAGCCAGGCGCTACGGAGCCTTGGTGGGCCTCGATGAAGTCAAGGACCGGCTTGCCAAGGAAGCCCGTCTCGTCCTGCACCCGAGCCGCCTGACGGAGTGGAGCAAGCGGCATCATGGAAGCGAACTGCCGATCTTGACGCACTTTCAAAGCCGCCCTCCGCTCTTTGTCTTTGCTGGCGACGTTGGCACGGGCAAAACGACGTTGGCAGAGACTTTCGGGAATCCCGTCGCGAGGGAGGAAGGCATCGCCGTGAAGCTTTACCGGCTGAGCCTTAACGCCCGAGGTTCCGGCACGGTTGGTGAGATGACTCAGCTTCTTTCCGCTGCGTTCAGGGAGGTGCATAGCGCTGCCAAGAAGGCCAGTTCAGCCAAGGGCAAGCCCGCCTCCGGGATGATTCTCTTGATAGACGAAGCCGATGCTCTCGCGCAGTCACGGGAAATCGAACAGATGCACCACGAGGATCGTGCGGGCGTGAATGCTCTTATTCGTGGGATTGACGCGCTTGCTAACGACAGGTTGCCAGTGTTGATTGTGATGTGCACGAATAGACTCGGAGCTCTTGACCCCGCCGTAAGACGCCGCGCGGCGGCGATTTTTGATTTCGATCGTCCGACCGACGAGCAGAGATCCGCCGTGCTGAGCGCGGGACTCAAGGGCGCCGGTCTCACCGCTAAACAGATATCTGAGATCACTAGCCTTACCGGTCGCGGAGACCAGGGGTATGGATTTACTTACTCTGACCTGACACAGCGGCTTCTGCCGGCGATAGTATTGGACGCATTTCCTGACGGCCCGATCAAGTTCGAGCGAGTTCGGGCGCTGACAGTGCAAATGAAACCCACGCCTCCGTTCAACGAGAGCAAATCCTAGACCGGCCATGACATCAACCAAGACCTTAAACCTCGGAAGGTACTTGCCAATATGACTGACTGGTCGCTATCCAAGCTGTTAGCTAATCTTCATAATGACATCTCAAGTCGGCTCTCGATCGCGCGCGAATCTTTCGCTCATCCCGGCACAAAAGGCGACGCGAGCGAGGCCGTATGGCTCGAACTCTTGCAAGCGTACCTTCCGAAACGGTATCAAGCAGACCGGGGCCACATCGTCGATAGCGAGGGCCATTTCAGTGACCAGATCGACGTAGTCGTCTACGACAGGCAATACTCGCCGTTCATCTTCCACTTTCAGGAACAGAGGATAATCCCCGCTGAAAGCGTATACGCGGTGTTCGAAGCGAAACAGACGATTACCGCGGCACACGTCGAGTACGCCCAGGTCAAAGCGGAGAGCGTGCGAAAGCTTCATCGCACTTCCCTCCCTATCCCACATGCTGGTGGAACCTATCCGGCAAAGAAGCCCGGTCACATCATTGCCGGCTTGCTGACGTTTGAGAGTGAGTGGTCACCACCCCTTGGCGATGCCCTACGAGATTCGCTTTCGAAGGGAACGGGTGACCGAACGCTCGATCTTGGTTGCGTGGCAGCTCACGGCGTGTTCGCGTGTGGAGAAGATGCCTGTTACACGACAGAGAAGAGCGACAAGGCCGCCACTGTCTTCCTACTTGAGCTGATTGCTCGTCTTCAGTCTCTCGCGACAGTACCGATGATCGATGTGCGCGCTTACGCGAAGTGGTTGACTGGACCATGAGGGAAGATGCCTACATCTCCTCCGTGCTACGAAGATACACGCTCACGGCGTCTCCCTTAAAGTTAGACCCCATCCGGCGCCGGCTGACAGTGGCCTGTACCAGGTGAATCGCCAGGGGATGGCGCAGCAATCGACGCCGGGAGCCAGGCGCGCCGACGCAGGCATAGCGGGGACTATGTCGAGGAGGCGGCCGGCGCTCCCGCCATTGCCGGCACTCCCCGCAGGTCGCAACGCCGCTCCAGGCGTCGAGGGCAAGCCAGACACTAACGATTCACCTGGTACAGGCCACTAGACTAGCTCGCGGACCGCAACAGTTGCGCTCCCGCCTCGTACAATAGGGGACAGGACGGCGGGCTGACTGGCGCGGCAGAGTCCGGCGGTCTGTCTAGGCCCGGCGACGGAGGTTCTGGTGAGACGGAAGTACCTGTGGTTGACCCTGGGGATGGTGGCGCTGTCGCTCGTCCTCGGCGGTTGGGCGTTCTTCAGGCGCGACACCGCAAGCGTCGAGGTGCAAGTGGCCACCGTGGGGCGCGAAGATCTCCAGGCCAAAGTCACCGCCAACGGCAAGGTGCAGGCGCAGAAGAAAGTCGACATCTCGGCCACCATCGCCGGCCAGATCACCCACCTCGCGGTGCAGGAAGGGGACCGGGTCCGCAAGGGGCAGTTCCTGCTGCAGATCGACTCGGCCAATCCGCGTTCCATGGCGCGCAGCAGCGAAGCCTCCATGGAGGCCCTGCTGCGCGACCTCGAGTCCGCCCGCGCAGCTCTCGAGCAGGCGCGCGCCGATTTCCGCCGCGCCGAGGGCAACCATCGCGCCGGCATCCTCTCCGAGTCCGACTTCGAGAAGGTCCGCACCTCCCTGGCCACCGCCCAGGCGGTGGCGGGGGCCAGCCAGCGCCGTGTCGATCAGGCCCGGGCGACCTTCGAAGGGGCGCGCGACCTGCTGTCGAAGACCACCATCCGGGCGCCCATGGACGGCATCATCACCGCCAAGCGCGTCGAGGAGGGCGAGGTGGCGGTCATCGGGGTGCAGAACAGCCCCGGCACGGTGCTGCTGACCATCTCGGACATGTCCGTCGTCGAGACGGAGATGGAGGTCGACGAGACTTCGATCCCGGCCGTCAAGGTCGGCCAGGAGGCGCGCGTGCACATCGACGCCTATCCCAACCGCACCTTTAACGGCGTGGTCACCGAGGTGGGCAGCAGCCCCATGGCCGCCACGGCCGGCGCAACCGCCACCGAGGCCATCAAGTTCATGGTCAAGGTGCAGCTCGCGGCCCCGCCCGCCGGCATCAAGCCTGGCCTCTCGGTCCAGGCCGATATCCTGACCGGCTTCCGCGGCCGGGCCCTGGTCATACCGATCCAGGCCCTGGTGCTGCGCGACTCCGAACGCGAGCGCGAGCGCAAGGCCGGGGCCGCAGCGCCGCCGCCGGGTGCGCCGCGCGAGCAGGAAGGGGTCTACCTGATGGCCGGAGGCAAGGCGCGGTTCCAACCGATCAAGACCGGCCTGATGGGCGAGCTTTCAGTCGAGGTGCTCGACGGCCTGCGCGGTGGCGAGACGCTGGTCACCGGCCCCTTCAAGGCCCTGCGCACGCTCAAGCCCGGCGACCGCCTGAAGCTCGAGAAGCCGAAGCTCGACAGCGGCGGGCGCGCCGCGGGCTAGAACGAACTCTTGCTACAAGAGGGGGTGGGGGCGTCCCCTTCCCCCCCGGAGGGGAGGGAAGGGGATCGAGGGGTTGCGGGGGGCGATCCTATAGACGCTTTGAGTAGGCCTCGAGAGCCACTCGGAGCCACCATAGGCATTGGAGGCTAGGACCAGGAATGGATCTTTCCGAGCTCTTCCGCGAGTGCCTGCGCGCCATCCGCACCCACCGCCTGCGCAGCTTCCTGACCCTGCTCGGCATCATCATCGGCATCGCCACCCTGGTGGGCGTGGTGGCGGTGATCTCCGGCCTCAACGCTTTCGTCAAGGACAAGGTCTTCGCCCTCGCTCCCGACGTCTTCGTGGTGACCAAGTTCGGCATCATCCGCAGCCGCGACGAGATGATCGAGGCTCTCAAGCGCCGCAACTTCGACTGGCGCGACTACCAGCGGATCGCCGCGCTGCTGCGCCGCGCCGAGCAGGTGGGAGCGTCGGCGAGCAGCGTCTCGGTGGTGAAGTTCCGCGACCGCCGGCTGCCCGACGTCAACCTGCACGGCGCCACCGCTAACTACGGCCGCATGTTGGGGCTCGATCTGGCCGCAGGCAGGTTCTTCGCCGAGGGCGAAGCCCGCGCCGCCCAGGCGGTCGCGGTCATCGGCTGGGACATCAAGGACGAGCTCTTCCCCCAGCTCGATCCGCTCGGCCGCACCGTGCTGGTGGGCGGCTATCCCTACCGGGTGATCGGTCTGCTGGCCAAGCAGGGCAAGACCCTCGGGCAGAGCCGCGACACCGAGGTCTACGTCCCCCTCGACAACTACCGCAAGACTTTTGGCAGCCGTACTTCGCTCGACCTCTTCGTGCAGGCCAAGGGCGGCGTCGCCGGCGTGGACGCCGCGGTCGACGAGGTGCGGACGGTGGTGCGCGCCCTGCGCCACACGGGCTTCCGCGCCCCCGACCCCTTCGGCATCGTCACCGCCGAGAGCCTGCAGACCCTGTGGGCGCAGATCTCGGCCGCCGCCTTCATCCTGTCGGTCCTGATCGCTTCGGTGTCGCTCGGCGTCGGCGGGATCGTGATCATGAACATCATGCTGGTCGCGGTCGTCGAGCGCACCCAGGAGATCGGCCTGCGCCGCGCCCTGGGCGCCCGCAAGCGCGACATCCGCCGGCAGTTCTTGCTCGAGGCGGCGCTGCTGTCGGTCTCCGGCGGCCTCGCCGGCGTGCTGCTGGGCGGCGCCATTGCCCTCACCGTCAACGGAGTCCTGCACTTCCCGGCGCATCTCGCGGCTTCGACCGTGCTGCTCGGCCTCGCCCTGTCGCTCGTGGTGGGCTACGCGGCAGGCTACTGGCCGGCGCGCAACGCTTCCAACCTCCTGGTGGTCGACGCGTTGAGGGCGGAGTAGTGGTCAGGGTTCACTGGATCGAGAACACGCGCTTTGCGCTCGTCGCCATGTGGGCGCAGAAGCTGCGCAGCTTCCTCACCCTGCTCGGGGTCATGGCCGGGGTGGCGACGGTCATCATGATGGTCAGCTTCGTGGTCGGCTTCGACAACTCGGTGGTGGCGGCCTTCACCAGCTTCGGCACCCACCTGGTGCAATTCCAGAAATACGAGCCGCGCTTCGGGCCGGGGCGGGTTCCCGAAGAGCAGCGCAACCGCCGCGATCTCACCCTCGCCGACGCCGCGGCGCTCAAGCGCCTGGCGACCCTGGCGGCCGCCGTCTCGCCCGAGCGCTACCTGTTCGCCGGCTTCACGGTGAAGGCGGGTAAGGCCGAGGCGAGCGGACCGATCCTGGTCGGGGCCACCCCCGAGTACTCCCTGGCCAACGACCGTTTCGTCCAGGACGGGCGTTTCTTGACCGTCACCGACGTCGAGCACGCCTCCCCGGTCTGTGTGATCGCCACCGACATCGCGGATGCCCTCTACCCCAATCGCGACCCGATCGACCAGACCCTCCTGCTCGGCGGCCGGAGATACCGCATCGTCGGCCTGCTGGAGAAGAAAGGCGCCTTTCTCGGGCACAGCATCGACAACTTCGTGATCATTCCGATCAGCGTCTTCGACGACGCGTTCCCGCAGGTCAAGAACGGCGGCCGCGACACCTTGCACATCGCCACGGTGCCGGCGCGCCCGGAAGACTACGAGGCGCTGATCGAGCAGGAAACGGGAATCCTGCGCGTCCGCCGCAAGCTGCACGCCAACCAGGCCAACGACTTTGCTCTCTTCACCAGCGAAGGACAGCTCGAGAGCTTCCGCCAGATCACCGGCGGCGTCGCCGCGGTCATGCTGGTCATCGCCGGAATCGCCTTGCTGGTAGGCGGCGTCGGAGTGATGAACATCATGCTGGTCAACGTCACCCAGCGCACGCGCGAGATCGGCCTGCGCAAGGCCCTGGGGGGAACGCGCCGCGACATCGCCGTGCAGTTCCTCGCCGAGACCGTGACCCTGACCGGCGTGGGCGGCGCGCTGGGCATCCTCGCCGGCCTCGGCGCCGCCCTCGGCGCCCGGCTCGCCTTCGACTTCAAGGCCGCCGCCCCCTACTGGTCCGTCCTCCTCGGCTTCGGCGTCTCCACCGCCGTCGGCCTCCTCTTCGGCATGTGGCCCGCCCTCAAAGCCGCCCGCCAAGACCCCATCGAAGCCCTGCGCTACGAATAGCGGTAATGTTCTAAAACGAAACTGAGTACGCCAGGGGAGGGGGCGTCCCCTTCCCCCCCGGAGGGGAGGGAAGGGGATCGAGGGGTTGCGGGGGGCGATCCGATAGACGCTTTGAGTAGGCCTCGATCGCTACATCGCAGCGCCGATTCATCTCAATAGGAAAACGGATACAGCCGCCAATACGTCTTGATCTTCTGCCAGCGCGCGGCGAGGCCGTCGGGTTCGAAAATGAGGAACAGGACGATCGCCAGGCCGAAGGCGCCCAGCTTGAGCGAGGCGAACAGTCCCACCAGCGCGGGGAAGACGTCGCTCAGCCTGGACGCCCCGAGACGCAGCAGCTCGGGCAGGCCGGTGATGAAGATCGCGCCGAGGATCGCTCCCAGAATGCTGCCCATGCCGCCGATGACGATCATCGCCAGCGCGTCGATGGCCAAGGTGATGGGAAAGTTCTCGGGGCTGATGTACTTGGCCTGGTACGCCAGCAGCGAGCCCGCCACCCCGACGTAGAACGAGCTGATGCCGAAAGAGATCAACTTGTACTTGAACAGGTTGACGCCCATGACCTCCGCCGAGATGTCTTGATCGCGGATGGCCACGAAGGCCTTGCCGACCTTGGTACGGAAAAGGTTCTTGGCGAAGAGCACCAGCAGGCAGGTCACCGGGAAGATCAGGTAATACAGCTTGTGATCGGTGTCGAGAGCGTGGCCCAGCAGCGTGGCCGGGGGCACGCTCACCCCGCTCACGCCGCCGGTGACCGCGTTCCAGTGGGTTACCACGAACTCCACGATGAAATGCGCCGCCAGGGTGGCCATCGCCAGGTAGAGCCCCTTGAGACGCAGCGAGGGCACGCCGAAGATCATTCCGGCCACCGCGGCGAGGATGCCGGCAAGCGGGATCGTCGCCATGTGCGGCAGCCCCAGGTGGCCGCCAAGGTAGGCGGTGCCATAGGCCCCGACCGCCATGAAGGCGGCATTGCCGAGCGAGATCTGGCCGGTGAAGCCGGTCAAGATGTTGAGCCCCAAGGCGCCGATGACGGCAATCCCCATGCGGTTGGCCACGTCCATCCAGTAGCTGCTCGCGTACATCGGCACGGTGAGCAGCGCGAGCAGCAGCAATCCCAGGCTCCAGCGCGCGAAGCCGGAGTTGAAGATCGCCATGTCGTCCGCGTAAGAGGTCTTGAAATCGCCGCACCGGATCATGACCGCGAACCCCGAAGAAGGCGCGTCAAACGCGCTCGATGTGCACCTTGCCGAATAGTCCGTACGGTTTGATCATCAAGATCGCCACCAGGATAACGAAGGGCGCGACCTCCTTGACTCCGCCGCCCAAAATCGGATCCAGGTAGCCGCCCGCCAGGTTCTCCAGCACGCCGATCAACAGGCCGCCGACGATCGCGCCCAGGATGCTGTCGAGCCCGCCCAGGATCACCACCGGCAGGACCTTGAGGCCGATCAGCGCCAGCGACTGGTCCACCCCGGTGCGCACCGCCCCCAGCAAGATGCCGCCGATCGCCGACACCACCGCCGCGATCGCCCATGCCAGCGCGAACATGCGCCGCACCGAGATGCCCATCGAGAGCGCCACCTGCTGCGAGAACGCGGTGGCGCGCATGGCGATGCCGAAGCGAGAGTACTTGAAGAACAGGCTGAACAAGACGAGGAGCACGACGACGCAGCCGAGGCTCCACGCGTACGCCCGCGACACCGGCACCGATCCGATCATCACGGGTGCGCTGGGAAAGATCTCGGGGAAGGGCCGGGTGTCGGTGCCCCAGATGCCCTGCACCACGGCCCGCAAGATGCTGGAAAGTCCCAGCGTCACCATGATCACCGAGACCACCGGCTCGCCGATCATCGGTCTCAAGATCAGGCGTTCGATGGCCAGGCCGAGAACGACCGCGAAGGCCAGCGTCAGAAGCACGGTGGCATAAAAAGGGACGTGGTAGCGGGTCAACAGCACCAGGCTGACGTAGGCGCCGAGCAGGAGGAACTCGCCCTGGGCGAAATTGAGCACGCTGGTCGACTTGTAGATGATCACGAAACCCATGGCCACCAGCGCGTAGATGCTGCCCACCACCAGGCCGTTGATCACCAGCTGCAGGAAGAAGTCCATATCTGACCGTCAGCCCGCACCGGCCGGCGATGCCTCGAGCTCCCGCACTTGCAGCGTCGTCTGGATGCGCGCGGTCTTGCCGTCCTGGAACCGGATCAGGGCGTCGATCGGCACCCGCCGCGCCGCGGAGTAGAGCGCGGCGATCACCTCCCGGTAGCGCTCCTCGACGAAGGCGCGCCTCACCTTGCGCGTGCGCGTCAGCTCTTCGTCGTCCGCGTCGAGCTCCTTGTAGAGCAGGACGAACTTCTTGATCCGCGCCGCCGGAGGCAAGGTCTGGTTGACCCTGTCCACCTCCTGGTGCAGCAGCTCGTACACTTCGGTCTTGGCAGAGAGGTCGGTGTAGGTGGTATAGCCGAGCTTGTTCTTCTCCGCCCATTTGCCCACGACGCCCATGTCGATGCACAGCATGGCGGTGAGATAGGGGCGGTCCTTGCCGATCACCACGGCCTCCTTGACGTAGGGCGAGAACTTGAGCCGGTTCTCGAGGTACTGCGGCGAGAACTGGGCGCCGCCGGCGAGGTGCATCACGTCCTTGATGCGGTCGATGACCACCAGGTGGCCGTCCTCGGTCAAGTAGCCCGCATCCCCCGAATGCAGCCAGCCGCCGGCCAGGGTCTCCCGGGTGACGGCTTCGTCTTTGTAGTAGCCGACGAAGACCGACGGGCTGCGCGACAGGATCTCGCCTTGCTCGGAGATGGCGAGCTCGGTTCCCGGGATGGGCCGGCCGACGGTGTGGAACTGGATGTCGTCATCGGTGTGAATGCAGGAGATGCCGCTGATCTCGGTCTGGCCGTAAATCTGCTTGAGCGGCACTCCGAGCGCGTGGAAGAAGCGGAACACGTCCGGGCCCAGGGCAGCGCCGCCGGTCGAGCAGCTGCGGATGTTGGAGAGGCCGAGCCGGTCCTTGAGCGCCCGGAACAGGAGCCAGTCGGCGAGCCGCCAGGCGATCCTCCAGCGCAGCGGCACCGGCGTCTTCTTGAAGCGCAGATCGGCGATCGCGTACCCGACGGGCATGCACAGCTCGTAGACCAGGCGCTTGGCGCGCGAGGTGTCCATGATCTTCACCTGCACCATGGAGTTGATGTTTTCCCAGATCCGCGGCGGCGCGAACATGATGTCCGGCCCGATCTCGCGGATGTCCTCCATGACGGTAGCGGGCTCTTCGGGAAAGTTGACCGTGAATCCCAGCGCCAGTCCAATGGCGAGCGACATCATCTGCTCGCCGATCCACGCCAGCGGCAGGAAGGATACGAATTCGTCGTCCGGCAGCTTGACATCGACCTGGTTGAGGCTCGCCGCCATGGTGAGCAGGTTGCGGAACGTCAGCATCGCGCCCTTGGGGAAGCCGGTCGTCCCCGACGTGTAGCAGATGATCGCCACGTCGTCGGCGCGGCCGGCGGCGACGCTCTCGGTCCACAGGTGCGGCTGGCCGCGCCCGAGCGTGCGCCCCATTTCCTCCACGGCCGTGAAGCTGATCAGCGCCGGGTGCCGGTAGTGGCGCATGCCGCGCGGGTCGCTATAGATGACGTTCTTGACTTTCGGCAGCTTATCGATCATGTCGAGGATCTTGTCCACCTGCTCCTGGTCCTCGGCCACGACGAAGATCGCGTCGGAGTGATCGATGACGTAAGCCACCTCGTTGAGGTTGGAATCCTGGTAGATGCCGACCGAGCTGCCGCCGGCGCCCTGCGCGCCGAGCTCGGCATAGACCCACTCGGGGCGGTTGTCGCCGATGATTGCCACCTTGTCGCCGCGCTGCATGCCGAGGGCGAGGAGGCCCAGCGAGAAGTCGCGCACGTGGTCGTGATACTGCCGCCAGGTGGTCGCCTGCCAGATGCCGAGATCCTTCTCGCGCAGCGCCGTCCGGGGGCCGAGGCGGGCGGCTGTCGCGACCAGCAGCTTGGGGAAGGTATCGAGGTCCTTCACAGTTCGAGCGCCGCCACCGCGGCGTCTTCCTGGCCGAGGTAGGCCTTCTGCACGTGAGGATCGCGCTTCACCTCTTGCGGTGTGCCGTCGCCGATTTTGAGGCCGAAGTTGAGCACCACCACGCGGCTCGAGATGTCCATCACCACGCCCATGTCGTGCTCGATCATCACCACCGTCATGGCGCGGTCTTCATTGGCGTCGATGACGAAGCGCGCCATGTCTTCCTTCTCTTCGGCGTTCATGCCCGCCATCGGCTCGTCGAGCAGCAGGACCTTGGGTTCCAGGGCCAGCGCCCGCGCCAGCTCGACGCGTTTCTGCAAACCATAGGCGAGCGTGCCCACTACCTTCTTGCGGATGTGCTGGATCTCGAGGAAATCGATGATTTCCTCCACCGCCAGGCGGTGAGCCACTTCCTCTTGCCGGCCCGGGCCGTAATAGATCCCGCCCTTCCAGATGCCGCAGCGCTGGTGGGTGTGGCGGCCGATCAACAGGTTGTCCAGCACAGTCATCCCCTTGAACAGCGCGATGTTCTGGAAGGTGCGCGCCAACCCCAGGCGGGTGCGGGCGTGCGGCGACAGGCCGGTGATGTCCTCGCCGGCCAGGAGGATTCGGCCCTGCTGCGGACGATACAGTCCGCTGATGGCGTTGAGCAGGCTGGTCTTGCCGGCGCCGTTGGGGCCGATGATGGTGTGGATGGAGCCGCTCTCGACCGCGAAGCTCACGTCCTTCAAGGCGGTGACCCCGCCGAAGCGCAACGTCACGTTCCTGACCTCGAGCTGCGGCACGCCCATAGGCGGCCTACTTCCAGACCCGCCGGTCGTCGATCCTCTTGGCTCCAGCGGGAATGGTTCCGGGAGACACGATCTCCACGTCGCCGCGCACCTTGAGCTGTTCGCGCAAGGCCTCGGCGAGGCGGTCCGCCAGGTCCCCGGCCGGCGCATCGGCGGCCAGCTCCACCAGGTAGGCAAGATGGTCCTGGTGCGCCGAGCGCGTCACCACCGCCTGAAACCGGGCCACCTGGGGAAAGCCCTTGACGACTTCCTCCATCTGGCTGGCGCGCACGAACATTCCCTTGACCTTGACCGCGTCGCCGACCCGTCCCAGGATGCCCGCGAGCTTCGGCGCGGTGCGCCCGCAGGGACACGGCCGATCTTCGCGAAAGGCGCTGAGGTCGCCGGTGGCGAAGCGGATCAAGGGGTACGCCTCGTCGAAGATCGTCGCCACCACCTCTCCCGGCTGCCCCGGCGCGACCGGTTCGCGGGTCGCGAGGTCGAGCACTTCCACGATCACCTCGGGGTGCAGGTGCATGCCCTGCTTTTCCGGGCACTCGTAAGCCAGCATACCGGCGTCGGCGGTGCCGTAGCCCTGCAGCAAGCGGATGCCGTGAGCGGTCTCCAGCTCGTGGCGCAGCGAGTCCGGCAGCATCTCGGCGGTGACCCAGGCCACCTCGATCCGCAACGGCGAGCGCATCTCGGCCGCCTTCCCGAGAATCGCGTAGAGGAAGCTCGGCGTGCCCACGTAGCCGGTCGCGCCGAGGGCGGACGCGATCCGCACCTGCAGCTCGGTGTTGCCGGGTCCGGTGGGCACCACCACGCAGCCCAAGGCGCGCAGCGCGCCGTCGAGCATGAAGCCGGCGGGCGTCAAGTGATAGGCGAAGGTGTTGAGCACGATGTCGCCGGTGCTGAACCCGGCGGCCGCAAGCGCCGGCCGGAAGCGCCAGAAATCCTGCCCCTGCCCTTGGGGATCGAAGATGTTGCCCGGCGAGATGAAGATGCGCTGCAGGCTCCGCGCCGCCACCGCCGCCAGGCCGCCGAACGGTGGGTCCGCGGCCTGCAGCGCCGGCAGCTCATCCTTGGCGGTCAGCGGCAGCCGCGCCAGGTCGTCGATGCGCTGCACGTCCTGCGGCCCAAGGCCGGCGGCATCCATGGCGGCGCGGAAGCGTGGCGCGTTCGCGTAGGCATGGGCAACGGTCTGGCGCAGCCGGCTCTCCAGGTAGGCGATGCGCACCGCTGGCGGCCGCGCCTCCTGCTCGGCATCGAGGATGGCGTCGGGCCGCAAAGAGAATGAAGACATCGCATGGACCTCACGACAACCAGCGCTTGCGCCGCTTGTAGAACTTGAGGTCGCGATAGCTCCTCCGCTCGCCGCCGGCGGCGCTGCCCAGGTAGAAGTGCTTGACGTCTTCGTTGGCCCTGAGCTTCTCGGAGTTTCCGTCGAGCACGACGCGGCCGTTCTCCATGATGTATCCGAAATCGGCGATCGACAACGCCAGGTTGGCATTCTGCTCGACCAGCAGGATCGTGGTCTTCTCCTGCTGGTTGATCCTGCGGATGATGGCGAAGATGTCCTTGACCAGCAAGGGCGCCAGACCGAGCGAAGGCTCGTCCAGCAGCATGAGCCGGGCTCGGGCCATGAGCGCTCGGCTGATGGCGAGCATTTGCTGCTCGCCGCCGGAGAGATAGCCCGCGAGCTGGCGGCGGCGCTCGGCGAGGCGGGGGAAGTAGTCGAACACCAGCTCGTGATCGCGCCTGACGCCCGCCTTGTCGGCGCGGGTGAAGGCGCCCATCAGGATGTTCTCGTCGACCGTCAAGTCTTCGAAGACGCGCCGCCCTTCCATCACCTGGAAGATACCGGCGCGCACGATGGCCTCGGGCTCCATGAGGTCGATGCGCTTGCCCAGGAACCGGATGGAGCCGTCGGTGACCTCGCCTTCCTCAGACTTCAGCAGTCCCGAGATGGCCTTGAGCATGGTGCTCTTGCCGGCGCCGTTCGGCCCCAGCAAGGCCACGATCTGGCCTTCCCGCACCGCCAGGGAGATACCCTTGAGCACCAGGATGGCGCGGTCGTAGACGACCTCGACGTTATGGACTTCCAGCATGCCGCCGTCTGGCGGCCCGGCGCGCGCTACATGCCGAGCCACTCGCTCTTGCGTGGCACATCGTAGTCCTTGAGCTTGACGAGCGCACCGTTCTTGATCTGGTAGATCGGGGTCGTGGTGCAAGGGCGGTGGTCGGTCGGGGTGTAGGTGACGTTGCAGGCGATCCCGCCCATGTCGAAATTCCTGAGCGACTCGAGCGCGTTCTTGATCCCTTCCCCGTTGAGCTGGCCGGCCTTGTCGGCGCGCTTCAAGCCCTCGGTCAGCACCACCGTCGAGGCCCAGCCGCGCACGTAGAGCGCATCGTGCGGGGCGCCTTTGCTGAAGTCCGTGAGCTTCTTCATGCCCGGGACCTTGGTGCCGTAGGGCGGATGTGGCATCACCCCGGTGACCCCTTCGGCGGCTTCCTTGGCAACCCCCGCCAGGGCTTCACTGAAGCCGTAGGGATTGGAGCCGAACTTGGTCTTGAGTCCGAGCTTGGCGGCGTCCTTCAAGATGATCGAGGCGCTGGTCGTGGTCACGTTGATGTAGGCGTAATCCGCCCCGGCCTTCTGCATGGTGAGCAGCTGGCTGGTGGCATCCTGGAACGAGCCCGGCAGCACGCCGTCGTACACCCAGTCGATGCCGTTCTCTTTGGCGAATTCCTTGCCCGCGGCGAGCGGCGAGCGCCCGTAGGCGTTGTCGCCGAACAGGGCGCCGACCTTCGGCTGGCGTGACTTGTCCTTCCAGTCGTCCTTGACCCACTTCAGCCATGCCCGGATCTCGTCTGAATAACTCGGCGCGACGAAGAAGTTGTAGGGATTCTTGGCAGGGTCGGTGAGATGGGCGGAGAAGGAGCCGGAGACGTAGGGGATCTTGTCTTTCGCCGCCTGCTCGCGCAGCGCTTCCGTGTCGCCCGTGCCCCAGCCGGCGATCAGCACCACCTTCTCGTCGTTGACCAGGCGCTTGTAGAGGGCGACCGCTTCCGGGATCTTGTAGCCATAGTCGGAGTCCACCAGCTTCAGGCGCTTGCCGTTGATCCCGCCGTGGGCGTTGGTCCATTCGACCGCGTCGCGCACGCCCTGCGCGTAGGACTTGCCGACGTCCGAGGTGATCCCGGTCAGGTCGAAGATGCCGCCGATCTTGATCTCCGGGCCGCTGGCTTGCTGCGCCTGGAGGCCGCCGGCGGCAAGCCAGAGCCCCAAGACGAGGAACACGCCCCGCTTCTCATTCTCGAGACAAATGAAGCTCTTCATGGAAGCCTCCAGACGATGAGTAAGTGGAAGATCCGTTTTTGCCCCGCAGTGTAAACATCGAATTGGGGTCCCGCAAGGCCCCCAGACGCAGGCAACGTAGATGAGCGCGGCGCCCACCAGCCCAAGGGCGTACAGGGCGAGCCCACGCCTGTTGCCGTGGTCCGACGCCTGGCGGGCCAGCAAGCCGATCACGACGGCGCCGGCAACCGCCCCGCTCAGCGTGTACAGGATCGCGCTCATCTCCCCTGGCTCCCGTGGCCTGGCCCGGCAGCGCTGGCGGGCGTGGTGAGGGGGATGGTGTAGACATCGATGCCGCCGCCGAGGTCGGCGGCGCGGGGATAACTCTTCAGCCAGGAAAAGGCTCCAGGCGGGATGGGCACGATGCGGCCGCCGGCGTAGGTGACGTAGGGATAGCCGTGGAGAAAGTTGGCGCTGACCGCGACCGGGCCGGGCCGCGAGGGGTGGGGAAAGCGCCAGCGGATGCCGTAGATCGCCGGGTCGACGTGGCCGAAGTAGGCGAGCGCGATGCGGTCGAGCCTCTCGCGGTCCATGTAGGCGCGCACACGCTTGAGTCCTTGCCCCCAGTCCAGGTTGGAGTCGAGCAGGATGCGGTCGCCGCGGCCGCCGGCGAGGAAGTTGAAGTAGTCGATCGTGTCGGGGGTGGCGAGCAGGGCTGAAAAAGGATAGGCGAGGATGACCACGAGGCCCGCCACCCGCCAAGCCCTGTGGCGCCCGCGCAGCCACGGAACCAGCCGGCCGCAGAAGACGCAGGCCAGCGGCAGCACCGGCAACAAGTAGCGAATGCCGTAGCCGACGCTGGAGAAGAGCGAAAAGACGGTGAGCAGCACGAGCATGGGGAGCCAGACCGCGGTTTCGCGGCGCGCCGGACCGGCTGCCCCGGCGGCGCCGTCCTCACCGCGCCGGCGGCGCGCGAAGGGCGCGGCCAGCCAGGCGGCGAGCAGTGGCAGCGGGGTCTTGAACAGCAGGGTCAGCGGGTAGTAGGCGAGCGGCGGCCGGCGGTACCAGTGGCCGCAGAGATAGGTGGGGAACTCACCCGTCTCGTTGATGAGCTGCAGCGAGTCGACGCCTTGCAGGTAGGGAGTCGGGAGGGGCAGCGGCAGCCCGGCCGGCAGCGCTGCGGCGAGGCCGCGCAGCGCATGGCTCTCGAAACGAAACGAGGCAGCCGGGCGGCCCACTCCCGCGAACAAGTAGCCCGCGTCGAGCACCAGCAAGCTGACCAGGAAGATGGCCGCGAGCGACGCGCCCATCCGGCCGGCCTCTCTCCATCTCGTTCCTCGCTCGCCCGCCGGAGCGCCCGGCACGCCGCCAGCGGCCTGGTCTCCGCTGGCAGTGCGCCGCCAGGAAAAGCCGCCGGCGGCGAGCGAGACGGCCGCCAGGAGGATGAGCAACGGGTAGAGCAGCAGGGCGGTGAACTTGGCGAGCTGGGCGAGGCCGAGGGCCAGGCCGCAGAGAGCCATCTGCCCCGCGCCGGGCCGGCGCAGGAAGCGGTCGAACGAGTAGAGCGCCGCGACCAGCAGCGCCGCGTGCCCGGCGTCGACCGTCGCCAGGTGCGAGTGGGCGACGATGCTGGGACAGAAGGCATAGAAGCAGAGCGCGACGAGCCCGCCGGCGTCGCCATACAGCTCGCGGGCCCACAGGTAGACCAGCAGCCCCATGAGCAGCCCGAGCGCCACGATGGGCAGCCGGCCGCAGGTAAAGATGCGGTCGAACTCCGCGCGGTTCTCCTCCATGAAGCGCGTGGCGAAGACCCACGGATACCAGCCGGTGTTGACCACGTACGCGCCGCGGTCGAGGCGCGGGGCAAGGGCGAGCAGCGGCAGGGCGGAGAGGACCTTGATCAGCGGCGGATTGAGCGGATAGAGGTCGAAGCGCCCGCTCGCCAGGGAGTAGTAGCCGGCAGGAAGGTGGGCGAACTCGTCGACCGTCGGCGTGTCCCAGGCCAGGCCATGCCAGCACAGCGCCGCGAAGGCCGCCAGCAGCAGGCCGGCGCCGGCGTGGGCGGACATGGAGCGCGGGCCGCTCACTCCAGCTCGAACAGCGGATCTCCTCCGTCGACCGACTGCCCGGGCTGCACCAGGACACGGGCGAGGATGCCGTCCTGCTCGGCCTGGATCTCGTTCTGCATCTTCATCGCTTCGAGCACCACCACTCCCTGGCCGGCGGTCACCGCCTCGCCCTCGGCGGCCAGCACGGCGACCACCCGGCCGGGCATGTAGGCAGTCACCCGCCGGCGTCTCGCGCCCGCCTTGCCTCCCGCCCCCTGCCCGGCGAGATAGGCCAGCGGGTCGGCGACCTCGACGGACTCCATTCCCCACGCGCCGCTCACCTGGTAGCTGCCCTGGCCCCGTTCGCGGACGGCCACCTCGTGCTGCGCCCCGCCGATCAGCAGGCTGTAGAGGCCGGCGCGCACCTTGGCGGCGTCGATCAGCCAGGTGCGGCCGCCGATCGCGACCTCGTACCCTTCGCCGCCCGCCGCGCCGGCTTCGCCGGGCGGGAGCCTCCGTACCCGCACCCGCTCCTCGCGCGGCTCCGGGCCGCCGCGGCGCACGATCAGCTCCACGAGCCGCCTCGCAAGGCTTCGCGGCGGGCGGTCTCGCGCCAGCGCGCGCGCCGGCCTTCCCCGGCGGCGGGCAGGGCGGCGGCGCTGCGGGACGCGCGCTCGTGGTGCGCGATGGCCGCGGCGGCGAGAGGCAGGTCGGCGAGGCCCTCCGCCTCGCGGGGGCGAAGCTGGCCGGCCGCGAGCTTGCGGTCGAGCATGCCGATGTCGAGGTTGCCGGACAGGAAGTCGGCGTCGGCCAGGAGGGCGCGGTAGAGCGGGGCCGTGGTGCGGATCCCTTCCACTCGCAGCTCAGCGAGGGCGCGGCCGAGCCGGCGCAGGGCGAGCTCGCGGTCGGGCGCCCAGACGATCAGCTTGGCGAGCAGCGGGTCGTAGTGGATGGAGACCTCCGACCCCTCGTAGACGCCGCTGTCGTTGCGCACCCCCGGCCCCTCGGGAAGGCGCAGGACCTCGATCCTCCCCGGCGAGGGCGCAAAGCGCTGGTAGGGGTCCTCGGCATACAAGCGGACCTCGATCGCGTGGCCGCGCGGCTCGACGGCGTCGAGCTCCGCGCCCAGCGGCTCTCCCGCGGCGACGCGGATCTGGGCGAGCACCAGGTCGATGCCGGTCACCAGCTCGGTGACCGGGTGCTCGACCTGCAGGCGGGTGTTCATCTCCAGGAAGTGGAACTGTCCGCCGCGGTCGAGCAGGAACTCGACGGTGCCCGCGTTGCTGTAGCCGACCGCGCTCGCCGCGGCCACCGCCGCCTCGCCCATGCGGCGGCGCAAGTCGGGGGTGACGGCGGGAGAGGGGGCCTCCTCGACCACCTTCTGATGCCTCCGCTGCAGCGAGCATTCGCGCTCGCCCAGCGAGACCACCCGGCCGTACAGGTCGCCCAGCACCTGGATCTCGACGTGGCGCGGCTCCTCGATCAGCTTCTCCATGTACACCGTGTCGTCGCCGAAGCTGGCAGCCGCCTCGGAGCGCGCGGCGCGATAGGCGGCGGCGAGCTCGGGGGGCCGCGCGACCGCCCGCATCCCTTTGCCGCCGCCGCCGGCCGCGGCCTTGAGCATGACCGGGTAGCCAATCTCCGCCGCCGCCTGCCCGGCCGCGGCGACGTCATGCAGCGGCTCGGCGCCGCCCGGCACGACCGGGACGCCGGCCGCCATCATCAGCTTGCGGCTTTCGACCTTGGAGCCCATCGCCGCGATCGCTTCGGGGGAAGGGCCGATGAAGGTCACCCCCGCATCGCGGCAGAGGCGGGCGAGCTCGGCGCGCTCGGAGAGGAAGCCGTAGCCGGGATGGATGGCGTCGGCCCCGATCTCGACGGCGAGTCGGACGATCGCCTCGGCCCGCAGGTAGCTGTCGCGCGACGGCGCCGGGCCGATCGGGTAGGCCTCGTCGGCCAGCAGCACCGGCAGCCCCAACCGGTCGGGCTGCGAGTAGATCACCGCGCCGCGAATGCCGAGCTCGCGCAGCGCGCGCAGCACGCGCACCGCGATCTCGCCGCGATTGGCGACCAGGATCTTGTTGAAGGCTGGCTTCGCCACAGGAGGGGTATCTTATTACCTAGGGACTGCTCGTGCCCTTCCGCCGCGCCGCCCACCAGGCCAGGCCGGGCAGGGCGGCAAGGCCGAGGGCGGCGGCGGCGCAGGAGCGGTGGAAGCTGGCGCGGTCGATCCAGAAGCGCACGCGGTGGCGGCCGGCCGGCACCGCCACCCCGATGTGATGCAGGTTGGTGGTGAGCACGGGCGCCGGGCGCCCGTCGAGGGTGGCGCGATAGAGGAGCTGGGCGCGCTGCGCCACCAGCACGGAGCCTCCGGTCCCGGCCACGGCTTCCACTTCCAGGCTCTCCGGCCCCCGCCGCAGCACCCGCGCGGTGCCGCCCCCGGCGGCGCGCGGCGGACCACTGCCGGGAATGACCACGTCTCGCTCGGGATCGAAAGCCGGATGCTTGAGCCAGGCGTAGCCGGCATTCATGTGCGGAGCCGGCAGGATGCGGCGGGCGAGGAAGACCTCAGGGGCGCGGCCCGTCACCTCGTAGATGTAGAGGCCGCCGCCGAAGCTCGGGACGGCGGCGACGAGGCGGGCGCGCGGCGGCAGCGGCGCGAGGGGACGGTCGAGGAGAAGCCTGCCCACACCCCAGGCAGCCAGCATCCGCAGGCGTTGCTCGGACGAGGCGTCCTTGAGCCCGCCCGCGGCCATGCGGGTCAGAAAGGAGTCGAGCCCTTCCGGGCCTTCGTCCAGCTCGTAGCGGCGCCGCCACATCGGGCCGGTGAAGGGGTACAGCTCGTAAAAGCCGCGGCGCTCGTACCACAACGCCTGCCGGGTCGGCAGGCTGGTCAGCGAGACACTCGGGCCGAAGAGGTGGCTGAAGTCGGGGTTTACGACGGTCGTCTCGAGCGGCACGTAGGCCAGGGCCGGCGGCGGCACGCGGTAGGGTGCGACCGCGTCGGTGGGGTAGAGCGGGCGCAGGAGCAGGGTCTGCGCCAGTGCGTGTACGCCGAGCAGCAGAGCGCCACGCGAGGCGGCGGCGCCGGCGCTCTCCCGCGCCCAGCGCGCCGCCGCGGCGAGCGCCGCGACGACGAGCAGCGACTCCAGGCAGATGCCGCTCCAGCGTAGCCGCTCGTTGGCCACGAACGCCGCCGGCTGCGTGCTCGGGATGAGCTGGCGCAGCCATCCTTCCGCCAGTCCCGGACGGAAGTTGAGCAACGCCCACGCGGCGGCGAGGACGAGCGCAAGGAAACTCAGCGCCAACCACCATCGCCGCCAGGCCGCGCGCGGCGCCGGCCCGGCGCCAGGCGTTGCCCTCGCGCGGGCTCCGCCCATCAGGAGCGCGAAGCCACGGCCGCAGAGCAGCGCCCCCCCGATCGCGACGGGGAGCCAGAACTTGACCGGGTAGCGCAGCGAGGCGTGTCCGGATAGGCCGTAGACCCAGGACACCAGCGGGTTGAAACGGCCAAGGGAGCAGAAAAGGCCGGCCGCGGCAATCCCCCAGGCCCACCATGCCATGCGCCCGCGCGGCCTGCCGGCGGCGGCGACCAGGGCGAGCGCCAGCAGGCCGGGATAGAGCGATGGGTACAGGGGCGGCGTATCGGTGAAGAACCGCTTTCCCCAGAAGCTCCCGGGCCCCAGGAGATCGAGGCGGCCGAACAAGAAGGGAAGCAGCCACTCGCCGATCTGGCGCGGGTCCCAGCTGGCGACGGTGGCGACCAGCGGCGTGTACCCCTTGTGGCCGCGGAACGACACCGGAAGGATGCGCAGGAACTCGACGATCTGCGGCAGCGCCAGCAGCGTGCCGCAGGCGAGCGCGGCGCCGAGGAGCGTCAGCCCGCCTTCGGTTCGCCGCCCCCCTGAGCGGTTCGCCGCGCCGGCCGGCGCGTCGAACCGGACAGAGGCGCCGGGAAGAACGAGCCCGCGGGCAGCCACCGCGCTGGCGGCGAGGAGAGCGGCGAGAAGCGCCATCAGCGGGTCGCCCCCGAGCAGCAGCAGGGCCCAGAGAAGGGCTACGGTCACCGGCAGGAAGGCGCGCCGCAGCCGGCGCCGCACCGCGCTCCGGCCGGCCGCGCGGACCTCGCCGGCGCCGCGCTCCTCGCCGGGCGCGGGGCTGCCGCCGGCCTGCCGGTCCCAGCCGCCACCCTGCTCACCCTCGCCACCCTGCTCACCCTCCTCCAGCACGGCGAGGCAGGCCGCCACCAGGGCGGGCGCCAGGGTCGCGCCGGCGATCAGGTTGTAGAACGACATGTGGGAGAGGTAGAAGCCGCTCATCACGTAACAGACCGCGGCGGCCCAGGCCGGCTCGCGCGCCAGCCCCCAGCGGCGCGCCATCCAGAAGAAGGCGGCGGGCGCGAGCAGCAGGTGGATCCAGAAATGGGCGTTGAGGGCCCAGAACGAAGAGGCGAACAGATAGAGCAGGTTGGTCGGGTAGAAGGGCAGGGCGTTGGGGTTGCCGGCCAGCGGCTGGCCGCCGGCGCGGTAGGGATCGATGATCGGCACATAGCCCTGGCGCCAGGCGAGGGCCTCCGCCCGCTTCATCTCCAGGTGGGCGTTGAGCACGTCGCGCAGGTAGAGCGTTTCGGCGCCGCGCGCGAGCGGCAGCGCGATGCCGCCCAGGAAGAGCATGGTCGGCAGGACGCAGGCGAGGAGGAAGCGCCGCCGTCCCGCGGCGGACCCCTCGGCCGCCGCCCCGTGTCCCGGGCGATTGCCGCCTTGCGCGCTCGTCCGGCAGGTGGCTTCCCCGTCCGGCGGGTCCGTCTTCTCGCTCACCACTCGCCCGTCATCCTTTTGGCTCTCCGCCCGTACAATAGCGCCCGTGATCCGGCCGCTCTTGCGCTCCCTGCGGCCCACTCAGTGGGCCAAAAACGTCTTCGTCCTCGCCCCGCTGGTCTTCGGCAGCAAGCTCGGCGATGCCGAAGCGGTGACGCGCGCCCTGCTTGCGCTCGTCGCCTTCTGCTGCGCCGCTTCGGCGGTCTACCTGGTCAACGACATCCGCGACCGCGAGGACGACCGCCGGCATCCGCTCAAGCGCCTGCGCCCCGTGGCCGCCGGCGCGCTCGCGGTGCCCACCGCGGCGCTCGCGGCCGCGCTGCTCGCCGCCGCCGCGGCCGCGCTCGGCGCCTGGCTGGGCAGAGGCTTCGCCCTGTTCCTGGGAGCTTATCTGCTCCTCAACCTCCTCTACACGTTGTGGTTCAAGCACATGGTCATCCTCGACGTGATGTCCCTGGCCCTCGGATTCGTCATGCGCGTCGCGGCCGGGGCGCAGGCGACCAACGTCCAGATCTCGAGCTGGCTGCTGCTGTGCACCACGTTCCTGGCCCTTTTCCTGGCATTTTCCAAGCGCCGGCACGAGATCGTCTTGCTGGCCGGAGAGGCAGCCGGACAACGCCCGGTGCTCGATCACTACAGCCCGGCGTTCCTCGACCAGATGATCAACGTGGTGACCGCGTCCTCGGTGGTCGCCTATGCGCTCTACTGCGTGGCCCCCGAGACGGTGGCGAAATTCCATACCCAGGGATTGATCTACACGATTCCGCTGGTGCTGTTCGGCATCTTCCGTTACTTGTACCTGATGTACCAGCGCCTCGCCGCGCGCAATCCCACCGAGGCCATCCTCGGCGATGCGCCGTTCCTGATCAACCTCATGCTCTGGGCGCTCGCCGTCGTCTGGATCGTCTACGGCCGGGGGCTCGGCCTGTGAGCAACCTGGAGCTCCGCGGCGAGGCGCGCCCGGCCATGCCTGCGGGCAGCGCGGGCGACGCGGGCGACGCGGGCAACGCGGGCAACGCGGGCAACGCGGGCAACGACCAACCCGCCGCCGCCGCCGCCGGAGAGGCCGTGCTGGTATCGGTCGTGATGCCCTGCCTCGACGAGGCGGCGGCGGTGGGCCGCTGCGTCGAGAAGGCGCGCGCGGCGCTCGCCGCGATGGGCGTGGCCGGCGAGGTGGTGGTGGTCGACAACGGGTCGAGCGACGGCTCGCCCGAGATCGCCGCGCGCGCCGGGGCCCGGGTGGTTCACGAGGCGCGGCGCGGCTACGGGTCGGCCTACCTGCGCGGCTTCCAAGAGGCGCGCGGGCGCTACCTGGTGATGGGCGACGCCGACGACACGTACGACTTCTCGGACATCCCGCGCTTCATGGGGCCGCTTCTCGCCGGCGGCTGCGACATGGTCATGGGGACCCGCCTCAAGGGAGAGATCCTGCCCGGCGCGATGCCGTGGACCCATCGCTGGATCGGCAACCCGATCCTCTCCGGCATGCTGAAGCTCCTCTACCACACCCGCGTCTCCGACTCGCACTGCGGCATGCGCGCTTTCTCCCGCGCCGCCTACGAGCGCATGTCGCTGCGCACCACCGGGATGGAGTTCGCCTCCGAGATGGTGGTCAACGCCCTGCGCGCCGAGCTGCGCATCGAAGAGATCCCCATCACCTACCATCTCCGCCAGGGGACCTCCAAGCTCAGCGGCCTGCGCGACGCCTGGCGGCACGTCCGCTTCATGCTGCTGTTCTCTCCCTCCTACCTGTTTCAGCTCCCCGGCCTGGCGCTGGTCCTGCTCGGCGGCTTCCTGGTGCTGGCGCTCGCCGGTGGGCCGCGGCGGATCTTCGGCCACGTCTGGGACTTCCATCCCCTGCTTTTCGGCGCCCTGGCCTTGATCCTGGGCTACAACCTGATCGTCTTCGACGTCCTGGCCAAGACCTTCTCGATGGGGGCGGGCCTGGCCAGGCCCCGGCAGTGGCTGCGGCGCTTCGAGATCTTCACCCTGGAAAGGGGCCTTGCCATCGGCGCCCTGGTCTTCCTGGCCGGGGCCGGCCTCGAGGCCAAGATCGTCCTCGACTGGGTGGTCTCGGGCTTCGGCCCGCTGATGGCGGTACGCGGCATCACCATTGGCATGACCGCCATGGTGCTCGGGCTGCAGACCGTGTTTGCCTCGTTCCTGGTCAGCCTCATGCTGATCAAGCGGCGTTGAGCGGCGTGCGCCATCCCCGGCAGCTCCGGGTCCTGCTGCTCTACGACTGCATCTACCCCGACGCCGCGGGAGGGGTCGAGCATCGCAATTTCGAGCTGGCGCTCGAGCTCGGCCGGCGCGGCCACCAGGTGACCCTGGCCGGCTTTGCCGCCCGCTCCTCGACCCCGGCCCCAGGAGTCGAGGTGCGCTCGCTCGGTCCACCCGCGCGGCTCTACGACCCGACCGGCCGGCGCAGCCGCACGCAGGCATTGCGCCTGGCCATGGCGGCGGCGCGGCTGGACCTGCGCCCCTTCGACCTGGTCGAGACCGCCAATATCCCTTACCTGCACCTGGCGCCCCTGGCCCTGCGCTGCCGGCTCGCGGGCAAGCCGCTGGTGGTCAACTGGCACGCCCACTGGGGCCGCTACTGGAGGGAGTACATCGGCGGCCCGAGCTGGCCGCTCTACGCCGCGATCGAATGGCTGGCGGCCCAGGCCGGCACCGCCGCCTTCGCGGTCAGCCGCATGACCGCAGGACGGGTCGCCGCGCAGCGCCGCGGCGGAGCCGTCGAGGTGGTGCCCAACGGCGTGCCAGCCGGCCGCATCCGCGGCGCCGCGCGTGCGGGCGATCCACCCGGGCCGCCGCTCCTGTTCGCCGGCCGCCTGATCCGCGAGCGCCGGTTGCACCTGCTCGTCGAGGCGCTGGCGATCCTCTCCGCGGCAGCCGGGCCCAGCTCCGGCGGCGCCCTGCTGGCGATCGCCGGCGAGGGGCCCGAGCGGCAGAGGCTCGAAGAGCTGGCGCGGCACCGCGGTGTCGCCGACCGGATCGTCTTTCATGGCACCTTGCCCAGCGCCAGCCTGTGGCGGGAGATGGCGCGCTCGCGCATCGCCGTCCAGCCCTCTTCCCAGGAGAGCTTCGGGATGTTCCCGCTCGAGGCCATGGCGGCAGGCCTGCCGGTGCTCTACTGCACCTCGCCGGACAGCGCGCTGGGGGAGCTGGTGCGCGACGGCGTCGACGGCCACGCCGTCGCGCCGAGCGCCGAGGCGATCGCCCGGCGCGCGGGCGAGCTGCTGCGCGATGGCGCGGCCTGGGACCGCCTGCACGCCAATGCGCTCGCCCGCGCCGCCGCCTACGACTGGGCCGCCGTGGCCGAACGCGTCGAAGATCTCTACTTGGCGCTCGCCGGCCGGAGCTCGGCAAAGCTCGTGTAGCGCGGGTGCGGGCTGGCGGGCTGCGGGCGGTTTCCCGGCCGCTCGAAGCGTCCCGTCCCGTAACCTGCGGCGGCCGCGGCGTCGAGCTCGCCGACGGTATCGGACAGGAAGAGCAGGCTGGCGGGCGGCAGCGCGAAGGCCTCGGCGATGGCGCGGTAGGAGGACGGCTCGAGCTTGCCACCCGTGGTGGTGTCGTGAAAACCCTCGAAAAATGGCGTGAGATCGCCGTGCTCGCTATGGCCGAAGAGCAGCCGCTGGGCGTGCCGGCTGCCGGAAGAGAAGACGCGCGACCGCACGCCGGCAGCCTGCCAGGCGGCGAGGGCCGGGGGCACATCGGGAAAGACCTGGCCGCGGAGCTCGCCGCTGCGGTAGCCCTCTTCCCAGATCAGACCCTGTAGCGCCTTGAGGCCGGTCGACTTGCGGTCGGCGGCCATGAGGAAGCGGGCGTAGGCAGAGCCGTCGCCGAACGGGGGCAGGCCGGCGCCGGGCCGCTCCGCCGCGTGCTCCTCGCCCAGGCGGTCGATGGCCGCGGCGACCTCCGGCTCGCCCGCCCGCCGCGCGCAGGCCGCCTCCAGACGCGCCGCGGCGAACGGGAAGAGCACGTCGTAGACAAAAGAGATCGCGGTCGTCGTGCCTTCGATGTCGGTCAGCACGCCGCGGATGTAGGCCGGCAGCATTGGGCAGGCCCGGCTGGGAGTGTCGTTCTCGCGCTACGACGCGGGAGGGTGCGGCAGGTAGCGGGGGCCGAAGCAGAGCGGCTGGAAGCTCGCGTCGACGCCGGTCTCGGTGTAATGCGGAGTCCAGCCGGATTGGTCCTGGAACAGGCGAATGGCGCGGATCGTGCGGTCAGTGCACAGGTCGAACCAGTGGTGGGTGCCGCGCGGCACGCGGATCATGTCGCCCTTGGCCACCTCGATGCTGAACACCTCGCCACCCGGCGGATGGATGTGGAACAGGCCCCGGCCGTGCACGATGAAACGGACCTCGTCCTCGTCGTGGTAGTGCTCGCGATTGAAGCGGGCGAGCATGCTTTCGAGGCCCGGCGTCTCCGGCTTGACGTTGATCACGTCGGCCGTGACGTAGCCCTCCTCGGCCTTCAGCAGCGCGATGGGCTCGCGGTAGGCATCCAGGATCTGCTGGTCGGTGGCGTCGTCGGGAAGCTCATCGGAGCCCTCGAAGCGGCGGAACCAGATCCCGGTGGGCGCGAGGGCGGCGGCGATCTCGCCCGCCTCCTCGATCACTCGTCCGCTCTCACGATAGGTCACGATGGCCATGGGGTCTCCTTGAGAGGCTATGCCGCCATTTTCGTCTTATCGTGCCATGGGTGCCTCGCCAAGCATAGTGCTGAGCCGGCCGGTGGCGGGACATCCCGCCACCGGCCGGGACCGGCGCTTGTGGACGGAGCGTGGCGCCTGCTACTGTCTCGCTCCTGCCACGCCGTAGGCCGTGAGACGAAGCTACGTGAAGACGTCAGAGACGAGCGCCGCCGCCGCATCGCCCGCCCGCCGCGCCGGGGACCCGCGGCGCCTGCTGGCGGCGGCGGCGCGCGAGCTGTATCGCCGCGGCTGGATGTCGGGTACCGCGGGCAACCTGTCGCTGCGCCTGGCCGACGGCTCGTACTGGATCACCGCCAGCGGCAAGAGCAAGGGCAGCCTGGCGGGCCGGGACTGCCTGCTGCTCGCGCCCGGCGGCGAAGTGCTCGAGCGCGGCCGCCGCGGCGACCGGCCGTCCGCCGAGTCCAGCCTGCACGACGCCGTCTACCGGCTTTTCCCGCAGGCCGGCGCCTGCTACCACGTTCATACCGTAGCCGCCAACCTGGCTTCCCGCCTGGGCGCCGCGAGCGAGCTGCCCCTGCCGCCGATCGAGATGCTCAAGGGCCTCGGCGTCTGGGAGGAGAGCCCGGACGTCGCCGTCGCCGTGTTCGCCAACCACGCCCGTGTGCCGGCGATCGCGGCCGAGGTCGAGGCGCGTTTCGGCGCGGCCCCGCCGCGCCTGCCCGGCTTCCTGATTCGCAACCACGGCCTCACCGCCTGGGGAAGCGGCCCGCAAGAGGCCCTCAACCACCTCGAGCTGTTCGATTTCGTCTTCCAATGCATGGTGGCGGCGCGCGCCGCGGGCCTCACCTGACTGAACGAAAACCCCGCCGCCTGGAACGCGGAGCTGCCTACTCAAGCGCCGCGAAGCCCAGCTCGCGCGCCACGGCTTGCTGTTGCTGATCGAGAGTCAGGAAGGCGAGATCTCTGGCCTCGGGCGCCAGGAACAGAGCACAGGCCAGGTGCCAGAGGTCGGCCCCTCTGAGCGGACCTGCGGCGAGAAGGCGGCGATACTCGGCGGTCAACGGACGGTTGGGATAGATCCAGGTGAATCCGGCAAGAAGATCTGCTTCCCGATTCCCCGCTCCCTCCCGCACCAGCGCGGCGCGGAGCTCCGCTTCCATGAGGTTCGAGGCCAGAAGCCGATCGAAACCGTCGAGCTGATTCACCACTCGCTCGTGGCCGGGCTCCCCGAAGCAGATCGCCACCACGCAGGAGCTGTCGACGTAGGCGAGCTTCAAGTGCGCGATTCCAGGAAGCGCGCCAGGGCGCCAGCCTTGCGGACCACGGGAGCGAGGTTGCGGCGCGGCTCGGCCTGGGGACTAAGGATCCCTTGCTGCTCCAGGTCATGAAGGCTGGCAACGAGAGACTTCTTCTCGAGAGGTCGGATCTCGGCGACTTCCTTCCCGTGGTAGGCGATCACCACCTTCTGGCCCGCTCGGACCCTGCGCAGGATCTCGCTGAACTTCGCCTTCGCCTCGTAGGTGGAGTAGGTGACCATGCCCGTCAGCATAGCACTGGTCAGACCAGTCTGGGCTGGTGCCAACCTGCTCCGGGTGCGCTTGTGGGACCGGTAAGCCCGTGGCACACTGCGCCCCAACCTTGATGGATTTCCAGGCAGATGGATGGATCCTAAGAGTTTGAAGCGGGTCGGGAGCGCCGTTCCCCGGATGCGCGGTCTGCGCGGCTATCTGTACCGCGTCTACCGCGCCACCGAGCGGCTCAACAAGCGCACCATTCTCGAGATCGTGGACCGCCGGCCGGGCGGTGTCCTGCTCGACTGCGGCTGCGGCGACGGCAGCTTCACGGTCGAGCTGGCGGAGCGTGCCGGGATGGCCGATGCGCACGGCATCGAGGCGCTGCCGGACCGGGTCGCCGCCGCCACCGCGAGGGGGGTACGGGTGGCCCAGGCGGACCTCAACGGGCAGCTCCCCTATCCGGACGGCACCTTCGACGTGGTCCATGCCAACCAGGTCATCGAGCACCTCCACGCCACCGATCACTTCCTGCGCGAGGTCCGCCGCATCCTGAAGCCGGACGGGCGCGCCCTGCTTTCCACCAACAACATGGCGAGCTGGCACAACGTGGCTTCCCTGGTGCTCGGCATGCAGCCGCCGCCCATGCATGTCTCCTCCGAGGTGATCGTCGGCAACCTCTTCGACCCGCTGCGCAACAGCGCCATTGCGGCAGGGGAGGACAGCCACTTGCGCCTCTTCAGCTACCAGGGACTCAAAGAGCTCTGCCTGCACCACGGCTTCCGCGTCGTGGCGTTGCGCACCGCCGGCTACTATCCCCTGCCACCCGCCCCGGCCCGCCTCGCGTCCCGGCTCGACCGCCGGCACGGCGCCTTTCTCATCGCCAAGCTCGCTCACTAGTCCCGGGCTTCTCACAGCCACCCGTCACCAGGAGCCTTCAAATGGGCCAGGATTCAAGGCGCGTGAGCCCGTGACGGCGACCGGCCTCTCCGACCTGGCGGGCGCGGTCCTCACCCTCCTCACCCTGGCGCTTCTCGGCCTGGGTGGCTACCTGCTCGCCCTCCTCGCTCTCGGGCGTGACGCGGCACGAGACCCGCTGCTCCTGGCCGTCGCCGCGCTGCTTGCCGCGACCGGCGAGGCGGTGCTCCTGGGCCTGCTGCTGGGGGCCTGCGGCCTGCTCTGGCTGCCGGCCGGGCTCGCCGCGCTCGCGCTGGTCGCGCTCGCCGCCGGAGCGCTCCTGGCGCGGAACGAGACCGGCGTCAGCGCGGTGCTGGCGACCCTGCGGACGCCGCTCTCCGTGCTGAGCGCCGCCCTGTGGCGCCGCGTGCGCGAGTTCCCCGCGATGTCGCTGATCTCCTTGCACGCCGTGGCGGCCGAGGGGCTGCGCGGGCTGGTCCGCCCGCCGCTGGCCTGGGACAGCTTGATGTATCACCTGCTGCTCACCGCGAGCTGGCTGCGCGATGGGCGGATCGCGCCGGTCTTCGGGCCGCACCCGACCAATCTCTATGGCCTGATGCCGGCCAATGGCTCGGTCTGGCTGTGGTGGTGGATGGCGCCGTCGCACAGCGAGCTCTACGTGAACCTGGCATTTCTTCCCCACTGCGTGCTGCTCGCGCTGGCCGCCGGCGGGGTGGCCCGCGAGCTCGGGGCCTCTCGCAACTGGCCGGTGACGGCCTTCCTCTCCCTGCTGACGCCGACGGTCATCCGCTGGGCAGCCACCCAGTACGTCGACATCTTCCTCGGCGCCGCGCTGGCCGCCGCCGCCTTCTTCGCCCTGCGCTGGCTGCGCCAGGCGCAGGCCGGCGACGCGATGCTCGCCGGCGCCGGGCTGGGAGTGTGCGCCGGCAGCAAGGTGTTGGGCCTGCCTTATGCCCTGGCCTTGGGCGGCGCCGTGCTGGTGGCGGCCCTCGTGCCCGGAATTCGATCGGATCGCCGCCCGCGACCTGCCGGGAGTGCCGCCAATGGCGGGAGCGGCGGCCAACCCCTCGATCCCCCACCCTCTCGCCGCAGGGAGTGGCACCGTGTGGGGCAGGTTGGTGCGGCGCTGGCCGTGATGGTCGTGCTCGGCGGCTTCTTCTATGCACGCAACGTCGCGACGGGGGCGGGACCGTTCGCGGCGCGTTGCGAGGGACGTCCGGGGCCGCGGGCCGAGGCCGCGATACCCAGCCTGCCGCGCCGCAACACGGTGCTGGACCTGCTCAGGCCGCTGCTCGACAACGGACAGCTCCTGAAGACGTTCGTCGGGATCTCGCAGTGGGACACGGAGGAGCTCGGCATCGGGCCGCAGGTGGCGCTGCTGCTGCCCGTCCTCGTCTTCCTGCCTCTTGCGCTGCCGCGCGGCCTGCGGCGCGCCGGCTTCGTGGTGTGGAGCCAGATCCTCGCCCAGCTCGCGCTCTGGGTTACCGTCCCCTACGCCGACAAGGGGCAGATCTACGCCAACGTGCGCTACCTCATCGGCGCCACCGCACTCGCCTTCGCCGGCGGAGTCGCCATGGCGGAGGAGCGGATCGCCGACCGCTGGCTGCGCGGCCTGGCGCTTGCCCTGGCGGTCCAGGACCTGCTCACCCTGCACGCCAAGATGCCGGACGAGGTGCGGCTGATGGTGGCGACAGCCGACAGCGCGGCGCTGCTGCTCTTGCTCTTCCCGGTCTTGCGCCGGTTCTCCCGGCGCCACTTCCGTCTGATCGCGGCCGCGGGACTGGTGGCAGTCCTGGCCGACGTGCCCAACTTCGCCCGCTTTCGCGTCAACGACCGCGGCCGGGCCTTCGCTGCGGAATGGACCGCCCACCACACCGAGGCTTACCGCTTCGCGGGCGGCTGGGGCTGGCTGGAGCGCCATGGCGGCCGCGGCACGGTCGCGGCGGTGAGCAGTCCGCTGAACTATTTCGCCTACCCGGTGATGGGCACCCGCCTGGAGCGCCGCGCCGTCTACGCCAACGTCAACAGGGCAGACGTCCGCAACGCGGCGCGCTACCGGCTGTGCGATCCGCGCGTCAACTTCGACCCGGAGGCCTGGATTGCCAACCTGCGCAAGCTCGGCGTGCGCTGGGTGGCGGTCAGCCGTTTCACTCCCCTTCCTTTTCCCGTCGAGAGCGCCTGGGCGCGCGCCCGCCCCGCTCTCTTCGCCTTGCGCTACGCCGACGCCAGCAGCGAAATCTTCGAGCTGCTGCCCGGTCTCGCCGGTCCCCGGCACCCGGTTGCCGCGTGCACCTCCGACGCCCACACGCTATGCCTGGGCGCCGGCGGCCGCTTCGCGGCGACGGTCGCCTGGGCCGCGGCGGACGGCAAGAGCGGCGTGGGCACGGCGATCCCGCTCCCCGGCAATCCCGACTCCGGGCTGTTCTACTTCTTCGCTCCGCGCAACGTCGAGATGTTGATCAAGGTCGTCGATGCCTGCGCTCAGCCGTCCCCCGGCTACTGGGTGTTCTTCGCCGCCACCACCGACCTGCGGCTCACCGTCACCGTCGTCGACACCCGGAGCGGCCAGTCGCGCGTCTATACCAATCCGCTCGGCCAGCCCGCCCAACCGGTGCAGGACACCACGGCATTCCAGAGCTGCCCCTGACCGGCCGTGGCAACCGCTATCGATCCTCGGCGGGCTCGCCGCACCAGGCGAGGATGGCCATGGCGCTGGTCAGCTTGTGGAAGGCCTGGCGAAAGGCGATGCTCTGGGGACCGTCGAGGACGTCGTCCGTGACTTCGTAGCCGCGCATGGCGGGGAGGTCGTGGAGGAGGATCGTGCCCGAGGGCTTCGAGACGCGCCGCATCACTTCCGGCGTGACGGCGTAGGGGCGGAAACGGGAGAGCCAGTCGGCGTCGGCTTTGCTGACCCCCATGGTCAGCCAGCGGGTGGTGTAGACTGCATCGACCCCAGCCGGCAGGCGCGACATGTCATGGTGCTGCTCGACGGCGGCGCCGTGCTGTGCAGCCAGCCGCCGCGCGTCTTCGAGATCCTGCGCCGGCAAGCCGTAGCCCTCCGGCGTGACCAGGGTTACGCGCATACCCGCGATCCTGGCGGCCGCAAGCGCCAGGGAGGCGGCGGTATTGTTGCCCTCGCCGAGGAAGAGCAGGTGCACGCCCGCCAGCCTGCCCAGCGCTTCCTCGAGCGCCACCAGGTCGGCAATCGCCTGGCTGGGGTGCTCGTTGTCGCTCATGGCGTTGACCACCGACATGTGGTTCTGGGCCGAGAGCTCCTTCATCTCTTGCAACGCCTCGTTGGTGCGCACCACCAAGATGTCCAGGAAGTTGGTCAGCACCCTTGCCGTGTCGCTCACCGTCTCGCCGGTATTGATCTGCAAGTCGTTGGGGCCGTAGGCGATGGTCGAAGCCCCGAGCTTCATCGCCCCGACGCCAAAAGCGGTGCGAGTGCGCGTCGAGGTCTTGCGGAAGTAGAGGCCGACGACCTTTCCGGCCAGGGGGCGCCGGGCGCTCCACTCGCCGCGCGCGATGGCCAGCGAGTCCTCGATCAGCCGAAGCAGATCGTCCGTTCCCAGGTCGCGCACCGACAACAAGTGCCTGACCCCGGCCTTCTGCCGCGGCGATCGATCCCCCGCGCTCTCCTCTCGATCCGGGGCGCGATTCAACGGGGGAGGAGGCGACGCTCCCACCCCTGACCTCGCCGCGCCGCCCGGGCGCGGCTGAAAACCCTCGATGTAGATCCCCTTGCCTGCCGCGCGCGCGGCCTCGAGCACCAGCTTGCCGAGCGCCAGGTCGAGCACGCCGAGCCCGAACGGGCTGAAGACCGTGACCTGGCCAGGATCGCCGCGGGCCGGCATCCGGTCGTCGAGGATGTCGGCCAGCGTGCCGCGGATGAAGCCGCGCGACCCGGCGAGCTTCTCGGCCAGGTGGATCGAGGTCTCGGCCCGGCACACGTGGTCGATGTCGTCGACGACGTTGTCGGCGGCCAGGATCGCGCCCGGCGCGAGGTCGCGCAGCGAGATGTGCAGGACGACCGCCCCCGGCGGACACGGCGACAGGTCTTCGATATAGGGCCGGATAGCGGTAGTTCCAATCGAGACGAGAGGGCTGCCGGCAAGGACAGCGGCGGCATCCGGCGCGATCTCGACCTCGTCGGCGCCGAGCTCGCCGCGCAACGCCGCGGCGCAGCGGCCGGCGCGCTCCGCGTCGAGGTCGAAAAGGCGGAAGCGGCCGAGACCGGGCAGCACGGCGCGCAGGAAGCGCGCCACCTCGAAATTGATGACTCCGGTGCCGATCAGGCCGACCGATGAGGGCGAGCCGCTGCCCGCGAGCAGCGCCACGGCTGCCGCCGCGGCGCTCGCCGCCGTGCGCTTGGCGCTGATGATCGAGGCTTCCACAATGGCCTCGGGCTCGCCGGTTCGGGTGGAGTTGAGGACCAGCACCGCCGTGGCCCGGTTGTGCCCACGCTGCACGTTGCCGGGAAACGAGGAGATCCACTTCACGCCGGCGAGGCCGAAGCCGTCGCCCAGGAACGCGGGCAGAGCGATGATGCGGTTGACCTCGTCATTCGGGAAGCGCACGAAGGTCGAGTGGGGCAGCGAGCTCTGGCCGGCGGCGTGGACCCGGTAGGCTCGCCGCACCGTCTCGACGATCTCGGCCTCCCGTTGCGCCAGCAGCTCGGCGACCTCTTCGCCGCGCAGGATCAGCAGGCCGTCGCCGGCCACAGGGAATCCTCTACTTGCGCTTGCCAGCGGTGGTCCACTTCGCCGAAATGCTCGCGCACCCAAGCGTCGCAGTAAATGGTGTCGACGTAGCGCTCGCCACGGTCGGGCAGGATGGCGACGCAGTTGGAGCCCGCGGTGAACTGGTCCTTGACCTGGTCGATCGCGGACACCACCGCGCCCGAGGAGCCGCCGGCAAAGATGGCCTCGCGCGCCATCAGCCGCCTGCACCCGGCCACGCAATCGAGGTCGGTGACCAGGACGACGCGGCTGATCAAGGATGGGTCGAGGAGCGGCGGCCTGATGCCCGCGCCCAGGCCGGGGATCAGCCGCTTGGCCCGCACCTCGCTGAAGATCTGGCTGCCCACGGCGTCGACGGCGATGATCCTGGTGTTCATCCCGCGGTCGCGCACGTATTGGGCGCAACCGCGGATGGTGCCGCACGTGCTGGTGGGCACGAACAGGTAGTCCACGCGGCCGTCGAGCGCCGAGGCGACTTCATGCATGGTGGTGCGGAAATGGGCGTCAGGGTTACCGCGGTTCTCGTATTGGTTGGGCCAGAAGGACTTCTTCACCTTTGCCAGGAGCTGCCGGACGCGGTCGATCCGCGCCTGCAGGAACTCGCCGGTCACCGGGTCCGGATCGCGAACGTAGTCGATCTCCGCGCCGTACGACTCGAGGATGCGGATGTTCTGCCGCGTCGTCTTGGGATCCACCACGCAGATGAACCGCAGCCCGTAGAAACGGCAGGCTTGTGCCAATGCGATCCCCATGTTGCCGGAGCTCGATTCGACGACCACGCTCTCCGGATCGATGGCCCCGGACCGCAAGCCTTCCTGGAGAATGGCCAGGCCAGGGCGGTCCTTGAGGCTGCCGCCCAGGTTCAGGGACTCGAGCTTGGCGAAGAGCACGAAGCCGGCGTCGGTAAAGAGGCGGCCCAGGCGAATGAGCGGCGTGTTGCCGATCGCCGAGAGAATGCCTTCCCCAATCTCTGTCTTTGCTCGACTCACGGAACCTCACCATGGGCTGGACTGTTGGCCGCGTCAAGCTACCCCCACGCCCCGGCACAAAGGGCTCGTGCCAACGCTTCTTATGCCTGTGGACCTGGGGGAGCTCCGGGTAGCGGCGAGATGCCCGATTCTTCGCGCGTTACCTCCTCCTGCGTGGTGCCTCATGCTCTCCCGAACGTGACAGCGCCCAGGATCCGGCGCCCTCAGCGGGGCGGTGTCGCGGCGAGCCGGCGGCGCAGCCGAAGAGCGGCAGGGTTGCCGGGGTCGAGGACGAGCACGCGGCGCTCGAGCTCCGTGGCCGCCCGGAGATCGCCCTGGCGCAGGCGCAGGAGAGCGAGATTGTGCAGGGCCTGGAGATTGTCGGGGTCGAGGGCGAGCGCCCGCTGGAGGTGCCGCTCCGCGGCCCCAAGCTGGCCGAGGGCCAGGTAGACGCCCCCGAGATTGCCGTGTGCGGCGTCGGACGCGGGCTCGAGCGCGGCCGCGCGGCTGTAGAGGCGCAGCGCGGCCGGCCAATCCCGGCGGCGGGCGGCATCGCTGCCGAGATTGAGGCAGGCGAGGAAGTCGTGCGGGTCGATGGCCAGGACCGCCTGATAGTGGGCGCGCGCCGCCGCCGAGTCGCCCTTCTCTTCCGCCAGCCGGCCCAGGTTGTAGTGCACCAGATCCATGCGCGGCGCGAAGCCGGCGAGGCGTGGCGCGGCCACGGCGACGACGACGGCGGCCCCCAACGCGGCGGCCAAGCCCTTCGATACCCGGGCTCCGGCCCCTCCTTTGCCCGCCGCGTTCTGATCTTGCCGCGAGGCAGCCAGCGAGAGGCCCGCCAGGGGAAGCGCGCCGATCAAGAGCAGCGCCGGGAGGACCGGCAGGCGGTAGCGCGAGAAGAGAAAGAACAGGACCGTCGAGACCGTCCAGCCGAGCGCGAAGAGGAGGGGCGGAGCGAGGGCGGGGGGGGCAGGGCGGCGGAGGGCGAGCAGGGTGAGGCCGGCGAGGGCGAGGATCTCCGCTCCGCCGAGCTCGAGGAGAGGAAGGCGGAAGACGGGCGAGAGCGACCGCACCCAGTAGTAATCGACCGCGTCGGGCCATTCGTACCAGCTCCAGAACATCCCGAGCTTGCGGAGCTGCAGGCGAAGGAAGCTGCCGGGATGGACGGCGGCCCAGGACAATGCCTTGCCGAGCCAGAAGCGGGAGGCCTCCGCCGGGGTCAGGCGGCGGCCGAGAGCCCGCTCGGCGATCCGCAGCGCCTGCTGCCGCTCGAGCTCGGGGATCTGCTTGCCCGGCGAAACGGGCCGATAGGTGCCGTCCGCCCGCGGGTTGTTGCCGATGTAGAAGTTGACCCCTCCCTGGGAGGTGGTGGGCAGGTAGTCGCCTCCCACCAGGCCATTGCGCAGGGCGACCGGGGCGAGAGCCAGCGCCACGCCCGCGAGCAGCGCAGCGCACCGGCGGGCAAGGCCTGCCACCCGCCCGTTGACCAGCGGGGACGTCCAATTGCCCAGCGGGGGCGTCCCGTTGGCGAGCGGCGGCGCCCCGTTGGCGAGCGGCCAGGCGAGCGGCAGCAGGAAAGGCAGCGCCAGCAGCGCATTCTCGCGCAGCAGGGTCAAGACCCCGAGCAGGAGACCTGCCGCGAGCCAGCGGCCGGAGCTCGGACGCGCCCGGGCGGCCGCCAGCGCCCAGAGCAGGAAACAGGTCACCGCCACCGCCGGCGATTCCTTGCCGACCTGAACGTCGTAGAACAGGAAGGGCCCGTAGATGGCGGCGAGAGCCGCGGCCGCCAAGCCGGCTCTCGGGCCGGCCATCTCGCGCCCCGCCCTGTAGAGCGCATAGCTGGCCGCGACCGCGAGCCCGATCTGGGCCAGATAGACCGCATCGAGGTGATGCCCCACGACGGCGTAGAGGCCCGCCAGCAAGTAGGGATAGAGCGGCGCCTGGAAGAACACGCCGGTGCCCAGCCAGTTGCCGCCCGCGATCTCCCGGGCCCAGCGGTCGTACTCCCTGCCGTCCATCGCCAGCTCGGCGACGAAGGGTGCCTTGCGCACCGCCGCCCAGTGCGCCAGGCGCAACACCAGAGCCAGCCCCAGAATGGCGGCCAGCCAGGATGCCTCGCGGACCCTCGCCGTCATTGCTGCCAGGGACCTCAGGCGTGATCTCTCCGGGATGCCGTCGCGCATTCCTCAGGAGGCGGGGAGCCGAGCCGCCGCCGGGGAAGGGCGGGCGGCGAGCCAGCGGGCGACGAAGGGGAGGGCGATGACGCCGAGCAGGACGGCGAACCAGAGAGTGGCGCCACGGATGATGAAGGTGACCAGGGCTGCGCGGGCGGTGTCCAGACCCTGTGCCCGGAGCAGGGCGGTCAGCGCGCCGTCCGCCGCTCCCAGGCCGCCGGGCAGCAGCGAAGCCGAGCCAAGGAAGGTGGAGGCGGTGTAGTCGAAGATCCCGACCAGGAAGCCGGCTGCCGGCGCGTAGGCCCGCACCGCCAGCACGAAGCCTGCTCCCTCGGCGCCCCAGGCGGCGACCGCGATCAGCATGGCGGCGGCCAGAGGCCGCGGTGCCAGCAGGCCGCGAAGTCCCTGGTGCAGTCCGGCCAGCTCTCCCAGGCGCCGGCCGACGAGCGGCAGGCGGGCGAGGCGGCGCAGCAGCCAGGCCGCCGCCGGCTGCGAGCCGAGCAGGGACACGGCCAGCGCCGCGGCGGCGAGGCCCCCGGCCGCCCACCAGGCGCCCCCGGGAAAGGGCAGGGCGCCCAGGGCAAGGAGGATGGCAACGCCGAGCAGGTCGGTGGCCCGCTCGGCGAGCACCGCCGGCGCCACCCGCAAAGCCGGCCCGCCTCCCAGCTCACGCACCAGCCAGGCCTTGCCCAGCTCCCCTGCCTTTCCCGGCGTTACCGACAGCAGGAACCCGACCAGGAAGACGGCCAGGCTGCGGCCGCGCGCCAGCCGCACCCCCAGCGCGTCGAGATACATCTCCCAGCGGGCAAAGCGCAGCGCATAGTTGGCGAGCGAGAGGCCGAGGATCGGACCGAGAAGCGTGTAGTCGAACCGGCGGAGCTGCGCGATGAACCGGCCCGGGTGGGCGGCGCCGAGCAGTCCGGCCGCGACGAGAAGCCCGAGGACCACTGCCGGGAGAAGGCGGCGGCCGAGGTGGAAGAGCGCGGGAAGAGGGCGCTCGCTCTCCCCGCTGTCACCCGGCGCGGCCGGCGCGGGCGGCGGGACTAGGCCGCTGCCGCCCTCTCGACGCTCGATTCCGGGTACTCCGCGAAGAGGCGCATCCACTTGCTGGTCTTCTGGTAGCGCTCGATCCGCCGCTTGCCGATCACCGGATACCAGGCGAAGTCATGGTAGAAGAACGAGGCGAAGACGAACAAGTAGACGAGCGGCGTGCGGAAGAAGAGCTTCTGGAGCGGACGGAGCGGCCCGAACCAGAGAAGGTCGCCGAAGCGCGAAGCGAAATTGTCCCCCACTGAAAAGTGGAAGTTGAGGCGCGAGACGTCCTCGCCCACCAGCTCGATGTCGCGCGGGTCGCCGACCCCGAGGCCGGCGTCGTGCGCCAGGCGGATGTAGGGGATCGACAGCGGGTCGAACCCCATCAGCTTGGCGGCCACGGCATCGACGGCCACCTGGTCCGCCGACGCGAGAAGCAGGTCCTTTTCGACCGGGATCATGGTGCGCGGCCCGGGACCATTGCCGCAGGTGGTGCCATCCATGACCGCGAACAGGCCGGCATGGATCTCTTTCTGAATGGTGAGCAGATCGACCAGCGTCTCATGGATCCAGGAGTGGGTGTAGTGGCGGCGGGTGTTGAGCAGGCCGCCGAAAGCGTTCTTCATCGCGCCGGTGGTGGTGGTATAGATGTGACACTTCACGGTCGGCAGGTGGACGATGTTCTTGCCGGCGAAGAACTCGGGGATGGTGATGCCCTCGGGATAGATGCGCGGCAGGACCAGCAGCTTGCCCTTGGGCTGATAGCGCACCCAGGCGAGGTCGTCCGGAAAGCAGTTGTAGCGCACGGGCACGCCATAACGGGCGAGCACCGGCAGGTAGCGGTTGAGCCGCTCGCCTTTCTTGGGGTCGGTGACCACCGTATCGTTCTGGACGCAGACGAGGTCCGTGAGGCCCACGTCGCGCAGTTTCAGGATGGTGCCTTCGAGCTGCCAGGGAGTGGTGTTGGCGCCGGGGTACGGGAAATGCCAAGAGATGTTGTCCTTGAGGATGGTGGTGGTGCCGGCCGCGAGGTGCTGCCTCACCTCCGCCATCTCCATGGTGCGTCCCACGTCCGCGAGGACGGTCTCGGGTTTCGTCTTCAGCACGGCTACGCGCGGTTTCCGCAATGTCGGCTCCACTTTAGCTGGCGCCGCCGGTGGCGGCCCCAAGGTGTGAAACGGCGCTCGCTAACTGGCGATGGCGGCCTCAGATCTATCGGATCGCCCCCCGCAACCCCTCGATCCCCCTCCCTCTCGCCGCACTCTCAGGGCGGCGATTATAACCGACCGGGATGACCTCATGACCGAGGCACGAGAGCCCGCGCCCGGGTACCGGGGGCGCGGCGGGCGCCTGGCCGGACGTGCCCTGTCCGGTTTCTGCCTGCTCGCGGTCGCCGCGCTGGCGGTCGCGTGGGCGGTGCGGCCGCTCAGCCACGACGATCTCTTCTGGCATTTGCGGACCGGCGAGTGGATCGCGGGACATCATGCGGTGCCGCTGACCGATCTGTTCTCCTACACCCGGTTCGGGCAGCGCTGGATCACCCACGAATGGGGTTTTTCGCTGCTGAGCTACGGGGTCTTCCGGGTGGGCGGGTACGCGGGGCTGCTCGGGCTAACGGTCGTTCTCACGATAGCGATTTTCGCGGCGGTGGGCTGGTGCGCGGCCGTTCTCGCCGGCAAGCGCGGGCCGCGGTCGCACGTGCTGCTCGCGGTGCTTCTGGCTCTGGGGCTGTGGGCCGTGTCGAGCGAGCTCTTCTTGCGCGCGGCGCTGGCGGGCGAGTTGCTCTTTGCCTTGATGCTGCTGGCGCTCGGCCGCTTCCGCCAGGCCGGCGGGCGGTGGCCGCTGGCAGCGCTGGTCGGGCTGTTCTGGGTGTGGGGAAACCTGCATTCAGGGGTGGTCTTCGGCCTTCTGGTCCTGGCGCTGTTTGCGTTCGAAGCCGTTATCGGCCGCACCCGCGGGCTCGGATCGCTGTGCCATGCCGGACCACCGGCGCCCTACTTGTGGACCCTGGCGGCCGCGCTGCTGGCCAGCCTGATGAATCCCAATGGAATCGAGGAGCTGCTCTACCCGTTCCGGCTGGGGCGGCTGCTGTTTGCCAGCTGGATCGCCTGGGACCTCGGCCATTTCTCGGCGGCGGCGCCGAGCGGCGACGTCGCCTTCTCGCTGCTGCTCGTCGTCCTGCTTGCCGGCCTCCTGCCCATCGAGCGCGCGCGCCGGCTGTCTCTCGCCGAAGTCCTCGCCTCGGCCACGCTCTTCTTCCTGACCTTCCGCACTCACCGGTTCGTGTTCGACTTCGTGGTGGTCGCGGTCCCCATCGCGTACAGGCTCTGGATGCCGCCCCTCGCGCCAGGTAGGGACATGGCGCGGTCCGCTGGATCGCTCTCTCCGCTCCGGCCGGCCAGGACGTGGTCAAGGGGGCCGGTTGCCGTGGTGACCGCGGCGGGGGCGGTCGCGCTGGCTGCCGCGGCGGCGGGAGTATGGGCCGGGTTGCCCCACCCGATGCCCGCGATCTCGCCGCGGTTCCCGGAGGCGGCCCTGCGTTTCGCGAGCAATCACCGCATCGCGGGCATCGCGGGCATCGGGGGACACGTCTTCAACCATCAGAACTTCGGCGGTTACGCCGGCTGGAGGCTGCGCGCGCCGATCTTCTGGGATGGGCGCAACGATGTGTTCGCGAGCCTGGTGCACGAGGTCACGACCACGCCGTTTGCCGAGGTGGCCGAGCGCTATGCTGTCGACTACCTGCTGATCACCGACCGCGAGTACCGCGACCTCCTTCCCGAGCTCGCCACCGGCCGGTGGGGACTGGTCTACTGGGACGATTACTGCGCCATCTACCTGCGCCGCGGCCGCCGCTTCGCGCCGCTGCTGGCGCGCCTCGAGCTGCGGCTCTTCCCGCCCTTCGGCGGCCGGCCCGGACTGTCGAAGCTGGCTCTGGACCCCCGCCTCGCCGGCGCCGCTCGCCAAGAGCTCGACCGCGTGCTGGCCGCCAATCCGCGCGCGCAGCGCGCCCTCTATTTCAAGGGGGTCATCAGCCTCTACCGTGGCGAGCTGGATCGCGCCGGCCGCGAGCTCGCCGCGGCCCGCGCCATCGGACCGAACGATCAGGTATCGCTCGCCTTGAAATTGCTAGAAAGACGTTAGCACGCCAGGGGAGGGGGCGTCCCCTTCCCCCCCGGCCACCGCCGGGTAGGGACCCGGCGGCTCTGGAAAACCGGGGAGGGGATCCGCAGGGGTTGCGGGGGGCGATCCGATAGACGCTTTAAGTAGGCCTCGATCACTCCAGCGCAGCGCCGATTCAGTCGGGATTTCAGCCGAAGAACTTCCGGACCGCCTTGCAGACCGCTTCCACCTCGCCGTCGGTGAGCTCGGAGAACATGGGCAGGCAGAGGACCTGGCGCGCCGCGGCCGTGGCCATGGGCAGGTCGCCCGGCCGTACGTCCACCTGGCCGGCAAGGGCGGGCTGGAGATGGAGCGGCGAGGGGTAATGGATGGAGCTCGCCACACCCTGCTCCGCCAGGTGCCGCATCAACTCGTCGCGCCGGGCGGTGCGCACCGTCATCTGATGGTAGACCGCGACGGCGCCCTCGGGATCGGCCAGCAACGCGAGGTCGCCGGCGCCCGCCAGGCCGCCGTGGTAACGGCAGGCGATCTCCCGCCGCCGGGAGTTGTCGGCGTCGAGCAGCGGCAGCCGGCAGTTGAGCACCGCGGCTTGCAGGCTGTCGAGGCGGCTGTTGGTGCCGACGGCGACGTGATGGTAGCGGGCGGATTGGCCGTGGTTGCCGAGCAGCCGCACGCGCTCGACGAGGCCGGCGTCTTTGCCGGTCACCGCACCGCCGTCGCCCAGGCAGGCCAGGTTTTTGGTCGGATAGAAGCTCCAGGTAGCGAGCTCGCCGAATCCGCCCACCCGCTTGCCGCGATAGCGCGCGCCGTGGGCCTGGGCGGCATCCTCGACGAGCCAGAGTCCGTGGCGCGAGCAGAGGGCGCCGAGGCCGTCGAGGTCGCAAGGGCGGCCGTAGAGATGGACGCAGATGATTCCGACGGTGCGTGAGGTGATGCGCGCCGCGGCATCGCGGGGATCGAGGTTGAGGGTCGCGGGCTCGACGTCGGCGAAGACCGGGCGGCCGCCGAGCAGGACCACTGCCTCGGCGGTGGCGAAGAAGCTGAAGGCGGGAACGATGACTTCGTCGCCGGGCCGCAGCCCAAGGGCACGCAGGGCGAGGACGAGGGCGTCGGTGCCGTTGCCCAGGCCGGCACAGGCCTCGACTTCGAGGTACCGGGCGAAAGCGCCCTCGAACTCCCGCACCTCGGAGCCCAGGACGTAGGAACTCTCGTCGAGCACCCGCCGCCAGCGCTCCTCGAGCTGGGCGGCGATCCGCCGCCGCGCCCGGCCGAGGTCGATGTACGGTACTTTGAGCGTCGTCTCCACGTGCTGCGCCAGCATATCGCGGTTGGGCGCTCGACTCCGGACGGCCGAGGCTGAAAGGCGTGCTGCGAGCCGGGATGGTGAGAGAGCCTCCGGGGGAGCTGCGCAGGTCGCTTGTCTGGCGGCTGGGTTGGCTCTGTAGGGTGGGGATGGTGTTGAGGACGCCGCCGCCAAATGCGACCTGCGCAGCTCCCCCGGAGGGCTCCTGGCACCGCCATCTCAGAGCACAGACTTAGCTAAAGCGAGGGTCCTGCCGTGAGAGGGTGGGGGCGTCCCCTTCCCCCCCGGAGGGGAGGGAAGGGGATCGAGGGGTTGCGGGGGGAGATCCGATAGACGCTTTGAGTAGGCCTCGATCGCTACAGCGCAGCGCCGGTTCATCCTCGGGCCTATTCGGTACGCAGGGGAAAACGAGTCCAGGGGGTTGAATAGACGGCGAGATCGGGGCTGCCCATGGTCTGGTTGTCGGGGAGGTGGAGGGTGAAGACGGGGCGGAAGCGGGGGTCGGCGGCGAGGCCGGGGATCCAGGCGGGGAAGATGATGACGTAGTCGGGGCGGCGGCGGGCGATGGCGGCGAGCATGGCCTGGGACCAGGGGGTGCCGGTGGAGAGGGCGCGGGCAACTTCGCGGCGCAGCTCGGGGTTGGCGATTCCGGCGAGGTCGATCACCCGGTTGGGGAGGAGGTACTTGAGGGCGCCGATGTCGTTGACCGCCAGGACGGCCTCGGGGGGCAGGCGCGGGGCCAGCCAGCGGGCGACGCGGATGTCGCTGGCTTCGACGTCGGAGAGGTTGTGGGCGTAGTGCTTCGCTTCTTGCACCAGGCTGGAAGCTGTCGGCCAGAGCAGGAGCAGGAGGGCCAGCAGCGCGCGGAGAGGCGGCAGCGCGCGGCGGCTACCGACTGGGGAGAGCGGGGGGCGCGGAGCCGGAGGCGCCAGGAGGGCGGCGGCGCGCTCGATTCCCAGGGTGCCGAGCAGGACCAGCGGCGGGAAGAGAGGGAAGTAGTAGCGGCCGAAGTTGCCGGCGAGCAGCTTCGGCCCCTCGGGGCTCAGGGTCGAGTAGGCCAGGGGCAGACCGATCACCCACAGGGCCGGCAGCAGGCCGCGGTCGCGCCGCGTGCCCAGACGCTCGATCAGGGCCAGCGCTCCGGCGCCGCAGAAGAGCGTCATGTATGGCTGCACGGGCACGAAGATGCGGAGCACCGCGGCGACGTATTGCAGGTTGGGCAGCCAGTGGCGCAGCCCCCCTCCCTTGGCCGACCAGGTGGTGGGGAGAAACGAGCCGCCGGCGAGGCGGTAGAACAGCAGAGGGCCGGCGAGGACGCAAGCCGCGAGCAGGGCTCCGGCGAGCAGCGCGGTGAGCGGCGGGCGCCGCCAGCGCCGCTGACCGCCGGGACCGCCGGGACCGCCCTGACCGCCCCGACCGCCGACACCGCCCTGATCGTCGCCGCTCTCCGCGCGCTCCCAGAGCAGGCAGCGGTCCGCCAGCGCGAGCAGCAGGAGCAGCAGCCCCTCCGGCCGCGCCAGCGTGGCGACGCCGAAAACGCCGAGCGAGAGGGCCGGCCGCTCGGCCGCCCGCTCGGCGCGGCGCTCGCGGGAGTGCAAGATCATGCCCCACAGCGAGAGCAGCACGAACAGCGGGACCTCCATGCCGGAGAGCGCCGACCACACCAGCCAGCTCGTCCCCAGCGTCAGACCGGCCGCGAGCGTGTTGAGGCCGCTTCCCAGCCCCATCTCTTTCCCCAGGCGCCAGGTGGCGTCGACGCCCGCGATGTAGAGGGCCGCGCCGAGCAGCTGAGCCCAGAGGATGGCGGACCCTGGCAGATAGAAGAGCAGCGACAGGAGCGCCGTCCACAGCGGCGCCGTGGATCCGGTGACCAGCTCTCCGGGGTTGTAGGAGAGCCCACGCCCCGCCGCAAGGTTGCGCGCGAACTGCAGGTGGATCCAGCTGTCGTCCAACGGGAACCCGAGGCCGCCGGACAGCGTTCGGAGCTCGACGGCGAGATACCCCGCGCAAGCGGCAAGGGCCGCCAGCAGAAGCCAGCGACGCGACGCTGAATTTCTCGCCGGGTCCATGCGCGGCCGAAGCATATACAAGCCTACCGATCGAGTAATATCGCGCCCCACCATGCCTCCCGTCCGCAGAAGCTGGCTCGAGAGGCGGCTGCGCCGCGCGTCGCGGACCGCCCTTTACGGCAGCCTCCTGCTGGTAACCGGGGCGGCTTTCTGCCTGGCTTTCCTGGTCAACCAGCCCATTCGCGGCACTGAGGCGGAGAGGTGGATCGAAACCGATTATTCGAGACTGCCCGAAGTGCGGCTCCTGCAGCGCTACGTCCAGATCGACACCAGCGAGAGCAGCGGCGACGAGGTGGCGGGGGCGCGTTTCCTCGCCGACAACCTGCGGGCCGCCGGCATCGAGGCGCAGATCGAGGTTCTCGGGCAACGACATGCCAACCTCTACGCGCTGCTGCCCGGGCGAGACCCCCGGCCGCTGGTGCTTCACAACCACATCGACGTCAAGGACGTCGACCCGCGCCAATGGTTCTCGCCGCCCTTCGAGGCGCGCATCCAGCGCCCCTGGATGTATGGCCGCGGCGTATTCGACATGAAGAGCGTCGCCATTGCGCAGCTTCTCGCCATGGTCGACCTCGGCAAGAGCGGCAAGCCCCTGCGCCGTTCGGTCCTGTTCCTCGCCACCGGCGGCGAGGAGACAGGGAGCTGGCTGGGGGCGCGCTGGGTGGTGCGCCAGCATCCCGAGCTGGTCGCGAGCTTCTGGGCGGTCTTGACCGAAGGCGGCACCGTCGAGGCAAGGACGCGCAGCGACGTCAAGTACTGGGGCACCGAGATCGGACAGAAGAATTTCGCCGACCTGGTGGTGTGCGGCGCCGACCGCGGCCAGCTCGAAGCGGTGCGCCAGGAGCTGCGCGAGGAAGGCCCCTCGGAGACGGACCTCCGCCTGATTCCCGAGGTGCGCCAGGTCCTCGCGGTCTACGGCCCGAGCCGGGACAGCGCGGAGCTTCGCCGCTTGCTGGCGCGGCCGGAGGCTCTGCTTGGCGACGTGGCGCTCTTTCGGCAGCTGCCGGACTACTTGCGCTCGATGCTGCGCGACCAGGCGGTGCCCTTCCCGGTCGAGGAGGCCCCCGGCGGCGGCTATCAGATGACCGTCAAGCTCCAACTGCTTCCGGGAGAGAAACCGGAAGACGCGCGCGCGCGGTTGATGCCGTCCTGGCGCACCCACGGGTTCGCCAGCACCCTCGAGCCGACCCCGCCCGGCCCGCCGAGCAGTCCCGTGTCTCACCCCGTCTTTCAGCAGATCCTGGCGACGATTCGAGCGGATCATCCGGACTTCCTGGCCGGTCCGTTTTTCTTGCCTTGGACCGCGACGGACGCCCGCTTTTTTCGCGCCGCCGGCGTGCCGAGCTACGGCTTCTCGCCCTTTCTGATCATGAATACGGACACTCTCCAGGTCGACCAGGCCAACGAGAGGATGGCGCTGCCCGGGTATGTCCAGGGTGTCGAGCTGTACCGCAAGGTCGTTCGCCGAATCGCGCTCGAGGGCGGCCCGGCGTGACACTTTGTGTCGGCGAAGCGTGGCAAATTTTTGCTAAGGCAAACACTTAAATAGCTGCAATAAAATGAGTTGCCGACGCCGCGCGCTTGGCATCGGCCCTGCTTGAACACCTCGTACCGCGACATGCCGCGGAATCTTCCGCCGCAGACCACTGGCGCCCTCGAGGAGGGAAATCTCATGCTCAGCCGAATCCGCAGCCGGCAGAAGGGCTTCACGCTGATCGAACTGCTCATTGTCGTGGCAATCATCGGCATCATCGCCGCCCTGCTGATTCCGAACTTCCTCGACGCCCTGCAGAAGGCCAAGCAGAAGCGCACGGTGGCCGACGTGCGCAATACCGGCACCGCCATGTTCTCCTGGCTGACCGACCAGGTGGGGGCCGCGGCCGCGGGGGCCGCCGCCACCGACATCAACCTCGCCTCCTATGGCACCGTCATGTCGGCCGCCGATCTGAGTCCGATCCTGACGCCGCAGTACCTCCAGAAGGTCCCCGACCTCGACGGCTGGAAGGACCCGATCCAGTACTACCTGGTGACCTCGAACCCCCTGGCCAAGAACGTCATGGCGATTCGCAGCCTGGGCCGCGACAACAGCGCGGATACCGACGACTACACGGTGACC
>DASZZM010000081.1:0-127032 GCA_035544895.1 Thermoanaerobaculia bacterium
GGCGTTCCGTGCGCCGTCAACCATTGCTGGAGCTGTTCCTGATCGCTGGGGTCCAGCTTCAAGGCGGGAAGTTTTCGAGGCATGACCAAGCCTAACCCAACCCCGATCAATTGTCCAGTCATTTGCTGGACACTACACTAGCGCTCGGTCAGCATCCCGGCGAGATAGCTGCCGACTCTCTCGCGCTGCCGGTTGGCGAAGTACCAGTCGATCGTGCGGCGCAAACCGTCCATGAACTTGACTTGCGGCTCCCAGCCGAGGATCTCTCGCGCCAGCCGATTGCTCGCCACCCGGTTGAGCGGGCCGGTAGGCATGTGAGGAAGAAACTTGATCTCCGCCTGGTGGCCGGTGTGGCGCAACACCTCGCGAACGGCGTCGATCACGCGGGTGCGCTCTTCGGTGCCCAGGTTGACGGCCGTTCCGTCCTCGATCTTCTCGGCGGCGAGGACCAGGCCGCGAACGATGTCCCCCACGTAGGTCCAGTTGCGGATCTGGGTGCCGTCGCCCCAGACCTCGAACGGGTCCTGGCGGACGAAGGCACGCGCGATCATGGCAATGACGGCGTGGTTTTCGACCCCGCGCTCGCCGTAGACGGTGAAGAAACGGCATGAGGCCGAGCGGAAGCCCAGGTCACGGTAACACGCCGCGAGAGTCATCTCGGCCATCAGCTTGGCCCAGCCGTAGAGATTGTCGGCCTCGTAAGGAGGGCCGACCATCTGCTCTTCGAGATAGAGCTCCTGAGAGACGTCTTGCTGCAAATGGTTGGGATAGACGCAACCCGACGAGGCGAAGACGAACTTCTCGACGCCCGCCTCGCGCGCCGCCTTGATCAGCATGCCGTCGAGGGCGAGGTTCTGGGCGCAGGCGGCCTGGTGAAGGTCCACGAAGCCGCGTCCGCCGTGGATCGCCGCCAGATGGAAGACGATCTCCATGCCGTCGACGGCGCGTTGCGCCACCCCCGGGGCGAGCAGATCCGCTCGTACGAAGTCGACCACTCCGGAGTCGAGATGACCCTGGATATTGTCCAGGTGTCCGCTCGACAAGTCGTCGACGACCCGGATGCGGCGTACACCTTTTTCGACCAGCAGATCGATCAGATGCGAGCTGATGAACGAGGCCCCGCCGGTGACGAGGACGCTCTTTTCCTTCCAGTCCATCGGGCGAGGTCTCCTGGATCGCCAGGATGGGACCCGGCGCTTTGCGATTGAGCTAGCAGGCCGAGTCTAGCACCGCCGTCGCGACAATCCCGAGGCTCGATCCGGGCCCGGAAACCGACTCCGGATCGCCCCAGAGGTTGCCCGCGTAAATACCCGAGGAGATCTCTTGCAGATACTGGCCGCGGGCCGCGAGGCGCAGTCCTCGTTCCTTGACCCGCAGATACAGCACCGCGGGCGCCGGAAACGAGACCTTCAGGCGGTCCTTGAGGAGGCGAACTGGCGTCGTCTTCGTCATCTCGTCCTGCCCACGGCCGTCCGTCTTGGGCTCACGCCTCCCGTTGGCGGCGGCGCCTCTTGGTGCCGAGTGCTTGGGACGGGGACGGCAATCGTGTTCCACGCCGGGATTTCCAGAGGCACCCGGTCGTTGAGCGATTTCTCCGCATCGTAGAGGGTGTAACCATGACCGGAAAGCAGGCAACCGACCCCCGGAGCATTCTCGCTGCTGATCTCGCAAATTAGTGCGGGGCGCTCCCGGGTAAGGAGCTGGTTGGCGCCCCTGAGGCATTCGAGCTCCGCACCTTCCACGTCCAGCTTGACCAGGTGAGGGGGAGGAAACCAGTCGAGTAGCCAATCGAGCGTAACCGTGACGACCTTCTGTACGCTGCGGACGCCTCCCGCCTGGGTAGAGCCGGTCACGCTCGCGAGGTGATTCGCTGCGCGCCCCCGTTGTGCAAGGCAGAAGTCCGCAATACTGGTGGCAGCCGCGACACCCGTGGTCAGCACATCGATCCGCGCGTGATTGGCGGGCAGCGAAAGGGTCGATTTTCGCAGCAGTGCCGCCAGCCAATCGTCAGCCTCGATTGCCAGCACGCTCCCCGACCGCCCTGCGAGGAACGCGGCGGCGAAAGCGAAAAGCCCGACGTTCGCCCCGATATCCCAGACGATCGATCCGGGCTGCACCAACTCGTGCGCCAAGCGGAAGAGGAGGGGATCGACGCGCCTGAGGTCTCGCCGCCAGAACCGCATGGCCGAATCCGGAGAGACCAGGAGGGTATGCCCGCCAAGCTCTGGCGGAAGCCGCCGCCGAATCGCCCGATTGCGGCTGAGCCTCTCCAGCAGGAGCCTCAGCACGGGTTGCTCTCCCGCGCCAAGACGGTTTCCCCGAGCACCAACCGGTCCCTCCGCGTGCGCAGGAAACAGTCGAGCGCCTCGGCGGGAGAGTTGACGATCGGCTCGTTCTCGTTGAACGAGGTACTGAGCAACATGGGCACGCCGGTTCTGTCCGCGAAGGCACGGATGAGTTTCCACAGGTGCGAGCCGATGAACGACGCCCCCCCGGTGACGAGGACGCTCTTTTCCTTCCACTCCATCGAACAAGATCTCCGGGATCGCGGGTTAGGGACCCGGCGCGTTGCGATCGATTTGACGGGCCGAGTCTAGCACCGCCGGCTGCCGGCCGGCCCGGATAGAATCCGCGCCATGGTGCCCGCCGGCGGTGAGAGCGCAGAGCCCCGCCTGGTCAGCACTCTCCTGGGCCACTCGCACGTGGACATGGGACTTCTCTGCCTGGGCAGTCTGCTCGGCTGCTCGATTCAACCCCTGCAGCTGCGCATCCACGACGATGGCTCTCTCACCGCCGGCGACCTGGAGCGGCTCGCCGCCGGCCTCGGGGACCCGGCCGTCGTGCCACGGCGCGAGGCCGACGAACGGCTCGGCGATCTCCTGGTCGCCCATCCGGCGACGCGCGCCTTCCGCCGCGAGAACCCGCTGGCGCTCAAGCTCCTCGACGTGGCGCTCCTTGCCCCCGGCGACGGGCTCTCCTACTGCGATTCGGACGTGCTTTTCCTGCGCCCTTTCTCGGGTCTCTTCGACTTGCCTCCCGGGGCCGGCGCCCTGTTCATGTGCGACCCGCAGAACGCCTACTCTGTGCGCTCCTGGCACCTGCTCCGCGAGCCCCGGCTGCGCCTGGCGGGCCGCGTCAATACCGGGATCATCGCCTTTCGCACCCGCTTCTTCGACCTCGACCTCGTCGAGTGGTTCCTGTCGCGCCCGCGCTACCGTTTCGCCCCGGTCTGGGTCGAACAGACCTGCTGGGCGTTGCTCGCGCAGCCGGCCGGCTGCCGGCTGCTCGACCCCGAGGTCGCGGGCATCCCGGCGCGGGGACGGCAGCCGGCCGTGCAGCAGGTAGCGCTCCACTTCGTGGGCCCGGTCCGCGGTCTGCTCGCCCACTTCGCCGGCGCAGGGACCCGGCGGATCGCAGCGGATCAGGCGCCGGTCGAGATCCACAGCTTTCCTGCTCCCCGGCTCGGCCCCCTCGGCCTGGCCGCCACGGAGGTGCGGCGGCGGCTGAGGAGGGCCTTCCACGCCTCGGTTCGTAGCAGCCATCGCGTAGCAGCAGGTATTTAATGAGGTCGCCGGGGTTCAGCCAAGGTCTCACTCCTGGGTAGACTGTGGCGACAATGCCGTCCCTGGGCATCGCGTGGCGGCCAAGCCATCGCACGAATCGGTATTTACCGGGATGCTCCGGCGCCGAGAAGTGGCATCTGAGGAGGCGGTCGCGTAGCCTGGGCATCGAAGTATCTTTTGCAGTAGAGCATACGCTCGCGCGGGTACGTCGATAGAATCCGCGCCATGGTGCCCGTCGGCGGCGAGAGCGCAGAGCCCCCGCCTGGTGAGCACTCTCCTGGGTCATTCTCATGTCGACGTGAGCCTCCTTTGCCTGGAAAGCCTGCTCGGGTGCTCGGCCCAGCCGTTGCGCCTGCGCATCCACGACGACGGGTCTCTTACCGCGGCAGACCTGGAACGGCTGGCCGCGGGTCCGCTTTCCTGCTCCGCGGCTGAGTCCAATCGGCCTCGCAGTGACGGAAGTCCGGCGGCGGATGAGGAGAACCTGGCACGCTCTCGCCAGATGAAGGCTCCGCCGTAGCGGCGAGGGGAGGGCCGCTACTCACGCGAACCCTCGGCCGTCCAGCCGCGCCGCCAGCCAGGGCGTGAGCATCGCCCACCAGTCGCGCCCAGCGCGTATCTTGGTGTAGGGGCCAGACGCGGGATAGCGCATCGTCACCGGCCGCTCCGCCCAGCGCAGCCTGCGGTCGAGCAACACCTTGGCATACAGGTAGTACTCCAGCCCATAACTCGCGAGCCATGCCGCGTGCCAATCGAACAGCGCGCCCCGCACCAGGTCGAGGCGGAAAGCGCGGAAGCCGCAGGTCGCGTCGGTCAGCACCGTGCCGGTGAGCAGCCGTACATAGGCGTTGACCAGAGGGATGGAGTGTCGCCGGAATGGGGGCAGGTGGGGTGCCGCGCCCCCACCGAGGAAGCGGCTGCCGGTCACGTAGTCGAGCTCGCCCGCGAGCACAGGAGCCGCCAGCCGCGGGATCTCGCCCGGGAGCATCTTGCCATTGGCGGCCATCATGCCGAAGACCTCCACTCGCCGCGCCAGCGCCCAGTCGAGCGCCCGCATGTAGGCGCCCCCTACCCCCGCGTTGCGCGGCAGGTCGATGAAGGCATGCCCGCTCTCCCGCACCAGTTTCTCGGAGCCGTCGCGCGACCCGTTGTTGACCAGCAGCAGCGACACCTCTGGCGGCGCGGCGGCGGCGAACTCCTCGAGCACGCCGGGCAGCTCGCGGACCTGGTCGAAAACCGGGGCGAAGAAGACGGCTCTCATCGTCCCTGCTCCAGGGTCTGTGAGTAGGGCGTGGGCGGCGCGGCTATACTCACTCGGCCATGCCGGCGCGGCGCATCCTGGTGACGGGCGCGGGCGGCTCGCCCAGCACCAATTTCGTACGCTCGCTGCGCGAGTCGCCGGAGCCCTTCTACCTGATTGGCGTCGACTGTGACCGCTACCACCTTCAGCGCGCCGAGACGGACGAGCGCCACCTGGTGCCGGAGGCCGACGACCCGGACTATCTGGCAATCCTGCGCGGCCTCATCGCCGAGTCGGGAGCCGAGCTGATCTACAGCCAGCCGGACCAGGAGATCCTGGTCATCTCCCGGCACCGTGCCGAGATGGGAGCCCGGACCTATCTTCCGGACCATGCCACCATCGAGACCTGCCAGGACAAGTTCGCCTCATTCCGTCGCTGGAAAGAGGCCGGGCTCAGCGTGCCCGAGACCGTTCTGGTTGACGATGAGCAGGACCTCGCTCGCGCCTTCGCGCAGTTCGGTGCGCCGGTCTGGCTGCGCTCCATGGTCAGCCCCGGCGGCGGCAAGGGCAGCTTCCGCGCCCCCAACCCGCGCGCCGCGGGCGCCTGGCTCGACTTCTGCGACGGTTGGGGTGCCTTCACCGCGGCCGAATGCCTCGAGCCCGATTCCATCACCTGGACCGCCCTCTACCACCAGGGCGAGCTTGTCGTGGCGCAGGGCCGCAAGCGCCTCTACTGGGAGCTCGGCAACCGGGCGCCCTCCGGAGTGACCGGGATTACCGGCACCGGGGTGACGGTCTCCGACTCTCTGCTCGACGAGATCGCCGAGCGCGCCGTCCGCGCCATCGATCAGCGGCCGCACGGCATCTTCGCCGTCGACCTGACCTACGATCGCCGCGGCGTCCCCAATCCCACGGAAATCAACATCGGCCGATTCTTCACCACCCACCTCTTCTTCACCCGCGCAGGCCTCAACCTGCCCTACATCTTCGCCAAGCTGGCCTTCGGAGAGCCCTGCGCGCTGCCCGAGCGGCGGGTCAATCCGCTACCTCCCGGCCTTGCCTGGGTGCGGGGCATGGACTTCCTGCCGGTGCTGACCGACATCGAACGCATCGCCGGCGCCGCCGAGGAGCTGGCGAGGCGCCGCCGACGTCTGGCGCGAGAATAGCCGGCCGTAGGCTAGCCCGAACCCTCCAGGGCCCTGCGCAGGCAGCCAGCAACTCTCTCCTGCTGCGCCTCGGCCAGGTGGGGGTAGAGAGGCAGAGAGAGGATCTCGCCCGCCGCCCGCTCCGCTTCGGGGAAGTCCCCCGCCGTATGGCCGAGGTGGCGCAGGGCGCCGTGGAGGTGAAGCGGCGTCGGGTAGTGGATGCCTGCCCCGATCCCTTCGGCCTGTAGCCTGGCCAGGAGCTGGTCGCGCCGCCCCGGGCCGGCGCGACTCTCCCGGCGCCCAGAGATGCGCACCACATACAGGTGGTAGACGTGCTGGTTGCCGGGAAGAGTGCGCGGCAGCTCGACCTCCTCGATGCCGGCGAGCAGCTCGTCGTAGCGCGCCGCCGCGCGCCGCCGCGCCGCGTTCCAGGCGTCGAGCCGGCGCAGCTTCGCCGCCAGCACCACGGCCTGAAGGGTGTCGAGGCGCGAGTTGAAGCCGATCTCGGGATGGTGGTACTTACGCTCGCTGCCCCAGTTGCGCAGCTTCCGTACCCGCTCTGCAACCTCGTCTCTTCTCGTGAGCACCGCGCCGGCGTCACCGTAAGCGCCCAGGTTCTTGCCCGGGTAGAAGCTGGTTGCCGCAACCGCGCCGAAGCCGCCGCAGCCGCGGCCGTTGCGGCGCGCTCCCTGCGACTGCGCCGCGTCCTCGAGAACCAGGAGACCGCGTGCCGCGGCAATCTCGCCGATCGCCTCCATGTCCGCCATCTGGCCGAAGAGATGGACTGGCATGACGGCCCGGGTACGCGGCCCGATGCGCTCCTCGATGCGCCGGGGATCCATCAGGAAGAGCGCGTCGCAGTCCACCGGCACCGGCCGCGCGCCGGCCCGCAGCACGCCGAGCGCCGTGGCGATGAAAGTGTTGGCGGGCACCAGCACCTCCTCGCCCTCGCCGAGGCCGAGCGCCCGCACCGCAAGCTCGATGGCATCGGTGCCGCTGCCCACGCCCACGCAGTGCCCGACCCCGCAGTAGGCGGCGAAGTCCTGCTCGAACGCCGCTACCTCACGGCCCAGGATGAACGAGGTGTCGGCGCAGACGCGCGCGAAGCCGCGCTCCACCTCCTCGGCGATCTCCGCGTGTTGCGCCTTGAGGTCGACCAGGGGGATCGTCCCGCTTGGCGGGACGCACTCATCGTGGCTGATGCCCGGCGCGGTGCGAGACCCTGGCGGACCCGGGTTCAAACCTCCTCCCTCTTCCCACCGTTGCTCATCGAGCGCGACATGGCGGCGAGGACCCGCACCGCGGCGGCCCCGCTCGGTCCGTCGGCCAGGGGCGTGACACCGGTCGTGACGCACTCGATGAAGTGGTCGCACTCTGCCTTGAGCGGTTCTCCCAGGGCGACTCTCGGGATCACGATGTCCCCCTCCCGGATGCTGGTGCGGAAAGAGGCGAAAGTGTCGATGAAACCTTGCGTGCGCTGCTCGCTGACGCGCCGGTCATAGATGCGGACCGGCTCGGAGAGGTTCATGTCGTCGAAAGTCAACATCCCTGCCTCTCCCACGACCGTGATGTCGCGTACTTTGCGTGGGCTGAGCCAGGAGACGTGGAGGTGGACCAAGACCTCGTTCGGGTACCAGAGGGTGGCGAAGACCGCGTCCTCGACGCCCGAGTTGATCCAGCTCCCCCCCTGTGCGGCAACGCTCGCGGGCGCCGCCCCCAGCCAGTAGTTGGCAATTGCGATGTCGTGCGCGGCGAGGTCCCAGGCAGCGTTGACGTCCATGCGGATGGGTCCCAGGTTGGTACGCACCATCGACAGGTAAAAGACCCTCCCGAGCCGCTCCTCGTCGAGGTACTCCTTGACCCGCCGGATCCCCGTGTTGAACAGGAAGACGTGTCCGACCATCAAGACCCGGCCCACCTGCCCGGCCAGGGCGCAGAGCTCTTCCGCCTCGGCTACTCTGGTGGCCATGGGCTTTTCGACCAGCACGTGCTTGCCGGCGCGCAGGCTGGCGGCGGCGAGTCCGTAGTGGGTGACGGTCGGAGTGGCGATGATCACGGCGTCAACTTCCGCATCGGCCAGTGCCGCGGCGGCATCGGCCGCCACTCGGATCTCAGGGTAGCGGCTCCTGACCAGCGCCAGGCGCAGCTCGTCGCGGTCGACCACCCAGCTCACCTCGCTCGTCTGGCGGTTGTGAAAATTGCGGATCAGGTTCGGGCCCCAGTGGCCCGCGCCGAAAACGGCAATGCGGAAAGTCTTCACCGCGCTGGTGAACCCCGCTCCGTGCGGCGGTACGTGGCAAATCCATAGCCAGGAAACGTGTGCGCAAGCCTGATGCGGAACAGCTCGCACGAATCGCGCTTGAACCTGTCCTCCAGCAGCACGAAGCCGGGGATCCGAGGAGGTGCCGTAAGGCCGCTATAGTTCTGCTGAATCATCACGGCGGTCGACCGCGTCTGGTAGCCCGCCACGTCCGTGACGATCTCCATCCGGTCATAGTTCTCCGAGAGCACCCAGAAGGAGGTTGTGATCGCGATCGGCCCTGCGGTGTGGCCGGCGAGGCCGGCAAAGGCTGACCTCGCCTCCGCCAGCGGCACGCCGCTACGAAGAAAAAAGAAAAGGAGTACGACGAAGCGGAGGAAACCGAGAGAGGCGAAAACGCTGCAGGTCGTGACAGCGATCCTCGCGGGTATCGAGCCGAGCCGCTGAGTCGCGTATACGTTCCACCAGAACACCAACGGGGCGAACAACAACACATTGTAGCAGAGTTCTGGCGAGTGAATGGCGGTCAACCAGGCGATCGCACCGAGCCCGAAAGCGGCCATCGTGAACATCGTCTTCGAGCGCGGCGCGAGTCTGCCGGTCAGCAGGAACCAGGCAAGGAGGCCAAGCGCGGCCAGGTAAGGGAGAGCATAGAGTGAGGCCGTCGCGTTGGCAGTCCAGTACCAGGCGGCAGTTGCGATCGAACCACGGAGAAAGGCGCTGTGGATCCGGGCATGACTCCAGGTGCCGCCGACACTCGCCGTCAGGCCGAACGGACTGGCCGCCAGGATCCCGGCAAAAACGGCCGCCGCGGCAAGCGACGACCTTAGCGCGGTACCGAGACCCTTGATCATCGGATAATAAAACGAAAGAACGGCGCAATAGAGCAGCGAGAGCTCCACGGCACCCAATGGATGCACCGCGCCCGTCAGTCCGATCAAGGGGCCAATGATCCACCAGTGAGCCGGCAGCGCGGCCAACCGCACCATCGCCACACAAGTCACCAACGCCAGCGGTGTGGCAAGGGCTTCGGGCCGGCCCATCTGGTGGCCGACCAGAGCCGTCGCGGCGCCAAGCCCAGCGAATCCCATCTCGATGAGCGAGAAGGGCCGCCGAGTCTCGGCCTCGCCCGAGCCCCGCTGGAGGAGCAGCATGAGAAGGCCGAGAGTCAGGACGTTCATGCCCGCAAGGACGAGGAAGGCGGCGCGGGGAGAGCCGCTGCCCATCAGCGCGCCGACCGTGAGGGGGAAGAGCGGCGGATACTGCAAGAATCTGGCTTCGCCCGAAGGGTCGAGCAAGTCCTTCAGTCCAGAGACAGGATTGCGCAGTCCATGGCCCTCGCGTAGAGATACAGCGGGCGGAAGGTATGCATGGGAGTCCCCCGAAGGTAGTGGATAGACGTTGTAGCCAAAGGCGACGAAGAGACCCGCGAGGGCCAAGAACAGGATGAGGAGCGCAAGCGATGTCCGGTTCACGGCCTGGGTTGACCGAGGTGGGCGAAGTCCAGGGCACTGGCCGGAGATCCCAACCAGGTATAGTGTGCTCGCTGGATCAGGTGAATGATGGCCGCGGTCTCGGGAAGGTTCGGTTTGACATAGTAATAGTGCGTGTCATAGGGCCAGACCCCGTAGCACGCGGCGAGCACATAGCCATTATCCTTCGCATAGCGGAGGAGCGTGTAGGTCATCTGGAACCAATCGCCCTCGCCGCGTACGGTCGTGAGCGGACTGAAATAGGCATGGAACATGATGACCGTAGGCTGTTGTTCCTCGAGGAACTTGGCGGACAGCCCGTGACGAGCCAGCCACGGATCGTTAAGACCCCAGGTATCGATACTCCTCCATTCGGAATAGAGGGGCAGGAGACCTGCCTCCGTCGTCGCCAAGGTGGACCGTGCGCCGCGCAAGTGAGAGAGTCCAACAGCTATCGAATAGCGCCCATCGTCGAGGTTGGCATCGTGCCGATGAAGGCGGCCCCCGTACCAGACGGCCCCGAGCGCCGCCAGCAAGAGGAGCATTACCATGACGCGGCGAGAGCCGGGGGGTAGCTGGGGCCATAGGTCATGAAGCCACTCTTCCCTGATGCCCTTGACCAGGCCAGGCCAGGTGATCAGAACGAGCGGCAGCACGGCATACTGGAAGCGCATCAGGTAGTTCGCTTCGCCACTCAGCAGCACCCAGAGCACGAGAAAGCCGGCGACCGGAAGGGCGGCGGCGACGGTGCGGCGCGCGGCCGCGCGGGAGCGTAGGCCGATTACGAAGGCTGGGAGGAAAGGTAAACACAGGATCACGCCGTTGCGGAGGGAGTCTTGCAAGCCGTCGGTATGAAGCTCCCCGGCGCCCTTCTTCAGGAACGGGGTAGGCAGCAGATGGCCGAAGTAGCGCCATCGCCAGGCAAGATAGAGTCCTCCCGCCGTGGCGAACAGGATCAAGGAGAACTGTATGGTGAGACGGCTGGCCCGCCAGCCGCGGTAGAACCCCAGGCTGGCAACCAGCAAGGCCGAAAGGAAGACTCCCTCGGGCCGGGTGAGGGAGCACAAGAAGGCGGAGAGAGCGAAGCCGGCGGCGCTCGAGCGGGACTCTCCTGCCTCTGCTTCATGGAACAGAAAGCTCCCAGCCAGACAGGCGAAGAACGCAAAGAGGGGTGTGCCGAATCCGGCCTCGGCATAGGCAAGGCCAGGACCGCAAGCCAGGAAGAGCGCCGAGATGAGAGCTGCCCACCGCGGCGCGCCGAGAAAGCCACGGCTGACGATGTAGACCAGGGCCAGCGTCAGAAGATGCGCGGCGATACCGATCCATCGTGCCGCCATCTCCACCGCTGCTCCGGCTCGGGTCAAGCCGGCTACAGCCATCATGAACAAGAAATCTGTCGCTCCGTCGCGCGGCGGCTCGTCGATGTTCCATGTAATGCCGTGGCCTTGGGCGACATGGAGCGAGTAGCGCAGGAGGATCGCGGCATCTTCGGCGGGGTGGGCGGCGAAGTGGAAGCGGCGCGCGATGAAGACGCCCGTGGACGCTAGCAGGATCAGAAGAAGCGCGTAATCGACCGCGGTCCAGGTGAAGGCGAAGCCGCTCCGCGGGCGGTGGGGCGAGCTCATCTTGGCTTGCCTATCCGGGCGGTGCATGCGCGAGCAGCGAGTCCCATAATCGCACCCTCTTGGCGGCGTTTCCCTCCCAGGTGAGGTTCTTCACCGAACGCCGGGCGCTGCGCCCGATCTCGGTTGCCGCGGCCGGGTCGGCGGCCAGGCGCAGCGCCGGTGCGACGAACCCCTCGACGTCGCCTGCCTCAGCAAGGAAGCCGTTGTTGCCGGGCTCGATGAGCTCCGCGGCGTAGCCGGTGCGAGTCGTGATCGGCGCGAGCCCACCGGCCATGGCCTCGAGCAACGCAAGGCTGCACCCTTCGGCAGGGGAAGGAAAAAGGAACACTCCGTGCTCGGCCAGGATCGCGGGAAGGTCGGCTCTCTCGTAGCGAGTCACGACGCGCAGTCTGGGACGGTCCACGGGGTCGAAATCGGCGGTCACCATCTCCTCGGGCACCTGCACTCCCGCACAAGTCAGCCGGTAACGCGGGTCGCTGCGGAACAGGCGAGCGGCGATCCGGGGCAGCAGGTCGGCCCCTTTGGCGGCGGACCAGGTGCCCAGAAAGAGCAGGCGGAAGGCACGGTCCTCGGGGCCGTCCGGGTCGGCGACGCGCAGCAGCTCTTCCGGCACTCCATTGGGCACTTCGTGGATTCTTTCCGGCGCCAGCTTCAGGCGTTGAACGGCGAACTGTGCATCCTCGTGGTTGAGCAGGAAGACCAGGTCGGCATTGCGCAGGTCGCGGGCCACCTCCCAGAGCCGGTAGCGGAAGTGATAAAGGTGAGTCAGTAGCGGAATCCGCGTGCCGCGACTGTGCCAGCGTTCGAGATCCATTTCGGCTCGGCGGTGCTCGAGGCCATGGGTACGGATCGAGAGCAGCGGCTGCCGGCCGCCGGCCAGGCGCAGCAAGGCTCTGCTCACCCAGGCGTCTCCAGCGGTAGCCTCGACGACGTCATAGTCCGCATGGCGGCGTCGCCGCATCAGAGCGAGGGCGGCTGCCCAGGGAAACAGGAGCAGCCTCCAGGTGGCTTTCACGAACCGCGGCAGGACGTCGTCGAAGAACAACAGATCGACGTCGTGGCCGAGACGCGAGAGCGCAAGTGCCAGAGAACGGTCGGCAAGGGCCGCCCCGCCAACGGTCCGCCCATGATGGGACAGCATCAGGATGCGGTATGCCATGAAATCAGCGGGGGCCCGCCAAGGGCGCGAGCGCCTCCTGCTCGTAGGAGCAGGCGATAGCGGGCCAGGAGAACCTTTGGTAGTAGCCGTTGGCGTCCAGGTCCTCGAGGGGGCGGGGCTCGATCGCCGCAGGCGGTGGAAAGGGCCGCAAGCAGGAAGGGAAGAAGGGCCGCAGATCGGCCACCGCTCCGGCCTCGGTTGCGAAGACCGTCATGCCCGATTCGAGCATCTCGATCAAGTTGAGCCCCCATCCTTCGAGCTCGCTGGTGAACAGCCCCGCCTCGTGCGCGGCGAGGAGCGGCGGCAGCTCGGCGCGGGAAAAAGACGGGATCAGCACGACCCGGCCGCGGCGCAGCCACTCCGGTTGCAGGTCGCGCTCGGCGGCAGGACCGCATCCCGCGAGAGTGAAGACATCCCGCGAAGAGGCGGCGATTCGCTCCGCCATGAACTGCACGAGGCGGCGGGTCCCCTTGTGTGCCGTCCAGCGGCCGATCCACAGGAAGCGCACTCGATTGACGGCCGGTATGCCGCGGCGGCGGCGCACTTCGGCGAGGGCAGGCCTCTCGTGCGGCGGCAGGGCGTTGAAGTAGAGCCTCAGCTTCGGCGACCAGCGGGGAAAGCGCCGGCGCATCCAGGCAAGCTCGTGGCTGCCGAGACAGAGGATCGCGCGGGCGCGGCGCCAGCCGCCGACGATGGCGCGGGATTGCCGTCCCGCCAGAGCCGCTCGCCCGAGCGCGCCTGGCGAGCACTGGCGGCGTAGAGCGCTGCGCACTTCGTAGAAGAGGTATCGCAACTCGGGCTGGACGCTGCGCACCACGAGCGGGCCGCAACGCGCCAGCATTCGGCTGGCGGAGATCGCTGGAGTGTCGATCGCGTCGAAGGGGCCTTCGGCGGCGGCGAACCGCTCGATGGCGCGACGCTGGTGGAGCCACAGGTTCCACCAGCGGGAACCCGCCGGCAGGGGCTCGGGCGACCAGGCCCTGGCGTCGTGACCGCGCGCCCGCAACGCGGCTGCCAGATTCATCGCTACCTGGGCCGCACCGAGCTCGGCGGAGAGCGGAGGGTGGCAGACGACGAGGATCCTCACCGCGCGCCGCCGCCGGGCGCCGGCCCGCCGATCTCGGCCAGCCGCCACAACCCGAGGTTCCTGCGCAGGCGAAGGCTGCCGCTCCGGTAGTTCTTCTCGCACAGCAGCCGAAGCGGTTTCGGCAAGCCGAATGGCGGAAGCTCGAGATCGATCGGCCGCCATTGGCCAGTCAGGATGTCGTGGTTGCCGCCCAGGCCGGAGTACGTGGTGGTCAGCAGGTATGTCGCGCCGCTGCGCCGAAAGTTTTGCAGGGCGCGGCTGATGTAATGGAACGAGAAATGGATCAGACAGTCTCGGCACAGGATGAGATCGGCACGGGGGAGCGGGTCCCTGGTGATGTCATTGACCACGAACTCGATGCCCGTCCTCGCCAGCCGCTGGCGGTTGCGGGCGATCAGCTCGGGGACGATGTCGACCCCGATGTAGCGGTCCAGGTCGAGCCGGGTGTGGTCCAACCAGTAACAGTCTCCGCAGGCCGCATCGAGCAGCGAGCTGACGCCAAGCCGGCGCACGAGGCGGGGCAGCTCCTCCCGTACGGCAAGCGTCTCCTCGCGGCTCGATCCGGGTCCGGAGACCGACTCCGGATCGCCCCAGAGGTTGTTCGTGTAGATTCCGGAGAAGATTCCTTGCAGGTACCTGTCCCGTGCGGCGAGGCGAAGCATCTGCTCTTTGGCTTGCAGGTACCGCGCCGCGGCGGCCGGGAACGCCGTCTTCAGGCGGTCCTTGAGGAGACGTGACGGCGCCGCCTTCGTCACGTCAGCCCCTTCCCGTGGCCGGGCGCAATCGCCTCGTGGCGGCTCAAGACCGTTTCCCCGAGCACCAGGCGGTCCATGCGCGTGCGCAGGAAACAATCCAGCGCTTCGGCCGGGGTGTTGACGATCGGCTCGTTCTCGTTGAACGAAGTATTGAGCACCATTGGCACGCCGGTGGCTTTCTCGAAGGCGCGGATGAGTTTCCAGTACAGCGGGTTGGCGCGCCGCGACACGGTCTGCAAACGGCCCGTCCCGTCGACGTGGGTGACCGCAGGGATCAGTGGGCGCTTCTCCGGGCGGATGGGGTAGACCTTGATCATGAATGGATCGGGGTGATCGATCGTGAACCACTCTGCCGTCCGCTCCTCGAGGACCGATGGCGCGAAGGGGCGGAAGGACTCCCGGCGCTTGATCTTGGAATTCAGCAGCTCCTTCATGTCGTGCCGGCGGGGATCGGCGAGGATGGATCGATTGCCAAGCGCCCGCGGCCCCCACTCCGAGCGTCCCTGGAACCAGCCGACGACCTCGCCGCCCGCGATCGCGGCGGCGGTGTCGGCGGCCAGGCGGTCCTCGTCTCTCACGCTCTCGATCCGTACCCCTCCGCAGATGCCTTCACGCCCTCCGGAACCAGGGATGCCTGCGGCAATCGCCTGGCGGATCTCCGCCTCCCCGTAGGCCGGGCCCCAGGAGCAGTGCTCCATGACGAAGCCGCGTGGCGCGCCATGGATGGCGTGATGCACCCAGAGAGCCGCTCCCAGGGCAGTCCCTGCATCGCCCGCGGCGGCCTGGATGAAAACCTGCTCGACGCCGGCGCGCTCGAAGAGCTTGCCGTTGGCGAGCGAGTTCATGGCGCAGCCGCCGGCCAAGGCCAGCCGCTTGAGTCCGGTGCGGCGGGTCAGGGCGCGCGCCAGGGCGAAGAAGCGCTCCTCGTAGATCTGCTGCAGCGAGGCCGCGATGTCCTGGTGCCGTTGCGTGAGCTCCTCCCCGGGGTGGCGGGCGGGCCCGAGGAGCTCCTCGAGGGCGGGCGTGAACAGCGGCGCAAGGACTGGCGCGCCGTCGTTCCAAGTCATGTCGACGCCTTCCGAGAGGTGGCGGAAGTAGCGCAGGTCGAGGCGGAAGGTGCCGTCGGCCAGGGGCGGGACGAGGCGCCCGAGCGCGCCGGCGAATGCAGGCTCGCCATAGGCTGCCAACCCCATCACCTTGTACTCGTCGCCGAACGCGGGGAAGCCCAGGTACTGGGTGACCGCGGTGTAGAGCTGACCCAGGGAGTGCGGGTAGTGCACCCTTGCGAGGACTTCGACCTTGCTGCCCTGCCCCCTTGCAAGCATGGTCGACACGAAGTCGCCGAAGCCGTCGACTGACAGGCACGCCGCCTCCTCGAAGGGAGAGCAGAAGAAAGCCGAAGCGACGTGGGCCAAGTGGTGCTCGACCGGATAGAGGCGCGGCGGCTGACCGTTGCCGAATGCCGCGGCGATGCGCTGTTCGAGCGAGGCCACCTGTGCCAGGTTGCGCACCCGTGAGGCGGCTCTCCGCAAGCTCCGCGGGTGCGCCAGGGCCAGCGCCGCCTTGCGCAGGAAGTAGGCGCGCGGCTGCCGCGATACCGCGAGTGCCGAGACGCCCGCGAGATCGGCAGGACGGTTTCCCATTTCCTCGAGGCAGAAGCGTATCGCCTGCTCCGGATAACCCGCCCAGTGCTTGACGCGTCGGAAGCGCTCCTCCTCGACGCCGGCGACGAAGCGGCCGTCGACCAAGGCCGCAGCCGAAGCATCGGCGTGAAACGCGGAGAGGCCGAGGATGCGGGTCACCCGCCCCCTTCCTCCTCCTTCGGCTGCACGCGCATCAGCTCTTCGAGCCGTACGTCGACCACCAGCCTGAACCAGAAGGCCTGAAGGAAATGGAAGATGAAACCGTTCTTGCCGTCCAGGACGCCAAGCAGGAAGAAGTAACGGTAGAGGAAGTAGAGCGTCGGGCGGACGAAGCGCGGCAAGCGGTAGTACTGAGTCTTTAGCCACAGGGAGCGCTCGTCGGGGGTGCCGAAGAGTCGCGGAGTGAGCTTCCATGGAATGCCCTGGCGCCGCCGCGCCAGCTCTTCGCGGGCGAACGCCTCGGCGTAGCGCAGGTGCTTTTGCAGGTAGAAGAGGATCGCATCTTCCTTGCGGTTCCATTCTTCGAGGGGCGCCCGCAGCCGCCCGACCGGTCCTTGGACGTAGATCCGGGTGTCCTGTTCGAGCGGGTCGAGCTCGCCTCGGCCGCGCCGGAAGAGCTTGAGCAGGTGCTTCCCCCCGTAGCCGCCGAAGCGGATCCGTCTGCCGCGGAAGATCTGAATGCGCCGGATGTAAAAGCCGTCCTCGGCGATCCGCGGGCGCCCGAGCAACGCGGTGATCTCCGCGCGCAGCTCCGACACGAGGGCCTGGTCGGCTTCCAGGATGAGCACCCAGTCGTTGCGGATCGGCAGGTTGTCGAGCCCCCACTGGAAGATCCAGGGGATGATCCGGGTATGGTCATAGGGCAGCTCGCGGACCTCATCGGCGAAGCGCCGGGCGATGTCGCGGGTGCGGTCCGTGCTCTCCGAGTCGATGACCAGGATCTGGTCGGCGAAGCCGTGGACGCTCGCCAGGCAGCGCTCGAGGTTGAGCTCCTCGTTGCGTGTGACGACCAGGACGGTGAGTGGGACGGGGATCGGCGCCGAGGTCACGGCGCGGAGCCTCTCACTACCCTCTCGCCGGCGTCCAGAAGGTGCTGCCAGGTCGCCGCGTAGTCCCAGCCCTCGAGAACCGCGCGGCTGGACGCCGCCACGGCCTGGCGGTCGAGGCCAAGGGCCTGACCGACGCGGAGCGCAAGCTCGGCGGCGTCGCCGGCCTTGTAGAGCCAGCCGTTGGCTCCCGCAACCAGCAGGTCGTACCCGGCACCCACTCGCGACGAGGCGACGACCGGCAACCCGCAGCCGAGAGCCTCCGCCACCGACACTCCCCAGCGCTCCTCGCGCGCCGGGTGGACGAAAAGGTCGGCGGCAGCGTACAGGGCTGGCAGCTCGGCATAGGGGACGTAGCCCAGGAACCGCACCCGGGCAGGGGCGAGCTCGGCCGCCAGGCGCTCAAGCTCGGCACGTGCCGGGCCGTCGCCGGCAATCACCAGGCGCACATGCGCCGGCAGGTGGGGGAGGGCGTGGAGAAGGTCCCAAGGCGCCTCACGTGGTGTGAGCTTGGCGACGGCGAGGACGGCCATCGCCCCTGCGGGAAGCCCGAGCCGCGCCCGCGCGGCGGCGCGCTCCTCCGCGGAGAGGTGGGAGCGAGCCCGGAAGTGATCGATGTCGACCGCGTACGGAAAGAGGCCGCGCCGCTCGGCGGGCACGCCGCAAGCGTCGAGGTAGTCGAGGGTCAGGCTGCCAACTCCCAGGAAGAGATCGTAGAGGCGCAGGAGGAGGACGGAGAAGAGAAGGCGCTTGACCCGCCGGCGGGCCGCGGAGCCGTTCCAAGGCACCGAGTCCAGGCGCAAGGCCGTGGCAATCCCCGCCCGCCGGGCCAGTGCCGCGGCGACGAGGTAGTCCGGCCGAGTGTAGCCGTTGGCGATCAGCAGATCGCAGCGCTCACGGCGCAGCTCCCTCGCGAACCACCGGGCGCGGCCGCGGGACGGTACGACTGTAGAGGGATAACCGCCCAGGAGATCGATCCCCCAGGCAACCGTCCGCCCCAGCTCGGGGTCGAAGACCGGTTCGGCGGGGGCGGCGCCGGTGAACAGAACCCGCAGCTCGTGCCGTGGATCGCGCGCCGCGTGGCGGAAAAAGGGCGCCTCGAACTGGGTTGGGCGATCGACCAGGAAGGCGATCCTCAAGACGCGGCACTCCCCGCGAGATCCTTACTCGAGGACCCGGGGCGCTCCTGCTTACGCGCCATGAGCGTGATGAACCGTTCGCGCCTGGTGATCCGCGAGGCGGCGACTTCGAAGCCGGCTGCGCGCAGCAGCCGCGAGGATGATTCGAGCGAGTGATGCGCCAGGTGAACGGGCACTTGGAGGTAGTCCAGGAACGGCGACCCCACCAGGTCCTTCACCCTGAGCCAGGGATAGATTGAGGGAAACGTCATCAACAGCCGGCCGTGAGGTCGCAGCAGCCGGTGGAGCATCCGCAAGACGCCGAGCGGGTCCGGGAGATGCTCGAAGACGTGTTCGAGGCGGACGCAGTCGAGAGAGTGGGCGGTGAGCTCCGACAGGCCGCCGGGTGGGACCACCTGAATGCCGTTGGCCGCGAGCTCTTCGCGACGGTGGGCGTTGGACGCGAGATCGTAGCCGGCCAGGTGCGAGTAGCCGAGAAGGCTCATGGCGAGAAGCCAAGAACCCGTGCCGTAGCCGTAATCGAGGATCCGCGAGCTCGTGGACATGGTGAGCGGAACGCCCAGCGTGAAGGTGATGGTCTTGCGAGCCAACAGCTCGGCGACGACGGCGAGAAGCGAACGGGCGCGGTTGGTTGCGCTCGGTTGCGTGAGATCGAGATAGCGCATCCTGGCGAGCTTGTACTTCCAGGAGCCCGCCTCGTGGCTCGGATGGTCTCCTGCCGCCGCATAGTACGCGTAGTCGCTGGTGTAAAAGGAGGCGAGCATGTCCTCGGGTGGAGCGGGATCCACGAAGGCCAGATGGCATCTCGTGCACAGCCGGAGCGCGAAGGACGCTCGTTCGACCCGGTCTCCGCACCGGTACGTGGCTTCACGCTCGAGCAGCACCCGGCTGTTTCCAGGTGAGCAGCTCGGGTCGGCGCAAAAGCGATAGGTCGAAGTCATCGACGCGGCGAGGCGGTTCTCAAGAGGCGGCAACACCCGCGGTCTTCGCAAGGCCTGCGCCGGGACGGCTTCGCTGCCTTGCGAGGACCTCGCCGTAGACCTCCTCCATGCGGGCGGCCACGGTCTCCCAGCCGAATCGCCGCGCCGCCTCCACTCCCCGCTGCGCCATGGCCCGCCGCGCATCGGGATCGGCCAGCAGGCCGCGCAGCGCCGCCGCCAGCCGCGATGGGTCCCCGTCGGCCACCACTCCGGCCCCGTGCTCGCTCACCACGCGAGCGAGCCCCACCTCCGGGGTGACGACGACCGGCAGCCCTGCCGCCATGGCTTCCAGCACGACGATGGCGAAGTTCTCCGAATACGAGGGGAGAACGAGGGCGTCGGCGCTCTGCAATAGGCCGGCCTTGTCGGCGCCGTGAACCGGGCCGAGAAACACCACCCTGCCGGTGACGCCCGCCTCGGCCGCCAGCCTGTCGAGCCGCGGACGGTAGCCCTCCTCGTCGTTGCCGGCGACCGCCAAGGTGGCGGAGGGGACCTGGGCGAGCGCCGCGAGCAGGCGGTCGAGGCCCTTCTTCCACGACAGCCGGCCAAGGAACAGGAGGAGCGGGCGACGCGCCAAGGCCGTGCGCACGGCCGGCGCCAGCTCGGCCTCGCGGGCAGGGTCCCAGCGCTCGGCCTCGATTCCAAACGGCACCACGTAGACCGGCGGCAACGGGAGGCCGAGATCCATGGCCTCGTCCGCCTCGAGCTGGCTCGTCACGTGCAGTGCGGCGGCGTTGGCCAGAGTCCGGCGCTCGACCAGGCGAATCCACAGCCGCTTGCGCAGCCGGCCCCGCCGGCGCAACAGCTCGCCCACCAGCGCGCCGTGAGGGGTTAGCAGGTAGGGGATGCCGGTGCGCTCGGCGGTCCGGGCGGCGGCCGCGGTGGGCCAGAGGAAGACCGAGTGGAGATGCGCGAGGTCGCAGCGCCCCGCCTCCCGCAGGTGGAGGGCGAGAGCGGCGCCGAGCGCTGGCGAGCGGTAGAGACGCCGCGGGGAAGCCACCGGAAAGTACCAGACCGTAACGCCGTCGAGGCTGACCGGCGTTGCCCGTGGCACGTCGAGGGCGGCCGCGCCATGCACGTCGGTGGTGAACACCGTCACCTCGTGGCCACGCGCCACCAGCGACTTGCACAGGCCATGAACGGCGGCGACCGAGCCGCCGTGGCGCCAGGCCGGCACGTAGGTGGGGACGACGTGGAGGAGCCTCACGCCGCTGCTCTCTCCGGCACGATGGCGCGCAGCAGCTCGGCGAGACGGCTGTGGTAGCCGGCCCACGTCGCCAGGCGCGCCGACTGTCGGCAGTGCTCGCGCATTCGGCGCACCGTCTCCCGGTTGCGGACGCACCAGGCCATCCGCTCGGCGAGCGCGGTGACGTCGCCGGTCGGCACGACCCAGCCGTTGCGGCCGGGGACGATCAGCTCCTTGGCGCCGACCATCTCCGAGACCAGGACTGGCAGCCCCGAGGCCAGCGCCTCGGCGACGACCATGCCATAGGAGTCGTTGCGCGAAGGGAGGACCAGGCAATCTGCCTCCCGCAACTCACCGGCCAGCTCGCTCTGGCCCATGGGGCCGGCGAAGGCGATCTGCGGCGAGGTTCGGCCGGAGAGCAGGTGCGCACTGTCCCCCGGCGGACCGACGATCCGTAGGGTTGCCCCTGGCTCCGCCGCTGCGACCCGGTCGAAGGCGTCGAGCAGCAGGTCGAAACCCTTGCGCCGGATGGTCGCGCCGGCGAAGAGGAAGAGGAAGAGGTTGCCTTCCGCCGCCGGGCGCGCCGGCCCCGGGGCGAACAGCTCGAGGTCGGCTCCCAGCATCACCGCGTGGACTCGGTCGGCCGGCACGCCGGCCGCGAGGTACGTGTCGCGCGCCAGCTCGGAGACGGTCAGCACGTGGTCGGCGAGGGCGATCTCCTGGTCCTTGACGCGAATGATGCGGCGGTGGAGGCCGGGCGGATCGCCGGTGCCGTGCAGGCGGTCCTGGGCGCTGTGGTGCAGCGAGGGGGCATCGAGGATGGTGGCGATCCCCCGCCGGCGTGCGGCGCGGAACGTGGCGAGGGCCGAGATCTCACAGGCGATCACGGCGTCCGTCCCGCCTTGCCTCAGGCCGGCCGCCGCCCAGCGGTCGAAGAGTCGGCAGGCCAGGAAGTCGACCCGCGCGGCTCCCCCATGAGAGAGCAATGCGTCGCCAATCCGGCGCAAGCCCGGGGTCAGCGGGAACCAGCGCACCCGCCGGGGATCGAGAGGCACGGGGGAATAGCGGGCAAAACGTTTGCGCAGCCTGGAAGGGACCCGCCGCGCTTGCTCCGCAACCGCGGGCACGCCGGCCCAGTAGCCGGCGAGCATTTCCGCCCCCTCCAGGGCGAGGGCGGCCTGGTGGGAGTGCTGCCGTCCGGGATGGGTCACCAGCACCTTCATCTGCCGGCCCTCCCTGCAGCTCGCAGCCGGGCCGTGCCCCCGCTGCCGGTGGCCGCCGGTACCAGGGCCGGTGGTCGCGGCACGGCGGCGGCAGTGGCGGCGGCACCGGCACCTTGCGCCGCCGCCAGGCGGTCGAGGCGCATCACCAGCAGCAGGAGCCCGCCGAAGAACCAGTAGTAGAGATCCGATGTGATGTCGAAGATGACGCTTCCCGGGAGCTGCGCGAGGAAGAAGAGCAGACACGCGGTCGCCACCGCGCGATGAAAGGTGGTCCGCAGCACCAGCACCTGGCGCAGGGCGAAGACGATCATGTAGACGCGGACGAAGTAGATGAGAAAGAACCCGAGAGGGCCGAGCTCGAGCATTACCTTGCCGCTCTCCACTTCGGAGAGGAGTCCGTGGAGCCAGCTGTAAGGCACGAGCCCGCTGGTCACCGCCGCGGCGGTCTGGTGGGTGGCGCCGATCCCGTAGCCGATGGGTCCCGCGTCGGAGAGGAGATGGAAGGGTGCGGTGAACGGGGCGACGATACGCGACTTGACGTCCTCGGTGCCGGCGGCCCTGCCGCGGAAGGCCGCCACCGCATCCGCGCCCGCCGATCCGATCAGGACGCCGAGCAGGGTCACGCCCAGCAGAAGGCGAGCGAAAGTCGCCCCCCATCGGCCCCCCCGGATGACCGCCAGCCACCAGTAGACGGGGAAGAGTAGAGAGAGCATGAAGACGGGTCCACGCGAGCCGGTCATCAACATCCCGAGGAGGGCCATGCCGAGGGCGATGTAGGTCGGGAGGCTGCGCCGCAGCCGCCAGCGCGTCGCCGCCAGGTAGGAGAGGATGAGGATCGTAATGGCGACGAGGTACGAGCCGTAGCCGCTGATGTAGGAAAAGGACGCGGTGACGCGAACGAACTCCGAGGAACCGAAGGTCGAGATGTACCCGGCGGTACCCATTCCCAGGTCCCCCCGCGCATAGGTGTTGAGGGCACTCGACGAGGGGCTCAGGAACTGTGCCACGGCGAGGACTCCGACGGGGATGGAGAGCAGGATGTAGCGGCGCAGGAAGAGCACCAGGTCGCGGTCGGTGGGGAACGCCACGGGCACCACGAAGAGGAGCGGAACGTAGAGGAAGTAGGCCTTGAAGCCGAAGATGCCCACCAGAAGGTTGGGAAGCCGTGGATTCAAGATCTCCAAGAGGCCGAAAAGTGCGCCGAGGATGAGTACGGCGTACAGGCCGGGAATCGACGGCGGCCGGTAACGCAGCCGCGGACGCGCGCTCAGGAACCCGACGTAAACCCCGACGAGAAGTACGTCCTTGGCGAGATAGACCAGGTCCTGGGCGCCGGGAAACAGCCATTTACGGATCGCCCCTTCGACGACCAGGAGCACCAGCACGGCCTGGAGAGCCGTGCGCCAGTGGAAGCCCGCCCACAGTGCCGCGAGGGCACCGCCGAAGATGAGCAATAAGCGGAGGTCCATGTCAGCGGATCTCCCCGCGCGCCGGCCGCCGCGCCGCCTGGCGGCCCAAGAGGCCGTCCTCGATGGCCGCCAGGTAGAGCCGCGCGACTCGCTCACCGGTGTGCCTGGCAAGATGCTGCGGCGCCGCGGCGCGGAGTGGCCGCAGCCCTTCGGGCCGGCGCAGCAAGTCGGCCAGGAGCGCCGCCAGCTCCTCGGCGCTTCCATTGCGGAAAGTCTGGCCGCAGGCGCCGATGGCCTCCGGCAGGCCGCCTCCCGCCGAGCCCACCACGACGCAGCCGCAGGCGATGGCTTCCAGAGCGACGATCCCGAACGGCTCATGGTAGCGCGAGGGCACGACGAGGATGCGATGACCGTTGAGCAGGCGTACCAGATCTGCGCCTGTGCGCGTGCCGGCGAAGTCGACCTGTGCCGTCAACCCGGCCTCCTCGGCCTGGGCGCGCAGTGCGGAGAGCTCGGGACCGTCGCCGACGACCGTGAGGTGGGGCCGCAACCCGGCTCCGGCGAGACGGCCGAGGGCGGCGATCAGGAGGTCGGCTCCCTTGTCGGAAACCAGCCGGCCGACGAAGACGAGGTCGCGACTGCGCGGTACTTCCGGCAGGATGCGGAAGAACTCATCCCGGTAGGCGTTGGGAATGACCAGGGATGGGCTGGCGAGGTCCGCCGCGACCGCGTGGCTGACCGAAATCGACACCGCGGCCAGGCGCAGCAGAGAGCGCTTGAGGCGGTCCTGCCAGGCAATGCGGCCATCGACGCGGCAATACCAGCTATGGTGCGACACTGCCCACGGCCGGCGTACGAGGGCGAGCGGCCACAGGCCGCGCAGGCTGACGTTGGCCTGGAAAAAGACCTCGCACCAGCGCACGGCGGCCAGCAGGGCTGCCGGCCCGGGCCGCCGCAGGACGCGGAACGCGAAGTCATCCGGCTCGCGCGCCGGAGTCCGCGTCACCACCGTCACCTCGTGTCCCAGACGCGCGAACTGCTCGGCGAGCTGGGCCTGGAGGATCTCGATCCCACCGACGGCGGGGAGGAAGGCGGGCGAGTAGATGAGGATTCTCATGCCTCCCGCCGCCCCTCCGGCCGGGCCTCGCCCAGCAGAGCCCGGAACGAAGCGGCCTGGCGCAGGAGATCGTGGCCGCCGTACCAGGCGCGCGCCCGCGCCGCGAGGCCGGCGGCGTCGGCCGGCGCGGGCTCGGCGCCGGGTTCCCAGCAGGGCGGCCGCTCCTCCGCTCCGTCCCTGCGGCGCCCTGGCCAGGCGCACACCGGCACGAGACCATGCGCGCAGTAGGCGGCAAAGATGGTCGACTTGGCGAGGAATGGCGCCGGGTAGGCGAGGAAGCCCGCGTAGGAGCGGAGCAGGACTGCTCTCACCTCGTCCTCGCTCCGCGGCCCGAGTGCCGACACCGGAATGCCGCCGACGTGCGCCGGCAGCCGCTCGAGCGCCGGTCCGAGGTCGACGATTTCGGCGATGCCCAGGCTCCGGCATGCCGTGGCCAGGACCTCGCGCAGTGCGCCGTAGACGCGCCGCCGGCCGCCGGCGCCGCCGAAAACCAGCATGACGCGCGGCCTGCGCTCTTCGGGGGCCGGCACCACTGCCGGCTCGCCCACGCCCGAGAAGACCGGCGCCACCGCCACTTCTTGCCGCGGACCCCAGCGCGCGAGCATCCGGGCGTAGAGCTTGAGGCTGGTAGCGGCGCCGTCGCTCGTCCGCAGCAGCCGGGCGGCGAGCCGCCGCTGCACTGGCGAGAGCCAGAACGAGCTGCGCCATGGCGGGCCGCTGGCGTAGATCTCGTGGAACATGGTCACCAACCTGCGCTGGGGCGCCGCGGCGCGCCAGCGCGCCAGCCCTGCGACGAGCCAGGCCGGGCAGCCGCGAGGTTGGTAGCCGTAGTTGGCGTAGTGCACGAGCACGTTGTCGATGCCGCTGTCGGCAAGCTGCTGGGCGAGAGCCGCTGCGCTCCGCTCGCCGATCGGCACGGCCGCGAGACCTTCGCCGGACCAGCCGGGGGCGGCGACGAGGAAGCGAGAGGTCACTGCGCACCGCGCCAGGGCCCCAGCCAGGGCCGCCGCATAGCTCCCCACGCCGCCTACGGCCGGCGGCAGCTCGGGGACGACGTGGAGAAGTCTCATGAGCCCGCTGTCAGCCGGCGGCGACCGCTCGCTCGCCGCGACCAAGGGCCCCTCCTTCCTCGTGGCCGTAAACCGCCAGGCAGCGGTCGACCACGTGGTCCCAGGTGAACTTTTCCTCGACGCGCCGCCGCGCACCGGCCGAGAGCAGGGCCCACAGGCCGGGCTCGCCGCGGAGCCGCGAGAGGGCGGCGGCGATGGCGGCCGGATCGTTGGACGGCACGAGGAGGCCGGTCTTCTCGTGCTCGACGATCTCCGGCAGCGGCCCGGCACGGGAGGCGATCACGGGGCAGCCGCAAGCCATCGCCTCGACCAGGGCGAGGCCGAACAGCTCGTGCGCGCCGGCGCGGCCACAGGGGTCCGCGGGTGTCGGATGGACGAGCGCCATCGCCTGCGCGAGCAGTGCGGCCACCTCGGCGTCGGGCAAGCCGATGAGGAAGCGGACGTCCTTTCCCGCCGCGAGCCCCCGCAGCCGTTCGAGATAGGCGCGGTTCGGTGCCGTGCCGACCACCTTCAAGGTGACTCCCGCCGGAAGTCCGGCGATCAGGAAATGGATGCCCTTGTGCGGCAGGATGCGGCCGAGAAAGACCGCCGAGCCGTCATGCGCCAGCCGCGCACGCCGGTGGAACCGCGCCAGGTCGACTCCGCCATAGATCACGCGATACGGTCGGGGGCGGCCTGGCAGGGAGCGGGCGGCATACTCCGAGATCGGCAGGTGGGCCGTGATCCAACGCGACTGGTCGAAGTGAAACCCCGGGGTCCAGGCACCACCGCCGAGGTCGGAGACGAAGACATTGCTTCCCTGCCGATGGCCGAGCAGGGCGGCGAGGAAGGTGGAGAGGACGAAGTACTGGTGGCAGTGGACGATGTCTGCTCCGCGCAGCTCGCGCTTCAGCAACGGCGAGAAGGGCACCATCGGCTGGCGCGACCAGCTCTGCAGAATGACGCGCTCGTAGCTGGGGCTCACGCGCTCGCGAAGTGCCCGCCGGCCGAAGCTCACCAGCTTGACCTCGGCCCGGCGAGACATGGCGCGGGCCAGCTCCTCGGCGAACCTCTCGCCGCCGCCCAGCACCGACTCCGGCGCAAAGTAGGCAGGGGTTACGTGGCAGACGCGCAGCATACGCCGTCTCCGAACCGGACGCGCCGCAAGGCGGTCCTGACCCTCAGCTTTTCTTCCTCGAGGCTGATTCGCCCAGCGACCGAGCGCTTCTCCCGGCCTTCGCGCGGGCGCGACGCGCCAGAGAGAGGGTGCTCCTGTACACCCGGTCCGCCGCCAGCAGCCAGCGGGGATAGGGATGGACGGCCTGAACGAACTTCTCGAGCTCTGCCTGGATCGTATCGGGGCCGTGGAGGGTAACTTCTGAAAAAGTGAAGGAGCCGTTCCAGAAAAGCCACTGGCGCTGCCGTTCGTCGGCGAGGCGGCGCAAGAATCTCTCCGGCAAGGAGAGTCGCCAATGGCTATGAATCTTATGATATTTCATCAGGAAGCTTAGATGGCTTCCCTCAATCTCGATCAGCCATCGGTGATGGGACCATCCTACCTGTCCAGGCTCGACGCCCCGCGACGACTCGGCGATCCGCGAGGGTACTTCCAAGTATCCGGCCTTGGCGATCCGTGCGGCCTCTGAGCACACCCACAAGGGATCCCGCACGTCTTCGAGAGTGTGAGAGCAGATGACGAAGTCGATCTCCTTGGGGCCAAAGGGATAGGGTTCCCGCGCGCAGATGTCACGTTGAATCCAGGTCTCACGAGTAAAGAACTCGCGTTCGCCTCCCTGCGCGGGCAGCTCGTAGTGACCCCGCGTCTCGTACGGCTCCTGGTCGATCACGTAGTTGGCGCGGTTGAAGGGGCGGGCCCAGCCGCCGATGTCGAGCACGACATCCTGCGGGCGCAGCATGCCGAGGATCAGGTCTGCGCTTTCTTGATACAACGGTCTCTCCGTGGTCACTCCCAGTGGACGAGTCTCGGTCGGGTGAACCCGAGAATCGAGACGGCCAGTTGCAGGACGAAGGCCGCGGCTGCGCTCAGCAGGTTGAAGCTCAGGACTCCCCGCGTCGTTCCGAGCGGTAGGACGTGCACCAGGCCGGCCTGAGTCACCGCCAGGCAGAGGACGGCGAGCCCTTGCCAGCGGGTCCACGAGCGCGCCAGGTTGACGCTCACCAGGTAGCCGTCGAGCAGGGTGAGGCCCGACCCGGCGACGACCAGCAGGAGCTCGCTGTCGAGACCCGAGTAGTGCTCGCCCAGGAGCGCCAGGAAGGCGCGCGGGAAGGCGAGGGAGGCCCCGAGCAGCGACAGAGCCGCTGCCGCCAGGACGGCGCTGAACTGCAGAAAGCGGGAGCGGTAGAGGCGGTCGTCCGCCAGGCGCGACAGACGCGGCAGGAAGACGACGGCAGCGAGGTTCGAGAACAGGCCGACCACCATGCCGAGACGCGACAGCGCACCGACCTCGGCGATGTTGCGTGCCGCACCGAAGGAGGCCGAGAGCCAGACCATGAGTGGTCCCTGCACGGAGAAATAGACCGCGCTGGGCAAGGTCGGCACGAGATAGCGCAGGATCTGGCGCCGGTACGGTGCCAGGTCGGCTGCCTCCCGCACCGGTCGAGCGGCCGGCCGGGCGAGGAAGGCGACGGTCGCCGTCGACACCGCATTGCCCAAGACTCCCAACCAGGCATAGAGGCGGGTGGCAATGACCATTGCCGCGGCGGTAGCGAGCCGCACGCCGCCGCCGGCAATCTCCGCCCGGTAGGAGTCGCCATAGCGGTCGCCGAGGCGTAGGGAGAGGATCGACAATGACGCGCCGATCTGGAACCACACGCAAAGCAGGACGGCGCCCGTCGAAAGGGCGATCTCGGCGGTGCCGAAACCCTTGGCCGCCGCGATCCAGGGCAGCCCCACGGCGACGCCCGCCGCGCCGGCCAGAAAGGCCAGACGGCGTAAGGATCGCACGGCAGCGAGGTAGAGCGGGAAATCCTGCCCCTTGCCGGCCGTCCGGTGGAAGAAATAGAGCAGGGACGTGGTGCTTCCGAGGTCGGAGATGAAGGTGAAGAAGGTCACTACCGACAGTGCCAGCGTGTAGAGAGCGAACTGGCGAACCGGCATGGCGCGAATGAGCAGGATGCCGGCCGATATCCCGAGGAGCTGTGTGAGGACCTGCGCCGTGAGAAAGGTGGAGAAGATCTTCGCCCATCCCTTGATGCGCTCGAGCTGGGCCCCTGGAAGTGGCCGCGCAACGGTCTCGGGAGCCTCCGAAAGCGACGCGGATAGCGGCAGTTGATCCATCGGTGGCTTAGCGGGCGGTTGCCGCGCGAAGGGAGCTAGGAATGCCGTTGATTTCGCACATCGGGTTCCTCGACCAGGCGGTCGAGGCAGGGCCACAGCCGTTCGCGAAAGCGCCGGAGAGTGAAGACCTGCTCGAAGCGTTGCCGCCCGGCCTGACCCATGCTGGCGGCGAGCTCCGGATCGGCGGCCAGGCGGCCCAGCGCGGCGGCGAGCTCCTGCGTGTCGAGCGGGTCGACCAGGAGCCCTGTTTCGCCGTCCGCGACCACCTCGGCCGCCGCTGTGGCGCGCGCCGCCACGCAGGGCTTGCCGGCCCTCATCGCCTCCAGATAGACGAGGCCAAACCCCTCGCCGCGGCTGGGCATGACGAAGATCGCGGCGCGCCGGTAAAGCTCCGCCAGGGTCGCCTCGCTGACGAACCCCGTGAACAGGACTCTGCTCGCAAGCCCCAGGGCGGCTGCCCGCGCCTCCAGGCGCAGTCTGTCGTCGCCGTCGCCGGCGACGACCAGGCGCAGGTCTGGCGCCTCCGACAGCAACCGTGGCAGCACCTCGAGAAGCTGGTCATGCCCCTTGTAGCGCTCGGTCGCCACGATCCTTCCCACGATCAAGAGGTACCCACGTCCGGCGCGGTCGAGGAGTGCGGCATCGGCTTGCCCCTCGGGCGGCCGTTCCTCGAGGCACAGCGGCAGAACCTCCACGGCGCCGAAGTCTCCATTCGCCTGCCGCGCCTCCCGAAGGGTGCAATCGGACGGAGTCAGCCGGACGGTGGCACGTTGCAAGGCCCGGTAGCGTGCCCCGGAAAGGCGATGCCAGACCTCGACGCCGTAGATGGCCACCATGTATGGGGCACGGAGCCGGCCGGGCAACCACGCCTGGACTCGCGCCGGCCCGAGCAGGTCGTAAACACAGGCCACTCTGCGGCTGGCGAGCTGCCGGCGCCAGGCGGCGAGAGCCAGGGCCCGCTGGCGGCCGCCAAAGCTGCGCGCGCGCGGGTCGGCGGAGAAGCCGTCCAGGCCAGCGAGGGAGAGGAGCTCCCAGCGGATGCCGCGCTCGCGGGCGAAATCGGCCGCGCCGCTGGCGATGAGCCGGCCGGCCATCGCACGCCCTCCTCCGTCGAGCTCGAGCCCGGAGGAGACGATGATCAAGTCGCGTCGAGGACTCTTCCCGCCTCCCGACGACGAGGCTGTCTCGATCATTTTTCTTATAGGCTCCGCCCTCTTCGGTGTACATGCCACCGACGGAACTGTCATGGCGCACCGACGCCCAGTCGATCTCGAGCGCCGCCGGGTCTCTACCCTGCGATCGATCTCGAGCGCCAGGTCCCTACCCAGGGAACCTGCCGCATCGGGGCGAGCGCCTCGCGCTCGAACTCGGCGGCCACCGACTGGCGCAGGAAGCTCACCGACACCACCAGACGCGTCCGCCCCTTCTCGCGCAATACCCTCCCCGAGAAGCCCCGGAAAGGGCCTTCGATCACCTCCACCTCGTCACCCGGCCCCAGGTAGGGGTGGGGCACGATGGCGGCGCCGCTCTCCTGGAGGCGCCAGAGAGCGTGCAGCTCGCCGTCCAGCAGGGCCTGGTCTGACACCTCGAGAACGGAAACCACGCGGTCGCTGGCCAGGGCCAACCGGCGCTCCAAGGCGGCGCCGCGGAAGAAAACGTAGCCGGGAAAGAGCGGCAGGTACGACACGAACCGGCGCCCCGCGCGCCGCACCTGCTTTTCGGCGACCGGCAGGTAGTAAGGGACGCCGTGCCGCAAGAGGTGGCGCGCCAGCTCCTTCTCCTGGCGGCTGCGCACATAGGCCACCCTCCAGGGCGTTGGCAGATCCGGCAGAGCGAAGAGATCTTGCGGATAGAGGGCTATTTCGGACCTTAGAATCGGCACGTCCTGACGGCGACCTCTAATTCGGGCAGCATTGGCGGCAGGCGGATTCTCGCAGAAGCCGCCGGAGGACGCAAGGAAAGGGACGCCCCCGCCCCTGACGGACGGACGAGTCTCTTTCTAGGCTTGCGCCGCCATGCTGGCTCCGACGTAGCCCTCGCTTTCCAGGTGGAGCAGGATCTCCTGGGCTGCCTCCTCGGGCGACAGGACGCTGGCGTCGATGGCCACGTCGGCGTCTGTGGGCGCCTCGTAGGGATCGGAGATGCCCGTGAACTCCTTGATCAGGCCGGCCCGTGCCTTGGCGTAGAGCCCCTTGCGGTCGCGCAGCTCGCAGACTTCGAGCGGGGTCGCGACATGGACCAGCACGAACCCGCCGCCGGGCTCGACCATCTCGCGCACCTCCCTGCGGACGCCATCGTAGGGCGCGATGGGGGCGCAGATGGCGATGCCGCCGTTCTTGGTGATCTCCGAGGCCACAAAGCCGATGCGGCGGATGTTGATGTCGCGGTGCTCTTTCGAGAAGTTGAGCTCGGAGGAGAGGTGTTTCCTGACGATGTCGCCGTCGAGGAGCGTCACCGGCCGGCCGCCGGCCTCCAGGAACTTGACCAGGAGGACACCCGCGATGGTCGACTTGCCCGCTCCTGACAGTCCGGTCAGGAAGACCGTGAAGCCTTGCTGGTGGCGGGGACGATGGGTGCGCCGCAGCTCCTCAGCCACCTCCGGGAAGGTAAACCAGCCCGGCAGGTCCCTCCCTTCGGCCAGGCGCTGGCGCAGCTCGGTGCCCGAGATATCGAGCGTCCGCTTGCCGGCCGGCACCTCGTCGGCGGGCAGGTAAGTGTCGAGCTCCTCGATGTAGACGAGCTGCTTGAACGGCACCATCTTGACGCCGAGCTCCGGCTCATGGGAGCGCAGGAGGTCCTGGGCATCGTAGGGGCCGTAGAAGTCCTTGCCGGACCGGTCCTTGCCTGGCCCGGCATGGTCGCGGCCGACGATGAAATGGGTGCAGCCGTGGTTCTTCCTGATGATGGCGTGGAGAAGCGCCTCGCGCGGCCCGGCCATGCGCATGGCGAGCCCGAGGAGGGCGAGCTTGACCGTGTGCTGCGGGAAGCGGTGGAGGACCGCCTGATAGCAGCGCACGCGGGTGTAGTGGTCGAGGTCGCGCGGCCGGGTCATGCCCACGGTCGGGTGGATCAACAGGCTCGCCTGCGCCTCCTTGGCGGCGCGCAGCGTCAGCTCGCAGTGGGCGCGGTGCATCGGGTTGCGGGTCTGGAAGGCCACCACCCGGCGCCAGCCTTCGCGCGCAAACTCGGCGCGCAGCTCGGCAGGCGTCAGGCGCAGCGACCGGAAGTCGTAGTGGGCCGGCAGTTGCACGCCTTCGAGCCGGCCGGCCACATAGACCGGGTTGGTGCGCTCGAGCATGTAGGAGACGCCGGGGTGGGCAGGATCGGCGGTGCCGTACACCGCCTGCGCCTCCTCCCGCAGGTCAGGCTCCCACATCTCCTCGACCCGCAAGCAACCGAGCATCACTCCTTCCGGGTCGCGCAAAGCCAGGACGCTCCGCCCCACCGCGAGATTCCCCGCGACCTCGCGCGGGATGTCCAAAGTGACGGGGATGGGCCACAAGGTGCCGTCCGCCAGGCGCATGCCGCGGCACACCGAGTCGTGGTCCGCGCGACCCAGGAACCCCGTCAGAGGCGAGAAGCTCCCATTCATCAGCAGCTCGAGGTCGCAGAGCTGCCGCGCGGTCGAGTCCCACGAAGGCCAATCCCGCGATGCCGCCTTGAGCTCCGCCGCCCTCTCCGCGGAGGCGACGAGGTCGACCAGCCTGCCGCCATGCGGCTCGATCAGGTGCTCGGCGATCCCTCCCCCGTGGGGAGGGGCAGGCGTGCTCTCCGGCTCGGGTAACGGGAACGGAAGCGTCTTGCTCACTTTCTAGAGGTCCCCTGTCGATAACGCAGCTGCCACCCAACACAGTGTAGCCCGGGGCACAAACGAGGCATGGCCAGCGGTACTGAGCATTGAAACGCAGCAAACGGCCCCGCGCCGCCGGAACCCGCAGGGCGCAGCGCGGCGCGAGGGGTTCTTAGGCAGCCTGCTAGGCTAGAGCGGCGGCCGCGATTGAGTCGGTTCCGGCTGGTCGGAGATGATGAATCCCGCCAGGCCGCCCGCGGCGGCGACACCGGCGGCCGGCACCAGGATTCCGGGGTCCGCCCACCAGGCGACCACGCAGGTACGGCAGGTCTCGTCGGCGCGGCGGATCCCCTTCGAGTTGATCCGGGTCACGATGCCGTCGCAGAGGAAGCCATACACCTTCTTTTTCTCTTGATCGGGAGCGGTCTCGCCGATGGTCAGGTTCGAGGACACTCCAAGCTCAATGACGTCGAGATTGGGCTTGCAGTCGCCGGTGACCTTGACCTTCTTGGGATCGATGCGCGACACGGTCCTGCCGTCGGGGGACGCGATGGCCACGTAGTACTCGATGAGCTGGTTGCGCTTCTCCGGCTTGGGTGGAATGGCCCAGAACCGCCCATTCGGAGCGACCTCCATCTCGACCCAGTAGAACGGCTTCTGGTCCTGCGGCCGGACCTTGTCTTCGAACCAGCGGAAGTACAGGCGCGGCGTCTGGCCGGTGGTCAGCGTCAAGCCGGTCGCCACCACCCGTCCGTTCTTCTCGGTCGGCACGCAGTTGGGGTCTACCTGGCCGGTCTGCGCGCCGGCGCGGGTGGCGGCAAGGACGAGTGCTGCGGTCAGGAAATAGCGTGCTCTCATTCTGGAGATCCCCAATTCTTCGCGTGCGCTGCTCGGAACTCGCTTATTCTACTACAAAAACTAGCCGTCGGCTACCCCCGGGAGCGGCCTGTTCTTTCCGGCGCGTCATCGCCCGAGAATGCGCCTGGCGTAGGAGTCGACGTAGGCGGTCCTTTGCAGGTTGGGCAGCGAGCGCTTGAGCGCCTCGGCCGCCTCCGGCTTGTCTCCCACCTCATAGAAGGAGACAGCCATGTAGAAGAGCAGCTCGGGGTGGTCGTCGTCCGGCCTACCGGCCCGCCTGAAATACGCCACGGCTCTCGCCCATTCCATGTTGCGGTAAGCAGCCTCGGCTGCCAGGTATTGCGCTTCCCTCTCGTCGGCATGGGCATCGGCGACCCCGCGGGCGAGGCGCAGCGCCTCTTTTACGTCCTTCAAGGAGCTCGATGAGAGCAGCCGCCGGGACCGCTCCATGGCTTCCCGTTCCGCCGCCGACAGGGGGCGCCCGCCGGGCTCGGAGACTCCAGGGATCGGCTGGGCCCTTCCGGCGGCCGGAGCCGCGGGATTGCCGGCCACCGGCCTCTCGGCTGGCTTGGAGGCGCCGGTCCGGTCGGCAGGATTACCGGCGGTGAGCTTGTCGGGCTGCTTCGCGGCGGTCTTGTCGGTCGGCGCCGGCGTACCTGGCTTGTCGGCCGGCCTTTGCGCGGCGGACCCACCGGCGGCAGGCGGGGTGCTAAAAACTGCGCCGGTTGCCGTGCCCGGCTTGCCGGCGGCGGTCGTCGCCGCCGGCTTTCCGGCAGCCGTGGTTGCCGCCGTGGACGACTTGTCCGGGGGATGCTTGGCCACCTCCCTGGCAAGGCTGGCGAGCTTGCGATCCCCCTTGAAGGCGGGCGGCAGCGAGCGCACCTGCTCTTCGGCCTTGCTCCACTGCCCCAGCTCCACGCGGCAGCTCAGCAAGGCGGCGGCGTAGCGCGGCTCGCGGGAGACCAGGTAACAGGGCTCGAGGTCGGCGATGGCCTGCGGACAGCGCTTGCCCGCCGACCGGGCAAGGCCGCGCAAGCACAGCGCGCGCTGGTCCGCGGGGGCGAGCGCCGCCGCCTTCTCGGCTCGGGCGAGGGCCGGCTCGGTCTTCTCTTCCGCGAGATCGAGCTCGACGAGCATCAGGTTCCAGGTGACATTGCCGGATTCCTTGGCCAGCCGCTCCTCGAGATGCCGGCGGCGCTCGCGCGGCGGCAGGGCGGCGACCTGCGCCTCGATCTTGCGATTGAGCAGGGGCCTCCAGGCGGGCATCGCCTCGAGCGTGGAGGCGGGAATGCCGGCCAGCACCCGCTGCTCGAAGGCGGCGCGCACGTCGGCCGGCAGCTCGGCCTTGCTGTAGGCGCCGAAGCGATCTTCCACCTCGGCGAGGCGGCGGAAGCTCTCGCGGAAGCCGTTGGCGTTGCCCGCCGCGCCCTGGGCGAGGGCCAGGCGGGTCAGGCAGGAGGCGAGCTGCGGCGGGTCGTCGAGCAGGCCGAAGCAGGCCAGGCGCAGCTCCTTGGCAGCAGTGGCAAAGTCGCCGCGCGCGTAGGCCTGGGTGCCGTCGCGCAGCAGGTCGAGATAGAAGGGGTCGGCCGTGGCGCCGGCCGCGGGGGTCCGCGCGAGCAGGGCCGCGCCGAGCAAGGCGGTCCCTACGACCTTCCTGGGGCTCATGGCAGCGTCTCTTGCGCGCCGACCGGCACCGCTGCCGCGGCTGCCCGCTCCGCCGGCAGCGGTTGGTCCGCCGCCACCGCGGCCGGGTTGGCGGCCAGGAGCTCCCGGGCCATCTCCTCTCCCCAGCGGCCGGCGATCTTCTCCCAGGCGCGGGCCAGACCAGGGGGCCGGCGCACCAGGTCGTGAGCATCGCTGGCCACGAAGTGCGCGAGCCCCGACTCGATGAGGCGGTGGGTGTCGGCCTGGGCGCGGCGGCCGAAGTCGCCGGTCACGCTCATCGCCGTCACCTGAACGAGTGCGCCGAGCGAGACCAGGTGCGCGACTACGGCGAGGTCCTCGGCCATCCAGGGGATGAACTCGGGGTGGGCGAGAACCGGCCGCCAGCCAGCGACCGCCAGCTCGTGCACCAGGTCCGCGGCCTCGGGCGGCGAGCCGGCGGGCCCGAGCTCGAGCAGCAGGTAGCGGGAACCGGCGAGCGGCAGCGGACCGTTGGCTGCATCAGCGCGCCACGCGCCGATCTCGCCGAGGAGCTGCACATCGACGTGGATCTCGCCTCCGGGCAGGATGCGCGGTGTCGGGCCGACGGCCTCCTGCAGCCGGCGGCGCAGCAGGTCGAGGGTGGCGCGGTCGCAATTCCACCAGCTGCCGCGCCGCTGGTGGGGAGTGGCGACGAGTGCCTCGCACCCGCCCTCGGCGGCCAGGCGGCACATCTCCGCCCCCTCGGCAAGGCTGCGCGCGCCGTCGTCGATGCCCGGCAGGATGTGGCAGTGCAGATCGATCATGCGGCGGACCCGGCCTCGGGAGCGGACGCTTCCTCGGCCGCCACGTAGGTCTCGTAGGAGCGGTAACGCCTCCCGTGGCCGGAGTGCCCGGATCGGTAGCGGTTGAGCACCGCGCCGAGGATGCGGACGTCCGCCTGGCGCAGGCCGTCGCGGCAGAGCCGGGCTTCCTCGCGAGTCACCTTGCCGCTGCGCAAGGTCAGCACCACGCCATCGGCGATCACTCCGACGAGGGTGGCGTCGGTGACCGCGAGGGCCGGAGGCGTGTCGATGATGATGTACTCGAAACGGGTGCGCATGGCGCGCAGCCACTCCTGCATGCGGTCCGAGGAGAGCAGCTCGGAGGGGTTTGGAGGGATCGGGCCAGAAGTGGTCACCCACAGGTTGGTGACCAGCGTCGGCTGGACGATCTCGGCCGCATCGATCGTCGACGTCAGGTGGCTGACCAGGCCGGTCTGGTTGGAGACCCGGAAGACCTGGTGGAGGCGGGGCTTGCGCAGGTCGGCATCGACGATCAGCACCGGCCGGCCGAGCTGGGCGAGGACGACCGCCAGGTTGGTGGCGGTCGCCGTCTTGCCCTCGCCGGCCACGGCCGAGGTCACCGCCACCACCTTGAGCTCGTGGGCGGTCGACAGCAGCAGCGCCGTGCGCAGTGACCGGTAAGCTTCCGAGATCTGCGTGCGCGGCCGCTCGTGGGGCACCAGCTCGATCTGCGCCGGGAGGGCAGCGGCACCCTTCTTCTTTTCCAGCCAGCCGGCGGGCTCCTTGTCGCGCCGTCCCGTCCGCACCCGCCCGGCCGGCACCGCTTCGGCGCCGTAGCCGTTGCCATAGCCGTAACCATAGCCATAACCGTAGCCGTACCGCGTCCCATACCCGTAGGCCTTGCCGGCCGCGGAGATGTCCTGGATGACGGCGAGGGTCGCCAGGCCGAGCCGCCGCTCGACTTCCTCGGGCGCTTTGATGGTGCGGTCGAGGAATTCGATCAGCAGGGCGGCGGCAACCCCGAGCAGCAAGCCGAAGAGCAGGCTGTAGGAGAGGTCCTTGCGCAGCGAGGGGTAGAAGGGGCCACCCGGGATGAGGGCGCGGTCGACGATGTGGACGTTGGTGTCGCGGGTGTCCTGGAGACGGCTCTGAACGTCGTTTTCCGATTGCTTTTTCAGCAGCTCGGTATACATGTCGCGCTTGGTCTTGAGCTCGCTGACCAGGTTGTCGTACTCAGCCGCTTGCGAGTTCTGGTCCATGGCCTCCGACCTGAGCTTGTTGATCTCCACCTCGAGCGCCTGCTCCTCGTGCTGGGCCCTCTGGTAGGCGGCGTAGGCGCTCTTCTTGGCCGTCTCGACCGTGTCCTTGACCGCGCTCGCCAGGTGCTGCTTGACCTTTTCGATCTCCGCCTTGAGGGTCACCATCGGCGGCCAGTCCGGCTTGTAGACCTTGAGCTTCGACTCGTACTCCCGCTCGAGCCTGCTTTGCTCGGAGCGCAGGGTGCCGATCGCGCCGGGCAAGAGCGTATCGGCAATGGTCTCCTGCGGGGCGGTCAGCAGGCCCTTGTAGGTCTGCTCCTTGTCGATGCGCGCGTTCTTGGCTTCGATGGCGCTGCGGTTGAGAGCTGCCAGCCTCAGCAGGGTAGGGTTGGAGCCCGGCTCCATGCTGACGATAGCGGTGCGGCGGCTGAACGCCTGGAGCTTGGCCTCCCGGTCGTCGATATCCTTCTTCAGGGTGTTGATCTGGGAGATCAGGAATGCCGAAGTCTTGCCGGCATTGGCGAAACGGTTCTCGATGCCCATATCGATAAAGGCATCGACGAAACCGTTCGCCGCCTTGGCGGCAAACGCCGGGTCGGAGGAGCGGTAGGAGACCTCGACCAGCTGGGTGTTGCGCACCGGCTCGACGCTGAGGCCGGAGCGCAGCCCGTCGGCCTGCACTCCGAGGACCGCCCGGTCGTCCTCGGCGGTGCGGCCACGCCCACCGTCGCGGCCCGGGCCATGCCCGGGAGCGAGCATCGGGTCGGAGGAAAGGTCGAGCCGTTTGACCACCCGTTCGGCCAGTCCGCGGCTCTCGAGCAGCCTGTACTGGGTGGGATAGTACTCGACGTCGAAATAGCTCTCGAGCCATGGCGACTGGCTGGTCAAGGCCGGCGCCAGGCTGCGGCGCTCGATCTGGATCACCGCGGTCGCCATGTAGGCCTTTGGCGTGATCGAGTAGTGGATCCCCCCGGCCGCCAGCGCGGTCAGGCAGGCGGCGGTCACCAGCTTCCAGTGCCGCCGCACCATGGCCATGTACTCGGCCAGGTTGAGCTCGGACTCGACGTCGTGCGGCAGGAGCTCGATGTCGTCGGCGACGATCTGCGGCGCGGCGGATTTCAAAAGAAAGACTCCTTGACCACCAAGACGTCCCCCTGGTGCAACTCGAGGTCGGCATCCTTGCCGGCGATGATGCGCTTGTAGTCGGCCACGATCTCCGGGGTGCCGGCGGGCGCTTCGGCGCGCTTGACGAGGATCTTCCTCGCGGCGCGGTCGGTCAGGCCCCCGGCGCGGGCGATGGCGGCGAGCAGGGTGACCCGCTCATGGCCCTTGAAGACCATGGCGCCGGGGTGGGCGACCTGTCCCAGGCAGTAGACGGTGACTTCGACAGCGCCGGGCACGTTGATGAGGTCGTTGGCGAGCAGAGGGATGTTCACCCGCGGGTCGGCGCGCACCAGCAGATCGTCGACGTCGATCGTCACCTGGTCGGACAGGCCGTTGTCCGCGCGGCGCAGGACATAGAGGGTGGTGCCGTGCTCCGAGGCGACGCCGCCGGCCGCGGTCAGCGCTTCGAGCAGGGTCCACCGCCCGGAAAAGGCGAGGCTGCCCGGCTTGGTGACGGCGCCCAGCACCGTGATCGGCCGCGAGCGGAATTCGGTCACCTTGACTTCGACCGTGGCGCGCTGAGCGTACTTCGCGTCGAGAAGGGCCTTGAGCGAGGCCGTCAGCTCGCTTTCGGTCTGGCCGGCGACCTGCACGTCGCCGATCAGCGGCAGGCTGATCGAGCCGTCTTCGGACACCCGCCGCGGTCCATCGAGCTCCTTCATCTCGAAGACCTTGATGTCCAGCATGTCGCGGGGCCCGATGCGGTACCCGGGAGCTTTGGCCGGCTGCGCGGCAGCCGCTGCCCCTAGCAGGAGGAGCGCCAGCAAGACGGGTGGGTAAGACGCTATCTTCTTCACAGTGCGACGTTAAGTCGACGCTCATGGTACAGGAACGGCCGTCGCAGGTCCAGCGGTTTGGTCATAGGCTTACCAGCCTTTCTCCTGGCTGTTGCTGCGTTATTGCAACAGATGGAAGGCAGGTGAGCTATCAGCCAAAGCCTGAATCGATCGTAGGGCGCAAGGCTGGCGGGTCGTCGGCGTTCGTCCGGCAGGGAGCCCCAGACCCCCTTCTCGTCGCGGCGCGGCCCGGCCCGGAGCCAGGCGGGCTACCCCGTCAGGGCCGGCCGGCCAGCGTGACGGTGAGCCCGAGAGTGGTGAGGGAACGGGTGCCGCCGGCCTGATTCGAGGTGAACCGGGTGCGCGCGCCCTGGAGGCGCAGGGCGGCGCTGCGCACCAGCGCGAAAGAGACGGTGCCGCCGAAAGAGGTGAGGTCATCCTTTCGACGCGGCGTGCCGGGCGCGAGGGCCGTGTATCCTTCGCTGCCGGTCTCGCCGAAGACGTTGGCCCCGATGCGCCGGCCGAGCCTGAGGTGGAGCGCCGCCCCGTGCCGCAGGTCGTCGAGGTAGGAATAAGCCGGCACCAGCGAGTAGACCAGGTTGCGGTTGGCGTAGACGAAGATCTCGGCCCCGCGGGCGATCTCCAGGGAGATGGCGGCGCGGCCGGTCGTCTTGGCGAAATGGATGAAGCTCGCCCCCTGCTTGGCCGAGAGCGAGCGCTGGGCAACGTCGGCCTGGAAAAACAGGCGGCCACGGTCACGGCTCAGCTCGAACACCGGCGCCGTGCCGAAGTTCGAGCGGTCGACGGCCCCCCGGCGGTGGCTGAAGTCGACGTCCGAGCGTTCGGCGCCCACACCCACCACCCAACCCCCTGGCGGGCGCCAGCGCAGGCCCGCCCGCGCCACCCGTTCCTCGCGGTCGAGCTGCTGGAGCAACAGGGCCTGGGGATCCTCGGCGACCTTGGCGAGGCTGTGCTGTCGCTCGAGATTGCCGGAGATGAAAGTGGAGAAGGCGCCGCTCAATCGCAGCTCGACGGAGGCCTGGACGTGGTCCGAGCGTGCGCTCGCCGGGCGCAGCACCTCTGGAGTGACGACTTGCTGTTGGGCGTCGCTGCCCGCGGTTGCCGCCACCGTCAGGCGGTTCCAGAAGCCGAAGAGACCCAGGCCGTAGCGACCGTTGAACCGCCGCCGCCCGGTCTCCCGCCGCCACCAGACGTACTCGGGCAAGGCGTAGGCGGTCCAGGTGACCTGAGGGCCGGTGGGCAGGTACGCCCGGGCGCCGGCGCTGACGGTCGCGGTGAAGTCGCTCGGCGCCGTGCCGCCGGCCGGTCCCAGAAGGTTCTTCACATACTCTGCGTCCTTGATTCCGAAAGCGGGATCTACGCGCACGGCGCCGAGCCGCAGGCGGGCGCTCGCCACTTCTCTGGCGAGTTGTGCCTTGCGGTCCACAGGCCGCCCCTCGGGCCCCCCTGGAGTCGTATACTGGTCGAACTGCGCCTGCGCGTTACCGGCGACGAGAAAACCGTAGCAGACCAAGAGTCCGGCTGATCGGATGAGCAGTCGCATGTTGTCTCCATGCCCAGCAAGACGTGAAAAAAGATCGCGCCATGATACGCCATTCCGCTCTTGCGCTCACCGCCTTGCTCGCCGCCCTCTTGTTTTGGGCGCCTCTCCCTTTCGGCAGCGTGACCGCGTGGGCCGAGGCCGGTCTCCAGATCTTTGCCTTTTGCGCCTTGGCTCTGGCATGGGTGACGCTCGAGCGGCCGGGTGAGCTGCGGCAGGTGGCGCTGCCGGCTGCGGCGCTCGCGGCGGTGGCCCTCCTCGGCGGCCTGCAGGCGCTGGCCTGGCCGGCGCCGCTGGTCTCGTGGCTCTCTCCTGAACATGCCCGCCTCCACCTCCAGGCTGTGGCACTGCTCGGCGACACCGCGGCGCCAAACGGGCAGGCGGCGCGCCTCACCATCGCCACGCCAGCCACGGTCTCCGCCGCCCTGACCTGGGCCGCGGCGGCGGCCTGCCTGCTCGCCGGAGCCGTGGCCGGCCGCCGGCGCCACCGCCGGCGCTGGCTGGGTGGGGCGGTCCTGCTCAGCGCCGTCGTCCAGGTCTTCCTCGGCGCACGCGCCGCCAACGCCGGGGAGCGCACGCTGTGGGGAGTAGACGTGCAGGTCTCGACCGCACGCCTGCACGGCACCTTCTTCAATCCGAACCACCTCGCGGTCTACCTCGAGATGGCCCTGGCGCTCGCCTTCGCCTGGGTCTGGTGGGCGGTGGGGCGGGCGCGCCTGGAGGTGGCCTTCGAGCGGCGAGTTCTGTGGGTCGTCCCGCCAGCCCTGGTCTGGCTGACCCTCTTCGCCGGCCTCGTTTTCACCGCATCGCGCGGCGGGTTGGTGGCAGCGGTTTTTGGCCTTGTCGTTCAGGCAGCGCTGCTCGCGGTTGCCCAGCGCCGCTGGGGGCCGGCGGTCCTGGGTGGGGCGGTGGCCGCCGCCGGGGTCGCGGCGGCCCTCGCGGCGGGCCTCACGGCGGGGCTTGCCAGGCTCTTCGCCACCCGGGCTTTCGACATGAGCATTGGAGCGCGGCGGGAGGCGTGGAGGGCGACGCTCGCCTTGTGCCGCAGGTTCCCGCTGACCGGCAGCGGGCTCGGCACCTTTCGCGATGGCTTCCCACTGGTTCAACCGGCGGGGCTCGAAGGTACCTGGTGGCACGCTCACAACGGACCGCTCGAGCTGCTCGCGACCGCCGGGCCGGCCGGATTGGCCCTGGTCGCGGCGGGGCTCGCCACCCTCGTCTGGCGCCTGCTCGCCGTGCTGCGGCATGGGCGGCGCTCCGAGGACCAGGCGGCCGGGCTTGCCGTCCTCGGCGCCCTCGCCGCCGTGGCCGTCCACGAGCTCTTCGATTTCGGCCTCACCCTGCCGGCCAACGCCCTCACCCTCGCGGTCATGGCCGGCGCGGCAGCCTCGGCACGGCTAATCGGTCTCGCCGCCGCTCGCACTCCCCCGGCCGCCTAGCCCCTCCGCACCGACGGCCAGGCGAACGGCTCCCGGCAGCGCCGAGCCGCCGGCCACGCTCTCGAACTCGAGCAAGTGCCAGCCCGGAGCAATCGCGGCGGAGACGACGAGCGGCGCCCCGGCCCTGATCGGAAAGGTCCCTAGGACCACTCGGTCGAGGCGCACCTCGGCCGCGGCCCCCCGAGGCGGCGCAACATCGACCGCGAGGGCGAGGCCGGATGCGCCGGTGGCGGCGAGCAGCTCGAGCCGCGGAACGCCGCCATGGAAGTCCCAGGCGCTCGCCGGCCAGGCGCTCGCCGCGCGCTGGGCCAGCTCGCGCGCGGCCGCGCCCTGGGCGGCGGGATCCCCCACGGCGCGAGCGATCTCGGCGCGGACATGCCAGTAGCTAGGGCGGGCGCGCCAGGAGGGGGGGAGTCCGGAGAGCGCATCCTCGACCTCCTGCTTGCGCCCGCTTTCGGCCAGCACTTTCGCCTTGAGCAGCCTGTAGGGCACCCAATCCTCGTCCCACGGTGTAGCGAAGGCGCGCTCCATCGCTTCGGCTCGCTGCAGGTCGCCGGTGACCAGCGCGACCATGGCATCGCTGCGGGGGTCGAGGTCGCGGCAGAAACCGTCGAGGCGGAGCAGGAGCCGGGGTGGCAAGGGACAGCGGTCGAACAGGCAGCTTTCGAGGCTCCAGGCGAGGTGTTTTTCCAGCCGCTCCGCGGTGCGGCGTTCAATCGGGCCGGGCGGGCACCCCTCCAGGGCACGGGTGAGAAAGCCGAGGTAGCGCCGCTCCGGCCGCGCCTCGGCGGCGACCTCGAGAAAGAGCTCTCGGGCCGAGCCGTCGTCGCCGATGGCGCGGCGCTGCCCGGCCTGGACGAGGCGGGTGGAAAGGCGCGTCCGGAGGGCAAGGTCCCAGCGCGCGCGCGCCGCGCAGAAGCCCTGCCAGTCGAAGTGGTCGGCGTAGATCTGCTGCATCCTCGCCCAGGCTTCAGGGGTCGGAGGGACGACGGCGAAGGCCTCCTCGCGGCTCGGCGCCACCGCCACCCAGCGGGCGATGAGGGAGGAGAAGGATGGCGGGTCGGACAAGACGCGCGCAAGAAGCCGCCGCTCGCGCTCGCGCTTGCGCGGCGACAGCGCCGGCCAGAGATCGAGATAGGCACCGGCGAGCAGGCGGGAGGCATCCGGCCTGCCCGGTGCCAGCGCAATCGCCGCCTCGAGCGGCCGCTCCCAGAGCGGCGCTTCGGTGAACAGGTGGGTATCGCGGCTCCAAGACCGGGCGAGATAGCGGGAAGTTCCCAGAATCATGGCCGCGTCCCAGGCCGCCGGGCGCTCGGCGAAGACCTCGCCGGCGAGGTGCGCGGCCTCTTCGAGGCGCGCCGCGCTGGCGGCGAGCTCGCGCTCCGCCTCGGCGGGGGGCAGGACCGGGTGGCGCGCCGGGTCGAGCTCGGCGTTCAGGAGGGCACGCGCCGCCCGGAGGGCGACCCGTCCCGGGTCGGGCTCGTTCGCCAGCTCCCGCGGCACCGGCACGCCGGCGGCCCCAAGCCACGCGGCCATCTGCTCTCGCCGCGCCTCGAGGCCGCGCAGGCGCGCCACGGGGACCAGCGCGAGGGCAAGGGCGGCAACGGCGGCAGCGGCGCGGACCACGATCTCGATCCTCCGCCGGCGGGGCCTGGCTGGCTTGGGCATCAGACCGTCATGGTATCAACCCCGGCTGGGCTATGCTGATCGCCATGTCTCGCCGGCCTGCCGTCCGCTTCCGCCCCCCGGCGCTGCGCCTGACGCCGGCGGTGCGCTGGATGCTCCTGCGCGCCTTCGGGCCGGCCGGGGCCGTGGCGCCCGCGGCGGAGGCGGGCGAAGTCCTGGCGCTCTGCCGCCGCTTCGACGTCTCCGCGCGGGTCGCCGCGCGCCAGGGGCGGGCGCGCCTGGCGGCGGAGATGGGCGCCGCGGCGGAAGGGTTCGCGCGCGACCAGGCCGCCGCCGCCGCCCAGGGCCTGCGCCTCATGGCCCTGGCCGATCGGGTCGCCGCCGAGGCGGCGGCTCGCGATCTTCCTCTGGTGTTCCTCAAGTTCGCCGCCATGGAGCTGGGCCGGCTGCTCGCTCCCGGCGGCCGCAGGGCCTGGGACCTCGACGTGCTGGTCCCCGGGGGGAGCGCCGAGGAGCTGCAAGAGACCCTGGTGCGCGCCGGCTTTCGCGCTTCTTCCATGCCCGGGCAGGAGCACCAGCTCCCCGCCCTCGCCGGCCCCGAAGGGATCGTCGAGGTGCATCGCATGCTGCCGGGCGTGCGGGTTCGCGGCCGCCGATCGGCAACCTTCGAAGACCTCGCCGGGGAGGGGCTCCTCGCGCCGTTGCCGCGGCTGCCCGGGAGGGCGTCGATCCCCGCCCCGGCGGTCGCCGCGGCGCACGTCCTGGTGCACGGCATCGCGCAGCACGGCTGGTCGCCGGCCTCCTATCCGCCTTTCCGCATGGTCGCCGACCTGATCGATCTCGGCTTCTGCGTGCCGGCGGAGCGGGCCGAGCATGGCGTTGCGCCTCCGGCCGGCGAGGCGCTCGCCCGCGTCACCGTCTGGCTGGCGGGCGAAGTCACGGCCGGCGAAGTCGCCGCGGTCGGGCGGCTCGTGGCGGCCCTTGCCGCCGGCGCCGAACTCGACGGCTGGGCGGAGTCGCCTGCCGGGGAAGCGCTCCTGCTGCGCCATATGCTTGCCGGCTCTCTCGATCCGCGCTACGAGCGCTCGCTGCGCCTCTCTCTCCTGCGCCGCCAGCCGAGCGACCGCCGCGAGCCCGCGCGGCTCGCCCGCGCGCTGCTCGCGGCGGTCTGGCTCAGCCGCCCCCAGGTCGACGCCATCTACGGCCCTCCCCGCCGCCGTCTCGGCTACCTTGCCCGCCGCCTGGCCCGGCCCTTCGATCTCTTCCTTCGTCTCGCCGCCTCCTGCGCCCTGGCCCTGCGGCTGCGCTGGCGGCGGCCGGCCTGAGCCGCGAACCCGCGCGCCGCCGCCGTGAAATCGTCCCGCCAGCCGCCGCGCTCTCCCGCATCGAACCCTCGGGTGGGCCGGCCGCAGGGAGGAGTGGGGACCGCGGCCAGTCTGCCGCGGGCTTCCGGCGCCGAGAAGCTTGCCCTGGCCGCGCTCTGGCTGCTGCTCGTGGTCGTGCCTTTCCTGGTGCTGCGCTCGGGCAAGGAGTCCTTCCGCCTGCCCAAGTTGATGGCCGCCGAGTGGCTGGCGCTGGCTTCTCTCCTCCCTCTCGCCTGGGAGCTGGCGCGGCGCGGGCGGCTGGGCTGGGTGGACCTTGGACGGAACCCCGCCGTCCGCGCGGTCGTGCCCCTGCTCGCGGTGGCGAGCCTTGGACTGGCCACCACCAGCCATCCCTTTCATGCCCGCGAGGCACTCGCCGACCTGTGGATCGGAGCGGCATGCCTGGTCGGCTGGAGCCTGGCGCTCTCCGCGGCGCGTCTGCGCCAGCTACTGGTCGGCCTGCTCTGGCCGGCGATGGCCGTCGCCTTGCTCGGCATCGTGCAGTTCTACGGCGTGCGGTTGCTCCCCCTGGCGGAGCTGAAGCAAGGCTCGCGGCTGACCATCATCTCGACCGCCGGCAATCCCGGGGACTTGGGAGCGTTCCTGGTCCTGCCCTGCCTGATCGCCCAGGCGGAGCTGTGGCGGCGATGGCGGGCCGCGCCCGCGGAGGCCGCCGGCCGCAGGCTCCTGCTCGCCGCCGCCCTCGCCGTCTGCCTGTACGCCATCGCCCTCACCCAGACGATTGCCGCCCTGGCCGCCCTCCTGGCAGGGAGCCTGATCTTCTGGGGCCACGCTCTGCGGCCCGTCCCCGGAACCGGTCCCGCCGCGATCAAGGAAGCTGCCGGCGCGTCCAACGAGGCTGTCAGCCCGTCCGCCAAGACCGCCGGCGCATCCGACCCGGCAGCCGGTCCGCTCCGCCACCGCCGCGCGCGCGCGCTGGCGCTGCTGGCCGGAGTCGCCGCGCTGCTGGCGCTGCTGGTCGTGGCTGTTCCGCCGCTGCGTAGCCGCACCGCCCAGAAGCTGCGCCAGGCGGCCAGCGGCGACTGGAACGCGGTCTTGACCGGCCGGCTCGACGGCTGGCGCGCCGCGGTCTGGATGCTCGGCCGGCACCCCTGGGCCGGAGTCGGCCACGGGGCCTACCGCGCCGAGTTCGTGCCCGCCAAGCTCGCGCTGCTGGACCGCGGGGTGGCTTTCCTCGCCGACCAGCGCCTGAACTTCGCCAATGCCCACAACGAGCTCCTGGAAGTCGCCGCGGACTGCGGCTTTCCGGGGCTGCTGGCGCTCGCCTGGGGGCTCGCCATCCTGTTCGGCGCCCTGCGCCGCGGCCGCGAGTCCGCCCGCGGCGCCGGATCCGCCGCCGTGCCTCCTCGCGCCGCCGCCCGGGCGGCAACCATCCGATCCGCCGCTGGTGGCGAGGGGGCGCTGGCCTGGGCGGGCTCCGCCGCCCTGGCCGTTCTCTGCCTTGCCGCGTTCCCGTGGCGGCTCGCGCTGGTCGCCTTCCCGGCCCTCTTCTTTCTCGCCTGGGTGATGGCGAACGGGGAGCCGCGGGAGGCGGCCGGTCCGCCGGGACCTCGCGCCAATTCCCGCCCCTCCGGCGCACCACGGAGCCCGGCGCTGGCCGGGCTGCTGCTCGTGGCGATTGCCGCCGTCCTCGTCTGGCAGACCTTCCGTGCCAGCCACCGCTTCCTGGGCAACCGCCTGCCGCTGGAGGTCGAAGCCTTCGTGACGCAGGCAACCGCTCCCGGAGGGGGCGCTCTGCTGGCGGGCCTGCCCTCCGTCCTGCAGGCGCTGCGCCGCGCCGCCGCGCTCGACCCGGTGCAGGTCGAGATCCCGATGGCGCAGGGCAACCTGTATCTGCGAGTGGGGCACACCGGCGAGGCCCTCGCGGCCTTCCAGCGCGCCATCGCGCTCGAACCCCACCCCGAGATCTACTTCGACATCGGACACGCTCTGCTCCAGGCCGGACGGTTCGACCAGGCGCGGCGCAGCTTCGCCCTCGCCGTGCGCCTCGACCCCTGGCTGCGCGTCTCCGTCCCTCCTGGCGTCCTGTGAGCCTGCCGCGGCACCGCCGGTCGGCGGCGGCCGATCTGCTACCATCCCCGCGATGGCAAGCCGGACAGTTTCCGCGGGCCAGCCGGGTCTCAGCTGCCACCGGCTGTGCCGACCCCAAGGGATGGAACGGCGCTCGCTAACTGGCGATGGCGGCCTCCAATCTATCGGATCGCCCCCCCCAACCCCTCGATCCCCTTCCCTCCCCTCCGGGGGGGAAGGGGACGCCCCCACCCAGCCTCTCAGAGCAGGGGAGTTTCGTTCCAGACCCTCCGGCAAGGCCCTGGCCGGTATGCGTGAAATGGCGCGCGAGCGCCCCGTTGCGGTGACCGTCCGCGGCCGGAGCATGGCTCCGCGCCTCGCCGACGGCGCGCGGGTGGAGATCGCGCCGGCGCGCGTCTACTGGCCGGGCGACGTGGTGGCATTTCGCTCGGCCTCCGGTTCGCTGCTCCTGCACCGGGTGCTCGGTTACCGGCTGCATGCCGGACGGCCCGCGCTGGTGGTGCGCGGCGACCGCTGCCCCGGCCCCGACTCGCCTGTGCCTCTCGATCGTGTGCTGGGTCGCACGGTTGCCCCACTCGCTGCCGCCCTACGCTTGCGGGCCGCGCTCGCCTTCCTCGCGCTGGCCGCCCGGAGACTAGCCCGCAAACAAGAACGATGATCCGTGAGTCAGGGGAGGGGGCGTCCCCTTCCCCCCCGGAGGGGAGGGAAGGGGATCGAGGGGTTGCGGGGGGCGATCCGATAGATCTGAGGCCGCCAACGCGAGTTAGCGAGAGCTGTTTTATACCTCGGTGTCGCCGCAGGCGGTGGCAGCTAAAATGAGCTTCGGCGAGCAGTTCCTGCACAACCCCGACCTGTTCCCCGCCCGGCACGGCGGCGAGACTTGGGGCGAGCAGGAGTTGCTGCTCGACCTGCCGGGCGGTCCTTACCGCTTCGCCGGCCTGTCGACCGATCAGCAGAGGATCTTGCGCGGCCGGTTCGGCGATTTCTGCCTGCCTGACTCCGGGCGGCGCGGCGCGGGAACCGTCGCGCCGCCGGTGACCGCGTCGGGCGCCGCCGGCGCGGTCATCTCGAGCCTCCTCCTCCGCATCGACGCCGGAGCTTTCCGCGGCTTCGATCTGCGCGGCTGGGAGTACCGCCTCGATTCGGACAGCTCTCCCGATGCGGTGCGCCTCGCCGGCCTTCACCTGGTCGCGCGGCTCGACTGGCGGCCCGGGCTGGCAGGGGCCTTGTGGACTTCGCAGGGCGGCGGACCGCTGTTTGCCGGGATCTTCGAGAACTTCTTCCGTGTGCTCGTCGCGTACCGCCTCCTCGAGCTCGGCGGCGTCGTGCTGCACAGCGCCGGGGTGCTCAAAGGCGGAGGCGCCCTCCTCTTCCTCGGCAGGTCCGGAGCGGGCAAGACCACGATCTCGCGGCTGTGCCAGGAACACGGCGGCGAAGTGCTGAGCGACGATCTCAACGCTCTCGTCCCGCCTCCGGCCGGCACTCCGGGCAAGCCGGCGGCCGGCCAGGCCTCTCCCGCCTCTCTTGCCGTCGAGAAGCTGCCGTTCACCGGCGACCTGGGCGACCGGCGGTCGCGCCGGGGGGCCGCCCCGCTTCATGGCCTCTTCCGGCTCGAGAAGGCGAGCGACGACGCGCTGCGGCCGCTCTCCCGCGCCGAGGCCGCCGCTTGCCTGCTTGCCTGCTCGCCCTTCGTCAACGCCGACCCCCACCGCCGCGCGGCGCTGCTGGCGGCCGTGCCGCGCCTGCTCGGCGGCACGGGAGCGCCGCCTGCATTCGCCCTGCGCTTCTCTCTGCGCGGCGCCTTCTGGTCTATACTCGACACAAAATGTCATCCATCGACGGAGGCAGCGTGTTGAGGCCGTCCTCGGACATCCGCTTCCGGGTGCTCGACGGCGAAGCGGTAGTGGTGCGGCAGAGCGCCGGCGAGGTGCTGGTGCTCAGCGAGGTGGCGGCGCGCATCCTGACCCTCGCCGATGGTTCGGCGCCGGTCGCCGCGTGGGTGGACACCCTGCTCGCCGAATTCGAGATCGACCGGGCCGAGCTCGAGTGCGACGTCCTCGCCTTCGCGGCCGAGCTCGCCGCCGAAGGGCTGCTCGAGCCCGTGACCGCGGGCCCGGCGCGGCAAGGAGCGGAGCGTGGGGTTTGAGGAGCTGGTCCGCAAGTCGTGGCGCGACAATCTCCTGCTCTCGGCCCTCGTCGAGCTGACCTACCGCTGCAACCTCGACTGCTTCTTCTGCTACAACGACCTCGGGCTGCGCGGCGAGCCGCTGGGCACCGAGGAGTACTTCCGCTTCTTCGCCGACCTGCGCGACATGCAGGTGCTCAACCTCACGCTCTCCGGCGGGGAGCCCCTCGCGCATCCTGACTTCCTGCGTCTCGGCGCGCGGGCGCGCGAGCTGGGATTCGTCGTCCGCATCAAGTCGAACGGCCACGCCCTGCGCGGCGAGATGGCGCGGCGCGTCCGCGATGAGATCGATCCCTTCCTAGTCGAGGTCAGCCTGCACGGCGCGACGGCGGCCACCCACGACCGCCAGACGCGCGTGCCGGGAAGCTTCGACCGCCTGCTCGCCAACTTGCGGGATGTCCTGCGCCTCGGCCTGCGGATCAAGGTCAACTCCACCCTCACCGCCTGGAACGAGGGGGAAGCCGAGGCCATGCTCGACCTGGCCGAGTCACTGGGCCTGCCCTTGCAATTCGACCCCGACGTGACGCCGCGCGACGACGGCGACCGGGAGCCGCTGGCGATCACCGCATCGCGCGCCGGCGTGCTGCGGCTCTACTCCTCAATGGCGGCCAGGTCCGCCCGCCGCGAGATGGAGGCGGCCGCCGGCTCGATCTCTGACAGCCCGGCCGGCTCCATCTCCGACAGCCCGGCCGGCGCTGTCCCGGGCAGCCCGGGCAGCCCGCCGCCGCTCACCCGCCCGGAGGCGCACATCGGCCGCGGCGGCGACGACGGCACGATGCCAGCCTCGGCGCAAAAACATTGCGGCGCGGGCTCCGCCGGCATCGCGGTCGATCCTTACGGCAACGTCTATCCCTGCGTACAGTGGCGCCGCGCCGTCGGCAACCTGCACGAACGGTCGATCCGCGAGATCTGGGCGAGCTCGCCGGGACTCGCGGAGGTCCGCGGCCTCACCGTCGAAGCCAAGGCACTGGTTGCCGGCTACGGCGAATCGGGTGTCTTTCTCAACTTCTGTCCGGGCAATGCCGCCGCCTACAGCGGGGACCCCCTGCGCCTCTACCCGGCCGCGCAGCGGCGCATGGAGCTGGCCGAGGAAGCGCGGCGGCCGGAGAAAAAGGCTCTCCTGCCCGTGCTTCCGTCCTGAAGCTGCGCAACTACGACGAAATCGGACCGGTGGGGCACAGGCCGGGGTTGGCCTTGGCCGGAGGGTGGGGGGCGCAGACGGAGGCCATGGCCTCCAGGGGCTCGCGGTAGAGGATGCGCGGCCGCTCGTACGGGCGGCGGCCGGGATGGCCGGTAGTGCCTGCCTGGCCCGGCTGAGCCGTAGACCCCGGTTCACCTGGTTTCGGCATGTGGCTCTCTCCCTCGCCGCTTCACGATCATCTCACCGGCCACCAGCGGGGGTGGGCGGCGACGGCCATGACATCCGACAAACAGCATATAGCTCGAGAGTATCACACGCCGCGCGAGGTGAGCACGATCTTGACGGTGCGCAGCAGGATCGACAAGTCCAGCCACAGCGTCCAGTTGGCGGCGTAGGCAAGGTCGTACCGTAGCTTGTTCTGCGGGCTCGAGTGGTACTCGCCGTTGACCTGCGCGAGTCCGGTCAGCCCGGGGGCGAGCGAGAAGCGCTCGGCATAGCCCGGCACCTCGCGCACGTAGCGCTGCACGAAACCGGGCCGCTCCGGGCGCGGTCCCACCAGGCTCATGGTGCCCTGCAGCACATTGATGAGCTGCGGGATCTCGTCCAGCCGGAAACGGCGCAGCAGCGCGCCGCTCGGGATGAGCCGCGGATCCCCGAGCTGCGACAGGACTTCGCCGGACTCGGCCTCGGCATCCTGCTGCATGGTGCGGAACTTCCGCAGCAGGAACCTGCGCTGCCCGCGTCCGACCCTGACTTGGCGATAGAAGATCGGGCCGGGCGAGCTCAAGCGCACGACCAGCGCGCAAGCCGCCATCAGCGGTGAGAAGAGGAGCAGCAGGAGCGAGCCGAAGACCAGGTCGACCACGCGCTTGAGCGGCCAGTTGATGCGCCACTCGGATTCCCGCACCACTTCGATCAGCGGCAGGTCGTGCACCCAGCGGTAGCGCATGCGGCCGATCAGGCTCTCGAAGGGGCCGGGCAGCAGGAGCACGTTGGTGTGGTCGGGCCGTGTGCCCGCCAGGCTGTCGATCAAGCGGGTCTGCCAGGAGTCGCCGCTGTCGGCCAGGATGATGTCGTCGATCCGTCCGCCGGCGAGCAACGCGGGCAGGGCGGAAGGCGCGCCGAGCATGGGTCCGAGCGCCGGCTCGAGGCCGCCGTCGGCCGGCACCGTCTCACCCGGCAGCGGCACGAAGCCGGCGACGCGCAGTCCATGCCAGTGGTGAAGGGCCAGCGTGCGCGCGACTTCTCCTGCCGCCTGGCCGCAGCCGATGATCGCCACCTTGCGCACCGCGCGTGCGGAGGTGCGGTCGATGACCCGCCGCCAGGCGAGCATCAGCACCATCTCGAGCACCACGAAGAGCAGCAGGACCGAACGCGGGAAGCTCTTGGAAGTGAGGAAGAAGTAGCCCATCAAGGCCAGCCCCTGGAGGATGCTGGCGCTGGCCAGGCGGCGGACGGCCTCGGCGAGGGTCCGTGGCCGCGGCTGGTCGTAGAAGCCGAAGAAGTACAGGGTGGCGAACTGCGCCACCAGCACGGCGTTCCACTCGCGGCGCAGGAACAGCAGGCGGTCGTCGGGCAGCAGACCGTGGGTGAAGGGGACAGGCAGGTGGATGCGCACCCAGAAGGCGGCGGCGAACGCCAGGAGGGCAACCGCCGCGTCGCCCGTCACCCGCAACGCCCGCCGGCTCCTCGCCTCGCCGCGCCAGGAGCTCATCGCTTCTCGGCACGCGCGGCGCGCCAGAAGCGGCCTTCGCCGCGGCGGTCCAGCCAGTCGTGATCCATGTGGCTAAACTCTAGCACCGGCTTGACCGTGGCCCTGGGCGAAGGTACTCTGCCGCAACCCGGCCGCACCTCTCGGCCCAACCCCCGATCATGAAAGTCACCGAGCACCTGGCGCGCGACAAACGCCCGCTGATCAGCTTCGAGATCATCCCCCCCTTGCGCGGCGGCGACGTGCGCAGCCTTCTCGCCCTGATCGACGATCTGGTCAAGTACCAGCCGCCGTTCATCGACATCACCAGCCATGCGGCCGAAGTCATCTACGAGGAGACGCCGCTGGGCATCCAGCGCAGGGTCAAGCGCAAGCGCCCGGGTACCCTTGGCGTCTGCGCCTTGCTGCAGAACAAGTACCAGATCGACGCCGTCCCCCACATCCTCTGCGCGGGCTTCAGCCGCGAGGAGACCGAGGACTTCCTGATCGAGCTCAAATACCTGGGCATCGACAACGTGCTGGCGGTGCGGGGCGACGACACCGGGTATCAGAAGCCGCTCCAGCACGGGCGTAGCGCCAACCGCTATGCCTGCGACCTGGTCTCACAGATCGCCGCGATGAACGGCGGCCGCTACCTCGAGGAGGGCCTGCTCGACGCCGAGCCCTCCGACTTCTGCATCGGCGTCGGCGGCTACCCCGAGAAGCACTTCGAGGCCCCCAACCTGCGCCTCGACGTGCGCCGCGTCAAAGAGAAGGTCGACGCCGGCGCGCACTACGTGGTCACTCAGATGTTTTTCGACAACCGCCACTATTTCCACTTCCTCGAGCTCTGCCGCGAGGTCGGCATCGAGGTGCCGATCGTCCCGGGACTGAAAATCCTCTCCTCGCTAAAGCAACTCGCCACGCTGCCCAGCCTCTTCCACGTCGAGGTTCCGCCCGAGCTCTCCGACGAGGTGATGGCCGCCAAGCCCGAGCACGTCGTCGACATCGGCGTCGAGTGGGCCAGGCGGCAAGCCGAGGATCTCCTGGCCCATGGCGCGCAGTCGCTGCATTTCTACATTATGCAAAGCGCCGGGGCGATCAAGCGCCTGATGAGCAAGCTGCCCCTCTAAGCCGCTCAAGAATGCGCGAGCCGCTCGAGGGCGGCCGTGAGCTCGGGTCCGATGCGCCGGAGCTGATCGCGATGGGCCGCGGCCAGGCGGTCGAGCAGCTCGGCGCCGCGCGGCGTCAGCGTGGCGAACACCTGCCGCCGGTCGCCCGTGCTCGGCGTCCGCACCAGCAAGCCCTGCGACACCAGGCGGTTGACCAGCCCCACCGCGCTGTGGTGGCGGATCTTCAGCCGCTCGGCCAGCTCGCTGATGGTCACCTGGCGGCGCCCGGGGAAACCGCGCACGGTCACCAGCGCCACGTACTGCTGCGGCGTCACCCCCGCCTCCCGCGCCGCCTCCTCGCTGAACGAGAGGAATCGCCGCAGCGCGTAACGGAACGCCGCCAATTGCTCATACTCCTCATCGCTGACCGGCAGCAGATGAGGCGCTTCCTTCTCCCCCATTGCCGCCGATTCTTTCCCATCCGGCACGAAACCGCCAGCCACCCCCCGCGCCGCCGTAACATTCGCCGGCCGGCGCTCGTACTGTAACTATCAGCAATGCTTGCGGGGCCCTGGGCTGCCATCCCCCGCCGCGGAAGAGTCGAACTGGAGGAGTCTTATGCCATCGTTCTGGCGCGAAGTGCGTCTCGGGTTGCGGATGCTGGGCAAGAAGCCGGGGCACACCCTGGTGGCCGTCGTGGCCCTTGGGCTGGGCATCGGCCTGACCACCGCCGTCTTCAGCATCGTTTACGGCATCATGTTCCGCGGCCAGCCCTTCCCCGAGTTCGAGCGCGTCCTGGCGCTCGACCGGCAGAACCCCTCCCACGACCTCAAGAACCAGCCGGCCGACGCCCACGACTACCTCGACTGGTGCCGGCGCCAGCGCTCGTTCGAAGGGCTGGCCGGCTACGACGACGGCCCCGCCACGGTGAGCGGCGACAACCGCCCCGAGCGGCTCGACGGCGCCGTCCTGACCGCCAACGCGCTTGACCTGCTGCGAGTCAGGCCGATCCTGGGGCGGGGCTTCCGGCCCGGCGAGGACCGCCCGGGAGCGCCGCCGGTCGCGCTGCTGTCGCATCGTCTGTGGCAGAGCCACTACGGCGGCGACCCCGGCATCGTCGGCAAGACGGTGAGGATCAATGGGCAAGCGACGACGGTGGCCGGCGTCATGGGGCCGGATTTCCGTTTTCCCTCCAGCGCGCTGCTGTGGACGCCGCTGGTGATCGACCCCGGCAAGGCCGAGCGCGGCAAGGGCGTGCATTTTTTTGTCTTCGGGCGGCTCCGCACGGGGGTGACCGCGGACCAGGCGGCCGCCGAGATGGCGGCCATCGCCCAGGCGCTCGCCTGCGAGCACCCGCGCACCAACCGCGGGTGGACCGTTTCGGCGGTGTCGTTCACCGATCACTTCATCCCCGCGGAAGTGCGCCGCTTCTTCTTCAGCATGCTGGCCGCGGTCGGCTGCGTGCTGCTGATCGCCTGCATCAACGTCGCGAGCCTGACCATGTCGCGCGTCTCGCAGCGCACGCGCGAGATCGCCATCCGCGGCGCGCTCGGGGCCGGCCGCTGGGGAGTCGTCCGGCAGCTCCTGATCGAGAGCCTGGTCGTCGCCCTGCTCGGCACGGCGCTCGGGCTCGCGCTCGCCTGGCAGGGGGTGGCGCTGTTCAACGCCGTCCTGGTCGCGATGAACCCGCCAACCTGGCTTCGCATCGCGGTTGACGGGCCCGCCCTCCTCTTCACGCTCGGCCTGATGCTCGCCGCGATCCTGCTCTCCGGCCTGCTGCCGGCGCTCCAGGTCTCGCGCACCCGGCTCAATGAGGTGCTCAAGGACGAGGGACGCGGTTCGACCAGCCTGCGGCTCGGCTGGCTCAGCCGGGTGGTGGTAGTGGCCGAGCTGGCGCTCTCCTGCGCCTTGCTGGTGGCCGCCGGCCTGATGGTCAAGAGCATCGTGCGGTCGGAAGCGAACCCGCTCGGCTTCCCGACCGCCCACCTGCTTACCCTGCGGGTGCCGCTGTTCGAGGCCAGCTATCCCAAGCCCGCCGACCGCTCCGCCTTCCACCAGCGGCTGCTGGCGCGTCTGCGCGAAATCCCGGGCGTCGAGGCGGTCGCCGGCTCCACCAGCCTGCCGGCCATCCAGGCGGAGAGCGATTCGCTCGCCGTCGAAGGCAGGGCCTATCCCACCACCGGCGACTACCCGGTCGCCCATAGCACCGTGGTCTCGGACGGCCTCTTCGCCTCGCTCGGCGTGCGCCCCCTCGCCGGGCGCGAGTTCGAGCGGCTCGACGGCGCGCGCTCACGGCCGGTGGCGGTGGTCAACCAGAGCCTGGCGCGCAGGCTCTGGCCGCGCGAGAGCGCGCTCGGCAAGCGCATCCGGCTGGCGGCGGGGCCGCCCGATGAGCCCTGGCGGACGGTGGTGGGCGTGGTGCCGGACCTGCTGCTCTACGGCTTCGACGACAAGAAGCCGGACGGCATTTTCCTGCCCCTCGCGCAGAGCGGGCCGGCGCGGCTATCTTACGTCCTGCGCACGCGGGCCGACTCGCAGGCGCTGGTCGCCCGGGTGCGCGCCGAGGTCCTGGCGCTCGACAAAGACACTCCGATCTACTTCGTCAAGACGATGGAGAAGGCAGCGGCCGAGGACCGCTTCTTCGTGCAGCTCTTCGGCGCGCTGTTCTCGATCTTCGGACTCTGCGCGCTGGTCCTGGCGGCGGTCGGCATCTATGGCGTGATCGCCTTCTCGGTCGAGCGCCGCACCCAGGAGATCGGCGTGCGCATGGCGCTCGGCGCCCGGCGCGGGGAGATCCTGGGTCTCCTGATGCGGCAGGGCGCGCTCCAGCTTGCGGTCGGTCTCGCGCTCGGCCTCCCGCTCGCCTTCGGGCTGGCCCAACCGCTCGGCGCGATGCTGTTCCGCGTCGTGCCCGGCGATCCCGCGGTCTTCGCCGGCGTGGCGGCAGCGCTATCGGCCGTCGCGCTGCTCGCCAGCCTGGTGCCGGGACAGAAGGCCACCCTGGTCGATCCGCTGGTCGCCCTGCGCCGGGATTGAGGCCTGCTCAGGCGGCTCAGGCAGCATTTTTGACATCCCGCGGCGCTTCGGCTAAGCTCTGTGATGGCATTACGAGCGGTCCGGCCCCCGTTCAGACGGATCGGCCGGGCTCGGCAACCTGGGGCGGACACCCAAGGTGCCCTCTCGCGCTGAGCGAGGATGCGGTCGCGGCCAGCGACAACCAAGTGTCCGGCAGTTTCCAGTTGACGACAAACCCGCTCTCGTGATGCTGCCGAGGCGGGTTTTTTGCTGCCCGCCCATCTTCAGAACGAGCCGAACGAGCCGCGGCCGAACGAGCCGCCCGCCCCCGGGGAGAACGCCGCATTGCACGAGCCCGCGTCCGACTATCCCATCCCGCCGCGCCCGGCCGACCTCGAGGCGCGCGCGGCCGCTCTCCGCGCCGCACTCGACGAGCGGGTGCTCGTTCTCGACGGCGCCACCGGCACGGCCATCCAGGGCCGCAACCTGTCCGCGGCCGACTTCGGCGGCGAGGATCTCGAAGGCTGCAACGAGAACCTCTGCCTCACCCGGCCGGACGTGGTCGACGCCATCCACGAGTCCTACCTCGCCGCCGGCTGCGACGTCGTCGAGACCGACTCCTTCGGCGGCACGCCGCTGGTGCTTGCCGAGTATGGCCTCGCCGATCGCGCCTACGCGCTCAACGCGGCGGCCGCGCGGCTGGCTCGCGCCGCCTGCGCCCGCCACGACGCGCCCGGCCGCCTGCACTTCGTCTGCGGCTCGATGGGGCCGACCACCAAGGCGATCTCGGTGACTGGCGGGGTGACTTTCGCCGAGCTTCAGGAGCACTTCCGGGTCCAGGCGCTGGGCCTCCTTGCCGGCGGCGCCGACTACCTGCTGCTCGAGACCGCGCAAGACACGCGCAACATCAAGGCGGGCCTGCTCGGCATCGAGCAGGCTTGCGCCCGGGCCGGCTGGCGGGTTCCGGTCGCGGTCTCGGCCACCATCGAGTCCACCGGCACGATGCTGGGCGGCCAGGACGCCGAGGCCCTGGTCGTCTCGCTGCTGCATCAGGACCTCCTCTATCTCGGCCTCAACTGCGCCACCGGCGCCGAGCCGATGACCGACCATCTGCGCACCCTCGCCGACCTCGCCCGCACGCGCGTCGCCGTGGTGCCCAACGCCGGCCTGCCCGACGAGGACGGCCGCTACACCGAGTCCCCCGAAGATCTCGCCCGGGTGCTCGGCCGCTTCCTCGACGCGGGCTGGGTCAACCTGATGGGGGGCTGTTGCGGCACCACGCCGGCGCACATCGCCGCCCTGGCGCGCCTGGCGCGTCTGGAGGGGGGCCGCCGGCCGCGGCCAGTCCCGCACCACCGCCGCAGCCTGGTCTCCGGGCTCGAAGCGGTCGAGCTCAACCCCGACGTGCGGCCGCTGCTGGTGGGCGAGCGCACCAATGTCCTGGGGAGCCGTAAGTTCAAGAAGCTCATCCTCCAGGGCGCCTACGAGGCCGCTGCCGAGGTCGGGCGCTCCCAGCTGCGGGCCGGCGCGCAGGTCCTCGACGTCTGCCTGCAGGACCCCGACCGCGACGAGACGGCGGACATGGACGCCTTCCTCGGCCGGCTGATCCGGCTGGTCAAGGCGCCGCTGATGATCGACTCGACCGACGCCGAGGTGATGGAGAAGGCGCTCACCTTCTGCCAGGGCAAGTCGGTGCTCAACTCGATCAACCTCGAAGACGGCCGCTCGCGCTTCGAGAGAGTCGCGCCGCTCGCCCGCCGCTTCGGCGCCGCCCTGGTGGTCGGCCTGATCGACGAGAAGGGAATGGCGGTGACGGTCGAGCGCAAGGTGGAGGTTGCCCGGCGCAGCTATCACCTGCTCACCGATGAGCTCGGCATCGCGCCGGAGGACATCTGGTGGGACGCCCTGGTCTTCCCCTGCGGCACCGGCGACGCGGCCTATCTGGGGTCGGCGGCGCAGACCATCGAGGGGGTCAGGAGCTTGAAGGAGCTCTTCCCGGACAGCAAGACCATCCTCGGCGTCTCCAACGTCAGCTTCGGCCTGCCCACCGCCGGCCGCGAGGTCCTCAACTCGGTCTTTCTCTACCACTGCACCAAGGCCGGGCTCGACGCCGCCATCGTCAACACCGAGAAGCTGGCGCGCTACGCCGACGTGCCGGCCGAGGAGCGCGAGCTGGCCGAAGCGCTGATCTTCTTGTCCGTGGGCGACGTCGAGGGCGGCACCCGCGCGGTGGAGGCATTCACCGCCCATTTCCGCGGCCGCGCTTCCCATGGCCCGGGGAAGGCGCGCCTCGATCTGCCGGTCGAGCAGCGGCTGGCCCGCGCCGTGGTCGAGGGCAGCAAGGAAGGGCTCGAGGCCGACCTCGAGCAGATCCTCGCCGACGCCCGCTTCCCGGGCGCGCTCGACGTCATCAACGGGCCGCTGATGGCCGGCATGGGCGAGGTCGGGCGCCTGTTCAACGACAACCAGCTCATCGTGGCCGAAGTGCTGCAGAGCGCCGAGGTGATGAAAGCGGCGGTCTCTTATCTCGAGCCGCGCATGGAGAAGGCGAGCGCCAACGGGCGAGGCAAGGTGCTGCTCGCCACCGTCAAGGGGGACGTGCACGACATCGGCAAGAACCTGGTCGACATCATCCTCTCCAACAACGGCTTCAGTGTGGTGAACCTGGGCATCAAGGTCCCCTCCGAGCGCCTCGTCCAGGCCGTGCGCGAGCACCGGCCGGACGTCATCGGTCTGTCGGGCCTGCTGGTCAAGAGCGCCCAGCAGATGGTGGCGACGGCCGGCGACCTGGCCGCGGCCGGGATCGCCGTCCCGCTGGTCGTCGGCGGCGCGGCGCTCACCCGACGCTTCACCCACCGCAAGATCGCGCCCGCCTACGGCGGCCTCTGCACCTATGCCAAGGACGCCATGCACGGCCTCTCCCTGGTCGAGCGCCTGACCGACGCCGCCGCCCGCCCGCGGCTCGCCGGCGAGGTTGCCGAGCTGGTCCGCGCCGACTCGGCCGACGTCGACGCCGGGAAAGGCTCCGCCGCCGAAGGCGCCGCGCCGGCCGGCGCCCCGGCGCAGGTCGTGCGCCGCGACGTGCCGGTTCCCGCGCCCCCCGACCTCGACCGCCATGTCGCCGAGCTCGACCTCGACCGGGTCTGGGAGTGTCTCAATCCCCAGATGCTCTACGGCAAGCACCTCGGCATCAAGGGCTCAGTGCGCCAGCTCGAGGCCGCCGGCGATCCCAAGCTCGCCAAGCTCGAGGCGGTCGTCGCCGGCCTCCAGGAGGAGGGGCGCGCGGGAGCCCTGCGCGCCCGGGCCGTCTGGCGCTTCTACCCGGCCGAGGCGGCGGGCAACCGGGTCACCCTCTTCGATCCCGAAAGCGGTGCGCCGGCCGCCATCTGGGACTTCCCGCGCCAGCAGCGGGAGGGCGGCCTCTGCCTCGCCGACTACGTGTTGCCGGGCGATCACCTGGCCCTCTTCGTCACCAGCGCCGGCGGCGGCGTGCGCGAGCGCGCCGAGGAGTGGAAGCGGCGCGGCGACTATCTCAAGAGCCACGCCTTCGCCGCCCTGGCGCTGGAGACCGCCGAAGCCGCGGCCGAGCACCTGCACGCCTGCCTGCGCCGCCAGTGGGGTTTTGCCGATCCGCCGGAGCTGACGCTGGCCGACAAGCTCGCCGCCCGCTACCGCGGCAAGCGCTATAGCTTTGGCTATCCCGCCTGCCCCGACCTCGCCTTCCAGCGCGAGCTCTTCCGCGCCCTGCGGCCCGAGGATGCCGGCGTCCACCTGACCGAAGGCGACATGATGGACCCCGAAGCCAGCGTCTCCGCCCTCGTCTTCCACCACCCCGACGCCCGCTACTTCGGGGTGTGAGCGCAGGTGAGAACACTCGAGCCGGGAAAGAGTAATAAAATCACCATCATGGAGTCGGGTCGCGATTCTGACGTCATGGCCCGCATGCGGATGGCGTTCGACCTCTCAGAGGTTGCGGATGTCATGGCGCGGCAGAACCTACGCCGCCGGTTTCCCCATGCTAGCGAAGCCGAGATTGCGCGCCGGCTACAGGACTGGCGGCTCAAGCGGCTGGACGGCGAGTAGGAACCGGCGCCGGCCACTCCCTCGTGACCCGCCTCGAAAAGGCCCTCATCCCCCCGCCGGCGGCAAGCCCGGTCGTCAAGCGCCGGATATTCGGGAGGTCGAGGCCGAGGTAGGTCCCGACGGCCTGCATGGTCATTCCGCGCGACGATCCCTTCGTCCTCTTCGCGGGCATCCTGGCGGCCATCGATTCCGGAGGCTTCACCGCCGAGTCGCGGCAGTCGGTCTGCTGGCAGCTCTTCATCGCCCAGGCCGCCGCGCGCGAGGGCTATCCGGAGATCGCCGCCTATCTGCTCCCCCATGCCGCCGCGCGCCTCGCGGTCGCGGCGAGCGACGACGAGCTGGTGGGTACCGGCCGCGGCGTTCCGCCGTCGGTGCTGGTGGCCGGGCACGGCGTTGCGGCGGAACTTGCTCGGTTGCGCCGGGAGACGCAGGAAGACGCGCAGGCGGCCCGGGCGCGGATGCGTGCCGCCCTGGGGCCGGACCCCGCGGCGGCTGCCATCGCTCGCCTTCTGCGCGCCCAGCCGCGGGCGGTCTTTGACGAGCGTCCGCTTCCCGAGGGAGTCGCGCCCGTCGAGCCTCGAGCCGGCGGCGTCGCGGCGCGGGGGGTGCGGCGGGCGGTCCCCCCCATGGCGGCGGCCGCACAGCTGCGTCTGCCGCCAGGCTTCCGCGCCGTGCGCAGCGAGCGTCAGAAGGTCGCCGCTCCCGCCATTGGTGACACTCCTGGAGGGTCGGCCGCCGGTCTGATTGGATCGGCCGGGTCCCGCCCCGGCCTGGGCGCGATTGGCGGTACTCCCGGCAGGTCGGACAGGACGGCTGTCGTCGCGGTGTCGCAGGCTTACGACCAGAGCTCGGCCTGCTCGGAAGGCGGCTACTGGGTGCTGCTTTCCGACGAGGCAGGCAAGACCTGGCTGCCGCCGCTCTATACCGGCCTGCGCGCCAACCTGCCCTACACCGTGCGCGAAGCGTCGGCACTGCCGCTGCTGGCCGGCGACCATCTGCGAGTTGAAGTCGAGGTGAAGGAGCTCGGCAGTGCCTGCGCCGTCGAGAACGGACCCGCCGAGCTGGCGCCGCGCAAGCCGCGCCGCGGGATCTATCTCGACATCCCGCTCGCCACCCTCGAGCAGGACTCGGACGGCGACGGTCTCACCGACCTTGCCGAGGAGCGCCTGCTCACCGATCCGAACGACGCCGACAGCGACCGGGACGGCCTGGCCGACGGCGTGGACCCGACTCCCACGATCGCCTCGGCGGGGATGCCCCCGCCTTCGTCCGGAGCCGCCGCGCTCCTCCTTTTCTGGATTTTCGCCAAGGCGTCGCAGCCCCACTCCGTGGCAAGCCCGCCGCGGGCGCCGGCCGGCGCCTGTTGTAACTTGGTACCGTCGCCTCTGCCTGCCGAGAAGACCGTCTTCGTGGTCGGCGAGCGTCCGTGGTTCGCCGGCTCGACGCCGTCTTTCCGGCTGATCGTGCTGACAGCCGAGGAAGCCGAGGAACTGCGCCGCAAGGTCTCCCTGCCGCGCCTCTTCACCGTCGAGCTGCTGGTCCTCGACCGCGGCGGCCGCCGCGCGCTCGCGGTCATGACGACGACGGGGGAAGGCGGCCGCATGATGACCTTCGAGCGGCTAGCTGACGGTTGGCAAATGCCCGGCGCCTGGCAAGAGCGCGGCGACTGACTCGGCTCCGCGCGGATCGAGCCCGGCCCGGGCGGCAGCGCCGGCCGGCCCCTCGCGACGAGTTGCCGTCCGAGACCGCGGCAGGTCAACAGCAGCGGGTCCGTGGCCGGGTCAGGGGACAACAGGGAAACGAATAGGTATAGGTCCCGTTGCCGGCGGCATTGTGCAGCTGGCCCGCCTCCAGGCTCAACAGGGTCTCCTTGCTGAGCACCAGCTTCTTCGACTCCTTCTTCATGGCGCACGCCCTCCTTTCGCGTTTCGCAATAAGCTTACACTCACTGCGGCTCGATCGCCAACGGTGCGCCGTGGCCGGGGACTGCTGTGGCAGGCAGCGGGCTTGCTATAATGGCATATCGAGATGCGCTTGACCGACGAGAGAGGCGGCGTTCGCCTCCGTGCCGTTTTCTTGCTGCTCGCGCTGGTGCCGGGCTCGGCATCGGTCGCTGCGGCCTCTTCCCGGCCCCTGCCCACGCCGGCGGCAAGCGGTCCCGTGCCACGGGCGGGGGCGGCCAGCCCCCACGCGCCCGTGGCGTCTGCCGGCCAGACCGACCCGGCGGCCGCGGCGCTTCTCCTTCCCGGGGCGCCGGCGGCATCGGTTTCCGCGGCGCCGCGGCGGATCGGCGGTGCCGCGCGGCTGGTTGACTTCGCGTGGGCCGCCTACGCGCGGACCGAGGATGCACTGGTGGCAGATCCAGTTGGACCCGAGGGCGGCGTGGGCGCCGCCGGCCTCTTGCTCAACCGCTTGGTGAAGGTCGGCAGCGCGCTGGCGGCCATGCAGAGCACCCTCGCCGTACGCGATCCCCGTTTTTTTGCGGCGATGGGCGAGGGGAGCAGGGCGCTGGTCGAGCTGCAGACAGTCTGGCGCCGTGGCGGTCCGGGAGGGCCGGCCCAGCCCGAAATCAGCCGCGGTTTCGCCGACCTCTCCGGCTCATTCCGAACGCTGCGCGCCGCCTACGGCCAGGAGGAGGTCCGGCGTCGCGACGGCCGGCCGCTCAGCGCCGCCGAGGCCCGGCAGCTCGCCAGGATGCAGGCGGCCCAGCGCCAGCTCGCGGCCCGGCTCCAGGCCCTCGCGGCGCGCGCCCGCGAGCGGCAGGACCAGCGGCTGCTGGCCGAGCTCTCCCGCCTCGACGCCGAGCTTGGGCGCCTCGCCGCGGCGCCGCCCACTCTCGATGGATACCTCAACGTCCTCATCCGCAGCGACGTCGTGCTCGGCGAATGGGCCGCCATCGGCCCGCTGGTCCAGCCCGAGGAGCAAGCCGAGTGGGCGGCGGCGGACGCCGCGGCGCAAGAGCTGACGACCGACGCCGACACCGGTTTCGTACTGGTGGCCGATCTCGGCAGCGGCGCCACCTGGACCTACCTGGAAGCCGAGGCCACGCAACCGGCCGACCCGGGCGCCGGCGGGCCGCCGGATGGTGTCGCAATCGATCCGGGAGATTTCGGGACCTCCGCCGACGCCAGGGTCTTCGGCGATTCCCTGGCCTCCGATGGCTCGGGCGCCTTGGCGGGCGGCGTCGGCCTCCAGGGCCTGGACGGCGCCTGGCCTGCCGGGCAAGAGGCGGCGCCGGCAGGCACTCCCGGCGCGATGGAGCTGGAGCCCTTCGACATGTATCGCGAACCCGGCGGCAGTCTCCAACTCGCGGCGGGGGAGGAGACGCGTGGCGGCGCGGCCTCGTCCCCGCCGGGGTCCGTCGAGCGGCTGGCGGACGGCACGATCCTGGTCCACGGCGGTACGCCGCCTGCCCACTCCGCCGCCGAAGAAGACGCGGAGTCGGCGGACGATCCCGTTCCCGACGACCTCCCCTTTTCAGAACAGCTCGACTTCGCGGCCTGGACCGGGCTCCAGCCCGGCCGCGCGCCGCTCTGCTCCGCCGTCGCGCAACCACCCAACGCCTGCTTCAAGTAACCGCAGAACGCGGCTCGCCAAGAGGACGTCGCTAAAACGGCCTGGCAGCAGAGCTCGACTCGAGCTGCAAGAGCCGCGCGGCGTTGCCGCCCAGGAGGCCGGCGCGGTCTTCCTCGGAGATGGGCAGCCCGCGGATCGAATCGAGCATCGCCTGGAGGCTGCCGATCTGGTGCGGATAGTCGCTGCCGGCGAGGATCTGGCTGGCGCCGGCAAAAGAGATGGCGAGCTCCAGGGCGTCATGATCGAAGTTCACCGTGTCGTAGAAGAACTGCTTGAGGTATTCGCTGGGCGGGCGCGTGATATTGGCGCGGCATTCACGGAAGGCGTGAAAGCCGCGGTCGAGCCGCTCGGCGACAAAGGGGATGGCGCCGCCGAGGTGGCTGAGCACCCAGCGGATGCGGGGAAACTTCTCCACGACCCCGCTGAAGACGAGCTTTGCCGCGGCGAGCGTCGTGTCGAAGAGGAATCCCACCAGCGGCATCAGCCAATACTCCGTCATGGCCTCGACGCCCTGCGGGGTGGTGGGATGGATGTGCAGCGCCGCGCCGAAAGAGTCCGCCATCTCGTACATGGGCCAGTAGCGCGCATCCGCGAGAGCCACGCCGTTGACGTTGCTGAACAGCATGGCGCCGCGCAGGCCGAGCTGCGTGTGCGCGCGTTCGAGCTCACGCACGGCCGCGGCGGGATCGTTGAGCGGCAGCGTGGCGAGGGCCGTGAAGCGGTCCTGCTTGTCGCGGGCCAGCGCCGCCAGATCATCGTTGACCAGGCTCGCCAGCCGGGCCGCTACCCGCGGCGACTCCACGTGCGTGCCGGGAGTGGTCAGCGTCAAGACCTGCATGTCGACGCCGTGCTCGGCCAGAGCGGCGGCGCGGTAGCCGGCGTCGCGGTGGCCGCGCACGGCAACGTTGTAGTCGCCGGGATAGTGCAGCAGCGGATTGCCCGCGGCGTCTTCGGTGACCCGCACTCTGCTCGTGCCGCCGCGCAGCGCGTCGAGATACCGCGGCGGATAGTAATGGTTGTGAAAATCGATCACGGCCATCCGCGCCCTCCGTCTAAACGCCGCTCTCGTCGAGCAGCTTGGCGACCTCGGCAAGGACGGCGAGGTCTTCGCGCGCCGTGATGGTCAGCACGCGTACCGTCGAGCGCCGGTTGCTCACCTCGACGTCGCCCGACGCTTGCTCGTTGGCGCGCGGGTCGAGCTCGAGGCCGGCAAAGCCGAGCCGCGCGGCGACGTCGGCGCGCAGCCTTGCGCTGTGCTCGCCGATGCCGCCGGTGAACACCAGGGCGTCCAGGCCGCCGAGGACCGCGATCATCGCGCCGGTGGTGCGCAGCACGCTGTGCGTGAACATGGCGTAGGCGGTCGCGGCACGAGCCGATCCCGCGCCGGCGGCAGCCAGCACCTCGCGCAGGTCCGCCGAGATTCCCGACACGCCGAGCAGCCCGGCGCGCTCGTTGAGTCCGCCGGCGAGCTCCTCCACGCCCAGCCCGCAGCGGGCGAGCAGGTGGAGCAGCAGCCCGGGATCGACCGACCCCGAGCGGCTCGCCATCATCACCCCTTCGAGCGGCGTGAAGCCCATGCTGGTGTCGAGCGAGCGTCCGCCGGCGACCGCGCTCGCCGAGCAGCCGCTCCCCAGGTGGCAGACGACCAGCCGGGCCGGCGCGCCGCCCAGCAGCTCGCGCGCGCGCCGGCTCGCGTAGGCGACCGACAGGCCATGAAAGCCATAGCGGCGCAGCCCCCAGCGCTCGCTCCACTCCCAGGGCAGCGCATAGCGCGCCGCCGCCTCCGGCAGCGTGGCGTGAAAGGAGGTGTCGAAGGCCGCAAACTGCGGCAGCGCCGGGAAAGCCGCGCTGACCGCGTCGATGCCGGCGAGCGCCGCCGGGGTGTGCAGCGGGTCGATCTCGACGAGCCGCGCCAGCCGCTCGCGCACCTCCGCGTCGATGCGCACCGCGCCGCGGAAGGCCGCTCCGCCGTGGACGACGCGGTGCGCGGCGCCATCGGCGCCCCCGCCCTCGTTGCCCGCGCCGTTCCGGCTCTCCGCCGCGGGCAGGGCGGCGCGCAGCGCCTCCGCAATCTGCTCGGCGCGGCGCCGCGGATCGAGGCTGTCCCAGGCGACGGTGCCCGCCGCGAGGCTGCGCTCGCCCGCTCTTTCCAGCACTGACCACTTGAGCGAGCTCGAGCCGGTATTGAGGACGAGGAGGCGCTTCACGGCGACCAGCGCCAGCCCGAGATCGACTCCGGGTCGTCGCCGTGGGTCTCGATGTAGGTCCGGTGCTCGCGCAAGGAGCGCTCGTAGGCGTCGATCGCATCGCTCGCCAGCGAGGCGACCCGCGGGGCGCGGCGCAATGTCTCGATCGCGAGCTGGAAGCGGCTGATGCCGTTCCTCACCGTCATGTCGAAAGGCGTCGTCGTCGTCCCCTCCTCGCGGTAGCCGAAGACGTGGAAGCGATGCGGCTGCGGGCGCGAGAAGAGAAGCTGGCGGACCGCCGAAGGGTAGCCGTGAAAGGTAAAAATCACCTCGCGGTCGCGCGGGAAGAGCGCGGCGAAGGCGTCGTCCCCCATGCCGTGCGGATGCTCGCGCGGCGTGTCGAGCACCAGCAGGTCGGTGACGTTGACCACGCGCACCCGCAGGCTCGGCACGTCGCGGCGCAGCAGCCAGGCCGCGGCGAGCGTCTCCAGGGTGGGCGTATTTCCGCACGCCGCCAGGACCACGTCGGGCTCCTCGCCCCCGTCCGTGCTCGCCCAGCTCCACCGCGAGGCCCCGGCGCGCGCGTGCGCGAGCGCCTCGGCGGGCGACAGCCACTGCGGCATCTCGTTCTTGGTCGCGATGATCAAGTTGATGTAGTCGTGGCTGCGCAGGCAGTGGTCGACGGTTGCCAGCAGCGTGTTGGCATCGGGCGGCAGGTAGATGCGCATCACCGAGCCCTTCTTGTTGAGCAACGAATTGATGAATCCCGGCCCCTGGTGCGAATAGCCGTTGTGGTCCTGGCGCCAGCCGTCGCTGGTCAACAGGTAGTTGAGCGACGGCACCGGACGCCGCCAGGGAACCTCGCGGCTCTGCTTGAGGAACTTGGCGTACTGGTTGACCATGCCGTCGACGATGGCGATGAACGCCTCGTAGCACGGGAAGATGCCGTGCCGGCCGGTCAGCAGGTAGCCTTCGAGCCAGCCCTGGCACATGTGCTCGGAGAGCATCTCGAGCACCCTCCCGCCGGGGCCGATGTCCTCGTCCACGCCGGCGAGCGGCCACTCGTACTCGCGGCGGGTCGCGGCGAAGATCGCTTCCAGCTTGTTGGAGTTGGCCTCGTCTGGGCAGACCAGGCGAAAGTTGCGCGTCGCCTCCGTGCGGCGGAAGACGTCGCGCAGGTAGCTGCCGACCGTCTCGAGGGCGCTGGCCCGCGCCTGGCCGGGGGAGGTCATCTCTACGCAGTAGTCCGCGAGCGGCGGCACGTCGAGCTCGCGGTAGCGCGCCGAACCGTCGGCGTGCGGGTTCATCCCCATGCGCCGGTTGCCGGCCGGGCACTGCGCCAGGATGGCAGGGACCGGCCGCCCCTCGGCGTCGAACAGCTCCTCCGGCCGGTAGGAGCGCAGCCAGGCTTCGACGGCGGCGAGCGCCTCGGGGTCCGTCTTCGGCCCGGTGATCGGCACCTGGTGCGCCCGCCAGGTGCCGGCGAGCGGCTTGCCCTGCCACGTCGCCGGGCAGCCCATCCCCTTGGGCGAGCGCAGGATCAGCATCGGCCAGGCCGGCCGCGCGGTTCTGAGGAACGCCTCCCCGGCGGCCTGCTCCTGATACAAGGCGATCTGGTCGGCGGCCCAGTCGAAGGCATCGATCATTGCCTGGCCGAAGTCCTCGTCCCTCACCACCTTGACCTGCCATCCGTAGCCGCTGAAGAGGCGCTCGAGCTCGCCGTCCTCCATGGTGCCGAAGATTGTCGGCGAGGAGATCTTGTAGCCGTTGCAGTGCAGGATCGGCAGCACCGCGCCGCAGGTCGCCGGGTCGAGGTACTTGATGCCGTGCCAGGCGGTGGCGGTGGGGCCGGTCTCGGCCTCGCCGTCGCCGACGATGCAGGCGACCAGGAGCCCCGGGTTGTCGAGCGCGGCCCCGAAGGCGGTGGACAGCGCATAGCCGAGCTCGCCGCCCTCATGGATCACCCCCGGGGTCGCCGGGGTGAGGTGGCTGGGGAAGCCGCCCGGCCACGAGAAGGTCCTCACCAGCCTGGTCAGTCCGTGGATGTCGAGCGTCAGCTCGGGGTACCGCTCGGCGAGCGATCCCTCCAGGTAGAGATTGGCGAGGTTGGCGGGCGCGCCATGGCCGGGTCCCGTGACCAGCAGGATGTTGAGGTCGCGCCGGCGGATCAGGCGGTTGAGATGGGCATAGATCAGGTTGATGCCGGGCACCGTCCCCCAGTGGCCGAGGAGCCGGCTCTTGATGTGCTCGGGGCGCAGCGGCTCGGCGAGCAGCGGGTTGGCCTGCAGGTAGATCTGGGCCGCGGCAAGGTAGTCGACGGCGCGGCGATACAACCGAAGATCGGCGAGCTCGGACGCGCTTGACATGGCTTCCCTCCCCGCCGGGTTGGCCCGGGCCGGTACAGGCTACCATCGAGCGCTTGCGCCGCGCGGGATTCCGGAGTCTGCCGAGAAGTTGTCACTCCGGCGCCGGATCGCGGTAGTCTCTCTCGAGCGAGCGATGTCCGCTTCCTGCCTCCGTCTCTTCCTCGTCCGCCATGGCGAAACCGCCTCCAACCGTGAGCTGAGGTATGTCGGCACCCGTGACGAGCCCCTCGCCCCAGCCGGCGAGCGCCAGGCGGACTGCCTGGCCGCCGCTCTCGCCGGCTTGCCATTCGCGGCGGTCTACGCCAGCCCCCTGCGCCGTGCCGAGGAGACGGCGAGGCGCATCGCCGCGGAGCTCGGCCTGCCGCCGCGCCCCGAGCCCCGCCTGCGTGAGCAGCGCTTCGGCGACTGGGAGGGCCTGACGCGCGGCGAAGTGTTGGAACGCGGCGCCGGCGAACGCGAGCGGCTGCTGCGCTGGGAGGCCGACCCCGGCGCCGCCCCGCCCGGTGGCGAGTCGCTGGCGAGCGTGCGCGAGCGGGTGATGGCGGCTGTCGGCGAGCTGGCGGAGCTGCACCGCGGCGAGTGGGTGGTGCTGGTGAGCCACGTCGGGCCGATCAAGGCCCTGCTCTGCAGCGCCCTCGCCGTTCCCTTGGCGGCGGCCCGCCGCATGTTTCTCGATCCCGGCACCCTCTCGGTCGTCGACTGGGGAGAGTCGCCGGTCATCCGGCTGTTCAACGCGCACGGCCACCTGGGTTGGGAAGCTGCACGCTGGATGCGCCGCGAGTAGCCGGGGAGGTTGCCAGATGACCAGGAGCCCCGGCCATGACGCGCCGGCAGCCGCGCCGGACCCGTGCGAATGGAGCTACGAGGGTCCGACCGGCCCGCGGCACTGGGGAGAGCTTTGCCCGGAGTACTGCGTGTGCAAGAGCGGCGAGGCCCAGTCGCCTATCGACCTCAGCCGGCCGGAGATGCGGACGCTGCCGACGCTCGAGTTCTCGTACCGCGAAACTCCCCTCGAGGTCGTCGATACCGGTCATGGCATCCGAGTCAATGTCGGCGAAGGCAACTGCCTGATCTTCGGGAGCGAGCGCTACTCCCTCGTCCAGTATCACTTCCACACCCCGAGCGAGCACCGTCTCGAGGGCGACCTCTTCGACATGGAGATCCACTTCGTGCACGAGAACGAGGTTGGCGAGGGCGCGGTTGCCGGCGTCTTCGTCAAGGCCAGGAGCGGCCAGAGGCATCCAGCGATTCAGGAGATCTGGGACCGGGTGCCGCCGTCGGTCCGGCCACCGGCATCGCTGAACCCGGCGCATCTGCTGCCCATCGACCGCCGCTACTTCCGCTACGCCGGCTCGCTGACCACGCCGCCGTGCAGCGAGGGATTCCGGTGGCACGTCTTGCGCGCGCCGATCGAGATCTCGGAGGAGCAGCTCGCCGAGTTCCACGGCTGGTACACGATGAACGCCCGCCCCATCCAGCCGTTGCACGGCCGGCGGCTGCTCTTCGGCGGCAACTGACGGCTCCGGTGTGCGGCCGCGCTTACTGGCCGCCGGCGCCGCGCGCGGCGTCGCGGGCCGCTGGTGCCGCGGCGGCGGGATGGCCGCCGACGGGCACCGGGCCGGGGATGCCCAGCTTCTCGCGCAGCTTGATCTCGAGCTCCGCGGCGAGATCCGGGTTGTCGCGGATGAACTGCTTGGCGTTCTCCCGTCCCTGGCCGAGGCGCAGGTCGCCATAGTTGTACCAGGCGCCGCTCTTGGCCACCAGCTTGTGGTCGACGCCCAGGTCGACGAGCTCGCCGCTCCTCGAGATCCCCTCGCCGTAGTCGATGTCGAACTCGGCCTGGCGGAATGGGGCCGCCACCTTGTTCTTGACCACCTTGACCTTGGCGCGCGCGCCAGTCACCACTTCGCCGTCCTTGAGAGATGCGATACGCCGGATGTCGAGGCGCACCGAGGCATAGAACTTGAGGGCGCGGCCGCCGGTGGTGGTTTCGGGGTTGCCGAACATGACCCCGATCTTCTCGCGGATCTGGTTGATGAAGATCAGGCAGGTCCTCGACTTGGCGACGATCGCGGTGAGCTTGCGCAGTGCCTGCGACATGAGGCGCGCTTGCAGACCGACGTGCGAGTCGCCCATCTCGCCTTCCAGCTCGGCCTTGGGCACCAGGGCGGCGACCGAATCGATCACCACCACGTCCACGGCGTTGCTGCGCACCAGCATCTCGGCGATCTCCAAGGCCTGCTCGCCGCTGTCGGGCTGCGACACCAGGAGGTTGTCGATGTCGACCCCCAGCTTCCTGGCGTACTCGGCGTCGAGGGCGTGCTCGGCGTCGATGAAGGCGGCGATGCCGCCCCGCCGCTGCGATTGACCCACCACCGACAGGGCGAGCGTCGTCTTGCCCGACGACTCGGGGCCGAAGATCTCGACCACGCGGCCGCAGGGCAGGCCGCCGATGCCGATGGCATGGTCGACGGCGATCGACCCGGTCGAGATGGCCTCGACGGCGAAGGTCTCGCGCTGACCCAAGCGCATGATCGAGCCCTTGCCGAACTGCCTCTCGATCTGGGACAGGGCCGAGTCGACGGCCTTCAGTCGTTCCGGTTTGTTGTCTGCCATGCGGCTCGCTCCTTGTGCCCTTCATTAGCCGACCGCCCGCCGTCGGACCTGTGCCGGGGGGCCGGAGCTCGATGGGCCTGCTGTGGTCCTGCGTCTGTGGCGGGGGGACGGCTCATCGCCGATCGGCGCCCCTTCATCATAGAAGACGCCAAATCCCCGGTCAATCGCCCAACTGCCCGGCTCCGAGGCCCCGCCCGGAAGTTCGTTATAATCGCCTGCTTTCGCGGGGCCGGTGCGGCGGGCTTCCTGCCTCCCCCGACCGGAGCTAGACTCCGCAGCTAGAACGAAATTCCCTGGTGGAGGCTAGAAAGACACTGGATGCAGCCGATCCTGCTCGAAGAGGCCGATGCGTCCCGCGCCGCGGAGCCGATCCGCCGGCTCGAGGACAACGTTGCGCAGGTGATCCGCGGCAAACGCGAGGTCATCCGCCTGGCCACCGTGTGCCTGCTCGCCCGCGGCCACGTCCTCATCGAAGACGTCCCCGGCGTCGGCAAGACCACCTTGGCGCAGGGACTGGCCCGCTCGCTCGGCATCTCTTTTCAGCGCATCCAGTTCACCAGCGACCTGCTGCCTTCCGACATCATCGGCGTCTCGATCTTCAATCAGAAGAGCCAGGCTTTCGAGTTCATGCCCGGCCCTCTCTTCGCCAACGTGGTCCTGGCCGACGAGATCAATCGCGCCACCCCGAAGACCCAGTCGGCCCTGCTCGAGGCGATGGGCGAGCGCCGGGTCTCGGTCGAGCGCCGGCGCTACCTGCTGCCCGAGCCCTTCGTCGTCCTCGCCACCCAGAACCCGCTCGAGTACCAGGGCACTTTCCCTTTGCCCGAGTCCCAGCTCGACCGCTTCCTGATGTCCTTGTCTCTCGGCTACCCGCCGCGCGTCGACGAGCGCGACCTGCTGCTCTCGGGAGGCGTCGACGAGATTCTCGAGCACCTGCGGCCCGTCGTCTCGCGGCAAGAGCTGGTCGATCTGCAGGCCCAGGTGCAAGCCATCCGCGTCGCCGACAAGCTCGCCGATTACCTGCTGGCCATCGCCGAGGCCACCCGGCGCGGCGGCGACTTCCTGCTCGGAGTTTCGACCCGCGGCGCCCAGAACCTGTTTCGCGCCGTGCAGGCGCTCGCCCTCTGCGAAGGGCGTGCTTACGCGGTCCCCGACGACGTTCAGCGCCTCGCCCCCGCCGTGCTCGCCCATCGGGTCGTCCTGAGACGGGGCGGCAACGACCTCGGCAACACGCGCCGGGCGATCGAGCGTATCGTCGCCACGATCTCCGTTCCGCTCTGAGGGGACCTTGCCGCTCCGGCCAAGCTCATCGCCAGCTCCGGCCGCCGCGCCGGGCCATCCCGTCTCGACGGCGAGGAGGCCCCGCGCCGCCACCGACGAGATCCGCATCACCACCGTGGGATTGTGGTTCGTGCTGCTCTGCGTGTTGGTGGCCGTCGCCGCCACCAATACCGGCAACAACGCGCTCTACACCGTGCTCGCGGTCATGTTCGCCCTTCTCGTCCTCTCGGGGCTGCTGTCGCGCCAGAACGTGCGCGGGCTGACCGTCGAGCTCGAGCCCCCGTCCGAGGTCTTCGCCAACCGGCCCTTCACCATGGACTTCACCGTGCGCAGCTGCGCGCGCCTGCTGCCGCGCTGGTTCTTGCTGCTCAGGCTCTCCCGCGACGGGCAGCCGCGCCTGATTCCCTACCTGCCGCGCCGGGGCCGCAGCGCCGGGCGGCTCGACGCCATCGTCGCGGCGCGCGGCCCCTACCGCTTCGCCTTCGCCCGGGTGTCGAGCCTCTTCCCCTTCGGCTTCTTCCGCAAAGGGGTGCGCTATCGCACCGATCTGGACGTGCTGGTCTTCCCCGAAGTGTTCGCCGCCGGCAGCGAGCGGCCCGAAGAGCTCGAGCACCTGGGCGAGAGGCCGAGCCGGCGCGCCGGCTGGGGCCACGGTCTCTTTGCTCTGCGCGGCTTCCGGCAGGGTGACGACCCGCGCAGCATCCACTGGAAGCAGACCGCGAGGACCGGCGGCATCGTCTACATGGAGCGCGAGGCCGAGCAGAGCCGGCGCCTGTCGATCATCTTCGACAACGCCGTTGGGGAGCTCGCCGACGATACGCTGCGCGGCCGGTTCGAGCGGCTGGTCAGCGAGGCCGCGACCGCCGCTCTCCACCACCTGGCCCGCGGCTTCGAGGTCGAGCTGGTGACCCGCGACCGCGTGGTCGGCTTCGGCGGCGGACCGCGCCAGCGGGTGGCCATCCTCGAAGCCCTCGCCCTGATCGGCTCCCTGCCGCTGCGCAACGATCCGCTGCTGTCGACCGACGCGCGGGCGGCACAGCTGCGTATCCGCATGGACTCCGCCGACGGCTCGCCGGCGCGCCAGCAGGTCGAGGTGATCGCGCTATGACCTTCGGCCGCCAGAAGCGCCTGCTGGTCGGGTTCCTGGCCTTCGTCGCGCCCATCCCGCTGCCGTTCAACGAGGTGGTGGGTTGGGGAGTGGTGGCGCCTTACCTCGCCGCCGTCGCCTGGTTCCTGGTCCGCGCCCGCCGCGACCCGCCGCGCTGGCTGCCCGCGTGGGCGCTCAACGTGCTGGGCCTCGTCTATCTGCCGATCTTCCTGCTCGACCTGGTGGCCTGGCATCGGGGGCACGTGGTGCAACCGGTGATTCACCTCTGCCTCTTCGTGCTCCTCGCCAAGCTCTTCGCCATGGTGCGAGAGCGTGACAAGTGGCAGGCCGTGATTGGCATCTTCTTCCTTTTCCTGGCGGCGATGGGCACCAGCGTCCACCCCTCGATCGTGCTCTACCTCGTCACCTTCCTGGCGCTCTCGGTGGTCTTGCTGGCGCGTTTCGCCTTCTTCCACGTGCTCGCCGACTTCGCGCACGAGGCGCAGGCGCCGCAGGTCCCGCTGCGCGGCCTGCTGACCGCGGCCATCCTCTGTACGATGGCCCTGGCAGTGCCGCTGTTCGTGGCGCTGCCGCGGCTGAGCAGTCCCTATATCGTGGGGCGCGGTGGCGGCAGCGGCGCCGTGCTCGAGGCCGCGGGCTTCTCCGATGCGGTCACGCTCAACTCGATCGGCCAGATCCGTGCCAACAACACGGTCGCCTTGCGGGTGCAGGACGAGGACCAAGAGGTCGACGTCGCCGACCTGCGCCTCAAGGCGGCCACCTACGATCTCTACCAGGGCACGAGCTGGCGCCGCTCACCGGCCCGCGCCCTGATGAGCCATGAACAGGGAGTCCGCTTCGAGCTGGCGCCGCGGACGCCGGGCGCGGTCCACTGGCTGAAGATATGGCTGCTGCCGCTGCACAGCCGCAGCCTGCCGCTGCCGGTCGAGGCACGGACCGTCGAGCCGCACTCGCCGACCCTGGAGACCGACGAGGGCGGCGCCGTCTCGTTCCCGGTCGTGCCGCTCGAGACCCGCGACTACCGGGTCGCGGTCGGCGGCGGCCCCGTCCTGCTCGGCCTGGTCCCCGGTCCCGCGCCCGACCCGACGCTCGACCTCTCCGGGGTGACGCCGCGTATCGCCAAGCTCGCGGCGCGGGTCGCGGGCGAGGGGACGCCGGCCGAGCGCGCTCGGCGTCTGGAGACCCACCTGAGCGACAGCTACGGCTACACGCTCGATTTCGCCGGCCGGGCAACGGACAACCCGATCGAGGACTTCCTGTTCCGTTACCACAGCGGCCAGTGCGAGTATTTCTCCTCGGCGATGGTGCTCATGCTGCGCTCGGATGGCATCCCGGCGCGCCTGGTGACTGGCTTTCTCGGCGCCGAGTACAACCCCTTCGAGGGCTACTACATCGTGCGCAACGGCAACGCCCACGCCTGGGTTGAAGCCTACATGGGGCAAGGCAAGGGCTGGCGCATCTTCGACCCGACGCCGCCGGCCGGCCGGCCGCTGCCGAGCCATGAGGGCCTGCCGTTGCTGGCGAGCCAGGCATGGGACTACGTGGTTTTCCGCTGGGACCGCTACGTGCTGACCTACGGCATCTACGACCAGCTCCAGGTCTTCAGCGAGGTGCGCGGCCTGTGGGACAGGTTCGCCTCCCTCTTCCGGCGCCACCCGGAGAGCGGCCCCGCCGCCCCCGCCGGCGCGGCGCCTTCCGCCGGCACCGCCGTGGCGGTAGGGCTCTCGGACGCCAGCCGCCAGGCGCTGTGGTGGGTCCTCGCCGGCTGCCTGCTGCTGGCCGTTGCCGCCGGCCTGCTCGCCTGGCGCCTGCGCCCGCCGCTGACCGCGACCAAGGCCTACCAGCGTATCCGCCGCGAGCTCGGCCGCGCCGGCATGCCCCTCCCATCCTCCGCCCCGCCCCTCGCCGTGCGCCACCAGGCCACCACCCGATTCCCCACCGCCGCCCACGCCACCGGCCGCGTCATCGACTTCTACCTGCGCGAGAGCTTCGGCGGCCACTCCCTTGCCCCCCCCGACCGCGACGCCCTGAAATCCGCCCTCGCCGAAGCCCAGCAAGAGATGCGGCGGGCGGGGTAGGAGCAGCGCCACAAGTCTCCACCCCAAAGGCGCGTTCATGTCAGGATCAAGTAAAGCAAGAGCACACAACTGGCGCGCGGAACGGGCCACTTCCCCTTGCCGGGGCGCGGCCGTTCCCGTTATCGTAGGCAAGCGCATGCGCACCGCCGCGAAGTGCCTCGCTGGAGTGGCCTGGCTGGTCCAGGCTGGGGTGCTGCCCGCCTTAGCCGCGCCGGCCGGAGCCGCCGGCGGGCCGGCGGTCGTCCCGGCCATCGAGGCGCCGGTGCGGCTGGTTGCGCCGGCGGCCGAGGAGGTCCTGGTGGGCGGCGCGCCGGCGGCGATCGCCTGGGAGCCGCTCGAGGTGCTCGATCACCTGGGGCCGGTCGAAGAGTGGGAAGCGTTCCTCTCGCTCGACGGCGGCAGCCACTACACCATCCGGCTCACCCCTCACCTCAGCCGCACCCTGCATAGCTTCGTGTGGTCCGTGCCGCCGACGCCAAGCGCCGACGCACGTATCCTCCTGCGCTTCGGCGACGAGCGGCGCGAGCATGCCTGGCGGATTGACCGGCGCTTCCGCATCGTCGTGGCCCACGGCGGCGAGCGCGGCGATCTCATCGCTCCCGCGCGCGCTCTTGCGCCCGGCGAAGCGCCGCTGCCCGGCGAAGCCGGAGTCGCCAGCTGGGTCGAAGGGACGCGCCAGGGCGCGGCTCTGCGCCAGGTCGTGTACGCCGCTCCAGGCATCTCCGAGCTCGGGATCCCAGTCTTCTGTCGCCTCGCCTCGCTGGCTGTGACCGAGGCGGCCAGCTCCTCGCTCGCGCCGCCGCGCCGGCAGGTGGTCGGAACAGCGCCGGCCAGGCGGGCGCCGTCTGCGGACAGGAAGGCCGCGTCACCGCGGCCGATCGAGCCACTGTTGCTGACTCACCGCCTCAACGAATAACCCTCCTCCCGAATCAATCGACCGAGACATTCGCGCCAGGGCCTCCGCGGGCTCATCCACCCCGGCGTCCGAGCGGGGCTGGACGACGCGGGGCATTGCCCTGGACCCTCGGCGCCACGCCCGCCGCCGCGCCCTGATGCGCGGCGCGCGCCGGAGAGCGCAAGACGATCGAGCGCCGCCTGACCGGCGTTTTCGCCATTCGGCTGACGAGGAGGTTTCCCGATGCTTTACCCAGCCCGCCCTCACTCTCACCGTTCCCGTGGCGCGGTGCGTTCCGTGTCCCGCCGCCGCCCGCGGCCCCGAAACATGAAACAGCGCTGCGATGTGGTCTTAGCCCTTGCCCTTGCCTTTGCCCTGTTCCTGCCGGCCTCCGGCCGCGCGCACGCCCAGGAGCCCAATCCTGCGCGGCCGGGGCAGGTCACAGCGCCGGGCGAGGGGCCCGCGCCGCAGACCGGGGACCAGGGCGGCCTGCCCGCGGTTGCCGAGAAGATCGAGGTGACGGTTACCCGCGTGCCCGAAGACGTCGAACCTGTGCCGGCTTCGATCACCGTGGTCAGCGGAGAGGAACTACAGGCGCGCGGCGCCACCGACCTGGCGAGCGCGCTCGCCACCGTGGCCGGAGTGGCCGTCGCTCCGGGGGGCGACAACGGGCCGGCGAGCTCGATCCCGGAGCTCTGGGGCCTGCGCGAGTTCGACGCCTTCCTGCTTGTCGTCGACGGCGTGCCCTGGGGCGGGGCCTTCAACCCGGCCCTGCCCGCCCTCGACCTGACCGACGTCGACCGCATCGAGGTGCTGCGCGGCTCGGCCCCGGTGATGTTCGGGGCCACCTCTTTCGTCGGCGTCATCCAGGTGATCCACCGCCAGGCGGGGACGGCCGGCGCCACCGTGCGCGCCTCGGCCGGCAGTTATGGCAGCGGCGACCTGGCGGCGGCGACCCCGCTGCCCGCTCTCGGCGGATACCGGCAATCCCTCAGCGTCCACGGCGAGCGTCAGGGTTTCCGCGACGACCGCGCCGACTTCGGGCGCGGCAACCTGCTCTACCGCGGCGTCCTGCCCACCGCCGCCGGCGCTTTCCGCCTGGATTTCAACGCCACGGTGGTGCGCCAGAGCCCGGCGAGCCCGATCCCGCGCGACGGCGCCCGGCTGACTCCGCTGGTGCCGATCGACAGCAACCAGAACCCGCGCGGGGCGCGCATCGACGACGACCGCTTCCATCTCACCACGGGCTACGACGCCAAGCTCGGCTCCGCAGCCTGGTCCACGACTCTGGCGCTCACGCACCTGGCGCGCCAGGTCGGGCGCGGGTTCCTCGAGAACTTTGTCGGCACCGATCCCGACGACCATGGCATCCGCCAGCGCCTGGCCACCACCGACCTCTATCTCGACAGTCACCTGGCGTTCGCTCTCGGCCGCGCCGTCCGGCTGATTGCCGGCGTCGATCACCTCTATGGCAAGGCCCACAACGCCTCGGAGGACTGGGACTACTTCCAGAACGTCGACGGCTCCAATCCGCCCAACATCAATAGCTTCCGGCCGTTCGGCGCCACCGACCTTCGCGACACGCGCAATTTCTCGGGCCTCTACGCGCAGGCCGAGTGGACGCCCGCGCCGCGCCTGCGCCTCCAGGCCGGCGCCCGGCTGAACCATACCCGCGAAGCGCTCGACACCACCGCCGTCAGCTTTCCCGCCGCCAGCACGGCGGCCAGCCTGGCGGCCAAAGACGTGGCGGTGGGACCGGGGAGCGACCGCCGCACGGTGACGCGCGCGAGCGGCGCGGTGGGCGCGAGCTACCTGGTCTGGCAGCAGGAGGGTGCGGAAGGGATCTGGGCCTTTGCCGACTACCGCAACACCTTCAAGCCCGCGGCGCTCGACTTCGGGCCTGACGTCAACGGCGTGGTTCTCAAGCCCGAGACGGCGCAAAGCTATGAGGCGGGGCTCAAGGGACGCCAGCGCGGCGGCTTCGACTGGGAGCTCAGCGTCTTCCAGATGAATTTCGCCAACCTGGTCGTCCCGCAGCTCAACGCCGAGGGGGTGCCCGTGCTGACCAACGCCGGCAAGGAGCGCTTCAAGGGAGCCGAGATCGAGCTCGAATATCGCCTTCGGCCCGATCTCACCCTACAGGGGGTGTACAGTTATCACGACGCTCGTTTCCGCGACTTCATCGACGTGACGGCCGCGGGCGACAACGTCCAGGTCTCCGGCAACCGCCTGCCGCTGTCGGCCCGCAACCTCGGCAGCGCCGGCCTGCTCTACCGCCCGAGCCGCGGCCCGACCGCCTGGGTGACCGCCAGCTGCGTCGGCAATCGATTCCTGGATCGCGAGAATGAAGCCCGCGCGCCCTCCTATACCACCTGGGCCGCCGGCGTCGGCTACCGCTTCCCGCGGTGGGAGGTGCGCCTCGACGGCTGGAACCTCAACAACACCCGGCCCGCCGTGGCGGCGAGCGAGTTCGGCCAGAACCAATTCTATCTGCTACCGGCCCGTGTCGTCCGGCTGGTCGGGCAGGTCCGGCTCTGACCGGGTTTCAACCGCCGAACAGGCCGAGCTGGCGGGGTCCGTCGCTGGCGGCGGCGGGGCGGCGGAAGGCGGCGGTCGACAGCTCGAGGCGTTTCTGGTCGAGGCCGTAGCGCCGCCGCGCGGTCTCGAAGAGGGTCTTGATCTGCGCGGCGAAGACACCCTCGCCGCGCATCCGGCTGCCGAAGCGCGGATCGTTGAGCCTGCCACCCCGCAGCTCGCGCACGCGGTTGAGGATCTTCTCCTTGCGCTCCGGGAAATGCCTGCCGAGCCAGGCCTCGAACAACCCGGCCACCGCCCCGGGCAGGCGCATCACGGTGTAACCTGCGCCGCACGCTCCCGCCGCCGCGGCGGCCTCGAGGATGCGTGGCATCTCGTGGTCGGTGAGCGCGGGTACGATCGGCGCGACCATCACGCTGGTGGGAATGCCGGCGGCGGCCAGGCGCTCGATCGCCTTGAGCCGGTCTCGCGGATGGGAGGCCCGGGGCTCCATGCGCCGCGCCAGCTCGGGATCGAGAGTGGTGATGGAGAGGGACACCGCCGCCGCCTGGTGTCCGGCCAGCTCCGCCAGCAGGTCGATGTCGCGCGTCACCAGTTCGCTCTTGGTGATCACCCCCACCGGGTTGCGGAGCTCCGCGAGCACCTCGAGGCAGCGGCGGGTGATCTCCAGCTTGCGCTCGACCGGCTGATACGGATCGGTCACCCCGCTCATCGCCAGCACTTCCGGCTGCCAGCGCGGCGAGGAGAGCTCGCGCCGCAGCAGCGCGGCGGCGTCCTCCTTGACCAGGATCCGGCTCTCGAAATCCAGCCCCGCCGAGAAGCCGACGTACTCGTGAGTTGGACGGGCGTAGCAATAGATGCAGCCGTGCTCGCAACCCCGGTAGGGGTTGAGCGACGAGGAGAAACCGACGTCCGGGCTGTCGTTGTGGGTGATGACCGAGCGGGAGGCATCGCGCAGGTACTCGGTCTCGACCCGCTCGGGCCCTTCGACCTCCATCTCGACGGCGATGCGCTCGAAGCGGTTGGTCGGGTTCTCCGCCGCCCCGCGCCCACGCACTCCAGGCGTCTGGTCTCTCATCTCAGCCTCCACCGCCCCCTGCCTCTCGCGCACCGACGACTTTCGTCTTAGATCCGCCGGCCATATTCCCAGTCTAGCGCGGAAGACCCAGGGGCGTAAACCACGCGGTAGTCCGGTGCCGGGCCAGACGGCTAAGACCAAAGGCTGCCGCGAGAGGGGCGGAGGGCGTCTCCTCCTGCCGCGCAACTCGGCCTGCCGGCCTGCGTAGACAAGCAAGCAAGAGTCGCCTTCGCGACAGGAGGGAACGACCGCCATGGGGCAGAACGGCTTGGCGCCCGGAGGGCTCCCGGCAGGCTCCGCGGGGCAGGGCGTCGTCGCGCCGGGCCCGGCTTCCGGCGGCGACCTGGCGGCGCACCCTGACTCCATGGTCCTCGGCGGGCTCGCCGTCGCCGCGCTGCTCTTGCAGCTCGCAACCATCGGCGCCTACGGCTGGTTCCGCGACGAGTTCTACTACGTGGCGTGCAGCCGCCACCTGGCATTCGGCTACGTGGATCAGCCGCCGATGGTGGCGCTCATCGCCTGGCTCTCGCGGGCGCTGTTTGGCGACTGCCTGTTTTCGATCCGGCTCCTCCCCGCCGTCACCGGGGCCGCCGTGGTCTACCTGGCGGGCGTGCTCGCCCACGAGCTGGGCGGCGGTAGGTTTGCGCAAGGACTGGCCGCCCTCTGCGTCCTCATCGCGCCCGGCTTTCTCGGCACCTTCCATTATCTGTCGATGAACGCCTTCGAGGTGCTGCTCTGGACCCTGGGCGCCTGGGTCGTGATCCTGATCGTCAAGGGCGGGAACCCCCGGCTCTGGCTGCTCTTCGGCGTGATCGCGGGCGTCGGGCTGGAGACCAAGCACAGCATGCTGTTCTTTGGGCTCGGGGTGTCCCTGGGACTCCTCCTGACGCCGCGGCGCGGGGCTTTCCGCGCGCCGTGGATCTGGCTGGGCGGCGCCCTGGCCCTCGCCCTCGTCGTGCCCAATCTGTGGTGGGAAGTGCGCCACGGCTGGCCGACCCTGGAGTTCCTGCGCAACGCCCAGCTCTACAAGAACCTGCCGGTCTCGCCGGTGGAGTTCTTCATGCAGCAAGTGCGGCGCATGAACCCGGTGACCTTGCCGATCTGGCTGGCGGGCCTCGGGTGGTACCTGCTCTCGGGGCGCGGCCGGCCGTTCCGCGTGCTCGGCTGGACCTACTTGATCGTCTTCGCCGTGCTCGTCGCCTACCGCGCGAAGGGCTACTATCTCGGCCCCGTTTATCCGCTGCTGTTCGCCGCCGGTGGCACCGCGGTCGAGTCGGGCCTTGCCTGGCTGTGGCTGCGCGATCCGCGAGGCGCGCCGTCCCGGCGCTGGGGATGGCTGCGGCCGGCCATTCTCGTCCTGGTAGTCGCCGGCGGCGCCTGGCGCGCGCCGCTCGCCTTGCCGATCCTGCCGATCGATCAGTTCGTCCGCTACCAGGCATGGCTGGGCATCACGCCGAGCTCGCCCGAGCGCAAGCGGGTCTCTGACCTGCCGCAGCAATATGCCGACATGTTCGGCTGGAGAGAGATGGTGGCCGAGGTGGCGCGGGTCTACGGCGCACTGTCGCCTGACAAGCGCGCCCGCGCCTGCGTCTTCGGCCAGAACTACGGGGAGGCCGGCGCCGTCGAACAGCTCGGTCGCGCCCGCGGCCTGCCGACCGCGGTGAGCGGCCACAACAACTATTACCTGTGGGGTCCGCGCGGCTGCGACGGCAGCGTCTTGATCGTCCTCGGCGGCGACGAGTCGGACAACCGCGCCTACTGCGCCGAGCTCGAGCGCGCCGGCCTGGTCCGTTCACCCCACGCCATGCCCTACGAGAACGACCTTCCCGTCTATCTCTGCCGCCTGCGCTCGCCCCTCCCCACGGTTTGGCCCAAGCTCAAGCACTTCGATTGAAGCCGCCACTGAGAACGAAACTCCCAGCCGCGAGAGGGCGGGGGCGTCCCCTTCCCCCCCGGCCGCCGCCGGGCAGGGACCCGGCGGCTTCAGAGAATTGGGAAGGGGAACGGGAGGGGTTGCGGGGGGCGATCCGATAGATCTGAGGCCGCCAACGCCAGTTAGCGAGCGCTGTTTCATGCCTCGGGGCCGCCCACCGGCGGCGCCAACTAGAACCTATAGCTAAGGCCGACCGCGAGCACCGGAAAATACCGGTACTTGTCGATCCTGCTCTCGACCTTCTGCTCCTCTTTGGCGAGCTCGACCGCGAGGAGAGTGCTGGCGGGAGGGACGGCGAGCGGGCTGCCGGCGGGCAGCACGGGAGTGAGATGCGCCCGCGGGCGCCCCTGGAAGATCACGCCGGCGTCGAAGAGGATGCCGAAGCCGCGGCCGGCCCGCGGCGCGCCGCCCCAGCCGAGCCCGGCGTAGGGCGCCACCGTATGGAAGTCCACCTTGCCATGCAGGCGGCCGAGCAATGCGGCCGGGATCTGGACGTCGCCTACCCGGTAGAGGCCGGAGGCGGGAGACAGACTGTCTCCTTCGACCTTGTTGCCGTCGTAGACCACCCCTCCGGTCACATGGAAGGAATGGCCGCCCGGATGCCAGTCGAGCAGGCCGGTCGCGGTGCGCAGCCGCGCCGTGGCGTCGTAGCGGTTGCCGCCGGCGGCCTCTCCGCGCCGCGAGTAGTCGAATCCGTTCACTCCCAGCCGCCCGACGAGCTGCGGCGAGAACCCGTAACCGGCCTCTACGCCGGCGCCGAGGGTCGACAGCTTGACGGTGACGCCAAGCTCGGCCGCCGCCGGCGTGACGAGCGCGAGCCACCCGGCCGCAAAGAGTCCGAATTTCTTTCTAAGTGGCGCCGCCGATGGGCAGCCCCGGGACATGAAACCGCGCTGCGACGTGGGCGTGGAGGACTGCTCAAAGCGTCTATTGGATCGCCCCCCGCAACCCCTCGATCCCCTTCCCTCCCCTCCGGGGGGGAAGGGGACGCCCCCTCCCTCTCGCGCACCACCGAGTTTTTTTCTAGTCCTCATCGCCCTTCTCCGAATGCAACCCGCGCGCCGGCATCCGATTCTATCTCCCGGGTGGCACATTGCCGCCATGTGCGAGTAGTAGACTGTCGGTGGCGGCGGCCAGCCGGGTGCCGCCGAGGGGCCCGGCTGTCAGTGGAGTCAATTGGAGCCAATCGGAGCCACGGGCCGGAAAGGTGCGAGCGCGATGCAGATAGGGATGGTCGGTCTGGGCCGGATGGGCGCCAACATGGTGCGGCGCCTGCTGCGCGGCGGCCATGCGTGCGTGGCCTACGACAGGAACCCGCAGGCCGTCGCCGAGCTGGCCAAGGAAGGAGCAACGGGAGCCGGCTCGCTGGCGGACCTGATCGCCAAGATGGCCGCTCCGCGCACCGTCTGGCTGATGCTGCCGGCGGGACAGATCACCGAAGCGACCGTGCAAGAGGCCGGCGGACGGCTCGCGGCGGGCGATGCCATCGTCGACGGCGGCAACACCTACTTCAAGGACGACGTCCGCCGCGCCGCCGCGCTTGCCGCCAAGGGCGTCCACTATATCGACGCCGGCACGAGCGGCGGCATCTGGGGCCTCGAGCGCGGTTACTGCCTGATGATCGGCGGCCATCGCGAGAGCGTCGAACGGCTCGATCCGATCTGGAAGACGCTGGCGCCGGGGCGCGGCGACATTCCGGCGACGCCTGGGAGAGAGGGGCGAGAGGGGCGCGAGGGCAAGGGCGGCACCGCCTCGCTCGGCTACCTGCATTGCGGGCCGGCCGGCTCCGGGCATTTCGTCAAGATGATCCACAACGGTATCGAGTACGGCCTGATGCAAGCCTATGCCGAGGGCTTCGACATCTTGCGCAACGCCAGCTCCGCCGAGCTGCCAGCGGAGCACCGTTTCACCCTCGACCTGGCCGACGTCGCCGAGGTCTGGCGGCGCGGCAGCGTGGTCTCCTCCTGGCTGCTCGACCTGGCGGCGATGGCGCTGGCCGAGAGCCCCGAGCTGGCCGAGTACACGGGCTTCGTCCAAGATTCGGGCGAGGGGCGCTGGACGGTCGCCGCCGCGCTGGAAGAGGCGGTGCCCGCCGACGTGCTGTCCGCCTCCCTCTACGCGCGTTTCCGCTCCCGCCAGGAGCATACTTTCGGCGAGAAACTCCTCTCCGCGATGCGCAAGCAGTTCGGCGGCCACCTGGAGCGCCCCGCGGGCGGCTAAGCCCCATGGCAGCCATTCTCGAAAAAGAGCCCCAGCTTACCGAGGCGCGCCAGCCCGCGCCTCCCTGCGCGCTGGTGATCTTTGGCGCTTCCGGGGATCTCGCCAAGCGCAAGCTGATCCCGGCCCTCTACAACCTCGCCGCGAACGGGTTCCTGCCGCAGGAGTTCGCGGTCGTCGGCCTCAGCCGGACCGAGATGACCCAGGACGACTTCCGCACGAGGATGAGCCAGGACCTGCACCAGTTCGAGACCCGAGCGCTCGAGCCCGAGAAGCTCGAGTGGCTGACCAGCCGGCTCTCCTACATGTCGGGCGACTTCACCGATCCGGAGTTCTACGAGCGGCTGCGCGGCCTGCTCGGCGAAGTCGACGAGCAGTGGGGGACGCGCTGCTCCTACCTGTTCTACTTCGCGGTGCCGCCCAGCGAGTTCGCTCCCATCATCAAGCAGCTCGGCAGCTCGGGCCTGACCCGCCAGGAGCCGGGATGCTTCCGCCGGGTGGTCATCGAGAAGCCGTTCGGCCACGACCTCGAGAGCGCGCGCCAGCTCAACCGCGACATCGCCGAGGTCCTCGACGAGAACCAGGTCTACCGCATCGATCACTACCTGGGCAAGGAGACGGTGCAGAACATCCTGGCCTTCCGCTTCGCCAACGGCATCTTCGAGCCGATCTGGAACCGCCGCTACGTCGATCACGTGCAGATCACGGTGGCCGAGACTGTCGGAGTGGAGTCGCGCGGCAGTTACTACGAGGAGGCGGGAGCGCTGCGCGACATGGTGCAGAACCACATGTTCCAGCTTCTCGCCCTGACCGCCATGGAGCCGCCCATCTCCTTCGCGCCCGACGTGGTGCGCGACGAGCGGGTCAAGATCCTGCGCGCGCTGCGCCCGATCAGCCCCGAAGAGGTGCTGCGCGACACGGTGCGCGGCCAGTACGGCCCCGGCATGATCGACGGCAAGCTGGTGCCCGGCTACCGTTCCGAACCGAACGTGGCGCCCGATTCGCCGGTCGAGACCTTCGTCGCGCTCAAGCTGTCGATCGACAACTGGCGCTGGGCCGACGTGCCTTTCTATCTGCGCACCGGCAAGCGGCTGCCCAAGCGCGTCACCGAGGTCGTCATCCAGTTCAAGCGCGCGCCGTTCATCCTCTTCCGCGAAACGCCGGTCGAGCGCCTGCAGCCCAACAGGCTGGTGCTGCACATCCAGCCCGACGAGGGGATCTCTCTGCTCTTCGAAGGCAAGGTGCCGGGGCCGACCATGCGGCTGGGCGAGGTCGTCATGCGCTTCCAGTACGCCGACTACTTTGGCACCACGCCCGAGACCGGCTACGAGACCCTTCTCTACGACTGCATGATCGGCGACTCGACCCTGTTCCAGCGCAGCGACATCGTCGAGGTGGGATGGAGCGTCGTCACGCCCATCCTCGACGTGTGGAAAGCGCTGGCGCCGCGCAGCTTCCCCAACTATCCGGCGGGCACCTGGGGCCCCAAGCCGGCCGACGAGCTCATCCAGCAAGACAACCGCAAGTGGAAGAACTGAGCCGCGCCAGGCCCGGCGCCGGTGCGGCAGAGCCAGAGCTGCGCGTCGCCGCGAACGCCGAGGAGCTCATGCGGCTGGCGGCAGACGTCTTCGTCGCCTCCCTGTCGGCCGCGGCCGCGGCCGCCGCCCCTGGCGGCCCGCGCTCGCGGAGGGCCAGCGTGGCCCTGGCCGGCGGCTCGACTCCGCGCGGCCTCTATCGCCTGCTCGCCGCTCCCGGCGAGCCCTATCGCGGCTGCCTTCTCTGGGAGCACATCCATTTCTTCTGGGGCGACGAGCGCCATGTTCCGCCCGATCATCCCGACAGCAACTTCCGCATGGCGCGCGAGACGATGCTCGATCCCGCGGCGGTGCCGCCCGGCAACGTCCACCGCATTCCCGCCGAGGAGCCGGATGCCGGCAGCGCGGCCGCGCGCTACGAGGCGGAGCTCGTCCGCTTCTTTGCTCTCGCGCCCGGCGAGCGGCCGCGCTTCGACCTCGTGCTGCTGGGGCTGGGCGAAGAAGGGCACACCGCGTCGCTGTTCCCCGGCAGCCCCGTTCTCGACGAGCGCACCCGCCTGGCCGCGGCGCCCTGGGTCGAGGCCCATCGCGAATTCCGCATCACGCTGACGCCTCCGGCGATCAATGGCGCCGCGCTCGTTGCCTTCCTGGTAAGCGGCGAAGCCAAGGCCGCCGCCCTGGCCGCCGTCCTCGAAGGAGAGCTTCGCCCCGAGCGCTACCCGGCGCAGATCGTGCGCCCCGACTCGGGAAAGCTTCTCTGGCTGGTCGATCGCGCCGCAGCAAGCGGCCTCTCCGCAAGCGCCGCACGGTAGGGCCAAAAAGAGAGAGACTAGAAGTCTTGGCGTGAAGGCGACGCTGGGAGAGCAGGCACGGGAACTACTTCAAGATCAACCGCAGCCCAGAAAGAACCAGAACGTCGCCCCGGAGTGAGAACGCTGCAGCGTGCTCACCCGGCAGAAGCGCCGGGTGAGGTCGCGCAGGTTACTTGGCCTTCTTGACGACCTTCTTGGCCGTGGTCTTCTTCTTGGCAGCCGGCTTCTTCGCCGTCTTCTTTGCAGTCGTCTTCTTGGCGGTCGCCTTCTTCGGCTTCGCCGCCGCCTTCTTCTTCGCTACGGCCATGCCAATCTCCTTTCTCAAGGTATGCCCACTCGCGTGGGGCAGGGTATTGAGCGTAGGGTAACGCCACAACATGTAGGTGTCAAGGCCTCCCTCCACCTCAATCCTTTGTGTGAGCTGACCAGCCCCCTGTGCACCCCCTGTGCAGAGTACCGTGCTGCCTCGAGCGCCGCGGTCGGCACGCCCCCGCGGTCCTCGCGCAGCGCCTGCCGCGCTGCCGCGCACAGGCGCTGGAAGGCCCATGGAATAAGGGTTTGCGAGAGCTAGACTAGTACGCGTTGCGGTGCAGCGCGTGGCGCAGAGTCATCCAGAGGATCTTGCAGTCGAGAGACAGCGACCAGTTCTGGATGTAGTAGAGGTCGTACTGGATGCGCTTGCGGATCGACGTGTTGCCGCGCCAGCCGTGGACCTGCGCCCAGCCGGTGATGCCGGACTTGACGCGGTGGCGCAGCATGTAGCGGGGGATCTTGTGCTTGAACTCGCGCACGAAGGTCGGACGCTCGGGACGCGGGCCGACGATCGACATGTCGCCCGTCAGGACGTTCCAGATCTGCGGCAGCTCGTCGAGCGACCAGTGGCGCAGGACCGTGCCCACGCGCGTGCGCCGCGGATCGTCCTTGACCGCCCACACCGGGCCGCACGAAGCCTCGGCGTCGCCGCGCATGGAGCGGAACTTGAGGATCATGAACGGCTTTCCGTCCAGCCCCATGCGCTCCTGGCGATAGAAGATCGGGCCGCGGTCCTCGAGCCAGATGGCGAGCGCGATCAGCGGCGCCACCGGCACCGCGATCGCCAACGCCGCGGCGGCGATGGCGATGTCCATGCAGCGCTTCACCAGGCTGTTCCATCCCTGCAGCGGCACCTGCGAGAGGTTGATGACCGGCGTCCCCTCGAGGTCCTCCAGCGTGGCGTTGAGGGCGGCGTACTGCAGGATGTCGGGCACCAGCTTGATCTCGACGCACTCGCGCGCCATCAGCTCGAGCAGCGCCAGCACCTTCTTGTGCGCCTCGAGCGGCAGCGCCAGGAACACCTGGTCGATGCTGCGGCTGGCCAGCACTTCTTCGGCCTGCTTGAGCGTCCCGAGGACGGGCAAGCCGAGGACCAGGGTGTCTACCTTGCCGGGGTCGTCGTCGAGGAACCCCACCACCTCGAAACCCATCTCGCGATGGGCGAGGATCTTCTGCGTGATCTCGCGGCCGAGTGCGCCGGCGCCGACCACCAGGATGCGCTGGAGGTTGTGGCCGGAAAGCCGGATGCGCCGCATCGCCGAGCGGGCGGTCATGCGGGTGGCGGCCACCAGCAACAAGTCGATCAGCGCGAACAGTCCGAGGAAGGCGCGGCTGTAGGTGAAGTACTCGTGAGTGCCTGCCCCGGCCGAAGGACGGTACCAGGCGATGACCACCGACAGCAGGACTGTAGCGAGGAACACCGCCAGCATCACGGTGAGCACCTCGTCCACCCTGCTGCGCTCGCGGCGGCTCTGGTAGAGCCCATGGAAATAGAACACCAGCGGCCAGAGCAGCAGGACCACGGGTAGCAGGCGCAGGTACGGCCAGAAGCTGGGGACGCTCTTGGTCAGCGGGATGACGGCGACGACGAAGCGCAGCAGCCAGGCGGCGGCGAAGGCGGCCAGCGTGGCGAGGAGATCGCCTGCCAGGTAGATGCCTGCCGTGGTGCGGTGACGTTGTCGAATCAACGGAGAAGCGCCCTCGGGAACCGATCAGACAAGACAGACCGGATGCGATTGGTGAAACGCCCTGCGGAAAACGTCTCCGCTCGGATGCGCAGGTCCGATCGATTGAAACCGATCTCCAGGGCTTTGTCAATCGCCTCGCCCAGCGCGGCGGCGCCGCCCTCGCTCGGGAAGAGCACGCCGTGCCGGCCGTCCTCGACTACGTCGAGCACGCCGCCGCGCGCCGCCGCCACCACCGGCGTGCCGCAGGCCAGCGCCTCGACGGCGGCGATGCCGAAGTCCTCGACGCCGGGCTGCAAGAACAGCCTGGCGCCGCGGTACAGATCACGCAGGCCGGCGCCGTCCACCTGGCCGAGCAGGCGGGTGCGCGGCCCGGCAAGTTGCGCCAGGCGCCGCCGCTCGGGGCCGTCGCCCACGATCCGCAGCTCGAGACCCCGCGGCTCGCAAGCCGCGATGGCGGCCTCGATCCGCTTGTACGGCGCCAGGGCGGAGACCACCAGCGCGTAGGCGGCGCCGGCCGCCTTCTCGCCGGGAGTGAAGTAATCCACTGCGACCGGCGGGTGCACGACCTCGGCGTCGCGGCCGTAGTAGCTGCGAATGCGCTGTGCAACGAAAGCCGAGTTGGCCACGAACAGGTCTACGCGCGAGGAGGCCGAAACGTCCCAGGTGCGCAGCCCGCTGAGCACGAGGCCGCGCAGCCGCGCCGCCGCCCCGGAGCGGCGGGGAAAGTAGGCGCGCTCCTGGTCCCAGGCGTAACGCATCGGGGTGTGGCAGTAGCAGAGATGGAAGGCGCCGGGCGGCGGGATGGCGCCCTTGGCCACGCAGTGGCTGGACGAGATCACCAGATCGCAGCCCCCGAGGTCGAGGTCCTCGACCGCGGCGGGAAACAGCGGCAGATAGCGGCGGTAGTGGCGCCGGATGCCGGGCGCTCTCTGCAAGAAGCTGGTATGGATCGCATGGCCCTCGAGCGCCGGGCTGACGCTGCCCGGGAAGTGAAAGAGGGTGAAGATCGGTGCCGCCGGAAAGAGCGCGGCGAGCGCCTCGAGGACTTTCTCGCCGCCGCGCATGCCGGTCAGCCAGTCGTGAACCAGCGCCACCCGCGGTGGACCGGGTTGCCCGCGCTCGCCGGCCGCGGGCACGTTGCGCGGTGCCTGGTAGCCGGGGTGGGCGGGGTCGCTGGCAACGCTCGCCGCCGGCCAGCCGGTCAAGCGCCTCCTCCGCCTTCCCGCGTGCTCGCCGTCGCCACTTCCGCCGGCGCGGATTCCGCCGCGGTGGTTTTCGCCGGGTCCGCCGCCGCCTTGCCGGGCGAGAGCGTGGCGAGATAGAGGTCGAGGGTCTTGCGCGCCGTCTGCTCCCAGCGGAAGTCTTCGGCGCGGCGCAGACCCAGCTTGACCAGGGACGCGCGGTGCTCTGCGTCGCCCATGCAGTGAGCGATGGCCTTGGCCATGCCGTTGATGTCCAGCGGATCGACCAGGCAGGCGTAGCCTTCGGCGATCTCCTTCAAGGCCGACGTGTTGGACGTGATCACCGCCACGCCGGAAGCCATCGCCTCGATCACCGGCAACCCGAAACCCTCGTAGAGCGTGGGGTAGAGGAACAGGGTCGCTCCCTGGTAGATGGCTGGCAGCGCTTCTTGCGCCACCACGCCAAGCAGCCGCACCTGGTCGGCGATTTCCAGGTGCTCGGCGCGCTGGCGGATCTTGAATTCCGAGCCGCTGCGGTTGCCCACGCATACCAGCGGGGCGTCGAAGGGAGCGAGACGGCGGGCGCGGGCGTAGGCCTGCACCACGGTGTCGAGGTTTTTGTGCGGCTTGGGGTTGCCGACGAACAGCAGGTAGGGGCGCGCGATCCCGAGGTTGCGCAGCCAGCGCTCCAGTTCCTCCTCCGGCAGCCTGTGCCGGAACACGTCTTCGACGCCGTTGTAGATCACGTGGATCTTGCGGCCGTCGACGTCGAAGTGCTCCATCAGGTCGGTCTTGGTGTTCTGCGACACGGCGATGATCCGGTCGCCGCGGGTCAAGCTGCGGCGGATCATGCGCTGGGCGTAGAGGAAGGCGAAGCGGCTGGGCAGGAATTCCGGATAGAGCAGGTGGATGATGTCGTGGATGGTGACCACCACGCGCGAACGGATGACGGCGGGGAGCACGTAGTGGGTGGAGTGATAGAGGTCCAGCTTCTGGCGCCACAGCAGCGCGGCCAGGGCGACCAGCTCGCGCACCGAGTACACCTTCGCGCTCTCGACCACCAGCCGGAAGTTGTCGGGCAGATCGTCGAGCGCCGCGCGGTCGTCCGGCCGCACCAGCAGGGCGTAGCGGTTCTCGCTGTCGATGCGGGCGAGCGAGCGGATCAGATTGCGGATGTAGGTGCCGATCCCGAAGTCCAGGAGCTTGCGGGCATCGACGCCGATGGTGTAGGGCAAAGGCAAAGTCCTCAGAATTATGATTTTAGCCTAGTTGGCGTCGCCGGTGGGTCTTCCAGAGCAAGAGACAGAACTGCGATGTCGCGATGGCGGACTACTCGAGGCGTCTATCGGATCGCCCCCCGCAACCCCTCGCGGATCCCCTTCCCGGTTGTCCCCAACCGCCGGGTCCCTGCCCGGCGGTCGCCGGGGGGGAAGGGGACGCCCCCGCCCTCTCGCGCACCAACGGTTTTCGTTCTAGGCCAGGGCCTCGGCGAAGACTTCCTCCATCTCGGCGGCGGCGCGCGGCCAGCGGAAGCGGCCGGCCTGGCCGGCGGCGCGGGCCCGCAGGTCGCGCTCGCGCCCCGGATCGTGCAGCAGCGCGCGGAGCGCAGCCGCAAGGGCCGCGGAGTCCCCAGGCGGCACCCGCACCCCGGCCTCGCCCACGACTTCGGGCAGGCTCGAGCTGTCGGCGACGACCGCCGGCACGCCGCAGGCCAGGGCCTCGGCCGGCGGCAGGCCGAATCCTTCATAGAGCGACGGATAGACGAAGAGCCGCGCCGCCTGGACGATGCGCACCAGGCGCGGCCGCTCGACGCGCCCGAGGGCGGTGACGCCGCGCCCGGCCAGCGCCTCGATCCGCCGCGCCAGCCGGCGGCTCCCCCAGCCGTAGGGGCCGGCGAGAATCAGGGGCGGCACCGTGGGGTCGCCGCCGCGCAGCGCCTCCCAGGCGTCGAGCAGCGCCGCGACGTTCTTGCGCGGCTCGAGCGTGCCGGCATAGAGCAGGTAGCCGTCGGGAGCCGCGAGCTCGCGCCGGGTCGCCGCGATCTCCTCCTGCTCTCCCGGCTGGAACTCGGGGTCGACGCCGGGATAGACCACCCGCACCTTGGCCGCGCACTGCGGGAAGTAGAAGGCCAGATCGTCCGCGGTGGCCCGCGACAGGGTGACCAGCACGCGCGCCATCTCGAGCGAGGGGCGCAAGAACGGGAGCATGCTCCAGCGCACCTTGGCGCGGTGGGCCTCGGGCAACAGCATCGCCGTCAGGTCGTGGACCGTGGCCACGGCCGGCACCGGGCAGCGCAGGGGCAGGGTGCCGAGCGGCGACCACAGGAGGTCCACGCCGCCGCGCCGCAGCCGCAACGGCAGCACGACCTGCTGCCAGATGACGCCGAGTGGCGCCCCCTGGCACTCCACCTCCACCCCCGCCGCCGCCAGCTCAGCGGCGTGGTGCGGCGGTTTGTGGGCCAGGCCCAGGTAGCGCCAGCCCGGCGGCGCCGGCCCCGCTGCTTCGCCGCCCGGCCGGGCGCGCCGCGCCAGCTCGCGCAGCAACGACAGCGTGTAAACCCCGATACCCGTCGGCTTCGGCACCAGCGCCCGCAAGTCCACCGCCACCCTGGCAGCAACCGATGATCTCACCGGGCAAGAAGGCATCCGCGCATCTTACTCAAGCGGCTCAGTCGTGTCCCGCCTGCCGGGCCAGCGTCAGCCAGCTCGTCGTGCCCGGCTCTCGTGATCTCGCCGGCGGCCGCAGGAAGATCCGGTAGACGCGCGTGGCCGGGTCGGCATACACCCGCGGGACCGCGCCCTCCAGCTCCCATCGCCGCAGCGTCGCGAGCTGCCACTCTGGCAACCGGTCGAGGTGGACGACCAGGTGGGTGACCCCCCAGCGGCGCAGCTCCGCCAGGCTCTCGCGGTCCGGGACCGGCCAGCAGCAGCGGTCGGCAAAGAGGATGTAGCGCAGCGGAAAGTGAGCGCTGTAGCCGTTGACCAGGGGCTTCCAGTGCAGTGTGCCGTAGTAGAGATAGGTGGCGGCGTGGAGCTCGGGCCGGATGGGGATCTCCAGCAGGGCATGGACGTCGGGTTGCCGGGCGAGCCACGCGTACACCGGCGGGAATTGAGCCTCTCCGGCGAGTGGCTGCCACTCGATTCGGCGCGGCGCAAGCTCGGCCACCGCCACCAGGACGGCGAGCGCCATCGTGCTTGCGCGCCAGAGCTCCGAGCGCAACCTGGCGCGCAGCAGGTCCAGGCCGCCGGCGGCGGCAACGACGAGGCCGAAAGAGACGAAAGCGCCGAAGCGCGCGGGCACTCGCATGGCGGTCATACCGGGAAGTAGCCTGGAGGCCGCGCCAAAGCCGAGCGCGGTCGACAGCGCGGCGGACGCCAGCGTGGCGAGCAGCAGCCCGCGCCGCCACGGCTTCATGCGCATGCGGGAGACGGCAGAGAGGAGTGGCCACTCTCCGTCCCAATAGCGGCGCAGCGCCGACCAGCCGGCGAGCCCGGCCACCAGCAGCAGCAGCGGCAACCGGTAGCCGTGGCCTGGGACCAGTCGCTCGAGACCAGGATGCCGCCGCGCCCAGGTATGAAGCTCCCCGCCCATCCAGCCGGCGACCGCCGCGGCGAGCAGTCCGGCCAGCACCCACCGGTGCCAGCGCGCGCCAGGCGAGTCTTGGGAAGGGGCCGAAGGCGAGAGCAACGGCTGGCGGCGGCGCCGCAGCAGCGCGACCAGGGCGACCGCCGCGAGCGCGCCTGTCAGCCAGCCCGGGAACAGCGAGTTCTCGGGACGCCACAGCTCCTGCGGCCAGATTCCGAAATAGAGATTCCAATGCGAAGGGGTCAGGTAGCTGAGGATGCTCGCTCCCCACTCCTGCAGGACGCTCGGGTCCCACGCCAGCCCCTCGCCTCGCGAGGCTTGCCAGTAGGGCGCATAGATCAGCGCCACAGCGGTCCCGGCAAGCAGTCCCATCGAGGCAAGAACGTTTGCCGCCCGCCACCCGGTGGGGCCGCGCAGCCGAGCGACGAGGCGGGACAGACGGTTGAGCAGCAGGACTATCAGCGGCACGTGGATCATGTAGGCCAGGTAATTGCTGCCCGAGATGTGCAGCAGGTAGAAGAGGAGAAAGACTCCCGCCCGCCGCCATGTCACGCGCGCCAGCAGCCGGTCGAAGCTCCACAGGGTGACCGGGATCCATTGCATGAGCAGGATCTGCAGGTGGGGCAGCTGCTCCCAGCGGAAGGGCGAGAAAGCGTACATGCAGCCGCCAAGGAAGGCCGCCGCGGTGGACGCGCCGCCGCGCCCCAGGACATAGAACGTGGTCAGGCCGCAGAGGACGAAGGAGGCGAGGAGGATGCCGTTGTAGACCGCCAGCGGACTGGCGCCGAGCCCACCGATGGCCGCCAGCGCCAGCCCGGGACCCAGCAAGTGGTCCGAGTAGGTGAGGACGTGGCGCGAAGGGTAGAAAAACGGTGGGTCCCAGAAGCCTTGAAAGCCGTGCGGAAGCTGGTGGGCACCCCACTTGAGCAGGTACAGGTTGAACACCGGATCGAAGGGGTCGGGCGCGATATGGGTGCCGAACACACGCCAGATCGGCTGCAAGTAGAAACTCGCCAGGACCAGGTACCCGATCGCCGCCAAGACGAGCCGCCCACCACGGGCGCGCGTTCCGGACCCGAGCCAGGCCCTCCGCGGCTCCCCGCTCATCCCGCCTGCCCGGCCTCCGCGGCGTCGCGCCAGGCCCGCGCCGTCGCCTCGGCGGCGCGCTCCCAGTCGAACATCCCTCGCCGCGCGGCTGCCCGGCCGGCCAGCTCCCGCCGCAGCTCATCATTCGAGAGCACCTCGGCCAGCCGATCGGCCCAAACCTCCGGCCGCTCCGGCGGCGCATAGACCGCCGCGTCTCCCGCCACTTCGCGCAGCGGCGGGATGTCGCTCGCCACCAGCGGCGCGCCGGCGGCGAGCGCCTCGACGGCGGGCAGGCCGAAGCCCTCGTAGAGCGACGGCACAACCACCACGGCGGCGCGGCAGTAGAGGGCGGCGAGCTCCGCGGGCGAGACATAGCCGAGGTAGACCAGCCAGCCTTCGTCCTCCGCCTGCCCAACCTCGCGGCGCAGCGCCTCGGCATGCCACCCGGACGCGCCGGCCAGCACCAGCGGCGGCGCACCGGGCAGGCGCCTCCGCAACAGCCGCCAGGCGGCCAGCAGCATGGGCACGTTCTTGCGCGGCTCGAGCGTGCCGACGTGAAGGCCGAAGCGCGGCGGCGTGCGCGGCGGCGGGTCTCCGGGATGGGTCCGCTGGCCGGGTCCATGGTGAATGGCGCGCACTCGCGCCGGCGCGACGCCGGCCGCCACCAGTTCGTCGCGCACCGCCGCGCTTGGGGTCAGGAGCAGCTCGGCCTCCACCAGGGTCCGCTCCAACCCCTCGGCCAGGGCGCGGGCCGAGTCCGGGCGCACCGCCCAGGGGAGCCGCCGCACGGCCAGGTCGTGGATGGTCGCCACGCGCGCTCCCGAGGCGAGGCGGAACAGCGGCGGCGGCAGGTAGTTCGGCGCGAAGAGCACGCGGTTGCGGTCGGCGGCAACCAGCAGCGGCGCCGCCCGCCGCAGCCACTGCTCCGCCCGCCAGGGAGGGATCACCAGGCCGTCCAGGGCGCTGTAGGTCACCGCTTCTATGGCCTTTCCGGCCGGCAGGGGAACCACCGGCCGCGGCGCGCCGGGTGCATCGACCAGCCCCTGGCCGTAGAGCCGGAGGCGCAGGTCGTCGCGGTCCGCGAGATGGAGCAGGAGCTCATGCAGGTACCAGCCGACGCCGGTCAGCGTCTCGTACTGAGAGTTGATGTCGACCGCGACGGTGAGCCGCGCCTCGGCCCGCCGCCGGCGGATGCGCGACACCAGGCCGCCGAGGAAGGCGGCGGTGGCCAGGATCCGCCGCGGCGACAGCAACCGCCGCGCGGCGCGCGCCACATGACCCAGTGCTGCGGCGGCGCGGCCGGCGGCCGGCGCCCGCGCAATCGCTTTGCTCACGGCGAAGAGTGTATCTTTACGCCTCTATCCGCCCTTTCGCGATGCGCGCCCGCACACTCCACGCCGTCTGCCTGTCCGTCCTGGCGCTCGGGCTCGCCGGGACCCTCTACAAGGTGCATTTCCCCCCCGGCCCGATCGCCGACGAGGCGGCCTACGTGATGATGACCCAGAGCCTCTGGCACGATCACGACCTCACCTACGAGAGCCAGGACCTGCTGCGCGCCTACCGCATCTGGGACCAGGGACCGAACGGCCTGATCCTCTCCACCACGGACGGCGGCAAGACCATGCACTACGCCAAGCCCTTCGTCTATTCCCTGGCCGCAGTGCCCTTTTACGTCCTGTTCGGCGTCCAGGGCCTGGTCGTCTTCAACATGGCGCTTTTCCTCGCCATGCTGTGGGCGGCGTGGTGGTTCTGGCGCCGCGAGGCCGGCCACGTCGGCCTCTTCCTGGGCGGCTTCTTCTTCGCCTCAGCCGCCTTCTCGTATGTTTTCTGGATGCAGCCCGAGGTCTTCGACATGGCCTGCGTGTTCTTCCCGCTGCTCATCTGGCTGGCGCTGCGGCGGCGCGGGGTCATGAGCCCGCCGCCGCCTGAGCCACGTCCGGCGATGAGCTGGTGGGCTCCCGGCAAGCGCCGCGAGGATGCCCTGATGGCGCTGGCGGGCCTGCTGCTGGCCGCCGCGGCGTTCTCCAAGCTGCCTGCCGCCGCCCTTGCTCTGCCGATCGCCGCCGACCTCGCCTGGCAGAGGCGCTGGCGCGGCCTGCTCGCCCTGGCGCTGCCTTCACTGCTCGGGCTCGTCTTGCTGTGCGCGGTGGAGAAGAAGGCGACGGGAAGCTGGAGCCCCTATCTCGGCTTGCAGCGCCGCTCCTTCGAGAGCGAGTACCCGATCGAGAGCCGGCGCGACCTCTGGGCGGCCTACCGCGGCACCAGCTTCGGCTCCTGGTCGGCGCTCGGCGTCGAGACCTCGCCGCGCATGCTGCTGCGCGACCTCGGCTACTTCGTGGCCGGCAGGCATACCGGGCTGCTTCCCTACTTCCCGTTCGCCCTGTTCGCCGTGGCGCTCTACCTGGCCGGCCCCAAGGACCGCTCGCGCCACCTGCTGCTGGCGGGAGTGGCGATCTACAGCCTCTACTTCCTGGTGGTGCGCCCCAACAACTACCACGGCGGCTCGGGCTTCATCGGCAATCGCTACTTTGCCGGCATCTATCCGGCGCTGGCGCTCCTGCCGGGCCGTCTGGCGGCGCGCCGCAGCCTGGTCCTGCCCTTTGCCGCGGCCGGGCTGTGGACCGTTTCTGTGGTCGCCATGCCGCTGCTGCAGGTCGCTCCCGAGGCGACCCTGCAGGCGCACGCCCGCAGCGCCACCTTTCAGGCGCTGCCGCTCGAGCTCACCCTGCTCCACAAGATCCCGGGCTACTTCCTGCGCAGCTGGGGCGATGCGGTCTGGGTGGTGCCGCGCCAGAACTTCTTCGCCGAGGAGCTCCATCCGCGCGGGGTCTGGGTGCGCGGCGCCTCGCGTTCGCAAGTCGTCCTGGTCTCGACCGCCCCGCTCGAGGTGGTGCGCTTCACCGCCTACTCGCTGTCCGATGCCAACCTGCTCACCGTCGACGGCGGCGGAGAACGCGTCGTCGTGCGCTTCGACAGCGACGCCAAGCGCCAGGGCACGCCGATCGAGCTCGCCCTGCGGCCGGTCGCCCGCGACCTCGGCTTCCTGCCCGAGGCGCCACACGAGTACTTCTACCGCTTCACCCTGAGCACCACCGACGGCATCGTCCCGGCGCGCCGCGACCCCAAGAGCCAGGACCCGCGCTACCTCGGCGTCTTCCTGGGCTTCCAGGGCCCCCCGTAACGCCATGCCCGACGACGCGCCAGAGCTCGAGCCCGGGGCGGCCTTGCCCACGCCGGAAGATCTGCGCGTCGCCGAAGCTTTGCAGCGCCTCCGCTCCGGGGTGCGGCAGCGCCGCGCCGAGGCGGCGACGGTGGCCGGCGGCACCGGCGAAGTCGGCCACGCGTTGCTGGCGGTCAAATCCAGCGAGTACGTGCGGGAACCTGTCGCCTTGTCGCACCGGCCGCGCTTCGGGCGCTTCATCGTCTTCGCCCGCAAGGCCTTCTTCCACCTCTTCCTCAAGTGGTGCTTGCGCCCGCTGCTGGAGCAGCAGAATGCCTATAACGCTGCGGCCACGCGGCTCCTTCAGGAGCTGGCGGAAGCCCAGGAGAGGACCGCGCGCGAGCTGCGCAAGCTGGCGGCGCGCCTCGACGAGCTGGAAGCGGAGCGCGAGCGGCGCGATGGATAAAACGGCGCTGCGATTTGGCGATCGTCTAAGGATGAGAAGGCGATGAGGATCTGCATCTGCGGCGCCAAGGTGCCGTTCGCCCACGGCGGCGCCGAGATGCTGATCGATTCGCTGCGCGACGAGCTCCTCGCGCGCGGCTGCGAGGTCGACGTGGTGACCCTGCCGTTCCACTGGCCCAACCGCGTCGAGCTGCTCAAGAGCAGCCTCGCCTGGCGGCTGGTCGACCTGACGGCGGCCGAAGGCAAGCGCATCGACCGGGTGATCGCCACCCGCTTTCCTTCCTACCTGGTCAAGCACCCCAACAAGGTAGTCTGGCTGGTCCACCAGCTCCGCCAGGTCTACGACCTCCTCGGGACGCGCCACAGCGACTTCTCGGCAACGCCGCGCGACCAGCGGGCCATCGAGATGGTGCGCGCCATGGATCGGCGCACTCTGTCCGAGGCGCGTGCGGTCTTTACCATCTCGCGCAACGTCGCGCAGCGCCTGGCGCAGTTCAACAACCTCCCGGCGCAGGTGCTCTATCCCCCTCCCAGGCTCGGCCGCGCCCTCCGCGCGGGCGATTTCGGCGACTACGTGCTGGGCACCGGCCGCCTCGACCGCATGAAGCGCTTCGAGCTGCTCGTCCGCGCCGTGCAGCACGCCGAGACCCCGGTGCGCTGCCGCATCGCCGGCAGAGGGCCGGAGCGCGAGGCGCTCGCCGAGCTGGCCGCGCGTCTCGGAGTGAGCGCACGGGTCGAGCTGCTTGGCTGGGTGGAGGACCGCGACCTGGTCGATCTCTACGCCGGCGCGCTGGGCGTCTTCAATGCCCCCTACGACGAGGACTACGGTTACGTCACGGTCGAGGCCTTCAAAGCGGCCAAGCCGGTCGTCACCGCTGCGGACTCCGGCGGCGTGCTCGAGTTCGTGGAGGACGGCGTCAGCGGCTTCGTCTGCGCGCCCGATGCGCCGCGTGAGCTGGCCGCCCGCCTCGACCGCCTCTTCCGCGACCGCGAGCTGGCCCGCCGCCTCGGCGCGGCGGGCCAGGCGCGGGTACGCCAGATCGACTGGGACCACGTTGTCGCGGCGCTGACCTCGTGAGCCCCGGAGAGCCGGTCAGAAGCCGTTGAGGCGCCAGAAATCCACTCGCAGATCGCCGCTCAGCACCTGGAAGCGTATGTTGTGGCGGCCGCTACCGATGGGGAAGGACTGGGGGATGTCCAGATAGCTGTAAATGTCTAGCCCCCCCGTGGATGCCAGGCTGGCCGAGCTCACCTGCACGCCGTCGATCAGCAAAGCGACCGTGGCTCCGGTTTGCGAGCCATACATGACGCCGAGGCGGTAGTGACTCGAGCCCCCGAGCTGGAAGGAGTTGAACTGCAGCCACTCGTTGGCTTGCAAGCGGACCGCCCACTGGGACTGGGTGTAGTCGGTGTAGGCGATGTCCAGCGCGCCGTCCCGCCGGTAGAGGCCTGAGCCCGAGGTGGTGTAGAGCTGGTAGGCGTCGGCCGCCTCGGCCTGGTAATCGACATACATGGGGTAGGCCCAGACAGCCTCGCGCACCGTGTTGAGATACTGGTTGGCGTAGAACCAGCACTGCCCTGGCGGGGGATTGTAGGGGCTGCCGCAGCTCGGGTTGCACAGGCTCGCGCCGCGGTAGTAGCCGGCGTTTTCCTCGACATCGCTCAGGCCCTCCATGAGGAGCAGGTTGGCCGACCTGGTGTTGGCCAGGCCGTTGCTCAGAGTCTGGCCGTTGTTGCGCGGCGTGTACTGGCTGGAAGCCGGCACCCAGAAGCCGGGATTGACCACGCCGGTCGTGAAGGTGCCGCTGGCGCCGTTGTGGGTGTACAGGCTCCACGGGGTGTTGGGACTGGTGTCGAACCAGGTATTCACTCCGTCGACCGCGGCGCCGACGCCGGGGTCGCCGTCCAGCCAGGTGTGGTCCACAACGATGAAGGGATTGAAGCCGAATGTGCTCTGGCACTTGGCGCGCAGAAACTGGATCAAGGACGTCAGGTTGCCGTACAGATTGGTGAACCCTTGGGCCGGGCTGACGTTCCAGAGGAAGACGAGGGGACGGTTTTGGATCTTCATCCGGTTGGCGTCGGGGACGTTTTGGAAGAATTGCAGCCAGCGGTTGTCCCAAAAGTAAGTCTGCCAGTTGCCCTGGTTGCTGAAGTCGAATACCGCATTGGGGTTGCCGCTGCAGGCGCGGATGTGCCAGATATAGGAGCCGGTGTCGTCGAACATCGCGACTTTGAGGAAGCCTGTGTAGCCGCGGGTGTTGATCGCCGATACCAGGTTGCCGGCAAACGAGGTCGGCTCGCCGCCGGGCGGAGGGACGATGCCGCATGGGCTGTCCCCGCGGAAGTTGAGAGCGATGAAGGTGACATTTGTAAAAGCTGCCTCCTCGGCAATGTTGTACCACCATTGCAGGTAGTCGCGGTTGTAGGGGGCAAACATCGGTGTCTGGATGGTAGGCGAGTTACTTCCCAGGCTGCAGACCGAGGGTCCTTCTTGAAGCGCGTAGCCGACCGTAAACCCGGACGGTCCGACCGCGAGCGCCAGCTCGGGCGTCAAGGTGATCAGGAGCGAGATCAGCATGAGCAACTTCGACGCGAAATCCTTGCTCTTCCTCATAATTTACTCCCTGCCAGGTGGTCGCGATGTCCCACATAGCGTGAAAAAGTTAGGCGCTTGTCCCGATGCCGGTGACATCACCGAGCTCGAGCAATAGCCGCCACGGCACAGTATGGCGCGGTCCGGAGAAATAGGGAAGAGCCGCGGGGGAAAAGCGTCGTCGATTTCTCTCTAGACGAACCCGGGCGGTAATTCGTATCAACTTATTGAGGCACTCTCCCTGGTCAAAGAAGACCTGGCGAGTTTCCTGTGGAGAGAAAAAAATGAGACAAATGAGACCATTGGCCGATGGTTTCCTGGTAGCAGCGGCAATTCTGTGGTCGTACCCATCAGCTGCCGCAGCCACCACCCCCAACCAATTCGTGGCGAAGATCTACACCGATGGCCTCGGCCGCATACCCGATCCCAGCGGGTGGCAGAACAGCTTCAACACCTTCAATGCCCTGGGCTGCTCCGCAAGCAGCCTCCAGACCTTCGGCGGCACCGTGATGACCTCCGGCGAGTACCAAGCCTTTCCTTACGATAACGCCGCCAGGCTTCTGACGCTCTACCGCACGGTCCTCAACCGCGAGCCAGACTCTGCCGGCTTCAATTCCAACCTACAAACCCTCGACAACGGCGGCAGTTGGTCGGCGATGGTCAATTCTTTCTTCTCCACCACCGAGTTCCAGCAGCTTGCGCCCTCGATCTGCAATCCACCCTCGGACTTTTCCTACTCCTTCGGCTCGTCGCCCGTGATCGACATCCCGGTCAGCGGCAGCGGCTTTCAGGGCAGCGGTGACCAGCTCCAGAGCTTGCTCAACAGCACCTCCTCCGGACAGACGGTCTGGCTGGCCCAGAAAGCCGTCATCCGCCTGACGAGCCCATTGGTCATCCCTTCCGGAGTCACCCTCGCGACCACCGGCAACCCCCCACACAACAACTACGCTCTCATGGCCCGGCTGGTCCGCGCCGCCGCGTTCAACGCGGCCGCCGTCATGCTCAACTCGGGAGCCAAGCTCCAGCACGTGTGGGTCGACGGCCAGCGCGGCCAGATCGGTTTCGACGCCTCGCGGATCAACATCGAGATCGAAGGAGGCTCGGGCACCGAGGTCTCGAATTGCATGATCACCAATACTTCGGGCGGCACCAATCTCAAAGCGCTGGGCACCGGCGAAGGACTCCCCTGTGCCAGCAGCAGCGTGCTGCAGAACCTGGTGACGGCGTATTCGACCAGCCATTTCAACTTCCTGTGGTCGGACGGTGTCAGTATTGCTTGCGAGAACACGACGGTCTACGACAACGAGATCGTCGACGCCACGGACGTCGGCATCGTCCTGTTCGACGGCGGCACCGCGGTGCAACGGTCGCAGGTCTACCACAACCGCATCCTCAACAGCGGCAACTCGGCCTATGGCGGCATCGTCGCCGACCCATGGACGGGCGCCGGCATCCAACACGACTACACCGGCGCCGCGGTCTACGACAACACGCTTTGGACGGGTGCCGCCCACTATGAGATCGTGCTCTCCCTCGGCAACCGCCCCTGGTTCGACAACAACTCGGCCACTGGCATCGGGGTATCCTTCACCTCCAACAATACCGGGTCGTTCTCGGCCAACGCGAACACCGGCATCGTGGTGAGCGGCATGCTCAACGTCACTGAACAGAACAACAATTTGTCTCTCAACCTGAACCACTACTGTGCGTGTCCGCAAGTTGCGGTGGCGGCGGCAGTCTCGGCGGGTTACGCGTCTGGCAACATACAACGCCCCTACACGGACGTGAACGTTCCGGGCTGCATCTGAGCATGGTCATGGTTGGTCGGGAGCCACGGGTGAGGCGATCACCCACAGATCGGAGAAGGCGGACGACCAGAGGGGAAAGGATCTGGGCCTATGCCGGTTGCGGCCGAACAGCAGGCACGCCGGCACCTCTCCGCCCGCGGCCAGGGGAGCGCCGAGGTGCGCCGGGGAGACGCCTTTCCCCGTCATGACCAGGCTGACCGTGCCGGCGCGCGCGTCGTAGTCGAGCCGTACTCGGTACACGAGCCCGCCGGCCAGGTCCAGCTTGGCCTCGGTCGATCCATTGGGGAGAGCCAGAAGCACCGACCCCCCGCCGCGCAGGGAGACGCACGCCAGCTCGGCCCGGTTGCCGTCCTGCAGCGCCACCACGTCGTAGGTCAGCCCGTCCTCCATGCCGGCGAGACGGAGGTCGAAGAGCACCTCCCAGCGTCTCGCAACGGCGCCCGTGCCCGCCGGCGGTAGCGCGATAGCGCGAGAGGCGTCCCCAGGCCGTGGTTCGAAGAATGTGCTCGGAAGCAGGCGCAACACCTCGGCGCCGGGCGCCTGCACGTCGACCTGGTGCCGCAGAGCGGTCGCCGCGGGGTAGTCCTTGGCGGCCAGCCCGTCGAGCAGCCGCCGCGCCCGCCGCGGCTCTCCCCCTTCCCAGCTCGCAAGCATCTCCAGGAAACGGTAGGCATCTGCCGTCGCCGCCCGCCAGGTTGCCCCAGCCCCTTGCTGGAGCAGCTGGGCCTCCGCCCCGGCTGCCTGCGCCGTGGCAGGAGTGAGCTGGTGCCGGGGGCCGTTCCACTGCTCGGCCAGACGCTGCCAGACCGCGCGCTCGACGCGATCGGGACGCGGCCCCCAGGCGAGCCGCACATGGCACCACAGCGTGATTCCGAGAAACGCCAGCAAGACGGCCGGCAGCAGCAGAGAGCCGCGCAGCCGCGACGACACGAGGCAGCTCGCGGCCACCACTCCCCCCATCAGGGCCATGGTGAGCGCCACGCCGAGCGACCGACGCACCCCGGGTACACCCGCGAAATAGTTGTGCACTCTGCTCAGAGCCGGCCGGAGCGCCTGCCGGCGAGCCAGGGCGGCGTCGGTCAGCACTCCACCCTCCCGGGGCGCCTCCTGCGCGCCCAGCGAGGGCGAGCCGCGAAGCACCAGCGACAGGTCGTGCACCTGGCGCCAGTAGAGATTGGTCACAAAGCAGCCCCACAGGCAGAGCGCGGCGAGAAGGACGACGAGCAGCCGGCGGCGCGCCGTGGAGGCGGCCACGGCCCCGAAGTTGGCGAGACCCAGAGCGAGCAGCGGCGCACAGGAGCTCATCCTGCGGGCACCGAAGGAATACCCTCCCCACCAATCACGCACCGCGGCATTGATATAGATTTCTGCCACCAGGACGATCAGGGCGACGATCCGCCAGGACGATGGCAGCCGGCAGCGCCAGGGGACGAGCAGTCCGGCAGCGGCGAGCGCGAAGATCGGCGACCAGGGGAGGAGGCCGGAGTAACCGGAGAGCAGGAGCTCACGGAGGTGCGGCTGCGCCCAGCGCATGTACTGCTCGCCTTGTGGCACGGTCAGCCAGGAGCCGTGCTCGAGATGCCAGGCGTGGAGCTGCAGCGAGGCAACCGCGAGGCAGCCGGTTGCCAGCGCAGCCAGCAACAGGGCCAGACGCGTCAGCTCGCGGCGCTTGCCGAGCAGCGGTGCGAGCGGCACCCAGAGCAACAGCGCAAAGACCGCATCCTGCCAGCGCACCAGAAAGACCATGCCGAGCGCGGCGCCGGCCAGCAAGGCGCGGTAGGGTTGGAGGTCGCGGCTCAGCCAGAGCACGCTCGCCATGAACAAGCAGGTAGCTACGGCGCTGGGCAAGTGCGCCATGGTATAGACGGCGGGGCCGTAGACCGCCAGCGGAGTGCCGATCAAGATCGCCAGGGTCGCCAGCAGCGCGAGCCGCTGGTCGGCGCCCGCGATCTCCAGCAGGCAGTAGAGGAACCATGCGACGCCGGACAGGAAGGCAAGTGACAGGAGATGAAGCGCCGCCAGCTGCGCTCGGCTCCAGCGCACGGGGCCCGCGGCGCCTGCCCCCCCGCGCCAGGGCATGGTCACGACGTAAGCCGGCAGCCACAAGACCGCCGGCCCGATGCTGAAAGTGTTCTTGAGGCTGCCGGAGGGCAGAGTCGCGGTGAGGAAGGTCTGGAGCTCGCGCGGCGGCAGCGCCGAGTACAGGGCATCGTTGCGCAAGTCGAGGTCGCCGTCCTCGACCAGCGACGAGACCTGCAGCAAATAGTAGGTGTCGTCCCAGCCGGTCCGTGTGCGGAACTCGCCGAAGATCCAACCAAGCGCGAAAACGAGGGCGGCGACCGCCGCCGCGCCGCGCCGCGCGGGTTGCGCGGCGGATGTCGCATCAGGTCGGAGGGTCGCTCTGGCGGTAAGCGTTCTTGCGGTCGTGGAGTCCTTGAGCGCGGGCATGAGGAGAAGGCCGATTCTAACCCGGCTCTCCTGGCCTGCCGCCTCGCGCTCGGCCGGCGAAGCGGAATGGTCGCGGGCGCACCACGCACGCTCGGCGTGTTATAAGCCCTCGATAAAGGAGCCAGGGCCCCGCAGACTCCGGATCCCTGCCCCGCGTCGCCAGCCATGCGCATCGCCTTCTTCAGCCCGCTACCGCCGCAGACTTCCGGCATCGCCGACTACAGCGCGGAGCTGCTCCCCGAGCTCGCCCGCCATCTCGAGATCGAGCTGATCATCGAGGACGGCTTCCGGCCGGCGCGCGAGCTCGCCGACCGTTTCCCGGTGCACGAAATCGCGGCCTTTCCCGGGCTGGCCGGGGCGGGCCGGTTCGACTGCGTCCTCTATCACTTGGGAAACAACCGCGACTACCACGCCGCGATCTACCGCACCGTGCTCGATTACCCCGGCGTCGTGGTGCTGCACGAGTTCGTGCTGCACCACCTGGTGCGCGACCTGACCCTCTTCGCCGGCGACCCCGCGGCCTACGTGCGCGAGCTGCGCTACGCCTACGGCCTGAGCGGCGAGGCGATGGCGAGGAGATGCCTGGAGACCGGAGTGCCGCTCGACCCCTGGGCCTACCCGCTCTTCGAGCGCGTCGTCGACCGCAGCCGCGGCCTGATCGTGCACAACCGCACGACCGAGCGGCGGGTGCTGGCCAGCCGGCCGCTGGCACGCCTCGCCAGGGTGCCGCACCACCTGAGCCTCCGCGGCGTTTCCGGCCTGGCCGCCGACACCGCCAATGCGGCCGATGCCGCCGATCGTCAAGCCGCCCGCGCCGCGCTCGGCATCCCGCCCGAGGCGTACGTCGTGGCCACCTTCGGCTTCCTCACCGCCGCCAAGCGGCCGGGTGTCCTGTTGCGCGCCTTCGCCCGCTTCCGCCGCGAGGCGCCACACGCCCGCCTGCTCCTGGTGGGCGAAGTCTCACCCCACTTCGACTTCGCGAGCCTCGCCACTCCCGATCTGATGGCCGGCGTCTCGGTCACCGGCCGCCTCGAGCTGGCGGGCTTCCTGAGCTACATGGCCGCCGCGGACCTCGCCGTCAACCTCCGCCACCCCAGCGCCGGCGAAACCTCCGGCACCCTCATCCGCCTCCTCGGCATGGGCAAGCCCGTGGTGGTGAGCAACACCGGCGCCTTCGCCGAGGTTCCCGACGGCTGTTGCGCCAAGGTCGACGTCGGCGACGGCGAGGAGGACCTCCTGCTCGCCTACCTCCAGCGCCTCGCCGCCGACGAGCCCCTGCGCCGCCAGATGGGCGACAACGCCCGCCGCCACGTCGCCACCCATCACTCCCTCGCCGCCTCCGCCCGCGCCTACGCCGACTTCCTCCATGCCACCGTTGCCACCGGCGCCGCCCCCTTTCGCGCCCTCCCCCCCCTCGCCCCGTATCCCCCCGAAGACCTCCTCTCCGACCTCGTCCGAGACCTCGCCGCCGACCTCTCCGACCTCGGCCTCACCGAAGCCGACGACGACCTCCTCGCCCCCTTCGCCGCCGCCCTCGTCGATCTCGACCTCGATCTCGCCGCCAGCTGATGTGTGTTACCCTCAACCCCATGGCCCAGAATGTTAGTGCTGCTGACCCTGCCTATTCTCGGCTTTGCTCATTTCTTGACGATGGCGTCATATTTCTAAGGGACGCTTCCAGGCTCCCACCGTAGGAGCTTCAGCCAGGCCGGTCGATTGACAGCAAGAGCTCGGCTCCGACCTCGCGAGCCCAATTGCGAAGGAATTGAATCGTCGGGTTCGAGCATGGCCGCTCGGCCTGGGCGATCGCTTGCTGGCTGCAGCCAAGCCGCGAAGCCAGCTCGCGCTGTGTGAGGCCCGCTCTTTCCCTCGCCTCGCGCAGGAGGTAACCCGGGAAGAGGTCCTCCCAGGGCGGCAGCTTGCCCCATCGGCGCAGCGTCTTCCATTCGATATAACTCCGCGGCCGCGTCCGCTTGATGTCCGGGGAAAGTAGCGGCCGCGATGCCAGTGCCGGGACTTCTTGCACATAGTAAGTTTTCAAGGGAACGTCCTTGCCCATCGCTCCATCTCCTCGGGTTTGGGATCGCCCGTCTCGTGCGCCAAGGACCTCAACCGACCCAGAGCCGCGCCGACTCCACGGCGTGTAGCCGCGAGCTCCACCCTCTTCAGGTCCATCCGGTCCGACCCTGGAACCACGCTGCTAGCGCGGCAGTTTTCTCCGGTCCGTCCGGCAGGCTGAGAAGGGGTACGAATTCCACAATGCAGACATTGTACTCCCTCTCGCGTTCGCGCTCACCGACCGTGGTCCTCCTGTAGACTTGCATCTTCGGAGGCTCGCAAGGCCCATGGGAGAGCCGAGGGAGCGGTGGTGTCGCCAGACGAGCTGCGCATTCCCGAGGGCATGGTCGTGGGCACCTCGCCCGCCATCGCGGATCTCCTGGCACAGCTGCGGGCGACCGTGAAGTCGGATCTGAGCATCCTGTTGACCGGAGAGACCGGGACCGGCAAGGAGCTGTTTGCGCGCCTGATCCACGCTTCCGGCCCGCATGGCGAGGGTCCCTTCGTCGCCGTCAACTGCGCCGCGATCCCCTCCGAGCTGCTCGAGGCCGAGCTCTTCGGGGTGGCGGCCAGGGTCGCCACCGGCGTGGACGCGCGCGCGGGTCTGTTCGTTCAGGCCGACGGGGGCAGCCTCTTTCTCGACGAGATCGGCGAGATGCCCGAGCGCTTGCAGGCCAAGCTGCTGCGGGCACTCCAGCAGCGCGAGGTCCTGCCCGTCGGCGGCTCGGCGCCCCGCGGGATCGACGCGCGGGTGATCTCCGCCTCGAACCGCGACCTCGGCCGCCAGGTGAAAGAGGGCGGCTTCCGCGCCGATCTCTACTACCGCCTGCGTGGTCTCCAGCTCGAGCTGCCGCCCCTCCGTGCGCGCCGCGAGGATCTTCCGCCGCTCATCCTCGCGCTTGCCTCACGCGCCGCGCTCAAATATGGCAGGAGCATCCGCGGCATCAGCCGCCGGGCACTCGCGCTGCTGTTCGAGCACGACTGGCCGGGCAATGTCCGCGAGCTGGCGAGCGAGCTCGAGCGCGCGGTGCTGCTCTGCCCCGGCGGCGGCATGCTGCGGCGAGAGCATTTCCGCCTCGGCGGGCCCGCCGGGCCGCGCGGGGGGGCGCCCGCCGGCGATCTCCCCGCGCCGCCGGCCGAGCGCACCGCGGGGGGCGAGACCCGCGGCCTGCGCGCACGGCTGGAAGCGATCGAAAGAGAAGCAGTCCTGGAAGCGCTTGCGCTCGCCAAGGGCAACAGAGCGGAAGCAGCCAGGCGCCTCGGGATCACTCGCAACGGGTTGGGTCTCAAGATCCGGCGTCTCGGCATCCCCTCCTGATCGACAAGCGGCTGATCGGCTGCGCTCAGCCGCTGAGCGCCTCTCCCGCTCAGCTCCTTGGCGCACGGTGCCGGTGCGCGGGGCGCGCGCCCGCGGGCGCCGCGCCAGCCGCGGCCATGGCATGTCCCGTGCTCTTCGGGTTCCGCGCTTGCTCATCGATAAAAGGAGGTAAAACGTGATCTATTGCAAACGAGGACCCCTGGCGGCGGCGGCATGTCTGGTCGTGGCGGCAGCGACGGCGGCCGGCGCCAAACCCTACCCGATGTCTGCCGGCAGCCTGTGCGGCGCGGCCCAGACCTGCGCGCAGGTCATCGATCGCTGGAACACGGCTTCCTGGAATGCCCTTGTCGACGATCAAATCAATACCCTCATGCCGAAGCTGGCGGCGGTGCGCTGGTATACCACCGAGGGTACGTGCACCGGCACACTGTGCAATGACCAGCTCAACAACGGCGGCGGCTCGTGTCCGGCGCTCAATACCGCAAACAGCCAGTTCTGCGGCGTTACCGACGAGCTCAGCAACGTCCTGCTGTCGTACTCCATGGGGTCGGACCAGGGCCGCTACGAGGAGCTTCGCAACTTCACGGAGCTGCTGCGCCACCCTGCCGCCAACGGCCTGCAGTGCTGGAAGTTCTACGTCAACGGCCGCAAGGCTTACGCCTCCTACGCCGACGTCTGCGTCTCGTCCGACAGCGCAGCCGACGCTTCGTTGCGGATCCTGGGCGCCTACGGGATCGCCTGCGCCAAGCAGTACGGCAAGGTGTGGAGCTTGGCCCAAGGCGGGCCGAACTATTGCGACGACTACACCCGCCAAGGCAACGCGATCCTGGGCCTGGGAACGCCCTCCCACGGCGAGGTCAAGATCCTGGCCAACGGCCACTACTTTCTTGCCAACGGCTACAACAACCAGGCCGGGGCCCCGACCGCGGCACAGTCCTTCCGGCCGGATTACTACGAGCTCCAGTTCCTTATGGACTTTGCCGACTACAGCCAGAGCTGCGTCTTGACGCAGGGCGTCACCGACCTCTTGACCGAGTACGGCGTCGCCATGGGAAGCGGCCACGTCCACCGCGGCAAGACGGGGCACTTCGACTCCAACGCGACGAACTATACCTGCGACGACCTCTGCTCGCCGCCCTACATGGACAACATCGATACCTGGCGGGCGGTGCCGGCGCTCAGCGGGCTGCTCAATGTTCATCCCGACCGCGTCCCGCTCGGTCTGCGCAGCAACATCTTCGACTACTGGTGGCAGAGCTATGGGGGTGGCGCCGGCGGACTCTACGGCGCGACCCAGCCCAAGCCTTTCGAGGTCTACTCGGACGGCGGCATCAAGTATAGCGAGGACAGCTACAAGACCCTTGGGATGTGGATTCCCCTCGGAGCGGTCTACGACGCCGCCTACACGGCCGCGGCAGTGCGCCACCTGGTCGACGACAAATACGACACCGCTCACGAGCGCTTCTGGGGGGCCGCGTACTTCGGCGGCTACTACAGTCAGTTCGCGCAACGTGCGATCGGCGCCGCCACCGGGCTCATCGATCGGCACACGTGGGAGAACGGGCCCCCCCATTGAGCCGCTGAGCCGGTGCGGAGGTTCTCGGAGGCCGCCGGGTCCCGGCCCGGCGGCTCACTCCCCGCCAGGGCTCACTGCGCCGGCGGCGCTTGCAGCGGGTGCCACTTGCTGTCGTCGCCGGCGGGGCAGTCTGCCAGGGTCTGGGCGTTGCAGACGTCGACGGCATAGACGGGATGGATCTCCCAGCTCGAGATGCGTTTGGGGTTGCGCGGATGGCCTTCGGTGCAGGGAGCGTGGCTGCCGTCGAAGAAGAGCTGCCCGGTAAAGCGGACCGGCACGTCCAGTCTGAGGGCCTTGGGGGTCCAGCCGTCGGGCCGCGAGTGCGGGCTCATCTCGGCGGTGATGCTCGAGCACTCGTCGCCGCCGGGGCTCTGGACCGTGACGATATGGATGTCGTTCGGCGGATTGCCCTTCTGTCCGCAGTTGACCGCCTCGCCGCTCTTGGTGTCGGAGTAGTGGGACTTCTCGATGAAGGTAACGTAGCGCACCCTCGTCCCTTCGCCGATGGACGTGCCGTCGCTGGTCTTCGCGATGTCGTGCAGGACGGAGCGGTCCGCCGGCAGGCGCTGGGCGCTGCCGAACGGGATGCCCGCGGCGGCGACCGCCGCCTGCAGGTTGACGAAATCGGCCTGTGTCACGGTGACGGGATCGCCGGTGGCGCAGAAGTTGTTCTTCGCGCGGTTCTGGGCGTGGTTCTGATCGTTGGAGGCAGTCTTGCCCTCGATGCCGCAGATCGAATCGATCGGGCGCTCGACGGCGATGGCGGCGAAGGGGAGCTGGCATCCCGCATCGAAGGGCTCCCCGTTCTGAGCCGCGAGGACGGCGGGCAGGCCGGCCAGCAGCAGGCCGATCAAGCCAAACCCAAGCGCCGAGCTGCGGGGCAAAGTCCCTGAATCGAAATGATGATTTCCTTGAGAGCTTCGCATCTTGACCCTTTCTGTGTGCGGGCCTTCCGGCCCGGCTGGTCTCGCGCCGGCTGGCAGTGCGCGACGTGGATCTCGAAAGCGATTAGATTCCTAGTATAGCTTGAAAACGGCTGCCGTTCGGTCGTTCGCCGGGGGGCGAGCCTGGCGGCGTTTGCGGGCCCTCTCACTTGCCCAAAGCCGCCTGAACCCGTCCCAGGTTGCGCAAGCTGGTTTCCTCCTCGGCATAGTCGCAGACCTCCCGGGAGATCGTCAGGGCGCGTCGATAGCAGTCCTCCGCCGCGCTGTACGACCCTTGCAGCTCGTAGAGCCAACCAAGGCTGTTGCAGGTCCTGGCCCTCTCCGTGCCTTGCCGCAACGGCCAGCTCCGCTCGAAGGACTCCGCGGCTTCCCGCACGCGCCCCCTCTGCTCGAAGAGCTCGCCTAGGTTCCTGTGCACCTCTCCCTCCTCGACGGAGTCCTTCACCGCCCCGCAGACCGCAAGGGCAAGCCGGTAGTGTTTCTCGGCCTCCTCGAGCCTTCCCTCGCGCCGGCAGACATAGCCGAGCGAGTTGAGGGCCCTGGCCTGGCCGACCAGATCGCCCATTCTCTCGACCTTGGCCAGCCTTGCTTCAAAGGCCTGCCGTGCGCGCGGCCATTCCTCTCGATGCTGATAAACCCCACCGAGACTGTTCAGGGTCTCCGACTCCCCAACCGCATCCCCGAGCTCCTCCCTCCAGATATGCAAACTCTGCTGCAAGGCCTCGTCTGCCCTGGCCGGTTCGCCGAGGAGCTCGTAGACCATGCCGAGGTTGTACAAGGCCCTCGCTTCCTCGGAGCGGTCACTGAACGTCCTACAGATCTCGCGACTCTCTTCGTGACGGACCTTTGCCTCGGGCCACCTCCGCTGGCCTTGGTAGATCGTGCCCAGGCTGTTGAGCGTCTTGGCCCTCTCGATCCCGCTGCGGTCCTGCAGGCTGTCGAGAAAGAATCTCTCCGCGCTCTGCAAACCTCTCCGGAATTGACAGATGACGCCCAAGGCGTTGCGGATCGTTCCGGCGGCCTCGGGGGCCGGCGCGGCCGACGACAGAACGAGGTCGAGGAGCCGCTTGTAGAGCTCCTCGCCGTCCTGCAGATGGCCACGCCGTTGAAAGAAGTAGACCATCGACCGCGAGAGCGCCACGACGGCACTCCAATTCCCATCTTGGGCCGCACGCTCGGCGGCGGCGTAGAGGTTGCGCCACTCGACCTCCGTCCAGTCCAGCATCGTCAGAATCTCGCTCGGCGCCGCTCCGCTCCGCTCGGCACGCTCCGTGTTCTCGCGCGACCGGCGGGAAAAGAAGTCGATGAAGCGTTGACGAAGAGCTGGAAACGATCCGTCGGCCCGCAGCCTCTGGTACGCGTACTCCTGGGTGAAACGGTGCATGCGGTACCGGAGCGGATCGACGTCTAGCTGCTGGCGGACCAGCGCGAAGTCATGAAGCTGGTCTATCAGCGGCTGAGCATCGGATCTCGAGCACACCCACGTTGCGGCCTCCGCGGTAAACGTTTCGGGAAAGATTCCAAGCCCTACGAAGCCCTTTTTCGCCGGATCATCCAGCAGGCCGAACGACCAGTCCTGGCACTTCCATAATGAAGCGTGGCGCGGATTGAGCTGGATGAGACTCGGGGGCGGCTCGACGCCGCCTTGCTCCGCCAACTGGTTCGCGATCTGTCTCAAGCTCCTCTGGCCCACCCATGCCGCGGCAAACTCGATCGCGAGCGGGATCTGCGCCGTCTGATCGATGATCCTCCGGAGATCGGCCTCCTGATCCGCGCTGAGCTTCCAGTCTCCTTCCCTCCTCAGCCGAGCGCGGGCAAGGAAAAGCTCCCTTGCCTCTGGCTCCGTCATGCCTTCGTCGAGATGGATCACTTGCTCGACACCTGCCAGGTTGACCGGGACCCTCCCGGTAACCAACAGGTGGACCTTCAGGGTCTTGGCGAGAATCTCGCCGAGAAAAGAAGCTACTTCTTGACTGGCGACGGACTCGTAGTTGTCCAGAATCAGCAGCAGCCGCCGGTCGTGCAAATAGGACAGCAATCTCCCGCGCAGACCGTCGCCGCCTTTGATGCCCAAGACGATGCCAATCGCCTCGGCGACGGCTCCCGCCGATCTGGCCTTGCCATCCAGGCTCACGGCGAACACATCGCCCCTGAAGCTCGCCGTGGCCTGTCTCCCGCATGCCATGGCCAGCCGGCTCTTGCCCATCCCCCCCGCGCCATGCAGAGTGACCAGGCGCGAGCCGCTGCCGTCAGGCGCTTTGAGCAAGTGGATAAGGATGCGCGCTTCGACTTCGGGACGCGGAATGTAAAGGTTGGGCTCGGTTCCTATCTCGCCTTCCGGGTTCGGTACGCTCGGCGCGCTGGTGTGCTGGAGGAGCTCGAACTGGTGGCGAATGTAGTTGATCAGGTTTTTCCGGACGCAGCGCTCGAACTGATCGGCTCCTTCATACTGCCAGAACAAACCCTCGGCGGGAAAACCCTCCTTGAGCTTCAAGACGAGGCGGAGCTGCTCTGCCTCTTCTGACGACTTCGGCCTGGAGGGCGCCTCGTTGAAAAAGATCATTATTTGTGGGCGTTGATTTGCCTTCCAGGCGGCGAAGGCGCGCCGGATCTCGTGCTCGGTACCGGATCCGGCATCCGAAACCGGCGTCCCGAATCTGGTCCAGAAGACTCCAATGAAGATATCGCAGTCTTCGATCCTCAAAACGCGATCGATCAGCCCTTGTGGGCCTTCAGGATGGAATCCAGCGTGAGCATCCGTCTGCCACCAGGACCTGATCAGCACCAGACCACGGTCTGCGGCGACGCTCTGGTTCAGCTCGTCGAACACTCCGTCGAGCATTCTGTGCTCCTCGATGACGTCGCCAGGCGAGGCTACTACGACCCGGAGGATACGCGTGCCGGTCGCCGGAACGTAGGCTCCGATGGCGGCCCTTACTGGCTCACAGGCGAAGAGATGGTGAGCACGCGCCGCCAGGTCGAGCTCGAGCCCGTGCGCCGCCACGTCCTCTCCGCAGCGCGTGAGCTCGGTGTCTCCGAGCAGGTCGCGAAAGCGCCAGGACGGCCCTGCCGGAGCGGACAGCTCCAGCGGCAGGCGGCAGCGCGCCGGCCGAGAGGAAAGATTGACGGCGATGAGCCGGCGCTCTTCACCCATCGTCCACTGGAAGGCCACCACGCCCTCATGTCCGTGATCTTCGGCCCTCGCGGTCCGCGGTTCGATCTGGAGCCAGTCACCCTCGTGGAACACGCGATGACGCTGCTCTTGCAACAGGCGCCGATGGAAGCGTTCGGCGCGAGCATCGGTTGGCTCCGCTTGGCGGCGCCCCAATTGCACCGGAAGTCTCGTCCGGAGGCCCTCCATCTGGCCGTCGTGGTAGAGCCGCATGCCGGGAAGATTCAGCGCCAGCGTGGCGGCTGCCAGGCTGCGGTCCTGGTCGCCGAAGGCACTGGCCGCTCTCTGCTCGTCGTGGTTCTCGACGAAACGCACCAGGCGTCGCTGATAGTCGAGATTGGCGCGGAGGTGAGCACGCACCGCGGGCGCATCGTCGTTCAGCAGCCGATCGTAGAGACCTTTATCGTAGGTATAATCGAAACCGAGCTCCTGGAGCTTGGCCTCCAGCCCCCAATACGCCTCCGCGATCATCATAAAATCGGGCTGGCGGTCCTTGACCTTCTCGATCGCTTCTGACCAGAACTCGCTTCCCGGCGCTTCGAATTGCCCGCCCCAGGTGCGGAGAAATGAGTCGTGGATCAAGAGCATCGCCATGTCGCAGCGGACGCCGTCACAGCGGCTGGCGACGGCCTGGAGGGTATCGATCATGGCGCGGCGCGTCTCCAGCCGGCGGTGATCGAGTTGAACCGTATCGGTCCATGCGCTGAAATAGGGATCTCTGCCATGGGCGAAGACCCCCCCGGTATCCGCGGCGAAGTACGATTCTGGCTGCTCGTGAAGGCTGTTCTGGCTGCCCTGGACGAAGCGCTCGGGATGGCTCTCGATCCAGGGGTGGTCCCTTCCCAAGTGGTTGCCCACGAAATCGAGGATCAGCAGCATCCCGAGCCGGCGCAGGCGGCAGCGCAACGAGTCGAGGTCCTCCTCGGTTCCCAAGGCCGGATCCACCTGATAACCGAAGATGGCGTAAGGAGAGCCAACCACGTCTTCAGGAGTAAAGTCCGGCAGCGCCCGACGATATTCGCTCTGAAGCGCGGGATCTCTTTGCGCAATCTTGCGTCCGCTCGGACTTCGCTGCCACACACCCATGAGCCAGATGGCGTCGAAGCCAAGCTCGGCGAGTCCCATCAGCGCCGCGTAGGGGACGGTGCGCAATGTCATCCGTTGCCTGGCTTCGAAACCGAGGCGGCGCAGCCAAGCCCAGGTGTTGATCTGGTAGACGGCAGGAGAGCCACGCGGCTGCGCTGAAGCCATGCAAGAATTATAAAACGATCTCAATTCTAGAGCACGCAATCTGAGACCGGGCCGCGGCCTGCACAGGCTTCGCTTTCCTGCCGCGGCGGGGTAGAGTCGGGCCACCAGACGATGGAACAGTCCTCTGTGGGATCCCTCGTGGGGCGCTGGAGGCCCTGGCTGCTGGCCGGCGGGGCCCTGCTCCTGCTGGCCGTGCTCGTCGCGGTGATGCGCGCCTCGTCCGCCGAGACTCTCGAGCTCGTGGGCGTGGTCGAGCGCAAGAACGTCGAGCTGCTGGCGCCGGTGGCGGAGGAAGTCGTGGAGAGGCCGGTCCCCATCGGGCGGGCGGTCAATCGCGGCCAGATCGTCGTGAGGCTCAACAGCGAGGTTGCGGAGCTGGAGCTCAAGGCCGCCGAAGCTTCCCGCTCCGCTGCCGAGGCAGGTCTCTCGGCGGCGCAGCAAGACTTCGCTCGGGTGGCGGGCCTGGCGCGGGCGCGTATCTCCACGGGACATGACCTGGACGTCGCCCGGCGCAACCGGGACGAGGCCGAGGCGGTGCTGGCGGAGCGCGGCGCCCGTGTCGCCCAGGCCCGCAAACGGCTCAAGGACATGACGGTGGTGAGCACGGTCGACGGAGTGCTGGACCAGCTTCCCTACGAAGTCGGAGAGCGCGTCGCGGCGGGCAACGTGCTGGCGGTCGTCCTGGCGCGGGACAATCCATGGGTCCGGGTCTGGCTGCCGGCGCGCGCCGTGGCGCGTGTGCGTGCCGGCGGCGCCGCGAAGGTCAGGGTCGAGGGGCTCGAAGGCGCGTTCCAGGGACGCTTCGAGGACATCGGGCGCACGCCCGAGTTCACCCCCCACTTCGCCCTGACCGAGCGCGAGCGCGCGCACCTGGTCTACCAGTCGCGGGTCGTCATCCTGGGCGCGCCCGTCGATCTGCGTCCAGGCGTGCCCGCCACCGTCACGGTCCCGCTTTCCCAGCCGGCCCTGCAACCTGCTCCGCGATGACGGCGCCGCTGCGTATCCCGGAACCGCCGGTCATCAGCCTGTTCGGGCTCACCCGCGTCTTCGGCACCAGGGTCGCCGTGGATCGGCTCCACCTCGAGGTCTACCGCGGACAGGTATTCGGCTTCCTGGGACCCAACGGCGCCGGCAAGTCGACCCTAATGCGGATGATCGTCGGCGCGATGTCGCCATCCGCCGGCCGTGCCACGGTGCTGGGTCTCGAGCTGCCCGGGCAGGCCGAGCTGCTGCGCGAGCGCATCGGCTACATGCCGCAGGCGTTCTCGCTCTACGCCGAGCTCTCCGTCGAGGAAAACCTCAGCTTCGCGGCCGAGATCTTCAGCCTCGGCGGCCGCGACCGCCAGGAGCGCCAGCGGCGGATCGAGGGGGCGCTCACGGATTACGGCCTCGCGGAGCGGCGCGGCGAGCGCGCGGCAGGCCTCTCGGGCGGCTGGAAGCAACGCCTGTCGCTCGCCGTCGCCACCATCCACCAGCCGCAGCTCCTGGTCCTCGACGAGCCGACCGCCGGGATCGATCCAGAGCAGCGCCGCTTGCTCTGGGACCAGCTGTTCGACATGGCCGCGCAGGGGGTGACACTGCTCGTCTCGACGCATGCCATGGACGAGGCCGCGCGCTGCCACCGGCTGTGCATGATGCGGCGGGGCAAAATCGTGGCCGTGGGCTCTCCGTCTTCCCTCTGCGCGCGGCTCGCCGGGCGGGCGTTCGACATCCGCGGCAGCTCTCCCGGCGATGCCGTGCAGGCCTTGCGCGGGTGGCCCGAGGTGGCGTCGATCACCCAGCTCGGCGAGGCCGTCCACGTGCTGCTCGCCGCCGAGCAGCCCGCTCCCGAGCGCACGGCCGCCCTGCTCGCCTTCCACCTCGCGGCCGGCGGTCTGACCAGCACCTCGGTGACGCCGGCCCCCGCGAACCTCGAGGACGTATTCGTCGCCGCATCCCAGGGGGAGGGGCTGCAAGAGTCTCGACCCTCGACCTCGGGCTCGCCCGCTCCGTTGGGATCGCCTTGAGCCCCGACGCCGTCCCGCCAGCCGGTGTGGGGGAGCGGCTCGCTGCCCTCCTGTCGCGGCGCGGATTTCCCGCCTTTCCCGGTCTCCTCCAATCTCTTCGCCGCGCCCTGCGGCGCATCCGCGCGATCGCCCGCAACGAGCTGCGCCTGTTGCGCCATGACCGGCTGGCGCTGGGCTTCATCGTTGGCGTCCCCCTGGCCCAGCTTGCTCTGTTCGGCTACGCCATCAATCAGGACGTGCGCGACGTCGGCGCGGCGGTGCTCGACCGTGCGCAGAGCACGGCCTCGCGCCGCCTGGTGGGCCAGCTCGCCGCCACCCAGGCCCTGCGCGTGCGCCGCGCGGTGGCGACCGAGGACGAAGGGCGCCGGCTGCTGGCCCGAGGCGACGTCCAGGCGGTCGTGATCGTGCCTCCGGACTTCGCTCGCCGCGCTCTGCGCGGCCGCGGCGCCCAGGTCTCCATCCTGGTCGACGCCAGCGACCCGCTGCTGGCGCGCGCCGTGCGCCTGGCCGCCGACGGCCTCGCCCGCGAGCTCACGGTGCGGGCCGCCGCTTCCGGGGCGCGCCCCGACCTGGTTGCCGGGGCGCCCTTTATCTTCACCGTCCTCCCGTTCTACAACCCCGAGCTGCGCACCCCGGTCTACGTCGTGCCCGGCCTGGTCGGGGTGATCCTCACCATGACCATGATCCTGCTCACCGCGGTGGCGCTGGTGCGCGAGCGCGAGCGCGGCACCTTCGAATTCCTGATCGGCACGCCCGTGCGCCGCTCCGAGCTGATGCTCGGCAAGATCCTTCCCTACATCGCCATCGGCCTGCTCCAGGTCTTCCTCATCCTCGCCGCCGGCCGGCTTCTCTTCCGCGTGCCGGTCGAAGGCTCCCTCGCCAGCCTGGCCCTGGCGTCACTGCTCTTCATCGCCGCCAACCTCACCCTTGGCCTGTTGATCTCGTCCTACGTCCGCACCCAGCTGCAGGCCATGCAGATCACTTTCTTCTTCTTCCTCCCTTCGGTCCTCCTTTCCGGTTTCATGTTCCCCTTCGACTCCATGCCCGCGCCGGCGCGCTGGCTGGGCGAGCTGCTGCCGCTCACCCACTACATCCGGCTCTGCCGCGCCGTCCTGCTGCGCGGCACCCCGGCCTGGGATCTGCCGCGCGAGCTCTTATTCCTGGCGCTCTTCTTCGCCGCCGGGCTGCTAATCGCCACCCGCACCTTCCGCAGAGAGCTCGACTGACGAGCGATCCGGTGAACCATGACTCCAGCCCCCGTCAAGCCGACAGTTTCCCTTTCCGCCCTCGAAGCGCTCGACGTCCGCGTCGGCCCTGACGGGACCCGCGCCGGCTGACTTCGTTTTCTGCGATACATGAAGCGCCTCTTGGTGTTGCTCGCGCTCGGCCTGCTGCTAGCCGGCCACGTCGTCTACTGGTACGGGCCGCGCGAGCGGGCCGAGGTGCCCGACCCGCGGGGTGCGCCCTTCCGGCTGCTGACCGCCGGCGCCTACGATGCCTGCGTCTGGATACCCTACCCGCATCAGAACCTGGGGGCGCTCGGCGCCGCCGTCGCCGACCTGCCGCGGGTGGTCGCGGCCGCCTCGCGTCTGGCGGGGTCCGCCTCCGCGGCGGAGCCGCCCTCTTTCGGCCCCTTCGAAGTTCCGCCGGCAAGCGAGATCGTCGCCTGCTCCGACCTGCGCGGCGGGCGCGTCAAGGTCATTGCCCGCATCTACCCGATCATTGCGGCGGTGGCCCGGCTGGCCGGCGCCGTTGCCGGCAACCCCTGGCTGGGCGGCGGCGAGGCGGGGAGAGTGAGCGTCGCCTGGAGCGGGAGGGTGTGGACTGTGACGGCCGGAGAGGAAGAGGCCCCAATCGCCCCGGATCGATCTGAACGCGCCGGATCCCTGCCTGGCACGGGGCCGAGCGCGGGGCAGCTCTTTCCTGCCAGCCTTGCCGTGGTCCGCTGGTCCGGCGCGCGCCCGGAGCTGCCCGCGGGCGACTACGTGCTGGTTCGTCGCGGACAGGGCTTCGAGGCGTCGCTCGCCGGCCGCGGCGCGCCTGCCGCTTCCGCCCTCGATCTTGGGTCATCTCTCATGGCCCTGGCCGGGCCCGCACTCCTCGTGGTCGCCGGCGCGGCGGTGCCCCCGGCAGGCTCTGTTCCCGCCGGCCCGACGCCAGGCGGTCCAAGCTCGCCGGACCTGGACTCGCGGGCCCCGCAAGGTCTGGAGGCGCCCGAGGCTTCCCAGACCGCCGCGGCAGGACTGCCGCGGCCCCCCGCCGCCCTGGCCCTCTTCGAGGATTCCGTGGGCTCGCTCTCGACACCTTTCGGCGAGCTGCCGGGGGTGGCGGTCTTCCATCCGCCAGGGACCAACCGCTGGGGCCTGCCCACCCAGGGCCTCGGCAAGCTCCTCGCCGGCCGCCTGCCGGCCGCCGAGGCGGCGGGCTGGAACATCGTCGCCCTCGATCCCGGCAGCCTGCGCCGCGCCGCCGCCCTGGCGCCGGACCTCTCCCGGCTAGTGTCCCCGGCCGGCGCCGCCGCCCCGCCGCCGGCCCCGGGAAGCCTGACTCTCGGCCTGTGGCTCCGGCCGCCGTCCGCCCAGCGCATCGTCAGCCGGGTGCACCGCTTTCTCGAAAAGATCCCGCTGGTGCCCCGGCGCACCGTGCAGCGTTGGCAGGATTGGGAGACCGTTCTGGCGCCTCTCGCCGCCTGCGACGGCGCCGCTCTGGCCGCCACTGCCGCGCCCCCTTCATTTGCCCTCCGTATCCGGCACTGCGCGGCGCCCTGAGTAACCGGGACCTTTAGGGTTTCTCGAGCAGCAGCAGCGCCTCTCCGGCGGCGGCGGAAGCGATCTGGGTGATCACCCAGTTGGAGGCGTACAGGTCTTCCATCTCGCTGAGCCCATCGAATGGCTTGCCGAAGTGCAGCACGGCTCCGCCCGCCGTGACCCGCACGATCGCCTGCTGCTTCTTCCCGCCCGGAAGAGGGGTCTCGCTCATCGCCGCTCCTTTCGCCATCGTGGGCCGACGCTAGCACACGCCCCGCGGGCACCCATTTGTTAGCGGGCGCCCGGAGTAGCTTGTAGCTTGACATCATTCGCGCAATTGACAGCGGGGAACAGAATCCCTTAGCCTTCGCGTTTGCCCCAGTCGGGAGGCTGGTTGTATGCGGATTTGGCTGGATCAGGTGCGCGAAGAGCCTTTTGACTGGGACGAGACAGAGAGAGTTTCACCCGAGAGCCTGGAGCGGCCCGAGCTGCTCGACCTGGGTCCTGTGACCTGGAGCGGCAGGGTCGTGTACACCGGCCCTGGCTTTCTGCTGCGGGCGAGGCTGTCTTACGAGCAGACACTGGGCTGCATCCGGTGCCTCGAGCCGCATGTCGAGAGCGTCGGTTGCGAAGTCGAGCTGATGATCGAGATCGACGGCGGGCGCGCCTTGGGGAGTGAGAACGAGCTGGCAGAGAAGGACATGAGCGTCCTGGTCCTCGACGAAGAGGTCCTCGACACGGCGCCCATCCTGCTCGAGCAGCTACAGCTCAACATCCCCATGAAGCCGCTCTGCCGGCCCGACTGCCTTGGCCTCTGCCCGCAATGCGGCGCCGACCTGAACGCCGGGGATTGCTCGTGCCCGGAGCCCGCCGCGGACCCGCGCTGGGCCGCGATCGCCGCTTTCAAAGGCCGGCTCGACCGCTAACCACACGCGAACCGAAGAGGCCCGACGAATATGCCGAATCCCAAGCACCGCCACTCCAGCGCCCGCCGCGACCGGCGGAGAGCCCATGACGCCCTTGCCCAGCCGGCCACCTCGACCTGCTCGAACTGCGGCGAGGCCAAGATGCCGCACCGTGCCTGTCCCCACTGCGGGTACTACAACGGACGGCAGGTGGTCGAGGGCAAAGAGACGACCTGACCTTCCCACTCCGAACCGCTTGCCCTGCACACCGCAACTAACCGTCCCCTTCCCATGCCGATCGCGGTAGACGCCATGGGAGGCGACTTCGCGCCGCAGTCCGCGGTCGAAGGAGCGGTGCGCGCCGCCCGCGAGGACGGGGCTTCGATCTTGCTGGTCGGCCACCGCGGCCGCATCGAGGCGGAGCTGTCGCGCCACGGCGGGGCGGGCGGGCGCCTGACCATCGTCCACGCCGAAGAGGTCGTGGGTATGGACGAGCCGGCCATCACCCCGATCCGCAAGAAGCGCCGCTCCTCGATTCGCCTCTGCGCCGAGCTGGTCAAGGACGGGCAGGCGCAGGCCATGGTCTCCGCCGGCAACACCGGCGCCGTGATGATCGCCGCCAAGATGGTGATCGGCACCGGGCCCGGAGTCGATCGGCCGGCCCTTGCCGCGGTCTTTCCCAACCCCACCGGGCGCACCGTCGTCCTCGACGTCGGCGCCAACGTGGACAGCAAGCCCTTCCACCTGCGTGAGTTCGCGGTCATGGGTCATTTCTACGCCCAAGAGGTGATCGGCACCCCCGCGCCGCGCATCGGTCTGATGTCGATCGGCGAGGAGGAGGGCAAGGGCACCGATCTGACCCGCGAGGTCTTCAAGGTGCTCAAGACCACCGGCCTCAACTTCGTCGGCAACGTCGAGGGGCGCGACGTCTTCACAGGGACGGTCGACGTCATCGTGTGCGACGGCTTCGTCGGCAACGTCATGCTCAAGAGCGCCGAGGCGCTGGCCGACCTGATGTCGCGCATGCTGCGCGAAGAGCTCGGCCGCGGCGCGCGCGGCAAGCTCGGATACCTGCTCGCCAAGCCGGCCTTCGACCGCTTCCGCCAGCGCGTCGACTACAGCGAGTACGGCGCGGCGCCGCTGCTCGGCGTCAAGGGCGGCTGCTTCATCGGCCACGGCAGCTCCAACGCCCGCGCCATGCACAGCGCCATCCGGCGCGCGGTGGAGTTCTCTAACGCCCAGCTCGACAAGAAGATCTTCGACAAGCTGGCCGAGCTGCACAGTCAGGAAGAGCGGCTGCTCGGCAGCCAGCAGGGCATCTAGCCCGCCCGGGGTATGCCTGGCCCGCGGCTGATCGCCTTCGTCTTCCCTGGCCAGGGGTCGCAGAAGGTCGGGATGGGCCGCGCCTGGGCGGAGGCCTCGGCGCCGGCGCGCCGCGTCTTCGCGGAGGCGGACGCGGCGCTCGGCTTGCAGCTCTCGCGGCTCTGCTGGGAGGGGCCGGAAGAGCAGCTGAACCTGACCGCCAACACCCAGCCAGCCTTGCTTACGGCCTCGATCGCGATCTACCGCGCCCTCGAGGACCTGGGCGGCCCGCCCACTCTGCCCTTCTCTCCCCGCGAGCCGCAAGACGTCGTGGCCATGGCCGGCCACAGCCTCGGCGAGTACTCGGCCCTGGTCGCCGCCGGGGCGCTCGACCTTGCCGCCGCTCTCCATCTGGTGCGCCGCCGCGGACAGCTCATGCAGGAGGCGGTTCCGGTCGGGCAGGGGGCGATGGCCGCAATCCTCGGCCTCGACGCCGCCACGATCGCAGAGATCGCCGAGGCCGCCGCCGCTCCGGCCGCCGGCACGGACGAGGGGGAAAACGCGGAGGTGTGCGCCGTCGCCAACCTCAACGCCCCTGGACAGACCGTGCTTTCCGGACACCGCCAAGCCATCGGCCGCGCCGTGGACCTGGCCCGCGAGCGGGGGGCGCGCAAGGCCACGCTCTTGCCGGTGTCCGCGCCGTTCCACTCTCCGCTCATGCGCCCGGCGCGCGAAGCCATGGCCGAGCTGCTCGCCGCGACCGCTTTCGCCGACCCGCGCGTGCCGGTGGTCAGCAACGTCGACGCCGCGCCGGTCACCACGGCCGCGGCGGCTCGCGATGCGCTGGTGCGCCAGATCGACAGCCCGGTACGCTGGGTGGAGTCGGTCGAATGGATGGCCCGGAGCGCCGGCGTCACCGCCTTTCTGGAGCTGGGGCCGGGAAGCGTTCTCTCCGGCCTCAACCGCCGCATCGCCGCCGGCACCCAGTCCGCTTCTCTGGCCGAGCCCGAACAGCTGCGCAAGCTGCTCGACCTGTGGGCGGCGCAGGAGCCGGAGGCGGCGCGGCCCGAAGCGGACAGCGCGGGCAACGCGGGCAGACAGGAGAGCTAGTCCACTAATGTTCAGGCTCGACGGCAAGACCGCGCTCGTCACCGGTGCCTCGCAAGGGATCGGCGAGGCGGTAGCTCGCCGTCTCGCGCTGCAGGGAGCGCGGGTGGTGCTGGCTGCCCGCGCCTTCGACAAGCTGGCGACGCTTGCCGCGGAGATCGGAGCCGCCGGCGGCCGCGCTTTTCCGCTGGCGCTCGACGTCGCGCAACCGGAGACGGTGGGAAAACGGCTCGAGGAGCTGCCGGAGGACCTGGCGGCCATCGACGTCCTGGTCAACAATGCCGGCATCACCGCCGACAACCTGCTGGCCCGCATGTCGCTCGCCGAATGGGAGAGCGTCCTGCGCACCAATCTGACCGGCGCCTATGCGCTCACCCGCGAGCTGGTCCGCGGCATGATGCGCCGCCGCTGGGGACGGATCATCAACATCTCTTCGGTGGTGGGCTTGATGGGCAATGCCGGCCAGGCCAACTACGCGGCCTCCAAGGCCGGCCTGATCGGCTTCAGCAAGTCACTCGCCCGCGAGCTGGGCAGCCGCAACATCACGGTCAACGTGGTGGCTCCCGGCTACATCGAGACCGCGATGACCGAGCGTCTTGCCGCCGCGGCGCGCGAGGAGCTTGCCGCCGCGATCGCGCTGAGACGGCTCGGCAAGGTCGACGACGTGGCCACCGCCGTGCTCTACCTGGCGAGCGAAGAAGGGGGCTATGTCACTGGCCACACGCTCAACGTCTCGGGCGGCCTATATATCTGATCCGGCAGGCCCAAGGGGCCTTGCTCGGGGCCGGGATGCGGAGGCCCGGCCTTACCGGGTCGATCGGAGTCGATCAGAGCCATGGGGCTCATGGACCTGCGGGGGGGCTTTGTGTTAGAACCCGGACTCATGCGCGGCCGGCGCGGCCGATCAATCCAAGGAGGGTGAAAGCGATGGCGGTAGCAGAGAGAGTCAAGAGCATCATCGTGGAGCAGCTCGGTGTCGACGAGGACGAGGTGACCATGGAGGCCAGCTTTACGGACGACCTGGGCGCCGACTCCCTGGACATCGTGGAGCTGGTCATGGCCTTCGAGGAGGAGTTCGGCATCGAGATTCCCGACGAAGAGGCCGAGAAGATCGGCAACGTCAAAGAGGCGGTCGCCTACATCGAGCAGAACGCCGGGGACCAGAACTGAGGCTCCCGCACCCCCACCCAGGGACGATCAGCCGCCACCCGCCAATCAACGCGCACCACCGATCTTGGCTTCCGTAGCGCAGCGCCGCGTCGCCGTCACCGGGGTGGGCCTGGTGTCTCCGCTGGGGGTGGGCACCGCGTGCACCTGGCAAGCCCTCCTCGACGGCAAGAGCGGCATCGGCCCGCTCACCCGCTTCAACGCCACCGCGGACTATCCATCGCGCATTGCCGGCGAAGTCAAGGGTTTCGACCCGCTCGCTTATCTCGACAAGAAGGAAGTCAAGAAAAGCGACACGTTCATCCACTTTGCCCTGGCGGCCAGCCGCTTTGCGCTCGAGGACTCCGGCCTCGTGATCGACGAAGGCAACACCGACCGGGTAGGCGTCATCATCGGCTCCGGCATGGGCGGCCTGCCCTTGATCGAGCACACGCATGACGTCCTGCTCCAGCGCGGCCCCGGCCGGGTGTCGCCGTTCTTCATCCCCGGACTGATCATCAACATGGCTTCCGGGCAGGTCTCGATCCGCTACGGCGCGCGCGGCCCCAACAGCTCTCCGGCCACCGCCTGCACCACCGGGTTGCACGCCGTCGGCGACGCCTTCCGCCTGATCCAGATCGGCAAAGCCGACGCCATGATCGCGGGCGGCACCGAGTCCTGCATCACGCCGCTCGCCATCTCCGGCTTCTGCGCCATGCGCGCGCTCACCCATCGCAACGACGATCCCGAGCATGCCTCTCGCCCCTGGGATGCGGGGCGCGACGGCTTCGTCATCGGCGAGGGCTGCGGCATCGTGGTGCTCGAGGAGCTCGCCGCGGCCGAGCGGCGGGGCGCGCCGATCTATGCCGAGATCGTCGGGTACGGCATGAGCGCCGACGCGTACCACATCTCGGCGCCGCATCCGGAAGGGGAGGGCGCGGTGCGCGTCATGCGGTCGGCGCTGGACGACGCTGGACTGCCCCCCGAATCGATCGGCTATGTCAACGCCCACGGCACTTCGACTGTGCTCGGCGACCTCTCCGAGGTCAGGGCGATCCACTCGGTCTTCGGCGAGCACGCCTACAAGCTGGCGGTCTCCTCGACCAAATCGGCGACCGGTCATCTGCTCGGGGCCTCGGGCGGGCTCGAGTCCGGGATCCTGGCTCTCGCCCTGCACCACCAGGTGCTGCCCGCCACGATCAACTTCGAGCACCCCGGCGAAGGCTGCGACCTCGATTTCGTGCCCAACCATCCCCGTCCGGCCGACGTCACCTACGCGATCACCAACTCCTTCGGCTTCGGCGGCACCAACGGCTCGCTCATCATGAAGAGGTACACCCCGGCCACCGCGAAACTGCGGTGAGAGGGAGGGGGCGTCCCCTTCCCCCCCGGAGGGGAGGGAAGGGGATCGAGGGGTTGCGGGGGGCGATCCGATAGATCTGAGGCCGCCAACGCCAGTTAACGAGCGCTGTTTCATCCCTCGGGGCCGCCGTAGGCGGTGGCACCTAATGAAAGTGTTGCAACTTTTTCGCGCCGGGGTGCGTAGTGTGGCCGAGGACTGGAGGTATTTGCCATGCTACTTGAACCTGCCCATGAACGATCCCTTGGCTGCTCGCCGTCAGCCCGGGGCCCTGAAGCCGAAAGACACCCGGAAGAACCCCGCCTGAGCCGGAAGTCCGCCCTGGCCCTGGTCGTGCTGCCGGCGGCGCTCGCCGTCTTGGGCGTCGTTGCCGCGGCATGTCCGCTGGCGGCGGAGCCGCAGAGCAGGGCGTTCAGGCAGAGCTTCACGGTGGGATCGGGCGCGGCGCAGCTGCGGCTCGACAACCTGGCGGGGCGGGTGGAGCTGGTGGCGGGGCAGGGGGGGGAGGTGGTGGTGGAGGCGACGGTGCACGCGGAAGGCTCGAGCGCCGAGGAGACACGGCAGCTGCTGGAGGGAATGAAGTGGGTGCGGGCGCGCGACAGCAAGGGGCGCGAGGAGTGGGCGCTCTCCTATCCGGTCGAGCGCTATCACTCGTTTCACTACCCGCGCGGCTATCAGGGCCATGAGAAGGAAGAGTCGAGCTTCTGGCAGCTGTTCGTCGACGGCCATTCGTCGACGACTTACCGGGGTGAGAGGGTGCGGATCTACAGCAGCCGGCGCTCGGCGGCGCCGACGCTTTATGCCGACCTCCGGATCAGCATTCCGCCCGGCGCCAACGTGGCGGTCCGCGACGTGGTCGGAGCGGTGCGCGGCGGTAGCCTCGAAGGCTCTCTGACCGTCGATACCGGGAGCGGCAGCATCGATCTCGCATCCTTTGCCGGCCGGCTCGAGCTCGACACCGGCTCGGGCGACGTCCACGTCGGCTCGTGCCGCGGCGAGACTTCGATCGACACCGGCTCGGGCGACGTGGTGGTGCGCCAGCTTGTCGGCAACGGCAAGGTGGATACCGGTTCGGGCGACGTCAAGGTGGAGAAGGTGGCGGCGGGCAAGTTGTCGATCGATACCGGATCGGGAGAAGTCACCGTGCGCGACGGCATGGTCGGCCAGCTCAAGGCCGACACCGGTTCGGGCGAGGTGCGGGTGCTGGGCGTCGAGATCGAAGAGCTGGTCGCCGACACCGGCTCCGGCGAGGTCACCATCCGGACCTCGCTCGCCAACGCCCGGCGGTTGACCGTCAAGACGGGCAGCGGCGACGTGCGCATCACCGCCGGCGCGGCAGCCTCCTTCGACGTCTCCTCCGACCAGGGAAGCGGCGAGCTGCGCGTCGGCTACCCGGACGCCACCCTGCGGCGAGCCGGCAGGAAAGTCGTCGGCGCCCACCGCGGCGACGGCAAGACCCTCATCCGCGTCGCCACCGGCAGCGGCGACTGCATGATCGGCCCCCACGGAATCGCGAACTAGTAGGATGATTCCATGTTGTCGTTGCAATGAACTCCGATCTAGTCTACGCTCCTTCTGTTCCCGTACCTCACGGGAGCAGGAGGAATCGGATGCCATTTCAGAGCAGGAGAGCCCGGCTGGTGCTGGCGGCTGAGGTG
>DASZZM010000082.1:0-46624 GCA_035544895.1 Thermoanaerobaculia bacterium
CACCTCAGCCGCCAGCACCAGCCGGGCTCTCCTGCTCTGAAATGGCATCCGATTCCTCCTGCTCCCGTGAGGTACGGGAACAGAAGGAGCGTAGACTAGATCGGAGTTCATTGCAACGACAACATGGAATCATCCTACTAGCACTGCGGCGGCGGCGAGTCAACGAGCCGCCGGTCGCCAGGCCCCGTTGGTCGACCCGGCGAGGGCGGGCGCGCGGCCCGCCCTCTCGAACAGAGGTAGGCGTGCTTACTTCTTGGCGTGCTGCGGGTCGTCAGCGGGATTCAGGTAGTGCAGCGCGAACGGACCCACGCCATGGATCTGGATCTCGCTCTCGCCGGTGAACCAAGCGTAGTGGTGCGCCTTTGCCCCCATGTAGGCGAACGACCCGGGGCCGAGCGTCGTGCCCTTGGTGTCGTCGAACTTGTCGCCCATCGCGATGTGGAGCGTCCCCGAAATGACGGTGACGTGCTCGGTCGTCGGATGCCAATGTGGAGGCACCTTGTAGCCGTCGGGGACACGCAGGCGGATTGTGAACGCCTGCGCTTTTCCCGGATCGCCCTCCAGCACCGCCAGCTTGGCGCCGGGAGGCAGCGTGGGCGGCCCGTCTCCCCACTTCATGTCGCCGGGCGTGAGCGCCACATGGCTGGCCGGCTTCACCGCCGCCGCCTTGCTCCCCTTGTCCTTCTTCGCCGCCGGCGCGGCCTTGGGGTCGTCGAGCGCCAGGACGGCGGCCACCGCGAGTAACAGCATCGCCACGAAGCCTGTCGCAATCTTCTTCATCTGAGCCCTCCTTGGGTTGGAAACGAAGGAGGTCAACCTAACACGTTCGTGGATCCTGGGCCAAGCCGCGAAAACAGCTCTCGGTGGTAGGCTTGGCCGGGAGGTGGGGACATGAAGCTTCTCGTCAACGGCAGCGAGCACGACGTCGCCGTGCCCGACGACATGCCGCTGCTCTGGGTGCTGCGCGACGTGCTCGGCCTGACCGGCACCAAGTACGGCTGCGGGATCGCGCAGTGCGGCGTCTGCACCGTGCTGGTGGACGGCCAGCCCCTCCGTTCCTGCGTGCGGCCGGCGGCGGCGGTGGCGGGCCGCGCCGTGACTACCATCGAGGGGCTGAGCCCGCGCGGCGACCACCCCGTGCAGCGGGCCTGGACCGAGCTCGACGTGGTGCAGTGCGGTTACTGCCAGTCCGGGCAGATCATGGCGGCGGTCGCCCTGCTCAAGGCCAAACCCAAGCCGAGCGACGCCGACATCGACGCCGCCCTGAGCGGCAACATCTGCCGCTGCGGCACCTACCGGCGCATCCGCGGCGCCGTGCATCGCGCCGCCGAGCTGATGGAGGGCTGAGCCATGCGCCACGGCACCGGCGTCTCGCGGCGCGCCTTCCTGAAAACCTCGGCGGCGGCGGGCGGCGGACTGGTGATCGGCTTCTTCGTGCCGCCGGGTTTGCGGCGCCTGGCCTTCGCGCAGGAGCCCCCGGCCGCCGCGCCGTCGCTGCCGGCCGCCAATGCCTTCCTGCGCATCGGCAAGGACGAGAGCGTGACCGTCCTCATCGCCCACTCCGAGATGGGCCAGGGCATCTGGACCACGCTGCCCATGCTGGTCAACGAAGAGCTCGACGCGGACTGGGGCCGTTTTCGGGTCGAGCACGCGCCCGCGGCTCCGGCCTACCGCCACACGGTCTTCCCGATCCAGATGACGGGCGGCTCGACGACGACCTGGTCCGAGCTCGACCGCTACCGCCAGGTCGGCGCCGTGACGCGGACCCTGCTGCTGGCGGCCGCCGCCCAGCGCTGGGGCGTCGAGCCCGGCGCCTGCCACACCGAGAAGGGATTCGTCCTCTGCGGTGCGCGGCGCGCCAGCTATGGATCGCTGGCCGAAGACGCGGCAAAGCTCCCGCAGCCCGCGGCCGTCACCCTCAAGCCGCCCGAGGCCTGGAAGGTCATCGGCCAGCCGACGCGCCGTCTCGACATGCCCGAGAAGATCACCGGCCGCGCGCAGTTCGGGCTCGACGTGCGCCTGCCGGAGCTCCTCACGGCGGTCGTCGCGCACGCGCCCACCTTCGGCGGTAAGGTCAAGAGCTTCGACGCCGCGGCGGCCAAGGCTGTGCCCGGCGTGCGCGCGGTCTTCGAGATCCCCTCGGGCGTCGCCGTCGCCGGCGACCACTTCTGGGCCGCCAAGCGCGGCCGCGACGCGCTCGAGATCGACTGGGCTCCAGGCCCGCATCCCGACCTCGACACCGCCCGGCTGCGCGCCAGCTATCGCGAACAGGCGAAGTCCGCCGGTACCGCGGCCAAGTCAGCAGGCGACGTGGCGCAGGCGCTTGCCGCCCCGGGCGGCGGCCGCGCCCCGCTGGTTGCCGAGTATGCCGTCCCTTACCTGGCCCACGCCCCGATGGAGCCGCTCAACTGCACGGTGCGCCGCACCGCCGGGGGCTGCGAGATCTGGACCGGGACGCAGTTCCAGACCATGGATCAGCAGCGGGTTGCGGCGATCCTTGGCCTGAAGCCCGAGCAGGTCGCGATCCACACCACCTTCCTCGGCGGCGGCTTCGGCCGGCGGGCGAACCTCGTCTCGGACTTCGTGGTCGAGGCCACCCACGTCGCCAAGGGCCTCGACCGCCCGGTCAAGCTCGTCTGGACGCGCGACGACGACATCCGCGGCGGCTACTACCGGCCGATGACCGTTCACCGCCTGGAAGGGGTGCTGGACGCCCAGGGCGCGCCGCTCGGCTGGCGGCAGCGCATCGTGACGCAGTCGATCCTCGGCGGCTCTCCCTTCGCCGCCATGATGAAGGACGGCATCGATCCGACCGCCGTCGAGGGCGCGGCCGACTCGCCGTATGTGACCGCGATCCCCCACCACCGCGTCGAGCTGCACGTGGCCGACCCGGGAGTGCCGGTCCTCTGGTGGCGCTCGGTGGGCAACTCGCACACCGCGTACGCCGTCGAGTCCTTCGTCGACGAGCTGGCGCACGCCGCCGGCAAGGACCCGCTGGAGTTCCGCCGGGCCTTGCTCGCCAAGGCGCCGCGGGTGCGCGCGGTCCTGGAGCTGGCGGCCGAGAAGGCGGGTTGGGGGAGTCCTCCTCCCCGCGGACGCGCCCGCGGCCTCGCGGTCCACGAATCGTTCGGAAGCATCGTCGCCCACGTCGCCGAGGTTTCAGTCGACGCGGGACGGATCAGGGTCCACCGCGTGGTCTGCGCGATCGATTGCGGCATCTGCGTCAACCCCCTCGGCGTGCGCGCCCAGATGGAGTCCGGCGTCGCCTTCGGGCTCACCGCGGCGCTCCACGGCGAGCTGACGATCAAGCAAGGGCGGGTCGTAGAAAGCAACTTCCACGACTACCGGATCTTGCGTCTGAACGAGATGCCGCAGGTCGACGTGCACATCGTGGAGAGCCGCGAGAAGCCCGGCGGCGCCGGCGAGCCCGGAACGCCGCCCATCGCGCCGGCGGTTGCCAACGCGGTCTTCGCGCTCACCGGCAAGCGGCTGCGCGAGCTGCCGCTCCGGCTGGCCTGAGAGGAGAGGTCCGGGATGAAGAGATCGCTGAGCTCATGGATCCTTCTTGCCGGCCTGCTCGCCGGCAGCACCGTCCTCTCCCGCGCGGCCATGGGAGCCAGGGAAGCCGGGGAAGACCGGAGCCCAGGGATTGAAACGCGCGACCGACCGGCGGCGGCGCGCGCGGCCTTCAGCACGATCCAGGCCGTGCTCCAGCATCCGCGCTGCCAGAACTGCCACATCCCCGGCGACGCCCCCCTACAGTTCGACGCCGGCCTCGAGCATGAGCAGAACGTCCGCCGCGGGAGCGACGGCAAGGGAGCCCCCGGCCTGCCGTGCGCGACCTGCCACGCCACGAGCAACCCGCCGGCGAGCTACGGCCCGCACACCCCTCCTGGCGCACCGAACTGGCAGCTGCCGCCCCCCAGCCGCAAGATGGTCTTCATCGGACTGCCCGCGGCCGACCTCTGCGCGACCATCAAGGATCCCCAGCGCAATGGCGGCAAAGACCTGGCCGCGCTCCTCGACCACGTGAGCCACGACAAGCTCGTGCTCTGGGGCTGGGACCCCGGCGTCGGCCGCGCCCCCGTCTCCGTCCCGCACGCCGACTTCGTCGCCGCCTTCAAGACCTGGATCGACAGCGGCGCCCCCTGCCCCACCCCGGCCGACGCCCGCAGACCCGCGCGCGGCCGCTGACTCAGCTGGCGTCAGGGCTGCGTCAGGCCCTGACCTCTGCTTGGTGGCTTGGTGTAAACTGTGGGCCGCAGGCGATGCTCCGGCACCCGACATAGCCCGCTCCCCCGCATTCGCCGCGAGCCGCCCGCACCGCCCCTCCTCAGCGGGAGTAACTCAGGGGTAGAGTCACAGCCTTCCAAGCTGTTGGTCGCGGGTTCGAATCCCGTCTCCCGCTCCAGTAAAATCAACAACTTAGCTTCTTAAGTCGCCGCTGCACTTGACAGCTTGGCACTCATTTGGCACTCTTCCGCCATGCCAATGATCCGATCGCGCAAGGGCGCGGCTGGCCGCAAACGCTGGCAGTGGCGCGTCACCATCCGCGGCTTCCCGTCCCGCTCCGGCACCTGCCCGACCAAGGAATGCGCCCGCGAGTGCGCGCGCAAAGCGGAGGCCGAAGTCCGCGCCGGGCGGACCGCCAACCGGCTCCGGCTGACCGAGGTGATCGACGCCTACGAGGTGGCGTTCCTGCCGGGGATCCCCGACTCGGCGAGCCTCTACCGCCAGCATCTCGCCTGGTGGCGCCAGGAGCTCGGCTCCTACGCGCTGCCGGCCGTCACCCCGCAGCTCATCTCCGAGTGCAAGGTGAAGCTCGCCGGCGAGGTCACCTATCGCGGCCGCCCGCGCAGTGCCGGAACGGTTAACAGGTACCTCAACACGCTGTCCTCCGTCTTCACCTGGGCCTGCAGTCCCGAGGTGGGGCTGGCTGATCGCCACCCGGTGCGCGAAGTGCATCGCCTCAAGGAGCCCGCTGGTCGCGTTCGCTGGCTGTCCCGCCCAGTCGACGAGGAGTCCTCCGAGCTGGAACGCCTGCTGAGCGCCTGCCGGGAATCGAAGAGTGCGATCCTCTTCGATCTCGTGATGCTGCTGCTCTCGACCGGCTGCCGCCTCAACGAGATTCTCCACGTCCGCCGGCAGGACATTCGGCTCGAGGAAGGCGGCTTCACCATCCCAGCCCCGAGCGCGAAAAACGAAGAAGCGCGGTTCGTGCCACTCGAAGGGTTAGGCCTCGAGATCGTCAAGGCCCGCCTCGCGACACTGCGGCCCGGCAACGACCATCTCTTTCCCGGCGCCGGCGACAAACCCGCCTGGCTGCCGAAGCACGCTTGGACCAACGCGCGGCGCCGCGCCGGCATCCGCAACCTCCGGCTCCACGACCTCCGGCACACCCACGGCTCCTACCTCGCCATGATGGGCAAGACCCTCCCGGAGATCATGCAGGCCCTCGGCCACAAGAGTCCCGCCGTCGCCCTCCGCTACACCCACCTCGCGGACGCCCACAAGCGTCGAGTCAGCAGTGAGGTCAACGCCCAGCTCGGTGCATGGCTCGGCCCCGCAGGCTCTCCGCGGCCACAACCGTCCCAGCGGCGGGCAGGCCGGGCTGCCAGCCCTGCCCTGGGACGACATTGAGTACCGTCGCCGTGGACCAGCACCTCTATCTCGGCATCGACTTCAGCGGAGATCACTTGAGGTGGCGCCCCCGGACGGCGCGGAGCAACGTCTGGATCGCAGACGTCGTCGAGTCCGGCGCCGGCCTCGAACTTCGAGGTCTGCGCCGCGTGCAGGAACTGCCGAACGGTGCGATTCCATTTGACCGATTGGCTCGCCTTCTGCAAGCCGGTCGTTTTCGCGCAGCGGCGATCGACGCACCCTTTTCCGTTCCTCATGAGTTCCTTGGAGCACGCTCACACCGAGAGCTCCTCGCCGAAGTTGCCGAGCTCGCGTCCCGAGCGCGCTCCTACCAGCGGCGCCCGTTTCCCGACGCCAGGACCTTCGTGCGCGCCGTTGCCGGTCATGAGCGTTGCGAGCCGGCGCACCCGTTGCGGGTAACCGAACAGCAGTGGAGGCAGCGGCACGTCCCGACCCGCTCTAGCCTTTGGTGCGGGAGCCGCGGAGGAGCGCCCATGACGGCGGCCTGCCTGACGCTCCTTCACGCCGCCGGCCGCCCGATCTGGCCCTGGGCAGACGCCTCCAGCCCTGGCCTCCTGGTCGAGGCGTTCCCAGCGGCGCAACTCCGCCAGTGGGGTCTGCCTCACGATCGCTACAATGGACCCGCCAACCTGAAGACTCGTCGCCAACTCATCTATCAGCTCAAGAAGCGGCTAACTCTTCCAACGCGCTTTTGCAAAGTCATGCTCGCCAGCGCCGACGCCCTGGATGCCGTCATCTGCGCCTTTGCCGCTCGCGCCGTGGCTAGCGGAGCGCTGGCGTCTCTACCACCCAACGACATACCTGAGGACGAGGGCTGGATCCCGGTCCACGAAAACTGGAAGACTCGCAGGCTGCGACCCGCGGCGCTGCGCTGACCTCCTCGTCGAGCTGCCGCCGGTGGCGCCGCGACCAACCTCAACGCTCGAGTTGGGAACGCTCGGGGCCGGCCGGCGAAGCCATCGCCGGTGTCGCGATCGTCGCCGCACCGGAGAACCCCCGACCCGGCGGGCGCAAGCAGCGACTGGCAAGCGCATCTGCCGGAGCTCCCCCGCATGAACCCCTGAGTGCAGCCGTAACTTTGTCTTATGTCCATATGTTCATTAGCAATACTTGCACCCCTCTTGTACGATGCGCCTACGGCCTATGGAGCACCGCTGGTATCGGAAGGGTCCCGTAATCGCGGGCTTGGTGATGGCAGCGGCAACACTGCTCGCGGCTCTCTTGCAGCGCCACTCTGCCACGCCGACGATCACCGTCTCTCCAGTCCTTCACAACGAGATCCAAGTCAATACCACCCCTCCGCGGCCCGACCCTACTCCGCCGACCACCATTCCACCTGCTCCGCACCGCTCTTCGCCTGTACTTCCCGATTCCTCCGACCGGCCCGGCCCGCCGCGTCGCCCCTCACCGCGCGCTAGAGATCCCTTGCTGGCCAGCTACACACTTGAGGAGAACCATCCCGTCACGCTTCGCGGAATACCTGCCGCCCTTTCGGTCGAGTTCAACAGCGTTGGAGGAGCCGGCTTCGTCACCCTCGTGGTCGCTCCCTTCGGAATGCCGGCAGTCCCCCATGCCGTCCTCGCGCCTGGAGCCAACGTCCCCTTTCATTCGACCGGAGGGGAAGCCTTCAACGCCCAGGTGCTGAGCATCGACGCCACAGCTCACACCCTCGTCGTGAGAGTCGACCGGTTGAATCATCGCTCGGTTGATTAGACCCCGCCACGCATACCCCAGACCCGACCGGATGGAGGATTGATGCGCCGCCTCAGCCCAGCCAGCGTGATCGGTGTAGCTATCGCAGCCCTGCTCCTCCCGGCGCACCAGGCCACCGCCCAGAAACTCCTCCCGGAAGGCATCAAGGATCTCGCCAGCCAGATCACCGTCAAGGTGACCAGGCAACAGAAGCACAAGATCGCCGTCCTGCCCTTCAAAGAGCTCGAAGGCCAGCCGACCATCCTTGGCAGTTATCTCTCCGAATCGCTTGTCACCGCCCTCTTCGACACCCCCGGCCTCGATATCGTCGAGCGCAGCATGCTCGACAAGGTCGTCGGCGAGCTCAGGCTCGATCAGAGCGGCCTCATCGATCCCTCAATGGCGAAACGGGTGGGCAAGATCGTCGGCGTCGACGCCATCGTGACCGGCACCATCACCGATCTCGCATCCTTCGTCGCCGTCAACTGCCGCCTCATCGACGCCCAGACCGGCCGCATCTTCGCCGCCGCCGAGACCCGCATCGCCAAAGACGACGACGTGCGCAAGATCATGGCAGCCCCCGCTGCTCGCCTGTCAGGGCAGCCAATCGAAGAACCGTCCGCCGGCGGCGGACGCCCCCAGAAGCGTGGCGCCACCTCGAGATCCTCCCAGCAGCGCGACGCCAGCGGTTTCCACTTCGATCTAAAAAGCTGCACACTTGGGGGAGCCACGCTGACTTGCAACTTTCTGATCACGAATCAAGGCGAAGATCGCGAGCTCCAGATCGTTTCAAGCCCGCAGTATCGGACAGGCGTAGGGGGCAGCACGAGACTTATCGACGACTCCGGCGACCAGTACCAGTCCACCGAGGCCACTCTTGCGAACACCCGGGGAACCTGGGTCATCTCCCGCTTGGCCTCGGGAATCCCGGTCAGGGCGCAGCTGCAATTCGAGGGGGTTAAGCCTGAGCTAAAGGAGGCGAAGCTGATCGAGCTTGCGTGTATCAGCGTTCGGGGCCCATTTGTCGTCCAATTCCGCGACGTCCCTATCGTCCGACCCTGAGCCCACTTGACGTGGACCTTGGCGACGCCGAAGCCAGCCCAATGAAGGAGACTCGATGCGCCCCATAGCATGGAGAGCAGTTCCGGCGGCTCTGGCCCTTCTGTTTGCCGTCCCGCTGTGCGCCACCGCTCAGAAGGTCCTGGCCGACGGGATCAGGGACCTGGCCACCCAGATCGCCGGCAAGGTGGCCAAGGAGCAGAAACACAGGATCGCCGTCCTGCCCTTCAAGGAGCTCGAAGGACAGCCAACCGTCCTCGGCACCTATCTTGCCGAGGAGCTGGTCACCGATCTCTTCGAGAACCCCGGGCTCTCGATCGTCGAGCGCACGATGCTCGATCGGATCGTCGGCGAGCTCAAGCTCGACCAGAGCGGCTTGATCGATCCCGAGACCGCAAAGCGGGTCGGCAAGATCGCCGGCGTCGACGCCATCGTCACCGGCACCATCACCGACCTCGCGTCCTATGTCGCTGTAAACGCCCGGTTGATCGATGCTCAGTCCGGCCGCATCTTCGCCGCCGCACAGACCCGGATCGTCAAAGACGACGACGTCCGCAAGATCATGGCGGCCCCAATGACCGGCCGTGCCGAGGCAGGCGAAAGCCAGCCTGGCGGTGGAGGCGGCGGAAAGCAAAAGCGTGACGGCCCGGCGAAAGCCCGTCTCCAGCGGGAGGAGAACGGCTTTATCTTCGATCTCAGGGGCTGCAGGATGGCGGGCACCACCTTGGACTGCGACCTCATGATTAGTAGTCGAGGAGAAGATCGCGACCTCACCCTCTACTTCAGCTGTAGCTCCGTCTCAAGATTCATCGACGAATCAGGCAACGAGTACGTCGCCTCGAGTGGCTCCCTCGCGACGGATGGAGGCTGTCAAGCTCATTCGCGGCTGGTCTCGGGCGTTTCTGTAAAGGCACGCATCTCCTTTGTGCATCTGAGACCCGAAATTCAAGAGGCCAAGCTGCTCGAACTTCATGCCTACGCGGGTGGCGGCAGCTTTCTCGTCCAGTTCCGCGACGTGGCAATCCTCCGACCCTAAGATCGACAGCCACGACCCTCTATCTGGAAGGGAGTGCACATGGCCTCACGCCTCATCACCGCGTTCATCACAGCTCTCGTCTTGGCCATAGTCCTTCCGCTACCCATGATGGCGCAAGACTATCAACGCGAAACCGACCGGCTGGCCGAGGAGATCGCGACGGCCGTCACCAAGGCCGAGCTCCGGCACGTCGCGGTCATGGACTTCACCGACCTCCAAGGTAACGTCCAGGAGATTGGCCGGTTCATGGCCGAGGAGCTCACCACCAGCCTGGTCTTGCAGAACCGGGCCTTCAAGACCATCGACAGAGCGAATCTGAGAAGCATCCTCGACGAGCAAAAACTGACCATGACCGGCCTCGTGAACCCCGAAAACGCACGGAAACTCAAGATCTCGGGAGTCGATGGGCTCATCCGTGGGACGCTGACTCCTTTCGGAGACGGCATCCGCATCACCGTCCAGATCATCGCGGTCGAAACCGCGCAGATCGTCGGCGCTGCTCGCGGTGTCGTACCGAAGACGAGCGCCATGGAAAACCTCGGTGGTGCCATCGAAGATCCGGCGGGCTCACTATCTTCTGGGCCTCGTGTCCCCTCTCGCTTCTCGCCTTCGCCTCAAGCGAAGAGAGGCAAGTACGTCTTCCAAGACGGAACGCTTCGTGTCACGTTACGATCCTTCCGCAAGAACTCCGAAAACAAAATCGCGGCGATATTCTTAGTCGAGGACCTCAAAGATAAGGATCTCAATCTCGTTTGGCGGCCTGAGGCCGTCGACGACCAAGGCGAGCAATGGCGGATGTTCGAGATCTCGGGAATTGGGTATTTGAGTCTATGGCCGACGCGCGTATCTCCCTCTGCACCTCTAACTGTTCTTGTGGTTTTTAAACTAGAGAATGGTACAAGCCGCGGCACCAAATTCAATATCCTCGGCCCCATAGAAGTTAACGACGGCAGGCAATCGTTTTCCTCCTCGCCTTCATTCCACGACGTGCCACTGGGATTCTCGCCGTAAAGTGCGCGCGTCGAGGCCATGACTGACCTCGGCGGCTGGGCGCAGCACGCCCGCAGCCAGATCCCTGGCCGCGCTTGCCTGAACTGCTAGACTTACTAAAAACATCACCCCGGCCGGCCCGGGACGTAACAATTCCAAACCATGAGAGCGGTCGCCAAGATCTGCCAGGAGGCGCGGGTCGCCTACGCGAGGCTGCTGGATGAGCACCCGGTCGAGAGCTACGGCCGGGCGCCGGAGGCTCTCGAGCAGCCGCTGGGGCGGCTCTTGTATTCGCTCTACGAAGGCCACCACGCGAGGCTGCCGATCGAGGTCGACAGGTTCCGCGACCAGGGCTGTGTGTTCCTCTACGACTCGGGCGGGGAGTACCTCAAGGGCGGGGTCAACCGGCTGGTCGGAGCCATTGCCTGCAGTCGCGAGCGGGTGGGATTCGACGAGCTGCTGAGGCGGCTCCGGGAGGAGCGCGACCGGTGACTTCCGGCGGCCGAGACGATCGATCTCATCAACCTCTTGGTGTCCGCGCATCGTGATGCGTCCTGGCGGCGGGCACGGGCGCTGAACCGCGCCTCTCCCCTGCTGTTCGGGAGCGACCGGCTGCCGCTCCCCGAACTCGTCGAGCGCATCGTGGCGCCTCTGCGGACCCCGGCGCGCCTGGTCGTTGCCCGGCTGCGGCGCCTGGCGCGTGAGCTCCGCCAGGCGCTGGCGGAAGGCGGCGCGGCGGCGTCTCGGCCTGCGACTTGCCCATCTCTCCGAGCAGCTGCCGGGCCGCTTCTCGATGGGCGCGACGAGCGCTGCGGCGGGGCTGTCACCCTATTGGGCCTTGTGGCATAGGAGTCCGGGCCGACGGCACGCGAGGGGATCTCCTCGGTGAGTGAGCTCATGTACACGTCTCTATTGGACTTTAGCATCGTAGCAATGTACCGTCATCAAAGGAATGAGCACCCGGATCAAGCACGCCGCTTTCATCCGCGTGAGAAGCCTATCGGTCTCGACCGTCAGTACAGAAAAAGGAGTCACTCTCATGATGCGCAGAGCCTTCGTTGCGTCCACCCTTCTCCTCGCCGTTCTTGCCTTCGGTCCGAGTCACACAGCTCACGCCGCGTCTGCTGCGCCAATGACGTCGGCCCCCGTCGCGACGGCGACTGCAGAACAGCCGGAGTGGGTGGAGGTCAAAGGAACCGTCCTGCCGATTTCCAACGGATATCTTCTGATCGACTGGAACGCGAATACCGCAGTCGAGGTCCCCGCTGCGAACATCAAGCAGGAGAACGGCATCTTCAGGCTGAGAGTGGGCACTACTGCAGGCTGTGCCGCTCCTGTCGCTGGCAAACCGGTGACCAGCTTTACCGGGCAAGAGCTATCCGCGGCCGGGAATACCGTCATGGCGCCAATAATTCGTACAGCCGATTGCACATGCAATGAAGGTGACACCTGTTGCTGCTTGCCCGGTTGGACATGTTGCAATTACGGCAGGAGATGCTGCTGCTCGACTATCGTAACGACAGAGTAACTGCGCACTGGTCCCGTGCGACCGCCTGGCGAGCACCACTAACCCACCGACGCCTGGAACGACGGAGAGGTCGTGCTTGCCCCCCACCGCGCCAGTGTCGAGCCAGGGCAACGCGGCGACCTACCCGGCTGACGAAAAACTCGAGTCCTGTCGCCCGCCCTGCATCGGCGACGATACTCCCGGCACGTTCCGTTGAGATCTTCGCCACGTCAGAAGACTCCGCTTGCGAGCTATAGTAAGCTCACCGCGTGCCTGCCAAGGATCGAACTCTCATCTTCAGCCAGGCTCCCCACCTCAGTGCGGGGCGCGACATGGACCTCATCCAGGCTTTCCAAAACGAGCACGGCCCGATCCTTCCTGGAATCTGGGACGCGGCCATACAGCACGATGACGACTGCCCACGCCTGGCAAACTCCGCCCCATGTGCCTGCGATGTCGAGATTACCCTGACCAACCTTCAAGACGGTCAGCGGTTGCACCTCAAGTGGGCGCAAGACACAATTCATTAGCCGGCGATCTCCACCGACCAGGACACCGGCACCACGCCTCCCGCGAGGCCCGACTGCCAGAACACTTCCAGCCTCGTCGCCGCCGAGAGCAGATTCACGCTGGAAGATCGATCGGGATCCCACCGCCCGTCTTCGAGTCAGGAAACTATAAGCACCATCCTGTGCTCGATCTCCACCGAGCTCCAGCCGTAGTGGGTTCGGAAACTCGGACACGCGAGCGTCGGTCTTGCCGTCACATTCATGCCATAGGCGTCGATCACGCGGCTCCGGAGCCAAAAAAAATTCAAAGCAGCCTAGCCGTCCGCCATACTCCCCCTCCAGCCCTCTACCCACCCACCTCCCTCTCTCCAGGAGCCCCCCCATGCCCACCCGCATCCTCGCCATCGTCAACCAGAAAGGCGGGGTCGGCAAGACCACCACCGCCGTTTCCCTCGCCGCCGGCCTCGCCGCCCTCGGCCGCCACGTCCTCCTCGTCGACTGCGACCCGCAGAGCGCCGCCTCCCGCTGGCTCGGCTTCGCCAAGCAGCCCGGCCAGGCCTTCCTCGAAGACGTCCTCGCCGGCCGGGCGCCCCTTCCGGCCGCCATCTACCCAACCGCCGTGCCACGCCTCTCCCTCCTCCCCGCCTCGCCCGAGCTGGCCGTCCAGGCGCGCCTCCTCGCCGTCGAGCTCGCCGGCGAGACCGTCCTTGCCCTCCGCCTCCGGCGCGAGCTGCCCGCGGGGTTCGACTACGTCCTGCTCGACGCTCCGCCCGAGCTCGGGATGCTCTCGGTCAACGCACTGGTGGCGGCGAGCGAGCTCGTCATCCCGGTGACGCTCGATCCGCTGGCGACCGAGGTCCTCGACCAGCTCCTCGACACCATCGACCGGGTGCGCGAGCGGCTCAACCCGGAGCTGCGGATCGCCGGCATCCTCGCCGTCCGGGTCAACGGCCACACCCTCCTCGCCCGCGAGGTCCTCGCCCGGCTCGCCGCCCGCTTCCCCGACCTCCTCTACCCGCTCTCGATCCGCCAGACCGTCCGCGCCGCCGAGGCCCCCGGCCGCCAGCGCTCCCTCCTCGACCACCACCCCGACAGCTCCGCCGCCCAGGACTACCGCGCCCTGGCCGCCTTGCTGGTCGGCCAGGAGGTGCGCGCCTGACGCGTGACGCACACATCCCGCCCCCCGCGCAGGGCGGGCGAGAGATCTCACCCTGGCTTCGAGTCGGCCGGCGCTTCGCGGCGCTGCCGTGGTCGCCACGCAAGGACCAGCTCTCCTGGCAGGAGGTCCAGACTGGCGCCTTCCGGAGGGTCGGCGGCGTGCCCAGCGTCACTGCGGCTGGACAACAAGAAGACGGCGCGGCCTCCGATCGTCAGCCGGCCGCAGGATGCCAGGGAATCGCTGCGGCACGGAACCCGCCTTCATGGGCCTTGAAGCTTGAACGCAGACAAAGCCTCGGGAAAGGCACTCGTATAGGTGAAGATCTCGAGGATGTGAATTCCGGATGCTTTCACCCAGAGCAGCGATCCAGCGCCGTTCGGGATTTCCGGGCTCTCGATCTCCTGGCCATGCATCGGCCCACCGGGAAGCTCGGCGGGCGTCAACGCACGCAACTCGCCGGATACAGAGAACTCCGTATAGATGCCCACGCCGGTGAACCTGCGGGAGCGGATCGTCACGGTGCACCCGCCTGGGGATCGCAGGAACGAGCGAATCAACTTTTCTTCGATCGGAAGGGCGGCGATGGGAGTCACGGCGAGCCCCTAATTCACATCAACTCCTTCCTCCGCCCGGCCCGCTCCACCAGGACTCTCGAGCGCTTCGGCAAAAGCCTCGGCCAGCCCATGAAGGAACCGCTCGGACCTCGCCCACGTCTTCGTCGCCACATGCGCCATGCTGTGGAGAGCGGCGTGAGGCGTCTCGAATCTCTCCCTACGAAGGAAATAGGGATCGTGTCGTGTAACACGTCGAGCCGCCGAAGATATCGATCGTGTCGTCCCTCCTGTTGTAGAACACGGTCGGCACGGGTCGGGGCTTGATCTCCGACAAGCAGATCAACCCCTCGAAGCGCCTCTTTTCCATACCGCCCTCCACAAAGCCCTCCCGGGCCAAGAGCCGCCATTCCACGCCGCGCCCCGCCTGCACACCCGCCCCACGCTGCCATCATAGACGCCAATCGGCGCGGCCCGCTCGCTGGACCCCCACCCACTCGACACCGTCTTCGTCTTCCGGCCTCGCCCTACAACGGGCGGCACCGCCATCGGACCTCAGCTGCAGGGCAGCGGTGTCCTCGACAGGCCCAGCCGCGGTCAAGTCCGCATCCTTTAGGTGACCGCTCATCCGCTCTGGGTCTCGGTCACCGTCGCCGCGACCACCAGGGGCCCTCTCGACTCTCACCCAACCTTCGTGAAAGACTCCTCACAGCACCCATGACCTGTCCGTCACCGGCCTCTCACCGCCACAACGCCCTCCGCACCGCCGCCACCCGCGCGCCCGCGGCCACCTCTCCCCTACCCACTCCGCGCGCCCCGGCCCTCCATGCCGCGTAGGCACCAGACCACCATCCAGATCGCGACCCGTGACGTCGCCTTCATCGAGCGGCGTGGCGGCCGCTCGCACCGGGGCGGCGGCGAGTTCAGCCGAAGCGCGGTCTTCCACCGCCTCGTCAACATGCTCGACATGCTGCTCGACCACGCCGACCCTCTGCGCAACCGCCGCATCGCGCCCGCCCAGCACGAGCTCGTCACCCGCCACCTGTCCGAGCCCTGGGCGATGACGGCCTTCGAGATCGAGCACTTGGAGAGCTACCTCGCACGGAACTCCGGGTTTGCCGCGGCCGCGCGTGCGGCCGGGATCGACCCGGCGGAGCTCCTCGCCACCCTCGCCGGGCTCAACTTCTACGAGAAGATGGCCCTCGTCGACCAGGCGTGCCAGGCGCAGTCGCCCGCCGCCGCGGCCGCGGTCCCCGAAGAGCCCTGAGGGCAACCGCCGTGCCCGGGCAGGGGCCGTGCCGGGTCGTGCCGGCGACACCGGCCCGCTCCGCGGGAGGGAGGTCTTGCGCACCCGCGCCGTTTCTTTCTGGTAAGGGACGAAGATCGGTCCTCCTCCGCCCGCCGCCGGCGGCTCCAGCACCGGCCTACCCGCCGCCGCCGTGCGGGGTGATAGAAGCTCAGTCCGCCTTGCCGCCGGGGTCGCGCCCGCGGCAGGGCGTCGGGACGGACGCTCGCCCGGTCCCGCCCCCGGCCGTTTTCGGCCCTGCCGGCGCCGCGCCCGGGTGTAAGGACGTGCGCACGGCGCGGCCGGAGCGGCGCCCGGGGTCCGGTCCTCGTGCTTCGCGGCGGCGTTGGGGCGGCCGGTCTCGCCGCCGGCGGACGGGCGGGCGGCGGAGGCCTCCATCACAGCAGGCAGCTGTCGTCGCTCCGTGCGCCACTGCGGCCGGCCTGTTCAGAAATGTTTTTTCGCTTGACGTCGAAAGGTTATTGATATACAATTTTCTCGGTTCATTGCAGGGCAGTGATGCCCGCGCCGGGAGGCCTCCTCCCGGTGCAACACGAAACGGCTCCGGCAGAGGCGGGAACCTCCACCGGAGCCTGACCACGCAGAAGGAGCAAGCCTAATGCGTAGCTCGCGACAGTTTAACAGCGCCGCCGCCGACTCGATCACCGACGCCCCGGCCCCCCACCTCACCCTCGCCCCCACGCTTCCGCCGGACCCTCGAGCGCCGGCCCCCTCGGCCGTTCGCCGCTCCCTCACCGCGGACCTGCGGGCCATTCTCGAGGAGGCCACCTTCGGCCCGGAGAGGCTGTTGCAGTGCAAGGGCACGGCGCGCTACGGCTTCGGCCCGCGCGAGGTCTCGGCCGCCGCGGTCGAGGTCCTGGTCGCGCGCGGCCTGCTGCGCGTGCAGGACCACTCGCCGGCGTATCTTCTGCTCGTCGTAACCGAGCTCGCCCATGCCGTCTTCGGTTTGGCGACCCCCCGGCGGCGGCGCAGGATCGCGCCCCGCCCCACACGCCGGCTCAAGGTCACCTGCCAGGCTCAAGACGAGGTCCTGGTGCCGCGCATCCGCGTCGCCGGCCGCTGGCTCGAGCTCTTCGGGTTCCGCCAGGGGCGGCCCGTCGAGTTCCAGGTCGAGCCCGGCCGGATCGTCATCTCCCTGGCCGACGGCGCCGAGCCCTGAGCCGCCGCGGGAGGAGGGGGCCGCAGCTCTCCGCGCCCCTCCTCCCCCGACCCGTCCCGCGAGCTCGCTGGCCGGCTGACTCCGGCGCCGCAAGCTCGCCGCCGACCCGCGCGGCCCACGGCCCCCGGGCGCTTCGCCCGCAAGACCCTCTTCCCCGTTTTCGCGCTTGCCTCTCGTTTCACCTCTTCGGCCACCGCAAGGCGCCCTCGCCCCACCCTGAGCCCGTGGGCCGCGCGCTGGCGCATCCCCTGGGACTCCGAGACGTCATGCGTGCCCGCGCCGCTCTCCTGCGTGCCGTGAAGCCCGCGGCCGGCCTTCCCTCCAGTCCGGAGACTCGCATCCATACCGCCGCGCGCAGTCGGCCCCCTGTGGAAGAACCCCGGGAATCGGGTAGGGAGCCAGCAATGTTTTGCGCTATCGCGCAAAACAATTTTGCTGGTCGGGGCTGCGCCCCGAACCCCCGGAACAACCCGCACCGCGGCAAGCCGCGGTGCTGCGGAAAATGTTGGTGTGAACTCGAGAATGAGAAACCCGAACCGCCCCGGCCGAACGGCCCGGCGGACGCCCGCGCGCCCGCTGATCGTTCGATGAATCGACCGTTGAAGCCGGCCCGAGTATGGGAGGCTGGGCAGACGCCACTGCGTCTCCCGCCAGGTAGCCCGCCACGGGCGCGGCATCATGCCAGTCACCATCACCTGGCGCGGCTGCAGAGGAGGAGGAATCGCTCCTCCTCTCCTCAGCGTCTCCCTATTGGCGGATGAGCAGAAAGACGTCGTACGCCCAGCGTCCCACGTCCTCCCCTTTCACGCTATGAACCCGGGCGCGGTATTTGAAGGCGTTCCCAAAGCGATCGAGCCGCCGATCCTCCCGGTAGTGAAGATCGATGGACTTCACGCCCAACGACGCCAGAGAATGAAGCTCGCCAGGCTCCGATATTCCATTATGGTTCTCGTCGATCCAGAGGAGCAGCGAGTTGTAGATCTTGTCGCGGCTGTCGATCACTCCATCGCCGTTTCCTCCGTTTTCCGGCTTGTCGTACTCGGCGAGCGCAAGGAACCCATTCCGATGTTTGGAGTCCGGTTGCGTGGTGAAGTTTCCGAACAGCTCGGTCCCATCGTCGATGACACCATTCCCGTTGCGATCGAGGGCCAAGAACGCGTTGTCAGAACCTGCGGCAGTCCACGCCATCTGTTTCTTGACCCCGTTGCCCAGCAGATCGAAAAGGACCCCACGGTCAACGCTCGTCAGATGAAAGCCATGTCCCTCGACATCCACGATGACGGGACTGCACTCGCAGTCGCAATTGACCGGATCTGGGTAGCACCCGAAGCGCTCCTCTGCTGGAGTGCACTGGGGGTGACAAAACTGCTGAACGTGCACGTAGCAGATGGTTGGGATCGGGACGTTGATTGTGACTGTATTGGGTCCGGGTGGCACGACCCCGCCGCAAGTGCCCGGTATCGCAGCGCAGGCATCCGGGTTGCAGCCGTAATTGCATTGGTCGCCCCAGAACGCTCCAGTGCCGAACAGTGAAACCGCGCCGTACATACCGGGGGCGAGGACGCCATTGCAATAGGTGATCCAGTCTTGGGGCGTTATCAGGTCATTGTCGATCGGGAAGCTAAGGATCCCAGCCCACAGCGTACAGGCGCCTTCGAGCTCGAGAAGGAGCGTCGCGTCGCAAGAGGCCTTGAAGGTCAGGCCAAGATAGGGAGGATCCTCGGTGTTGCAGGTGCCATAGCAGCGATCGTGATGGCTACATGCGTTCAGGAAGATCTTGTCGAGGCCCTGCTGCAACCATATCTGGAGGCTGGGCTTGGTCTTGAAGGGCGTCAGGGTGCAACCATCGGGCCACGGCACTCCGGCACGAGCCTTGGGGACCGCCAGGAGCGATGCGATGAGGCCGAAGGTGAGAACCAAACAGCTTGAACCGGAACGCTTGCGTTGACGCATGATTCGTCTCCTTGTGCGCCGGCTAGACCGGCGAGAGTGCAGGTGGTCGCTGACCCGTCGTTTGCGTGGCCGTACAGATCTCTACGGCAGTCCTAAGTTGGTGCTCCATCGGTCGAGCACATAGATTTATTTGAATATCGCGCGTTATCGATCACAAGAAGAGTCTACATTATAGAAGCGGCAGCGTCAAGTCAGCTTTAAGCTTGAGCGGCAGGCCTGTGTATGCAGGCTCTCTGTCCAGCGCGCACTCTCCACGCTCCCGAAGGTAGAAGCCGCCGGCCCGCCCTTTTCACCGCCGCGCCGCCGCCCTCGCCTACACTTCAGCGCCTGGCGCGCTCGTCGCGCACCGGCCCTCCTCGAGAGGTCTCCGCAATGTTTAGAAAGGATTTTTCCCGCATGGCCCCAAGACGAGTCAGCAGCCGGATCCATCCCGGCGACCTCGAATTCCTCGCCGCGCGCGGCGCCCGGCCGAGCCGCTGCGACAGGATCTTCTCGCGCTCCGCGGTCCTTCACCGCACGCTCCTGCAGCTCCACCTCGTGCTCGAACGGGCGGACACCGAGGCCAGGCAGCGCCTGGGCGATCCGCTCTACCTCCTTCTCCTGCGCACGATCCGCGCTCCGGCGCGCCTGTCGCCCTTCGAGATCGAAAACCTCGCCGCATTCCTCGAGCGGCTGCCCACCTTCCGCGCCGCCCTGGCGGAGAGATCGATCGACCCCGCCGCCGCCAGCGCGGCGCTCGAGGCCTTGTCGGTTGCGGAGAGAGTTGCCCTTGTCGATGCCGCCGTCCGGCTCCAGACGGCGGCCGCCACCGCGGGCGGCGAGGCTGGACCCGCCAGAGGCCGAGGCGCCGGCCCGGGCGGGTCTTAGGAAAGACGACTCGTCACTGCACGCGCTCGGCCTTCAAACCGGCACGGACGTCGGACTGCACGGTCATGGCGATCACCTCCTTTCGTCTCGCTGCGTCTCTGTGGCCGGCGCCTCGACCGCAACGTAGCACCGGCTCCAGACCTCAGGATCAATTGATCGATTTTCGATCGCGGATTTCTTCGTGATCTAGAGTCACGGCCGCGATCTCCCCGGCGCGCGTCACCGCGCCTCTCGCCTCGGCTCTTGCGGCGCACCATGTCGCTCCCTTTCGAGACCACCCTCCGCTCCCTGGCCGCCGAGCGCATTCTTCCGCGTGCCCTGGGCTGGTCGCTGGGAGCGCTGCTCCTCACCCTCTGGGGCGGCTGGCTCGTGCTTGCGCGCGTGCCGCTGACCGTCGCCGCCGTCCGCGCGCGCCTGGTCTCCGAAGCGCCGCCCCAGGTCCTGGCCGCGCCCGCCGACGGCACGGTCGCGGCGCTCGATCTGCGCGCTGGCGCCGGCGTCGTGGCCGGTCAGGTCCTCGCCGTCCTCGACTCCCCTCCGCTGCGCAGCCGCCTGCGCCAGGCGCGCGACCGCCGCGAGGCGCTCTCGGCCGAGCTCGCCCTCGCCACCGACCAGGTCCGCGCCGCGCGCACCGCGCTCTCCCAGGACGTGCTCGCCGCCGAGGCCCAGAGCCTCCAGCTCGCGGCTGACCAGCGCCGGGCGGCCGCCGCGGCCGAGCTCGCCGAACGCGACCGCCGGCGCCGCGCCCGCCTCGCCGCCGCCGGTCTCCTCTCCGCCGCCGAGGCCGAGCGCTCCCGCGCCGAGGCCGAGCAGCTCGCCGCCGCGGCCGAGGCCCTGAGTTTCGGCCGCTGGGCGGGCGGCCGCGACCGCCGCGCCGGCGCCGCCGGCCGCCGCGCCCTCCTCGACCAGGCCGCCCGCGAGCAGGAGCGGCTGCGCGGCGAGCTTGCCGCCGCGGTGGCCGAGGTCGGCGAGCTTTCCGGCGAGGTCGGGGGCCTTGTCGTGCGCGCCCCCTTCCCCGGCCGCCTCGGGTCGCCTTCCCGCTGGCACGTGGGCTCCCCGGTCCGCCGCGGCGATCCCCTGCTGACGGTTGAGCCCGCGGGTGTCTGCCGCGTGCTGGCGGAGTTTCCGGCGGCCAGCCGGTCCGCGCTGCGGGTGGGCCAGCCCGCCCGCGTCACCTTCGCCGCCGCCGGGCCGGCCCCGCGCACGGTGCTCGCCGCCACGGTCGCATCGCTTGCCGCCGCTCCGGCCGGCGGCGCCCCGACCGTCGAGGCCGAGCTCGCGCCGGCCGGCGGCGCGCCGACCTGGGCCGGCTCCCTCCTCGCCGGCACACCCTGCGCGGCCGAGGTCGAGCTCGCCCGCGCCACTCCCGCGGCGCTCCTTCTCGAGGCCCTGGGACGCCGGCCGACCGGCACGCCCGCGCCCCTGTCCCGGCGGCCGTGAGCCCGCGCCCCGCCTCCGTGCGCCGGCGCCTCCTCGTCCCCGACGCGGTGCAGCTGTCGGCCCTCGACTGCGGCCCCGCCGCGCTCCACGCCCTGCTGGCCGGCTGCGGCATCCGCCTGCCCTTCGACCGGCTGCGCGAGCGCTGCCGCGTCGGCCGCGACGGCACCTCGATCGACACGCTCGCCGCCGTCGCCGGCGAGCTCGGCCTGGAAGCCGAGCAGGTCCTCGTGCCGGCCGACCACCTGCTCCTGCCCGGGGCCGGCTGCCTGCCCTCGATCGTCGTCGTCGTGCAACCTGGCGGCGCCACTCACTTCGTCACCCTGTGGCGGAGCCACGGTCGGCGCGTGCAGGTCATGGACCCCTCCTGCGGTCGGCGCTGGCCGCGCTCGCACACCCTGGCAGCCGAGCTCTACCGCCACCGCGCCGTGGTCCCCGCGGCGCACTGGCGGGCCTGGGCGGGCTCGCCTGACTTCCAGGCCCCGCTCGCCGCCCGTCTCGGCGCCCTGGGTCTCGGGCCGCGCGAGCGGACCGCGCTCCTGCGGGCCGCCGCGGACGCCCCCGGCTGGCTGCCCCTGGCCGCCCTCGACGCCGCCGCCCGCTGCGTGGCCCACCTCGTCGCTTCCCACGGCCTGCGCCAAGGGACGGCAGCGGCACGGCTCCTGGTGGCGCTGTGGGAGGGCGCGGCGGCCGGCCCCGGCGGCCCGGACAGCCCCCTGCCCGCCGGCTGCTGGTCGGTCGAGCCGGTCCCCGCCCGCTCCGGCCGCGACGAGGAGGTCCGGGTGTCGGGAGCGCTGCTGGTGCGGGTGCCCGGCCGGCGCAAGGACCCGCGCGGCGGATCCTCCAGGGAGGACCCCCGCTCCGGGGCCGCCGCGGTGCCACCGGAGGCCTCCTCAGCGCCGACCGCTTCCCGGCAGGACGCGCCGGCCCGGCCGCGGCCGGCAGCCTTCCCCGGCGCACGCCGCCGTGGCGGGGAAGCACGCCAGCTCCACCCCCTGCGCCTCTCCGGGCTGATGACCGCCGGCCTCCTCGCCGCAACCTGCGCCCGGCTGCTCGAAACGCTCGTCCTCGCCGCCGCCCTCCGCCTGGTCCCGGCCTTCGCAACGCCCTCCAGCCGCGCCGCCGCCCTTGCCCTGGCCGCCGCCTTGAGCGCCGCGGTCCTCCTGCTCGAGCTCGCCGCCGACCTCTCGCTCCTCGCCCGCGGGCGCCAGGTCGAAACCCGCTTCCGGCTGCGCCTCCTCGCGATCCTCCCGCGCCTGCCCGATGCCTATCTGCGCACGCGCCTGCCCGCCGACCTGGCCGAGCGGGCGCACCTCCTCGCCGCCCTGCGCCGCGGCCCCGAGCTCGCGGCCGCCGCCTGGCGCGCCGCCTGCGAGGTGCTCGTCGCCGCGGCCGCCATTGTCTGGCTCGACCCCGCGCTCGCCGCTCTCGCAGCCGGCGCCGCGGCGGCCGCGCTGCTCCTCCCGCTCCTCCTCGCCCCCGCCGCGGCCGACCGGGTGCGCCGCCTGCGCGCCCACACCGCCTCCCTCGGCGCCTTCTACCTCGACCTCCTGCGCGGCCTCGCCGCCGTCCGCGCCCACGGCGGCGGGGCCGCCCTGCGGCGCCGCCACGACCAGCTCCTGACCGGCTGGAGGCGCGCCCTCGGCCAGAAGAGCCGCCTCGTCGTCGTCTCCGAGTCCGTCACCGGTGCGGTCCTCTCGCTCGCCGCCGCGGCCCTGGTCCTCCGCCACGTGGCCAGGGCCGGCCCGGGAGGCGTCGGGCCGGAGATCCTGCTCCTCGCCTTGTGGGCCGCGCAGCTCGCTGCCGGAGGGCGGCGGCTCGCCGAAACCTTCGCCGTCGAACTGCCCTACCAGCGCACGGTCGCCGACCGCCTCGCAGAGCCGCTCGCCGCCCCCCTCGAGCCCGCGGAGGCCGCACCGGAGCCTGCGCCCGGGCCGGCCGCCGCGCCGCTACGCCCTGGCTCCGTCAACGCCGCCGGCGCCGCCCTCTCCTTTGAGGGTGTGAGCGTCGCCATCGAGGGCCGCGAGGTGCTCTGCGGCCTCGACTTCGCCGTCCCGGCCGGCCAGCACGTCGCAGTCGTCGGCCCCTCGGGCGCCGGCAAGTCCACCTTGCTCGCTACCCTCCTCGGCTGGCACGAGCCGGCACGCGGGAGCCTTCTCGTCGACGGCCGGCCGCTCGGCGCCCGCGAGCGCCAGGCCCTGCGTGCCAGGACCGCGTGGGCCGCGCCGGCGGTTGCCCTCTGGGACCGGTCGCTCCTCGACAACGTGACCTGGGCGGCGGCGGGCCGCCCCGGCGCCGGCCCGCATCCCGCTTCCTCGGCGTCCGGCTCCGCCGCCGCCGCGCTGCGAGCGGCGGATCTTCTGGACCTCCCCGCCGCCCTGCCGCACGGCCTCGCCAGCCGCCTGGGCGAGGGCGGAGGGATCCTCTCGGGAGGCGAAGGCCAGCGGCTGCGGCTCGCCCGTGCGCTCCTCCAGCCGGAGGTGACCCTCGCCCTCCTCGACGAACCCTGCCGCGGCCTCGACCGCGACCAACGGCGCGAGCTCCTCGACCGCGCCCGCGCCCGCTGGCGCGGCGCGACGCTTCTCTGCGTCACCCATTCCCCGGCCGAGGCCGCGGGCTTCGACCGCGTGCTCGTGCTCGACCGCGGCCGCCTGGTCGAAGACGGCCCGCCCGCCGAGCTCGCCGCCCAGCCGCGCTCCCGCTTCCGCGCTCTGCTCGACGCCGAACGGGCGGTCGACTCCGCCCTCGCCGCGCCCTCCTGGCGCCGGCTGCGGCTCTCCGGCGGCCGGCTCCGCGAGCTTGCGCCCGTCGCCAGCGGACCTCTTGGCCCCCCTGGATCGAGCCGGGTGAATTTCGCTCAAAAACGTGGGCTCCGGCCGGTTTCCACCATTTTTCGCCGCAAACCGTTTTGAGTCACGGCTGCCGATAAGCCGCCTGTCTCCAGTGGTTTAAGTGGTCTTGGCCCTGTGGAAAATTCGCCCGACCGGAAAAAATTCGATGCATCGAATTTTTTTGACCCGGCCTGAACCCGGCCCCACTCTGAGCGTGCCCTCCCCTCTCCTCGCCCATCTCTGGCCGGCTGAAGATCTCCTCGCCTGCCTGCGGGAGACCGCCGCGGCGTCCGGCCTCGACGGGCTCGCCAGCGCCGCGCCGGTGCCCTTGCCGCCGCCGGCGGGCGGCCGCTCCGAGCCGGCAGGCACGAGCTTCGCCGCCGTGGAATCGGCCGCCGCCGCGCTGGGGATCGAGGCGGACCCCGCCGCTCTTCCCTGGGACACACTTCCAGAGGCGCTCGCTCGTGCCGGCCCCGCCCTGATCGAGATCCGAGGCGAGCGCCGCGGTTTCCTCGCCCTGCTTCCCTCCGGCGGCCGGCGCCGCGTCGCCCTCCTCGCCCCGGACGGCCACCGCCACCGCCTGCCGGCCGCGCGCCTCACCGACGCCCTGCGGATCTCGGCCGCCGGCCAGCCCGGCTCCGCCGGCGGCCCCGTCCTCGATCCGCTCCTCGCCGGCCTCGGGCTCTCGGCGGCCCGCCTCGCGCGGTTGCGGCGCGCGCTCGCGGACGAACGACTCCGCAACCACCCGCAGCCCGGCCTCTACCTGCTGACCGCTCCGGCGGCGCGCCCGCTACGAGCGCAGCTGCGCCGCGCGAGGCTCCTCGGTCTCGCCCTGGGACTCCTCGCCTGCCGCGGCGCACAGCGGCTTCTCCTCGTTCTGGCCTGGGGTCTGCTCGCCGGCGCCGCCCTCGGCCAGGCACCCGCCGCCGGCTGGCTTGCCGCCTGGCCGCTCCTTCTCCTCACCCTGGCCGCGGCCCGCCTCGGCGAGAGGACGGTCGCCGCCCGGCTCCTGGCGCGCGGCGCCACCCTCCTGCGCCGGCGCCTCCTCGCGGCCCTCCTCGCGCTCGCGCCCGACTCGCTCCGACGCCAGGGCACCGGGCAGCTCCTCGGCCGCATCCTCGCCGCCGAGTCGCTCGAGTCGCTGGGCCTCGCCGGGCTGCCCGCCGTCCTTCTCGCCCTCACCGACCTCGGCCTGGCGCTGCCCCTCCTCTACTCCGGCGCGGCTCCCCTCATCCACACCCTGCTGTCGCTCGCCTGGCTGCTCCTCGCCGGCCTCTTCGGCAGCGCGTATCTCCGCTACCATCGCGCCGTCGCGGACTCCCGCCTCGAAATGACCCACGACCTGGTCGAGAAGCTCGCCAGCCATCGCACGCGGCTCGCCCAGGAGAGCCCGGCCCGCCGCCACGCCGAGGAAGACGCCGCGCTCGCCAGGCATCACGCTCTCTGCCGCCGCCTCGACGCCCAGGCCGTCCTGGTGCGCACCGTCCTGCCGGGCGGCTGGCTGGTGGCGGCCCTGGCGGCACTGATTCCCGCCGCCGCGGAAGCTCCCCTCTCAGCCGCACACCTCGCCGTCTCCCTCGGGGGGATCGTCCTCGCCTCCGCCGCCTGGAGCGGTCTCGCGGCCTGCCTCCTCGACCTCGCCGAGGCCACCTCCGCCGTGGCCCAGCTCCGGCCCCTCTTCGGGCCGGCGGCCGCGGCGAGCCGAGCCTCTGGAGATTGCCGGCAAACCGACCCGCCCTCGCCGGGCGCCGGCCTCGGCCTCGCCGCGGCTGGCCGGCCCGGCGAGCCCATCCTCGAAGCCCGGAGCCTCACGGTCCGGCTGCCAGGCCGCACGGACCCTCTGGTCGCACGGTGTGACCTCGCGATCCACTCCGGCGACCGCCTCCTCCTCACCGGCCCTTCCGGCGCCGGCAAGAGCACCCTGGCGCGCGTCCTCGCCGCCGACCTGTCACCCGGCGGCGGACTGCTCCTCCTCCACGGCCTCGACCTGCCGACCCTCGGCCCCGGCGCCTGGCGCCGGCGCGTCGTCCTGGTGCCGCAGCTCCACGCCAACCACGTCTTTGCCGAGAGCCTCGCCTTCAACCTCCTGCTCGGCCGCGGCTGGCCGCCTTCACCTGCCGACCTCGACGAGGCCGAGCGCCTCTGCCGCGAGCTTGGGCTCGGCTCTCTCCTCGACCGCCTCCGCGCCGGCCTCGAGCAGCGCGTCGGCGAGGCCGGCTGGCAACTCTCTCATGGTGAAACCGCACGGGTCTGCGTGGCGCGCGCGTTGCTGCAGGAGCCCGAACTGCTAGTACTCGACGAGAGTCTGGCGGCACTCGATCCTGGAGCTCGAATCGAGGTGCTGGATTGCCTCGCGCAAAAAACCCAATGTCTGCTGCTAATCACCCACAGCTAAGGGTTGCGCCGGACGCCGCCGACCCTGCGACTCGACCACTCGGCAATCTCGGCATCGGGCGTGGTGCCAAGCAGCGCCACTTCGGCGGGCTCACAAGACCTCGGCGAGCGGGCGCGCCTCGATGCTTGGCAGCGAGCAGGCGCGCTTCTGCATATGACAATGAGCCTCCAAGCTTGACAGGTGGATGAGTGAAGTAGTCCTATAACCTGTACCCGAAGGTCATCAGCCACAGGATTGGAGGCGGGCAGCGACGCGTGCCGAACTGAGTAGTTCTCAGAGGAGGTAGTCAACGCGGCTCTCCAGCCGGGCTGGCCACGGGAAGGTTGACATGGACTCTCCAGAACGCATAATCGTCGAAGTCGCTATCGCCATCGGCGCCGCTATAGTTGGTGCGGTTGGAGCGTACTACCTCACGCTCCGGTTCGCGCGAGAGGAGCAAGAGCGAAAAAGGGCCCGAGACGCTTATCGAGCCTGCCTGAAGCTTCGAGAGACCCTTGCAAATTGGATGAACGAGATCGCGGACGCTACCCGTCAAGAGCCGTCAGTCCAGGCAGTCATGCGGCGTTTACTAACCGTATTCGAGCACGAAAGATTCCAGGGAAAAGTAGGGGACCGTTTCTTCGACATTCAGGACGAGCCGCTTTGTGTCGGATTGCTCGGGAAAACAAATGCTTTCACTCGCCAAGCCTTCTCATCCAAGGGAAAGATTACGATGGCGCTAATCGACGGGAATTACGCAAGAGACTACGCGGGACACAGGGAGGACGCGCTTCAACACTTGCAGAGCGTCTACGCTGACTTCAGGATTGAGCTGGAAAGGGTAATTCCATTATTGAAGCATAAAGCTCGGATGTGACGCCGGATCTCTCAAATCATTTCTACCATGTTATCCGCAACTGTTCGTTGAATAGTAGCTCCGGCGCGTAGGCAGTCGCTCGATGCGGGGGCTGTCCACCTTGGCAGCCAGCTCTTGACCGGAGCCATGAGCTCCTCGGCAATGCAAGCACGCCCGGTGAGAACGGCGACCGCGGCAGTTTCTTCCCGGGCCCCAGGCCAGAGTCGCCTCACTTCGGCGGAGCACCCCAGTAGTTCTGTGCGATCCAGTCGAAGAGCTTCCCGAGCTCCTTCTCATCGTTTGGCCAGCGATGGTTCAACAGCTTCCTTTGGACATCCCCTTGCCACCAGTTCTCGAACTTTTCATGGTATGGACCCTTCCTCATTTCGAGCATCACTTCACCCAAGATGTGCCAGTCACCAAACTCCGGGTCAAAGACAAGCCGATGAGCGCCATTCAGGCGTTTCGCTGCAACTCCTCCATTGGCAGGATGCCAACTGACCCTAGAGAGGTTTGCCTCAAGTAGGTCCCAAACCAGGAACCACCTGATCTCGTCTTTCGTCTTCTCGTCAAGTATAAGGTTAACATAGTGTGGTGCGAGACGACGGCTTTTTGGATCCGTGTAGACGCTCCGAAACTCGTTCATAATCGTGAAATCACGAGTCGCCGTCTGCGCATGCTCTTCCAGGCTTGCAACCCGGTCCTTGATCAACCATCCGATCCACGCGACGACCAGCGCACGAGGATTCCCTTGCCGATGATTTCGATCTTCCTCCAGATATCTGCCGGTCGATCCTCAGGCATCTGACCGTCTCCTCGCAGCAAGGGCGCAGCAGACAAAAGCCGCCGGCTCCCACACCGGCTGTAAGTTCGTCTTGTTTGTCATTCCGTCGAATAGTTTACCAGAGCCCCTCATGCCCCGCTCCCTTCTCCCCCGCCGCCCCGGCCGCCCGCCCCTCCCCCCCGAGCGCCGCCACCGCCATCCCCTCCTTCTCCGCCTCACCCTCGCCGAGCGCGACACCCTCCGCCGCCGCGCCGCCCTCGCCCGCCTCCCCGTCGCCGCCTACGCCCGCGAGCAGGCCTTGCGCCGCAGCCCCTCCCTCCGCGCCGTCCCCGTCGTCAACATCCGCTCCGTCGGCCAGCTCGGCCGCCTTGCCAACAACCTCAACCAGCTCACCAAGCTCGCCCACCAGGGGCGGACCTCTCCCGCTCTCCTGCCCTGCCTCGAGCGCCTGCTCGCCGAAGTTGCAGCGCTGCGCCGCCTGCTCATCGGCCTGCCGCCCCGCGATCGCGACAAGCGCACGGGACGTTGATCGAGACTCGATCACCGCAGCACTCCACCTGATTGATCTCTCTTTTTCGTCGCTTTCCAGGCAATCTGCCGCCTAGGAGCGGCGGGCCGAATCGTTCATTCTCCCACGCGCGCGCCGTCTCGATTGATCTCTCGCCGCGCTGATCGTTTCTCTCATTCTCGCACTTCCATGTTCCACGTGAAATCCCGCCGCCACCTTTCGATCGCTTTACACTCGCACCGCCATGATCGGCAAGATCATCAAAGGCAGCGGCTTCCGCGGATTGCTCAACTATCTTGCCTCCAAGCCGGGTGCCGAGATCATCGGCGGCAACATGGAAGGGAAAAACCCGCGCGAGCTGGCCCGTGAGTTCGGCTTCGTCCGCCAGTTGCATCCGCGGCTCGGCAAGGCGGTCTTCCACTTGCCGCTGCGCCTGTCCTACGAGGAGCAGCTCGACCCCGAGCAGTGGCGGCACGTGGCCGACAGAATGCTCGCCGGCCTCGGCTTCGCCGGCGCGCCCTACGTCCTCTATCGCCATCCGCACGACCAGGACGGCCATCACGTCCACATCGTCGCCTCGCGGGTCAACTACCTGGGAGATGTGGTGCCCGACTCGATGGATTTCGAACGGGCGATGCGCATCGAGCGGCGCATCGAGGCCGACTATGGCTTGCGGGTGGTGCCGTGCCCGAAGGTGCGCGCCCGCGCCGCGCCGCAGCGCGAGCGCCAGAAGCTCGCCAAGACCCTGGAGCCCTCCGTGCGCGACCGCCTGCAGCGCGCCGTCGCCGCCGCCGCGGCCCCCTCGCGCACCGTCGGGGAGTTCGTCGCCGAGCTCGAGCGGAAGGGCGTCGCGGTGCGGCCGCAGATCATCTCGACCGGTGCGGTCGCCGGCATCCGCTACCGCCTCGGCTCGCTGAGCTTCACCGGTAGCGGCCTCGGCTCAGCCTACACCTGGCCGGGACTGCTCAATCATTTCCGGCTCGACTTCCAGCCGCAACGCGACCTCCCCATCTTGCTCGCCGCCGGCGAGCGCTTTGGCCAGGCGCCCGCCGGTGCGCCGCCGGCTGCGGCGTCCGCCGGCGCATCGGCTGCCGCGGCACCCTCGGTCCCGCCCTCCGCTGCCGCCAACGTTGCCGCACCTTCGGCTGGCGCACCCGCGGGCGCCCCGGCCGGCGGGCCAAGAATCGAGCTCCCCGACGCGCCGGCCGCATCTCCGCACGACCAGCCTCGCGCGCGGCAGCGGCGCCAATCGCGAGAGGCCGCCACGCCGTCTTCGCACACCTCTCCCCGCGGCAGCGCCGCTCCCTCCTCGCCGGAGGTCCCCATGCCCGACTCCTCCGGGCCCCCGGCCGCCGCGGCGCCGCCACCCTCCGCTCCCCCCGACCGCACCTCCCAGGAGGTCCAGCGCCAGCTCGCCGCCCTCGCCAGCCCGCGCTACGACGTCCTGGTCCTCGACGCCGCGACCGGCGCCCACCGTCACCTGCGCGGCGCCTGGACTCCCGAGCAGGTCCTCGCCGCCGCCGGCTGGCTCAAGCACCAGAACGCCCAGGGCGGCGAGATCCTGATCCGACCGGTCGCGCCGCTCGGCTATTGCCATCTCGCCGGGGTGGGCCGCGAGGCCTTGCAGGCCGCGCGCGAGGCCGGCTTCGAGCCCGCCGCCGTCGTCCGCGCGCCGGACGGCTCGCGCGAGGTGTGGCTGCGCGCCGGCATCGACATCGCCCCGCATCTCCAGGGCAGCGTCCAGAGCACCCTGGCCCGGCGCTTCCGCGCCGTGCGGACGCCCGCGGTGCCGGGCTACGGCCACCTCGCCGGCTTCACCTCGCCGCTCGCCCAGCGCACGGCCGACCTCGCGCGCCCCCCGTTCCTCTCCCTCGACGAGGCGGCCGGCCGCTCCTACCGCGCCGCCCGCGAGGTCGTCAAGGAAGCGGCCAAGGAGCTCGCCGGCAAAGATCTCTCCGACCGGCTCGAGCGCGAGCTCGCGCACCTTTCCGACCTGCTGCCGCCGCGCCCGGCGGCCGCCGCGGACCGCGCTGCCGAGCCAGCCGCCTCGCCGTCTCCCGAGATCAGGGACGCCCTCCGCGCCCTCGACGCCGACGCCTTGCGCCGCGGACTGGCGGTGACGCCACCCGGCCGCGACGAGCTCGCCTCCGAGGTCGGGCGGATCGAGCGCGCGCGCCACGAGTACGCCGTGGCCCACCAGGCGCTGGGCGGCGTCGACCGCGAGGACCCGGCGTTGCGCGATGCCGCCGCGGCCAGGACGGTCGCCGCCTTCCAGGCCCTGCGCCTGGCCGAGGACGGCCTGGCCGAGAGGCTGGGTGTGCAGACCCTGCCCGCTCGGCTCGATCCCGCGCGGCTCGATCAGCTCGCCCGCCGCCACGCCACCCTGCTCCGTGCCGAGGCGCGGCTGGGCGCCTTGGAGGCCGAGCCGGCCGCCGAGGCCACCGACCGTCTCGAAGCGGCCATCGCCGTGCGCACGCTGCGCGCCGAGCTCGCCGACCTCGCGGCGCGGCAAGGGTGCAAGCCGAGCCTTGCCGAGGAGCGCCTGCACGACGCCGCAAGCCGCGAGGCCGACCAGGAGGCGGCCAACCGCGGCGTGGGCGCCGCCGCCCCCGCACCCGCCGCACCCGCCGATCAGCCGCTGGCCGCCCGCGGCCAGGCGCGCACGCCCGCCGAGGCCGCGCCGGCAGCGCTCCCCGACCTCCCGCTCGACAGCGCCGAGGATCCGCCGCTCGAACGCCTCTACCGCATCGGACGGCCGCTTCGGGTCGAGGAGCTCGAGACGGTGCTCGACTTCGGCACGGCCGAGCCGCCTGAGCACGAGGCGGCGCTGCCGGCCACCGCGGGCAGGCCCTGGGGTGGGGCCGGCGTCATCGCGCCGGACGCCGGGCTCCGGCACGAGACCGAGCTGCTGGCGGCCGAGGCCGCCCTGGGTCGCCACGAGCGCACCATCGCGCGGCGCCACGAGCAGACCTGTCTCGCTCTCGACGACCTCGAGCCCGCGGTCGAGCGCGACCCCTCACCGCAAAACCTCTCCTCCTACGACGGGCTGCTCACCCGCCTGGTCGAGCTCGACGAGCGGCTCGCCGTCGCGCGCGAGACCCGCGATGCGATCGCCTTCCGGCGGTTGACCCTGAGCCTCGAGCGCCAGGAGTGGGCCCTCGAGCGCCAGCCCAGCGCCGAGGGGTTTTCCGCCTATGCGCGCCAGCTCGACGAACGCTGGCAGGCCGCCTCGCGTCTCCGTCCCGAGGCGCACCGCCGCGACGCAACGGGCTTCCGCCGCCTGCCGGCGCCGAGCGAGGCCGAGCTCGCAACCGCCAAAGGCCGCGTGCGGGAGTCGATCGACCGCCTCCTGGCCGCCCCTTCGCGCCAAGCACTCGCCACCGCCGCCCGCGACTGGAGCCGCCTGCGCGCCGGGCAGCGGCGCGGCGCCGAGGCGGCGGCCACCCGCGAGCTGCGCACCGCCCGCAACGAGCTGCGGCGCGCCGGCGACTGGCTCCTCGACGCGGCACGGGCCGGTAGCGGCGAGAGCCCCTCGCCGGTCCGCCTCGGCAAGTGGAGCGCGGCCCTGGCCCGCTACCGCGACGCCGAAGCCCGCTTCGCCGCCCGGCTCGACCGCGCCTTGCCGGCGGCCATCGACCGGCCGGACGATTTCAATATCCTGCTGCGGCGCCTCGGCCGCGGCGACCGCACGGCCGAGACGCTGGCGGCCCTGCAACGCGCCCTGGCGCACCAACTGCGCTCCCCGCTGGGGCGAGCCACGCCGCCGGGACGCGACGCCAGGCCCGCCCCCGTGTCGCTGCTCGACGCCATCGCCGCCTACCGCGCCGACCGCGCGGCCCTGCTCGCAGCCGCCCGGCGCCTGACCGCCGCGCACGTCGCGGCCTGGCAGGACGGCCGCCGCGCTGCACCGAGCTCCGACCTCGAGCGCTTGCGCGCGGCTCTCGGCCGCTACCAGAGCTCCCGCGCCCGGCTCGCCGCCAAGACCGCCGAGCGCCCGCGCGGGCCGGAAAGGGGCGAGAGCGGCCTCGTCCCCGTCCAGCACTTCCTGGCCCACCCTGGCTTTGCCGCCGCGCCCCACCGCGCGGTCGCCGCCTGGAGCGCGCACGCCCGCCGCCAGGGAGTCGCGCCCGAGCGCATCCCCGACGTTCTCGCCGCCTCGCGCGCCCCGCGCCAAGCGCGCACCGCCGCGCCGCGCGTGCTCTCTCCCGGCCGCGGCATGTTCCGCGGCGGCGGCCTCTACCACTTGATCTTCCTGGCCTACGGCGCCGGCCGCGAGTACGCCCATGAGCGATGACCCGACCGGGAGCGCCCAGAGCCGTCCCACGCTCGGCTCTTCTCCGCTCGCCGAGACTCCCCTGGCCGGCTCGCCACCCCGGCTCGGGCAGCCGGATCCCGGCCCTTCCCCGCCTACGGCCCAGCTTCCGGGCGGCGACGTCCCCTGGTCCCCACCTCTACCGCCCCCCGACCTCTCCGCCGGCGGCCTCGCCGACCCCGTGCGGCGCCAGCTCGCCGCCCTGGGCAGCCCGCGCTACGACCTCCTCGTCCTCGATGCCGCAACCGGCGTGCGGCGGGCCTTCCGCGGCACGCGCACGCCCGACCAGGTCCTCGCCGCGCTCCCGTGGCTCGCCCAGGAAAACGCCCGGGCCGGCGAGGTGCTCCTCCGCCCGCTCGCGCCGCTCGGCTACTCGGTACTCTCCGGCGTCAGCCGCGATGCCCTGGAGAGGGGCCGCGGCGGCGGGTTCGAGCCCGCCGCGGTCGTCCAGCTCCCGGACGGCTCGCGCGAGATCTGGCTGCGCGCCGGCGCCGACCTCGGCCAGGACGTCCAGCAACTCGTCGACCGCGGCCTGGGCCAACGCTTCCACCCCCGCCTCTCCCCCGCCGTGCCGGGTTACGGGCATCTGGCCGGGTTCGACTCGCCCGCCGCCGCGCGGGCCGGGCCTGCCGCCGGCTCTTCGGTCACCCTCGACGAGGCGGCCGGCGGCGACTACCGCGCCGGCCCCGCCCTGGCCGCGCGCGCGGCGCGCTGGCTGGCCACCCTCGACGAGCGGGCGCGCCTCGACCGTGCTCTCGCCCAAGACGCCGCCCTCGTGCCCGCCCGCGTCCTCGCGCGCGGCGGACCCGGAGAGCTCGCCAGGGTTTCCCCCGAGCACACCAGGGCCCTCCTCGTCCTCGACGCCGAGGCGATGCGGCGCGGGCTCGCCGCCATGCCGCCCGCCGCCGAAGAGCTGCCCGGCGAGATCCGCCGTGTCGAGCTCGCGCGCCAGGCCTTCGGCGAGGCCTGGCGCGCCGCCGGCGATCTGCCGCCCGGCGCCGCCGCCCGCGACCAGCTCGAGGGCCGGATCGTCGCCACCTACCGCGCACTCCGGGACGTCGAGGATTCGCTGGCCGCGCGCCTCGGCGTCCGCGACCTGCCCGAGACCCTCGCCGCCGGCGGCCTCGAGGAGCTGGCGCGGCGCCACGAAGCAACCCTCGCCGCCGAAGCGCGCCAGGAGGCCGCCCTCCCCGGCTCGCGAGGCTTCGGACCGCAGGGAGCCTTGGCCGCGAGCCTGCCGGCGGAACCACCAGCCCTCCCCTCGCCGGAGCCTTCGCTCGGCGCCAACCTTCCCGACGCCGACCAGCTCTTCCGGCCGCCCGAGCCCCGGATCGGCCTCGAAGCCGCAGTGAGCCGCCACACCGCGGCCGACCTCCGCTTCCTGGCGCTCGAGACGCTCGCCGCCGGCACTGGTCCCCTGCCCGACGGCGCCCGCCGGCCCGCCGCCGAGGACGTGGCCGCCGCCTGGCGCCATCGGCTCAGCCATGAGCTGACCCTGGAGGCGCGCGAGGCCACCCTCGAGCGCGACAGGCGCCACCTGGCCAGGCTCCACGAGCAGGGCTCGCTCGGCTTGGCCGCCTTCGAGCCGCGCGCGGTGCGCGACCCGTCGCCGGCCAACACCGCCGCCTACGACGCCCGGCTCGATCGGCTCGCCGCCCTCGAAAACCGCCACGCCGAGCTTGGGGGGGACCTCCTGCAGCTCGCGCGCCTGCGCGTCCGCCGCGACCTCGACCGCTCCGCGCGCGAGCTCGACCGCCACCCGGCCGCCGAGACTCTCTCCTCCCACCTCCGCCTCCTCGACCTCCGGCGCGAGATCGACGGCCGGCCCTGGCCGCGCCGGCAACGCACCCCTGATACGGCCGAGCTCGCGGCTGCCAAGGAGCGGTTCGGGGAGTCCGCCGCCCGCCTGCTGCGCGAGCCCGGGCGGCCGGCCCGCCTGGCGCTTGAAGACGAGTTCGTAAAGCTCCGCGCCGCGCAGGACCGGCACGCCGCCGCCGCCGCCGTCCGCGAGTTGCGCGCCGCCCGCCACGAGCTGCGCCGCGCCGGCGACCTCCTGCTCGCCGCCGGGCGCCAAGGCGGCGCGCCCTCCCCGGTCCGCCTGGACCGCTTCGCCGCCGCCCTCGCCCGCGAGCAGAGGGCCGAGGCCGCCTGGGGCGAGCGGCTCGACCGGCGCGACCCGGCGATCTACCCACTTGCCGGCCAGCTCGCTCCCCTGCTGGGCCGCCTGTCCCGTGGCGACCTCCGGCCGCAAACCCTCGCCCGCCTGCACCGCGCGGTGGTCCATCACCTGCCGGACAACGGCCTCGCCTGGCCGCCCCTGCGCGACAACCGCCCCGCAACCGGCTCACTCTCCGATGCCCTGACCGCCTGGCGCCAGGACCGCGCAGCCCTGGTCCGAGCGCGCCATCATCTCAAGCCCTCGCTTCAAGGGAGCCTGGCCGAAAACCGTGCGCTGGCCAGCGATCTCACCCGATTCCGCGATGCCCTGGACCGCTATCAGACTTCGCTCGTCCGGCTCGAGCGCGAGACCGCCTGGCACACCCGCCCCCGACAAGGCGCCCTCGTCCCCGCCGAGCGCTTCCTCGCCCACCCGGTCTTTACCGGCGCCCCCCACCGCGCGCTCGCCGCCTGGACCGCCCACGCCCTCCGCCAGGGCGTGCCTCCGGACCGCATCCCCCACCTCCTCGCCCGCTCCCTGCCCGCGCGCACCGCCGCGCCGCGCCTGCTCTCGCCGGGCTCGGGCGCCTTCGTCGCGGTGGCCCTCCGCCATCTCGCCCGTCTCGTCCAGGGAGCCGAAAAGGCGCTCGTGCGATGAGCCCCCTCCGCCGTTTCGCCGCGGGCGACGTCCGGGGTGCTGCCTTCGCTCTCGCCCCCGGCCATCCGCCGGCCTCCCACGCTCGCCGCGCCCAGCGCAGAGGGATACCTTCACGCGGCAAGGCACGAATGACCCTCGCTCTCAGCCTTGCCACCGCCGCCGGCCTGTGCTTGGCCGCCCTCGGCGCTCCCGGCCTGCGGCTGGAGCTCAGCGCGAGCCTCCGCCGCGGCCTCTACCGGCTCGACCCGCTCGCCGGCACCGCCCTCGTCCCCGGCAAGCTCGTCGCCGCCTGCCCGCCGCCGTCCCTGGCCGCCCTGGCCCGCGCCCGCGGCTATCTGCGCGCCGGCCTCTGCCCGGGCGGCGTCAAACCCCTGGGCAAGCTCGTCCTGGCGGCCGCCGGCGACCTCGTCGAGCTCGCCCCCGCGGGCCTCCGCCTCAACGGCCAGGCGCTCCCGGCCACGGCTCAACTCACCAGCGACTCCCGGGGCCGGCCGCTCCCGCACTACCCCGCGGGCTGCTACCGCGTGCTACCCGGCGAGGTGTGGCTCATCTCTCCGCACCCGCGCTCGCTCGACAGCCGCACCTTCGGGCCGCTCCCGGCCAGCCAAGTGCTCGGCGTCCTCACCCCGCTCCTCACCGCGACCGGAGCCGACCCGCGCCCCCTGGCCGCTCTGCTGCGCCGTGCCTCGTCCTGCCGCCCGGGCGCTCCCGCTCCCGCCTCGCCCTGCCCCGCCTCCCCGGCCCCGGCGCCGCCGCCCTCCCCGCACCGCCCCCGGCCGCCCTGCCGGCTGAGCCCATGACCGCCTCGCCTTTCTCCACCTGGAGGATCCCCCGCCATGGACCGCCCCGCCGCCGACCCGCTCTACCGCCTGCCCAACTACAGCCACCCCGCAGTCCAGGGCATCTGGCTCCTGGCCTTCACCGCGCTGGTCCTCGACGTCGCGGCGAGCCTTCTCCTGGCCGGTGCTCTCCTCTCGGCGCGCTGGCGCCGCCTGCCGCCCCTAGGCCGCCCCTGGGTGCGCTTCCCCGACTACCCCGAGCCGCGCTGGCTGGCCGCCGCGCTCGCCGGAACCCTCCTCCTCGCCGCCCTGGCCGGGCTCGCCGCGTGGCAGGCCGTCGCCGGCCGCCGCACCCGGGCAGCCTCGCCGCATCCCCGATCGCCGGGCCTTGCCGCCACCGCTCTCGCGGCCGCCGCGCCCATCGTCCTGCCGGTCCTCCTCGCCGCCTGGCTCGCCGCCCTCGGGCCGCTCTACCCGCTCGCGGCGTTCCTCCGCTGGTCGGCGCGCTACCAGGCCGTCGCCGCCCTCGCCGGCGACCTCGCCTGGGCGCGGAGCTGGCTCTTCGCAGCCCTGTCGGCGCTCCTCGCCGTGACCCTGGCCTCGACCGTCCTCCGGCTGACCGAGCTGCGCGAGAGCGGCGACACCCACGGCTCCTCCCACTGGGCCTCGCCCGCGGAGGTCGCGGCCACCGGGTTGCTGCATCCCTCCTTTCGCACCGGCCGCTCTGCTGCCGCGCCAGCCGCCGCCGGCGCCGTGGTCGTCGGCGCCTGGCTCGGCCGCGCCCCCGGCCGGCCGCGCCGCCGCCTGCACCGCCTCTACGACCGCCGCGACCGCCACGTCCTCGCCTTCGCCCCCTCGGGCAGCGGCAAATCCACCACCCTCGTCATCCCGACCCTTCTCGCCTGGCCCTCCTCGGTCGTCGTCCTCGACGTCAAGGGCGAGCTCTGGCACCTGACCGCCGGCTACCGCCAGGGCGAGCTCGGCCACACCTGCCTGCGCCTCGACCTCGCCTGCTCCGACGGCACCGCCGCCCGCTACAACCCTCTCCTCGTCGTGCCCCGCGGCCCCGAAGACGTCAAATACGCCCACAGCGTCGCCGACAACCTGGTCGACCCCGACGGCCGCGACCAGCCGCGCAGCTTCTGGGACCAAAGCGCCCACGCCCTGCTGACCGCGACCATCCTCCACGTCCTCTACGCCGAGCCCGACAAGAGCCTCGGCGGCTGCGCCCGCCTCCTCGCCGAGCCCGGCAGGACCCTGCGCCAGACCCTCGAGCTGCTCCTCAAAACCAAGCACGACCCCAAGCTCGAGCGCTGCTGGCGCAACCCGCAGACCGAGATGCTCACCGCCACCCACCCGCTCGTCGCCGCCACCGCCCGCTCCCTCCTCGACCTCGACGAGCGCACGACCTCCGGCATCGTCGCCACCGCCCAGGCCCACCTCTCGCTCTTCCGCGACCCCGTCCTCGCCGCCAACACCGCGGCCAGCGACTTCTCCCCCGCCGACCTCGTCGCCGGCGAGAAGCCGGTCTCTCTCTACCTCACCCTCTCGCCCGCCGATCTCAACCGCCTGCGCGGCCCCGTGCGCATCCTTTTGAACCAGCTCTGCCGCGCCCTCACCGAGCGGCTCGACTTCGAGCCCGCCTCCTCGCGCCCCGTCCACCGCCACACCCTGCTCCTCCTCCTCGACGAGTTTGCCGTGTTGGGCAAGCTCGACTTCTTCGGCCGCGCCATGGCCTACCTGCGCGGCTACGGCATCCGCGTCTACCTCTCCATCCAGTCCCTCTCCCAGCTCTACGACCTCTACGGCCAGCACCAGTCGATCACCGCCAACTGCCCCGTCCAGGTCGCCTTCGCCCCGGCCGACGTCGAGACCGCCGAGCTGCTCTCGAAAATGACCGGCCCGATGACCGTCCACCTCGCCAAACGCGCCCTGGCCAACGCCCCCGCCTCGGTCGGCCCCCGCCGCCACACCCTCTCGCTCCAGGAGCTCGCCCGCCCCCTCCTCACCCCCGAGGAGGTCCGCCGCCTTCCCGACGACGAGGCCCTGGTCTTCACCGCCGGCCACCCCCCGATCCGCGGCCGGCGCGTGCCCTACTACACCGACGCCGAACTGGTCCGGCGCTGCGCCCTCAAGCCGCCGCGGGATTCGGACCGGATCGAGCAGCCGGGGGGGCGGTGGACGCACAGCGCCATCGCGCAGACCGCATCGGAGGCGCCGGCTCCAACCGATGCGACCGCCGGCCACTCTGCCATCGACGACCTGATCGAAGACATCCCATCAGACTCCACGTCCTAGGCAGAAAGCCTCGCTCACTACCTGCCCTTCCGGACCGGAGACTTCAGCCCGCGGCTTTTGAGCCCGCTGCTCGCGAGGCTCTCCAAGCCCTGCGCCAGTCCCCTCAAGGAAGGCCAGGTCAGCGTGATGCGTGCCCGTACCCGCCTTCAGTTCCCCACCCGTCGGTCAGGTCACTCCTTTCCCCCTTTCCTTGTTCCTCCGCGACGACTTGCTCGCTCTGGAGCGACCTTCGCTGAACCTTTCTTTCGGTCTCGCGCTCCAGCCCCACGAGAGGCGTGGTAAATGGGAAGGCTGCTCTCCCGAACGACGATTGCCTCGATGGCCTCCAACGCGGGTTCCCAGACTTTCGGGTGGGGATCTCGCAACATTTCCTGCAGGCGTGGAATATCGTCGTTCGTCCCCAATTTCGACAATACCTTGCACGCTTCTAGGCGCACAAATTCGTGCTTGTCGTCCAACATGTTGATAACGCGAAGGCGGTCGTCGGGCGTTCCAAGGATTCCAAATGTCTCCACCGCGATATCGCGCACGTTTTGGTCCGTGTCCTGTAAGGCTTCTTGAAGAGCCTTCAGGTCGTCGTGAGTCCCCAACCTCGCGTATGCCGCGACCACCGCACGGCGCACCGAAGACTGCTCGTCGTGTAGCAGTGCTTGAATACTCGGCAGATCATCGCGAGTTGCTAGTTTCCCGATTGCCATCACTACCGCAGGCCGCACCACGCCCTCTTCGTCGTATAACAGCGCCTGCAGGGAGGGAAGATCGTCTCGCGTTCCAAGCTTCGCGAATGCCCCCATGGCACCCAAGTGCACCGAGCTAGATTCATCGCGCAGCATTCGTTTTAGAATAGAGAGATCATCACGCGCACCTAGGATCCCAATTACCTCCGCCGCGGAATCGCGCACCCAATAATGCGTATCCTCTAGCATCTCCCGCACCTTCGGAAGTTCCTTTCGTGACCCTACCTTGCCAAGGGCTGTTACTGCCGTCACGCGTACCCTTTCATTGGAATCACTCAACATTTCTCCCAGAAGCGGAAGGTCGGCGGCCGTTACGAGATTTTCGAATGCGGCTGACGCCGCAAGGCAAACCCAGTGACTCTCCTTGTCGTATAGCATTTCATACACGCGAGGGAGATCGTCACGCGACGCTAGCTTCCCAAAGGCTACTCTTGTCTCCCATCCTTCTGGTTTATCACCACCTTTAAGCATCTCTTCCAATCGAGGCAGGGCGCGGTGAACTCCTAGGTTTCCAAGCATCCTGGCGGCCCTTGCGCGCTCATAGCCGTCAGCTCGCCTGCTGGCTTCAATGGCAATGGGAACGAGCCGCTCCGCTATTCGCGTGCCTGCGACCTCACTAGCCGTTTTCGCAAGACGATCGAGCGCGAGCCGCGCCGCACCGGCAATCCACGCACGAACCATTCTTTCAATCTCGTCATAGAACGGCTCGCGCACGGGCACATCGTCTCCGAGACAACGGATTGCGAGGCGCAGGTCCAATCCGAGGAGAGATTCGTAGGGGTTACTCTTCGCTCTTGCGATCAGCCTGATAAACTCTTCGGCATCTTCCCTTTGGCGGTCTGCAAACGCACCTGCCGCAAGCAAGACGCACTCACGCCAGTGTGGATTGTGCAGAACCGGCAATACATGCTCACGGAATGATTTCACAAGATTACGGGGGCCTGCGATCGCGAGCGCGGCGAAGTATTCCTCGAAGGTCAGGTGCACGAATCCATACTCATTGAGACCCCGCTCAACAAAGAGTCCCGTCCGCTCGCGAATGTACAGCAGGAGATCCCTCGAGAGTAGACGCGCGTCCGCTAGAGAGAGTCCCCTATCGCTTGCGAGGGTTGACGCGAAGCTCTGCTCGACCTCGTGAGCTGTCGGAAGCCGCTGCCCGCGGCCGTGCAAGTCGAAAGCCAAAGGAACCAGGAGGTCGCGGACCTCTCGGCCAGAGAGATTTCCGGGAATAGGACGTTCCTTTGGTTCGAAACGCACAGCGTCGATGGAATCTACGAAGGCTTCGGTACATTTCTCATAAAGTTCTATTCGGCGCTCGGGGAGTCGACTGCCTTGATGATAGATGAGCAGGAGCACTGTCAACATCAACGGATTCCGCGCAAGACGAGAGATGTGATCCGAGGACTGAATGGCGACCAGAATTCGACGAGCATCGTCGCCCCCGGCCGAGTAGCCCGTGACAGAGGAATGCGCTCCATACTTACGCATCCACTCGAACCAACGTTCGACGAACTCTTTGATAGCACTCGGTTCTAAGTCGCGGATCGTACAGTGCACGATCTCGCCTGTCAGCGGCGCAGACTTGTACCCCACGATTCGGCTTGTTACAATCGCGCGCGCGGTGCCACGGTAGCGTTGGAGGGTGGCCATTGCGGCTTCGCTGACACGATTCCGCCAGTGAACGTCCCAAACTTCATCGAGGCCGTCGAGGAGCAAGGTGCACTCACCGGATCTGAGCCACTTCTCAAGTTCGTCCTCAGCCAGTTGAACTTCTTGTTCGGCTAAGCTCCGCAGAATGAACGCTGGCAATGTCCTTGGCGGCTCACCGCTTGAGGCGTCTCGCACCCACGCTGCGAATCGCCCGAGCTCGATGAAGAGAGGAATTCTCCCGGCCCGAGCTTCCGCGAGGGCGACCCGCTTGAGGAGTGTTGTCTTTCCACCTCCAGGATTTCCCAAAACCACGACGACACGGTTCCCCTTGATTAGTTCTTCAATTGGCACGGTCCTCATCTCATACGAACGAAGGAGGCTGTAACGGGTGTCCAAAATACCACTGCCATCTGGATCCCTCATGGCCTCATCCAGTATGTCTACGATGGGAGCGCCCTCGAATGCGGTTAGCTCCACACAGACGGCATCGAGCGGCATATTTGGGATGACTGTGCGGAGTTGACCCAGCCAATTGAAACGCAGGAATTGAAAGCGGTCGATTGTGGCACGCTGGAGCTTCACGCGCGCTTCAACAAATCTGTCGAGACCCTGCCTTTGTTCTTCGGTTGGATTGAACTTAAGGAGTTCAAGTGCAAGACTTGCAACAGCGCGAACTCGCAGCGTGGCAAGAGAATCATAGGCGTTCCAGAAAACGCCGTTCTTCCAATCTCCAATTCGGTTCAACCACTGTGCAAGCTCGGGATCACGCTCTGTCTCCGCTAGGCGCGAGACGAAGACAAGCCGTGGCCTTCCCGCCTGGCGGGCCGCTTCATATTCGAGCGCACTCACTGACAGCTGGTGTGGATTGTCTTTTCGAGGGACGTATCCCCAACGCTTGTCAAAGATTCCAACATACACATCGCATGTCGCCGCTCGTTCGATGCAGGCGTACTCAGGAGACACAGAGCGGGCAAGGAAGTGCTCAGCGCGTACGGCGACGACGCGACACATCTCACCAAGGATGCAAACAATCTCCTCGATTGCAGCACGTTCCTCGCCGAGTTCTCGCATCGTTGAGCTGATGAAGACTTCAAAAGTACGATTGCTCATAGTGCACCCGCAAACCTAATTGCGGAGTTGAGTTACAGCCTTCTATCCACAATTGCGGTAGGCTCTCCTTTCAACCCGGTAGCTTAAGAAGTTCTCTCACGATGTCATCTATCTCGCCTAGCACTTCTTTAAGACCGTCTCGTACAACCGAGCGCCTCCTGCCCGGGAGATCCTGCGATTGAACGGGGAGGCCCTCCATGTCCGACCAGGAGAAGTCTACTCCAGCCCCCCATCCTCGCATCGACCCTGCCCAGTGGAAAGAGCACGAAGGATTCCGCGACCTCGAAGCCCTCGAAGCTCGCCGTCAGCGGGTAGTAGACCGGGAACCGCGGTCGCCAAAGGGGGACAGGGTCTGCCCGCGAGGCGGCCACCGCGGCTCACCCTTCCGCGTTCAAGGCCTCGAGCGGTCGGATGCGGGCGGCGCGCCAGGCCGCCAAGCTGCAGGCGATCACCGCGATGGCGAACAGCACCAGCGACGCCTCGGCGAAGCTTGCAAGGTCGCCAGCTTTCACCTGGAAGAGGAAGTGCGACAGCAGCAGCGAGAGAGCGAGCGCGGCGAGCAGACCTAGCGCAATGCCCAGCGCCGCCAACCGCAGCCCCTCGCCCAGCACCAGTCGGGACAGGGAGCCCGCCGAGGCGCCCAGCGAGCCGCGCAGCGCGAGCTCGCGCCGCCGCTGGACCACACTGAAGGCGAGAACGGCGTACACGCCGATCGCTGCGAGCAGCGCCGCGAGGCCGCCGAAGGTGCTGAACACCGCGCCAGTAGAGGCGTGGGACCCAGGTACGATCAGCCACCTGCTCCCGCATCACCCACACCACCTCTGCTGTGGTGAAGGAAATTGCCCTTCGCCGCAGAGCCTCTGCGTGCCGTCGGTGGCATCCGGCGACCCAAGGCTACTCCTTGAAGCCTCGGCCCCTCTGCCCGCACCCTCGGCCGCATCCTTGTGGTCGCCCGCACCCTGGCCGACCTGGCGGCCTCCCCCACCCACCGCGACGCCGATCTAGATCGCGGCGCGCTTCAGACTCGCCTTGTCCGTAACCTCTGGCTTCGCATTTCGTCGCGCTGATTTCTCGACCACGCGGCGCCGGGAGCATACTGGGCACAAGCAAGATTGAGCGGTGGTTGGGCGCCGATATTCGGCACCTTCCGAGCCGCTAGCGCAATGACTTCATGAGCTGCCGAGTCGCAATATACCCTCCAATCCCAGCCAATCGGAATCAACCTTCAAAAGCTCTCTCGCAGGTATGCCAGGAAGGATCTCGATTACGCCGTCACGAGCTCTGCCCTGCGAGAGTAAACAGATCCTCCCGTCCAGTGGCAACTTCGCTGACGGATTGTGAAACAGCCTCGGCTCGGTGACGGCAATCGTCGTCGGATGCAACCCCGGCAGTATGAGAGCTGCACTGAGACGAGTGTTCCTGTCCTTGACCGAGAAAAAGCCGTCCTGCTGTCTGCTAAGGATGCCTCCGCCTTCATCCTCGTCATTCACAATGAATACCTCGGAGCCGAACAACGCCTCGTGAGTGGCTGTGCTGTCACCGAACGACTCAGAGGCGTTCACTGCCACGATGTATGGCAGGTCGAGCTTTCCGTATTTTCCTATCTTTCTCTTGAGCGCCCGTTTAACAGCTTCCGCTGTCAGGACGCGTGTAAAGCCGCCCGTAGAGTGGATGCCAATGGTCCTAACGCCTCGCTGGCCGCGCAGCTTAGGCGACTTCGGCATCGCCGAGAACTCTACGGTCCACCCTTCATACCGGTACATAAAGGTAGGAAGGCTATGAGGCCCACCTTCTTTCAGCAGACGCATGGCCTCGTCGGGATCGAGCGTGGAGAGCCATTGAGTCAAGTCACTCCTGAGCTTTTTTGACGAGGGAACCGTAGCCGGGTTACCACGCTCAGTCACATTTAAAAAGAACTTCGGGGATTCCATCTGGTTAATGGCGCGCAACACAGTCTCGCGAAGTCGGGAGACGCCGCGATCAGCAGTTGAAAGTTCCGTGGCGACAGTTGCCTCAAGATAAAAGGCGTCCGCTCCTTCTGCCTTTACGAGGAAATCAGGTCTCGTCTTCAACGCAGGATTGGGTTCAGGATGCACTTCGACCGAATAGCCCAGGCCGTGAAGAAGGGCGTTCAGGTAGAGCTCGCAAAAGGCCGACATGAAGTTCGCTTCATCGCCTGACCGTACCCGCGTGGCAATCTCGGCTCTGCCATCCTCGGGGAAAAGCTGAAACCATCGTTCAAGGAGATCCCGCACCGCAATCGCGATTGAATGCGCCGAACGCTCAAGATAGGCGTAGTGCGTCTCTCCTCCCCACCTTGGAGCAGGGTCGCTCTGCGAGGTAGTCCGAAAAAGCATCACCACTCCTCAGGCCGGCATCAGCCTCGCGGCGATGTTCGGTCGGTCCGCGGGTGGATGTACTACGAAGCCCTTGGCCTAGTCAAGCGACGAGGTTGACTCGAATCTGGCCGCCGGCCACTCCCTCCTGCCCGGCACCGTACAGCAGGACTTCACGCTGACGGCTGGGACCTGCCCGGCGGCCCCTCCGACACCGCGCTAGGACAAGACTCGCAGCGCGCCGCATAGTTCAGCCCCCTTGTTTTCGGAAAATGTCTTCCAGAGGAGGGCTCGAACTCCAAGCACGCCCGTCGAGGGCTACATTCTCGAACACCAGAACCCTGGAACCGCGCCGAGTGATCGCCTTCACACCGCCATCTTGCGACAGCACGAAGGCTAGGGCATCCTCCGTCGCCGCGCAAACCCGAAATGCCGACCGATGGCGGGTGCCATAGCCGTCGGCCTTGTGCCCCTCCGCCGCCTCACCAGTCGGCTCCGAACACACGAAAATCTCTTCAGGTACAGCGTCGGTCCCCGGTGCCACGATCGCTCCGAATCCGAGCACGTCCAGACGATCGTTAAGCACGACGCAGCCGTCGACGCTCGCCAGGCGTGCAATCAAATGGGCGACGTCCTCCGCTTCTCGATACGCGCTATCCAGCTGCCTCCTCTTCTTGAGCGACTCTGCCTCCTGTTGCCCCTGGGCGAACGCCTCACGCAGGCAGTCCTCTACCTTCAACAGGAGCCTCCACGGCTCTTCAAATCGGCATGGATATTTTATCGTGACGAGACCTCGGGCGTCTGCAGATCGCCGCAGCAGCAGAAACATGCCGCCATGCTGCTGGTCGCGACACAGGTGCAGAACCCACGCCAAGAAGCGCAAATAGTTTGAGGTTGCCCCGTAGAACTCAGACCAGTCGCTAGGATTCAGATTCTTGCCGGAGTATTCCATCAGCGCAGGGAGCAGGAACTCGGACACGGGACCCTGCCTCAGGACGTTCTGCGCATCGCTCAGCAATCTACCCTGCTCCATGCCGATGATCGGCAATCCAGCGCACTCGAATCTCACGCTGCCAGGGCCGCTGACCGAGACCATCAACAGGCTTGGGGGCAGCGTGCCCGAGAGTCTTCTCCCGGCGTTGAACTCTCGCCATTCAGATCCGATGGAGGTCAAGCCGCGAATGCTCAGCCTACCCGCACCTGGCGGGTTGTCGAACTCGATGACGATCATGGTCGTGCTCGGGTCCGTGGCTGGAGCGAGACGCCGTAGCTCCTGCGCGGTGAGGTCCCGCGGCTGGTCGAAACCGACCAGGGTCATGCCGTGCTCGCTGCAGATCCTGGCGAGGCCTGGCAACGATGGGACCAGAAGCAGCCTGAAGGCGATTGTCCTTCCTTCCTCTCGCGTCAGGCTAGCTGAGTGAGCGCACTCCAGGATCTCGAGCAGCAACGGCGCCGCGGGCAGCTCTGGCTTGTCAGACAACAGCCGCAGCGATGGCCAGCGGTTGACCAGTATGTTGCGGATATCCGGTGAATGGACCCACTGGTTTCGATTTCTTGGTTTCTCGGAGTTGCTCATGGTCCGGTCTCAGCCCTGGTGCTACTGGTGCTACCGCTAGACCCAGATCTGCAACGCGGGTTCGACACCAGGAAACGGCACCCGACGCGCGTCACGATCGTGTGAGAGATAGTCGTAAGCGATCCTCAGGCGACGCTTATCCGGAACTCTCATCCGCGAGAGTTAGAACGCTGCGCCGTGTGGCTCCGTCGATCCTGAACCGGAGATCTTCGAGGCGGTCGAGGTAGGGTCGAACCGACTCGATCTGTCCGGTCTTCTTGGCTTTCAGGAGAAGCCCCAGGGTCCCGGTCAGACGAAGCCGCAACCGTCCTGCGAAGCGTCGGGCCAGGGCATCGTCCAGGATGACCAGAGGGTCCACGCTCTCGACAGCGAGCGCCAGAACCTCTCGCTCTCCCGCTCCCAGGCTGACGGCCAGGGGCAACACCACGGCGTTCCGAGCCTCACAGATGCGCAGCCATGGCAGCCTGTCGAGGTCTGGAAGCGCCACGCCGCGAGCGAGGCCGGAGTGGACTTCCTGGACGACACCGGCAGGCACCGCAACCTCGCCGTAGAAGTCAGGTAGGAGCTGCAGGAGGCCGAGCTGAAAGAGGTATTGCAGGGGTGACGTGTCGGCGATGACCTCAGGCATTCGCCAGATCCCGCCGCAGGTCGTCCTCGGAGTGGCGGAACGTCGCGACACCATAGTCTCCGAGGCGGACCAGGAACAGCGGCTTCGGGACCCCGGCCAGCTCGGCAGCCGCGCCCGCAGAGAGCCGTCCTAGCTCGAAGAGCT
>DASZZM010000083.1:0-66442 GCA_035544895.1 Thermoanaerobaculia bacterium
AGCAACGACGAGGCCCGCAAATGCATCGGCTACATTCAGACCAACCGCTCGCGCATGCGATACCCCGAGTTCCGGATCATGGGGCTCTGCACCTCCACGGGGGTCGTGGAGGCCGGTTGCGGGGTCGCCATCGGCGTCCGCCTGAAGCGCTCGGGAATGCACTGGACCGTTCGCGGCGCCAACGCCATCATCGCTCTACGCACTACCATCCTCAGCGGTCGCTTCCACGATTTCTGGGAAAGGCGCGCACGCACCCTCGCCTCATGACCCCCGACTATCCCAGAAATTTGTCCTGCACCCGGGGCGTGCGCGCCGACTCGATCAGGATCCCAGGGTCAAATCGGAAAACCAGCTCTCCTGGCGTCCGAACTTGGTGGACAGGGTGGCGCCGACACCTATCAAGCTGGCGACGGTCCAGGTCCAGATGCCGACGTAGGGGAAGAACTTGGCGGCGCCGAGGACCAGCAGGCCGATGGTGGCGGCGTTGAGCGGGCGGAGGCGGCGGCGCAGGAGAACGCGCGCAATCCAGTCGCCCAGCGCGTGGAAGACGGCGACCATCCCCCAGAGCTTGAGGACAACCGCGAGGAGCACGACCAGGACGAGCAGCGGCGCCCAGGCCAGGCCACCCAGGAAGAGGCTGAAGGCGAGGGCGGTGAGGCAGATGCAGACGACGCCCGTCAAGCCCGTGAAGAAACTGCGGAAAGGCTCGCGACGGACGTCCGCGGCCGTCTCGAGCACCTGCCGGCCACTGGCGGCGAAGAAAACCAGGAGCAAGGCGGCCCAGGCGGCCAGCAGCGCCAGCTTGGCGCCGAGGACGACGGGCGAGCTGGCGCCGAGACCCAGGCTGGGGCCCTCGAGCAGGGTGAGCAGTGCCGACGAGGCGGTTGGATAGGAGACCGAACGCCCGCCGATCCGCGACCCGAGGGCGGCCCGCAGGGTCCCGCCCACCACCGAGATGTCGCCCTCGACGGTCGCCCGCGGGCCGAGGCGAGCGTCGCCGCCGAGCACGATGACGTTGCCCCTCACCCTGCCCGAGACGGCGACCGATCCGTGCAGCGCGGCCACGTCGCCCAGCGCCTCCCCGTCCACCACGATGTCGCGGTCGAGCGCCACGAGCTGGTGGCGGGCGATGCTTCCCGCCTCCAGCCGCAGCGCCACCTTCCTGTCGGTCTTCTCGGCCGCGGCGCCATTCTCGGCCGCCGGAGTCAGCAGGAACAGCGCCAGAAAGCCCGCCTGGAGCACGCTCACGGGCGGATTGTAAGGCTGAACCGAGGGCGCTGAGGGTTTTTCCCCTCCGAAAGAGTGGTTTTCACTCATTGACTGTGCCCAACGACCCTCCTAACATTCAAGAATTAGTAGCGAGGCAAGCAGGACGTGGAGGGATGCGGCTCACGCCTCCACCGAGCAGCCGCGGAGCGGCGAGCAAACAGCAGCACGAGTCTGGGAGGAGGCCCCGTGTCCGAGCTTGGATTCTTTGGCGCCGGAGTCTTTTTCTTCGCGGCTCTGGCCAACGCCGCGGCGCCACCGGCCGCAACCATCTCCGCGATAGCCGTCGAGCCCAGGTTCTTCAATCCAGCCCTGGGCCAGGTGGCGACGATCCGTTTCACGCTCGGCACGCGGGCGCGGGTCGCGGTGTCGATCCTCGACCGCGATCGTTTCGTCGTGCGCCGGCTGCCGCCGCGCGAACAGGAGCCCGGCTGGGCGGCGTTTGCCTGGGACGGCAAGGATGATGCCGGCGCGACCGTGCCGGACGAAGCGTATTCGCTGCTCATCGAGGCGGCCACCGGCGGGCGAAGCGAACGGTACGACCCGTCTGCCGGCTTCACGCCGCAGATCGAAGGGGCGGAGATCCGGTCGTACTCGCGCTCGGCCGGAGTGCTGAGCTATACGCTGTCGCGCCCCTCCCGCGTGCACATCCAGGCCGGTCAGGCGACGCCCGACTCCAAGTCCGGTCAGATGCAGGGGCCGATCCTCAAGACCCTGGTCGACCGCGAGCCGCGCGTCGCGGGCGCGGTGGTCGAGACGTGGAACGGCATGGACGAAGGGGGCACGGTCTACGTGCCGGGGCTGCCGCACTTTGCGATGGCGGTCCTCGCGACCTCGCTGCCGGATCACTCGTTGATCGTCAGCGGCGGCCGTGGCGGGAGCTTCCTCGACTATGCGCGGGCACGCCGGCACGCCGGCGCCGCGGCGGCAGTGCGATCGGCTCCCGCGCGGCCCGCCGCCGGGAGCGGCTCGGCCGCCGGGCCGCACCACCGCGGCCTCGACGCCTTTCAGGACCACAGTCCGCCGGTGCTCCTGCGGACCGGCGGTCGATGGGACGCCGCGCGCCAGAGCTGGTCGACGGGTCCGTCGCTGGTCGTGGAGGTCACCATCCCCGAGGAGCGGGCGGCTCCGTTCTTGGGCCAGCCCAACGAGCTCACGTTGTATGTCGACGAGACTCCCGTGGCGCGCGTCCAGAGTCCCAAGAACCCTTGGCGGATGTCCCTCGATCGCCGGCTCGACCCGGGAGAGCACCGGCTGGTCGTCAACTGGTCCTCGGACTTCGGGCCGGTGGCCGTGGCAGTGACCAGGGTTCTCGTCAGCCCGGGCGCGGTCGCCGCGTCGCCGAGCGGGGGCAAGCGATGAGAAGGCTCGTCCCGGCTGTCGCTCTCTGTTCTCTGGCCCTGACGCCTAGCTCCGTTCGGGGCACCAACGTCGTCGGCGACATCGCCTCCAATACCGAGTGGACGGTGGCAGGCAGCCCTTACGTCGTCACCGCGCCTGTCTCGGTCTATGGCGGCGTCACTCTCACCGTCGATTCGGGAGTCACCGTGCAGTTCGTTGCCGGCGCCGGCCTCACCGTCGCCGGGACCCTGACCGCCATCGGCTCGAGCTCGAGTCCAATCGTCTTCACCTCGTCCGCGGGAACCACGGCCGGAAGCTGGCGCACGATCACCTTCACCGGCGGGACCTCCAGCAGCCTGTCTTACGCGACCGTCTCCTACGGCGGCGCCGACGGCGGGTTCGGGTCGGGGGCGATTGTCGTCGGGGCCGGCTCGGCGACCTTCGATCATCTGACGGTGAGCGCGTCGGGCAACGCCGGCATCGTGGTCAAGAACAACGGCGCTTCACTGACCCTGAGCAATTCGACGGTCACCGGCAGTGCCAGCTACGGCCTGCTGCTATTCAACCACGGCAGCGCGAGCGTCAGCTCGACTGGTTTTACCGGCAATGGCGACTACGCGATCAGCAGCGACGCCGGCTGCCCCTTGACTGGCATGACCGGCGTGACCGCGAGCGCCAACGCGTCGGGCAAGGACGGAGTCGAGTTCCGCGGCAACCCGATCGCCGACACCGAGACCTGGCTGGCGGGCCTCGACTGGTTCGTCACCGCAAGTCCCACGGTGACCGCGAGTGGCAACCTGACGATCGGCGCTGGGGCCACCGTGCGCTTCCCACCCTCGACCGGCCTCACCGTCGCAGGCACTCTGACCGCCGCGGGCACGAGCTCGAGCCCGATCGTCTTGACCTCTTCTTCCGGCGCGGCCGCGGGCAGCTGGCGCACGCTGACCTTCACCGGCGGGACTTCCAATCGCCTCTCCTATGCCACTGTCTCCTATGCCGGCTCCGACGGCGGCTTCGGCAGCGGAGCCATCAATGTCGCGGGCGGCTCGGCGAGCTTCGATCACTTGACGGTCACCGCTTCGGGCAACTCCGGCATCGTGGTCAAGAACAGTGGCAGCGCCTTGACCCTGAGCGGCTCGACCGTGATCGGCAGCGCCAGCTACGGTCTGCTGCTGCTCAACAGCGGCAGCGCCGACGTCAGCTCGACCAGCTTCCTCAGCAACGCCGGCTATGCGCTCAGCACAGCGGCCGGCTGCCCGCTCACCAGTCTGACCGGGATCACACTGAGCGCCAACGGGAACGGCGTCATGAACGGCGTCGAGCACCGCGGCGGCTCTATCGGCGGCACCGAGACCTGGTCCGGCGGCGTCCCCGACTGGTACCTGACTTCCGGGGTGACGGTCGCCGGCTCTGCTACCTTGAACATCGCCTCGGGAATCACCCTCCATGTGGCAGACCACCAGTCGCTCCAGGTCAACGGCACGCTCAATGCGGCCGGCACGGCGGCGGCTCCCATCGCCTTCACTCCGCTGAGCACCAGCCCGACACCAGGGATCTGGTCGGGCATCACATTCGCCCAGGGCTCGGCGGGTCAGGTTACTTACGCCAGTCTCGGCTATGCCGGGATCATCGCCAACACCACGACCGCGACCCTCGACCACGTGACGATCAGCAACAACTCCGGCGGCGGCATCTACATCTCGGGCGGCACCCCGACGCCGGTCATCCATAACAGCGCCGTCAGCGGGAACTCCTTCGGCATGGGCGGCTATCCGGCGACTCCCGCCGACGCGCGCATGAACTTCTGGTCGGACGCGAGCGGGCCTTCCGGTGCGGGACCGGGTAGTGGCCAAGCGGTCTGGAACGGCTTCCTGTTCGAGCCCTGGCTCGTCGCCGCGCCGTCGGCGCCGCAGTTCTTCAGCGCTTTTTCTCAAGCGGACCGCACCTTCAATCCGACCTTGGGGATGGCGACGACGCTGAGCTTCACCACCCCTCTCGCCGGCAACTGGCAAGTCACGGTGGCCAACGCCGGCGGCACCGTGATCCGGACCCTGACCGGCTCGAGCGCGAGCGCCAATGTCGCCTGGGATGGCAAGAGCGACGGCGGCGTGGCGCAAGCCAACGGCATCTATACCTACCAGGTTGGCAGCACGGCGGTCGCCGGCGGCGCGGTCGCGAGCGCCCTGCGTGGCAAGGCAATCATCGACACCAGCCGCCAGCTAACCATCTCCTCGCTCGCGGTCACCCCGCTCTACTTCAGCCCTAACAATGACGGCGTGCAGGACACCGCCACGGTCACGGCGACGATCAGCTTCGACGACGGCTGGACCCTGCGCATCAAGAACGCTTCGGGGGTCGTCGTCCGCACGGCGACCGGCACCGGCGGCAGCATGGCTTACGTCTGGGACGGCAAGGACTCCGGCGGCGCCAGCGCTCCCGACGGGGTCTACACCCTGGAGGTCACCGCCACGGTCGGTACCACCACAGCGGTGGCATCCACTGCCGTGACCCTCGACAACACGCCTCCCGCCGTGGCCCTCACCGCTCCCGCCACGGGTCAGCTCCTGAGCAACATGCACCAGGCCGGGTCGGCCGTGATCACGATTACCGGCAGCGCCGGCGACCTGAACCTGGCGGGTTGGACCCTGGAGTATGGAGCGGGTTCGCCGCCGAATTCGTGGATCACGCTGCGCAGCGGCAGCGCGTCCGTGGCGGGGAACCTGTTGTCCTGGGACACACTGGCGTTGAGAAACGGCGTCTATACCCTGCGGCTGCGCGCCTCCGACCTGGCCGGTAACTCGGGCGCCCAGTCCGTGACGCTGACGGTGGGTAACTTCTCGGTATCCGAAGGATCCCTGATCGTCAACGCGGTCGGCAGCATTCCGGTCGTCTATACCTCCGCCGTCCCCTTCGCGCTGACCGAGACTCTGCAGATCAAGAACGCCTCCGGGGTCGTGGTCCGGACCCTGGTCTCGAGCGCCGCCCGCTCCGCCGGAACCTACTCCGATATCTGGAACGGCCGCGGCGACGCGGGGCAGTTGCTGCCTGACGGTCCGTACTTCTACATCGCCGCCGTGCAAGATGGCACCAGCTCGATGGCCTGGGACTTGTCGAACCAGTATCTCAACAACTATTACGGCTGGAACGACAACCTCAACATCCAGTGGTTCGATCCCTTCAACAACCTGCCGATGACCTTCAGCTACAACTTCGACTACCCCGGCCGAGTGACCATCGCCTTCGGCCCGGTCGGCACGCCCTACGGAGTCGTCGATAGCTGCGCGCCGCCACAGTTCTGCCTGGTCTACCAGAAGTACGAGGAGCCTGGAGTCCATTCGATCTTCTGGGCCGGCGTCGACCCGACCGGAGCCCTGCGCACCGACATCCACGGCGTCGCCGTGATCACCGAGCGCTCGGCCTTCGCCAAGAACGCCGTGGTGATGTACGGCAGCAAGCCGTCCGTGCTCTACGTCAGAGTCACGCCGCCGATCTTCGGCCCGGCCACAGGCACCCAGACGGTCAGCTTCGATCTCTCCACCAACGGCAACCAGCCGGCAAACGTGGCGATCTCGTTCCTCAACCAGGCGTCGCTCTCGGTGCTGCGGACGATTTCGCTCGTCGGCGTCGCTCCCGGCCATGTCACGGCCACCTGGGACGGCACCGCCGACAACGGCATGCCGGTGGCCCCGGGCTTCTATACCGTGACCGTGACCGTCACCGATGCGATCGGCAACCAGGCCAGCGGCCAGATCCTGACCACCATCCAGTACTGAGGAAACCATGAAGACCTCGCGTCTGCCAAGCCCGACTCTTCTCCTGCCGGCTCTCCTCCTCGCGGCGGCAAGCGCGGGCCCGCTACTGGCCAACTCCTGGTGCGGCAACCCGATTCCGCCATGCGATCCCGCAAACCCGGTCAGCACCTGCTACATACCCTCCCCGCCGGACCCGCGGTGCGAGCCCGAAGAGTGCGGCAAGTGCAACAAGTCGCCGTGCTATGTCTCGTCAGGCGTCTTCGTGAAGACCTTTCACGACCTCTCCTTGCCCACCGCGGGGTTTTCGCTCGCCGCCCTCCGGCGTTACGAGAGCAGTCACATGATCGACGGGCCCACCGGGTTCGGCTGGACCTCGGGTCTGGCGGCGCGTCTCTACTACACGACCTACCTCTTCGCGGCCCCCAGCACGTACCGGCGCGAGGCGGACGTGACGATGCCCAGCGGAGTACGCTATCGGTTCGTCGCCAATGGCGATGGCACCTTCACCCCTCCCTCCGGCCGCCACGACACGTTGGTGCGCAACGGCGACGGCAGCTTCGACCTGACTCTGCAGCGCAGCTCGGCCATCCTGCACTTTGCGGCCAACGGCAGCCTCTTGAGCATGACCGACCGTTTTGGCAATGCGCTCAACTTGACCTACGACGCTAACGGCAGGCTCCAGCAGGTGGCCGACGCCGCGGGCTCGGGCCGCTACCTCCGTGTCACCTGGGGCGCCGACGGCCGAATCGGAGGAGTTCAGGATTCGGCCGGCCGCCAGGTTGTTTACGCCTACGACAACCGGGGAGTCATGACGAGCTTCACCGACGCGGCGAACCGGACTTTCACCTACTTCTACTACCCCGGGCGTTTCACTCCCCTGCTGCAATTCGTCAAGGACCCCTGGAACCGGAATGCCCTTGCCGTGGGATACGACTCGTATGATCGCGTGCTCGGTTACAACGAGGACGGGGAGGACTATTTCTACACCTATGCCTACAACAACAATCCCAACCAGACGGCGAAGTCGGACTCGTTCAACGACACCTGGGTGTTCACCTACGGTGCCGGTGGCCTGGTCTCCGACGTCACCCCGCCCGCCGGGGCCGGCAGCGCTCCTTCGCACACCGACTACTACCCGGATGGCTCGTACCGGCAAGAGATCGACGAGGTCGGGGTGGTGACTTCTTATGCTTACGATGCGATGGGCCGGCTCACCACGGCGACCAAGGACGCGCAGGGTCCATCGGCGATCAACTACCAGATTTCCTATGCGCCGCAATTGCCCGACGATCCAACCGCCGTGCTGGCGGTCAACCCGGCGACCGGCCAGATCGACTCCAACTGGACCTCGAGGCGCTACGACTACTACCCGGCCGGTAGCCCGGCACCCGGGGCGCTGCACCATGTCTACCGGGTCGAAAGCGACGGTACGACTCTGGATCTTCAGGCCACACTCACATATGACACGAAGGGGCGGATAACCGAGATCTCGGATGCCGCCGGTTCAGCCTGGGACTATGCCTACGATGCGCAGGGAAACCTCAGCACCGTCCAGCTCCCCTCGAACAACGACGCCGGGACGCGTCCCTCGATCACCTATGGGTATGATGCGGCGGGCCGGGCGACCTCGCGCACCGACGCACTCGGCAATACCACCCGGTATACCTACGACAACCTGGGACGGATCACCTCACGGCAACTGCCGGCGCTTTCGGGCTCGTCGCTCGACTTCACCACGACGATCACCTACGACGACTTCGACGTCGCGAGCAACCTGGTTTTCACCGACGTCAAGGATCCCAACGGCAACGTCAGGCGCTACGGGAGGGACGAGAAGGGCCACCTGGTCAAGGCAATCGATGCCGTCGGCAACGCCACCGTGCTCACCTACACTCACGGCCTTCTGACTTCAATCACTGACCCCAACCAGAACGTGACCCGGTACTGGTATGACAGCTTGCGCAGATTGTCGACCCTCCTGCCGCCCGAGGGCGGACAGGAGGTCTTCACCTACTACCCCGATGGGATGGTGGCGACGGCCAAGGACAGGAAGGGCAACACGACGACCTACGCCTATGATTCCCTCAAGCGCCTGGTCGCCAAGACGTTGCAGGACTCGACGGGCTTGACCTACACCTACACCGGCCAGAGATTGACCAGCATTGCCGATACGACAGTCGCGCCGTCGGAGACCAGCACCTTGGACTTCGACAGCTCCTTCCGCCTGCGGCGGGTCACGCAGGGGACGCGCGGGGCTCTCTCGTACACCTACAACTCGGATGATTCGGTTGCGAGTTACGCCGTGACGGGCGGGCCAACGGCCACCTACTCTTACTTCCCTGACGGCCAGCTCAAGACGATCAACTGGAGCCCAGTCTCAGGCTCTTTCGGATTCCACTACTTGCTGACCGGCCCGCTCCAGTCCATCTCCTTTCCTAACAGTCAGAACCGTACCTATTCCTACGACAACCAGATGCGCCTGACCGGTGTGGTGAACGACCTCCTTGGGGCGAGCCTCGCGACCTATACCTATGGTTATGATCTCGACAACGCGTCCGGCACCTACATCAGACTGGGCCAGCGGAGCTCGATGACCGCATCGGCCGGCCTGGGCCAAGCGGGCAATGTGACCCGCTATTATTACGACAAGAACTACCGCCTGACACGGGTCGACTACCCCTCGGCGCCGCCGTTCCTGGGTGAGACGGATAGCTGGAGCTTCGATGCCCTGGGGAATATCACCAGCTTCGTCCAGAACGGGATGGCCCGCCCGTTCACCTATTTCAAGAACGGCACCAACCCCCTGAACGGACAGCGCCTGCAGAGCGATGGGACCAGGACCTTTGCCTACGACGCTGACGGTAATCTCGCATCGGCCACGAGCTCGGCGGGCACCTTCAACTTCACGTCTGACCTCGAGGATCATCTCAAGGCAATATCGGGAGCCGCCTCTGCAGCCTATACCTACGACTATTCCGGACGGCGCACGGCAAAGTCTTCCGGAGGGGCAAGCGCGTCTTACCTCTACGACGGCCCCGACCTCATTCAGGAACAGGGCGCCTCTCCCGCCGATTACCTCTTCGGGCCTAATCTGGACCAGCCTCTCGCCACGCAGCGCGGCGTCAACACCTACTACTACCTCGCCGACGGCACAGGATCGGTGACCGGCCTGACGACGGCCGCAGGCACCCTGGTGCAGGCTTACCAATATGACGCGACAGGCAACCTGCGCACCTCGACCAATGCCGTGGCCAATCCCTTCGGGTACACGGGCCGGGAGTTCGGAGAGGCGGGCTTGCTCTACTACCGGGCGCGCTACTACGATCCCGCCATCGGCCGCTTCACTGCCGAGGACCCCATCGGCCTGCGGGGCGGGGACGTCAACCTCTACGCTTACGCGGGGGGCGATCCGGTCAACCAAACGGATCCTTCAGGACTGACGAGAACGCCGGCCAAAGGACCGCCGAACACATGGGAGTGGATTCCGAACCCCGAACAGCCGGGTGACGGCCAATGGAGACATTATGGTCCGGAAGGCTTGCCAGACCAAGATATCGATTACGGTCACGACCATGGGAAGGGAGATCCGCATTCTCATGACTGGGATTGGGGTAAGAAGCCCGTCCGCCAGCCAGGAAGGCCGGAAGCCAACCCAAGGCCGAAGCCCGAAGATCCGAACTCGCCGAAGTTTTGCCCCTATCAACCGCACAATCCAAATCCAGACCAGCCGTGGCAACTTCCGGACATTCCCCCACCGCCGCCATGGCTCGCTCCTGTGCTGGGCGGTGCTATCATTGTTGGCTGTATAGTTTGCCCTGAGTGCTGCCTACCGGTGCTCGCCTTTTAGTCACTCGCGCGGGTTGGTGAAAAGATAGCTTGGAGCCCGTCTGGGGCATAGGATTCGTTTCCGGCTTGTCTGAAGAGAGGAAGTTGAATGCGTATCATACGGCAGTTGGATGGAGTCAGCGAGACCTTCGCCCAAGTCGATCTTCACGATTGGGAGCTTCTTGAGGTCGTCGTCCGCTTTGTGTCCAGCACCGAGGAGTCGCACAGTCATGAGGTGCTGCTGCGCGTCAGTGAGCCGGCAACCCTAGAAGGCACGCCTCAGAAACAATATTGGATCGTCTTTCGCCATGCGCGGGGTTTCCGCGCAGAAATGGATCTTGTGGCCAAGGCCTTTTGCGGTAATGCAATCTGGAGCAGTACCCCTCGCCCAGTCGCGGAAGACTCTGACTTCGTTGACAAGCTGGATGAGGACTTTCGTCGGCTCGGACCTAACCCGCCGGATCGGACTCGGCTCATCGACTTTCCGATCCTTCTCATAGTGCCAGGTGGCAGTCTCGAGATCCTGGCCGAGACGGTAGAGATGACGGAGATCACACACTCGGCTACCCCATAGGTCGAAGCCGTCGGTTCTGAGGTGCCGATTCGGATATTTTGATAATGGGGGTTGCGCGATGACGCTAGAGGAGCTAGAAAAGACGCTCCCGAACGGGCTCCACGACGCCTTTCTCCGAGGCCTGAACATCGATTTGGCAAAAATCGCGATGAGCCTCGAACTTGACGTAGACTTCAGTAGTCCCGAAGATCCAGGCTACAAGATGAGAGCGTGCCGGATAACGCTTTCGGGCTTGGCCTTCTGTGTCATCACTCCTCCCGTTCCCAAGTCTGCCGACTTATACGTCTCCGAGGAGTATATGGTCGCGAGGCCGCTGCGAGAAGTGGCGCCTCTGCCGCCGGAGTTGCCACCAGTACCCGAGGGAGCCTTCGGGTACGTGTTCGCCACTTATCCCCGTAACATTGGCATCTTTATCGCGGCTCGCGACGCACGGTTGGACTGGACCGGATAGTGGCCCGATCAAGACTTGGCCTCCGGTCCGAGGCCGCGAAAACGGAATCAGCTCATCGACTTTCGCACCCCTGTCGTCGAACCGTATGAGCACTCAGGATTTCTTTAGGAGTTTGAGGGGTCTCGCTCTCGGCCTGATTGCGGCTTCTATGAGCCTCGCCGCAGAGCCCCTACCGCCACCGCCAGGTCCCGAAGAGATTACCGGACCGCCAACGCTTCGCCAGATGCCCGCGACGCAGTTGACTCTCGGAGGTTTCGTAGCGCGCTTCGAGCATACCACTCTGTCGAGTGTTCTGGCAGCCGCGAGAGTCGGCGCGATCGAACATCAGGGTGACGCCGGTAAAAGCATCTATTGGCTCTGCTATACCGTTCCTCGCGGCAAGCTGTCTGAACGAGTATGGATCGTAGCGCACGGCGAGATGGGCGGCTCCGACCACGCGATCACCGAGGTGAGTGCTGAGCAGCTTCCTTCTGGTAGCGTGACGCCTGGTGGGTGTCCGGTGCTTCCGCCTGCTCTCCGTCCACTTTCACTGGATCGCGGAATTTCGCTGGGCACCAGCCGTTCACAACTCATTCACAGCCTCGGTAGGCCGTCCGGCGTCCATGACGATTGGCTCGATTTCGTTTATGTTGGCAAGGTGAAACTGCCCGACCAAAGTACTGACTGGGACGAGACCAGTCTATTGGCAGCGCGGCTGTTCGGTGGAAAGGTAGTTGCCTTGTACGCCTCGAAGGTGACGAGCAATTGACGATGCCCGCGGGATTGGCTCGTTACCGCAAGTCCCACGGTGACCGCGAGCGGCATGCCACGGTCTCCGCTCAGGCCGCCAGGCTCGAATGGATCGAGCAGAGCAAGAGCGTTCGCAGGTAGGGTAGACGCTCGAAGCCTGCGGGCCGGATTCAGCGCCGCGAGCGATCACGGCTGGAGCGCGCACTGGCGCTCTGGGCGTCGCCGCCGCGGCGGCGGCGCAGCAGGGATATCAGCAAGAGGTTGAGGCAGAGGACGAGCACGGCGAAGGCGGTGAGGCTGATCGGCGAGGAGAGTTGATTGGCGACGATCATTCCGACGCCGCGCCAGGAGGCGGCGAGGAGGCCGGCGCCGGCGACGACCACCGCACGGAGCATGCCGGCGACCGCCACCGCGAGGGCGTAGAGGGAGCCCAGGCGCGGCGAGCCGCGGCCCAGGACGCCGGCGGCGATGGCGCCGAGCAGCAGGAAGACTGCCGCCGGGAAGCTCCAGGTCCGGGGATGACGGGACTCCCAGCCGGCGGCGGGGAGGGACGCCATCACCCGCTCGCTGAAATCAGGCGGCACCTGGATGGTCGAGCGCCGCAGCAGGTCGCCGAGTGCCCGCATCTTCTCCTGTTCGGCCCGGCACTCGGGACAAGAGGAGAGATGAGCCTCCATCTGCGCCTGCTGCCCGGGAGGAAGGCAGCCGTCGATCTCCAGGTTCAGCCATTCGCGGTAGGTGGAGTGATCGGGCCTGTTCATCAGCGTTCCTCTCGGAGGTCGGTCGCGCAGGGTCAATCAGTCAGGAAGTCCTGGAGTCTCTCTTTGAGCATCTGCCGCCCGCGAAAGAGCTTGTTCTTGACCGTCCCCAGGGGCATCTGCTTGAGCCTTGCGATGTCCTCGTAGGGGAGCTCGCCGTAATGCCGCAGCAAGATCAGTTCCCGGTACTCCCAGGGCAGAGAGTCGATGGCTCTCTGAATGGCGCCACCGCGCTCGCGGTTGCGCAGATTGCCGTATGGGCTGCGCTCGAGGGACGGCAGCTCCCAGTCGCGCCCTTCGCCGTCGTCTGCATCCTGGCGCAACGAGACCAGCTTCAGGCGCCGTCGGCGGATCTGGTCGATCGCCGCGTTCTGGGCGATGCGGAAGAGCCAGGTCGAGAACCTGTACTGCGGGTCGTAGCGGTCCAGTACTTGGTACACCTTGACGAGCACCTCTTGCGCCAGATCGTGAGCGTCGTCCGCGTTCCGCAGCAGCCGGAACAGGTAGTTGATCAGACGACCTTGATAGCGTTCAACCAGGCCCGCGAACCGCTCCCGGTCACCCGCCAGGACCGCCGCAACCAGGTCCTCGTCGGACGGCTGCTGCGCTCCGCTTGTCATGGGTGAATACGCAAGCTTGCGGCCAAGGTTGCAGTATGGAAGGCCTAGGCCCCGCCGCCCGTAGGAGATGCGGGCTACCGCTCGCGGGGGGGAGCGGAGCCCTTGGGGACGGGCTTCGAGCTGGCGGTGAGGACGCCGGCCGCCTTGCCGGAGAGGAGCGCGAGGAGGTCGGTCTCGATGCCATTGGGCGACTGCTCCACGATCCGGCCGATCTCCCGGCCGCCGCGGCGCACGATGAGCGTCGGCACGTAGAGGAGTCGGGCTTCGGCGACTGCGGCCTCGGGCTGTTTCTTGGCTTCGTCGACGCCGACGTAGCGCAGGGTGAAGGGCAGCGTCTCGCCGGTTGCGCCGACGTCGTCGAGAGCCCGCCAGAGGCGCGGCACCTCGCGCCGGCTGTCCGAGCACCAGGTGCCGAGGAGGACCGTCACCTCCGCCCCGGGAGGGACCATGGTGAGGGCTTTTGCGGCCTCCAGGTCGGGCCGCGCCGCCACGACGGCCCGCGCCCAGTCGGGCGCCGCCGCCTCGACCTGCTCGCGGGTGAGCGGGCCGGTCAGAACCGCCGCCTTGGAGAGCTTGACGGCGGGCTCGCCAGCTGGAACGGCGGGCTCGGCACCTGGAGCGGGGGGCGCCGCCGGCGGCGGCGCGGCGACGGTCTCCGGGGGCGTTCCCTGCGCGGCCGCGCCGGCGGGCAGGAAGACCCCGGCGAGCGCTGTCGCGAGCAGGATGGCGAAGACGATGGCGCGACGGCGATGGACCTTCATGGCAGCCATGGCGGTGATAAGTCTAGCGCAACTGGCGAGCCTGCCGGCATCAGCCGCCCCCGGCCACTCGGCCCGGCGGCGGGCGCAGAGCCTCACCCGCGCTACTCCTTCAGCTCCACGACGCTCTCGATGCGCTCGCCGGCCACGATCGAGTCGAGCGCCTCGCCGCCGGCGACGACCTCGCCGAAGGCGGTGAAGCCGCCGTCCAGGTGGGGCTGCGGCGAGAGCGTGATGAAGAACTGGCTGCCGCCGGTGTCGGGGCCGGCCAGCGCCATGCCGACCACGCCGCGGGCGTAGCGCAGCCGATTGATCTCGTCGCGGATGGTATAGCCCGGCCCGCCGTAGCCGTCGCCGCGCGGATCGCCCCCTTGGATCACGAAGTCAGGCACCACACGGTGGAAGCTCGAGCCGGTGAAGAATCCCTGGCCGGCGAGCGCGAGGAAGTTGAGGCAGGTCAAGGGCGCCTGGGAGCAGGCGAGCCGTACCCGCAAGGCGCCGCGCGCGGTGCGGATCTCGACCAGACGCGGCCGGCGTGTACGCGTGACGATGTCGCGGTAAGTTTCCGGCGTCTTGCCGTTGTCGGCAGGCCCCAGCGCCGGCACCGGGCGGCCCAGCCGGGCGAGCCCGCGCCCTGCCTCGCGCCGCAGCACATACGGGAGGTCCCCTGCCAGGTTTTCGAGCACCGCCACGGCAGCGCCGCGCTCCAGCGGCTGCGCCCCGCCGCGGGCGGCCAGGGCTTTGATGGCGGCGAGCCCGGCCTCGACCGAGCTGTCACGCAAGGCGGCGGCCACCGCATCGCCGAGGGCTTTGAGGGGCAGGAGCGGGTGCTCGGCAAGCCAGTCGAGGACCACCGCGCGCACCCCTTCGTCCGCATCGGCGAGCGCCAGCGCGGCGATGGCCGCCGCCGGCTCGGTCCCGGCGGCAGCGGCACGGCCGGTCGGGTGCCGCTCCGGCTCCGCGCGCTGCCCTTGCCGCGCCGCGGCGGCAGGCGGAGGGAGAGCGAACGCCAGGCGGGCGGTGAGCGCGGCCTCGCGTACTACGGGGCTGGGATCAGAAGCGAGGCGCGACAGCAGCTCGGCGTCGCTCAGCAGCCCGGCCGCCTCGGCGGAATGGGCCCTGAGGTCGGCCTCGGCGGCCCCTGCCGCCGCCGCGGCAAGCTCGCGGGCGCGCGGATGGGCGCCGGCTGCCAGCGCCACCACCGCCAGCCCGCGCTCGCGCACCGGCACCGGGAAGGCGGCGCCCAAACTCCCCGCGGCCCGTGCCGCCAGCGCCTCGCCGAGCTCGCGGTCGGGCAGCCACAGGCCGGCCGCCTCGACCGCCGCCGCGCGCACTCCCGCCAGCGGGTCGCCCAGCGCCTGCAGCAGGCGCGGCCGCCACTGCGCGGCCGGCGCCGCCTTGCCCGCGAGGACCAGCGCGCGGGCGGCGCGCAACGCTTCGATGACCGGCCCGCCCGCGCTTCCGGCGGGGCCTTCCTGGCCGCCCTGGCTCCAATCACCGGCGTGCCTGCCTGCCGGCCCGGGGGCTGTCCGGCCGCCGGGAGGCTCGTCGAGGAGCGGCAGCAAGGCTGCCAGGTCGTCCGCGCCGCTCCCGACCAGGCCGAGGCCGCGCGCCGCCCAGGCGCGGACCTGGGACGCGGGATCGGAGAGGAGACGGCGCAGCAGGGGGGCCGCCGCCGGCAGCGGGTCGCGCGCCAGGGCGTAGGCGGCGCGCGCATGCAGATCGGCGCCGGAGACGACGAGGCCGCGCTCGGCAAGCGGGATCATCGCCGGCTCACGGAAGCGGAACAGGTACGGGAGCAGGCGCGCCCAGCGCTCGTCTTCGGGGAGCGCCAGCAGCTGCTCTCCCACCTCCGCCACCGGGACGTGCAGGCGCCCCAGCGCTTCGACCGCCAGCACGCCGGTCTCGTGGTCCGCGTCATGGACCGCGGCGAGCAGCGCAGAACGCGCCTCGGGGTCGCCGAGCAGCCCCAGGGAGAACGCCGCGGCCCGCCGCACGGCCGGCGCGTCGTCGATCAGCAACCCCTGCAACACCCGCCGCCCCTTCCGGTCGCCAATCCTGCCCAGGGTCACCGCCAGCTCCTCGCGCAGCTCCGGCCCCCCCTCCAGGGCGCGCAAGACCGTCACCTGCTCGTACATCCGCCGGTCGGCGAGCAGCAGCAGGAGCGCCCGCAGCTCGAGCTCCGCGGCCGCCGCTTCAGGCCGCCGCGCCGCCGCCGCGCCTGGCTCCGGCCCCCGCGCCGGCGGGGCGGTGGCGCAGCCCACGAAAAAAACCAGGGCGAGGAAGCCGGCGAGCGAGGACGCCGCGCGGCGTGCGGCAGGCAAGAACATGGCGCGCATGTTACCCCGTGGGGCGCGACCGGACCCACAACGGGCGGGGCGTCCCGGCCGCCAAGGATATACTCGCGACTCCATGGCCACCTTGCGTTTTGCCGACGTCCGCCGCCGGTTCGGGCGGCTGGCGGTGCTGACCGGGGTGTCGGGTGCGGCGGGCGAGGGGGAGGCGTTGCTGGTGACCGGGCGCAACGGGTCGGGCAAGAGCACATTGCTGCGCTGCCTGGCCGGGCTGCTGGCCCCGGACTCGGGGACGATCGAGTACAGCGAGGCGGAGCGGCCGCTCGATGCCGCCGGGCGGCGCCGGCGGGTGGGGCTGGTGGCGCCCGAGCTGGCGCTCTACGGCGAGCTCACCGTCGAGGAGAACCTGGACTTTTTTGCCCGGCTGCGCGGCGTCGAGGGCGGCCGCGGCCGCGAGCTGCTGGCCCGCCTGGACCTGCCCGCCGGCCGGCTTGCCGCCAACCTCTCCTCGGGAATGCGCCAGCGGCTGCGCTGGGCCTGGGCGCTGCTCCACCGCCCGCGGCTGCTGCTGCTCGACGAGCCCTTCCAGAACCTCGACGCGGCCGGCGCGCGCGCCGTCCGCGAGCTGCTGGCCGAGCACCTCGGGACGGCCCCGGAGGCCGCGCGGCGCGGGCTGGCGGTCATCGCCAACCCGATTCCCCTGGACATCGATGGTGTCGCGGCGCGTCTCGACCTGGACCGCTGAGGCGGCGGCCGTGTTCGCCAAAGAGTGGCGCTGCGAGCTGCGCACGCGCTACGCCCTGAACACGCTCGCGCTCTTCACCTTCACCACCCTCGTCGTGGTCAGCATGAGCCTCGGCCCGATCGGCATCTCGCTCGCCCAAGGCAGCGGGGTGCTGCCCGTCCTGCTCTGGCTGATCCTGCTCTTTGCCAGCGCCGCCGGGCTGCCGCGCGCCTTCGTGCACGAAGAAGAGACGCAGACCGCCACCGCCTTGCGCCTCGCCGCCACGCCTTCGGCCCTGTTCTGCGGCAAGCTCGCCTACGGCTTGACCCTGGTCGCCGCCCTGGAGGCGCTGCTCACCCCCTTGTACCTGGCGGCGATGAGCCTCGCGATCGCCAGCCCGACCCTGCTCGTCGCGGCCCTGGCCGCGGGGGGCTACGGCCTGGCCGCGGGGAGCACGCTGGTGGCCGCGATCATCGCCCAGGCGCGCGGCAAGGGGACGCTTTTTGCGGTCCTGTCGTTCCCGGTCTTCTTGCCGCTGCTGTTGCTTGCCGTCGAGCTCACCGGCAAGGCCGTCGCCGGCCAGCCCGGCGGCGGCGTGACATTGGTGCAGCTAGTGCTCTATGATGCATCGGTCACGGTCGCTTCACTGATGCTCTTCCCGGCGGTATGGAATCCTTGAAGGATACGCTCGCCTGGCTCCTGTGGCTGTGGATCTGCGCCGTCGTGCTCGGGGCGTTTTACTATGCCCCGCTGGCGATTGGCTTCATCGGCCAGTCGAGCCGCATCCTGTTCTTCCACGTGCCCATGGCCTGGACCGCCTTCGTGGCCTTCATCGCCGCCGGAGTGTCGAGCCTGCGCTACCTCTTCGGCGGCCGCGACGCGCGCCACGACCGCGCCGCGGCCGCGGCGGTCGAGCTCGGCCTCGTCTTCGGGGTGCTGGCGACGATCTCGGGCGCGCTTTGGGCGCGCATCATGTGGGGCGCCTACTGGAACTGGGACCCGCGGCAGACCTCGATCGTCATCGCGCTGGTCTTCTACGGCGCCTACCTGGCCCTGCGCGATGCCATCGACGACGGCGAGCGGCGCGCCCGCCTGGCCGCGGCCTACGCCGTGCTCGGACTGGTGGTGACACCCTTCTTTTTCTTCGTGCTGCCGCGGATCACCTACTCCCTGCACCCGGAATCCGTGGTCAACACTCGATTCAAGGTCGACATGGAGCCGCGCATGCTGCAAGTCCTGTTGGCCGGTTCTGCCGGCTTCACGGCACTATTCTTCTGGATGCTCAACCTGAGGAGCCGGCTGCAAGCCCGGCAAGAGATCGCCGAGCGCCGCGAGCTCGAGCGGGGATAGGGGGATAGACTGATGCCAGGAACCGAGGTCGGCGGAGGAATCGGCTGGGTGGCGGTGGTCAACCTCGTCATCTGGACAGGGCTGTTCCTCTACCTGCGCCGCCTGCACGGCAAGGTGCGCAGGCTCGAGGAGATGGAGAAAAAACCATGAAGAAGAGCCGCCTGTACCTGCTCGGAGGCTTGCTGCTGCTCGCCTTCGCCGGCTTCTCGCTGTCGTCGTTCCGGGAGACGCTGACGCCCTACGTCAACTACCAGACGGCGCGCAGCGGCAGCCAGATGGTGCAGGTGGCCGGCGCGCTCGAGAAAGGGAGCTCCGGCTACGAGGCGGCGCGCGGCACCCTGGTCTTTACGCTGCGCGATCCGCAGAGCCGCGACACGGTGCGCGTGCGCTACAAGGGGGTGCGGCCGGCCAACTTCGAGGACGCCATCAGCATCGTCGCCATCGGCCGCTACGACGCCTCCGCCAAGGAGTTCACGGCCAGCAAGCTGCTGGTGAAGTGCCCGAGCAAATACCAGGGCGCCGAGGTCCAGAAAACCTACAGCTAGGGTGGGGGCGTCCCCTTCCCCCCCGGAGGGGAGGGAAGGGGATCGAGGGGTTGCGGGGGGAGATCCAATAGACGCTTTGAGCAGACCTCGACCGCCACATAGCAGTGCTGCTTCAACTCTCGGGGTCGGCACAGCCGGTGGAGGCTCGAGATAACAATGAATTACCTTTCTCATCTCTACCTGCCGGGCGCCGTGGCCATGTGGTGCGCCCTCGCTTTCGCCCTCTCCTGCCTGTGGGGCTACTCGCAGGTGCTGCGCGGCGACCGCACGGCGCTCATCTTCGCCCGCCGCGCCTACAACTTCTTCGCCCTGGCAATCGGCTCGGCGGCCCTCCTGCTCGTGCTGCTGCTGGTCCTGCGCGACTTCCGCATTGACTACGTCTACCACTACTCCGGGCTCGACCTGCCCGGCCACTACCAGTTCGCCGCCTTCTGGGCCGGCCAGCAGGGCAGCTTCATGATCTGGCTGGTGTGGGGCACGCTGCTCGGCCTGGCGCTCAAGCGGACCGCGGGCAAGGCGGAGCCGGCGGTCATGGGCTTTTACCTGCTGGCCCTGCTCGGCATCCTGTTCATCCTGGTGCGCAACAGCCCGTTCGCCATGCGCATCGACTCACCCGCCGACGGCCAGGGGCTCAACCCGTTGCTCCAGGACGACTGGATGGTGATCCATCCGCCCATCATGTTCGTCGGCTTCGCCCTCTCCGCCGTGCCTTTCGCCTTCGCCATGGCGGCGCTGTGGCGGCGCGAGCACGACGGCTGGGCGGTCCGCGCCTTCCCCTGGGCGCTCAGCGGCTTCCTGGTGCTGGGCACCGCCATCCTCATGGGCGGCTACTGGGCCTACAAGACGCTCGGCTGGGGCGGCTTCTGGGGCTGGGACCCGGTGGAAAACGCCTCCTTCATTCCCTGGCTGTTCGGCACGGTGCTGATCCATGGCCTGCATCTGGAGCGCACCCGCGGGCGCTACCGGCGCGCCAACTTCGTGCTGGCGACGCTGGTGTTCCTGTCGGTGCTCTACGGCACGTTTCTCACCCGCTCGGGAGTGCTCGCCGACTTCTCGGTGCACAGCTTCGTCGACCTCGGGCTTTCCGGCTGGCTGATCGGCATCATGGGCGCCGTCGCGCTGCTGGCGATCTACCTTCTGGCCACCCGGCTGCGCTACGTGCCCACCGCGCCGAACGAGGACCCGATGCTGTCGCGCGGCACCTTCATGGTGCTCGCCACCATCACCCTGCTGACCGCCGCCACGGTCATCGCCGCCGGCACCTCGGCGCCCCTGCTGACCCGCGTCATGGAGCACCCCGGCCAGGTGGGCCCGGAGTTCTACAACCGGGTCAACCTGCCGATCGCCCTGCTGGTCGCCTTCCTGCTCGCGCTGGTGCCGTACCTGACCTGGCGCGGCGAGCGCGGCGCGAGCGTGCTGCGCAAGCTGATCTGGCCCGGACTGGTTGCCGCGGCGGCGGCGGGGGGGGCGGCGCTGTGGCAGGTCCGCGACCCCTTCCATCTGATCTTCGTCTTCCTCGCCATCCTGGCGCTTGCCAGCAACCTGCAGAAGACCCTGGGCAAGATGCGGGCGCAGGGTTGGTGGAACGGGTTGCGCGGCGCCGGCGGCTATCTCGCCCACGTCGGCGTCGGCATCATCCTGGTGGGCGTCCTCGTCTCGGCGGGTTACGACCAGAGCACCAAGGTCACACTGCGACAGGGGGTGCCGGCGCGGGTGGGCGACATGACGCTGACCTTCAAGCGCTTCCTCCCGCGCCAGGGGCGCGAGAAGGAGCGCATGGAGGTCGAGGTGGCGCGGCGCGGCGAGCGGTTCATGGTCTACCCCAAGTTCTTCATGAACGACCGCACGCGCCAGCTCATGGTCAACCCGGACATCCGCAGCTTCGCGCTGATGGATCTCTACGTCTCGCCGATCGAGTACGACCCCGGCCAGCCGCGCCTGGAGCTTGCCCGCGGCGAGACCGGCACGATCGGCGGCGCGCGGGTACGCTTCGTCAACTACGACCTCGACGTCGAGGGCAACGCCATGGCGCAGATGGCAAGCGGCCGTCCGGTGACCATCGGCGCCGTGGTCGAGCTCACGCAGGCCGGGCGGACATCTACGGTGCGGCCCATCTATCGTCTCAATCCCGCCGACGGCCGGGTCGACACGCCGGCGACCGCGCTGCCCGGCGGCGGCTCCATCGTGCTCGCCGGGATCAACGCCTCGACGGGCCGGGTGCGCCTCGAGCTCCCCGGCCTCGCCAGCTCCGGCAAGCTCTCCATCGACGTCACCCGCAAGCCCCTGATCGGCCTGGTCTGGGGCGGCCTCTACGTGGTCCTCGCCGGCGGTCTCCTCGCCACCTTCCACCGCCTGCGCGAAGCCCGCCTCCTCGAAAAGCTCGGCAAGCTGGGCTGAAGTACGGCCGGGCCACGGAAAGTGCCAGCACGGTCCGTCTACTGGGATAACTGTACCCCGCGCGATGCAGGGAGAACAGTAACGTGAAAGGAGAAGTTCCCGTGCGCGCCCGCATCCCATTTCTCGGTCTCGCCGCTTTCCTCGCGCTGGTCGCGGCAGCGCCTGCTCACGCCGAAGGATCGATCACTTTCATCAACGAGTCGCCCTGGACCATCTTGGCGGTCTACATATCGCCCAGCAGCAGCAGCTCTTGGGATGATGACCTGCTCGGTCTGGTGGGACTCCTCAGTGCCCATGGCGGCACCTTCACCAAGACGGACCTCACCTGCACCAGCTACGACATCAAACTGATCGACGAACAGGCTGACGAGTGCGTCGTGCGGAGCTACCACATCTGCAACGAGGACAAGGTCTGGCACATGAGCAGGGATTGGCTGCTACGCTGCCAAGGATATCGTCCAGGATCTCGCGGCTGAGCAGCCACTTCTTGCCGGCATCCCGGTCGTCGCCGATGACACCTGGACCGCCCGCAGGTCACCGGTACCAGGGCCTCGGGCGTCCCCCGAGGCCCGCCTCACACCCCCCACCTTACGCCCCGACCGCCAGCCTCTCCGCCAGGGAGGCGGGAAGGCCGGCGCGGACGATGCGGCGCTGGGCGGCGGCGATGGGATAGGGGACGCGATACCAGCGCACGATCTGGCGGCGGCTGTCGTAGGTCATGTAGGCGGCGCGCGGGTCGCGGTCGCGGGGCTGGCCGATCGAGCCGGGATTGAGCAGGTAGCGGCCCCCGCGGTCGAGCTCCAGGCGGCCCCCGGTGCCGTGCAGGGCCGCCACCCGCAGCTTCCTGCCTTCGAGCGAGAACAGCGAGGGAATGTGGGTGTGGCCGAAAAAAGTCACCGGCACGTCGAAGCCCGAGAAGATCTCGAAGGCATCGACGTCGGAAAACACGTACGTATCCTCGTCGAGCGGCGAGCCGTGGCAGATGGCCAGCCCCTCCTCGACCTCGATCGGCCCTTCCGGCAGCTCGCGGACATAGCGCAGGTTGGCGGCAGTGAGGCGCTCCGTCGTCCACTGCGCCGCCACCAGCGCCGTCTGGTTGAAGTTGCCGCCGCGGTCGATGCCCGCCGCCACCTTGTCGTGATTGCCGCGCACCGTGTACAGCCTGGGAGTCAGGCGGCGCACCGCCTCGACCACCTGGTTGGGGGCGGCGCCATAGCCGACCAGATCGCCGAGCACCAGGGCCGCATCGAAGCGCTTGCGGCGGGCGCGGCGCAGGACGGCCGCGAAGGCCTCCCAGTTGGCATGCATATCGGAGAGGATCAGGTAGCGCAACGCCGTTCACCGATGAGCAGGGCGATTCTTGCCGCCACCTCTTCCGGCGCCTCCCCCGCGGCGACGTCGATCGTCAAGTCGGCCGTGCGATAGGCGGGCAGCCTCTCGCGGTAGAGCTCGAAAGCCTGGAACTCGTCGCGGAACAGCGGCCGGTCTCGCTTCCCCAGGGCGCCGATGCGGGCGACGATGGTGGCAAAGGAAGGGTTGAGCCAGACCGCCAGGCCGGCCGAGCGGATCAGGCCGGCGTTGTCCGCAAACATCAAGGTGCCTCCGCCGGTCGCGATCACCACCTCGGGCTGCTCGGCGGCCCAGCCGAGCACTTCCTGCTCGAGCAGCCGGAAGGCCGGTTCCCCCTGGCCTTCGACGATCTCCCGGATGGTCGCGCCGGCGCGGCGCTCGATCTCGCCGTCGAGATCGACAAAAGACAGCTCCAGCCGCTCGGCCAGCCGCTGCCCGACCGTGGTCTTGCCGGCCCCCATGAAGCCGGTCAGGAAGACGCGCATCGCGGTCAGCCCGCATTGGTCGAGGTCATGGCCGCCATCGCCTCCTGACCATAGCCATTCTGGCCCTTGGCAGGCAAGGAGGTCCGGGCTGTGCGGAAGCTCTCCAGGTCTTTCCGGCGGGGAGCGCTCATCCCGCGGCGGCAAGGAGGCGGCGGCAGTTCTCGCCGATGTCGCCGATGTCGCCGGCATTGCCGCGGTAGACCGCGCCCAGGACCGCCGCGGAATCGGCGCCGGCCGCCAGGACCTGTGCCACGTTGCCGGCGTCGATGCCGCCGATCGCGATCAGCGGCTTGGCGGTGCGGGCGCGGGCCCAGCGCAGGAGAGACAGCCCCACCACCGGCTCCGGCCGCTCCTTGCCGGAGGTGGGGAAGATCGGCCCGACCGCCACCACGTCCACCGCAGGGTCGGAGTCGGCCGCCGCCAGCTCCGCCGCGGCGTGAGTGGAGACCCCGATCCACGGCGCATCGCCCACGACCTCGCGCGCCGCGGCCGCCGGCAGGTCCGACTGGCCGAGGTGCAGGCAGGCGCCCGGGAGCAGGGCCGCCACGTCGGCCCGGTCGTCGATCCAGAGGACGGAGCCGCTGCCGGCGAGCGCCCGCCGGCAGGCCTCGGCAAGGCCGTACAGGTCGCGGCCGGGCAGGGACTTGGCGCGCAGCTGGATCCACTCGATGCCGGCGCCTGCCATTGCGGCCACCGCCGCGGGCAGCGAGGCCGGCGCGAGCGCCGCCGCGTCGGCGATGGCGTAGATCCTGGCCGGCCGCGGGCGCGGCCGCACCGGGTTCATTGCCCCGTACCACGTGCCGGCTGGTGGCCGCGCTGCCCCGCCGCCCACCAAGTTGTAGTGTTACCCACGCGAGGCCTGGCGGTGCATGAACCGCTCCAAGAAGCGGGTCGACAGATTGCCGGCGATGAAGTCGGCATCGCGCACGATCCGCTTGTGCAGCGGGATGGAGGTCTGGATCCCCTCGACGACGAAGAAGTCGAGCGCCCGAGACATGCGCGCGATGGCCTCGACGCGGCTGCTGTCCTGGACGATCAGCTTGGCCACCAGCGAATCGTAGTGCGGCGGAATCACATAGTCCTCGTAGCCGTGGGTGTCCACGCGGGTGCCCGCTCCTCCGGGAAGGTGGAAGGTCCGCAGCCTGCCGGGGCTGGGCGCGAAAGTCTCCGGGTGCTCGGCGTTGATCCGGCATTCGATGGCATGGCCGCGCGGCTCGAGCCCCTGACCGATCGCCAGGCGCTCGCCGGCGGCCACCCTGATCTGCAGCTTGACCAGGTCGACGCCGGTCACCATCTCGGTCACCGGGTGCTCCACCTGGATGCGGGTGTTCATCTCCATGAAGTAGAACCGGCCATTGCCGTCGAGGAGAAACTCGATCGTGCCGGCGTTCTCGTAGCCCACGGCCTTGCAGAGCCGCACCGCCGCCTCGCCCATCTCGGCGCGCAAGGCAGGCGTGAGGGCGGGGGAAGGCGATTCCTCGAGAAGCTTCTGGTGGCGCCGCTGGATCGAGCACTCCCGCTCGCCCAGGTGGATGATCTCGCCGTGGTGGTCGCCGAAGACCTGGAATTCGACGTGCCTGGGCTCGTCGAGGTATTTCTCCAGGTAGATGGCGCCGTCGCCAAACGCCCGCTCGGCTTCTTCGCCGGCGGTGGCGAGCTGCCCCTGCAGCTCTTCGGCCGCGTGGACGATGCGCATGCCGCGGCCGCCGCCCCCCGCCGAAGCCTTGAGGATGACCGGATAGCCGATCTCGGCGGCGAGCCGGCCGGCCTCCTCGGCGTTGGACAAGGGCTCGCGGCTTCCCGGCAGCACCGGCACCCCGGCCGCGCTCGCCGTCTGCCGCGCCTTGGCCTTGTCGCCCATGATGCGGATGACTTCTGGGCGCGGGCCAATCCATGCCAGGCGGCACTCCCGGAGCATTTCGGCGAAGTCGGCGTTCTCGGCCAGGAAGCCATAACCCGGGTGCACGGCGTCGGCGCCGGTGATCTCGGCGGCGGAGATGATGCTCGAGACGTTGAGATAGCTGGCTGCCGAAGCCGGAGGGCCGATGCAGACGTCCTCGTCGGCATAGGTCACGTGCAGGCTGTCGCGGTCGGCGGTGCTGTACACCGCCACTGTCTGGATGCCGAGCTCGCGGCAGGCCTGGATGATGCGCAGCGCGATCTCGCCGCGGTTGGCGATGAGGATCTTCTTGAACATCGCTCAGGAGCGGCGGATGGCGAACAATGGCTCCCCGAACTCGACCGCCTGGGCGTTCTGCGGAAAGATCTGGGCGATCACCCCGTCGACGTCCGACTCGATCTCGTTCATCAGCTTCATTGCCTCGATGATGCAGAGGATCTGGCCCTTGCGCACGCGCGACCCGATGTCGACGAAGGGAGGAGCACTCGGCGAAGGGGCGCGATAGAAGGTGCCCACGATCGGGGAGTTGAGGATGTGCAGGCCCACGGCCGACCCTCCCCTCTCGGCCAGGGCGGTGGCATCGAGCTCACCCGCCGCTCCCACCGCGCCCCCCCTTCCGACATCGCCCGGGGTTGCCCCGCCGCCTGCCGCGGCTCCGCCCTCGCCGGCCAATCGCGCGGCGGCCGCAAGCCCGCCGGTCCCGGAGAGCGCGGGGCTCGCCGGTCCGGCACTCTGCCCCGCCGCCTGATCCATCGCCGAGGTCGGCGCCACGCCGGCCGCGGGGGCGGCCGGTAGGGCCTGGCCGTCGATCCTGAGTCGAAAGCCCGAGCGCTCGATCTCCAGGCCCCGCAGGCCGCGTCCGGAAACCAGCTCGATGAGCTCCTTGATCTGCTCGAATGTCAACAAGTCGATGCCCCTTTTCTAGCCTCCACCGGCTGTGCCGATCCCGAGGGAAGGAACGGCGCTGCAATGTAGCGATCGAGGCCTACTCAAAGCGTCTATCGGATCGCCCCCCGCAACCCCTCGATCCCCTTCCCTCCCCTCCGGGGGGGAAGGGGACGCCCCCTCCCCTGACGCGCGGACCATTTTCGTTCTAGATGAGGTCGCTTTCCAGCGACAGGCGCGCTCTCCGCAGCTCGAAGCGGGCGCGGCCGTAGTTGCCCTCGGGCCCGAGCACGAGCAGCAGGTAGTAATCCGTGGTCACGGCGCTGACGATCAGGGTCAGGCGCTCGGTCGCCACCGTGAGCTGCTGCACCTCTCCGAGGTCGAGCTCGCGATGGTTGTCGGAAATGGCCCGCGCCTGGGAAACCAGCTCGGCGGCGAGCACCTCGAGGTCCAGGTCGGGGTCGGAGCTGACCGACTCGACCGGGATGCCGTCCCGGGCCACCAGCGACAAGGCGACCACGCCACCGATGCGGTCGCTGATCCGCGAGAGCTGCTCAAGAAACATTGCCGCTCCCGGCCGGGCGCAGCCGCTGCAGATAGCTCAGGAGCAAGAACCTCTTGCGCTCCTTGGGTCCCGCGTCCGGCTTGCGCTGGTCGAGCTCGGCAAGCAGGCCGGCGGCGTCGAGCGGACGGCGCCGGCTCTCGATACCGGCGAGCGCCTGCCGCGCGGCCTGGTTGCCCGGCTCGCGGCGCAACACCTCCTGGAATATGCGCTCGGCCTCGGCCAGATGCCCCTGCCGCAAGTAGAGCTCGCCGAGAGTGGCGGTGGCCGGGCCCGCTCCCCCCTCTGCCGGCTGCGGAGCGGCCGCGGCCGGCGAAGGTCCGGCGAAGGCCGCGGCAGCAGCGGGCGGGGCCCCTGGCGCGGTCGCCGGCGGCGCCTCGGCGCCAAACCGGACCTGGCGAGACCATGGCTCGACCTCCGTGATCTCTTCCGGCTCCTCGCCGGCCGGCTCCGGCCGTGCCTCGGGAGCGGGTCGAGGCCGGAGGTCGGCGGCCTGCTGAAGGGCCAGGGCCGCCTTCTCCACCGCGGGGCCGCCTTCGAGCGCGAGCGCGAGCGCGGCGAAGATGCCTTCGGCCTGGAGGCTGGCGAGATAGAGCCGCCTGCTCCTCTCCGGCGCCGGATCAGGGAACGGCTCGGCGGTGCCGAGCGCCGGCAACCGGAGGGGAAGTGGCTCCGAGACCTTGCCGGCGTGGCTGCCGGCCGCCGGCGGCGAGACCTTTGCCGCGGCGTCGCGCGGGTGAACGGCAGGCCGCGCCGCGGTCGCGGCGGCCGTGCCTGCGGTCGGTGCGGTCGGTGCGGTCGGTGATAGGGCCGCTAGCGCCACCTCTGCCGCGGCAGCTTCGCGCGGGGAGGGCGCCGGCTGGGCGGCCGCCGCGGGCCGCTCGAGCGCGAAGAGGTCGTCCGGCTGGCCGGCCGGCGCTGCCGGCGCGGGCCCCAGGTCGAACACGTCGGCAGGAGGGGTAAGCCCGGCGGCAGTCCTCGCCGCCGCGGGCGCACCCGCCTGGGGCGGACCTTCTCGAGGCGGACGGGATGGATCCATGCGCGGCCTCTCCGCCGACTCCTCCGGGCGCGGTCCATCTGCCGCCTGGGGAGAACGGTCCATCGCGGCGACCCGGCGGCGCAGCTCCTCGATCTCCGGGTCGCTGTCGTTGAGCAGCCTGTAGAGATCCAGCCGCTGGCGTGCGCGCTCGGGATCGCCGGTCCCGATGTAGGCCCGCACCAGCAGCTTGTTGGCGACCATCTGCGTGGGATCCTGCTGCACCACGCGCTCGAGCACCGCGCCGGCGCGCTCCGGCTCGCCCAGCTCGAGCAGGCAGCGCCCCTTCGCCACCAGGGCCGAGAGATATCCCGGATGCTCCTTGAGGCCGGTCTCGAGAACGTCGAGCGCCTCCTTGACCCGTCCCAGGTGGCGGAGCTCTTCGGCAAGCTGCAAGAAGATGCGGGAGGAGGGGTCGGTCTGCCAGCGGGCGCGAAGCTGGCTCAGCCGGTCAGGGCTTCCGTCAGCCATGCGGGCACCCTCGGCGGGCGGCAGCGGCGGCAGGCAGGGCGGGATGCTGCGGGGGGGCGGGCAAAGTGGCCGCATTATAGCAGGCGATGGCCCCTCCCCGACCGCCGCGGATCGGGTTGAGCCAATGGCCTGTTGAAGTTATGGTACCGCTGCCGGCGTCCCGGAAGCCGCCGGCAGGGGGAGACGGCCAGCTCGTTACTTGTTCACCGTGATCGACACCGTCTGGACCAACAGGGCACCTCCGGTCCCCGGAGTCTGGGCCGTCACGGTGAAGGAGAAGGGTGTCGTCTGGGTGATGTCGCTGGAGCTGACGGTCAAGGTCTCGGTGACCGAGCCGTTGGAGTCGGTCAACTGGATGGCCCCGTTGTGAGACAGGCGCCCGAGGGCTGTGGTGAAATTCACCCCGGCCCCGACCAGCGGCTGACCCTGCGCGTCGCGCGCCACCGCGATCAGCGTCACCGTGCCGCCGGACGAGGGAATGGCCTGCGGGCTGGCCTGCAAGGTCATCGACTTCGCCGCCGGCGCGCTCAGCACCTGGATCGACGCGGTAGCGCTGCTCAGGCTGCCATCCGCCGCCACTGCCTGGGCGGTGACATTGAAGGTCGTCGTGTTGGCAATTTCCGCAGACTTGACGGTCAGGCCGTCGGTGGCCTGGCCGGTGGCGTCCGTGGTCCTGACAGAGGAATCCAGGGTGCCGATCGGCGAGGAGAAGTTGACCGAGGCCCCTGGAACCGCTTTCCCCTGCGCATCACGCACCAGGGCCACGAGAGTCACCGTGCCGCCCTTGGCGTCCAGCGTCGGTGGGTTGGCCGTCAAGGTGATGGACTTCGCCGGCGCGCCGATGTCGACCTTCAGCGTCACCGCGGTCGCGCCCGCGGCGTCGACCGTCGCGCTGACCGTTGCCGTCCCGAAGCGCCCGTCGCCGCGCAGCGTCGCCACGGCCACGCCGTTGCTGTTGGTGGTCGCCAGTGCGTCGATGTTCCCGATGTCGGTCGAGAAGCGGACCTCGACGCCGGCGGCGGGCGTGCCGTTGGGCTTGCGCACGACCGCGGTGATCGTCGTCGATCCGTTCGAGGCATCGACGATCTTGGAGGGGCTGGCGCTCAAGGTCACGGTGGTGCCCGAGGGGGCCACCGGGTTGGCCTTGCCGCAAGCCGTGAGGCCGAGCAACGCGCCCAGCAGGGACAGCAGGAGGAGGTGCAGCAGTCGATCGAGGGCGCGGTACGTCATGGTGCCGAGTATACGAACGGGGGCGGCCGCCCGTCCAGGCGGCTGCCCCCGCGGTAGAGGCGAGATCGGCCGGACCTGCTTCTACGGCGTCACCGTCACGCTCTGCGAGGCCTGCCCGCACCCTGCCGAGTTGCAGGCGTCGAGGATCACCAGGTAGGTGCCGGCCACGCCGTAGGTGTGGACCGGGTTCTCGGTGGTGCTGGATCCGCCATCGCCGAAGTCCCACGTCCAGCTCGTCGGAGTGTTCGACGAGGTGTCGTTGAAAGCCACCTTCAGGTGGACGGCGGTGAAGGTGAAGCTCGCCACCGGCTTCTGCGTTGGCGGCGGCGGCGGGATGTGACAGCTCGCGTCCGGCGGGAGGAAGTTGAAGGCATTGTTGACGGTGTCCGTGCAGGTGGTCTGCAGGTTGGTCACCGTCACGTTGACGCTGGCCGGCAGGTTCTGGGTGCCGGTCGAGCTGCCCAGGGTGCAGGCCTGCGTGGGATAGGTGCCGGTGAACTGCGGCGTGGTCACCACGAGCTGCGAGCTGGTCGCGCTGTTGATCGTGGCGGCCTGCGTGCCGAAGAGCACGCGCACCGCGTTGGGATCGAAATTGGCGCCGGTGATGATCACCTGCGTGCCGCCGTTGCCCGTCCCGGAGGTCGGGTTGATCGAGGAGATGGCCGGCTTGAACACCTGGAAGACAAAGTCAGGGCCGGTACCGGTATCGCCGTTGTTGATGTTGGTCACGCGAACGGGGCCGGACAGATTCGCGCAAGTGCTGATCTGCGGGATGGGCGAGAGGACCTGGACCTCGGTGCCGCTGGTCGAGAGCACCTGTGCCGCGACGCCGGCGAGGGTAACCGCCACCGGATCGGCGAAGCCCTGGCCGAAGACGATCACCTTGACCTGCTGGTTGAAGATCGTCTGGCCCGGCGCGACCGAGGTGACGATGACTCGCGAGCCGTATTTGAATGCCGCCGCGGCGAGGGTCGAGAAGCCGGAGTTGAGGTTCTTGATCAGGATGCTCACCAGCTGGTTGGTGTTGTCCTGGCCGAAGCCGCGGGCGGGCGGAGTCACGACCACGAGCTGGGTGGACGTCACCGACTGGACCGTCGCCTCGACGCCGTTGAAGCTGGTGGCGCTCCCGCCGCTGCCGAAGAAGACCTGGACGGGGGCGACGAAGCCCTGCCCGACGATGGTGACCGGAGTGCCGCCGTCGTTGGGACCGGAGGCCGGCGAGACCGAGAAGACCTGCGGCTGCTGGATGCCGCCGCCGCCCAGGGCGTAGATGAAACCGCCGGTCAAGGTCGCCGTCTGCTGCTGGGTTCCGCCGAGGTTGTTGGTCACCGTCACGTCGACCGCGGCCTGCTGGCCGACCTGCAGGTTGAGCTGCGGGGCGGCCGGGACGACGACCTGGATCTGGCCGCCGGAGACCGACTGCACCTGGGCGGTGTTCGGTCCGAAGAGAACCCTGACCGGCGCGAGGAAGCCGCCGCCGGAGATGGTGACGACCGCGCCACCCTTCGGGTCGCCGGTGCTGGGGCTGATGGAGTTGACGAAGAACGTGCCCGCCTGGTCGATGCGCACGCTGGCCGCGCCGGTATCCGACCCGATGGTCGCGCTGACGGTGGCGGTGCCGGCGCTCGTGCCGGGGAACAGGACCGCCTGCGCCTGGCCGCCCACGAGCTGCAGGTTGAGGGTGGTCCGGCCGCTTCCCGCCAAGCCGAACTCGCCCAGCGTGGTGGTGAGCGTGATCGGGGTGGCGTCCGCAGGGGGCTGGCCGGTGTCGTTGCGGCGCACCTGCACGGTGATGCTGCTCGAGTTGCCGGCGCCCACCGTGAGGTGCCCTGGGTTGGCGGTGACGGTGACCGTGTAGGTAACCTGCGGCACCGGGGGTTTGGGGTTGGCGGGCGCCGACGGCGCGGGTTCGGTGGGCGACGACGAGGAGCAGGCCGCCACCGCAACCATTCCGGCGGCGATCAGCAAACGGCAGAGGCTGTTGAGCGCTTTCATACCCTACTCCCGCATCGCCTCATGGCGTGACGTCCATGGTGAAAGAGATCGGCGCGGTGGCCACGGCGTCGCCCGAAAGGGTGCGGCCGAAGAACTGCATGGTGGCGTCCAGCACCACGACCGCGCTCCCCGTCTCCTGGTCCTTGCCGAACTTGGCGAGGTCCGAGATCGGCGGGTTGAGGACCTGATCGAGGCGCATCAGGGGGCCGTTGTTGAGGGTCGCCTGGCTGTTGACCGGCACCAGCAGGAACACGGACTCGATGAGCGTCGGCGGCGTGCGCGTGCCGGTGTCCCGGCGGTGGTAGGTGACCTGGTAGGAGGTGATCTCGACGTTCTGCAGCGTTCCGGTCGTGCCCGTCGGGTCTTTCGAGAAGCTGCGGATGATGAGCGAGGTGATGAAAACCCCGGCGTTCTTGACGGCGGTCGTGGCGGAGATCGTGTTGGGCACGCCGTTGAACTCGCCGAGAGTGAGCACCACCGTGCCCGTGCTGCGGTCGGTGCGCGACCGGCAGCCGGAAAGAGCGGGGATCAGGACCAGCAGGGACAAGAACGTCGCGATTGGGCGTCTCATAGGCTCCGCACCTCGATCAGATCTTGATCACGCGCGGCGTGATGAAGATCAACAGCTCGTCGTTGTCGTCACTCCGCGCCCTGTTCTTGAACAGGTGGCCGACGATGGGGATGTTGGCCAGACCGGGCACCCGGTTCTCGTTGAAGTTGGTGGTGACCTTGTAGATGCCGCCGATCACCGCCGTCCCGCCGTCGCGGACCACCAGGCGGGTCCGCGCGTCCTTGGTGGCGATGGGCACGTTCTGCGCGCCGGGGAGCAGGAACGAGGTCTGGGGCTCGCGCTTGGAGATGTTGATGTCCATCATCACGGTCCCCTCCGCCGTGACCTGCGGGGTCACTTCCAGGCGCAGGGTGGCGTTGATGAACTGCACCGTCACGGTGCCGTTGGCGACGGTCTGAATGGGAATCTGCACGCCGCTCTGCACCGAAGCGATCTGGTTGTTGAGCGTCGCCACCTTCGGCGCCGACAGGATGTTGATCAGGCCCTCGCTCTCGGCGGCCTGCAGAGCGACGTCGAGCGAGAAGGTGTTGAGCACGTTGCCCAGGCGCAGGTTGATCGAGCCGTTGTTGCCGGCGGAATCGAGCGGCACCCTGCCGCTGGCCGTGATGTTGTTGGGGAAGATCAGGCCGGTGGTGTTGCCGTGGGCGGCATCGGCGATGGCATTGAAGCCCCAGTTGATGCCGAGGTTGCGGGTGAAGCGCTTGGTGGTCTCGATGATTCGCGCCTCGATCATGACCTGCGGCTCGGGCGTGTCGAGGAGGTCGACGACCGACATGACCGAATCGAGGAAGGTCGGCAGCTCCTTGATGATCAGGGTGTTCGTGCGCTCGTCCACGATGACGCTGCCGCGCTGCGACAACAGGCCCGCCGCGCCGCTGCGCAACAGAGCGGCGAGGGCGGGAGCCTGCGCGTAGGAGAGCCGGCGCATGACGGTGCGCAGCGGGATGGCCAGGGCGCGCGCCTGCGCGAGCTGCTGGCGGTCCTGGGCTTCCTGGCGCAGGACGGCCGTCGGCGCGATGCGGATGACGTTGCCCTCGCGCTCGTAGCCCAGGTTGTTGATCTTCAAGACCTCTTCGAAGGCCTGGTCCCAGGGGACGTTCTCGAGCTCGGCGGTGACGGTGCCGGTGACGCCCGGCTGCACCACGATGTTGAGGCCGCTGATCTGCGCGAAGCTGCGCAGCACCTCGGTGATGTCGGCGTTGGTGACTTTGAGGTCGATCGGCTCGCCGGTGTAGACCTTCTCGTCCGGGACCCCTACGCTCTGAGCGGAAAAGATCTCGTTGGCCGACTTCGGCTTGCCGCCTGCCGCCGCCGGGACGGTCTGCTTGAGCCCGAGGTCCGAGGACGGCTGCAAGCTGCTGCCCGGCGCGACTCTCGGCAGGCCGGAGGACTCGGACTTGGCAGCCATCCTGGAAGCCGTCGCCGCCGGGGCATCCTCGACCTCGATGCCGGGTGCACGCTTGGCCCCCTTGGCAGCCGCCGGAGCCGCCGCGCCCCCCTGCTCGGTCGCGGCCGGCGCGACGGCGGGCGCCGCCAGCTTCTTCGCGCTCTTCGGGCGCGGCGCCGCTGGCCGGCTCGGGGCTGGCGCCTGAGAGCTTGTTGATGGGAAGGCCTCCTGACTGGACGGGGCCGCCGCGGCGCTGACCGCGACGGCGGGCGCTCCCTGCGCGCCGGCGGAGGGCGGCGCGGCGGGGGGAGGAGGGGCCGGCGCAATCTGACTGGAAGCGCCGGGAGTCTGACTGGAAGCGCCGGGTCCCTGCCCGGCGCTGCCGGCGCTGGGGGCGGTCTTCTCGGAGGCGCCGGGGGCGAAGGTCGCCACCAGGCCTCGCGACGTGCGCTCGATGCGCGGGACGACTCCCTGCTGGAGGTCGAAGACGACGCGCGCCACCGGCCTCGGCGCTTGCCTGAACTGCGCCACGCGCACCCTCTGCACGACTCCGCCCATGACTGGGACTGTCCCGCGCTGGCTGCGGTTGATCACCCCCGGCAGGTCGATGACGAAGCGGCTGGGGTCCGCGAGGGCGAAAGTCGAGTAGGGGAACTCGCCGTCTCCCGAGAGACGGACCGCCGTCGCACCACCATCGGCGGCCAGCACCTCGACCCCATCGAGGCGGCTGGCGGCAGGGCCGGAGGGAGCGGGCGCCACGGCGGGCGCGTCAGGAGTTCCCGCCCGGCTGGCTCCACTGGCTCCACTGGCTCCACTGGCTCCAATCGTTCCACTCGCTCCGCCCGACGGCGCGGAAGTCGTGGAGGGGGCGGACGCGGAGGCGGCAGCAGCCGGCGGAGACGAAGACTCCGCGGCGGACGGAGAGGGAGACGCCGCTGGGGCGGCGCCGACCGGCTCGAAGGAGAGCTTCTGCTTGGCGCTCTCGCGTGACCCCGCCGGTTTGACCGCCTCGGGCGCCGGCCGCGAGCCCGTAGCCTTCGCGGTCTCGTCGAGCGGCAGGAGCCGGATCTGCAAGCTCATCCCGTCGGCGGTCACCGAGTGTTCCGCCTCGCGGCGGGTGGCGATGACCAAGCGGGTCAGCGGGCGGCTGCCTTCGCTCTCGCGCTGCACCTTGACCGAAGCGACCAGGCCTTCCTCGGGAGCGAGATCCTGGATACGCGCCCCGGGCACGGCGTTGGGCAGCTCGACGACGACCCTGCCTTCGGCGTTCCTGTAGCTGGTCCACACCAGGGGGGCGCTGGCGTGCAGGTCGACATAAACTTCGGGCGCCCCTTCACGCAGGTCCAAGGAGCGGATCTCGGTCGGTGGGGAGGCCACCTTGGCCTGCACCGCCGGAGCCTGCTCGGAAGCGGGCCTGGCCTCCACCACTCGTGCCGGCGAGGCCTTGGTGGATGAGGTGCAGCCGGCCGCCGCCAGCGCGATCGGCAGGATCGCCGCGGCCGCCGCGGTTACCCAGGCAATCCGCCGCCGGCCGGCGCTCTGTCTGCTCATGACGACATCTCCCATGGCACTCGCCTCCCTTTCGGGACCTCGATGCGCCAAAACTCCCAGGACCTACTGGGAGCTCAGGCTCTTGACCACTTCGCGAAATGGCTTCAAGGCCGTCGGATCTTGCACGATCTGCTTGAAGACCACTTCGTTCCTGCCGATTCTCACGACGTCGCCGTCGTAGAGCTGGTCCCCTTCCTTGAGCAGAAAACTCTTCTTCTGGTTCGCCGAGTTGACCTGCGCCACGAAGCCCTTGGCGGTGCGGAAGATCCCCTTGAGATCGATCTCGTCGATCAACAGCCCGGGAACGCCTTCCGGCCTTGGACCGCGGAACTCCGGACGATCCTGGGCGGCCAGCAGCGATTTGAACGGATCGCGGCGATTGCCGGGGTCGTATGTGAAGCCGTTGCCGGCAAGGACATCCTCGTCGCCTTCGAGGATCTGTTCGATCTTGCCCAGGTCCGGGGCGGCCGTTCCCGGGGCGGCCGTTCCCGGCGCCGCCGGAGCGCCCGGCGTGGCCGGCATGGCCGGCGTAGCCGGGGAGCCTCCCTTCGCGCTCTTGCGCGGCTGGCCAGCCTGGCCCGCCCGAGGCGCGGCGGCCGGCGCCGCGGCGGACTTGCCGGGCGCGGCCGGCGGCGAGCCTTGCTGCGCACCTGCCGTCCAGGCCACACCTGCCGTCCAGACCACCGCGGCCAGGAGCAAGGTCAAGACGGTCCGCCGCGCGAGGATGGGCGGGGGCGTTCCCATGGAGCGGTTCATTGGTCGGCACCTCCTGAGGGAGGGGGCTTGGCACCCGCCTTCAGGCGCGCCGCGGGGCCCTCGGCCGCGGCCCCAGCGCCGGCCGGCCCCGGAGCGCCCGCGGCCGGCGGCGCGTTGAGGTCCGGCTCCTTGTAGACGAACGTCTTGGCGACGAACTGCGCGGCGATCGTGTGCGGATTGGTCTTGGTCGGCGTGATCGCGTTGATCACCAGGCCTTCGACATTGATGATGCGCGAGAAGCGTCCAATGCGGTCGAAGAAGAGCGCCAGGTTGTGGTAGGTGCCCTCGATATCGATGGCGATCGGCCACTCGCTGAAGAACTCCTTGTCCGTCAGCTGGCCGGGCCTGAAGTCCTTGAGCGCGAAGTCCCCCTGCTCGGCCAGGGCGCGGATGCGGCGCAACAGGTCGGGGGTATTGCGCCGCGCCGGCAGGATGCGCAGAAGCTTGTCGAGCTCGAGCTCGAGCTGGTGCACCTCCTCGCGGAACTTCGGCAGCTCCTGCTTGGCGGCCAAGCCTTCTTGGATCTTGGCCTGCAACTCGTCGAGCTTGCGTTGCTGCTGGCTGATCTCTTCCTGGAGGGGATCGAGGTACTGCCATTTTCCCAGCCAGAAGATGAGGCCGCCCAGCACGACTCCCACGCACAGCCCGACGTACCAGGGCTTGTTCTCGACTCCGGTTCTGAGCGCCACCGGTAGGCTCCTATCGCGAAACCGGCGCCGGCGCCGATATCGGCTGGGGGGGCTGGGGCTTGCCGGACGAGCCGCCTGGACCGCTGCCGATGGGACCGCCGGGAGGAGGGGCGGTGATTGAGCCAGGTGAGCCAGCTGAGCCAGGTGAGCCCGGCGCGCCTGGCTTGCCTCCCGCGCCCCGCTTGCCAAGCGGGCCTGAGCCCGGAGGCGCCGCGCCCGGCGCCCCGGCCTCGCCCGCCTTGGGTGCGGGAGGAGTGAAGGAGTAGTCGAAGTTGATCGCGAACTTGTAGACGCCGGCCGCCTGCTCGGTCGTGTCCTTCAGGGTCGGCTCCTTGAACTCGGGGACCTTGTCGAGGTTGTCCATGAAATTAGCGACGGCGTTGGTGTTGAAGGCCCGGCCGTCGATCTCGATATTGGCCGGCCCCATGTTCATGCGGTCCAGCCAGAGCAGCTCGGGCAGGGACTTGGAAATGTAGTCCATCACCCGCACCGGGCCGCGCTGGTTGGCCTTGAGGTCGTTGATGACCTTGATCTTGCGCTCGAGCTCCGACTTCTTGCGCTTGAAGTCCTCGACCTCCTTGATCACCGCCTGCAGCTCGTCGACCTGGCGCTGGGCCACCCTCACCTCCTGCTGCTTTTCTTCCAGCCGGCCTTTGAGGACGTACCACCAGCCTGCCGCGGCGAGCACGCCGGCGAGCACGCAGACCAGCATCAGCCACTGGCCGACCTGCTTGGCCCCCGCCACACCCTTGGCCCGGCGCACCGCCGCGGGCCGCTTGCCCTCGGAGAGGAGGTTGATCTTGATCATGGCCCTAATCCCCTACCTTGCGGATGCCGAGTCCCACCGCGACCGCCATCATCGGCGCGATCGACTCGAGCCAGGCCTTGTCGAAAGTCCCCTCGCGAAAGTGGATCCTGCGCAGCGGGTTCATCAGCTCCGTGGGCACCTCGAACCGCTCGCGCAGGATCTGCTGCAGGTTGGGAGTGAGGGCGCAGCCGCCGGAGAGGACCAGCTCGTCCACCGGCCCCTCTGAAGAGGTCGCCGAGAAGAAATCGAAGGTCTTACGGACTTCCGCCGCCATCTCCGCCGAGACGGTGTCGAGGACGGGGCGGGCGTCGGCCGCGCCGAAGCGGTCCACCTGCTCGCCGCGCTTGAGGCTTTCCGCCTGGGCGAAAGCGAGGTTGAACTCGCGTTGCAGGGCTTCGGTGAACTGGTGGCCGCCAAACGAGATGTCGCGCCAGAATACGGTGGTGCCGCGCGCCAGGATGTTGATGTTGGTGACCGCGGCGCCGATGTTGATGAGCGCCACGACCTTGCGCGGGTCGAGGTCGTAGTTGACCTCGTAGGCGTTCTGCACGGCGAAGGCGTCGACGTCGACCAGGGCGGCGGTCTTGCCGGTCTGGCTGATCACCGAGACGTAGTCGTTGACCTTGTCGCGCTTGACGGCGACGAGCAGGACCTCCATGTTGTCCCGCCCGGGCTCGCCCTCGGAAAGGACTTCATAGTCCAGGCGCACGTCGTTGATGTCGAAGGGGATGTATTGCTCGGCTTCCCACTGGATGGACTCCGCCAGCTCCTCGGCAGGCATGGCGGGGAGCTGGATCTTCTTGATGATGACGGAATGGCCGGAAAGAGAGGTGGCGAAACTGGCGTTCTTGACCCGCGTCTGGTCGTTGAGCTTGTGGATGGCGTCGACCACCAGCGAGGAGTCCATGATCGAGCCGTCGACGATGGCCTCGGGAGACAGCTGCTCGACGCCGAGGCGCTGCAGCTGGAACTCCCCCGCCTTGCGCTCCTTGAGCTCGACGAGCTTGACCGCGGAGCTGCCGATGTCAAGACCCACCACGGCTTTCTTGGACCGGGAGAAGAGCGCCACGTCTGAGCTCCCCCTATCAAGGCCAGCGTTCAACGCAACTTAGCCCAACTTAGTTAAAGCTTCGCTGGAACCTACCAGGAAAAACTACTGGTGTCAAGACGCTCATGCATTGATTGCAATATGGGCTGGTGAAGGAACTCTATATCGTCCCGATCCCTGACAAAAGGCCGGATCTCCTGAATTTGCAATGGTTTACCTGGACCACCCTGGCATGGCAATCGGGCCGGCCCCCTGGCCGTCGCCTTCGCCTGCACCCTCGCGGCATGCTTGCCTCTGGTTCCCGCTTCTGGTACCCTTCGCTGCCCTTCGCTGGGCTCGCAAGGAGCCGATCATGGCAAAGCAATGTGACATCTGCGGCAAGGCGACGGTCTTCGGCAAGAAGATCAGCCACGCCCACAACGTGACCTCGCGCACCTGGGAACCCAACCTGCAACGCGTGCGCGCCCTGGTCGAGGGCAAGGTCCGGCGTATCGACGTCTGCACGCGCTGCCTGCGCAGCGGCAAGATCGTGAAGGCCCCCGTGCGCTCCTGGCGGCCCGACGAGGGCGCCGAGGTAAAGGCTTAGAAGGAAATAGCGCTTCGATGTGGCGGTAGTGGACTACTCGAAGCGTCGATTGGATCTCCCCCCGCAACCCCTCTCGGTCCCCTTCCCGGTTTTCCTGAGCCGCCGGGTCCCTGCCCGGCGGTGGCCGGGGGGGAAGGGGACGCCCCCGCCCTCTCGCGCACCAAGGATTTTCGGTCTAGCCTAGCCGCATCTCGACCCTTCCGGCCGACATCAGACCACGCTTGCTCCGGCAATCCCCCGCGCACCGGGGTCGGGTCGGGGCTTGACGGCTATACTTGCCAGCCCATGCGGCGACGGGTGATCGACGTCGCGGCCGGCGGGCTCCTGGCGTTGTTTCTGGGCGCCGCCGGGCTGCTCGCGGGCCGCGCCACATGGGTGCGCATCGGGTGGGCAATGCGGTCCGCCGGCCAGCCGACCGCGGCCGCCCGGCTGCGGCGGCTCGGGCCGGCCTACTTGGCGTCGATCGAGCGGATCCGCCGCCTGATCCCGGCGTCCGAGCCGTACCTCCTGCTCGAGGCGCCGGACGCGGAGCCCGGCGCCTTCCTCTGGGTGCGCTTCGATCTGCTGCCGCGGCGCGCGGTCAGGATTGCCAGGCTGCGCGGCGGCGACTGCCTCCAGGAGCAGCTTCGCTGGTTGATCGTGGTCTCCGGTCATGGCCACCCGCCCGCGCTCCTGGAACGGCCGCCGCGGCCGCGGCCCGGCTGTCCGCCGTCAGGCGGGCTGGCCCGAAGCGGGGCGGCGCCGTGACGACCCGCGAGCTTGGCGCCGAGCTCGGCGGGATCGCGCTGCTCTGGCTGCCGGGCAGCGGCCTGCTGCAGTTCGTGCCGGGGCTGCGGCGCCTCTCCGCCCTGCGCCGGCAGGGTTACGCCTACCTGCTAGGCACCGCGGCGGTAGGCGGGTCGCTCTTCGCCGCCTCGCATCTGCTGGCGATTCCGCTGCGCCGCCCGGCGATCTGGGGGGCGGCCCTGCTGCCCGCCGCCGCCGGGCTGGGAGCAGCGCTGCTGCGCCGCCGGCGCGGGCGGGACGGCGGGCTTCGGCCGGCTGGCAGCGGCGGCGCGCGGGCGCCGCGAGACGGCGCCAGGCGTCCGGCAATCGGCTGGCGATGGCTGGCCTGGACGGCGGTGGCGGTCGCCTGCGTGGGTCCGCTGGCATCGGCGCTCAGCGCCCCTCTCGCCGACTGGGACGGGCGCATGACCTGGTCGGCGCAGGCGGCATACCTGCGCGCCGAAGGCACGGTTGACGCCGAAGCGCTGCGCGACGCGCGGTGGTACGTCGTCCACCCCCGCTATCCACCGCTCCTGCCGCTGGCGCAAGCCGCGATCCAGGAGGCCTTCGGCGCCGGCGCGGACGAGCAGCTGTTCCGCGGCGCCTACGTGGGGTTCCTGGCGGCGCTTCTGCTCGTCGTCTACGACGGGGCGCGGCGTGCCGCGGGAGCGGCGGCGGCGACCGCCACCGCGCTCGCCGCGGCCTTACTGCCCTTCCTGAGCTACGGGCCGGGCGGCGCAACGTCGGCCTACAGCGACCTGCCGCTCGCCGCTTTCTATGGCGGCGCGCTCGTCCTCCTGCTCGCCGGCAGGCCGCGCGCCGCGGACGGCCTGGCAGGCGGTTTCCTGCTTGCCGGCGCCGTGCTGAGCAAGAACGAGGGGCTGCCGCTCGCCCTGCTGGCGCTGCTGCTCGGCGCCCTGCGGCTGCGCGCCGGCGGCCGGCGGCGACGGCGAGACCGGAGCAGCCCTCGCCTGCGCTGGCTGGGCGCGGCGCTGCTGCCGGCCGTGCTCGCTCTCGCGCTGCTCGCCTCCTGGAGCGCCGGCATTCCCAACCGCGAAGACGAGGGCTATCTCTCGTCGCTGCATGCCGGCGCCCTGCTTTCCGGCGCGGTGTCGCGCCTGCCGGTGATCGCGGAAGGGATCTGGCGGTCGACCTTCAGATGGGACTACTGGCACGGATTCTGGGCCGTGGCCGTGATCGTCCTCCTGGTGGGGTGGCGAGGGTTGCGGGGCGCCCTGTCGCGCCGCATGATGATCGCCGCGGCGGGCCCGCCGGCGATCGCCTGGGCGGCCTATGCGGTGACCACCCACCAGCTCTCCGGCCTCGTCCTCGAAACCTGGAGCCGCTTCCTGGAGCACGCAACTTTGCCGCTGCTGGTCCTGTTCGCACAAGCCCTGGCGGATGTCTGCGAACGGCTGAGGTCGGGGCAGAAGGCTCTGCGATATGGCGCTGGAGGACTTCTCGAAGCGTCTATTGGATCGCCCCCCGCAACCCCCGCGGATCCCCTTCCCGGTTGTCCGGAGCCGCCGGGTCCCTGCCCGGCGGCGGCCGGGGGGGAAGGGGACGCCCCCGCCCCCTCGCGCACTAACGCCTCCGCTCAACCTCCCGAGGCAGGGGAGCTTACGCTTAGCTGAGAGCCTCGGCGGTGGCGCGGCTGCCCTGGTTCATCTGGCGGTCGACGCGGACGACGCCGGCGATGGAGCGTAGATCGCGCATCAGCTTCTCGAGCTGCTTGCGGTTGCGCAGCTCGCAGACGATGCCGATCGACGCGCGCCCGGTCTCGTGGGTCTCCGCCTCGAACTGCGTGATGTTGCTGTCGGCCTTGGTGATGACCTCGGTGAGGCGGGCCAGGATACCGGGCTGGTTCTCGGTCTCGAGGACCAGCGACACCTGATAGACGCTGTCCTTCTGCCTGTCCCACGCGACCTCGATCTGGCGCTCGGGGTTGTAGAGCAGATTCTTGACGTTGGGGCAGTCGAGCGAATGCACCGACACGCCCCGGCCGCGCGTCACGTAGCCGACGATCTCCTCGCCGGGAAGAGGATTGCAGCACTTGGCCAGATAGGCCAGCAGATCGCCATGGCCCTTGACGGTGATCGGTCCGGGCCCGAAAGGCAGGATCTTGTTCACCGCCTCGCGGATCCGCCCCGGCTTCTTGGCCGGTTCGCCCAGCTCTTCGGCCAGCACGCGCGCCAGGACGTGCCGCGCCTCGCTCTTGCCGAAGCCGATCCGGCTGTAGACGTCGTCGAGCTTGCTGATCCCTTCGTCCTGCATGTAGGCGGCGAGCTCGGGGCTGTCGAGCAGCTTCTTCAGCGAATGGCCGTACTTACGCAGCTCTTTCTCGACAAGGCGGCGCCCAACCTCTGTCGCACGCTGCTTCTGGCGGGTGTTGAGCCACTGCCGGATCTTGGACTTGGCCCGCGAAGTGGTAACGAAATTCAGCCAGTCGCGGCTCGGGGCGCGGTTGGGATTGGTCAGGATCTCCACGATGTCGCCGTTCTGCAATGGCGTGCGCAGCGGCACCAGCTTGCCGTTGACCCGCGCGCCGGCGCAGTGGTGGCCGAGGTCGGTGTGCACCCGGTAGGCGAAGTCGAGAGGCGTGGCGCCGCGCGGGAACGACTGCACGTCCCCCTTGGGAGTGAAGACGTAGACCTCGTCGGGATAGAGGTCGACCTTGAGCGTGGTCAGGAAGGTGCGCGGGTCCTGCACCTCCTTCTGCCAGTCGAGGACCTGGCGCAGCCAGAGGATGTTGGGGTCGCTCCGCTGCGGCTCGGCCTTGCCCTCCTTGTAGCCCCAATGCGCGGCGATTCCCTCCTCGGCGATCATGTCCATCTCGCGAGTGCGGATCTGCACCTCGAAAGGCTGCCCCTCGTCCCCCACCATGGTCGTGTGCAACGACTGGTAGCGGTTGGGCTTGGGCATCGCGATGTAGTCCTTGAAGCGGCCGGGGATCGGACGCCAGCTCTGGTGCACGATCCCCAGGGCGGCGTAGGTGTCCTTCATGCTGCCGGTGACGATGCGGAAGGCCAGGTAGTCGTAGAGCTGCGAGATGTCGATGCCCTGGCGGCGCAGCTTCTCGAAGATCGAGTAATAGCGCTTGACGCGGTAGCTGATCTCGGCGCCGATGCCGGCGGCCTCGAGGCTCTGGCCGAGACGCCGGCGGATGCGTTGCGTGGCCTCCTCGCCCAGCTTCATCTTCTCGGCGACCTTCGAGTGCAGCTCGGCGAACTGGCGCGGATAGAGATAGTAGAAAGCCAGGTCTTCGAGATCCCCCTTGACGCGCGCCATGCCCAGGCGGTGCGCGATCGGGGCGTAGATCCCCAAGGTCTCGCCCGAGATCCGCTGGCGCGCGGCCGGCTCCAGGTGCTCGAGGGTCTGCATGTTGTGCAGGCGGTCGGCGAGCTTGACCACGATCACCCGGATGTCCTTGGCCGAGGCGAGGATCATCTTGCGGAAGGTCTCGGCCTGCGCCTCGTCGTGGCGCACGTACTCGTGGCGGCTGATCTTGGTGACGCCGTCGACCAGCTCGGCGATCTCCGGCCCGAACTCCGCTTCCAGGACATCGCGCGTGGTCAGGGTGTCCTCGAGGACGTCGTGCAGCAGCCCGACCGCCACGCACGTCTGGTCGAATTTCAGGTCGGCAAGCAGCCAGGCGACGCCGAGCGGATGGACCATGAACGGCTCGCCGGATTGCCGCACCTGGTCCTTGTGCATGGCGGAAGAGAACTCGTAGACGCCGCGCAGGAACCCGCCATCGGAGGCCCGCCCGTTGGCCTGCAGGCAGGCCAGCACTTCCGCGAAGCGCACGGCCCCGCGCACCTGCACTGGCGGAGGGAAACTCTTCGCGGTAGACGAGTCTGCGGGCATGCCGGCACCGAACCGCCCCAAGCGGGGGTCTCGAATGGATCAACAAGTATAGAGCAAGCCCTGTTCCCCACCGCCTGCTGTTTTCTCTACCGGCGTGCCGAGCTGCGCGGGCGCGCCGTGCTCCCGGCGCCAGCCGGCCGCCGCGGGCCGGCCTTGCCCGTGCCAGCCGGGGCGCCGCCCACCCTGGAGGCGGAGTCGGCGGCGGGCGGCGCCGCTGCACCCGCGGGTGACTCGCGGCGGACGCGGGCCTGGGCGCCGAAGAGCTGTTCCCACAGGAGTGCGAACGGGCTCGCGATGTACACCGACGAATACGTCCCCACGATGATGCCCACCGTCATCACGAAGGCGAAGCCGCGCAGCACGTCGCCGCCCAGGGCGAGGAGGGCGGCCACGGTCAGCATCGTCAGCCCCGACGTCATGATCGTCCGCGACAGCGTCTGATTGATGCTCTCGTTCATCACCCCGATCAGCGGCTTGCGGCGGCTCTTCCGCATGTTCTCGCGGATGCGGTCGAAGATCACCACCGTATCGTTCATCGAATAGCCGACCAGCGTGAGGAAGGCGGCGATCGTCGTCAGATTGAACTCGAAACCCATCAGCACGAACGCGCCGAGCGTGATCAGCACGTCGTGGATCGACGCCATCACCGCGCCCACGCCGAAGCGCAGCTCGAAGCGCAGCCAGATGTAGGCCAGCATGCCCAGCAGCGATAGCACCACCGCCCAGATACCCTTCTGGCGAAGCTCCTTGCCGATCTGCGGCCCGACGCTCTCGACGCCGAGGACCGCGTACTCGCCGAGGAAGGCGCGCTGCTGCAGGGCGGCGAGCGCCGGCCGGGAGAGGCCGGGAGCGCGGGCCACCTCGTTCCACGACGGGAAGAGCCCGAGCTGGCGCCGCAGCTCGAGGATCGATTTGGCCATCGGGGCGTAGTGCGCCTGTGCCGCTTCCGGACCCCGCGCGCCCACGTGGTCGAGGTCGGCCGCCGCCAGCAGCTGCGTGATCGTCTCGACACCCACCTGGTTGAGGTCGACCCGGCCGGCCCCGCCCTGGTCATAGCGCCGGTTCAGGGCGGCCACGATGCGCACCCGGCTCCCCTCCGCTTCGCCTTTGGCCAGGGCGGTGCGGATGATGACCTCGTTGTCCTTCTCGTCGCCGAAGCGCTGGATCGAGGCCCCGCCCATGCCGGCCCCGGCGAGCAGGTTGCGCAGCTGATCGACCTGCGGCTTGTCGCGGAAGCGCAGGGTCATCTGCGTGCCGCCGGCGAAGTCGATGCCGAGCTTGAGCTGAATGGTGTTGAAAGCGACCACGCCGACCGCGATCAGCGCCAGCGAGACCGTGACCCAGAACTTCCGGTACTTCATGAAATCGATGTTGGTGTCGCGCAGCAGCCGCATCGAATGCTCCTTATCCTTTTGCCCGAGAACCGGAGGCGCTCCGATCGATGCTCAGATCGAAAGGGCCTGCACCCGGCGCCGCGAGAGCACCAGGTCGAAGATCCAGCGGCTGACGAAGACCGCGGTGTAGAGCGATGCCAACAGACCGATGAAAAGGGTGACCGCGAACCCCTTGATCGGACCGGTGCCGAACTGGAACAGGAACATCGCCGAGGTCATGGTGGTGACGTGAGTGTCGATGATCGAGGTGAAGGCGCGGTCGAAGCCGAAGTCGATGGCCGAGCGCACCGTGCGGCCGGCGCGCAGCTCCTCGCGGATGCGCTCGAACACCAGCACGTTGGCGTCCACCGCCATGCCGATGGTCAGGATGACGCCGGCGATGCCGGGCAGGGTGAGAGTCGAGTGGAACAACCCCATGCCGCCGAACAGGATCAGCACGTTGAGAATCAACGCCGTGATGGCGTTGACCCCGCTCAGGTTGTAGACCAGGAGCATGGCGATGACCACGAGCGAGGTGCCGACGATGCCGGCCCGCAAGCCCTGGCGGATCGAGTCGCGGCCGAGCGAGGGGCCCACCGTGCGCTCCTCGAGGTAGGTGATGCTGGCCGGCAGGGCGCCCGAGCGCAGCACCGTGGCCAGATCCTCGGCCGATTTCTGGGTGAAGCTGCCTTCGATCATGCCGCGGTCGGTGATCTTGTTGTTGATGACCGGCGCCGACACGATTCTGCCGTCGAGCACGATGGCGAGCCCGGAGCCCACGTTGTCGCCGGTCAGCTTGCCGAACAGGTCGGCGGCGTCGGGCTTGAGGTTGAAGTTGATGATCGGCTGGTTGAACTGGCCCTGCCCCGGACGGGCGGTCGAGAGGTCGCGGCCGGTCACCGTGCGGCGCTTCTCGACCGCGAAGTAGCGCGTGCCCGTGGTGGTGTTGCCCTCGCGGTCATTTTTCTCGTCACCCGAGAGGATCTCGAGGTCGTCGGGCAGGCGGCCGCCGAAGTGCTGCAGGATCTCCTCGCGGCTCGCGGCCCCGGGCTCTTTCTGCGGAAAGCGGGTGATGCGGAACTCCAGGAAGGCGGTGTTCTTGATCAGGTTGCGCACCCGCTCGAAGTCATCGACGCCGGGCAGCTGCACGACGATGCGCTGCCCGCTGGCCTCCTGGATGACCGGCTCGGTCACACCGTACTGGTTGACGCGGTTGTCGATGGTCTGCTTGGCCTGGGTGACCGCGTACTGGCGGATCTTGGCGACCTGGTCCGGCCGCATCTCGAAGATCACGCTGTCGCCCTGCTCCTTGCGGTTATAGCCCTGCAGGTACTTGTCGGCGAGACGGCCGAGGGCGCCCTTGTCCTCGGCCGACAGGCCCGAAATCACGAAGCGGCTGTCGCCGATGCGGCGCGGCTTCAGGGGGGGGACCCTCTCGGTCTTGTCCTCGCGGGCCTGCTGCACCAGGCGCTCCATATCGGCTTCCGTCTCCAGGCGCAGCGCGTCTTCGGTATGGACCTGGAGAACCAGGTGCATGCCGCCCTGCAGGTCCAGGCCGAGGTTGATCTTCTCCTTGGGCGGCCAGGCAGCCGCGGCCGCGGCGATGACCGAGCCCGCGATCACGAGGCCGCGCCAGAGCAGGTTGCGTTTCATGGCTTACTTGGTTCCTTTCTCTGCCTCGCCCTCGAGACCGGTGATGGACGACTTGGCCACCTTGACTTTGACGTTGTCGGCGATCTTGAGAATGACCGTGCTGCCGTCGACCGCCGCCACCTCGCCGTAAAGGCCGCCGTTGGTGATCACCCGGTCGCCCCGCTTGAGGTTCGCGAGCATCTGTTGCACCAGCCGCTGGCGCTTGCGCATCGGCAGGATGAGGAGCACGTAGAAGATCGCGAAGATCGCGATCATGGGGGCAAGCTGGATCAGCAGGTTCGGGGTCTGGCTCATGGATGCGCACCGGCAGGCGGGCCTGCCTCAAGGGCTCCTTTTCTCGCGGGGATCGGAGGATTCCGGATCGGACCCTGGATGGGGATCGTCCGGCGGGTCTTCGCCGGTCGAACGGATGGCAAACATCGCCGTCAGCTCGGTCAACGTACCGAGTTCGATAGCTTGCCGGAGGGCGGCCATAAAGTCAAGGTAAAAGCGCAGATTGTGCAGGGTGGCGAGCACCGAGGCGGTGAGCTCGCCGGCGCGCGCCAGGTGGTGCAAGAAGGCGCGGGACAGGCGCGAGCAGCACGGGCAGGCGCAGGCGGCGTCGACCGGCCGCGGGTCTTCGCGGAAGGCGGCGTTCTTGATCCTGAGCACCCCGTGGCGCGTGAAGAGCAGGCCGTGCCGCGCGTTGCGGGCCGGGAGGACGCAGTCGAAGAGATCGACGCCGTGGCGGACCGCGTGCAGGATGTCGGCGGGGTAGCCGACGCCCATCAGGTAGCGCGGCCGGCTGGCAGGCAGCGCGGGCGCCGTCCACTCGACCGCCGCCAGGCGCTCGGCAGCCGGCTCGCCCACCGAGACGCCGCCGATCGCATAGCCGTCGAAGTCGAGACGCCCGAGGTCCGCGGCGGCGCGCTCGCGCAGGTCGCGGAAGGCGCTCCCCTGCGCGATGCCGAACAGCCCGCCCGGGCCGCGCCAGGCCTCGCGAGAGCGCCGCGCCCAGCCGAGCGTGCGCCGCCACGAAGCCTCGGCAGCCTCGCGCGTCACCGGCCAGGGGAGGCACTCGTCGAGGGCCATGGCGACGTCGACGCCGAGGCGAGCTTGCCAGTCGGCTACCCCTTCCGGGGTGAAGCGCAGTGGCGAGCCGTCGAGGTGGCTGCGGAAGGTGACCCCGTCCTCGTCCACCCTCCGCAGGTGCCCAAGGCTCCAAACCTGGAAGCCGCCGCTGTCGGTCAGCAGCGGCCCCGGCCATCCGACGAAGCGATGCAGGCCGCCGAGACGCTCGATGACGTCGATGCCGGGGCGCAGCGCCAGGTGGTAGAGGTTGGCGAGCAGGATCGAGGCCCCTGACGCGGCCAGCTCCTGGGGCGGCACGCCCTTGACCGCCCCCGCGGTGCCCACCGGCAGGAAGGCGGGCGTATCGACCGTGCCGTGCGGCGTGGTCAGCCTCCCCCGCCGCGCCGCGCCGCACGCGGCCAGCACCTCGAATCTCAGCGCCACAGGGAGGGAAAATCGTTGGTGCGCGAGAGGGCGGGGGCGTCCCCTTCCCCCCCGGCGACCGCCGGGTAGGGACCCGGCGGCTTCCGAAAACCGGGAAGGGGACCGCGAGGGGTTGCGGGGGGCGATCCGATAGATTGGAGGCCGCCATCGCCACTTAGCGAGCGCCGTTTCATACTTCGGAGTCGCCGCAGGCGGTGGCAGCTATAACGAAATCGGCACAGCCGGTACCAGCTAGGGCCGGGAGCCCGACTTGGGCTCGCGGCCGAGGTCGACGACCTTGGTCTCGACGCCTGGCGGGAGCTGCAGGGCGAAGCGGTCGGGAGGAATGGGGGCATTGAGCTGCAGATCCTTGAACTCGTACTCCGTCGCGTCGCCGTCGACCTCGTCGTAACGCAGGCGCGTGGGGAAGAAACGGTCGGCATCCACCCAGATGGTCATCGACTTGAGCCGCTTCTTCATCCGTTCGTAGCGCGGCAGGAGCTCCAGGCGGTAGGGCTCGCCTTTCTTCTTCGACAGCTTCAGGGTGACGGTGAAGTACTGGAGCAGCGCCTCCATGTTGTTGCTGGCGCCGAGGAACTTGAAGACCTGGTTCGAGTAGTGGCCGATCTTTAGCGTTTCGGCGCGCTTGAGGTCGTGGTACCAGGTGGTCATCTCGCCGGGGCCGATGACCACCGAGATGGGAGTCGGCGACAGGTACTCCCAGCGCACACGGTCGGGCGCCGCATAGGAGAAGACGCCGTTGGATTCCTCCGGCGCGACCAGCATGGCGCTGCGCCGATGCTGGACGAAGCGGGCCTGGACGGTCTTGATCTGTCTCTGCTGCGTCTTGATGCGCTCCAGAAGGGACTGCAGCCGCTGGGTGCCGGAGAGTCCGGGCGCCATCGGATCGGCGCTGACCGCCGGTCTTGGCGCCGCCCAGGCTTCCCCTGGCTCCAATACCGCCCATGCCGCCAATGCCGCCAATCCCGTCCATGCCGCCCATGCCGCCCATGTCGCCAATACCGCCAGGCCGGCCGCGGTCCGCAGGGCCCGGGCGGCACCGAGCGCACCAAGCGGCAAGAGCCGGGGCGGGGCGGGCGGGGCGGGCTTCGTGGGTGGTGCCATGACGATCAGAAGCAGGCGAGCGGTCCGGCGGACGTCGTAGCGCCGTCGCCCTGACTCCCGGGCGATCCGCAGATCTCCAATCCTAGTCCCCGGCCGCTTCCGGCGCAAGCCGCCCGTTGACAGCCCCCAGGGTGGATTGCTAGGTTCGCGCCCTCTGGTCGGTCCGGCGGCGACTGTCGGGGGGTCCGCGATGCCTGAGCTCAAGCTGGGAAACAAATTCGAGTGCTTCAGTTGCGGGACGAAGTTCTACGATCTCGGCAAGACCGACCCCCTATGCCCGAAGTGCGGCGCCAACCAGAAAAACGCCGCGCAGGCCGAGTCGCCGGCGGCGAGCTCGGCTTCACGCCGCAAGCGCAAGGCGGAGATCCCCAAGCCGATCGAGGTCGAAGAGGAGGAGCCGATCGAGATTCCGGACGAGGAGATCGTGGCGCCCGAGGTCGAAGAAGGACTCGCCGAAGAAGAGGAAGAAGATCTCGAAGACGAGAGCTGAGAATTCCCACCTCTTCGCGCTCGGGCTCGGCGGCAACGTCGGGCCGGTGGAAGCGACGTTGCGGCATGCCCTGCGCCAGCTTTCCGCCTGCCTGGGGCCGCTTCGGGTGGCCTCCCCCTACCGCAGCCGCGCGGTCTCGCCGGTCCGCCAGCCGGACTTTCTGAACACCGCCGCCGTGGGCCGCACGTCCCTGCCGCCGGACGCGGTGCTGGCGGTCGCCAAGGCCCTCGAGCGTGCGGCGGGACGCCGGCCCGGGCCGCGCTTCGCGCCGCGTCCACTGGACATCGACCTGCTGCTCTACGACGCCATGCAGTCGGCGGATCCCGAGCTGATCCTGCCGCACCCGCGCCTGGCCGAGCGCCGTTTCGTGCTGGCGCCGCTCGCCGAGATCGCGCCCGACCTGCCGGTGCCGCCTGCCGGGGCTCCGGTTGCCGAGCTGTTGGCGCTCCTGCCGGCCGAGCCGCGCGTCACCCGGCTGGAGTGGACCACGTGCTCGACGGGGTGATCCTGTTCTCCCTGCTTTCGGCCTGGGGGGCGCAGGCGGTCGGACCGTGGCGGATCTCGGCGGTCGAGCGCCGGCCCCACCGCCGCGCCTGGAGCTACGCCGCTCCCTTGCTGCTGCTCGCCGGCGTGCTGGCCGGCCTGGCTCTCCTCGTCCGCCACCCGGATGCGGCGATCGCCGCGGGCCTGGCGCCGCTGACCAGGTCAGTTCCCGGCAAGCTCCTGGTCGCGCTGGTTCCTGGCCTTCTCGCCGTCGACCTGATCTCCGCCAAGGCGGGAAGCGGCCTCGAGGACAGGGGCTGGTGGATCGCCGCCGGCTGCGGGCTGGCGACGGTCGGAGCGGCGTGCTGGGCCGGAGAGCTGCTGCGCGCCGGCGAAGGGCCGGAGAGCCCGCCCACCGCGCAGGCGCTCCTCATCGGCTGCCTCATGCTGCTGGCGCTCGCCGCGGGCGAGCAGCTCGCTCCTGGACGGCCGGTCTGGGCGGCCGCCGCCGGCCCGGCGCTGCTGGCCTACCTCTTCCTGCTCCCACCAGAGGTGAACGCCGAGCTTCGGCGCGGCGGCATCGCGCCGACTGCCATTGCCGCCGCGCTGCTGCTCGCCACGGCCCGCTGGCTGCCCGTCTCCCTGCGCCGCATCGCGCTCGGCGCCGGCGTCCTCCTCGCCGCCTTCCTCCTCCTGCGCGCCGGCGCCGCCTCCCAGGCCCTCGGCACTCAGCCCATCCTTTCCCCCCTTCCCCCCCTCCCCAAGCCCAATTAACTACGCAGCGCCGTTTCATCCCTTGGGATGGGCACAGCCGATGGCAGCTTAGACCGGATCTCCGTGGATCGAGACGTTCGAGCGCGGCAGCTCCTGCTCGACGGCGCGCAGGACGCGGACGATGAGGTCGTGGGCGGCGACAAAGGATGTGTCGCGGGGGATCTCGAGATGGAGGGAGATGAACCGCTGGCCGCCGCTGCGCCGCGTCTTCAGGTCGTGCATGCCCACCGCCTCGGGTGCAAAGGAGGCAACCACCGCGGCGATGCGGCGCAGGTCTTCGGGAGGCAGCCCGCGGTCCGCGAGGTCGCCCAGCGCTTCGAGCACCAGCGAGCCGCCGGTGCGAAAGACGTAGACGGCCACCGCCAGCGCTACCAGCGGGTCGGCCGGCGCCCAGCCCGTCAAGAGCACCAGCAGCAGGGCGCCCATCGCCGTGCCGTTGACCCAAAAGTCGGCGCGGTGATGGAGGCTGTCGGCCTTGAGCGCCGGGCTGCCGGAAGCCTCGGCCGCCCGCGACAGGCGGCGGGTGACGGCGAGGTTGACCAGCAGCGACACCGCCAGGACCGCAAGGCCGAGAGGGATTACCGCCTTCGCGGGTGCCTCTCCCGATCTCAGGCGCTCGACGCCCGCCACCACCAGGCCGCCTGCGGCGCCGACCACGAAGAGTCCCTGGCCGAGCATCATCAGGTTCTCGAACTTGCCGTGGCCGAAGGCATGGTCGGCGTCGGGCGGCGCGGTGCTGCGGCGCAGCACCAGGTAGCTCGCTCCCGAGACGAAGAGGTCGATCAGCGAGTCGAGCGCGGCCGAGCCCAGCGCCAGCGACCGGGTCGCCCAGGCCCCCGCTGCCTTGAGCGCGACCAGGAAGCCGATCGCGGCGACGGCAAAGAGCTGGGCCCGCCGGGGCTCGAGCTTCATGGGCCGGTCAGGATTCCGACACGTTGGACCGGGCCAGGGTCAGGACGAGTGCTCGGCCAGCAGCTTCTTGGCCCGCGCGACGGCGTCCTCGTCCTCGACGACCTGTTCGGGTGCGGGCGGCCGGGCGGCCTGCCGGCGCAGGATCTCGCGCGCCTCGGCCGCCCGGTCCGGGTGGTGCAGGAGCAGGGCCTCCCCCAGGAAGACCTGGTTGAGCGGATAGTCGGGGGCCAGCGCCACCGCCCGCCGCAGCTCGGCGACCGCCTTGTCGCGATCGACCCACCCGGTGAAGAACGGGACCTTGGGGGCGAGAGTGTGGAGGCGGCCGAGCACGCGGTGGCCGCCGGCGTTCTCGTATCTCTCGTCGATGGCGATCACCGTTTCCGCGTAGCGCCGGATGCGGTCGCCGACTCCCTGACGCGCCGCGGCGAGGCGGCCGAAGTTGTCTCCCCACAGCCCCCAGTGGACGGCGCCCCAGAGATAGATCGCCACTGCCTCTGTCGATAATTGGAGGGTGGAAAGGGACCTGGCGGCCTCCCTGGGCGCCATCTTGTCGAGCTTGTCGCGCCCGCCGGCCCTGGCGCCCAGGCGGCCGAGGGCGGCCTCGACGACATCCCGCCCGTGGCCGAACACCGCCTGCTTCTCCTCGCGCGCGCGGGCCACGAAGTCGCCCTTGAAGTGCAGGGCGCGGAGCAGCTTCCAGTAAGCCTCCAGGCGGTCCGGCTGCTCCTTGACCGCGCGCTCGTAAGCCGCGATGGCCTCGCCGATCGGGCCAGGCTGGGCGTGCGCTCCCTGGCGCCCTTCGGCACGCCGGCTCCACGCGGCGTCGCCCAGGGCCACGGCATCCTGCCTGGCCTGGGCCGCCGAGGCCAGCAGGAGGATGCCCGGAGCAAGGTAGAGGAAGGATCGCGGACGGGTCATGGGCTGCGATTCTGACACGAAAACTGGCCGGCCGTGGACACTGACTTTCGGTATGATCTATGCATGAAGGATGGACCGTCCGAGGACCGGCGCCTCCCGCTCTTTCCCCTTCCTGACGTCGTGCACTTCCCGCGCACCGAGCTCAGGCTCGACGTGCGCGACCCGCGATACCAGCGGCTGATCCGCGACATCGTCGAAAAGGACGAGGAGGCGCGCTGCATCGGCATCGTGCTGCTCAAGCCGGGATGGGACCACGACGGCGCGGGGCGGCCCGAGATCTTTCCCGGCGGCACCGCGGGACGTGTCATGGACGCCGAGCTCTTGCCGAACGGCTGCTCGAGCGTCGTGCTGCACGGCGAGTTCCGTTTCGAGCTGCGGCGCGAGATCTTGCACGAGCCCTACCGCGAGGGGGTGGTTCATCCGGTCGCCGAGCCCTGGCTGAACGAGCGCGACGCCGGCATCGTCGCCGTGCGCGGCGGCATCGTCGATCTGCTGCGCCGGCTGGCCGCCGAGCTGGGAGAGAGCTTCCCGGTCGCGGCCGAGGAAGCCGAGCAGCTCTCCAAGGGCTGCGCCTTCGAGGAGCTGGTCAACTGTGTGGCGGCGCAGCTCGATCTTCCGCCCCTGCGCAAGCTCCAGCTCCTGCACGAGACCATTCCCGAGCGCGGGCTTTCGGTGCTCTCCATCCTGCGCAGCCGCCAGCGCGTGGTCGATCTGCTCCGTCCCTTCTGCCACCTGTCGACCAAGTCGCACCTCAACTGATCGCTCGCAACCCGGGACACTAGCGCGTGCTCTCGATACGCGACCCGGTCCACGGTTTCATTCGCGCCGATCCGCTCGAGGCGGCGCTCGTCGGCAGCCGCCCGATGCAGCGGCTGCGCTTCATTCACCAGCTCGGCCTGACCTTCCTGGTCTTTCCCGGGGCCGAGCACAGCCGCTTCAGCCACGCCCTGGGCGCCATGCACCTGGCAGGACGGGTCTACGAGGCGTTGTGCGGCAAGAGCGGCGGGCTCCTCCCCGGCGCGCCGCGCGCCCCCGAGCGCCGCCTGGTGCGGGCCGCCGCGCTCCTCCACGACCTCGGACATGCGCCCTTCAGCCACTCGGCCGAGGAGCTGTTCGAGGCCAAGCTCGATCACGAGCAGATGACCCGGCGGCTGATCGCGACGCCGGAGATCGAGGCGCTTTTCACCAGGCACGGCGAGGGGCTCACGACCGCCGACGTGGTGCGCCTGCTCGACGGTGGCGGCGACCCCACCGAACGGCTGCTCGCCCAGATCGTCTCGGGCGAGCTCGACGTCGACAAGATGGATTACCTGCTGCGCGACAGCCTCTTTTGCGGCGTGCGCTACGGCAGCTACGACCTCGATCGGCTGCTCGACACCATGCTGCCGCTCGAAGACCCGGCGCGCCGGGAGTGGGGCATCGGAGTCGAGGAGGGCGGCGTGCACGCTCTCGAGGCGCTGGTCATGGCGCGTTACTACATGTTCACGCAGGTCTATTTCAACGCCACCGGCAAGGCGCTCGAGCTGCATCTCAACGAGTGGCTGCAGGAGAACGGCATGCTGTGGCCGGCCGACCCGGAGGCGTTCTTGGGCCGCGACGACGTCTCCATGTGGTCAGAGATGCGGCGCTCGCCCAGCCTGCACGCCCGGGCGGTGGTGGCGCGTGAGCACTACCCGGTCGCCTTCGAGACCCGCGAGCACCTGTCGCGCGTAGAGAAGGAGCGCTTCGAAGCCCTGCTGCCGGACCTCGCCCGGCGCTTCGGGGAGCGCTGCCTGCTGGTCTCCAATTCCGCCAAGGACTCGCACCGCATGGGCAAGAGCCGCGTCCGCGTGCTGGTGCGCCGCTTCGACGGCTCGCTCGAGCCGATGGAAGAGGCGAGCCAGTTCATCCGCCACCTCGCGCGCATCGACCGCTACCGCATCTACACCCCGCCCCACCTCCGCGAGCCGGTCGCCGCGGCGCTGCGCGAGCTGTGGGGGTGAGCGGCGGTAATCATTCCAGCAGCTCGCGCAGGGCGGGCTCGAGGTTGGGAAAGCGGAAGAGGTAGTGGGCGTCGAGGAGGCGGCGGGGCAGGGCGCGCTGGCCATGCAGAAGCATGTCGGACATCTCGCCGAGGAGGAGGCGGAGGGCGAGACGAGGCGCGGGGAGCAGGCTTGGAAGATGGAGGGCCTTGCCCAGGGCGCGGCTGAAGTCGCGGTTGGTGACCGGATGAGGGGCGGTGAGGTTCCAGGGGCCGCTCGCGCCGTCGTGGTCGAGCAGGAAGCGGATGGCCCCGACCTCGTCGGCGAGGTGGATCCAGGGCATCCACTGCCTGCCGCCGCCGAGCGGTCCGCCGAGGCCGAGGCGGAAGGGGCGCACCATCTGCGGCAGCGCCCCGCCTGCGCGGGCGAGCACGATGCCAGTGCGCAGGAGGACCCGCCGCACGCCGAGCGATTCGACCTCGGCGCTGGCCGCCTCCCAGGCGACGCAGGTCTCGGCCAGGAAGTCGTCGCCGGGCGGGTGGACTTCGGTCACCGGCTCGTCGCCGGCGGGGCCGTAGTAGCCAACCGCCGACCCCTGGAGCAGGACGCGCGGCCGCACGGCGGCCTGGCGGATTGCCTCGACGACGGCCCGTGACGACTCCTCCCGGCTGGCGCGAATGCGGCGCTTGCGCTCCGCCGTCCAGCGCCCGGCTGCGATCCCCTCGCCCGCCAGGTTCAAGATCGCCGCCTCGCGGTCGAGCAGCGCCGCCCAGCCGGCGGCGCTCCGGCCGTCCCACCGCTCGGCGCGCACGCCCTGAGGGAGCGCGCGATGTTTGGCCAGGTCGCGCGACAGGACGACGACCTCGTGCCCGGCCGCCGCAAGGTCGGCGGCCACCGCGCGGCCGATCAGTCCGCTCCCGCCGGCGACCACGATGCGCATGAAATCGTCCCTTCTGGCTGGTCAGGCCGGGGGCGACTGGCCCGTCCGCGCCCGGAGGGCCGATGCGATGGCCTGGAGATGGACCCTGAAGGCCGCATCGGGCTCATCGGAGATCATGCGCTCGAGACGGACGGGAATCTCTTGGCGGGCTCCCGGCGGCAGGGAGGGGAGGAGTCGTGGCAGGACCTCTTGGAGACCTCTCGCAAGACGCTCGAGCTCGGAGCTGTGGTACATGCCGTGCTCGGTCAGGGTGGTCAAGCTACCGTCGACGATGGAGGCCATTCCGGCTCTCATCTGATCACGGCCGTCGAGGCGGGCTTTGCGCTTGGGATCGTCGCGCGGCAGCGATTCGAAGAAGGCGTCGGCGATTCCCACCAGGTCGAGCGTCGCGCGAAGAGTCAGGTTTAGGAGATCGACGAGCTCCGCGTCCAGAACCGCATCCTCTCTGCTCGCGGAGACGTAGACCGCCAAGACCTCGTTCAGCTCCTGGAAGAGGGGCACCGCGACGCCGAGCCGCTGCTGCACATCCAGCCCGGGCGTATGCAGAAGCTCGAGATTGCGCGTCGACGTCATGCGCGCGAAGAGCAGCCCCGATCTGCTGCTGGCCCGGCGCGGCAGTGTCGCGGGATCATCCGCCGCCAGCGCCTTGAGCACGGCGGCAGCTCGTTCATAGTCGTCTGACATCCAATCCCGGTCATGGGCCGGCATACCACGCGCGATGTACTCGGACGGCGCGAGAGAGCGGTCCGCCGCCGGTACGGGCGCGGCGATGGCGGCGATGACAGCGCCGCTCCACGCCAAGAGCGTCACCGACACGAGGGCAACGGCGATCGACACGCGCGTTCTCACTGGCACCTCCTCTGGCACTCTGGTCCGGGCTGGATGCTGCTCAAGATTGTAGCCCAGATCTCCCCCCGCAACCCTTCCAGATCTTGGCGGCTATTGACTGCGAAGCGGCGGCGGCCGGGATCGAGGCTCCTGCCGGCGGCGGCACCGGGACCGTTCGAAGAGGTCTTCACCCTGGGAACATCCCGGGCTGCCGGGGCGGCGGCGTGGCGCGGCGCGAGGTGTGGAGGTAAGCGCAGTTACCGACTGCTATCCGCGGCGCTTTCCAGGATTTCAAGGCTAGCCTTGAGCTGCGGTAGGTCATGCCGGATCACCTGCCAGATGATCTCCAGGTCTAAACCGAAATAGTCGTGCACGATGCGGTTGCGAAGGCCGGCGACCTGCCGCCATGGCACCTCAGCGTGCCGCGAGGCAAAGCCTGCCGAGACCCGCCGTGCCGCCTCCCCTACGACCTCCAGATTCCGCACTACGGCATCGAGGGTCTTCTCGTCCTGCTGGAACATCGCTTGGCTCATCCCGGACGTGTAGCGTTCAATCTTGCGAATCGCCGCAAGCATGTCTTCGACCAATAGGCGGGGGTCGCGCTCAGGCATCGATCAGCTCAGGCTCGATTCGCTTCCAGAGCGAAGGCTTGATAGCCCGCCGCGAGACCAGGTCCACTCGGCGTCCGAGCGCCTGTTCGAGCTTGTCCCCGAGCTCGACGAAGCCCAATCCGATCGAAGGATCCACCTCCACCAGCACGTCGACATCGCTGTCCTCCCGGGCTTCGCCTCGAGCCCAGGAACCAAACAGGGCCAGTCGCCGTATCGGATAGCTCCCTTTCAAGATCCGATGCTGATCGCGCAGCATCTTAAGGATCTCCTCGGTGCTCGACATGGACGGTCCTCGTAGGTTGATGACAATACCAGCGGGGTCAGTTCAGCAGCTCGCGGAGGACGGGCTCGAGGTTGGGAAAGCGGAAGAGGTATTGGTGTTGAGGCGGCGGCGGGGCAGGGCGCGCGCTGGCCGTGCAGGTGCAGGTCCAAGATCGCCGCCTCGGGCGCACGCCCTAGGAGAGCGGGCGATACCTGTCCGGGTCGCCCGACAAGACGACGATCTCGTGCCCGGCCGCGGCAAGGCGGCGACCAACGCACGGCCGATCAGTCGGCTCTCGCCCGCGATCACGATGCGCATGCTCCCTCCCGCACTCCAACAGTCCTGGCCGCCCTTCTGTGACCCGTTTCCTATCCTACACCCACGGCCGCGAGCGCGCAGCCCTGCTCCGGGCGGCTCGATGAGCGTCTTCGATGCTCCCCTGAGACTCTCAATCCAGAGCCCGAAACCGCTCAAGTTTATCGATAAGTTCCTTCAAGTCTATAGGAATCTCATCCGCATGAAAAGCATCGATGATCTGGCGATCTGTTAAGCTTGCCCCAAACAAGAGTTGGCAGTCCTCGCGCACGCGGCGTAGAACTTCCTTGCCTGGAACTAGTGTTAACTTTGATGCAGGATCATTCCAAGATATCTCGAACCATCTAAGTGTCTCGGCGGCAAGCGTCGCGGCATCGCGTCCAGTGTGGCGGAGGAACTCTGAGCGCTTAGCGATGTACTGGGCTTGGATGTCCTCTTTCAGCGCGCTACAGGCGGTCTCCAGAATCTCCGTTACTGTTCGTGAATCTGTGAGCTGCTCCTCAGCACGTCTTGCTCTCTCACGCCTTGCCGTCGCCAAAGCACGCTCAAGGACTGTTGGTTGTAAAAAATAATTCTCCATCTCCTTCCGACTATGAACGTGAAGGAATGCCAGATGCGGCTCAAGTTCACCAGCTATACTACGAATCTCTTCTTCACAGCGATAGTCTCTGTCGTAAACGGCGCTGATCTGCAGCGGCCTTCCAAGTGTTTGCTCGATGCCCTCCGCAATATGCTTGATTTTTTCCCACGACGCGGCACCTCCTGACTCGATGGCCGTAATCCCTAAGCCGGCTCCAAGAGAATCGAACCCAAGCCGCCGGGCGAAACGCCGAATGACTCGATAGTCGGCCGATGACTCGACAAAGAGAACCCGTCTGTTACGCGCTAGCTGCGTCAATTCTATGTTCTGAAGAGAGCCAATGCTCTCCAAGGCAGCTTGGACCTCCGAAATATCTTTGATTCTTTGGGCTGCCCTCTTCTTCTTGTCAACAAGGAGCAAGTCGCCTGGATCGGCCTCGCCGATAATCTCGGTAGAGTGAGTGGCCATTAGAATATCCGGACCGGACTGTTTCAAGATACCAAGAAGCTGCCGCTGAAGATCAGGATGTAGATAGATTTCTGGTTCGTCAACTACTAATAATGATTGACTATTAGATCTAACGATGTGAGTGATTAACTGACACCATATCTGGAAACCGAATCCTGCCCAGAAGAGCTCGCGGGGTCTTCCTTCTTCCTCACAAGGCATAACCAACCGATTTGAGGCTCCTCCTTCACGAGAGGAACGATAGATAACAATCCCGCGCCATGTGCTCTGGATCAAGTTTGCAAACTGGTCAAATCCGTCGCGGGTATAATACCAATAGCTTCGAAAATGACGCGACGCAAGATGAGTATATAGATTTGCGCGCACCGTTTCCTCCGATACCAGAAACTCATCTTGCTCCAATGGACCAAGAACGGGAACTACGCCTATACCGACGGGGAAAGCGCGCTTAAAATCTGAGACCGTCCTAACAGGTCGACCGGTGGTCTCTGGAACAAGTATACAGCCACCGTCAGCTGGAAAATAAATAGTTAAAAGATTTCTATTTGACAATCGAAATATTACTGTTGTATCGATGTCTTCGTACTCTGTGTGTATGTTGGCAACCGGAATTGGTAGATCGGATATGCGATAACCGGTGCGCGTTCCTTTAGGAGTTGACAAGAGCTCCGGATTGCGCGAGGTCGCTTTGCGCAGAGCTAACGAGAGTACTCGAAAGGCGCTAATAACAGTGGACTTGCCGCAATTATTTGGGCCGACCAACACATTTGTATCACGTAGGGACAAGGAGTACTCAGAAAGTGCGCGAAAGTTGCGAAAGGAGACTGAAGTGAACGCAACGCGTTCGCGTCTTAACTGATCTCTGCCCTTATTACCGTTCTCGATCGCCATCTCACATTACAGCCAAATAGGTAGGTGTTTGGTTTCCGCGATGAGGACCTGGCGAAAGAATCTCGGGAGATATGTTACCACTCGACGGGGAGCTTGAGGCGGACGTCGCGCTTGCGGTCGCGATAGAAGAGGTGGCCTTCACGGCGGCCGTGGAGGTAGAGGTCGCGGAGGATCTCGACGTCGCGGCGGCAGTAGTCGGCGACGAGGTCGAGGCGGCCCTGGCGCACCCATTCGAGGGATTGCAGGCCGTCGGCGGACTTGCCCAAGCCGAGGGTCTCGGACGCCAGGTGGCCCATGCCGACGCGGAAGCCGAGGCGGGAATGCACCTCTTCGAGGAGATCGAGGGTGGGCAGGGTCAGCCAGTGGCTCTCGCCGGTGTAGCCGGAGAGGACCTGGTAATCGAAGCGCTTGACGTTGAAGCCGATGACCAGGGTCGCCGCGCGCAGCGCCTCGGCGAGGGAGCGCACCGCGCTCTCGCCGAAGACCTCGAAACGCCCCTCTTCGAGATGGCACACCACGCCCACCGCCACTCCCATGCGATGGCACCGGTTCCAGCCTCCGACCTCGGCCGCCGAGCGCAGGGTCTCGAGGTCGAAGAGGACCGTCTTGGGGCACCTGCGGTGCAGGTCGGAGACGGGCGGACCCGCGCGCGCCGGGCGCTCGTCGAGCCATCCGCCGCGGTTGAACTTCTCGGCGCGGCGGCGGCGCTCCCGCCGCGAGTCCCTGCCCATCTCCGGGACGCCGGGCACGATCTCCGGGGCATCGGGCAGGCCGGCTTCTGGCGCGATCAACGGAGCGAGGGAGGATGCCGCCCGCGGTTCCGGGCCGGCGCGTTCCTCGCCGGAGTCAACCGGCGCCGGCGGCGGGGACTCTAGGCCAGTCGCGGGCGGGAGCCGGAGGTCGATCGCCGGCGGGGGCTGCAAGGCGACGACCGGCGCTTCGAGGCCGAGCAGGAGGCGGAGGATGCGGGCGGCCCCGGATTTGTCGAGCGGCCGGTTGCCGTTACCGCACTTCGGCGACTGGATGCAGGAGGGGCAGCCTTCCGGGCAGGGGCAGCTGCCGATGAGCGACAGCACCTGGGAGAGCAGGGTGTCGAGCTCAGCGAAACCGCGCGCCGCGATGCCGACGCCGCCCGGATGCCCGTCATAGATGAAGACGGCGCCGCTGCCAACCTGCGGGTGGAAGGGGTAGGAGATGCCGCCGATGTCGCCGCGGTCGCAAAGGGCGAGGAGCGGGAACAGCGAGATCGCGGCGTGCTCGCTGGCATGGAGGGAGCCGAGGAAGTGCTCGCCGGCCTGGCGCAGCGTCTCCTCGAAGGCGCGCGGCGCCTGCCACCAGAGGCCGACCGTCTCGAACTCGACCGGCGGCAGGTCGAGCTGCGCGCGGTCGATCGTCTCCTGGCCGAAGATGCGCTTGCGCTCGAACCCCACCACCCACTCGGTCACCTTGAGCCTGCCGAGCCAGGCCCGCAAGGGCCCATCACCGCGCCGCTCGAGCACCTCCAGGACCTCGGTCTCCTTCTCGGTCAGCGGGGTGGTGAAGTAGTCGAGGTCGGCCGCGGCCGCCCGCACGCGGCGCTCCTCGCGCTCCAGCGCCTCGACCAGGAACTGCCGCCCGGCATGGAGGTAGACGGCGCCGGGGTGGCACTCGTGCAGGACGCGCACCCCATCCACCGTGCCCACGGCCGCGCCGTGCCGGTCCAAGATGGTGAAGCTCTCGCCGGTGCCGCGCAGGGCGACGTGGCGCTGCGGCCGGCGGCGCAGGGAGAAGATCTCGCCGCCGGCGGCCGCTTCCAGCAGGTGCCCCTGGCGCAGCAGGCGCTCGACGCTCTCCCCGTGGCGCCCGAGGTAGGGCCGGTCGTCCTCGCGGTTGAGCGGCAGCTCGGCGGCGGCGCAGACCAGGTGGCCGCGCGCCACCGGCTCGTTGCCCGGATCGACGATCAGCTTCTCGTAGGCCCGGCCGAGGAGCTGCTCGGGATGGTCGAGGAAGTACTGGTCGAGCGCGTCGGGCATGGCCACCAGGGCGGTGATCGACTCGCGGCCGGCGCGGCCGACCCGGCCGGAGCGCTGCCACAACGCCATGATGCTTCCCGGGTAGCCCACCAGGATGCAGGCGTCGAGGCCGCCGACGTCGATCCCCATCTCCAGGGCGGAGGTCGAAATCACCCCGTCGAGGGTGCCGTCGAAGAGCGAGCGCTCGATGCGCCGGCGCTCGGCGGGCAGAAAGCCGGCGCGGTAGGAGGCCACGCGCGCCGCCAGCGCCGGGTCCTGGCGGCGCAGCCAGGAATAGAGCAGCTCGGTGATGCGCCGCGCCTTGGTGAAGACGATGGTCTTGAGTCCCGCCGCGACGAAGCGGACGAAGAGCTGGAGCGCCGCGGTGTAAGGCGAGGCCTCCGGGCGCAGCAGCAGGAGGTGGCGCCCTTCGCGCGGGGCTCCCGATTCGGCGATCCAACGGAAGGGACGGCCGGTGAGCGCCTCGGCAAACTGCGGCGCGTTGGCCGCGGTCGCCGACGAGGCGATGAGGACCGGATCGCCCCCGACCGAGCGGCAGAGCCGCAAGAGACGCTGCAGCACGTGATGGAAATGGCTGCCGAAAATGCCGCGGTAGGTGTGCAGCTCGTCGAGCACGATCCAGCGCAGGTCGGCAAGGAAAGGCCCCCAGCCGGTCCAGCTGCCGAGGATGCCCAGGTGCAGCATGTCCGGATTGGAGATCACCACCCGCGGGAAGCTCTTGCGGATGGCCAGCCGCCGCGCCGCCGGCGTGTCGCCATCGTAGATCTCGCAGCCCGCGGTCTCGGGCGGCAGGCCCGCCTGATCGGCCAGCCGGCCGAGCTTGGCGCGCTGGTCCTGTCCGAGTGCTTTGAGCGGGAACAGGAAAAGCCCGCGGCCGGGGCCGCCGCGGATCGCCTCTTCGAGCGCGGGGAGCTGAAAGACCAGCGACTTGCCCGAGGCCGTGGGCGTCGTGATCAGAACGTTCTCGCCGCGGCGCACCGCCGCGGTCCCCTCCGCCTGGTGGCTCCACAACCGCGTCACCCCGCCGTCCGCCAGCGCCCGCGCCACCGCCTCCGGCAGCGGTGGATCGAGGTCGCCGTAGCGCGCCTCCTGCGCGGGCAGGTAGGCCCAGTGCACGAGCTGGCGCCCCAGCCGCCCGTCGCGCCGCAGCTCGTCGATCAAGGGGGTGAGCGAAGCAGGGTTACGGCTCATTGCCGCCCCCCATCGTACTCTCTCCTGGGCCAGGCGGCTACTAGATCTCGTCGAGAAGCTGTTTGCGCTTGGCGTCGAACTCGGTCTGGGTGATGAGGCCCTCGTCGAGGAGCGATTTGAGCTGGCGGATCTTCTCGGCGGCGGAGGGCGGCGCGGCGGCTGCCGCTGGGGCCGCCGGGGCGGGGGGCCGGCGGCCGCCCGTGCGGAAGGCGGCGGCCGCGGCGTCGATGGCGCGCTTGAGCTCCAGAGGATGCTTGATGCGGGGAAACACCGTGGCGCCGGTCTCGCTCGCGGTGTCGATCTCGACGTCGCCGAAGCCGAAGACCCTGCCCCAAAAGGTCTGCCTGTGCTCGACGTTGTTGAGCTTGTCCAGGTAGGAATCCATCGAGCTCTTGCTCCAGATCCCGGTCTGGCGGATCACCCGCCGGTCGGTCAGCACGTACTCGTCGAAGCGCAGCGCCCAGTGACGCGCCCCCGCCACCACCAGCGCCGCCAGCGCCGGGATCCCTCCCAGCAGCAACGGCCAGAGCTGCCGTGTCGCCAGCTCCCCCGCCACCCCCGCCGCCACGAGCACCACGGCCAGGACGAGCAGCGGAACCAGCACCACCCGAGTCGGCCGCGCAACGTAAAGGATCTCCTCTCCCGGCTGGAGCTGCTCTTGGACGCTCATGACGACCGACGATACGTTGCCCTGCCACCAGCGTCAATCACCGCTCGGGCCGCGCATGCCCTTCGCATAGCGCAGTCGCCTCGGACCGCTTCCAGCTCTCACGGTGCCGGGCGGGCCAACGGTGCCCGGGCCGCGGGCGGCTCCAACACCGCCGTCCCCACCCGGGATCGTCCACCACCGGCATCCCAGCACGGAAGGCCGAGAAGTTGCATCGCTCCTGCTTCTGCGGCGGACCGGCCGCGGAGCGGCCGGCGGGTAGCCTTGATCTTGGATTGGATCGCGAGGACGGGAGGCGATGAGAAAAGCCGGCAAGGTACACTACAATGCGGCTACCTTGAGCCCCCTTTCGCGCCGCCTTCTCGTCGTTTCCAACCGGCTGCCCATCGTGTTGGAGAAGAAGGATTCCGGCTGGACGCTCAAGCCGGGATCGGGCGGACTGGTCAGCGCGCTCGCGCCGGTGCTGTCGCACCGCGGCGGGGTCTGGATCGGCTGGCCGGGGCTGGCGCTGGAGCACGGCGGCGCCTGGGAAGTCCTCATGTCCGAGGGCTTCCGCGAGCGCGGCTACGAGCTGCTGCCGGTGCTGCTCACCGAAGACGAGGTCAAGGGCTTCTACGAAGGATTTTCCAACGCCATCCTGTGGCCGCTCTTCCACGACCTGACCGGGCGCTGCGACTTCCAGCCGTCGTACTGGTACGCCTACCTCGACGTCAACCGCAAGTTCGCCCACCGCGTCATCGAATACAGCCGCGAAGACGACTTCATCTGGGTGCAGGACTACCAGCTCATCCACGTCGCCGAGTTCGTGCGCGAGCGCATGGCCAGACGGCGCATCGGCTTTTTCCTGCACATCCCCTTCCCGCCGCTCGACATCTTCGTCAAGCTCCCCTGGCGCGGCAAGCTGCTCGACGCCTTCCTGTCCTACGACCTGCTCGGCTTCCAGACGACGCGCGACCGGCGCAACTTCCTGTCCTGCGTCGAGCACCTGCTCGACGGCGTCGAGATCCATCGCGAGGGCCCGCTGCATCGCCTGCGGGCGGGATCGCGCGTGCTGCGCGTGGGCAACTTCCCGATCGGCATCGACTACAGGGCATTCTCGGAGACCGCGAGCTCCGCCGACGTCGACGCGCGGGTCGAGGAGCTGCGGCAGCGCATCGGACCGTTCGAGGTGGTGCTCGGGGTGGACCGGCTCGACTACACCAAGGGGTTGCCGGAGCGTTTGCAGGCGTTCCGCAACGCGCTGCAGCGCTTCCCCGAGCTGCGCGAGCGCGCCCTGCTGATGCAGATCGTGGTGCCCAGCCGCGAGACGGTGCCCGAGTACCAGGCGCTCAAGGCGCAGGTCGAGCAGCTGGTCGGCGAGATCAACGGCGAGTTCTCGACCGCCGGCTGGGTGCCGGTCCATTACCACTACAAGAGCCTCGTCCGGCGCGACCTGATCTCGCTCTACCGCATGGCCAGGGCCTGCCTGGTCACTTCGCTCAAGGACGGCATGAACCTGGTCGCCAAGGAGTTCTGCGCCTGCCAGATCGAGGCCGAAGGCGCCCTGGTGCTCTCCGAGTTCGCCGGCGCGGCGGCCCAGCTCAAGAACGGCGCGCTGCTGGTCAACCCGCACGACATCGAGGGGATGGCCGACGCGCTCAAGACAGCCTTCGAGATGGCGCCGGAGGAGCGGGCGCGGCGGATGGGGCTGATGCAGGACATCCTGCGCAAACAGGACATCTTCTGGTGGGTGGACTACTACCTGCGGTCGGCGCTCGGCGCCGTGCCCGACGAGTTCCGCAGCCACGCGGAATACGTCCCGCCCGCGGCCGACGAGAGCTTGATCGAGGTGTGACGGGGGTGCGGGCCGCCGATGCGCGGTAACGGTGCGCGGGCGGTCTCCCTGCCCTCGGCGCTCGCCAGCTGGCCCGAGATCGCCAGCCGGCTGGCCGGCCGTCCCCTGGCGCTGTTCCTCGACTACGACGGCACCCTCTCGCCGATCGCGCCGCGCCCCGAGCTCGCCACTCTGCCCGAGGAGACGCGGCGGCTGCTGCGCCTGCTGGCCCGGCGCTGGCCGGTGGCGATCCTCTCCGGGCGCGCCCGCGAGGACGTGACGGCGCTGGTCGGCCTGCCCGAGCTCGTCTATGCCGGCAGCCACGGCTTCGACATCGAGGGTCCGGCGCCGGGCCACGGCGGGGCCGGGCTGCGGCACGAGGTAGGCGGCAGCGGCGCGCCGGCCCGCATCGAAGGCCTGGCGGAGCGGCTGCGCCGCGACCTCGCCGGCATCCCCGGAGTCCTGGTCGAGCTCAAGCGTTTCGCGGTGGCGGTCCACTACCGCCTGGTCGGCCCGGAGGACCTGCCGCGGGTCGAAGCCGCGGTGGACCGCGCGCTGGCGGAGAACAATGCGGCGAGCACGAGCGGCACGAGCGGCGGACCCGACGCGGACACCGCGGGGGGGGCGGGCCGGCTGCGCAAGATCTACAGCCTGAAGGTCTTCGAGTTGCGGCCCGACGTCGATTGGGACAAGGGCAAGGCGCTGCTCTGGCTGTGGGACGCCCTCGGGCTCGGCCGCGGCGTCGTGGCGCTGTGCCTGGGCGACGACGTGACCGACGAGGACGCTTTCGCCGCCATCGACGGCCGGGGGATCGGCATTCTCGTCGCCCCGGAGGCCCGGCCGACGGCCGCCCACTACATCCTGCACGACCCGGGCGAAGCGCGGCAGTTCCTGGAACGCGTGGCGGCCTTGTAGGATCGCGCGGCCGCACGAGTGTCTACGACGGATCTAGGACGAAACTCCCTCGGCCGAGAGGGTGGGGGCGTCCCCTTCCCCCCCGGAGGGGAGGGAAGGGGATCGAGGGGTTGCGGGGGGAGATCCGATAGATTGGAGGCCGCCATTGCCAGTTAGCGAGCGCCGTTTCATACCCCTCGGGGCCGGCACAGCCGGTGGCAGCTAGTGTAGTGTCCAGGAATTAGCTGGACAACGTTTTCTGCCCTTTGCGGCTGCGCGGCCGAGTGCAGCCGGGCTGAATCTGTTCGAGCGTCTGGCGGCAGCGAGAGAGTTTCTCCTTAATGGATTCCACTGTCGCCGTCCAGAGGAAGGGTCGGGGATGCTCATTCCACGTCGCCAGGAACTCCGCAATCGCGGTCTCCAGATCCTCGACACTGTGGAACGAATCCCGGCGCACACGTTTGGACGTCAACTCGCCAAAC
>DASZZM010000084.1:0-53832 GCA_035544895.1 Thermoanaerobaculia bacterium
TCGAAAGCCGAACTGCGGCAACGGATCGAACGCCATCTTGAAGAACTCAATCAAGAGCCCGTGGTCATGAAGTGGACCTACGGCCTGGAGTCGTTGTCGGTTGCTTGATATTGATACGCTATCATGGAATCGATCTACTAGCGGCCGGCAAGAGTAGCCTGATAGGCGTCGCGATAGCGCGCGGCGATGGCGCCCCAGGTGAGCTCGCGCTCGGCCTTCTGCCGCCCGCGCGCGCCCAGGCGCCGGGCCAGGTCGCGGTCCCGCAGGAGCCGCACGAGGGCGGTCCCCAGGGCCTCGGGATCCTGCTCCGGCACGAGCAGGCCGCTCGCGCCGTGCTCGACCACCAGGGGAATGCCCGAGATCCCCGAGGCAATGACCGGCAGGCCGCTCGCCATCGCCTCCAGGATCACGTTGGGAAGCCCGTCCACGTTGCCCCGCCCGTCGTGCATGGCAGGGAGCACGAAGAGGTCCGCCGCGCGGAAGAGATCGGGAAGCACGTCGCGCAGCACCGGGCCGGGCAGGTGCAGCCGGCCGGGCCAGCGCTCGGCGGCAGTTGCCCGCAGGGGCGCCAGCAGGTCTCCTCCGCCAGCCAGGACGACATGGGCATGCGGCTCCGCTTCGAGCAAGGCGGGCAGGGCCGCCAGCAGAACCTGGAAGCCCTTCTTGGTGACCATGCGTCCGATTCCCAGAACCAGCGGCGCCGCCTCCGGGATGCCCAAGCGCCCGCGCCACAGAGAACGCCGCGCGGCGGCGGGCGCGAAGGTCTGTGTGTCCACGCCGTAGGGGATCACCCGCGAGGCGGCGACCGCGAAGCCGAGCGCCTGGATGCGCGCGGCCAGCTCCGGCGAGCAGCTGGTCAGCAGCCGGGTGCGCCGCAGCGCCCAGCGGACCGCCGAGCGCATGCCCCGGCGCTCGGCCAGGAAGACGTCGCTGCCGTGCAGGCCGATGGCGAGCGGTGTGCGCCCGGCGGCCGCCGCGGCGATCGGGCCGTTGGGCACGATCCAGTGCGCATGGACGAGGTCGCGGCGGCGCTGCCGGAGCAGCCGCGACAGCGCCCCGCGCGCGGCGGCCATGTAGAAGGGCGTCACGAGGGCAGCGGCGCGCTTGACTCGTTCGTCGGCTTGCAAGGAGCGCCCGTAGCCCATCACCTCGCGTCGCTCGGGCGCGTACCGGAAGGTCATGACTTCGACCCCTCCCGCCTCCCAGCGCTCCGGCAGGCCCTCGGCATGGGGAGCGAGGACCGTCACGCGGTCGCCCCCCCGCACCAGCGCCCGCGCCAGATCCTCGATGAACGGACCCGCGGTGTCGCCGGCAAACCGCGGGTAGGTCTGGGTCAGGAACAGGAGGTCGAGCGCCACGGCTGGCCCGGCCGAGAAGAGGACACTAATCCAGGCACTCCTTGACCGAGTAGCTGTCGCGGCGCTGGAAGTTCTTGAAGGTGATCATCTCGCCGAGCAGACCGGTGGTCAGCACCTGGATGCCGAGCAGCATGAGCAGGACGCCGAGGAGAAGCAGGGGCCGGTTGGACAGGTAGGAGCCGCCCAGCCAGAGGATGGCGAGATAGAGGTTGATTCCGAAACCGGCGGCCAGAAAGAGCAGACCCAAGGCGCCGAACAGGTGCAGGGGGCGGCGGGTGTATTTGGTGATGAAGAGGACCGTGATGAGGTCGAGGAGCCCTTTGTAGAAGCGGTCCCAGCCGTACTTGCTGGCGCCGTGCCGGCGCGGATGGTGGGTCACGACGATCTCTCCGACCGCGAAGCCGCGGCGGCTCGCCAGCACCGGGATATAGCGGTGGAGCTCGCCGTAGACGGCGATCTGCTCGAGGACCTCGCGCCGGTAGGCCTTGAAGCCGGAGTTGAAGTCGTGCAGGTCCACTCCCGCGAGCCGGCGCGTCACCCAGTTGAACAGCCGCGACGAGAGCCGCTTGCCCGCCGGGTCGCGCCGCTCTCGCTTCCAGCCGGAGACCAGGTCGAGCTGCTCGGCGTCGAGCGCGGCGAGCAGGCGGGGAATCTCCTCCGGGTCGTCCTGTAAGTCGCCGTCCATGGTGACGACGACGCGGCCGCGTGAATGGTCGACGCCGGCCGACAGGGCCGCCGCCTTGCCGAAGTTGCGCCGCAAACGCACCAGCTTGACCCGCGGGTCGAGCTCACGCGCGGCGCGGACGCGGCCGGACGTGTCGTCGCTCGAGCCGTCGTCGACGAAGACGATCTCGAAGCGCGCCCCGAGGCGGCTGAGCGTCGACCCGATGCGCATCGCCAGCTCTTCGACTGTCGCGGCTTCATCGAGCACCGGCACCAGGACGCTGACGTCGAGATCCTCGCGCAGCGCCGGCGCCGCGGCCTGCGGCGTTGCGGCCGTCTGGATGGTCATCGCGAGTGATTTTAGACTACGAAAGACGAAACGGCGCTGCTCAGCGCCTTCCCACCGGCCGGGCGGCCAGGATCTTTTCGGCGGCGGCCTTGCCGCTGCGCATGGAGTGGTCCATGTTGAAGTACTGCCACTCGCCGAAGCGTCCAACGTTCCAGATGCAGTGCTGGCGCAGCCAGGCGCGGATGAGCTCGACGTTGCCGGCGTGGTGGAGGTCGTAGATCACGTAGGCCGGCAAGATCTCCTCGGTATGCACCAGCTCGATCGGGTCGCCGGGTTGGAGGATCTCCGCCCGCCGCAGGCCGTCGATGGTGCGCTCGACGGCGGTGTCGCGATCGAGTGGGCGCCGCGGCGAGAAGGCGACCTCCGTAGCGATCGAGCTCTTGCCCGGCGGCACCGTATCGGGGCTGAAGGCGGCGGGGAACGACAGGCGGTGGAAGGGAAACGGGTCTTCGTAGAAGTAGACCCAGTGCTTGTCCGAGATGTCCGGGCGGCCGATGCCGAGGTTGATGCAGTAGATCCCCTGATAGCGCAAGGCGCGGCAGGCGCGCTCGACCTCGGGCGGCACGCCGCTGAACAGGTCGGGGATCTGGCAGAGGGGAAGCGAGAAGATGAGACGCTCGAAAGGCACTACCTCGCCGTCGGCAAAGACCACCTGCTTTTCCGGCAGCTCGATCCGCGTGGCGGTGCGGCCGAGATGGACGTTGGCGAGCCGCGCCCCGAGGGCGCGGGAGAGGGGCTCGATGGCCCCTTTGCGGGGATACCAGAAGGAGGCGGTGGCGCCGACCTGCGAGACGTCGTCCGACAGCGCCCCGGCGATGATGCGCGCGAAATCGGGGGTCGGCACCCGGCGTCCGATCCACTCGAAAGACATCTCACTGGGCTCGACGGTCCAGATCTTCCGGGCGTACGGGATCATCAGCCGCTCGGCAATGCCGTCCCCGAAGAAGCCGCGCATCCACTCCTCGTAGTTTGCCGGCGCGAACTCGCCGCGCGCCTGGCGCTGGACGGCCCGCACCAGGCCGACCAGGCACTCCTTGACCATGTCCACGGGCAGGCCGTGGAGGTGGGCCTGGAAGGGGAAGCGCGTGTAGCGGCCGCACGAATCGTGGTAGATGAAGGCCTGGCGCTCCTGGGCATGGAAGTTGTCGCCGAGCAGATCGCGGATCAGGACCTCGATCTCGGCGTCGATGGTGAACAGGATGTGGGGACCGAAGTCGAACAGGTAGCCGTCGATCGCGGTCGAGCGCGCCAGGCCGCCGACGCGCGACTCCTTCTCGTAGAGCTGCCAGTGCTCCTCCCCCGCCCGCTGCAAGGTATAGGCGGCGGTCATGCCGGAGAGGCCACCGCCAAGAATGACGTCCTGTCGCTCGCGCATCGGCCCTCGATTCGCCTCAGAAGCGGCCATTCTGTATCGATATCGGCCGAGATCCAAGCCCGCCGCCAACCGCAACCGCCCCCGGGGTGAAGATCGATCTCTTCGGCGGGGCGGCTAGGTCATCAGCCGGTGGTATTCCTGGGCGGTCTTGGGCAAGGGCTCGACGCCGAGCTCTTCGAGCAGCAGCGTGCACAGGCGGTCGTACTGGCGGCGCACCAGGTCGCGGCGGCCCTGGCCGGCGTAGAGGCGCATGACGGCGACGTGGATTCTCTCCTGGAGCGGGTCCTCGAGAAGCACCGAACGGTAGGCGTCAAGCGCCTCCTCGCAGCGCTCGAGCTGGAGGTAGACATCGCCGAGGTCGCGCAGCAGCTCCACGTAGAGGCGCTGGTATTTCTCGCGGCGCGCGCTCACCCAGGCTTCGTAGTGGCCTTGGAGAAAGGGGCCGTGATAGAGACTCCACGCCTCGCGCCAGGCCGCCGCGGCGGCGCGCCGCTCGCCGCGTGCCGCCAGCCCCCGTCCTTCCTCGATCCGGCGGTCGAACTCGCGGACGTCGATATGCCAGTCGATCTCGGGGTTGAGGCGGTAAACGCCGCCGCGGAAGAGCAACGGTCCGGGCACTTTCCTCTTGCGCTCGCCTTCGAGAGTGCGCCGCAGGTGGCTCACGGTGGGATGGAAATTGCGGTCGATGGTGCGCTCCCCTTCGACGGGCCAGATCGCCTCCGAGAGCTCCTCGCGCCCGGCTTGCAGCTCGGGAGAGGAAGCGAGGTAGGCAAGGATCTGAAACGAGCGCCGCAGCTTCCACCCGAGATCCCGTTCGGTTCCCCGCGAGACCTCGCGGGCGTCCGCGTCGCCGAGCAGGCGGAGATGGTAAGAGGGGCGGGCGGCAGCTTCTTCCTCCCGCGCAACCTTGCTTCCCGTCTCCAGCCCTGCCGCTTCCCTGGGGCCCCGGCGGAGAGATACGGCCACGCCCGCCAGCACTCCCAGGCGGCGGCGCCGGCGCTGCCGCTCGCGGGCCAGGCAGGCGGCCAGCAGCCGCGGCATGCGGTCTCGCTCCGCTCCCTCCAGCCACAGCCCCCGCGCCTCGAGGATCCGCCATCCCGCGCGGCGCTCCGCCGGCTCGTCGTCGCCCGGACGATCTTCCGGCGCGGCGAGCAGGAGATCGAGCTCCTCCTCGGTAAACGACCCGAGCACGTCCTGGCGCAGAAAGTAGCGGACCTCCTGAATCTCGACGAGCTGCTCAGCCGTGGCCGTCTCGAGGCCGGTGCCGCCGGTCGCCCGCAGAGTCAGGCGCAGCGGCCGCAGCCAGCCGTCGCTCGCCAGCAACAACGCGCCGGCGGCCGCCGCGGTCGGCTGGTCGCCAGTTGCCAGGTACCACAGGGCGGCCACCTCCGCGTGATTGAGCAGCAGCTCTTGCGGCGCCACGACGGAGGTCGAAAGAAGCGAAGCGAGCCGCCGCGTGCCGGCAAAGACCAGGCGCTGCCCGGGCTTGAGCCAGCGCGCCACCTCGGCGAGGCGCCCGGCGGGCTCGCCGCTCGCGACCAGCCAGTCTGCCCGGCCGGCCCGCTCCATAGCCTCGCGCCAGGCGGCCTCCTGCGCGAAGTCGCCGAGCGCCAGCCCCGCCGCGCTGTCTCCCCGGCGGGCCAGCAACTCGCGCAGCAGCGCCTCCTGGCCGCTGCCCGGCCACCCCCAGACCTGAATGAGCGGCGTCTCCAGCGCCTCGATCCGCTCCAAGAGCCTATCGAGCTGCGGCAGCAGGTGCGCCGATTCGGACATGGCTATAAATGTACCGCGAAATCACGGTTCGACCTGGATTCGCCGCCGGGGGCTACCTCCGGGCGACCGTCGAAGAGGGGAGCTCGGCGTCGGCAGGCTCGGCCAGGCCGTCCGCCAGCAGGGCGCGGGACAGGGCCGCGAGGCAGCGGGTGGTGATCTTGCCGATGCTCGAATCCCGATAGCCCAGGCGACGCGCCACCTCGGCGGGCTCATAGCCGAGCTGAAAGCGCAGCTCGAGCAGCAGCCGGCAGCGGGAGGGGAGACGGCCGATCAGGGTGCGAAGATCGCACAGCAGATCCGCGCGCTCCTGGGGCGGCGCCACCGGCTCGCAAAGCCACTCCAGGATCGCCGAATCCACCGCGGAATACAGGCGGCGCCTCTGTTTGCGCCAGTACATGAAGCAATGCCGCCGCAGAGTGCCGATCAGCCAGCTCTCTGGATCCCGCACGATGTCCCACTGGTGGAGCAACGCGAGCAGCGACTGCTGCAAGACATCCTCGGCATCTTCGGGGGGGATGCGATAGGTGGCGAGCACCCGCTTGAGCTTCGGCTCGATCGTCTTCAGCAGATCTTCGAAGGAGACCTGGGGCTGCGAGCTCTTCGGGGACATGAAGAACGTTAACCGGCGCGTACTGGATTGTCAATCTTATGTATGCCCTTAAATATCCATGATGCGCTCTCCGGCAACTGGACGGGCAACCGGATGGCCGGGAGCGGGCGGGACGCCCGGAGGGGCCGGGACACTAGGCTTGGCGCAGGCGGTCGCGCACCTGCTGCAGGTCTTCCCAGGTGGGACGCTTGAGGGACGGGTTGCGCAGCAGCGCCGCCGGATGGTAGATGACCATGGTGGGGATGCCCAGGACGCTGAACCAGCGGCCGCGCATCTGGCCGATCGGGGTGTCGTTGCCGAGCAGGGTCTGCGCCGCGATCCGGCCGAGGGCGACGATTACCTTGGGGCGCACCAGCGCGATCTGCCTCTCCAGGTAGCCGCGGCAGGCCGCCACCTCGTCGGGCTGCGGATCGCGGTTGCCGGGCGGGCGGCACTTGACGATGTTGGCGATGTAGACCTCGTCGCGGCTCATCTCGATTGCCTGGATCATGCGGGTCAGCAGCTCGCCGGCGCGACCGACGAAGGGCAGGCCCTGGCGGTCTTCCTCGGCCCCCGGCCCTTCTCCGATGAACATCAGGTCTGCACTCGGGTTGCCGGAACCGAAGACCGTGCGCTGCCGCCCTTCGCAAAGGCGGCAGCGCCGGCACGCGGCGACCGCTTCGGCAAGGCTGGCAAGCTCGGCGGCGACCGCGGCCTGCTCCGCCGCTCCCGCCTTCATGTCTCCCCCATCGTCCGCCGCCGGCGCGGCCCCTGGCCTGGGCGCCGCTGCCGCGGCTTGGGGCGCCTGGCGCGGAACGTAGAGATCGCCGTAACCGATCTCGCCCAGATACCCAAGGAGGTCAGAGAGCTGGGACCGGCTGTCGCTCACGGCGCTTCAAGGCCTCTGTGAACAGATCGAGCAGCCGGGCGGCGAGCTCGTGCTTGGGGCGGCGCGGCAGGAAGACCGGAGGAAGGTCGCGCGCGAAGACCGTGACCTCGTTGGCCGCGCTGCCGAAGGCGATGTCGGTGCGCGAAACGTCGTTGGCAACCAGGAGGTCGACCCCCTTGGCCGCCAGCTTGGCGCGGGCGTTGGCTTCCAGGTCGCCGGTCTCGGCCGCAAAGCCGACCAGCACCGCCTGCGGCGCCAGCGTGCGCAGCCGGCTCAAGATGTCGGGGTTTTCGGTCAGCTCGATCGCCGGCAGGCCGCGCGAGCGCTTGATCTTCTCGGCCGCCGGATGGCTGGGGCGGAAGTCGGCGACCGCCGCGGCCATGATCACCATGTCGGCCCCGGACGCCGCCGCGCCGGCGGCGCGCTCCATGTCTCGTGCGGTCACCACGTCGACGCGGCTGACGCCGGCCGGCGACTCCAGGGACACCGGCCCCGCGATCAAGGTCACGCGCGCGCCGCGCCGCGCCGCCTCGGCAGCCAGCGCGAAACCCATCCTGCCGCTCGACCGGTTGCCCAGGAAGCGCACGGGGTCGACCGGCTCGTGGGTGGGCCCGGCGGTCACCACGACGGTGCGCCCGGCGAGCGTGCCGCCGCCGGCGGCGCTCTCGATCTCCGCGACGATCGCCGCGGGCTCCGCCATCCTCCCCATTCCCACCTCGCCCGAGGCGAGCGGCCCTTCGACCGGACCCACCACCCGGGCGCCGCGCCCGCGCAGCGCCTCCACGTGCTCCCGCACGCTCGGCTTGCCCCACATCACGGCGTGCATTGCGGGAGCCACGACCAGCGGGCCGGCAAAGGCCAGAGCGGTGGTGGAGAGGAAGTCGTCGGCGAGACCCAGGGCCAGCCGCGCCAGGATGTGCGCCGTGGCGGGTGCGACGCACAGCACTCCTGACCAGCGCGCGGCGGCGATGTGCTCTTCTTCGCCGCCGCCGCCCGCGGCCAGATACTCTTCCTGGTACACGGAGTTGCCGGAGAGCACCTCCAGGGTGAGCGGCGCCACGAAGGCCGCGGCGTTGCGCGTCAGGGCACAGCGCACCTCGTGCCCGCGCTCGCGCAGGCGGCGCACCAGCTCGGCCGACTTGTAGGCCGCGATGCCGCCGCTGACGCCGAGGAGGACCCGCAGGGGTTGGCTCATGAGCTACCCCGCGTTCAGTGGACCTCGCCGGCTGGCTGCTCCTCCATTTCCGGCTCCGGTGCAGGCTCGGGTGCGGGCGGCGGGCCGTAACCCCAATCGACCAGGTTGGCGGCGACCTCTTCCATGGCGAGACGGGTCGGCTTGCGCTTGCCGGCCTCCACCTTGGGGCGAGCTCCGCGGATGAGCTGCTCGGCCCGGTTCGCCGCCACCAGGACGAGGCGGAACTTGCTGTCCACGGTGGGGGGCCCACCGCCGTTCTTCTCTGCGTCTTTGTCTTCTGCCATGCCGGAACGTTCTCCCGGGCGGCTGCCGGCGCCGCCCTATTCTCTTAGAGGGGGGACTGTGGGGCTCCCCTGTCCTGAAAGGTTTTGAGGATTTCCTCGACCCGGCCCCGCATGTGCTCTCGCCGGTGACGCTTCTCCAGGATGATGGCGGCGAGGACCTCGCTCGCCTGCTGAGCGTCCGAGTTAACTATAGCATAATCATAGCGTTCCCAACGCCTGATCTCCCAGGTGCCAACGGCGAGGCGCGCCGCGATGGCCTGGGGATCGTCGAGCCCGCGGCCGCGCAGCCGCTGCTCGAGCGCCTCGTAGCTCGGAGGGATGATGAAAATGCTGTGAGCCTCGCTGTAGCGCGCCAGCACCCGCTCGGCTCCCTGCACATCGATGTCCATGACCACGTCGATCCCTTGCTCGAGCCGCGGCATGACCTCCGCAAACGAGGTCCCATAGTAGTTGTTGTGAACCTCGGCCCACTCCAGGAAAAGGTCGCCCGCGATCATCGACTGGAAAGTCGGCTTATCGACGAAGTGATAGTCGACGCCGTCGACCTCCCCCGGGCGCGGCCGCCGCGTCGTATGGCTGACCGAGATCGTCAGCCCGCCGAAACCGGCCAGCCCGCCCGCCAGCAAGCCGCGGATGAGCGTGGTCTTGCCCGTGCCCGAAGGCGCGGACAGGATGAACAGCTCGCCGCGTGGCTTGATTGCGCTCACCGAATGGGACGGGGGACCGGACGGCCGCCGCGCTGATGTTATCACGGCAACTCGCGGCGGTGCGCTCTATGAGTGCGCGACGAGCGAAATGGGCTGGTCTTCGAGGACTGCCTTGACGTGCTGCGAAGCCGCCAGCTCCAGGATGCCGGCGGCAGTCGTCTCGATCGGCAGGCAGCCCAGGGTGTCGGCGTGCGCGGCCAGCCGCCGGCCGCCGGTCCGAGCCAGGACACGGTCGATGGCGGGCAGGGCGGCATCGGACGCCGCGCGGACCGAGGCGATGGTCTCCGCTCGCTTCTCCCTCCCGCGGCCTCGCAGTGGCGGATCCGCGGCTCCGGCGGTGGCCAACATCAGGATTGCCTGCACGGTCTCGCCCGGTTTGAGGCGCCGCAGCCGGTTTGCGAATTCGGGTCCTATCTTGGCTTCCCGCGTCTCGCCGCCTTGGTGCTTCACGGCCAAGGATTGTACCAGCTCTCAGGCGAGGGCCCGGAGCGCCTCGGCCGGACGGATCATGCCGTATCCCCAGCGGTTGTCGGGTCGTCGAGGCGCTCCAAGAGGATGTTCGGCCGTCTCCTTCAGAACCGCCAGGACCTGCGCGGCGGTCGCCTCGGGCTTTGCGGCCATCAGCAGGGCGGCAACTCCGGCGACATGCGGCGTGGCCATTGAGGTGCCGGACATGTACGTGTACTCGTACACGCCGTCCGGTTTCTTCTCCGGCGGGACACAGGAAAAGACCTGCGCGCCGGGAGCTACCACGTCCGGCTTGGTCACCAGGGCATTGGGCTCGGCTCCGGGAAAGACGAGACTCGCACCGCTGCTGAAGGAGGCGACTTCGAGCCGGTTGCGCGACAGCTTCTCCACCGCCCCAACCGCAAAAGCGCTGTGGGCGTTGCCTGGAGAGGAACAGTTGCCATGGTTCTCGTTACCGATCGCAACCACTGGCAGGATGTCGTAGTTCTCCACGAGCATGATAAAGACCGCGGCAAACAACGGCTCGTAATAGGTGAAGCCAAGCGACATGTTGATGACGTCGGCACCTTTCTCCACAGCCCAGGAGATGCCTTCGATCAGTGTGCGCAGCGTCGGCTCTCCCAGCAGCACGGCTCCCACGAAGAGGTTGGCCTCCGGCGCCACCCCAATCGCCACGCCATCCGGCGTCTTGCCCCCGGCAATCGTGCCGCACACATGGGTTCCGTGGCTCGCGCAGTCGAACGAAGGCTGCGCCTCGATGCGGCGCCCCAGGGGATCGATCAGGATGAACTCCTGGACTCGGCCGGCCAGGGCTGGATGCTCGCCGTGAACCCCTGTGTCGAGAACTGCCACGTTGACCTCTCGGCCGCGGGTCGAAGCCCACAGCTCGGGGATGCCAAGCCGGCTGAGCCCCCACGTCACTCCGTCTACTTTCTCCTGCCGGCTGAGGTCCTCGTAGTCCACCTCCTTCGGCCTGATGAGGTGAACGCGCTGGTTGGGAAGCACTGCCACAACGTTGGCCTGAGCCGCGAGAGCCGGGAGGGTCTTCTGTGTGACTTCGACGCTGGCGACGGGAAGTGCGCTGTCTCCAATCGTCGCAACTTCCAGCGCCTGGCTGCCGGGCTTACCCTTGCCGCCGAGATCCTTCTGGTAGGCTCTGAAGACCTTCTGCTCGACCGGCCTCTGAACGGCGGCCCGCGCCTCCACGTGCCGAAGCCGCTGTTGCAGCGTACGCAAGCGTCCCCGCATGCGTTTCTCCGGAACTTCGGGGCTGCGGTAGATGACGATTGCGTCGCGCTTGTCGTTGGGGCCGCTCTTGGCCAGGAACGGCTCGAAGGCGGGAGAGATCTTGGCCTCTGGATGCCAGATCCCGGCAGGCGCTCATCTTCTCTTCCAGCCCAAACTCCGAGTGAATACCGCGGCGCTGGTCCCAGACGTGAACCAAGCCCTCGACGCACAGCTTGTAGAGCAGCGCTCGGTCCTTGGGAAGCTTCCCTTGCTCGAAGTAGTTCACCAGGCAGACCGCCGACAGCATCAGAGGGTTCCTGGCCAGGTTGCTGATGTAAGGATGATCCTTGAAGCCCTGCACGATGGCCGCGCCGTCGACGGCGCCTTCACGGCGCGCCTCCTCCCCCGGCTCATTGCGCGCGAGTCGTACGGCCGTGCACCAGTGCCGGGTGTACTCCTCGATCTCCGCCGATCCAAAATCAAGCAGGTCGCACTCGGCGAATTCGAGTGCCCGAAGGGTGCCGGGAGGATATCCAACAGGGCGCGAGGACACGACGTAGCGGCACCGCGGGTAACGCTGGCATAGACCCGCCAGCCAGGGGAGGATGTGATCGTCGCGCAAGCCGGGATCGAGCTCGTCGAGGCCGTCCAGCATCAGGATCACCCGCCCTTGCTCGAGCTGTCTCTCCAGCCACTCATACGGCATGAGATCTGCGCGATCTCGGCTCGCCGTGGCCTTTTCGATCAGGGCAGCTCCTTGCGGAAGGTCGAGAGGGTCGAGCTGGCGCACCCGCAAGAGCAGCGGAATGGCTTGCGCTCCGGCCATGACCATCTCCTCCTCGACCGCCGCGAGCTGGAGCTGAAGCCATTCGAGAAACGTCGACTTGCCGCTTCCGGGGACGCCGACGATGACCAGCCGGTTAGAGACCTTCAGCCGCTCCAGGGCAGGCGTGCCCTCGTCGTTCTCCTCTCGAACTCCAGCTTTCGGCCCGAAGCCTCCGGAACCGCCGAAGAGCTGGCGGGCTGCCGCCAGGTCCATCAACCCGACTGCGTCGTGTCCATCGGATAGGGACTCCTTACCAAGGCGGCGGAGCTTGACTCGGGGCATGACGAAGAGCTCGCGCAGGTCCACGTCCATGTTGGTGGTCATGCGCACGGTCCCGGCCTCCACACGGTGGAAGCGCTGCAAGAGGTAGTCGCGGTAGAGCAGCTCATAGCGCTCGTCCGCCGCGGCCCCTCCAGGCTGGCCGAACGAGTCGAGCTGGGCACTGATCTGGTTAAGCCGGTCGATCACCCGCCGCGGCAGCTCGAAGGCGCTCGAGAAGTTCAGCTTCTGCCACTCGGCAAGGACCGGGCCGATGTACGTGAGCGCCTGGAGAAGAGAGTGCAGAGCCACACGGTAGAGGGCTTCCCGCTCGCTCTTTCGGAGCGTTTCCGGAACGGGCAGCCTTTCGAGCAGTGAAGGCACCATCGCCTCAGGCGTCATGTTGGGATTGGCAAGATCTTCGAGCTTGAGTATTTCGCCCAGTGGCGCCATACCGCCGAGCACCGCGGCCACCTCTTCCTCGCCGAGGCGCTGGTGGGAAAGGAGCCGAGCAAGCGACTGGGAGGCAGCATCCGCCGCACCTTCGACCTGCCGCACGACCTGATTGCGCCGCAGGCGGTCCGCGATCTGTCCCTGAAACGGCTGCGAGAAGAGTTGACGAAAGAGCGTCTGGCAGAAGTCGACCACCTGGTCTAAGGTCGAAGCAGACATACCTTACTGAATCTCCGCAGACTCCCCTACCCCCTGGTGACGGACGAGCTGCTCGACTTCTTCTTCGGACTGAACTTCCGCTCTCCTGCGAAAACTCTATCACGCCATACATCAGATCGAAAAATTCGATACTCGCCCGATCGCCACGGCAACGACCCAGGTCTCCATGCCGCCCTACTCCACGTTCTGCACCTGCTCGCGGAGCTGCTCGCAGAGCACCTTGGCGTCGAGGACCAGGCGGGTCATCTCGGCGTTGCGGCACTTGGCGCCCAGGGTGTTGAGCTCGCGGAAGATCTCCTGGACCAGGAAGTCGAGGCGCTTGCCGGAGGGTCCGGGGCCGGCGGCGACGCTGGCGAAGTGCTCGAGGTGCGAGCGCAGGCGGTCGATCTCTTCGGCGATGTCGCTGCGCTCGGCGAGCAGAGCCACTTCCTGGGCCATGCGCGACTCGTCGATCGGCTGCGCGGCGAGCAGCTCGGCGACGCGGCGGCGCAGCCCGGCGGCGGCCTCGGCGAGCGCCGGGCCGCTGAGCGCGGCGAGCTGCTCGACCATCTCGGCCAGGCGCCGCACGCGCTCGGAGAGCACCGCCGCCAGCCCCGCCCCCTCGCGCTCGCGTCCGGCGGCGAGCTGGGCCACGGCCTGGCCGGCGACGCGCAGCAGCAGCTCGTGATCGTCGCCGTCCCAGGCGTCTGGCGCCAGCTCGACGCGCAGCGCCTCGGGCAAGCGCAGCAGGTCGCCGGCCGAGAAGCCCTTTTCGACCAACCCCGCCTCGACCAGAGGGTGGACCGCGGCGTGCGCCGCCCGCACCGCCGCCGCATTGACCTCGACCGTGGCGCCGCGCTCGCCGAGCGTCCGCACCTCGACCCGCGCCTCCACCCGACCGCGCGCCAGCTCCTTCGCCAGCAGCTCGCGCAACGCCGCCTCGCTCGCCCGCAGGTCGCCCGCGATGCGCAGCTGCACGTCGAGAAAGCGGTGGTTGACCGTCTTCAGGCTCACCGTCACGGCGTGCCTGCCGTTTTCCGCGGCCGCCTCGCCATAGCCCGTCATGCTGCGCATCGCTTCACGCTTTCCTGGTCAAGGCAAGCTTCGCGGCCGCGGCCTCCGCGGCGTCGAGGCGCCCGGCAAGCTCGGCGCCGGCCGCACCTGGATCGGCCCGGCGCTCCACCCGCATCGCGTCACCATACACGAAATGCACCACCGACAGCGGCAGCGGCACGAGAAAGCGGTCCCAGGAGCGCAGGCGCCAGCCGCGGGAGGCGGCCACCGCGACCGGCACGATGGGCAGGCCGGTGGCGGCCGCGGCGAGGACCACTCCCGGCTGCACCGCTCCGGCCGGACCGCGCGGCCCATCGGGAGTGAAGGCCAGGTCGTAGCCCGCCGCGGCCTTGCGCAGCAGCGCGCGCAGGCCGGTGGCGCCGCCGCGGCTCGACGAGCCGCGCGAGGCGTCGATACCGAAGCGCTCGACCGTGCGCGCGATCAGCTCGCCGTCGCGGCTGCGGCTGACCAGCACCGAGATGCGGCGCCCGCGGTAGGCATAGGGCATCAGCAGCAGGTGACGGTGCCAGAAGGCCAGGACGAAGTGCTCGCCGCGCTCCTCCCAGCCGCGCATGACGGCATCGCCGTGATGGCGCAACCGCACGCTGGCGCGCAGCGCGCGGATGAATCCCGCCGCCAGCAGCGACAGCGCCGCGATCCGCCACTCCGCCGTCGGTGCAGATTCCTCGGAGTCGCCCACCCGCGGCACCAACTAGGCCCGGAACTGCAGGTCATACAGTCTCTTGTAGGCGCCGTTGCGGGCCAGGAGCTGATCGTGGGATCCCTCTTCGACCAGCTGCCCGGCCTCCATGACCACGATGCGGTCGGCGCGCATGACGGTCGACAGGCGGTGCGCGATGACCAGCGTGGTGCGCCCCTGCATCAGGTTGTAGAGAGCCTTTTGCACCAGCGCCTCCGACTGGCTGTCGAGCTGCGAGGTGGCCTCGTCGAGGATCAGGATGGGAGCGTTCTTGAGCAGCGCCCTGGCGATCGCCAGGCGCTGGCGCTGGCCGCCCGACAGGCGCAGCCCGGACTCGCCGATCACCGTGTCGTAGCCGTGCGGCAGCAGCATGATGAACTCGTCGGCATAGGCCGCCGCGGCCGCCTCGCGCACCCGTTCGAGCGGCAGGTCGGAGCGCCCGTAGGCGATGTTGCGGCGGACCGTGTCGTTGAACAGCACCGTCTCCTGGGTGACGATGCCGATCAAGCCGCGCAGGCTCTGCAGCTGCAGATCGCGCAGGTCCACGCCGTCGATGGCGATCCGGCCCGCCTCGGGATCGAAGAAACGCGGCAGCAGGTTGACCAGCGTCGACTTGCCGGCCCCGGAAGATCCGACCAGGGCGACGATCTCGCCGGCGCGGACCGCGAGATCGAGATCGCGCAGCACCGGCCGCTCGCCGTAGGAAAAGCACACCCTTTCGTAGGCGATCCCGCCCTTGACGGTGCGTAGCGTCCGCGCGCCGGGCCGCTCGACGATGTCGTTGGGGATGGCCAGGAGCCGCGAGACCCGCTGCCCGGCGGCGAGCGCTTCCTGCAGGATGATGTTGACCTTGTTGAGCCGGCGCACGGGGTCGTACATCCAGAAGAGGATGGTCAGGAACTCCACCAGCTCGGGGGCCGAGAACTGGCCCGCCCGGATGCTCTGGCCGGCATAGATGAGCAGTCCGGCGGCCCCGATCACCGCCAGCGACTCCACCACCGGGCTCGAGGACTGGGCGAGCATCTGCGCCCGCAGGTTGACTCTGAGATGGCGCCGCGTCGCTTCGCGGAAGCGGTGCTGTTCGAACTCCTCCATGCCGAACGCCTTGACGATGCGGTGGCCGCGGATCCCCTCGGCCATCAGGCTCGCCAGGTCGGCCATGCGCTCCTGGCTGCGATGGCTGGTGCGGCGCATGCCGGCGCCGAAGCGGACGATCGGGTAGAGCAGCAGCGGCGTGGCGACGAGCGAGATGAGCGCCAGCTTGAACTGGCTGGAGAGCAGGAGGGCGAGCAGGAACAGCAAGGTGACGCCTTGCTGGAAGAGGTCGAGCAGGCGGTTGGAGACGGCGCTCTGCATCATCGCCACGTCGTTGATGACCCGCGCCACCAGCTCGCCCGAAGGGTGCTCGGCATGGAAGCGGCTCGACTGCCCGAGGATGCCGCGGTACAGGTCGTTGCGGATGTCGGTGGTGATGCCGAAACCGATGTGCTGAAACGCGTAGCCGGAGAGGAAGTCGGCGAGCGAGCGCAGCAGGAAGACCACCACAAAGAGGAGCGGCAGGAAATAGACGACCTGGCGAGGGGCCACCCCCAGCCCGCGCTTGAGCGCGGCGTAGCCATGGTCGAGCCAGCCGGCGACGTCGAACCACTTCTTCAACGAGGCCAGCGCGCCTGCTCGGCGCGCCCGCCCACGCGCCAGCCGGTCGCCCTGGCGCGGTGTCTCCACCCGCGCCGCCCCGGCGGCCGCGCCCGCTCCCCCCGAGCCGGCCCCCACTCCTCCGGACGCTCCTCCGGTCAGTCCGGCCCCCGCTCCTCCGGACGCCCCTCCGGCCGCCCCGGGCAGGCCCATGGCGCCGCCGAGCGGGTCGGGCGCGCCGGCGAGCAGCACCTCGGCAAAGATCGGCTTGATCAGCGATGCGGTGACCGCGGTGGCGGCGGCGAAGACCACGATGCCGAAGGCGGCCAGGACCGCCCAGCCGGAATAGCGCTTGAAGTAGTGCCAGAAGAACGCCCTGAGGCTCGGGTCGCCCTCCCGGTCGCGGTGACGGGAGGCGCCCAGGAAGAAGGAGGCGAGACTCACGCCGCCGCCCCCCGCTCGGCGGCCGCGAGCGCCAGCGCGACCTCCCGGGCCGCCCGGCCGCTCGCTCCGCCTTCGCCGAGCCGGGCGCGCAGCTCCGCGAGGCCGGAGCGCACCGCCTGGCGCGCGCCGGCGTCGGTCAGCAGGCGCCGCGCCTCGGCGGCAATGCGGGGAGGGGTCGCCTGCCGTTGCAGGAGCTCGGGCACGACGGCGCGTCCCAGGACCAGGTTCACCAGGCTGAAGTACGGCAGGTGGACCAGGAGCCGGGCCATCACGTAGGTCCAGCCAGCCAGCCGGTAGAGCACGACCATCGGGGTGCCGAGGAGCCCCACCTCGAGGGTCGCGGTGCCGGAGGCGCACAGCGCCAGGTGGGAGCCGGCGATGGTGGCAAAGCGATCGCCGGCCACGATCCCCACCGGCAGGCCGGAGAGGGCGACCGCCTCCTCGAGCGTCTCGCGGGCGATGGTCGGCGCCTTGATCAGGGTGGCGGCGACCGGCAGCTCGCCCGCCAGCAGGCGCACGGTTTCGAGCATTGCCGGCAGCAGCGCCGCGACCTCGCTGGCGCGCGAGCCGGGCAGGAGCGCAAGGCGAAAGGGCTTCTCCCCCGGCGGTGCGCCGCCGTCCCAGGCACCGGGCAGCGGCGGCACCTCGTCGACCAGCGGATGGCCGACGTGGATGGCGGCCACCCCGGCGCGGCGGTAGAAGTCGACCTCGAAGGGAAAGAGGACGAGCATGCGGTCGACCCGGCGGGCAATGGTCTTGACCCGGCCGCGCCGCCAGGCCCAGACCTGCGGGCTGACGTAGTAGACGACCGGCACGCCGCGGCGCTTGAGCTCTCCGGCCAGGCGCAAGTTGAAATCGGGGAAATCGATCAGCAGCGCCGCCCGCGGGCGCCGGCGGTCGACCTCGCGCAACAGCTCGGCGAATACCTGGCGGACGCGCGGCAGGACCTTGAGCACCTCGGTGATCCCCACCACCGCGACCTCGGCGCTGTCGGCGATCGTGTCGAGGCCGGCCGCGCGCAGCTCGCTTCCGCCGAGCCCGAAGGCCGAGAGCCCTGGACGCAGCCGGCGCAGCTCGGCAAGCAGCCGCGCCCCATGCAAATCGCCGGACGCCTCGCCAGCAACGACGAGGAGCTCGTCGCTCGAGCTCACGGGATGGGTGCCGGCGGACCGGAAGGGAACGGATACATGAGCCAGGCCACTGCCAGGCCTCCGAGCACCATGCCCAGGAAGAGCTGGAGGAAGAGGACCACTTGCTCGCGGCGCGTGCGCCGCCAGAGAACGGCGAAGAAAAGGCTGACCAGGAACGCATACAGCACCATCAGGAAGAAGTGGGAGAGCATCGGCGTCACTCCTTCCTGCCGCTGGCGATATCCCAGGCGTCGAGCACCAGCAGCAAGTTCATCAGACCGGCGGTGAGCAGGAAGGCGGTGCCGTACTCGAAGCCGGGCGCATCCAGCCGTCCTTCGTAGCCGAAGCCGTAGCGCAGCGTGAAGTAGGGAATCCCCATCCCCATCGCCCCGAAGGTCCCAAGGTAGCTGAGGAACTGGCCGGCGATCGGGCGGTAGAGATTGCCATGGAGCAGGCAGCCGACGCTGATCGCGGCCGCGATCACGACGAAGAACAGGAGGCCGCGCCGCCATCTCTTCAGGTAGACGTGCCCGAGCCCCGGGACGAGCCAGGCCAGGGCCGCCGCCACGATGACCTGGCTCGCGGCGGCGGGCTCCGCCGGCCGTGGCGCCGAGTTGCTACCGGATTCCGCCACTCGATTCCTCCTCTTCCTGGGCGAACAGGGCCCGCAGGCGGTCGCGTGCCTGGCGCGGATCTTCCGGGATGAGCCGGACCTCGGCCAGGACGGTCATGAAGTTGGTGTCACCCGCCCAGCGGGGGACGAGATGGAAATGATAGTGCCCCGGCACGCCGGCCCCGGCCGGCAGACCAAGATTCATGCCCAGGTTGAAGCCCTGCGGCGCGTAGACGGCGGCAAGGACGCGCTGCGCCCTGAGCACCAGCGGCCAGAACTCGCGGCGGGTCTCCTCGTCGCTGTCCTGCGGCGAGGCGAGATGGACGAGCGGCGCCACCATCAGGTGGCCGCTCGCATAGGGATGGCGGTTGAGCATGACCAGGTGGCGGCCAGCCGTCGCCACCACCAGCGTGTCGGGATCGTCGGGCCGCGCGGCGGCGGCGCAGAAGAAGCATTCCGCCTCGGCGGGCTGCCGGGTGATGTAGGCGTGCCTCCACGGAGTGAAGATGGCGTCCATCGGCTCGGGCCTGGGCTGACCGCTCGCTGCCCTAAGGGCACGGGTTCGCCCAGTACCCGCGTGGACGCCCGTTCAGCATTCGTCGTTGAGGAGCTCCCGGAGCTCTTTTCCCGGCTTGAAATAAGGAATTCTCTTGGGCGGCACCTTGACCTTGTCCCCGGTCTTCGGATTGCGCCCGGTGCGCGCGCCGCGGTGCCGGATCCGGAAGCTGCCGAACCCCCTGAGCTCGATCTTCTCGCCGTCCTTGAGCGAATGGACGATGCTGTCGAACACCGTATTGACGATGATCTCGGCGTGCTTCTTGGTGAGCTGAGTGGTGCGGGCGACCTCTTCGACCAGCTCGGCCTTGGTCATTCCGTCTTTCAAGGGTACCGTCATCTCCCACCCCTTTCAGTATGGCCGCGGCGGCCGCCGCCGAAGGGCGCCGCCCACCGCTCCCGGTTCCCACGACCTACTCCTCGTCCGCCTGCTCGTCGTGACTCTTCCGCGCCTCGCGCCGCTTGCCGCGCGAACCCGGTTTCGCTCCTTCCTGCTCCACCTGCTGAGGCTCCTGCTGCTGTTCGCCCTCGGCGGAGGGAGCGGCGCCGGCCGGCAACGCCGGCCGCCCCGCCTGGCCGGCCGCGCCGGACTGTCCGGCGGCGCCGGCGGCACCGGCGGTACTGGCGGTACTGGAGCCATGGCGCCGCGCCGCCGCTTCGGCCTTGAGCTCCGAGACCTCGTTGGGAGTCGGCTGCTGGATACCGCGCATCGACAGGCCGACCTTTTTTTCGTCCTCTTCGATGCGCAGGATGCGGGTACGCACGTAATCGCCCACGCTGAAGCGGTCCTCGAGTTTGGCGCCGCCCGGCACGTCGATCTCGCTGATGTGGGCAAGCCCCTCGAGGCCGTTGTAGATGTCGATGAAGAGTCCGAAGTCGGTGACGTTCACCACCCGCCCGGTCAGCACGTCGCCGACTTTGTGGTGGGCGGCGAAGTCTTCCCACTCGTTGGGCATGAACTCCTTGATCGACAGCGAGACCCGCTGATTCTCGACGTCGATGTTGGTGATGCGCGCCTTGACCACGTCGCCTTTCTTGAGCACTTCACTCGGATGCTTGACGCGCTTGGTCCAGCTCATGTCGGAAACATGGATGAGCCCGTCGATGCCCTCGGTGATCTCGACGAAAGCCCCGAACTCGGTCAGGTTGCGGACCTTGCCTTCGATCACGCTGCCTTCGGGGTGGGTGTCGGCAAGCTCCTCCCAGGGGTTGCGCTCGGTCTGGCGCAGCGACAGGCTGATGCGCCGTTGATCCATGTCCAGCTCGGAGACGATCGCCTGAACCTCGTCGCCCACTTCGAGGATCTTGGCCGGGTTGACCACTTTCTTGGTCCATGACATCTCGCTGACGTGGATGAGTCCCTCGACCCCCTCTTCGATCTCGACGAAGGCGCCGTAGTCGACCAGCGACACGACGCGCCCGCGCACCCGCGAACCGATCGGGTATTTCTTGTCCACCAGGGTCCAAGGATCATCGCCCTTCTGCTTGTAGCCGAGAGAGACGCGCTCGGTCTCGGGATCGAATTTGAGGATCACGACCTCGACCTCGTCGCCGACCGAGAAGTGCTCGGAGGGATGATTGACCCTGCCCCAGGAGATGTCGGTGATGTGCAGCAGGCCGTCGATGCCGCCGAGATCGATGAAGACGCCGTAGTCGGTGATGTTCTTGACCACGCCCTTGAGGCGCGCGCCTTCCTCGAGCTTCTTCAGGGTCTCGCTCTTCTTCTTGATCAGCTCGGTTTCGAGCACCGCCTTGCGCGACAGAACGATGTTGTTGCGCCGGCGATCGAGGCTGATCACCTTGAAGTCCATCTCCTGGCCGCGCAGCGACTCGAGGTTCTTGACCGGCTTGATGTCGACGAGCGAGCCGGGCAGGAAGGCGCGCAGCCCGACGTCGACGGTGAGGCCCCCCTTGATGCGGTCGGTGACCCGCCCCTTGATGACCTTACCCTCCTTGTACGCCCGCTCTACCTCGGTCCAGCGGCGCATCCGCTGCGCCTTGATGCGCGACAGGAGCACGTGCCCCTCGAGGTCTTCGGTCTTCTCGAGCAGGACGTCGACCTCTTCGCCAACCTGCACCGTCAGGCGGCCTTCGCGGTCGGTGAACTCCTCGATGGGGATGAGCCCCTCGGACTTGTAACCGACGTCGACGATGACCGCATTGGAGGTCATGCCAATGACCCTGCCGGGGACGATCTCCCCCTCGGTCAAGTTGCGCATGCTCTCGTCGTAAAGGTCGAGCAGCTTCTTGTAGTCCTGCTGCTCGGATGTCTCGGATTCAGCCGTCATCGTCGGCTGATCCTGGCTTTCTTCGCTGGCCGGCATAAAAAGACGTACCTCCTTGGGGCATGGATTCAGGCGCTCGCCTGGAGGCCCCACGGCCGTGGGGCGATCGAGTTCCGCTTAACTCATTGAGAACTCGGGGAGTTTGAGTATAGGGGCGAGCCCCGGGAGGTGTCAATCCGGGCAGCTCGGGGATTGCGCGCGCTCTTGGGCCGCCGCTACCCGGCCGGAACCGGCGGGCGCGCCGGGACCGCCAGGACGGCGGGGGCCTCCTCGACCGCCGTGGCGCAGAGAGTGCGGAGAGTGCGGAGAGAGCGGACCCAGTCGAGCCATTCGACCAGGACGATGAGGGTCCACAGGGCGCGGGCGTGGTCACGGTGGCGGCGGTGATGCTCCGCGAAGAGGTCGGCGGCCGCGGCGGTATCGACGCCGGCATCGGCGAGTAGACCGGAGGCGAGGCGATCGCGGGCCCAGTCGCGCAGGGGGCCGCGGAGCCAGCTCGCGAGGGGCACGGAGAGGCCGCGCTTGCGCCGGTGCACGACCCAGCTGGGCAGGTAGCGCAAGGCGTAGCGCTTGAGCAGGACCTTGGTGCCCAGGCCGCTGATGCGGTCGCGCTCGGTCAAGGCGGCGGCGCAGTCCATCACGTCGCGGTCGAGAAAGGGGGCGCGCAGCTCGAGGGCGAAGTGCATGCTGGCGCGGTCGGCCTTGGTGAGCAGGCCTTCGGCGAGCGAGGTCTCGAGGTCGTGGCGCTGCACGCGGTCGAGGAGGCTCAGCGGGTGGCCGTCGGTGCCGGGAGCAGCGCCGCTCGATCCCTGCGCGTCCGGCCGCGGCGCCCAGCGGACGCCGAGCCGGGCCAGGACGTCGGGAGCGATGTTGGAGGTCCACAGCAGGTGGCGATCCAGCCCATCGAGGTCGGCGCCGTCGACGAACTTCTTGAGCAGGAAAGAGATCGTTACCTTCTTGTCGCTCGGCGGCAGGGCGCGGACCAGCCGGGCGAAGGCGCGCCGGGCGGGCCCCGGCAGCCGGGCGTAGCGCTGGCCGAGCCACACGCCGGTGTAGGTGGGATAGCCGCCGAAGAGCTCGTCTCCGCCCTCGCCGACCAAGACCTGCCCGACTTCCTGGGCGGCCCGCCGCGCCAGCAGCGCCGCCGGCACCCAGGCCGGGTCGGCGAGCGGCTCGCCTGCCATGCGCACCAGCTCGGGGAGGCGGGCCGGGAACTCCTCGGCGAGAACCCAGACCGGCGCGGCGGAGACGCCGAGCAGCGCCGCGACCCTCTGGGCGAAGCCTCCTTCGTCGTAGCTGTCCTCCTCGAAGCGCAAGGTGAAGGCGGAGAGGGGCTGCGCGGGGCGCACGGAGCGCGCCACGGCGGTGACCAGTGACGAATCGAGCCCGCCCGAGAGGAAGACGCCGCAAGGGACCTCGACGTCGGTCTGGCGGTGGACGGCCTCGCGGAAGGTCGCGTCGAGGAGGTCGAGCGTGACCGGCGGGTGCGGTCCGACGCCCTGGGGCCGCCCATCGGCGGCGCCCGGCGATTGACCTGAACGGGCCGGGACTCCGCCCGGCCCTAGGTCCGTGCGGGCCGGCTCCCGCCAGCGCCAGTAGCGCGTGCGGTGCGCTCCCGAGGCATCGATGGCCACCCGCTCGCCGGGGCCGACTTTTTCGACCCCGGCAAAGGGCGCCCAGGGCACGGCGAAGCAGCCGAAGCGCAGGTAGTGGGTCAGCGCGGCGGGATCGAGGGGCGGCGGCGGAGCGCTCGCCGCGAGCGCCGCGAGCTCGGTCGCAAAGACCGTCTCCTCGTCATCGCGGCGGAAGAACAGCGGCTTCTCGCCGGCGCGGTCGCGCACCAGCACCAGCCGCTCGCGCCGCGGGTCCCACAGGGCGATGGCGAAGGCTCCGACCAGCCGCTCGGCGAAGGCGTCCCCGAGCTCCAGGTAGAGGCCTGGGATGATGGCTACGTCGGTGGCCTGGGGCACGGCGCGGCCGCGCCCGGCCAGCCAGGCGCGCAGCTCGCGGTGGTTGTCGATCTCGCCGTTGCAGACCGCCGTGACGCCGCTCTCCCGATCGACCAGCGGCTGGCGGCCGTCGACGATGCCGCGGATGGCCAGGCGCGTCGCACCAAGGACCGCCCCCCCGCTGGCGTGCAGGCCGGAAGCATCGGGGCCGCGGTGGGCCAGCGCCCCCAGCATCGTCTCGACCCGACGCGCCGCACCGGCGCTCGGCTCGTGCAGGCGCCGCGTCACCACGCCGCAGATGCCGCACATTGGCTAAAGCCCCTCGAGGCTAGGACATCTCACGCCTTCATAGTAGCAGGAGGCTCCGGTTCATGCCGGGCTCGCCTGCTCGGCGAGGGCGCTGTCGATCTCAGCGCGCACGCCGGGGTCGGATTCGCTCGCCAGCGCCGCGGCGAGGGCCTGGCGCGCCGCGGCTCCGCCGATGCGGCCGAGAGCCCAGGCGGCGTGGCCGCGCACCAACGGCGCGGCGTCGCCCAGCGCCTGCGCCAACGCGGGCACGTAGGCGCCGCCGCCGCGGTTGCCCATGGCCACGGCGGCGTTGCGCCGCAGCCCGTCGAGCTTGGCGCGCTTCATCGGGCTGCCGCGGAACCGGGCGACGTAATCGTCGCGCCGCAGCGCCAGCAGCCCGGCCAGATCGAGCTCGGCACGCTCGGCAGGCAGGCGCAGCTCGGGGTGGTCAACCTCGCGCGGCGCGCGGTTGTAAGGGCAGACCTCCTGGCAGACGTCGCAGCCGAACACCCAGTCGCCCACCATCTCCCGCGCTGCCGGCGGCATCGCGCCGCGGTGCTCTATGGTCCAGTAGCTGATGCAGAGCCGGCTGTCGAGGCGGAAAGGCTCGCGCAGCGCCCCGGTCGGGCAGGCTTGCAGGCAGCGATTGCAAGAGCCGCAGAGATCGGCCGGCGGCGCCTGCACGGCGTCCAGCTCGAGGGTCAGGAACAGCTCGCCCAGCAGGAACCACGAGCCCACCCGGCGGTGCAGCAGGTTGGTGTTCTTGCCCACCACCCCCAGCCCGGCCCGCGCCGCCAGGTCGCGCTCGAGGACCGGTCCGGTGTCGACATAAGGGCGGGTGACGACGCCGGGGAAGGCCGCCGCGATCCGCTCCGCCAGGGCGCGCAGCCGCTCCCCCATCAGGTGGTGATAGTCGCGGCCGCGAGCGTAGCGCGCCACTCGCGGCCACAAGTCCCCCCGCGGCTCCGCTTCGCCGGCGAGGGGATGGTAGTCGAGGGCGACGCACAGCGCGCTGCGCGCCCCCGCGAGCACCGCCGCCGGCGCCAGCCGTGCCTCGATCCGCCGCTCCATGTACGCCATCCCCGCCTGGTCGCCCCGTTCCAGCCAGCGCAGGAACGCCGCGCCATGCGCCGCCGGCTCGAGCGCCGCCACTCCGGCGCGGTCGAACCCCGCCTCGAGCGCCCAGGACTTGAGCAGCGCAGCCGTGGCCCGAGGATTCATGGATAGAATCGACCATCGGTCGCGCGCCGGAGCGACGACACGCCACCCACCACCCCAAGGCAGCGGCACCCGACCCGGGCGCAGTTTACGCCCCGCCGCCCCCGATCAGGAAGCCGCGGCGGCGGCTCGGCTGGCGGCAGCAGCCGGAAGGAGAGCGATGAGATCCTTGGCACAAGACCTTCGCCACGCCCTGCGCACGCTCGCCGCGCGCCCGGGGTTTACCTTCGCGGCGGTGATCACGCTCGCCCTGGGCATCGGCGCCACCGGATCGGTTGCCAGCGTGCTGCGCGCGCTGCTGCTGCGGCCATTGCCGTATGCGCAGCCCGACAGGCTGGTGATGATGTGGACGCGATTTGCGGATTTCCCGAAGACCTGGGTCTCGGTTCCCGAGTACCGCGCCTTTGCCGACACCGGCTCCTTTGCCGGTCTGGCCCTTTTCGACCCGGGCAAGACCAGCTTGACCGGCGGCGAGGAGCCGGAGCGGGTTGGCAGCGCTCTCGTCTCAGCCAACCTCTTCGCCGTCCTCGGCGTCGAGCCGCTCCTCGGCCGGGCCTTCACCGCCGCGGAAGTGAGCGCTCGGCCGGCCGCCGTCGTGATCTTGAGCGAAGAGATCTGGCGCCGGCGTTTCGGCGGCAAGCCGAGCATCCTGGGCGCGAGCATCGAGATCAACCAGCGGCCCACGACGGTCGTGGGCGTGATGCCCGCGGGGTTCAAGCTCCCGCTCGACTACAACTCGCCGGCTCCCTCGGCGCTCTGGCTGCCTCTCGACGAAGATCTGGGCGGGGCCTACACCGTGCCGCCCAGGGGCGGAGACCACAACTACTATGCGGTCGGGCGCCTGCGTCCGGGACTGAGCCTCGGCGCGGCGCGGGCCAGGCTGCGCGACCTTGCCTTCGCGTGGACCGGCAGCGGGATCTTCCGGCGCGAAGATCACTTCGAGCCGCTCGTCATTCCCGTTCTCGCGGACATCCTGGGCTCGCTGCGCATGGCGCTGCTCGTGCTCGCCGCCGCGGTCGGTTTCGTCCTGATGATCGCCTGCGCCAACGTCGCCAACCTCTTGCTGGTGCGCGGCCTGCAGCGGCGCAGGGAGCTCGCGATGCGCATGGCGCTGGGGGCCTCGCCGGGCCGTCTCCTGCGCCAGCTGCTGACCGAGAGCGCCCTGCTCGCGGTGCTCGGAGGAGCCGGAGGCCTGTGGCTCACCTATCTGGGAATCCGCGCCATCTTGTGGTTTGGGCGAGAAGAGATCCCACGCGCCGGCGAAGTCGGAATGGATTCCTCGGTTGCGGCCTTCGTCGTCCTGGTCTCGCTGGCGACCGCGCTGGTCTTCGGTCTCGCACCGGCCCGCAGGTTCTCCCGGCCGGACCTGCGCGCCAGCTTGCAGCAGGGCGGGCGCGCCGCGGCCGGGCCGGGTGGTGAAGGCGGCCGCCTCCAGGGCCTGATGGTGGTGGTGCAGGTTGCCCTGGCGGTCGTCCTCCTGATGGGGGCGAGCCTGATGATCCGGACGGTCCTCTCGCTCTCCCGCGTCGATCCCGGTTTCCAGGCCGGCAACGTCTTGACCATGGGCGTCTCTCCCGCGCGCGTCAAGTACCCGAAGCCCGAGCTCCTGGCCGGCCTCTACGACTCGCTGCTCGACCGCATCCGCCAGCTTCCCGGGGTCAGGGCGGCGGGCGCCGTGCGAATCCTGCCCCTGGCGACCGAGATGGGGGATTGGGGCATCGACGTCGAGGGTTACGCGCCGCATCCAGGCGAGAGGGTCAAAGGGGACTGGCAGATCGTGACTCCGGGCTATTTCGAGGCCATGGGCGTGCCCCTGCGGCAAGGCAGGCTTTTTACCGCCGCCGACCGCCGCGACGCGCAGCCGGTCATCGTCATCAGCCAGGCGATGGCGCAGAAGTTCTGGCCGGGCCAGGATCCCGTCGGACGCAGGATCCGCGTCCGGGGGTCGGGCGCCTCGCGCTGGAGCTCGATCGTCGGGGTCGTCGGCGACGTCCGCCACGACGGTCTCACTGCCCAGGTCAAGGAGACCTGGTACCTGCCACAGAGCCAGGTCGATCTCTCGACGGGGTTTCCGGTCTACGAGATGACTCTGGTGATGAAGACCGACCGGAAGCCCGCGGCGCTCGCCGGCGCGGTGCGCGACGTGATCCGTGCGGTCGACCCGCGGCTCCCCGTCTCGGAGGTGCGGCCGCTGCGCGAGGTGGTGGCCGGGGCGCTGTCCAGACAGCGGTTCACCATGTCCTTCCTGGTGATCTTCTCAAGTCTCGCCCTGGCTCTCGCCGCGGTCGGGATCTATGGTGTGATGCGCTTCCAGGTCGGCGCCCGGACGCGGGAGATCGGCCTGCGCATGGCGCTCGGCGCGCAGGCGGGCGAAGTGGTGTGGCGGGTCGTCGCGCAGGGGATGAAACTGGTGGCGGCCGGGCTGGGAATCGGCGCCATCGCCACCTTGGCCCTCTCCCGGTTCTTGAGCGGCCTCCTCTATGGAGTCGAGGCCGCCGACCCCAGCACCCTTCTCGTCGCCGCGGCGACCCTCGCGCTGGTCGCCCTGGCCGCGACCTGGCTTCCCGCCCGGCGCGCCGCGCTGGTGGACCCGCAGATCGTCCTGCGCGAGGAGTAGCTGGCGGCTCTGTCAGGTCGGTTCGCGACGGCGGCCGCAGACCAGGGCAGCGCCGGCGTTGGCGCGCGGTGCAACCGCCAGGGTCAGGCCCACTGGATGGGGACGTCGTAGGCGGCGAAATGGCGGTCGGCGGTCAAGAGAGTGAGCCCTTCGATCTGGGCTTGCGCGATCAGCATGCGATCGAACGGATCGCGATGATGCAGAGGCAGCTCGCCGGCGCGCAGCGCGTGACTGTGCAGGATGGGAAGCGCCGCGAGCCTGTCTTCGGCCAGCCGCTGCGTCACATAAACCGACGGAGGCTGCGGCAAACGAAGCTTGCCGGCCGCGAACTTGATCGCGATCTCCCAGGCGGCGACCGCCGAGAGAAACAAGCTCGTCTCCGGACTGCGCACGAGCTGGCGGTTCGCCTCCGACAGGCGCTCCGGCTCGCCCCGCATCCACAACCAGCAGTGCGTGTCGAGCAGCAGCCTCACTCTTCTCTCTTTCCTTCGAAGAGGTCGAGAAGGTCCTCAGGCAGCTCATCGAAGTCCTCCGCGATCCAGATCTTCCCGCGGTCCCTGCCCAGCTCGCGCTCGCGCTTGGGCTCCGCCACGGGCACCAGGCGCGCCACCGGCTTGCCCGCGCGCGCGATCACGATCTCCTCGCCGGCCGCGACGCGGCGGAGGATCTTCGACAGGTGGGTTTTCGCCTCGTGGATGTTGATCTCGGTCATGAAGTGAATGGTAGACTAAGCTCTGGACTAAGTCTAGATCAGGTCTAGAAGAGGCTCAGGAGTGGAGGGCGCTCGTACCCGGGGCCGGCTGCGATGCAGCCGGATATGATCGTGCGCACCTTGCCTGCCGAGACGCCGCCGCCCTCGACACTTCGCCTGCCGGTGGCGCTGGCGGACGTCCAGGCCGCGCGCGCTCGGATCGCGGCACACGTCCACCGCACGCCGGTCTTCACCTCGCGCCACCTCGACGAGCGCCTGGGGTGCCGGATCTTCTTCAAGTGCGAGCTCTTCCAGCGGGTCGGCGCATTCAAGGCGCGCGGGGCGTTCTCGCGGCTCACCCTGCTCACCGCCGAGGAGCGCGCCCGCGGCGTCGTCGCCTTCTCCTCCGGCAACCACGCGCAGGCGGTGGCGCTCGCGGCGCGCGAGCTGGGCATGCGGGCGACCATCGTGATGCCGGCCGACGCCCCCGCCCTCAAGGTGGCGGCGACCCAGGGCTACGGCGCCCAGGTGGTGCCCTACGACCGCGCCACCGGCAGTCGGGAAGCGCTGGCGCGGCGCCTCGTCGCCGAACAAGGGGCGGTGCTGGTGCCGCCCTTCGACGACGACGCGGTCATCGCCGGGCAGGGAACGCTCGCCCTCGAGCTGCTCGACGAAGTGCCGGACCTCGAAGTGCTGGTGGCGCCCTGCGGTGGCGGCGGGCTGCTTTCCGGCATCGCGGTCGCAGGGTGCGGCCTCGTGCCGGACCTGCGGGTCTTCGGCGTCGAGCCCGAGGCCGGCGACGACATGAAGCGCTCGCTCGCCGCCGGCGCGCCGGTGACCATCCCGGTGCCGGCGACGATCGCCGACGCCTTGCAGACGACTCGGCCGGCCGAGCGCACGCTCGCCATCGTCCGCGCCCTCGCCGAAGACGTGCTGACCGTCTCCGACCTCGAGCTGCGGCGGGCGATGGCGCTGCTCGCCGCGCGCCTGAAGCTGGTCGTCGAGCCGGGCGGCGCCGCCGGCTTCGCCGCTCTCCTCCACGGCAAGGTGCCCGGCGTCGCCGGCCGGCGCGTCGGGGTCGTCCTCTCCGGGGGCAACGTCGATCCCGACCGCTTCGCCAGCTTGATCTCGGGACTGGAAGAGTGAAGCGGGCCTGGCCCCTTCACCTCCTGCCGGGGCTCGGCCGGAGAGCAAGGTGAGAGACGTCTTCGTGGTGCTCGAGGTCAGGGGCGGGGCGTGCCCTTGAGCGAGCTCGCCGCGCCACTCGAAGGCTGGAATGGACGGTGCGTCTGCGGCGCGACGCCGCAACGCCGGATCTCCTGGACCTTTCCGTTCGGCGGCCCGGGCTTCGACTACCTCGTCTGCGATGAGTGCGGCACGCTCCTGCTCACGCCGCGTCCCACGGCGGAGCAGCTCACCCATGCCTACGAGACAGGGTACTTCGGCGCGGGCCAGCACAAGTTCTCCCCGCCCATCGAGGCGCTCGTCGGACTGTCGCGCCACCGCCGGATCCGGCTGGCGGATGGTCTGCTGCGCCAGGTCACCGGCGGCCGGCCCGGCCGGGTGCTCGATCTCGGGTGCGGCGACGGGCGATTCCTCGACAGGCTTCGCGCCCTCGGCCACGAGGTTGTCGGGACCGAGCTGTCGGAGGCGACCTCGCGGCGGGCGGCAGGGATCCCGGGAATCGACCTGCGGCTCGGCGCCCTCGACGAGAGCGCCTTCCCGCCGGAGAGCTTCCATCTGGTGAGTGCCTGGCACGTCCTCGAGCACCTCCCCGACCCCGGCCTGACGCTGGCTCAATGCCGGCGCTGGCTGGCGCCGGGCGGTGCGCTGCTCATCGCGGTCCCGAACGCCGCCTCCTGGCAGGCCCGGATCTTCCGCGCCGCCTGGTTCCACCTCGACCCCCCGCGTCACCTCTACCAGTACGACGAGGCCGCGCTGCGCCGGATCCTCGGCCAGACCGGCTTCGACGTCGCCGAGGTGCATCACTTCACTTTCGGCCAGAACGTCTACGGCGTGCTGCAAAGCGCCCTCAACTGCCTGGGCAACCCGCCTGCCGAGCTCTACGAGCTGCTCAAGGGCAACCGCCGGGGAGCCGTCCCGTGGCGCCTCCTGCCGCCGCTGCTCCTGGGCGCCGCGCTCTTCCCGCCCAGCTTCGCCTTCGCCCTCTGCGAGGCCCTCGCCGGCCGCGGCGGCACGATCGAGCTGATCTCCCACCGGCGGCCGTGAGGCATGGCCGCAGGCGGGTTGGTTACGTTTTCCCCGGTATGTGGGACTGGTCCGTGAAAAATTGCTGACCGATCTCCTCGATATTCCTGTTCGGGATCGGCGGTACGAAGTAGTAGCCGCCTCCCAAAGGCACGATGGCCAGGAACTCGCCCGTTGGCGTCACGCCGTGTTCCGAGGGCCCGGCGAGCCCCTCGCGGCCGGTCTGCTGTCTCCGCGGGTCAGCAGCATCTTCGAGTGCCTTGGTATAGTCGTCCTGGTCCTCCAGACCCAAGACCTTCCGCTCGGCTCCGCCGAGTCCCTTCAGTTCAGAGACCGTGAGTCGGCCAGACTGCCGTCGCAGGGTATGCTCCCTCTCATTGAAGGGACGGCGCCCGCCTTCGGAGTCGCCGGATCGGTGCGTGCCAACCGGGAAGTTTGGATTGCCAGCCCAGTTCTTCTTGATGAACTCGAATGTTGCCTGGATGTCCGACTGAAAGCTGATGAACAGCAATCCGGAGATGATCTTGTTGTCGAGACCCCGGTCGACGAAAGGGTATCCCCGCCGGAAGATGGTCCTCTGGGCGGTCTCATCGGCGCGGCGAGGATTGACCTTGCGGACGTGTGCCCAAGCCGGCACCCGCAGCGCCGTTCGGGTACAGATCGCCCGGACCTCGTCGATAGTAAAATCAAGGGCTCTGAGGTCCTCGGGCAGATCCTTGGTCTTCTTGGGAAGAAGCTCCGGGGCGTAAAACGGCATCTCCGGGTGAGACTCGAGGGCGAAGAGACGCTTCCACTTGCGGAATGCGGCGGCGTCACCCGCTTGCAGTCCCGCAGCCACCTCGGCATCCTCTTTGTCGTCGAGCGTGCCGAGAAGAAGACCGGTTCCCTTGCTCCTTCCTACCCATTCCTGCTGCTCGTCGACGTCGAGCTCCCGCCACTGGTCCAGGTCGTGGACGATCTTCTGGAAGACCATGTAAGAGCCGCGGTTGAGCGCGGGATAGGTCTCGTCGATCGACCATACGACCTGGTCGAACATCGGCGACAGGGCGCGCGGATTGGAGACGCCGTCATTGAACCCTTGCAGGTTGCGCCCGTCGGTGCGCTGGAACCCGAGGTGCACGTCGGCGATCGTCGCCCAGCCCGCCGTCGCCGAGACGATGTCCTCGGCCTGCTCCTCTTTCGCCGCGGAAACGACCTCTGCTGCGCCTGCGGTAGCCCCGGCCGCATCAACCGGCTCCGGTGCCTGGAGCTTGTTTTCGAAGACCCAGCGATTGACGAAGCCGCTCGAGGAGCCGAGCTGAATGATCAGGTCCGTCTGGGCGAGACTGTAGGGTGTCGTGTCGCCGAGACTCAGATGGTCGGGCATCGCGGTCAGCCGCTTCGGCCTGCGCGCCGCCGGAATTGCCAGCAGGTCGAAGAAACCCTCGCCGAATCCAATGGTGGCGCTGAACGAGAACTTCTCCCTCAGATGAGCCGGCTCGGGCCTCCCTGTCTTGTCGTCTAGAACGAGGATCCTCTTCTCGCCGCGATCGATACGGGCAAAGAGATCGCACAACCGTCTGAGACCGTGGCGCACCTGTTCGGCGGCGCCCCTTCCGCTGGGTCCGGGAGTGGCAAGGTTCAGCCGCACGATCATCAACTGGGTCTGCACCGAGGGCGACGGAAAGCCGATCCCGGGCTGCACGACTCTTTCCAACTCGAGCCTCTCCGCGCTGCGCGCCTGGTCTTCGAAGCCGATCCTGGATGAGACCAGGCTGCTGTCCAGCCTCCCGCCATCCGCTCCCGTCTCGCCGCCTTCTCGCATGGCATTCGCCCCTTGGTTGGTTCGTCCGGTTTCCATCAACCCCGCTTCGGCAGCACTGCTTGGCGACCGGCTGCCTCAAGGCATGAGCCTTCCGCTGAGGAACCGCTTCGCCAACACGGCAATGCGTTCCGCGAACTCGCCGCCCAGGTAGGCAGCTCCTCGCTCGAGCGTTTCGTTGGAAGTGAGCGGCAGGACGAAATCCTGCTCCGGCGCTTCACGGTGGAACCAGAGGGCGGCGAAAGAGAGGCCGAACACGCGCAGAAAGCGCACCTCGAAGTCGGCGCCGGCGAGCTCGGGGAGAGCTTCCGCCCGTTGCAAAACCGAGATGGTTTCTGCTAGGTAGCGCCCGGTCGAGGAGGAGCGGAAGCCGACCACGCCACCGAAGGTATCGACTTCCGCGTCCGCCACCGGAACCTCACCCCGCAGCAACAGGTAGCGCCAACCATTCGGCGCCGCCTTGGAGAGGACTCTGTTGGCCGCTGCGTCCTCGACCCCGGCCTCGAAGATTTCCATCGGCGGATCGGTGATATGGATCTCGTCCGCGCGCCACTCAGGGGGAAGAGCGGCGAGGCCTTGCAGATTCTGGCCCACAAGGGCGGGGCCTTCCACCGGTGGGTTATTTGCGAATGTGAACGCCATGAGGCCCCTCCTAGCTTGTGAGATGAGTTCTGGTCCAACGAGCCTGGAAACGCTGGTAGTCGTAAGTCAGAGGCGCGGGGTAAGTTGGGTTGGAAACTTGGAGCCGCAACCTGCCGTTTACCGTATCGCGGCCAATGATCGTAACCGCATGGCCTCCACCGCCAGAGCTCAGCGAGCATGCTATTGGATGGGGAGGCTTCTTCTGGGCGATTTCATTGTCGACGCCGGCAGGGCTCAAGCTGCCGGGCATCGTCTGCGCAAGATGCCCTTGCGATGCCAGCGCTGCGCTCGTGTGTGCCGCTTGGTTGCACTGGCTCGAGCCGCCGTTGTTACAGCATTGATTGCCAGGGTATGTGAGGTCGACCAAGTCGCACTGCCGGCGGAAGCCAGAGTGGTAATAGTCATCTATCGCAGCCGTTACGGCTGCCCAGCACCAAAAGGTCTCCTTTTGCTGCTGGTGTTGAAAACTGGTGGCGGTCACGACATTCGCGGGACCGGCCGGACTCGGAATCTGGAGCTGCCGCAGCGGAAGGGAAAGAGGTAGGGTCATGGCCTCTCCTCCCTCACTACTGGCGGGTAGGGCCTGAAAAGCGCCACATTACAGTGAATTGGCTCGCTGCCACCTTGGCCGCCTGTTGTATCGTATTCCACTGGCACCGGGATTGGAAGTGGAGTGCCCGCTTTGACAGGGTCTTTGGCAAGAATGTAAAAAGCCTTGAAGTCGCCGTCGGAGCCGGGAGGTTCAACTGGCCCGGGGAGGTCCGTCGCTTCGCCCAGGTAATAGCCACAGCAGAGATTGCTCACCAGCACCTTGACCTCTCCTGCACCTTGTGCCGCCGACTGCGTCGGAGGGCCGAGGGTCGCCTGCCGCAAGACGGCCGAATCGCCGAACTCGCTGGTGGTCAGCACCACCGAAACGTCGTCGGGCACCTCGAGTTCGAGGACAACACGATGGGTCAGCGCTTGTTTGCAGGGCTCATCGGCGAGAGGTGGCACGAATTGAGCAATGACCGCCTTATCATTGACTTTGCCGATCTTGTCGCTCTTGAGAACGCCGTCGTCGAGGCGAATCCGCGCGATGACGAGATCTGGAGGTGGTTTAAGATCTAGACACCTCGGGTCAACGTCGCAAGCTTGTGGATGGATCTTCTCCATCGGCGCAACCCAGTCGAAGTAGTCCTCCTCCTTCAAACGCGAATCGGGCGCCTTCTCTTTCATAGAGCGATGAACGATTTTCAGGCGTTTCTCTCTTGGCACAGGCTCGCCGTTCTTCGAAAATCCGATGTTGATCTGCTCACCAACGAGCAACCACATGGCTCCGTGGTGCTGGTAATCTCCCTGGGGCTCCCGCACTCCCGCCAGGTCTCGCAGGGTGAACCAGACATTCGGCGTGTGCGGCTCCAGAGGTCCGATCGTCTGGCCGAAGTCGCTGTCGGAGTCGTAATTCGCGTTCACCAGTAGCACGTCTACGTAGTCGGGGTCATCGTCGATCGGCTTGTTGGGCACGAAGGCACACAGACCGCTGAACTTCAATCTGAACGTGTATGACATCTGACGTTACCTCCCTCAGGGCATTGCCCTGGACGTGGCGCCAATGAGGTCGAAGGTTCCCCATGTGGCCGGGTCCCGCAGAGCCCTGTCTGGGCTCCGCAACATCTGGAGCTGGGTCTCTCGCAACGACGTCAACGGGTCCATCCCCGATCTCAGACGCCGATAGAAGGCGGCGAAGAACTGGCGCGCCAGGAAGTCGTCCAGGCGCCAGAGCGTCGCGACCACGGCGGGCACGCCGCGCGCCAGGAAGGGCCGGGCGAGGCTCTCCACGCCTTCGCTCGAGGAGAAGCGCCCCACCGCGGTATCGCAGGCGGCGAGAACGGCAAGGCGGGTGCGCGCGAAGTCGGCGCGATAGAGCTCATGCGCATAGAGCGAACCGCTATCGCGCTTGCCCGCCGCGGTCTCCGGGGCCAGCACCAGGGCCGAGAGGAGCGGGTACTGGTCGTTGGAGACGGCGTGCACCGCCAGGTGGATGACCGCCGCCGCCGGCGCCGAGGTGAGGAACGCCGTCTTCGTGGCCTGCGCGCCGCCCAGAATGACGGCGTCAGGATAAAGGCTCGCCAACTGACGGGCCTCGACCTCGGCGTCGGGCAGGTTGGGAAGCGCAGGATAGGCCGCGCGTGAGAAGGCAGGATTGGCCACGGCCAGGAGTTTGGCGCCGGCCCACGAGTGCATCTGCTCCGCGCGCTGCATCGCCTTGACATAGAGCGTAGCGCTCGGAGCGATTGAAACGGCGTACTCCTCGACGACGAACTTCTGCGCGGCACTGTCCCGAAGGGCTGCAAAGGGAACGAAGTGAAGAATCTTGTCCGGCACCACGACGAGCGCAGTTACTCCTCCAAGGTGCGGCTGCAGCGGCCTGACTAGGACGCCGTAGAGCTCCGAGGCGAGGCTCACAGCGTCCGGCCGCCCCGCGGCAAGTCTCGCGTGCAGATTGAGCACCAGCGATTCCAGCACTGGCTTTTCAACCGGAATCGTCTCGAAGTCGAGGTTCTCTCTGGTCAGCGTCCATACCAACAGGCGCTCGGGAAGCACGGCGTACTCGACGAGCGCAGTGCCTTGCGGGAGAGCTCTCCTGGCCGCTGCGGCGGAGATGACCCGGTCGGAGGACTTGGATCCGGCGCTCTCCGCTGCCCACGGTCCCGCCGCGCCGAGAAGCTCGAGCAGGTGGCGCGCACGAAACCGCTCCGAGTAGTCAAACGCTCTGTTGCGATCGCCGTCCCGGATCGCCTCGGCGCGGATCATCTCGTCGTAGATCGGCTCGGCCTGATCGAAGTACGAGATCTTCAGCTCCTGGCCGCGGACCAGATGCCTCTCTCGCTCGCACTCGCCTATGCCGGCGGCGAGATCCGAGTTACCTTCAGCCGCGTCGCCGGCTGCGAAGCTGGCAAGTGCCCGCTGGTAGTAAAGCGCAGGCAGGCGAGCGGACTCTTGATTGCGCTGGTAGAAACCAATGGCTTCGTCGAGCGCCCTTATGGCGTCGCGCGGGGTTTCTCGCGCGCTCAGCCCGGCGCGTGAGACCGCAACGTCAGCCTCGAGCTGATTGCGCGTCTGGCCGGGTGGAAGAAGTTGCAGATATCTCTCGGCGGCCAGCAAATCATGCCGCGCACCGGCAGCATTGCCGGCGACGTTCCGAGTGCGGCTGCGGCGAACCAGGGATTGGCTGAGACGGAGGGCGTCTTTGATTGCGACCGCGATCCGCACCATCTCATCTTGGAAGACGAGAGCAACACGGGCCATGCCGTCCTTGAGCGCCGCCTCAGCGGCATCGAACAGGGTGTTGTAGCGATAGACCGAGGGGCCGGCATTGGCGGTCAAGTCCAGTGCAGCGCAGCGGTGCCGCCACGCGAGCTCACGCTCGCCCTGGAAGCGAAGGCTCTCGGAAATGTTGAAGTGAGTGCCAGCGACGTATTCTTCCTCTCCTACTCGCGTGTAAAGTGCCAAGGCGTTGCGATAGAGCTCGAGGGAGTCGGCAAGCTTTGCGATCTTGATGCTGGCCAGTCCCGAAAGGTAGTAGGCGCGGGCGCGCAGGCTCAGATAGGGAACGGAAGTCGCCGGCTCGCGCAAGGGTGCCAGCTCCTCGATCACATCCTTAAACCGGCCAAACCGGATCTCGACTTCGGCGAGCTTCAAGAGTGCCCATCCCGCGAACGGAGTGCGACCCCACGCAAGAGCGTCGCGGGCTTGCGCGAACTGTTCGAGCGCCGCGGAATCGACGCCGCGGCGCGCGAGGTCGAGACCTTGACCGTAAAGACCGTGTCCGCGAGCGAGCGCCGCAAGCCGATCCCGATCGGCATGCCGGAACGACTCGTCGATAGCCGCGACGCTATCGCGCAGCATCGCGTCACCCGTCAGCCTGGCAAGCGATGTTCCGACCGCACGGGCGATCGTGAGCAGCCGGCCCGCGCGCTGCTCTTCGCCGGCGGCCCGTGCCGCCCCCCAGGCCGGCAGGACCTCCTCTTCCCCGTAGAGCCTTGCTGCCTGGCGGAAACGGGCGACCATGCTCGCGACGGCCCTCCAGTCATCCCGGGCCGCCGCCTCTTCGAGTCCGCCGCGCTCTTCGTGCCACGCCTCGGCGCGGGAGAGCCGGTCGAGACCGTGCAGACGGGCCGCCGCCTCGCGCGCCCAGGGCGAAGCGGCATCGAGTTGAAGATAGGCCCTCCAGGCGCGCGTCGCGCTGTCAACCAGCGACAGGCGCTCGAGGACCATCGCCTCGTTGAACTTCGCGGCGGGTAGAACGGCATCGGACTGCGTCGCGCGCAGAGCGGCGTCCAATGCCTTCAGCAGGTCGAGGGTGTTGCCAGTCCGAGCGAAGCTGGCGAGGCAGAGGGCGGCCAGGTCGCTGAGCAGGCGGGCGTCGCCGGACTCGCCGGCGGCCTTCTCGAGCTCGGCCATCGCCGCACCTGGTCTGCCTCCAATCAGCTCGACCACGGCGAGATCGGCCGCTACGGTTGGGGACAGACGAGCCGCCGCCGCTCTCTGGATTGAGCGCATCGCGGCGTGCACGCCGGGCCGATCCGTGAGCGGGCGGGTCGACCGCATCGACTCTGGCCAGTATCCGAATCCGATGAGCCGTCCGGAGCTGGGCCGAGCTGGGCCGAGCGCCGCAACCAGCCGCTGCCGGTTGGCCGAGGTCTCGGCAGGCGTCCGATCGCGGCCCATGCATCCCAAGAGGGTTAGAGCCGTCGCGGTGAAACCGACCGCCGACCGCGAGGAACGATAGCGGATCATTTCGCGATCCTGCCTGCACGCTGAGTGACCGAAGGAGATGGCCCGGTCCGTCCAGGCCGGCCGCAGACAGTCCATGGTCAAACCAATTTGCTGGGGATCGTAGCAGATACCCGGCTCGGCACACCACAAGGAAACCGATCGGTTGGATGCACACATGGAGATATCTCTACGCGCTTTCTTTCCTCCCCCCTCATAGACGGACTTGCCGACCAATCTCCCGGCCACTCCCCCCGCCGGCCCGCTGAGTCACATCTCGCGGCTTATTTGCTCGGCACACGGAAAACAAAATGCGTGGAAGGGTTGCGCGCCATCAGTTAGAAAGGAGAAATAGAGCTCGCATTCTTCGACGCCTTAAGAGTGGACTCGAGATAACTCGATGCCGTGCGATAGACTGCCGCGGGCGGGCCGCAGGCGCCGGGTAGTGCCGGCCTCCGGCGGCGAGGCCGGAACCGGGAGGTGGGACATGGCGAGCTGGATCGAAGAGGGCGAGAGCGCGCCCGACTTCACTCTGCGCGACGACGACGGCAAGGAAGTCAGCCTGTCCGCCCTGCGCGGCAAGCCGGTAGTGCTCTACTTCTATCCCAAGGACGACACGCCCGGCTGCACCCGGGAAGCCTGCGCCTTCCGCGACCGCAATGCGGACCTTGCCCGGCGCGGCGCCGTCGTGCTCGGCGTCTCGCCGGATGACGTTGCCAGCCACGGCCGCTTCCGCGACAAATTCAGCCTCAACTTCCCGTTGCTCGCCGATCCCGGCCATGTGGTGGCCACCGCCTACGGCGCCTGGCGCGAGAAGAACCTCTATGGCAAGACCTCGATGGGCATCCAGCGCTCCACCTTCCTCATCGACCCCCAAGGCAAGGTCCGCAAGCTGTGGAAGACAGTCCACGTCGACGGCCACGACGACGAGGTGCTGAAGGCCCTCGACGCCCTGTAGCCGGTACTCCTCTAGTTGGCGCCGCCGGTGGGCGGCCCCGAGGTATGAAAAAGCGCTCGCTAACTGGCGATGGCAGCCTCAGATCTATCGGATCGCCCCCCGCAACCCCTCGATCCCCTTCCCTCCCCTTCCGGGGGGGAAGGGGACGCCCCCTCCCGCCTACTCCGCGCGCAGCGCCTCGACCGGATCGAGGGCCGCGGCGCGCCGCGCCGGCAGCACGCCCGAGAGCAGGCCGGTGGCGAGGCTGACGCCCAGCGCCAGGGCGACGAAAGCGGCAGGCGTCTCGACCGGCAGGCCTGGAACCGCCAGGCGCAGCAGTGCGGCGAGGCCGAGCCCGGTTGCCACTCCGGCGCCGCCGCCGATGGTCGACAGCGCCGCCGCCTCGGCGAGGAAGAGGAGCTGCACCTGGCCGCGGCTGGCGCCGACCGCCCTGGCCAGGCCGATCTCGGCGGTCCGCTCGCCGACCGCGATCCACATCATGGTCAGGATGCCGACCGCCCCGACCAGCAGCGAGATGCCGGCGATCGCGCCGACCGACAGCGTGATCACGTTCATCACGTTGTCGAACACCGACAGCATCGCGGCCTGGGTGGTGACGGTGAAGTCCTCGCGGCCGCCGTGGCGCCGCGTCAGCAAGGCGCGAATCCGTTCCTCCACCGCCGCGGCCATCCCGGAGCTGGAATAGGAGACGTCCACTTCGACCAGCTCGCGGAGGTTGAAGAGCTTCAAGGCACTCGCCACCGGGATGTAGGCCGCGTCGTCGATGTCGAAACCCAGGAACTGTCCTTTGGCGGCGAGCACCCCGATCACCCGAAAGCGCTCCCCTGAAACGCGGATGAACTGGCCGAGGCCGGGCGCCTCGCCGAAGAGCTCGCCCGCGAGCTTGGGACCCACCACCGCGAGCTGGGCCCCTCGTCGGGGATCGCCCGCCGGCCAGAAGGCGCCCCGGCGGAGGCCGAACTTCCAGGCTCCCGGGATGTTGGGAGTCACTCCGTAGACGAAGACGCTGCGCCCCCGCCCGTTGGCCTCGACGCGGGCTTGCGCCACCGCCACCGGCACGACCTGCTCGACTCCGGGCAGCCGCGCCAGCGCCTCGGCGTCGTCGAGGGTCAGCTTGTGGGTCGTGCCGCCGAGCACGCCGGGCAGGCCGGTGGTCTGTGTCTTGCCCGGATGGACCGCCATGATGTTGGTGCCGAACTGGCTGAACTGGCCGACGATGTAGCGCCGCGTCCCTTCGCCGATCGAGGTCAGCAGGATGACCGAGGCAATGCCGATCGCGATGCCGAGCATGGACAACGCCGAGCGCAGGCGGTGGCCGAAGACGGCGCCGGCGGCCAGGCGCAGGAGATCGGCCATCGCCTTACCTTCCCGCCAGGGCCAGGACGGGATCGAGCCGTGCCGCGCGCCGCGCCGGCAGCCAGCCGAAAAAGATTCCGACGCCGAGCGCCAGGGCGAACGCCGAGACCACCGCCCAGGCCGGCGGAGCCGCGGGCAAGGCGGGGAAGATCCCGACCAGCAGGCGCACGGCGGCCCATCCCGCCCCCAGCCCGAGCAGCCCGCCGGTCGCCGCCAGCAGAGCCGCCTCGGCGAGGAAGGCGGCGAGCACCTGGCCGCGCCCCGCGCCCACGGCGCGCAGCAGCCCGATCTCGCGCGTACGCTCGGAGACCGAGACCAGCATGACGTTCATGATGCCGATCCCGGCGACCGAAAGCGAGACCGCCGCGATCGCGGCAAGAGCCAGGGTGAGCGCGCGCAGGATCGAGGAAAACGTGGCGACCACCGCGTCCTGGGTGAGCACGGTGGCGTCCTCCTCGTGGTGGCGCTCGGCCAGGATGCGGATGATCCTCGCCCTGGCCGCCGCGAGGTCGGCATGCGAGCGCACCGACACCAGGATGCGCACCAGCGAGCGCAGGTCGAAGAGCTGCATGCCGGTTGCCACCGGCACGATCACCATGTCGTCGATATCGGCCCCGAGCTGGACGCCGCGCGGCGCCATCACGCCCAGCACGCGCATGCGCCAGCTCCCGATGCGCACGCTCTGGCCGACCGGTTCTTCTCCCGGGAAGAGCTCGGCGGCGACCCTGCTGCCCAGCACCACGACCGGCCTGCCGCGCTGAATCTCCTCGGCGGGCAGGAACTGGCCATGCCCCAGGGTCAGCCTGCGCACGCCCAGGAACTCCGGCGTCGCCCCGACGACCGCGACCTGCCGCCGGCGCGCGCCGTGCGCCACCGACTCGTTGCCGAGGGCCACCGGCGCCACCTTCTCGACCCCGGGCACGCCGCGGGCGAGCGCCCGCGCATCGGCGAGGGTGAGGCCGTGCGATGACGCCGCCAGGCCGGGCAGGCCCGTGGTTTCGGTCTTGCCGGGCACCACGATCAGGACGTTGGTGCCGATGCTCGCGAACTGATCGACGACGTAACGGCGGGCGCCTTCGCCGAGCGCCGTCAAGGCCACCACGGCCGCGACCCCGATGGCCATGCCGCCGAGCGAAAGCAGGGTGCGCAGCCGCTGCCCGGCGAGCGCGCCCAGGGCGAAGCGCAGCAGGTCGGAGAAGCTCATGGCGTCTCAAGGGCGAGGGGCTGGTCGCCGCTCCCGCCATTGGCTGGCTGCCAAGAGCCCGCGGCAACGGGCTTGCCTGAATCGATTGCGCGGGGGTCGGCCATGCCCGAGGCGTACTCGAAGTGCGTCCGCCCAGGATTACACGCGTCTCCTACAGCCGCGGCGGCGACGAGGCCATATACACTCTGAAAGACGACAAGAGGAGAAGACAAGCCGACTACCTCAACCAACCATGAACCTCCGCTCGTCGCTTCGCTCCGACGAATGGTCGCCTTCATCTTAACGGTGGTCGCCTTCGTCGGAATCTGCACGCAGGCGAACCGGCAAATGCGCCGGCGGCGGCACCTTGGGGCCGGGGCCCCTGAGTTCAGTCGGGGAGCTTCACCTCCAAGCCGAGAGCATCCGCAAGAGGTCTGAGGTCCCTAACGTTGGTCGATAGAATTGTCGCGTCTGCTGGACAGACCAGTGCGAAGACAGCATCTCCTAGATGGTTGCAGTTGTCCTCTGTTAATCGCTGCTTGGCGCCCTTTGTCAGGACGCGGAGCGCGGTAGCTCGCTTTGCGTTCTCGGGCTTCTGTGGCAACTGCGAAAGCGTCGCTAACAGCGTTTCGATGCTGGCTTTCAACGGACGCAGTCGGTCACCTAGAGAGCACTCCTTCGGAGGATTGCAGCGAACGGGACTCACTTCATATAAGCCTTCATCAGTTAGCCGAGGGGCATGTTCGCGATAGCACGATAACGGTTCGATTACCTGTGTAGCGATCTTTCGCCTACGCCTCCAGGCAAGCTCAATCCGCACCTTCAGCGCAAACCGTAGCCTTTCGGCGACAATCTCATCGGCGCTAGACGCTGCAGCCCCCTCTACGAAGGTGTCAGCGTCCACGGACAGTGCCGTCTCACTCGCATCGCGGATTGCTTCAAGTGAAGTTGAGGTCATGTACCGTTGAGGCGTTCGTGAAAGTCTATGCAAGGCTGCCATGAATGTAGAAAATTTACGCCCTTCTGCCAGCCGATTGTGTGCCCATGCGAAATACCGCAGCGGCCCTTTCTTAAATTCCTTTATTGCGTAGACGGGTAGAAGTCTGTCCGAAAAGCCTTCAAGAGCCTTTACGGCGGCCTTCCCCTGCGCTGACGAGCGTTTTAGGAGGATGTCAGCTAGGACCGTGGTCTCGATGAGGCATCTCATTGCTAGGGAACGAGAAGCTCGAGAATCGAAGGCTCCACTTGAAAGCCAATCTCCTCAAGCGCCTCGATTGAGGATAGGGCCTCCTCAAATGACGGAAAGGGCTGCCGAGAGAGCTGCGTCAAGTTTCGAAGTAGAAGTCGAAGCTGCGCCTCTTCAAACGGCTCATCCGATTCGTTAGCAATACAGAAGTACAGCGCGTTGACGAGGGCAGCGAAGCCATTGCCCAGCTGACGAAGAGCGAAGAGTTTACGAAGCTTTACCCGCACGTGAAGCAACTCGTCGTCGGCCTCGACAAACTCGCTGGCTGCGCGCTTTGCCAAGGCCTCTCGCAGATGCGAGATGGCGGACTCTAGAAGTGCCAGCGCCTGACCAAGCAGGGAAGTATTCTCCTCAAGGTTAGGATAGATACTACGCAACTCGACCGCCTCCAAGTCAGGCCCGACGGCGGGGGACCCTCCATCGGTCACTGACTTGACAACAACCTTGGGCACGAGCGGCTCGGTGTCTTTAATCGCATAGGTCGGCACCTCGTTCGGTTGCCTGAAGGGGAGCAACCTCCCATGCACACTGGTCATCGAGTCCCCTCCAACATTTTCTTAGAGTCCCGCCGAACGATGTGATGCCACTGAGAAATCCACTCGGTCGCATGGAACTGGCTTACTGGAATAGTCACTGACGAGGCACAGTCAACGTCGAGGGTAACACCCTCCGTTTCTTCATGGAGGGGCCGGAGTTGCGATAAGCCTCGCGGCGGGTCGAAGTCTATCCTCCTACCTTCGCCTCGGAGGCGCATGGTGACCAGGGATGCCTGGCCCTCAAAGCGGTAGGCCGCTTCAAGCCCTCTGGGATTCCCATCGTAGTATTTCTCTTGAGGGATCGCGAACAGGGGGCAAGCTGCCAGGGCAGCTGCCACCTCGGATTTTGAGCGGAATGCCTTGAAGTAGAGAGATCTTAGTCCGATTCGGTCGAGTGACGCGATCTCCAAGGTCTCGAACGAACAAGCCGTGAGGCCAGATACGAGAGAGGAGAACTCATCTAGCTTGTCTGGGTACTGTGCAACTACTCGCAGAGAACTCATAGTCACTTCCAGCTCTGCGCGGTTCTCTAGCAGGAACACTGTCTTCCCCGGCTGAGCTTCCTTTACTTGCAGCGTCGGGTGACGGTCGACCATTTGCTTCCAGAGCGAACCTGCACGATCCCAGAACAAGTATGCAGGCGCATATCGGAGCTCGAAGATGATGGCCTCAAGCTTGAATTCGTCGAGATGCAAGCGCTGTCGTCCTCAAGACCAATTCGCAACTTCTTTATCGTATCGCAAGAGTCGGGAAGAGGCTAACGTCATCTAGACTCGCCTTACCTGGATGATTACCCGCAAGAGAATCAAGAGCAGAGATCATCTAAGTCGTTGATGTCATTAGCTTTATCTTGGTGACCCAGTGCCGGAATCGAACTAGCGACCCCGTGATTCTCAGGCGCTTCTACGGCGATGGCGGCCAGTCGGGCTCTCAGCTACGCTCTCATTGTCTGCACCACGCCTTCGTTGTCTTCCGCGCGCTTCCCCGGCGCTCCCCCAGGGCCTACTACTTCTTCACCTTCACCTCGCAACTTACTCTATAGTATAGAGTTAAGAGACTCGTTTCCTGCACCGCAGCCTCACTTCGCCGGGGCGGGCGCCGTGAACAGGTCGGCCGCGCCGCCCACCTCGGAGCTGGCGAGGCGGCGGGCAATGCGCCCGTCGACGAGGACGATCACCCGGCCGGCGCGGCGCGCCACCAGCGGGTCGTGGGTGACCACCACCAACGTGATGCCGCCGGCGTTGAGGCGGCCGAGCAGGTCGAGAATCTGGGCGCCGGAGGCCAGGTCGAGGTTGCCGGTCGGCTCGTCGGCGAGTAGAAGGCGCGGGCGCATGATGGTGGCGCGGGCCAGCGCCACGCGCTGCCGCTCGCCGCCCGAGAGCTGGTCGGGACGGTGGTCGGAACGATCGGCGAGCTCGACCGAGGCGAGCGCCGCCGCGGCCCGTGCACGGCGCTCGCCGCGCGGCACTCCGGCAAAGACCATGGGGAGCTCGACGTTGTCGAGTGCGGAGAGCCGCGCCACGAGCTGGAAGGACTGGAAGACGAAGCCGATCCGGTGGCGGCGGATCTCGGTCAGCGCACGGTCGTCGAGGGAGCCGACCTCGCGCCCCTCCAGCCAGTACGAGCCGCTGTCGGGACGGTCGAGACAGCCCAGGAGGTTGAGCAGGGTGGACTTGCCCGACCCCGAGCGGCCCATGACCGCCACGTGCTCGCCGGACCGGATGTGCTCGCTGACCTCGACCAGGGCGTGCACCGGCCTGCCGCCGAGCTGATAGGTGCGCGATACCCCTTCGAGCCGGATCACGATGCGGCCTGGATCTGGACGACGCGCACGCGCGCGCCATCCCGGACCTCCGGCCGGTCGAGCGAGACCACCACCAGGTCGCCCGGCGCCAAGCCATCCAGTACCTCGGTCCAGTCCCAGTTCCTGGTGCCGGCGTGCACCGGCCGCAAGGCGAGGCGGCCGCCCTCGACGCGCAGCACCCTGCTGCCTTCGAGCAACGCGGCGCTGGGGATGCGCAGTGCGCGGCCCCGCGCGGCCAGGATGACCTCCACGTCGGCCGAGGTGCCGGGCAGGAGGCGCACGCCGGCCGGCACGGCGATCGTCACCTCGATCGCCATGGTGCGGTTCTGCTCCTCGCGGTCGAGCACGTAGGGGGCGACGCGGAGCACGCGGCCGGCGAAGCTGCGCCCGCGGTAGGCGTCGAGAGTCACGCGCGCCGGCTGGCCGGCCTGGATGCGCGCCGAGTCGACCTCGTCCATGGGCGCGCTGACGTAGAGCGATGCCGGATCGAGGATGTCGATGATGGCCGGGATCGGCAGCCCGGGCGGCGAAGGGGTGGTGAACTCGCCGATCTCGGTGGCGACGCTCGCCACCACGCCGGCGAAGGGGGCGCGCAGCACTGTCTGGTTGAGCTGCCGCTGCGCGACGTCGACCGAAGCGCGGCCTTGCTCGACCCCTGCCCGCGCCGCCAGGCAGGCCGCGGCGCTGGTCGCCGCCGAGGTGGTGGCCGCGTCGAAGGCATCGGGGGAGACGATTCCCTGGGCGGCCAGCCGTGCCAGCCGGTCGCGCTCGCGGGCGGCGCGCTGGGCGCCGAGGCAAGCCTGGGAGCGGCCCGCCTCGGCGGCCGCCACCTCGCGGCGGGCGAGGGCCAGGCGCGCCTCGTACACGCTGGGGTCGAGGCGCAGCACCACCTCGCCCGCCGCCACCCGCTCTCCCTCGCGGTGGGGCACCGCGATCACCCGTCCGCCGATCTCCGGCGAGAGCTGGGCGCGGCGGCGCGCCTTGACCGTGCCGGCGCGCGAGTTGGCCACAGTCTCCTCGACCCGCCCCCACCCCACCCGCGCCGCCCGCACCGGCACCGCCGCGGGAGCGAAAACGGTCAGGCGTAGCGCCACCCCGGCCGCCACCAAGAGGAGCGCTGCCGCGATGCGGATGGTCCAGCGTCGCATTGCCCGGGACTGTAACATCGGCCCATGCGGACCAGCGTGATCATCCCCGACCTCGACGCGGAGCTGGTGGACCGCACGCTGGCGGCGCTGCGCGGGCAAGGGGCGCCCGGCCCAGGGGTCGAGGTGCTGGTGGTCGGGCGCGACGGGCCGGGGCAGGTGCCGCGCGATGGGACGGTACGCTTCCTCGAGACGGCCCGGGGGCTCAACCCTGCGGCGGCGCGCAACCGCGGGGTGGCGGCGTCACGGGGCGAGCGGCTGCTGTTCACCGACGCCGACTGCCGGCCGGCGCCGGGCTGGCTGGCGCGGCTCTCGGCGGCCCTCGACGCCGCGCCGGTGGCGGGCGGCGCGGTGAGCTTCCCGCGGACGCGCCGAGAGACCGGCCGCTGGGCGCTGGCGGACAACATCGCCTCTTTTCATGAGCTGCTGCCCGACCGGCCGGCGGCGCACGACAGCCGCGGGCCGCTGGGCAGCCTCAACCTGGCGATGCGGCGCGAGGCGTGGGAGCGAGTCGGGCCCTTCGACGAAGGGCTGACCACCAGCGAGGACCACGACTGGGTGCTGCGCGCCCGCGCCGCCGGGCTCACCACGGCCTGGGTGCCGGGGGCCGTGGTCGAGCACGCGGCGGTCCGTGCCAGCCGCCGCGAGCTCGCCGCCCATGCCGCCTGGTACGGGTCCCACTTCCACCGCTTCCGCGCCCTTCACCCCGAGGTCTTCGGCACCGGCCCTTCGTGGGCCAGCCGCCGCCGGCTGCGCCTCGCGGCACCGCTCAAGTCGGTGACCGGCTCCCTGGCCGTCTTCCTGCGCCACCCCTCGCTGCTGGCTTGCTGGCGTGCCCTTCCCGGCGTCGTCGCCTTTCGCCGCGCCTGGTATCGCTCGGTTCTCGACACCTGGCCCGACGATTGAACGAACGATTGACCGGCTATAATCGTCTGGCGTCGAGCCACCGGTAGACCAAGACCCGCCCGCGATCGATCACCACCCCGCCAGACTCCCTGCCGAGCAACATCGATGGGCAAGCCTGCGCCGAGGAAGGACAGCCGCCAGGTCGGCCTGGTGCGGCGGGTCTTCTCGGCCCTCGGACCGGGTCTCATCACCGGCGCCGCGGACGACGACCCCTCGGGGGTGGCCACCTACTCGGTTGCCGGGGCGCAGCTCGGCCGCACCATGCTGTGGACCGCCATGCTGACCTGGCCGTTGATGGCCGCGGTCCAGATGATGTGCGCCCGCATCGGCATGGTGACGGGAGAGGGCTTGGCCGGCGCGCTCGAAAAGAAGTTCCCACGGCCGCTGGTGGTGATCGCGGCCGCGGCCCTGCTGGCGGCGAACACGATCAACATCGGCGCGGACCTCGAGGGCATGGCCGACGCGGCCGAGATGCTCACCGGCATCAACTCGCACCTCTGCGTCGTGCTATTCGGCGCCGGCATCGCGGTGGCGATGATCTATCTGCGCTACTACCAGATCGCCTCGACTCTCAAGTGGCTGGCCCTGGCGCTTTTCGCCTACGTGCTGACGGCGTTCCTGGTCCACCCGCCGTGGCTGGCGGTCCTCCATGACGCCTTCATCCCCTCCTGGCCGCGGGGCCACGCCGGCTGGTCCACTCTGGTGGCGATCCTGGGGACGACCATCAGCCCCTACCTGTTCTTCTGGCAAGCCTCGCAGGAAGTCGAGGAAGAGAAGGCCAAGGGGCGGCGGATGCTGGTGCAGCGGCGCGGCGCCAGCTCGCGCGAGATCGTCGACCGCAAGATCGACGTCGGCGTCGGGACGTTCTTTTCCAACATCGTGATGTTCTTCATCATCCTGACCACGGCGCAGACCCTGCACGTCCACGGGCTGGTCAACGTCGAGACTTCGCGCCAGGCCGCCGAGGCCCTGCGCCCCCTGGCCGGCGGCCTCGCCGCGACGCTGTACACGGTGGGCATCCTGGGAGTCGGCTTCCTCGCCATCCCTACTCTGGCCGGCTCCGCCGCCTACGCCTTCGCCGAGACTTTCCAGTGGAGGCAGGGCCTCGACGAGAAAGCGGCCGGCGCGCGCCGCTTCTATGTCGTGGTGGGGCTGGCCACCGCGGCGGGCATTGGCCTCGATTTTGCCCACGTCAACCCGATCAAGGCGCTGTTCTGGACCGCGGTGATCAACGGTGTGCTCGCACCGTTCCTGCTGGTCGGCATCTTGATCGTGGCCTCGGACCGCGAGCTCATGCACGGACAGCCCAGCTCCCGGCTGGGCCGCCTGGCGGTCGCCGCGACCACGCTGCTGATGTTCGCGGCGGCGATCGGGATGTTCGTCGTGTAATCGACTCGCCGGCCGGCGCAGGCAGGATGATCGCCTGCCGGCGAGCGCGGGTCAGACGGATCGTCTTCCCTGGAAGAGGTGGACCAGGCCCACTACGATCGCGATGATCAGCAGCAGATGGATCAAGCCACCCGCGACGTGGAACGCGAAGAAGCCGAGCGCCCACAAAACGAGCAAAACCAGAGCGATGATGAGGAACATCGACAGCCTCCTTTTGCACTCGTTGCGCCTGCCAGGGTGCAGGAAGAGCCGGAGCGCCCGGACCTCCCCCACCCCGTTTCCGGCGCCTGGACGCCGCGACGTCCGCCGTGCTATAGGCCGGTAATAGCAAGTTCTCTGCCAGGACACCCCTGTGGCACAATGCCCCCGTTTTGAGAGCCCCTGAGCGCCGCTTTCTCCGCTCCACCCTGGCCGCCTATAGCAGCCAGCTGGGGCGCACGCTGATCCGCGCCGCCGGGGACCTGGTCCTCGCCCGCCTCATCCTGCCCAGTGGCCATGGCACCTTCGCCCTGGCTCTCGGCATCGTGCTCGTCGCCGGCATCGTCCGCGATCTCGGGCTTCCCTACCAGCTGGTGCGCGACGACGCCCGCCTTTACGGCAGCGTGTTCGCCTGGGTGGCCGGCGCGGGCCTGCTGCTCACCGGCGTGCTGGCGCTTGGCGCGCCGCTCGCGGCCGGCCTCGATCCGGCGCTGCCGGCGGTGCTGCGGGTCTACGCCCTGTACGTGCTGCTCGACGGGCTCGCGGTCGTGCCCAGGATCTACTTCGAGCGCGAGCTCGAGGTGGGCCGCCTGGTCGCGCCGGAGATCGCGCGCGGGCTGGCGATCGGGCTGGTGTCGATCGCGCTCGCCGTCGCCGGATGGGGAGTCTGGAGCCTGGTGGCCGGCCAGCTCGCCGGCGCCGCGCTTTTTGCCGGCCTGCTGTGGCGGCGTGCCTGGGGACGCATGCCGTTCGAGCTGGACCTGCGCCAGGTTCCCGGCCTGATCGGCCGCAGCATCTACCTGTTCTTCATCGCGCTCGCCGCCCTGCCGATGCCGTACGTGGCCGCTTTCATCGTCGGCTCGATCCTCGGGCCGGCCCGCGGCCCCTTCTGGGTGGGCCAGTATGGCAAGGCGCGCGAGTGGGGATTCCGCCTGCAGGAGCTGGTCCTGCCGGCGGTGGCGCGGGTGCTGTACCCGGCCCTGGTCGAGTACCGGGGAGAGCGCGAACGCTTCCTCGGCGCCTACCGCATCGGCACGGTCACCATCCTCGCCCTGGAGACCCTCGCCGCCTATTTCTTGTTCTTCAACGCCGAGGTGGTGCTGCTGCGTATCCTGATCGGCAGCAACTGGCGGCCGGCGGTGCCAATGCTGAAGATCCTCTGTTTCGTGCCGCTCACCGACCCGTTCTCCCGCCTCGGCGGCGAGCTGCTCAAAGTCGAAGGCCAGGACCGGGGATGGTTTGCGGTGGTGGTATTGAACCTCGCCTCGCTGGTGGTCTTCGGCGCGCTCCTCACCCAGCGCCAGGGCGCCGCCGGCATGGCCTGGGCCAACTACCTCCTGCTCGGCAACCTGCTGATGACCTGGCGGGTCCAGCGCATCTGCGGCGCCGAGTTCTGGCGGCTGGCGGGCGACCTGCTCTTCGTCTACCTCGTGCCCCTGCCGTTCTTCCTGGCCGTGGCCTGGCTGCTCCCGCCGGCCACCTGGGGACGCCTGGCCGCCTCGCTCGCCGCCGCCGGGCTCGCCGCCGCGGTCTACGTCCGCCGCTTCCACACCCCCTTCCGTGCCTTCTTCGCCCCGTCCGCCGCGGGGCAGCCTGTTGCGATCTAGTGGCCCAGCGGGACACCGGTCATCCGCGGGAGCCGCCGTTGCGCGTCGCCTTCGTCATGCCCGGGGTCGGGGAGGTGGAGCGCGGCGCCGAAGCCTTCGTGGTCGAGCTGTGCGCCGCCCTCGCCCGCGACCACGGCTTCGCCGTCACCCTGCTGTGCCGGGGAGCGGCCCCGGTGCCGCACCGCCGCATCCGAGCTCTGCCGCGCGGGCAGAAGCTGGTCAATGCCGTCTATTCGGCGACCCGCTGGGGCAGGAAGACCCTCGACACCCTGTTCCTCGACCCGCTGAGCCTCGAGTGGTACAGCGCGGCGCTGTCGGCGCTGCCGGAGCTGTGGCGCGGCGGTTACGACGTCATCGTGATGGAAGGTGGGCTGGTCGGGGCCTGGCTGTGCCGGCTGTTGCGGCGGCTGCGCGGGGTGCCGTGGGTGGACGTCGCGCACGGCGCGGACCCCAAGTGGGAGGGCGCGTTTGCCCGCCAGCGCCCGAATCGCGTGGTGGCGTTCACCGCCGCCGCGGCGCGCGCGATCCATCGGCGGGCGCCCCGCGCGCGCGCGGTGGTCATTCCGCACGGCGTCGACCTGGCTCTCTTCACGCCGACGGCCGCGCCGGTGGAGCTCGAGCTGCCGCGTCCGGTGATCCTCTGCGCGGGCGCGGTCGACGCGCACAAGCAGGTCTGCCTGGCGGTCGAGGCGGTCGCCCGCCTCGCCGAGACGAGCGGCGCGGCCAGCCTGGTCGTTCTCGGCGACGGCCCCGCCGGGGCCAGCGTCGATCGCTTGGCGGCGGCGCGGCTGGGGCCCGGACGATACCTGCGGCGCGCCGTGCGGCGCGACGCCATGCCGGGTTGGTACGCCGCCGCCGATTGCTTTACGCTACCTTCGCGCACGGAGTCTTTCGGCCTGGCGTACCTCGAGGCGATGGCGTGCGGCCTGCCAGTGGTGGCGCCCGACGATCCGGTGCGTCGCGAGGTGATCGGCGCGGCCGGGTTGTTCTGCGCGCCCGCCGACACGCGCTCTTATTCCGACGCGCTTGGCGACGCGCTGACGCGCGACTGGGGCGAGGTGCCGCGGCGGCAGGCCGAGCGGTTCCCGATCGCGGCCACGGTGCGCGCCTACGCCGAGCTGCTGGCGGAAGTCGCCACGGAGGCGCCGCGGCGCAGGGCGAAATCATGAGCCGGCTTGGCGCCTCAGTCCTGATGTTCCACCACGTCGAGCCCGCGGCGCGGGAGCTCGATCCGCCGCCGCTTCATCCCGGCAGCTATGTCGACCGCGGCGACTTCGCGGCCATGCTCGACGCGCTGGCCAGCCGCGGCTACCGCACCTGGCCGCTCGCCGCGGCGGCGCGGCGAGCCCTCGCCGGCCGCCGCCTGCCGCGCCGCACCGTGGTCCTGACTTTCGACGACGGCTGCCGCTGCTTTCGCGACCACGCCATGCCGGAGCTGGCGGCGCGGGGCATGACCGCCACCCTCTTCGTGGTAAGCGGCGAGCTCGGAGGCACCAACCGCTGGGATCGTCCCAACGCCACGCTCCCTGATCCACCACCTGAGCCGCGCCACACCGAGCGCCGCGAAGAGCTCCTCGACGACGCCGCGCTGCGCCAGCTCGCCCGGGCGGGAATCGAGGTCGGCTCGCACGGCCGCCGCCACCGCGACACGACCCTCTGCAGCGAGGCGGAGCTGCGCGACGAGGTAGCGGGGTCGCGCGACGAGCTGGCGTCGGCGCTCGGCGAGGCCGTCTACACTTTCTGCTATCCCTACGGCCGCGTCGATGGCAGGGCCGCGCAGGCGGCGCGCGCTGCCGGCTATCTCGCCGCCGCGGCGATCCACGGATTTCCCGGAGCCGATGCGGACGACCTGCACGCCCTGCCGCGGCTGATCGTTCATCCACGGGAGAGCCGCTTCGAGCTCCTGCTCAAGGCGAGCGGCGCCTACCGCAACTGGAGCCGGCTGCCGCGGCTCGGACTGCTCAGCGCTCTGCGCCGCGGCGGGCCTGCCGGATGAATCCGCCACCGGCTCCTCGCACGGCGCCGGCGCCCTTGTGGCCCCGCCTGGCACGCGACCTGCGGCGTCTGCGCGAGGTCAAGGGGCGCGGCTTCTGGCTGGCCCTCTTCGATGCCTTGCTGTTCGACTCGGGGTTCCAGGCGCTGGCCGTATACCGCTTGGGCCATGCCCTGGCGACCCGGCGGATACCGGTGCTGCCCGCGATCTGCCGGCGCTGGGCGATCGGCGCCTGCGGCGTCGACATCCTGCCCCGGGCCGAGATCGGCGGCGGCTGCATCATCGCCCACGGGGTGGGCCTGGTGGTGGGCGGCTACACGGTCATCGGCGAGGACTGCACGCTGCTCCACGGAGTCACCCTCGGCGAAGCGCGCTTCGATGAGCTCGACTACCCGCGGGTCGGCGACCGCGTCACCATCGGCGCCGGCGCGATCGTGCTCGGCAAGATCGCGATCGGCGACGACGCGACCATCGCCGCCGGCTCGGTCGTCCTCGACGACGTGCCCGCCGGCGCCACCGTGGCCGGCGTTCCGGCGCGGGTGATCGGCAGTGCCCCCGGACGGGGGGCGGGCCCGGCCCCCGCTCCCGAGGAGACCAACCAGCCATGATCAGCCTGCTACGCGCCGCGCTCGCCCTGGTGGCCGCGCTGGCCAGCCCGTCGTCACCGGCACCGGTCCCCATCTGCGACGCCACGACCGCGGTGACCCTGATCGGCATGGACACCGATTCCGGCCGGATGCTCTTCTCCGTGCCGGCGGCCCGCCAAGGTGGCCCTGCCTGGGTGGTGGAGCTCGACGGAGCGGCCAGCCTGGCGCGCGCCCATCCCGACCCGATGGCCGGGCGTTTCGGCGGCTCCGTCGGGCCGGGGCCGATCCTCGCCGCGGTGCCCTGCGGCAGCGGCTGCGTGCAGGCGATCCGCTGGAGCGACGGCACCTGGGAGCCGGTGGGCGATCCGCTGGCGGTCCCCACCGCCAGCACCCTGGCGGCCACCTACGACAACGCCGGCGGCGCCTGGCTGCTCGTCCATGCCGCCGGCGACCAGGCCGGACAGGTCAAGGCCTGGGGCTTCCGTCTCGAGGACCGGCAGTGGAAGGCCAAGGGAGGCATTGCCACGGCGGCCGTCGGCCAGCCCCAGGCGCTGCCGGCGCCACAGCGGCGCGACGGCGTAGTTAGCGGCACGGCGCTGTTCTCGGCCTCCGGCCGGCCCTCGACGTGGGTGACGGGACTGCCCGACCTGCCGCCCAACCGGCGCGGCCAGGTCCTGGCCCTGACCGGCACCTCGGCGGCGTACGTGTCCGCCGACGGGGTCGTCTACCTGTCGGCCGATTCCGGCAAGGGCTGGCGCCGCTCCACCTGGACGCCGTGGGGGAGCGACACGGTCGGGATGTGGCGTCAAGGCTCCGACTATGGCGTCGATCTGCCCTTCGGGGACCATCGCGGCTCGCTGCAGCTCGTCTGGTTCGACCGCCGCAACCCGGCGGAGGAGAGAGTGCTGCTGGCCCGCCTCGAGCAGGATGGCCGCTGGCTCCTCGTCGCCGAGGCTGCCAGCGAGGTGCGCAGCAAGAACGGCGACCGCCTTCCCGTCAGCCAGGTTCTGGTGCCGCGCCGCGACACCTGGGTGCTCCTCTCCGGCTGCGCCGCCACCGCCGGCGGCTCCGGCCTGGTGCTGCGCGTGGCGGCCAGGAGCGAGGTCTCGGCGCCGCGCTTCCTGCCGATCGCGCTCGCCGCCAAGGCGCCGCCGCCCGGCTAGCCCGCACTTCTCATGCCTCCGCGTCGCGAGGGGCCGGCCCCCGCTCCCGCCATTGGCGGCACTCCCTTCCGGGCTTCATATTGACCTGCCGGGCCGAAGGCCCTAGACTGCGCGTCAATCGCGGCTGAGCCTTGAGGTGACGTTGACTCGGAAGGAGCAGGATTCTCGTATTAAAAACTGCTGTGAGTCCACAGCTGCTTCAATAAATGACGTCAACCGGGGGAGGATGTTTGACATGAAGAAAACCGTACTCAGTCTCACGCTGGCGGGCCTGCTGGCGCTGGCGGCGACACCTGCGTCGGCGGTCATCTGCGCCACCGATGCCGTGCCGGCGGCGACTCTGCTGCTGCCGTACTTCGAAGTGGACCTCAACAACCCCAACGGGTTGACCACCCTCTTCTCGATCAACAACGCCTCGGCCACCGCCGTCCTGGCCCACGTGGTGGTCTGGTCGGACCTGTCGGTGCCGGTGCTCGACTTCAACGTCTACCTGACCGGGTATGACGTGCAGTCGATCAACCTGCGCGACATCATCGTCAACGGCAACCTGCCGCAGACCGCC
>DASZZM010000085.1:0-3360 GCA_035544895.1 Thermoanaerobaculia bacterium
CCGCCGTTGACCAGCGCACCCCAGACCTCGAAGGTCACCGCATCGAAACTGACGTTGGACACGCACGCCACCCGGTCGGCCGGACCCAACGCGACGTAGTTGCTCCCCAACACCAGCCGCGCCACCGCCCGCTGCGGCACCGCCACACCCTTGGGCCGCCCCGTCGAGCCCGACGTGTACATCACGTAGGCCAGCCGCTCGCCCCCGCCCGCCCCGGGCGGCGCCAGCATGGAAGACGCCGCGATCGCCTCGCGGTCGCAGTCCACGCACACCAGCCGCCAGGGCGGCGCCCCGGCCGCCAGATCCGCCAGCCGCTGCCGCGTCCGGCCGTGCACCAGGACCACCGCGGCCCCCGAATCGGCCAGCATGAACCGCAACCGCTCGTCCGGATAGCTCGCGTCGAGCGGCACGTAGGCCCCTCCCGCCTTGACCACCGCCAGCAGCGCCACCACCAGCGCCGCCGAACGCTCCATCGCCACACCCACCCGCACCTCCCCCTCCACCCCCAGCGAGCGCAGGTACCTGGCCAGACGGTTCGACTCCGCCTCCAGCCGACCGTAGCTCCACACCTCCCCTGACTCCTCCACTGCTGGCGCCTGCGGCTGCACCCGCGCCCACTGCCCGAATAGCTCGCCCAGCCCTGCCTCGCGCGGATACAGGCTCGCGCTGTCGTTCCACTCCCGGCCAAGCTGCGCACGCTCGCCGGCCAGCAGCAGGCCGAGCTCACCCACCTGCCGGTCCGGCTCGCCCAGCGCGCTCTCCAGCAGACCCGCGAAACGGGCGAGCAGACGCTCGGCCGTCGTGCGGTCGAACAGCGCCGCGTCGTACTCCAACACTCCCAAGAAGCCCGAGGCGCTATCGGTCAACATCAGGGTGAGGTCGAACCTCGCCAGCCCGTTCTCGATAATGACCGGATTGAGCGTCAGACCGGCCAGCTCCAGCGCTTCGACCGGGGCGTTCTGCAGGGCGAACACCGCCTGGACGAGCGGCGGGTAGCCGCCTCGGCGGTCGGTGACCAGCTCCTCGACCAGCCGCTCGAAGGGCAGGTCCTGGTGGGCGTACGCCCCCAGCGCCGCCCGCCGCACCCGCCCCAGGAGATCCCGGAAGCTCGGCCGCGGCACACCGCCGAGATCCACCCGCAAGACCAGGGTGTTGACGAAAAACCCGATCAGCTCCTCGATCTCACGCCGCGTGCGGTTGGCGATCGGGCTTCCCACCAGCACGTCCTCCTGGCTGGCCAGCCGGCCCAGAAGCACGCCGAACGCCGCCAGCAAGGTCATGAACGGCGTCACTCCCTCGCGCCGCGAAAACGCCGCCAGCTCGCGCGTCAACGCCACGGACAGGCTGGCCGGAAGCGCCCCGCCGCGGTGGCTGGGCGAAGGCAGCCGCGGACGGTCCGCCGGCAGCTCCAGCCGCAGCGGCGCCCCGGCCAGCTCGTCGCGCCAGTAGGCGAGCTGCCCCGCCAGCACCTCGCCCTGCAACCATGCGCGCTGCCACATGGCGAAGTCCGCGTACTGGATCGGCAGCTCCGCCAGCGGCGAGCCTTGCGCGCGAGAGAACGCTCCGTAGAGAAGGCCGATCTCGCTCTGCAGAACCCCCATCGACCAGCCGTCCGTCACGATGTGGTGCATCACGGCGATCAGCACGTGCTCGCGCGCGCCCAGGCGCAGCAGGATGGCGCGCAGCAGCGGGCCGCGCGCCAGGTCGAAGGCGCGCAGCAGCTCCGCCATTCCCAGGCGCTGGATCTCGGCCGCCGCCGCGCTCTCCGGCAGGGCTTCGAGCGCAACCGCCGGCAGAGCCATCGGCTGGCTCGGCAGCACCCGCGACACCGGGCCGCGCGGCGCGGGCGCAAAGGTCGTGCGCAGCGCCTCGTGCCGCCGCACCACTTCCGCCAGCGCGCGGCGCAGCCGGCCGGCGTCGAGCTCGCCGGTGAGCCGCGCCGCCCACGGCATGTTGTAAAGCGGGTTGCCCGGCTCGAGCTGATCGATGAACCACAGCCGCTGCTGGGCAAAGGAGAGCGGCAGCTCCCCGTCCGCCGGCCGCGGCACGGGCTCGATCGGCGGCAGCTCGCTCACCGCGGCGCGCTCCAGCAGCAGCGGATTGAGCGCCTTGGCCAGCCGCGCGATGGTCGGCCGCTCGAACAGGTCGTAGACCGGCAGCTCGACGCCGAAGGTCTCGCGCACCCGCGAGACCACCTGGGTGGCCAGCAGCGAGTGTCCGCCGAGGGCGAAGAAGTCGTCTTCCATCCCCACCCGCTCCCGTCCCAGCAGCTCCTCCCAGATCCCGGCCAGCAGTCCCTCGACCGGGTCGCGCGGAGCCAGGTACCCTTCGTCCCGGCCCGGCGTCCCCTCGGGCGCCGGCAGCGCCCCGCGGTCGAGCTTGCCGTTGGGAGTCAGGGGCAGCGACTCCAGGAACAGATACGCCGCCGGCACCATGTAGTCGGGCAGCGACTGCCGCAAGTAGTCGCGCACCGCCGCTTCGCGCAGGCCCGACCCCGGCGCCGCCACCACGTAGGCCACCAGCTGCGCCGGGTCCCTTCCCGGCGGGCGGTTCACCACCACCGCGCACTGCTGCACGCCGGGGCAGGCCGCCAGCACCGCCTCCACCTCTCCGGGCTCGACACGGAAACCCCGGATCTTGACCTGCTCGTCGATCCGACCCAGGCAGTCGAGCACCCCGTCCCGCCGCCGCCGCGCCAGGTCTCCCGTCCGGTACAGCCGCCCTCCCGCCTCCCCGCTCCACCCGTCCGGCACGAACCTCTCGGCCGTCAGCTCCGGCCGGTTCACATACCCCCGCGCCAGCCCCTCGCCGCCCAACCACAGCTCCCCAACCTGATCCAGCGCCGCCAGCTCCCCTGCCGACTCCACCACGTAGGCCGTGGTGTTCGACAACGGCCGCCCGATCGGCACCGACAGCGCCCCCACCGCCACCTCCCGCACCTCCCACCACACCGCAAACGTCGTGCTCTCGGTCGGTCCATACCCGTTGAGCAGACGCTCCGGAGGACCCTCCGACAGCGCCCGCCCCACCGTCACCGGATCCAGCGCGTCGCCCCCCACCAGCAAATCGCGCACCGGATAGAACGCCGCCGGCTCCTGCCGCACCACCTGATCGAACAGCGCCGCGGTCAGAAACATCGCCGTCACCCGCTCCTCGCGCAGACGCTCGGCAAACCGCACCGGCGACAGCAACACCTCGCGCTCGATCACCACCACCGCCCCGCCGTTGACCAGCGCACCCCAGACCTCGAAGGTCACCGCATCGAAACTGACGTTGGACACGCACGCCACCCGGTCGGCCGGACCCAACGCGACGTAGTTGCTCCCCAACACCAGCCGCGCCACCGCCCGCTGCGGCACC
>DASZZM010000086.1:0-78827 GCA_035544895.1 Thermoanaerobaculia bacterium
ACCAACTTGCGCTCGGTTACCGTCAGCGGCTGCTCTCATTTCCCCCACGGAGTCGGGTTTCTCGCCTTGACGGCCGCGTCTCATCGGCAGCTCGCCACCGCTCAGCCAAAATCGGCCCGGGCTTGAGAAATGCGGGCTAGCTACTTCCTCCGGAAAAACGCATGGACCGCCACGGCCCCGGCGAGGAATGCGGCGACCGCAAGAGGGGGCGCGAAGCCCCATTGGCGCAGCAACAGCGTCCCGAGAAGGGCTCCTCCCAACATGGCCACGACGGAGAGAACCCGGCGTCCGCTGCGAACGTTGTCGCCTCCCGCCACCGAGGAATCGGCCGCCAATCCGGTGAGCGTGAGCGTGAGAACGGTCGTGGTGACATCCGGGACGCCGAGCTTACGCACGATGGCATTCCGCAATCCCATTGCGATGGCCGTCAGCGTAATCAGCGCGTACGCGATCGCCGGTGGCGGCGGCACGGCGCAGTTGAAGGCGACGACCGTGGCGATCGACAACAACACGGCTTCCGAGGCCGCGGTGATCGCGAAGTGACGAACAGGGTTCCAGGCCACGCCGCTCACCAGCCGTCCGCCCACCAGCGCGCCGCCGGCGAATGACACCAGTGCGACCAGCGAGCGGGCAACTGAGACGCTTTCGGCACCCGCGAGCGCAAAGCCGATGAAAACGACGTTGCCGGTCATGTTCGCCGTGAAGACATGCCCAAGGCCCACGAAACTGACCGCATCGATGACACCGGTCGTAAGGGTCAGGACCATCAACGGACGCAGCAGACGGTCGGCAGTGACGACCTTGGCCTTCTCCCGCGGCGCCGCCCGGCCCATGCCACCGACCCCGCCCGTCACGTCAGACCACTCATGGCTTTGCGGTCCAGTGCCGCTGCGCTCGTTCAGGCGCGAGAGGCCGCCAGCTCCACGGTGGCGACTGGCGCCTGGCGGAGGAGGTCGGCGAGGCGGGCTCCCACGGTTTCCGGCGAGACGACGCCGCGCGGCAAGTAGGCGGCCATCCAGGCGAGCCGGGTGTCGTCGCGGACCTTGATCCTCTGGCTGTCGGAAATGGGAGTGCTGAAAGGCCCCTGGCGGTCGGCCAGGAGAGGCTTGCCCTCCAGGTTGAACGGGCCGCGCAGTGACTCGAACGACTCCCCTGCCGACCCGGCGCGCAGGGTCACCGGGGGTGTGAACGCCCCCTCGGCCGCCACCGCGCAGGGGACGGCGAGCTCGACGGAGAGACAGTTGTTGAGGTCCACCAGGGGGTGAATCGCGGGAAGCGGCTCGCCCTTGAGGAGCCGCCTGAGCAGGGCCTCCGAAGATGGGCGATAGCGCGTGGGATCGCAGCCGGCGGCACGGAAGAGGGCGCGAACCGCCGCGACCGTGGGGTCCTCCGCCAGGCTCTCCGGCGCGAACCTGCGGCGGGCGCGCTCGGCCGCTCGAGCGCGCAGCTCCGCCAGCTGCTGGTGCGCGTCCTGGCCGGAGTCGAAGGCGCCGGGCGCCGCTTCCAGGCGAACCCACAAGAGCTCCCAACCGGCAAGCTCGAGAGCAACGGCGAAGGGCGGCGGGTGCACGGCGCCGATCTTCTCATACGGCACGACCAGTCGCCTGTAAGCACTGGCCGTGTCGGCGAGCACTCAGGCCAGGACTTCGCGGATGCGCTCGAGTGCGGCATTGCCGCCGGAGAGCAGGACGCCGACGCGGCGGCCGCGGAAGGCGCCGTGGGTCAGGACGGCGGCGAGAGCGGCGGCGCCTGAGGGTTCGACGACGACGCGCAGCGTGCGGATGATGCGGCCCATGGCGGCCAGGATCTCCGGGTCGCTGACCGTCACCACCTCCGGCCGGTAGCGCTGGATCATGGCGAAGTTGAGGACTCCCGGCCGGGGAGCCGTGAGCCCGTCGGCAACGGTTTCGATGCGCTCGGCGGCAGTCGGCGCGCCGGCGGCCAGCGAGGGGACGATGCTGGCGGCGCCGGCCGGCTGGACCGCGTAGGTCCGCGCCGCCGGGGCAAGGGCGCTGGCGGCGAGCAGGGCGCCGCAGAGCAGGCCGCCGCCCGAGGCGGGCACGGCAAGGGCCTCGAGGTCGGGAACCTCCTCGAGCAGCTCCCAGGTGGCGGTCGCCGCGCCGGCCACCACGAAAGGATCGTCATAAGGGTGCACCAGGGTGTAGCCGTGCTCGCGTTGCAGCTCCGCCGCGCGCGCGAACGCCTGCGCGCCGCTGGCGATGCCGCGGTTTTCGACCTGGCCCCCCATGGCGGCGACCGCGGCGAGCTTTTCCGCCACCGCGTGTTCCGGCATCACGACGACGATGCGCGTCCCCGCCAGGCGCGCCGCGTAGGCGGCGCCGAGGGCGGCGTTGCCGGCGCTCACCGTGATGAGCCCCGCCGCCAGCTCGGCCGGCGACAGGGCGCGCACCCGGTTGCACGCGCCGCGCACCTTGAACGAGCCGGTGAGCTGCAAGCTCTCGGCCTTGAAGAACAGCCGCGCGCCGGCGAGCTCGTCGAGCGCCTCGGAGCGCAGCACCGGAGTGCGCAGCGTCACCCCGGCGAGGACGCGGCGCGCGGCGAGGACGTCAGGGATCTCCGGCTGGCGGAGCGGGCTGGGACTCTCGGCGGTCATCTCGAGTTCCTTTCCAGGAGTGCCACGCCGGCCATCCCGCGGAAAGCTTCACGGCGCACCACCCAGCGCGCGGTGTCCGAGACGTTGCGGATCGCGGTTTCGCTCATCGGCAGCCCCCATGACCCACTACCGGGACGCGGGGATTCTAGTGGCAGACGGGCTACAATGCAGCGCGTGCCCGCCGCCGCGCGCCTATCCTCCGCCTCTGGCGCGGCGGGACGAAGGCGCCCCTCCCTGCGGCGGGAGGTGCAAGACTACTATCGCCTGGTCGCTCCCTATCTCGACCTCGAGCTCGCCGACCGCGGCGACGCCGAATTCTGGGAATGGGCCGCCGGCCAGCCGCCCGGCTGCCGAGTCCTCGAGCTGGGCGCCGGCAGCGGACGGGCGACCGAGTTTCTCGCCCGCGCCGCGCGTCAGGTCGTGGCGCTCGACCTCTCTCCCGACCTGATCGCCCGCGCCAGGCGACGCCTCGCCGGGCTCCGCGGGGTTACGCTGGCGGTCGCCGACATGCGCCGGGTGCATCTCGCCGCGCGTTTCGACCTCGTGGTGGCGGTCGACGATCCCTTCGCCCATCTCGTCCGCGGCAAAGACCGCGATCTTGCCCTGGGCACGGCAGCCGAGCACCTGGGCCTTGGCGGCCGCTTCATCCTCGATTCGGCCTGGTTCTCGCCGCAACGAAGGGAACTGGCCGCCCAGCCCGGGGGGCTGGTCATGGAGCGCTCTCTTGGCGGCGAGGGCTGCGAGGACGGCGAGCGTGAGCGGCTCGAAGTGCGGGAGGAGTGGCGATGCTTTGGCCGCAGCCGCCTCTGCTCGGCGCGCTTCGAGTACCGGCGCGGCGGCCGGCTGCTGGCCGAGGCGTCCTTCCAGGCGCGTCTATGGTCCGTCGCCGAGCTCGAACGGCGCTCCCGCGCGGCGGGCCTTGAGATCGTCTCACTCTGGGGCGACTATGACCGCCGGCCCTGGGACCGCGCCACCTCCCCGCGCCTCATCGTCGAGGTGCGGCGCACCGGCGAGTAGTGTCCCCGGCGCGCTACTTGGTGCTCATGTCTGGTGACCTATGTTGGTGTATGATGCTGGTGACCAAGAGAGGTGCACATGAGCCGGATGACGGTCACGATCGACGATGAGCTGTTAGAGGAAGCCAAGGAGGCGCTTGGCGCCGAGACGCGCGCCGCGGCGATCCGGACCGCTCTCGAAGAGGCGGTACGGCGCCGCCGGCTGACACGCGCCCTGGCGCACCGGGGTCAGCTCGCCCTGCGGGGCGGCTTGGCAGAGCTAAGGCGGCTGCGAGAAGAGGGATGATCGTCGCCGACAGCTCGGCGCTGATCGAGTACTACCGAAAGGGAGGCAACTCTCGCGTGCAGGATGCCGTCGCCGCCGCGATCGCCGGCGACGAGCTGGCGGTCAACGGGATCATCTACGTAGAAGTCATCGGGTTCGCCGCCGATCAGAGCGAGCGGCACGCGCTCCTCGAGGGCTTCCGGGCCTTCCACCGGCTCGCCATCACCGACGCCGAGCTCGATCTAGCTGCAAGCATCGGCTTCGATCTCCGGCGGCGCGGGCGAACCGTTCCCGCGACGGACCTGATCATCGCCGCCAGCGCAATCCACGCCCAAGCCGAGCTGCTCCACGTCGACGACCACTTCGAGGAGATTGCGAAGGTCAGCGCGCTCGCATGCCGAAACCCAACCAAACCTCACCGTTGAGACCGGCGGCCGCCAAGAGGTTGTCGAGGTCCGGGGGCAGGGGCGCGGCCAGGTCCAGGGCGGCGCCGGTGACCGGGTGGCGAAGGCGGAGGCGGCTGGCGTGGAGGGCTTGCCGGGGGAAGTCGCGGCAGAGGGCGGCGAGGGCGGGATCGGCGATGCCCTTCCAGCGCGGCTGGCCGTAGAGCGGGTCTCCCACGATGGGCAGGCGCCGCGCCGCGAGGTGGACGCGGATCTGGTGAGTGCGGCCGGTCACCAGCCGGCAGCGCAGCAGGGCGAGGCCGGCTTTCTCTGAAGACGACTCGGCAAGCAGCTCGTAGAGAGTGGCGGCGGCGCGGCCCTCGCTCCGCGAGGTCGTCATCCGCCTGCGGTCGCGCGGATCGCGCAGGACGTTCAGATCGATGCGGCCCTTCGGCAGGGGGGGCCTGCCGTAAACCACGGCCAGGTACTCTTTGGCGAGGGAGCGCGACTTGATGGCCCGCGCCAGGCCGGCGTGGGCCGCCCGGCTCTTGATCACCAGCACGACGCCGGTGGTGTCGCGGTCCAGGCGGTTGACCAGACCTGGGCGGCATGCGTCCTCCCGGTCCCAGCCGCGGGCGCGCCAGAGGAGGGCGTTGATCAGGGTGCCGTCGCGGTGGCCGAAGGCGGGATGGACGACCAGCCCGGCGGGCTTGTCGATGGCGAGCAGATGGGCGTCCTCGTAGAGCACCGCGAGCGGGATGTCCTGGGCGGCTAGCGGCGGCGGCGCCGGCCGCGCGGCGGCGGGCAAGGCCACCTCGACCTCGTCGCCCGCTCCGATACGGCTCGCCGGCTTGGCGGCCGGCAGGCCGTTGATCCGCACCAGCCCCGCCGCGATCCAGTCCTGGATGCGGCTGCGCGAGAGCGGCGACAGGTCCGCCAGGTGACGCAACAGGACGTGATCGAGCCGCCGGCGCGCATCGCCGCGGTCGGCGCGAAAAGCCCGGCGGAAGTCCGGCTGCGCGGCCACCTCACAAGCTTATCCCGGCGGCGGAGAGGGGCCGGAGAGTATGATCCCTCGTCGCGAGTCTCGATCCTCACAACCCGAACATGGGAGGGAGCGCGATGGCCAAGGTGGTTCATTTCGAGGTGCACGCCGGAGATCCCGAGCGCGCGATCCGTTTCTATGAGGCGGCGTTCGAGTGGCGCTTCAAGAAATTCCCCGGACCCGCGGAGTACTGGGTGATCGAGGCGGGCCCGGAGAACGAGGTGGGGATCAATGGCGGGCTGGTCCCGCGCCGCGGCGAGATCGACGGCAGCGCCGTCATCGCCTACGTGTGCACCATCCAAGTGCCTTCGGTCGACGAGGCGCTGGCGCGAGTCCTGGCTGCCGGCGGCACCCTCGCTCTCCCCAAGATGCCGATACCGGGCGTTGGCTGGCTGCTCTACTGCAAGGATTCCGAAGGCAACGTCTTCGGCGTCATGCAGCCCGATCCGCAGGCGGCCTGAACACCGGCTGATCGCGCCGCAGGCCGCTCGCTACAGCCATCCCTTGGCGCGGGCGATGCGGGCGGCTTCGGTGCGGTTGGCGGCGTGCAGCTTGGTGATGGCTTCGGAGAGGTAGTTGCGGACGGTGCCTTCGGAGAGATGGAGCTCGGCGGCCAGCCGGGCGGTCGACAGCCCTTCGGCGGCGAGGCGCAGGACCTGCCGCTCGCGGTCGGTCAGCGGATCGGGCTCGTCCCAGGCCGCGGCGGCGAGCTCGGGATCGACGGCGCGCAGGCCGGCGTGCACGCGGCGCACCGCCTCGGCCAGGTGCTCGGCCGGCGAGTCCTTGAGCAGGTAGCCGGCCGCGCCCGCTTCGAGGGCCCGCCGCAGGTAGCCGCTGCGTGCGAAGGTGGTGAGGATGATCACGCGCGCCGGATGCCCCTGCCGGCGCAAGGCGTCGGCGAGCTCGAGGCCGGTGACGTTGGGCATCTCGATGTCGGTCAGCACCACGTCGGGCCTGGTCTCCGCGGCGAGGCGCAACGCTTCCTTGCCGTCGCGCGCGCGGGCGACGACCTCGAGGTCGGGCTCGAGCTCGAGCAGGGCGGCGAGAGCGCCAAGGACCATCGATTGATCCTCGGCGAGGAGGACGCGGATCATCGGCCGGTTATCCGGCGGCATGCCCCATCACCGCCTCGGGGACCGCGGGAGAGGCGGCGTCAGAGGCCGGCACGGGGCCGGCCGCCGCGGGGAGCGTGATCACCAGGCGGGTCCCGCCCTCGCCGCGGCGCTCGAGCCGGCCGCCGAGACCGTCGATGCGCTCGCGCATGGCGCGCAGGCCATGGCCCTCGGGAGCGAGTCCGCCGCGCCCGTCGTCGCCGACCTCCAGGCGGGTCACTCCCGCGGCTTGCTCGAGGGTGATGCGGCACGTGGCCGCGCCGGCATGGCGCATGACGTTGGTGACCGCCTCCCGCAGCGCCAGGGCGAGGGCAGTCTCTTGCGCCGCCGGCAGCTCGATCGGCATGGTGAAGTACTCCTGGCGCACCCCTGCCGACTCCAGGGCCAGCCGCGCCCGCGCGAGCTCGGCCTGCAGCCCCTCGGAGCGGTAGCCGGCCACCGCGCTGCGCACCTCGCGCAGCGCTTGCCGCGAGATGCGCTCGACCTCGCGCATCTCGCTCTCGGCGCGGGCGGGGTCCTTGCCGGCGAGCCGGGCGGCGAGCTCGGCCTTGAGAGTGATCAGCGACAAGGTGTGGCCGAGCAGGTCGTGGAGGTCGCGGCCGATGCGCTCGCGCTCGGCGATGCGGGCCAGGTGCTCGACTTCGCGCTGCGACTCGCGCAGCCGCTCGCGGGTTTTCTCGGCGTCGTAGAAGTGGATCGTGATGCCGCCGATCAGCAGCGAAAACAGCGCGGCCGGGATCCAGAACTCCATGGGCAGGCGCAGCCACCAGGACTCGAGCGCGATGCCGGCGAGCAGGAGGGCGAGGCCGCGCACCGCCAGGCGCGGCGGGCCGGCCCTGCCAAGGAAGCTGGCGGCGTAGACGAAGAGCACGCTCGCCCAGGAGTTGAAGGGAGCGAAGACCGCGCCCAGGGCCACCAGCGCGGCGACGATCCACAGCACCTTGGCGCCGGGCAGCCAGTAGGCGCGGAAGTAGAGGAAGAGGAAGAGGACCGTGCCGGCCACGGCGGCAATGCGCAGGGCCACGGGAGCCGGACCCGCGAACGGCGCGGCGACGAAGGGGACGATGTAGATGAGGTAGGCGTAGCGAGTCCAGCTCAGGTGAGGGTCTTTGGGCAGCAATCGCATGGGCTTCAGAACGGCTCCGAGATCAAAGATAGCACCGCCGGGCGCCCTGCCCGGCGGTCGATCGGACGCGCCTGATCCCGGTGCTAGCCATACGTCTTGCCTTCGTCGCGCCGGTAGCCGAAGCGGGCAAGAGCCAGGCACAGGAGGCCGAACGCCGCCAGGTAGGCCAGGCTGCGGACCGCGGGGACCCCGCGCCCCGCCCCGATCACGCCGAGGGCGAGCTGGGAGTAATGGTAGGCCGGCAAGTAAGGGGCCAGATTCTGCACCAGGGAGGGCATGATTTCGAGCGGGATCCACATCCCGGAGGCGAACGCCATCGGCAGCGCCAGGAGGTTGATGATGGGCGCCGCCGAGTTGGGGCCGGCGCAGTAGCCGACGGCGAGGCCGAGGGCGGCGAAGGGAAGAGAGCCGGCGATCAGGACGCCGGCAAGCTGCGCCACGGTGGCGGCGGGAAGGCGCACGCCGGCGAAGCCCACCGCGAGAGCGAACAGGGCGGCGATGACCGCCGCGCTGAAGGCCAGGCTGCTGGCCAGCTTGGCGGTGAAGTAGGCGGAGAACGGCATCGGCGTCGCGCGCTTGAACAGCATCCACCCCTGGCCGCGCTCGGCCGCCACCTGCGAGCCGAAACCGAAGAGGACGGCCATCATCACGCCCGCCGCGCCATAGCTGGCGAGCAGGTACTTGGAGATGTCGAAGGCGCCGGCCGCATGCCGCATGGTGACCCCGAAGATCGCGTAGAAGGTCAGCGGGAAGGCAAAGAGGGGGATCAGATAGGACGGCATGCGCAGCATCTTGATCATCTCGTACTTGGCCTCGAGCAGGTAGATGCGGACCAGCTTGCGCCGCGGCAGGGGCGGCACGCTTACCTGGACGGCGGGACCGGCTTCCGGGGTGGTCGATGCGAGGGTTGCCTGGTGGCTCATGCTGCGGCTCCTTTCGAAGATCCGGCGTCATGCCGCGCCGCCGGGGCCGTCGCGGTCTGCGCCGGCGCCACGCCGCGGGTGAGGGCGAGGAAGGCCTCTTCGAGGTCGGCCCCCTTGACCTCGAGGTCGCTGAGCTCGGGGTCGCGCGCCAGCAGCTCGCGCACCGCGCGCTCGGCTTCCGGCGCGAAGAGCTCGACCTCGGCGCCGCTCACGCGCACGGTGCGCACCCCGGGGATGGTCGCAAGGTCGGCGGCGGAGAGACGGGTGCGGCAGCGGATCTTGCGCCCCGACACCCGCGACTTGATCTCGGCCGGCGTGCCTTCGGCGATGACCTGCCCGCGGTCGAGCAGCACGATGCGGTTGGAGAGGGCGTCGGCCTCCTCGAGTTGATGGGTCGTGAGCAGCACCGAGCCGCCGCTCGCGGCACGGCGGGCGATGCGCTCCCAGAGAGAGCGCCGGGTCTCGACGTCGAGGCCGGCGGTGGGCTCGTCGAGAAAGAGCAGCTCGGGATCGCCGCACAACGCGAGAGCGAAAAGGACGCGCTGGCGCTGGCCGCCGGAGAGCTTGCCGAAATGGCGCTTTTCGAGCCCGACGAGCCCGGCCGCGGACAGCACCTCGGGCAGCGGCAGAGGCCGCGGGTAGTAGCTCGAGGTCAGGAGGATGTGCTCGCGCACCTGCAAGGTCTCCGGCAGCCGGGAGATCTGGAGCATGGCGCCAACCCGGGTGCGCGCCGCCGCGCGCCGCGGGTCGAGGCCGAAGAGCCGCGCCGTCCCGGAACTGGGCCGGATGAGGCCGAGCAGGAGGCTGACCGCCGTCGTCTTGCCGGCTCCGTTGGGTCCGAGTATGGTGACCACCTCGCCGGGCCGGATGGCGAAGTCCATGTCGACGAGCGCGCGCACCGCTCCGTAGCTCTTGCTGGCCCGAACGAGCGTGGCGACCGGTTCGCGCGGCGGTGCGGCGGGGCGCGGCGACGATGGGCGGCCAGGCGCCTGCTGGTTGGTTTCGGTCATCGTGTCGTCTCCTCCGGGGTTCTCCCGTGATAGGAGCATTCTCCCGGGGCGGACGGACGCGGGACAGGGAGTAACGTCACGACTTGGAGGTGACAACTGTCATCGCCGCTGCAAACAAAGGCGGCGCGGAGCGCATCTCGCGGGATAACCACGACAGTTCAGAGCGGGTGGTATAGTTCTCCTGCGAACGAGCCCTCTCTCCCGAGACGGCCACGAAGCGCCCGCGATCGCGGGCAGCTGGTCGGAGTCCTGGCCGGAAAAGCGCCGAGGTAGAAGGTTGAATCCGGGCGCGCACTGATGCGGCATCGATGCCAAGGGTGTGTGCGTCCCCCCATGGAGCCAGACATGAATCCTCGATTCTGCAATCGTTTACGCTCTTCGCGCCGATCCAGGCCGGCGGCGCCGCTCGCGGGACTGCTGCTCGCCGCCGTTCTCGCCGCCTGCGGCGGCGGAGGCGGTGCGGGGGCGGGCGGCAAGGGAGGCGGGCCGGGAGGCCCGGGAGGCGGTCCGATGGCCATGCCGGTGCCGGTCGCCACGGTGGGCCAGACCCAGGTCAACGATGCGACCGAATACGTGGCAACGCTCAAGTCGCGGCACACGACCAACGTCCAGCCGCAGATCGATGGCGTCATCACCCGCATCCTGGTCAAGTCCGGCGACCGCGTGCGGGCGGGCGCGTCGTTGATGCAGATCGACCCGGAGAAGCAGCGTGCCGCGGTGCACAGCCAGGAGGCGGCGCGGGCGCAGAAGCAGGCGGCGCTCGACTACGCCCGCAAGCAGCTCCAGCGCGTTGAGATGCTCTACAAGGGCGGCGCCGCCAGCAAGCAGCAGCTCGACGAGGCGGAGACCGCGCTCTCCCAGGCAAAGGCGGACTACGAAGCGGCGGGCGCACAGGTCAAGGAGCAGCAGGTGCAGCTCGCCTACTACCGGGTGGCGGCGCCCGCCTCGGGAGTGGTGGGCGACATCCCGGTGCGCACCGGCGATCGCGTCACCACCTCGACCCTGCTCACCACCATCGACCAGAACGACGCGCTCGAGGCCTACATCTCGGTGCCGATCGAGCGCGCCGCGGAGCTCAAGGTCGGCCTGCCGGTCGAGGTGCTGGGCGACAACGGCGCGACGCTGGCAGAAACCCGGCTCAATTTCATCTCGCCGCTGGTGGACGACCAGACCCAGGAGGTGCTGGTCAAGGCGCCGGTGCTCAACGGCCAGCGCGGCCTGCGCGCCGCCCAGTTCGTGCGCGTGCGCCTGGTCTGGAGCACGCATCCCGGCGTGGTGGTGCCGGTGCTGGCGGTCACGCGTGTCAACGGCCAGTACTTCGTCTTCGTCGCCGAGCCGGGCGGCGCCCCGGGCGGAGCGGGTGGGCCAGGCGGTGCGGCCGCTCCGGGCAGCGCTGGTGGCTCGGGCAAGCCCAGTGGCGGCGCCGGCGGTCCGGGCGGCCAGCCGGGCGGTCCGGGAGCGGGCGGGGGCGGCGCCAGCCTGGTGGCCCACCAGCGCCCGGTGAAGGTCGGAGACATGGTCGGCAACGACTACGTGATCCTGGCCGGGCTGCAGCCGGGCGACCGCGTCGTCGCCTCCGGGGTTCAGAAGCTCATCGACGGCATGCCCATCATCCCGATGCCCGCCGGGTCCGCCGGGCCCGGCGGAGCGCCGGGCGCCGCCCCCGGAGGTCCCGGCGGCTCCGGCGCCAGCGGGCAACCAGGCGCCTGACGCCACCTCCCGGAGAGGAAAGAGTCATGGCCGAATTCTTCCTCAAGCGACCCGTTTTCGCGACGGTCTGCGCGCTGCTCATCATCCTCGCCGGCGCGGTCAGCATCCCGACGCTGCCGATCGAGTGGTATCCGAGCCTGGCGCCGCCGCAGGTCACGGTGACCAGCGCCTATACCGGCGCCAACGCCCAGACCGTCGAGTCCGCGGTGACCCTGCCGCTCGAGCAGCAGATCAACGGCGCCGAAGGCATGCGCTACCTGACCTCGTCCAGCGGCAACAACGGTCTCTCCCAGATCACCGCGATCTTCGAGCTCGACCGCCCGATCGACCTCGCGGCCGTGGACGTGCAGAACCGCGTCTCGATCGCCCTCGGACGCCTCCCCAACGAGGTCAAGTCGACCGGCGTCTCGGTCGCCAAGGCGTCGAACGCCATCGTGCTGGTGGTCGGCGTCTACTGCGAGCACCACGAGTACGACACGCAGTTCATGAGCAACTATGTCGACGTCTACATCCGAGACAGCTTGAAGCGCATCAAGGGCATCTCCGACGTGCAGATCTTCGCCGAGCGCAAGTACGCGATGCGCATCTGGCTCGACCCGGTGCTGCTGGCCAGCCGCAGTCTCACCGCCTCCGACGTGCTGGCGGCGCTGCGCGAGCAGAACGTGGACGTGGCGGCCGGCCAGGTCGGGCAGCCGCCGGTGCCGACCGGCCAGAGCTTCGAGATCAGCGTGCGGGTCGCCGGCCGCTTGTCCGAACCCGCCGAGTTCGGCAACATCATCGTCAAGGCGCAGAAAGCCGGCTCGCTGGTCAAGCTCAAGGACCTCGGGACGGTGGAGCTCGGCGCCGAGTCCTACGACAGCAACCTGAGCTTCGGCGACCTGCCGGCGGTCGGCTTCGGGGTCTTCCAGCTGCCCAGCGCCAACGCGCTCGAAGTCGACAAGGCGGTCAAGACCGAAATGCTGCGGCTGGTGCAGCGCTTCCCGCCCGGCCTCAAGGCCACCGTCGCCTTCGACACCACGACGGTGGTCGGCGAATCGATCCGCGAAGTGCTGCTCACCTTGCTGCAGGCGATCCTGTTCGTCATCCTGGTGATCTTCGTCTTCCTCCAGGACTGGCGCACGACCCTGATCCCGGCGATCACCATCCCGGTGTCGCTCATCGGCACCTTCGCCCTGGTCAAGCTGCTCGGCTTCTCGATCAACACCCTGACCCTGTTCGGCCTCACCCTGGCAACCGGGCTGGTGGTCGACGACGCCATCGTGGTGATCGAGAACATCCAGCGCCACATCCGCGAAAGCGACATGACGGTGATGCAGGCGGCGTCGGTGGCGATGCACGAGATCACCGGCGCGGTCGTCGCCACCTCGCTGGTGCTGATATCGGTCTTCGTGCCGGTGGCCTTCTTTCCCGGCACCACCGGCCTGCTCTACAAGCAGTTCTCGCTCACCATCGCCTGCTCGGTGGCGATCTCGATGTTCAACGCGCTGACCCTGACGCCCGCGCTGTCCGCGCTCTGGCTGCGGCGCGAGGAGCCGGCGCATCGCGGCTTCTTCGCACTGTTCAACCGCGGCCTCGCGGGGCTCAGCGGCAGGTACACCCGGACGCTCGGACGGCTGGAGAGACGGCGCTGGTGGGTGGTCGCGGCGTTCCTGTGCGGCCTCGGGCTCACCTGGTGGATCTTCAACCGGGTGCCCACCGCCTTCGTGCCCGACGAGGACCAGGATTACCTGATCGTCATCATCCAGGCGCCGCCAGGAGCTTCGCTCGACTACACCACCGGCATCGCCAAGAAGGCGATCGCGGTGCTCAAGGGGACGCCCGAGGTGGAGAGGGTCTTCGCGGTCACCGGGTTCAGCTTTACCGGCAGCGCGCCCAATGCCGGCCTGATGTTCGCCGGCTTGAAGCCGCTCAGCGGGCGGCCGGGGGCGGAGCACTCCGCCCAGGCGGTGGTCGGACGCCTGTTCGGGCCGCTCATGGGCGGCATCTCGGGCGCCCTGGTGCTGCCGGTGCTGCCGCCCTCCATCAACGGCCTCGGCATCTATGGCGGCTTCCAGCTCGAGGTTCTCGACCAGGCCGGCTCGACGGTGCAGGCGCTGGCCGACGCCACCCAGGGCCTGATCGGCCAGGGCCGCGCCAACCCGCGGCTGCAGAGCCTGTACTCGAACTACACCGCCAACGACCCGCAGCTCCTGGTGAGCATCGACCGCGAGAAAGCCAAGAGCCTGGGCGTGCCGCTCTCCCAGATCGACGACACCCTGCAGGTGCTGCTGGGCTCGTCCTACGTCAACGACTTCAACTTCAACAACCGCGCCTATCGCGTCTACGTCCAGGCGGCCGGCCGCTTCCGCACGCGTCCAGGCGACGTCCGGCAGTTCTACGTGCGCTCGGACCGCGGCGGCATGGTGGCGCTCGACAACCTGGTGACCATCACCGAGACCACCGGGCCGCAGCTCATCCACCATTTCAACCTGTTCCGCTCGGCGGAGATCACCGGCGCGGCGGCCCCCGGCTACGGCTCGGGACAGGCGATCGCCGAGATGGAGGGGGTGGCGAAGAAGGCGCTGCCGCAGGGTTTCGGCTATCAGTGGGCGGGCTTGTCGCTCGAGGAGATCCGCTCCGGAGGGCAGTCGCTGCTGCTCTTCGTCCTCGGCCTCCTGGTGGTCTACCTGACCCTTTCGGCGCAGTACGAGAGCTTCACGCTGCCCTTCATCATCCTGCTCGCCGTGCCGCTCGCCATCTTCGGCGCCCTGGCGGCGGCGGCGCTGCGCGGCATCCAGAACGACGTCTATGTGCAGATCGGCCTGCTCATGTTGATCGGGCTGGCGGCCAAGAACTCGATCCTGATCGTCGAGTTCGCCGAGCAGCTGCGCGCCCGCGGGCTCGGTCTCATCGAGGCCGCTGTCGAGTCGGCGCGCATCCGGCTGCGCCCCATCCTGATGACCTCTTTCGCCTTCATGCTCGGCGTCCTGCCGCTGGTCTTCGCCACCGGCGCCGGCAAGGAGGGCCGCCACTCGGTCGGCACCGCGGTGTTCGGCGGCATGCTGGTCTCGACGGTGCTCAACCTCGTCATCATCCCGGTGCTCTACGTGATCATCCGCAGCCTCTTCCCGGGAGGCGGCCACCGGCCCGATGAGCCGGCGCCCGAACCGGTGAAGGGGCCCGCGGCCGAGGCGACGGGAGGCAGCCATGCCTGAAGCTGTGATCGATTCGACGCCGCGCGCTGGCTCAGGGCGCTCGGGGCGCCTCGGCAAGGAGTCCGGCGGCACACGTGCCGCGGCGGCCCTGGCCTTGGCGGGATTGCTGGCGTTGGCCGGCGCTGCCGCTCCTGCTGGCGCCTCCGTGACTGCTCAGCCGCCACCGCCCGGTAGTGCGCCGGCAGCCGCCACCCCCGGCGCCGCACCGCCCATTCGCGAGGTAGAGCGCATCACCTTCCAGGCCGCGATCGACCGTGTCCTGGCCAGCAACACGACGGTGCAGCAGGCGGTGGCCGAGGTGCTGCGCGCCGAGGGGCTGCTCATGCAGGCGCGGTCCGCCGCGCTGCCGCAGGTCAACGCCGCCGCCGCTTACACGCGCTACGGCACCGCGATCCGGTTCGGCGGCGTGGTCTTCCAGCCGCACGACGTCAAGACCGAGAACGCCTCCGTCACGATGCCGGTGCTCAACCTGGCGACCTGGGCGCAGTGGGCCCATGCCGCCGACAACCGGACCATTGCCGAGCTCTCGATGGCCGAGGCCAAGCGGCGGGTGGCGACCGCGGCGGCCGATGCCTACCTGGCGGTGATCGCGCGCCGCCGCGTGATCGACGCCAACCAGACGGCGCTCGACTCCGCCAGGGCGCACTTCGACCAGGCCCACCAGCGGCAGGTGGCCGGCACCGCCAGCCGGCTCGAGGAGGTGCAGGCGGCGCAGGACGTCTCCAACGACGAGGCGCTGGTCGCCCAGGCGATGCTCGAGCTGCGCCGCGCCCAGGAGGCGCTCGGCGTGCTGCTGTCGGCGGACGGCCCGTTCGACGCCGCCGACGAGCCGGTCTTCGCGGACCTCGGCCCGGCCGGCGACCCGATGGCCGGCCTCGACGAGCGGCGGCCCGACCTTCGGGTCCTGACGATGCGGCGGAGCGCGGCCGAGCGCGTGCTGCGCGACACCTGGCGCGAATGGGTCCCGACGCTCGGCCTGACCGTCCAGGAGCTGTTGCAGCAACCCAAGACCGGTTTCACGCTGTCGCACAGCTGGCAGGCGGTGCTGCAGCTGAGAGTGCCGATCTACGACGGCGGCTTGCGGCAGGGCGAGAGGCGCGAGCGCCGGGCTTTGGTCGACGAGGCGCAGGCGAACCTGACCGCCGGCAAGGTGCAGGCGCGCTCGGACGTGCGGCTCGCCAGCGCCGCCATCCGCCTGGCCGACCAGAGGCTGGCGAGCGCGCGCAGCGCTGCCGCCCAGGCCCACGAGGCGCTCGACATCGTCAACCTCAGCTACGGCGCCGGCGCCTCGACCAGCCTCGACGTCCTCGACGCCCAGCGCCGGGCCCGCGACGCCGACACCGCCGCGGCCACCGCCGAGGACGCCTCCCGGCAGGCCCGTCTCGACTTCCTGGCGGGGAGCGGCCGCTTCCCTTGATCGCCCGTGACTGTCCGCAGGGCACCACGGCCCGCGAGCGCTCGTGACGCGCACGGAAAGGAGCTCACCATGAAAGCGAAGGCCTGGCTCGTCGCCGTCTGCCTGGCGCCTTGCGCACTGGCCGTCATTCCCGCCGACGCGCCCGCGGCGGGAACCGGCAAACGGATCGTCGTCATCCCGATCGTCGACAGGATCCGCGCCGACGCCGGCTTCTGCGGGCCGGCCACTCCCAGCTGCCCGAAAGAGCTCAAACAGTTCAAGCCCGGCGACGTGTACGTCGATTTCCCGATGACCTTGCACGATCCCAAGGGTACGGTGATCGGGGGCGCGGTGGTTCCCCGGGACCCGGCCACGGTCTACAAGTACCTGGCCCACCTCGACCCGGTCATCGACGAGCGAGGCACCAACAGGCTTTTCATCCGCGCCTACATCGCCCCGGGAGCGAGCAACTTCGTGGTGCGGCTGACGGCCTACGGGTTCTACACCACACCGCAAGAGGTCGAAGCCGCGCAGTAGCTACGGGAAGACGGCCTGGTACAGGACGCCGTTGGCGGCGACGTAGAGCAGGTGCGGCACGGCCGGAGCGAAGAACAAGCGGGTGGCGACGATCGGACCCCGGGGATCGCTCGGCGCGCGCCTCTCGAGACCTCGATTGGCCGCCGTCCAGATCCTGCCGCCATTGACGCTGCGCCGCATGCCCCCGATGCCGGCGGCGTAGAGGACCGACGGCGACGCGGGGTCCACCACCAGGTCGTTGGCGACGAAACCCGCCAGGCCGACGGTCGGGACGCGAACGAAACTGGCGCCGGAGTCGTTGCTCTTGAACAGGCGCGTGCCCGCCAGGACGTAGAGCGCGCCCGGCTGCCGCGGGTCGATGGCCACCGCGTCGCTGCCCTCGAAGATGGCGCTCCAGGAGGCGCCGGAGTCGAGGCTGGCGAAGAGTCGCTTGTCTGCCGGCACGTTGTGGGTGTACTCCACCACCCGCGCGTAGACCCGCCGTGAGTCGGCGGGGTCGACGCGGAGCGCGGTGACTTTGCGGGCGAAGTCCTCGAGGTCTCGGCCATCACTGGAGGAGAGCGTCTCGGCCCAGGTCTCTCCGCCGTCGAGGCTGAGCGACGCGCCGTAGCCGCCGGCGAGCACCGTGCGTTGCCGCAGGGGCGCCACCACCTGGGCGAAACTGAGCGGAAGCCCCTTCCAGGTCGCGCCGCCGTCGTCGCTGCGCTGCACGTCGGGCGCGGCGGCATAGAGCGCGACGGCGGCGCGATGAGGGGTGGGCGGCGCGAAGGCGAGGTCGTCGATCCCGCCCTTGCCGATACCCGACCAGCTCACACCACCGTCTCCACTCACGGATATTGCGCCGCTCACCACGGCGTAGACCTTGGCGGGGTCGGCCGGATGGAAACGCACCAGCGCGCCGCCGTTGCCGAAGAACCCGTAGATGGCGGTCCACTGACCGCCGTTGCCGGCGGAGGCATAGACGCCGAAGGGGGTGGCGGCGTAGAGGGGCCGAGCGCCGGGGCCCGCCTGGAGCGAGAGGACGTCGAGGGAGAGATCCTGCTGGTTGAAGGGCCTCCACGAGTCGCCGCCGTCGAAACTCACATAGGTGCCGTCGAGGCGGGAGGCGATCACGGTGGCCGGCGACGCGGGGTCGATCGCCAGGGCGGTGACCAGCCAGTTCTCGCCGGGGATGTGGCCGCTCGCCAGCTCCACCCAGCTGGCACCGCCGTCGCGGCTGCGGAACAGGGCGGGGGTGTCCGTGGCGGCGTAGATGGCCGCCGGCGCCTGCGGGCTGGCGGCGGCGACGGCCAGCGACGCGATCCCTTGCGGAAAGCGCTGGTCGGGCGGCGGAGACGTCCAGCTGGCGGGCTGCAAAGACGTCCAGCTGGCGCCGCCGTCGGTGCTCTTCAACAGACCCCCCACTCCGCTGCCGGGTTCGCCGAACAACCCCGGCTCCGAGGACACGTACAAGGTGTCGGGAGACGCGGGATCGAGAACCAGGCCGGAGATCTCCGCCTGGGCGGTGAGCACCCTGACCCAGCTCTCGCCGGCATCGTCGCTGCGGAAGACCGCGCTCCCCGCCGCCAGGTAGAACCGCAGCGGACCGAGCACCAGTCGAACCCAGTGACGAGGCAGGCCGGCGGTGACGCTGGCCCAGGCGCTCCCGTCGTAGAGCGGCTGCCAGTCTCCTCGCCGGCGCCAGTACAGCGTGCCGCCGGCCGCGACGGCCAGCAGGCGGCCCCGCGCCGGGTCGGCGGCGAGCGCCACGACGTTGTCGCCGTCGAGGCCCTGATTCTGCGGCTGCACGGTGGCGCCGCCGTCCCCGCTGCAGAAGACACCGCCAAAGACGGGGGCGAAACAGATGCTGTCGAGTCCGCCCGCCGGATCGAGGGCCATCGCCCGAACCTGCCCCTGGCCCGGCCCCCACCGCGTCCAGGCGAGCTCTCCGGGCGCCGCGGCCGCCGCCGTGGGACCCAGTCCGATCGCGGCCGCGGCGAGGATCAGGCGAAGCGCGGGGAGCGGCGCGATGGTCTTCATGGCTTTCCTCAGTGGCTAGGGGAAGACGGCCCGGTACAGGATGTCGTTGGCGGCGACGTAGAGCAGGTGCGGCACGGCCGGAGCGAAGAACAAGCGGGTGGCGACGAGCCCACCCCAGAGAGTGCGCGGCGGCTGTGTCTCGAGGCCTCGATTGGCCGCCGTCCAGGTCCTGCCGCCATTGACGCTGCGCCGCACGCCCCCGACACCTGCGGCGTAGAGGACCGTCGGCGAGGCGGGGTCCACCACCAGGTCGTTGGCGACGAAGCCTGCCAGGCCGACGGTCGGGATACGAACGAAGCTGGCGCCGGAGTCGATGCTCTTGAACAGGTGTGTGCCCGCCAGAACGTAGAGCGCGCCCGGCTGCCTCGGGTCGATGGCCACGACGTCGCTGCCCTCGAAGATGGCGCTCCAGGAGGCGCCGGAGTCGAGGCTGACGAAGACGCGGTGCTTCTCGGCCGGCGCACCGCGAGTGTACTCCTCCACCCGCGCGTAGACCCTCCGTGAGTCGGCGGGATCGACGCGGAGCTCGCTGACGAGGCGGGCGAAGTCCTTGAGATCTCTGCCATCCCTGGAGGAGAGCGTCTCGACCCAGGTCTCTCCGCGGTCGAGGCTGCGCGATGCTCCGTAGCCGCCGGCCAGCACCGTGCGTTGCCGCAGGGGCGCCACCGCCAAGGCGAAATCGATCGGAAGCTTTTTCCAGCTCGCGCCGCCATCGTCGCTGCGCTGCAGCTCGTAGAACGCGGCGGAATAAAGCGCGGCTGCGGCCCGATGAGGAGCGGGCGGCGCGAAAGCAAGGTCGTAGACCCCCCGACTGGCGGTGGTGCGGGACCAGCTCACACCGCCGTCTCCACTAAGAAGTACTACGCCGCCCACCACGGCGTAGACTCTCGCGCGGTCGGCCGGGTGAAAACGCACCTGCGTGCCGCCGTTGCTGGAGGTCTCGTAGACGGTGGTCCACCGCCCGCCGGTGCCGTCGGTGGTGTAGACGCCGTTGGGGGTGGCGGCATAGATGGGCCGAGCGCCGAGACCCACCTGGAACAAGAGGACCTCGGCAGGGGCGTAGTACTGCGGGTTGAAGAGGCTCCATGTGGTGCCGCCGTCGGTGCTGACATAGAGGCCGTCGAGGCGGGACGCGATCACGGTCGCCGGCGACACGGGATCGATCGCCAGGCCGGTGACCAGCCACTTCTCGCCGGGGATGTGTCCGCTCGCCAGCTCCTCCCAGGTGACACCGCCGTCGCGGCTGCGGAACAGGCCCGGTTTGCCCGTCGCGGCGTAGATGGCCGCCGGCGCTTGCGGGCTGGCGGCGGCGACGGCGAGCGACGCGACTCCATCCAACGAGTTTCGGGAAGGCGGAGACGTCCAGCTGGCGGGCGCCAAAGACGTCCAGGTGGCGCCGCCATCGGTGCTCTTCAACAGACCGCCGATTCCGCTGCCGCGGTAGCCGAGCCACCCGGGCTCCGATGACACGTACAAGGTGTCGGGAGACGCGGGATCGAGAACCAGGCCGGAAATCTCCGCCTGGGTGGTGAGCACCCTGGCCCAGCTCTCGCCCGCATCGTCGCTGCGGAAGACCGCGCTCCCAGCCGCCAGGTAGAGGCGCTCCGGACCGGGCACCAGTCGAGGCCAGTGGCGAAGCAGCTGGCCGGTGGTGCTTGCCCAGGCGCTCCCGTCGTTGAGCGGCTGCCAGTCTCCTCGCTCGCGCCAGTAGAGCTTGCCGCCGGCCGCGACGGCCAGCAGGCGGCCCCTTGCCGGGTCGGCGGCAAGCGCCACGACGTTGTCGCCGTTGAGGCCCTGGTTCTCCGGCTGAATGCTGGCGCCGCCGTCCCGGCTGCAGAAGACGCCGCCGAACAAGGGGGCGAAGCAGATGCTCTCGAATCCGGAGGCCGGATCGAAGGCCATCGCCCGAACCGCCCCCTGTCCTGGCCCCCACCGCGTCCAGGCGAGCTCTCCGGGCGCCGCGGCCGCCGCCGTGGGGCCCAATAATCCGATCGCCGCCGCGGCGAGGACCAGGCGAAGCGCGGGGAACGACGTGATGGTCTTCATGGCTCCCTCATGCCCGGGGCGCATGCCGTGCCAGCTCCCGGGTTCATGTCATAGTAGCATGAATTCCGGGTCGAGCCCGCTCGCCGTCCGTGCTCAGCGGTCGCCGCCGGCCGCGAAGGCGCGGCGGAAGGCGTCCCAGTCGAAGGCCTGGCCGGGGTCCTGCTTGCGGTCGTCGAGGGCCGAGTGCGGCGTGACGTGGCTGAAGGCGAGGCCGTACCTGTCGGCCTGCGAGCGGAACCACCAGCCGGCGGCCTGGTACTGCGCCGCGGTGTAGGGCGAGTCGGCGGTGTCGTCGATCCTGGCGAAGAGGCTGTGGTCGTCGTGCGCTCCTTCGACCACGAGCTCCAGTCCGATGCTGCGCGGGTTGTAGGCCCGGGCATGGTGCGCCACGCGATCCGTGTCCACGGACGAGACGATGCGGCCGTCCGGAAGGCAGAAAGCATGCACCGAGAGTCCCAGCTCCCGCAGGTGGTCGGTGCAGTGGCGGTAAACGCCGTCGAGGACGACCCACTCGCCCATGGCGTGAACGACGAGGAGGTCGACCTTCTCCCGCCGAGGCTCGGAGTGCGGATTCGGAATCGAGATGATCCTGGGCGCGGGCATCTGACCCGGTTTCGACCCGAGTTTTACTGGCTCTGCAGCTCGGCGAGCTCGGTTTCGAGCTTCTCCCACTCGGCCATGAGGTCTTCGACTTTCGAGGAGAGCTTGCGCTGCTCGTCTTCGAGCTTGCGGACCTGCTCGCGCGAGGCGCGGTCGAAGAAGGTGGGGTCGCAGAACATCTCGTTGATGGCGTGGACCCGGGACTCGGCCTCCTCGACGGCGGCGGTGACCGCGTCGCGGCGCCGGCCGAGCTCTTTCTGCCGCTGCTGCCGCTGGCGGTCGTCCAGGCGGGGGGCGCCGGCGCGGGCGGCGGCTTTCTTCTTCTGCTCGCGGCGCAGGCGCAGCACGGTCTCCGCGTCGAGGTGATCGTCGCCCAGCCGCTCGAGGTATTCCTCGTAGGTGCCCGGAAAATCCTGGATGCCGCGCGGCGAGATCTCGAGGACGCGGGTGGCGAGCTGGGAGACGAACCAGCGGTCGTGCGAGACGAAGATCAGGGTGCCGTCGTAACCGCGCAGCCCCTCGACCAGGGCCTCGATCGCCTCGAGGTCGAGGTGGTTGGTCGGCTCGTCGAGGACCAGCACGTTGGGCTTGGTGACGCTGAGCCGGCAGAAGACGAGGCGGGCGGCTTCCCCGCCGGAGAGATTGCTGACGGATTTCTTGACCTCGTCGCCGGAGAACAGGACCTGGCCCAGGTTGCCGCGTACGAAGCCGATGGGCTCGCCGGGCACGGCCTCCCAGAGCCATGACTCGACGCTCTGCTTGCCGGCGCTCGCGAGCTCGTCGTGGTCCTGGGAGAAATAGCCGGGCCAGGTCTCGTAGCCCCACTCGACGCGCCCGGCATCGGGCTCGACCTCGCCCGTGGCGATCTTGAGCAGGGTCGACTTGCCGATGCCGTTGGGTCCGATGATGGCCAGGCGGTCGCCGCGCTGAATCTCGAGCGAGACCCCGTCGAGCACCCGGTTGGCGCCGTAGGACTTGGCGATGCCGGAGATCTCGAGCACCTGGCGCCCGCTCGGGCGGCGCTGCCGGAAGTTGAAAACCGGGTAGCGCCGCGAGCTCTGCGGCAGGCGCTCGATGACGATCCTCTCGATCAGCTTGATCTTGCTCTGCGCCTGGCGGGCCTTGGTGGCCTTGGCGCGGAAGCGGTCGACGAAGGCCTGGTGGCCGGCGATCTGCTTCTCCCGTTTCTCGATCTCGGCCTCTTTACGCTCCCTCTCGGCGACCTTGGCGGCGGCAAATACCGTGTAGTTGCCGGGATAGAGGGTGATGGTCTCGTAGTCCACGTCCAGGATATGGGTGCAGACGTTGTCGAGGAAGCGGTGGTCGTGGGAGATGATGATGGAGGTGCCCTTGAAGTCCGCGAGAAATTTCTCCATCCAGCGGATGGACAGGATGTCGAGGTGGTTGGTGGGCTCGTCGAGCAGCAGGGCGTCGGGCTCGGAGGCGAGGACCTGGGCGAGCAGGACGCGCAGCTTGAAGCCGCCCGACAGGGTGGAAAGGGACTGGCGGTGCAATTCGGTTGGGATGCCGAGGCCTTCGAGGATCTCGCCGGCTCGCGCTTCGAGGGTGTAGCCGTCGTGGTGCAGGATCAAGTCCTCGAGCTGGGCGTAGCGGTCGGCGTCGAACTCGGCCTCGGCGTCTTCGAGGAGCCGCTCCTTCTCGACCATGGCTTCCCAGACGTCGTGGTTGCCCATCATGGCGACTTCGAGGATGGGCATGGACTCGAAGCGAAAGTGATCCTGCTCGAGGACGCCGAGCTTGAGGCGCTTGGGAATGGAGAGGGTGCCTTCGCTGGCCTGCTCTTCGCCGGTCAGGATCTTGAGCAAGGTGGTCTTGCCCGAGCCGTTGGCTCCCACCAGGCCGTAGCGGTTGCCGGGGTTGAACCGGATCGAGACCCCCGAGAAGAGAGTCTGGGGGCCAAAGGACTTGCCGAGATCGGAGACCGCAATCATGGGACCGAGGATCTTAACATTCGGGAAGGGCGGGACCTTCCCCGGGCGCCCCTGCTAGGATGAAGCTGGAGAGGACGGCATGCGCAAACTGACGACGGGCGAACCGACCTCGAGACCATCTTGGTGGCGACGCCTGCGGCTGCGCTGGGTAGGGCTTGCCGCGGCGCTCGCCCTGCTGGCGGCCGGCTCGGCGGTGCTGTGGCCTTTCTGGAAGCTGTCGAGCCGCTTCGACGAGCTCACCTTCCGCCAGCCGTCGCGGCTCTACGCACAGGCCGTCGAGCTGGCGGCGGGAAGGCTCTACCCGGTCGAGCGAGTCATTCAGGACCTGCGCGGCGAGGGTTACCGCGAAGAAGGGGGAGAGGGCGCCCTGCCAGCCGGGCGCTACCACCGGACCGGAGACGGCCTGATGGTCCACCTCCGGAGCTTCGCCATGCCGGCAGGCGGCAAGGGAGGCGGCCTGCTCCAGATCGCGTATCGCGGCGGCCGGATCGCCAGGCTGTGGGTCGATGGCCACGAGCGGCAGGCGGCGCAGCTCGAGCCGCCGCTGCTCGCTTCCTACTACGGCCCCGATACCCTGGAGCGCCGGCCGGTAGGGCTCGACGACGTGGCCGGGGACCTGGTCGCGGCGGTGATCGCCGCCGAGGACGAGAGCTTCTTCAGCCACACCGGCTTTTCGGCGAGCGGCATCGTTCGCGCGCTGTGGGTCAACATGCGCGGCGGGCAGATCCGCCAGGGCGGCAGCACTCTGACCCAGCAGCTGGTCAAGAACCTCTATCTCACCCAGCAACGCACCCTGGTCCGCAAGGGCCGGGAGCTCGTGCTGGCGCTGATGCTGGAGATGCGCTACCCGAAGCGCGAGATCCTGACCGCCTACCTCAACGAGATCTACCTGGGGAGGAGCGGAGGCGTCAACCTGGTGGGCATGGGCGCCGCCGCGCGTGCCTACTTCGGCAAAGACGCGAGCCAGCTGACACTCGCCGAAGCCGCCACTCTAGCCGGGATGATCCGCGCGCCGGCGGCGTACTCGCCGGCCGGTCATGCCGACCGTGCCCGCGAGCGCCGCAACTGGGTTCTGCACCGTCTCGCGGATCTCGGGCGGGTCGATAAGCGGCGCGTCGAGGAAGCCCTCGCCTCGCCGCTGGTGGTCGCGCCGGAGGCGGTGGTGCGGCGCCGCGCACCCTATTTCGCCGACGCCGCGGAAGCCGAGGCCGCCAAGCGCTTCAAGATCGAAGATCTGGCCGACGGCGGCTACACCCTGTTCTCGACGCTCCGCTGGCACGACCAGCAAGCCGCCCAGGCCGCCGTCGAGGCGGGCCTGGCTGCAGCCGAGAAAGGCTACGAGAAAGGCAAGGACGCCCCCGAACCGCTCCAGGCGGCTCTGGTCTCGATCGATCCGCGCGATGGCGGCATCCTCGCCTACTTGGGAGGGCGGCGCTACGACCAGAGCCAGTTCGACCGCGTGAGCCAGGCCTTTCGCCAGCCGGGCAGCGCCTTCAAGCCGGTCGTCTATGCCGCGGCCTTCGAGGAGCGGACCGCGTCGCCGGCCTCGTTTCTCGAAGACGAGCCGTTGACCGTGCGTCTGGGCAGCCGGAGCTGGAGTCCAAAGAACGACGACGGCAGCTTCCACGGCCTGGTGACGGTGCGTACGGCCCTGGAGCACAGCTACAACCCGGCCACCACGCGGCTCGCCCTGCAAACCGGCCTGCCGCGCATCGTCAAGCTGGCGCATGCAATGGGCATCACCTCGGAGATGCAACCCTACCCGGCCGTGGCGCTGGGGGCCGCCACCATCGCCCCTGTCGAGCTGGCCACGGCCTATGCCACGCTGGCGACCGGCGGCGTGCGGCCTCCGGTGCACCGCCTGGTCAGCGTCCTCGACGCCCGCGGCAAGCCCATCGCCGGCGCCGCTCTCCCCGCTCCCGAGAGGGTGGTCTCACCGCAGACAGCCTTCCTGGTCACCTCGCTGCTGCAAGGGGTGTTGCTGCGCGGCACCGGGAGGGGAGTCGACGTCGCGCTGCGCGGCGAGCTGGCGGGCAAGACCGGCACGACCAACGACCGCCGCGACAGCTGGTTTGCCGGCTATGCTCCCGAGCGGACCACTGTGGTCTGGGTGGGTTACGACGACAACTCCTCGACCCGCCTCTCCGGCGCGCGCGCCGCGCTGCCGATCTGGAGCCGGTTTACCCTCGCGGTCGCTCCGCCGGGAGGCTTTTCCACCTTTCCGCAACCGCCCGGGATCGCGACCGCGGTCATCGATCCCGCCACCGGCATGCTCGCCACCGAGTACTGCCCCGAGGTCTTCACCGAGGTCTTTCGCGCAGGCGAGGTCCCCTCGGAGCTGTGCAACTTGCATCAGGGCTGGGGCTCACACTTCGAGGAGCTGCCCAGGCTGGCCGCGGGCAGCGCGGGCAGGGAGTTGAGTCCCATGGCGAGGGCCGAGGAGCAGCACCAGCGAGAGCGTGCCAAGACGCACCCCTTCCGCCGCTGGCTGCGCCGGATCTTCGGCGGGGGGTGACCCAGCGGGTGGGGGCGCCGGCCCCCCGGCGAGCGCTCGTGCGCTATGATGAACGGCTTCAACTTGCCGCGCGGCGGCCACGGAGTCAACCGTGCACGCCGCGGCAAGAGCCGAGCGCCGAGCGCATGTCGAAAACACCTGCAATCGAGGTCGAACGGGCGCGCACGCACAACCTCAAAGGGATCAGCTGCCGGGTGCCGCACCGCGCGGTCACCGTGGTGACCGGACCTTCAGGGGCGGGAAAGTCGTCGCTCGCTTTCGACACCATCTTCGCCGAGGGCCAGCGACGTTTCGTCGAGTCGATGTCGACTTATGCCCGGCAGTTCCTCGACCAGATGGAGCGGCCCCCGGTCGACGCCATCCACAACATCCTCCCCGCCGTCGCGCTCGAGGCCAAGAATGCGGTGCGCAATGCCCGCTCGACGGTCGGCACGCTGACCGAGACTCACGACGTCCTGAGGCTCCTCTTCACCCACTTGGGAGAGGTGGGGTGTCCACACGGCCACGGCGCCGTGCGCAGCTCGACTCCCGAAGAGGCGGCGTCCTTGCTCGCCGCCGGAGCAGCCGGCGATCCCTTCACCCTGGTGGCGCGGGTGGCGCGGCCGCACCGCGGCGCCGACCAGGCGCTGGCCGAGCTGATCCGCCAGGGCTTCCAGCGGCGTCTCGACGGCGAATCCGTGGCCCACATGGCGGCCGGCGAGCGCTGGCTGCCGCGGTGGAGCTCCCTGCCGCTGGTGCTCGGCCGATTTCCGGCGCGGGCCGATGCCGCCGCACGCCTGCTCGCCACCATCGAGGAGGGCTATCGCCTCGCCGGCGGCCGGGTCGAGGCGCGCGGCCCGGCGGGCGTCCGGATCTTCAGCCGCGAGCTCAGCTGCCCGCTGTGCGGCGAGGTGGTGCGGCGCCCGACGCCGCCGCTGTTCTCGTTCAACTCGCCGCTCGGCGCCTGCCCGGCCTGCCAGGGGTTCGGGCGGGTGATCGGCATCGACCGGGAGAGGGTCGTGCCCGACCCGCGGCGATCGCTGGCCGAGCGCCCGATCGCGCCCTGGAACACCCCGGCTTACGAGGAGCTCTACGACGACCTGCTCAAGGCGGCGCGCCGCCGCCGCGTCCCCCTGGACGTGCCCTGGGCGGAGCTCGCGCCCGCGGCGCGCGAGTGGGTGTGGAGCGGCAAGGGCGACTTCGTCAACCTGATGAGCTTCTTTGCCTGGCTCGAGCAGCGCACCTACAAGGTCCATGTCCGCGTCCTGCTCGCGCGCTACCGCTCGTATACACCTTGCCCGGAGTGCCACGGCGATCGCCTGCGGCCGGAGGCGGCGGCCGTACGGTTGTGCGGCGAGACGCTGCCCGGCCTGTCCGCCATGAGCATCGAGCGGCTGCGCGCCTGGCTGGCGGAGCCGCGGTGGACGCCGCGCCAGCGCGAGGTCGCCGGCCACCTCATCGAGGAGCTCGCCGAGCGCATCGAGGTGCTGCACCGCGTGGGTCTCGACTACCTGACGCTCAACCGGCAGGCGCGCACCCTGTCCGGCGGCGAGACGCAGCGCATCCATCTCGCCGCGGCGCTGGGCTCCGGCTTGACCAGCACCCTCTACGTGCTCGACGAGCCGACGATCGGCCTTCATCCGCGCGACAGCGAGCGTCTGCTGTCGCTGCTGCGCGACCTCGCCAGGCGGGGCAACACCGTGCTCGTCGTCGAGCATGATCGCACCCTCATCCGCGGCGCCGACCACATCATCGACCTCGGGCCGGCGGCCGGCGAGCGCGGCGGCTGGGTGGTCGCCGAAGGGCCGATCTCCGTAATCCTGGCCAACCAGGACTCGCTGACCGGACGCTACCTGCGCGAGCGGCCGCAGACCCCGGCCCGCCGGCACGTCGCCCGCTTCCGGCGCGAGCAGGGCTGGGAGTCGCTCGACGACGAGCTCGCCGCCCTGCCGCGGGTCAGGGTGCGCGGCGCCCGCGCCCACAACCTGCGGCAGATCGACGTCGACTTCCCTGTCGGAGTGCTGGTGGCGGTGACCGGGGTCTCCGGCTCCGGCAAGTCCACGCTGGTCGAGAACGTCCTCTACGGCACCTACCAGCGGGCGCGCGGAGTGGTGGACGTCGAGCCCGGCGACTGCGCCGAGCTCTCGGGGCTCGCCGAGCTCGCCGACGTCACCCTGGTCGACCAGCGTCCGCTGGGCCGCTCCAGCCGCTCGAATCCGATCACCTACGTCAAGGCCTACGACGAGGTGCGCAAGCTGTTCGCCGGCACCCCCGACGCACGGGCCCGCGGCATCACCGCGGCCCACTTCTCGTTCAACGTCGAGCGCGGGCGCTGCCCGGCCTGTCAAGGGACCGGCATCACCGAGGTGGACATGCAGTTCATGGCGCCGGTCACGGTGCCGTGCGAGGCCTGCCAGGGACACCGCTTCCGGCCCGAAGTGCTGGCGGTGCGCTGGCGCGGCCGCAACATCTCCGAAGTGCTGGAGCTCACGGTCGAGACGGCGCTGCGGGAGCTCGCCGACCACAAGCGGCTCAGCCGGCGGCTGCGCGTGCTGGCCGACGCCGGCCTCGGCTATCTGCGCCTCGGCCAGCCGACCTCGACCCTGTCCGGCGGCGAGGCGCAACGGCTCAAGCTGGCCAGCTTCCTCGACCGCCCGGCGGGAGAAGGGCGCCGCCTGTTCCTGTTCGACGAGCCCACGACCGGGCTGCACCTGGCCGACATCGACCTGCTCTACCACACCCTGCGCCGCCTGGTGCAGCGCGGCGACGGAGTGGTGGTCGTCGAGCACAGCCCGGACCTCATCGCGCGCGCCGACTGGATCGTCGATCTCGGCCCGGGAGGCGGCGTTCACGGCGGCCGGCTCCTCTACTCGGGCCCCGTCGAACCCTTCCTCGACCGCGTCGACAGCCCCACCGCCGAAGAGCTGCGCCGCCACCTGCGCTGGTCCGAGCCGGTGGCCGTGGCCGTGCCGTAAGGGAAACCTAGCGACTCACTGGGACGTGTATCCGCCGTCGATCACGACCGCCTGCCCCGTTATCCCCGCGGCCTGCTCTCCGGCAAGGAAGACGGCGTAGGCGGCGATTTCCCGCGGCGTGAGGAGGCGGCGAATCGGCACCAGAGGGTAGATGACGTCCTCGAGCACGCGGTCCATCGGGACACCCCGGGTTCTCGCGAGGTCTTCGAACTGATTCCTCACCAGCGGGGTGTCGACGTAGCCCGGACAGAGCGCGTTGACCGTGATCCCGTGGGCCGCGCCTTCGAGGGCGGCGACCCGAGTGAGTCCGATCAGGCCGTGCTTGGCACTGTTGTAAGCCGCCTTGCCGGCGAAGCCGACCAGGCCATTGATCGAAGCCATGTTGAGGATGCGGCCATAGCGCTCGCGCTTCATGAGCGGAAAGACCCTCTTGGTCAACAGGAACGGCGCGATCAGCATCACGCGCAGCAGTTGCTCGAACTTCTCGGCGGGGAACTCTTCCAGCGGCGACACGAACTGCAGCCCCGCGTTGTTGACCAGGATGTCGATCCGCCCCCAAGCGGCAACCGTCTGGTCGAGGGCGGCGTCGAGCTCCGGCTCACGGGTCACGTCGCAGCGCACCCCGATCGCCTGCCCGCCGGCAGCCTGGATCGCGGTGGCTGCTGCCAGGGCGGCAGGTTCGTTCAGGTCGGCGACGCAGACCCGCGCGCCCTCGCGGGCGAAGTCTTCGGCGATCTGCAAGCCGATACCGCTGGCGGCGCCCGTCACGAAAGCGATGCGGTTCGCGAGGCTCCTCGGCATGCGTCGGCAAGACCTCAAGTCAGAACGAGCGTTTCACCAGCGCCAGAACCTCGCCCACGATGCCGCGCCGGAAAGCGAGCACGCAGGCCATGAAGACGCCTCCGGTAATGACGGTGACCCACGAGCCGTAGCTTGCCAGGTAGTTCTCGAGGCCGACGACGACGAGCGCGCCCACAAGGGGTCCCACGGGCGTGCCCATCCCCCCCAGCAGCGTCATCAAGATCACTTGACCCGATCGATGCCAGTGAACGTCGGAGAGCGTGGCCGACTGGAAGACGAGCGCCTTCATCGACCCCGCCAGACCGGCGAGGCCCGCCGAGATGACGAAGGCGAGGAGTTTGTAGCGGTCGACGTCGTATCCGAGCGACACGGCGCGGGGCTCATTCTCGCGGATCGCGCGCAGCACCTGACCGAAAGGAGAGTGAATGGTCCGGTGAATCGCCCAGAAGCCCACGAGGAAGAGGGCGAACACGAAGTAATACATGGGGAGGTTGCCCGAAAGCGCCAGGATGCCGAGGAGCTTGCCGCGCGGAATTCCTTGCAGGCCGTCCTCTCCGCCTGTCCAGGGCACCTGCAGCACGAGGAAGTAGACCGTCTGTGCGAAGCCCAACGTGATCATCGCAAAGTAGATTCCGGAGCGGCGGATCGCGAGGGCGCCGAAAATCAGTCCGAGCAGCGCGGCAACCGCCGTGCCGGCGAGGATCCCGAGCTCGACAGGCAGCCCCCAGACTTTCACCGCCTGACCCGTGAGGTAGGCCGCCGAGCCCAGGAAGGCGGCGTGGCCGAAGGAGAGGAGCCCGGCGTAGCCGAGGAGGAGGTTGAATGCGCTCGCGAAGAGCGCCAGGCACAGCACGTTCATGGCGAAGACCGGATAGGTGAACAACGGCGCGGACAGCCCGGCAACGACGAGGAGGGCGTACGCCCATCTGGAGGCAGTCGAGGCGTGCCCCCTGCTGCCCCTCATCGCTGCCTTCCGAACAGGCCGGCCGGCCGCAGGAGAAGAACGAGTGCCATGACGACGAAGACCACGACGTCGGAGGCCGGCGGATAGAGGAACTTGGTGAGCCCCTCGACCAGCCCCAGCCCGAGACCGGTGACGATCGAACCTACGATCGACCCCATTCCTCCGATGACCACCACTGCGAAGACCACGATGATGACGCTCGAGCCCATGAGCGGCGTCACCTGATAGATGGGCGCCGCCATGACGCCGGCGAAGGCCGCCAGCGCCGCGCCGTAGCCATAGGTGAGACTGAACATCAGCGGCACGTTGACGCCGAAGGCCTGCAGCAAAGCCGGGTTCTCGGTGCCGGCCCTGAGGTAGGCCCCAAGGCGTGTCTTCTCGATGACGAACCAGCTCGCGAAGCAGACCGTCGTCGAGACCATGACGACCCAGGCCCGGTACCGTGGCAGGTACATGAAGCCCAGGTTCGTTCCTCCTTGCAGCCCCGTGGGCACAGGATAGGAGTTTCCGGAGATCCCGAAGGCATTCTGGAAGATGCCCTCCAGGACGAGGGCGAGCCCGAAGGTGAGCAGAAGGCTGTAGAGCGCATCGAGGCCGCGGAGGCGTCGCAGGCAGAGCCGCTCGAAGACGATACCGAGAAGGCCCACGAGGAGCGGCGTCAGGATGAGCGCCCACCAATAGCCGACCCCGCAGTAATGCAGCCCCATCCAAGCGACGAAGGCGCCCAGCATGTACTGGGCGCCGTGCGCGAAGTTCACGACGTTCAAGAGGCCGAAGATGATGGCCAGGCCCAGGCTGAGGAGCGCGTAGAACGAGCCGTTGATGAGGCCGATGAGGAGCTGGCCGCTCAGGACCTGGATCATGCGGGCCGGCGCCTTCCCCTTACTTCTTCACGAGCGGGCAGGCCGTGTCCGGCGGCTGGAAGGCCTCGGCGGCCGGGATCGTCTTGACGATCTTGTAGTAGTCCCACGGGTATTTGGACTCCTCGGGCGACTTGACCTGCGCGAGGTACATGTCGTGACGATGCAGCCCGTCGACGCCGATCCGTCCGTTCTTCGCGAAGAAGTCGTTCACGGGCAGCTCGCGCATCTTGGCCATCACCTTGTCCGCGTCGTCGGTACCCGCGGCCTTGATGGCCGCGAAGTAGTGCATCAGCTCCGAGTAGACGCCGGCCTGGACCATGGTGGGCATCTTCTTGTGGCGCTCGAAGAAGCGCTTGGACCATTTGCGGCTGGCGTCGTCGCGGTCCCAGTAGAACGCCGTGGTCAGGTACATCCCCTTCGCCGTGGGCAGGCCGAGGCTGTGGATGTCCGACAGGAACACGAGAAGTCCCGCCAGGTTCTGCTTCTTGGTGATGCCGAACTCGTTCGCCTGCTTGATGGAGTTGATGGTGTCTGCGCCGGCGTTGGCGAGGCCGATGATCTTCGCGCCGGAGCCCTGGGCCTGGAGCAGGTAAGAGGAAAAGTCGGTGGTGGGGAACGGCGCCTTGACACCACCCACGATCTTGCCGCCCTCCGCCTCGACGACTTTCGAGGTGTCCGCCTCCAGCGATTTGCCGAAAACGTAGTCGGCGGTGATGAAGAACCAGGTCTTGCCCCCCTGGCGCACCACCGCGCGACCCGTGCCTGCCGCCATGGCGTAGGTGTTGTACGTGTAGTGGACGTTGTAGGCGGTGCACTTGTCACCTACGATCGGAGTCGAGCCGGGGCCGGAGAGCAACGTGATCCGCTTCTTCTGCGCGGCCACCGGCATGACGGCCAGCGCGGTGGAGCTCGAGACCAGGTCCGCGATGGCGTCCACCTGCTGCTCGTCGAACCACTTGCGCGCGATGCTCGAGGCGATGTCGGCCTTGTTCTGGTGATCGGCGCTGACGATGACGATCGGCTTTCCGAGCACCTTGCCGCCGAAGTCCTCCGCCGCCATCTGGGCCGCGATGACCGAGCCGGGCCCGGCGAGGTCCGAGTACGCGCCGGTCATGTCGGTCAGCACTCCCACCTTCACGACGCCGTCCGAGATCTGCGCGGCGGCGGATCCGGCGGCGCAGAAGGCCAGCGCGGCGATCAGAGCGAGGTTGCGGTTGGTTCGTGCCATAGGTCCTCCCTTTTCGTTGGGTGTTTCGAGGGGGCTAGACGCCGAGGAATCTGTGGAGCGTCTCCACGCTCCCCTGCAGCCTGTCTTGCGGGATCATGTCGACGATGCGGCCGTGCTCGATCAGGTAGTGGCGGTCCGCGAGCGGAGCGACGAAGCGGAAATTCTGCTCGACCAGGATCATCGTCAAACCCTGCTCCTTGAGCCTCCGCACCACCCCTCCGAGCGTCTGAACGATCACGGGGGCGAGCCCTTCGGTGATCTCGTCGAGGAGCAGCAAGCGCGCGCCGACGCGGAGGATCCGTGCCATGGCGAGCATCTGCTGCTCCCCGCCGGAGAGGCGCGTCCCCTGACTCTTCTTGCGCTCCAGGAGGTTGGGGAACATGTCGTAGATCGCCTCGTCGGTCATGCCGCCGGAGCCGACCTTCGGGAGCAACATCAGGTTCTCCTCGGTCGAGAGGCTGGCGAAGATGCCACGCTCCTCGGGACAGTAGCCGATGCCGAGGCGAACGACGCGGTGGGGCGGCAAACCGATCGTCTCGCGGCCGTTCATCATAATCGAACCCGTCCGGCGCGGCACGAGCCCGAGGACGGACTTGAGCGTGGTCGTGCGCCCCGACCCGTTGCGGCCGAGCAGCGTCACGATCTCCCCCTTCCGCACCTCGAGGTCGATGCCGTGGAGGATGTGCGATTCGCCGTAGAACGCGTGCAGGTCGGTCACCCGCAGCAGCTCGTGGTGCGGCGCGAAGGCGCTGGTCACTGCTCGGCCCCCATGTAGGCCTCGCGAACGGCCGGGTCGCGGGAGACCTCGGCGTAGGTGCCCTCGGCGAGCACGCTGCCACGCGCCAGCACGGTGATGGTATCGGAAAGGTCGGCGACGACCGACAGGTTGTGCTCCACCATCAGCACGGTGCGCCCCGCGGAGAGCTTACGAATGAGCGACACGACCCGGCCGACGTCCTCGCGACCCATTCCCTGGGTCGGCTCGTCGAGGAGCATCAGCTCGGGCTCGAGCGCCAGGGTCGTCGCCAGCTCGAGCGCTCGCTTGCGGCCATAAGAGAGCTCGACGGTGTTCGCCCGAGCCTGGCCGGCGAGGTCGACCGACTCGAGCAGCTCCATGGCCCGCGCGTCGAGCACCTCGAGGCTGCGCTGGGAGCGCCAGAAATGGAACGAAGTCCCGAGCCGCCTCTGGAGCGCAACCCGCACGTTCTCGAGGACCGTGAGATTCGGGAACACCGCCGAGATCTGAAACGAGCGGACGAGCCCCTTCCGCGCAACCTCCGCCGGACGGAGCCGGGTCACGTCCTGGCCGTTGTAGACGATGGCGCCCGAGGTCGCGGGAAGGAACCGGGTCAGCAAGTTGAAAACAGTCGTCTTACCGGCGCCGTTCGGACCGATCAGCGCGTGGATCGTGCCGCGGCGGACGCGCAGGTCGATACCGTCGACCGCGAGGAAGCCCTGGAACTCCTTCGTCAGCCCTCGCGTCTCGAGGATCATCTCGCCGATCATACCCCAGCCGCGGCCTCTTGGGCACCAATCGTCATGCTTGCTTTTTGCCTGATGATTTCCCATAATGCGGGCGCGATGAACAAGGTCGTAGAAACTGCGGAAGAGGCGATCCGGGATGTGTTTGACGGCGCGGTCATCATGATCGGTGGTTTCGGATTGTGTGGCATACCGGAGAATCTGATTCGCGCGCTCGTTCGCAAGGGTACGCGGAACCTTACGACCATCAGCAACAACGTTGGAGTCGATGGCGTGGGCAACGGGTTATTGCTGGAGGCGGGCCAGATCCTGCACCACATCGGGAGCTATGTCGGCGAGAACAAGCTGCTCGAAGATATGGTGCTGAAAGGAACGATCAAGCTCGAGCTGGTGCCGCAAGGCACGTTCTCTGAGCGGATCCGCGCAGGCGGCGCCGGCATCCCCGCGTTCTTCACCCCGACCGGAGTGGGGACCATCGTCGCCGAGGGCAAGGAGACTCGCGAGTTCGACGGCCGCACCTACTTGATGGAGCACTGCCTGAAAGCCGACTTTGCTTTCGTGAAGGCGTGGAAGGGCGATCGGATGGGCAATCTGGTGTATCGCAAGACGGCTCGAAACTTCAACCCCATGATGGCGACGGCGGCGAAGGTGACGATTGCGGAGGTTGAACACCTTGTCGAAGCGGGCCAGCTGGATGGCGATCACATTCATACGCCGAGTGTTTATGTGAAGAGAGTCGTCCGAGGGGAGCTCTACGAGAGAAGGATCGAGAGAAGAACGGTCAGGAAAGCCGAGGCGGCCAGCCGATGAGCGCGCCTGCGAAAGACACCGACAAGCGCGAGCGTATAGTGAAGAGAGTCGCGCGCGAGTTGCGCGACGGATTTTATGTCAACCTGGGCATTGGCATGCCAACGCTCATCGCCAATTACGTGCCACCCGGAATAGAAGTCATTCTCCAATCTGAGAATGGCATGCTGGGCATTGGGCCATATCCGGCCGAGGGACAGGAAGATCCAGATCTGATCAACGCGGGCAAGGAAACCGTGAGCGAGATGGCAGGGACGTCCTATTTCTCGAGTGCCGATTCGTTTGCGATGATTCTCGGCGGGCACATCGACTTGAGCGTGCTGGGCGCGATGGAAGTGGATGAATCCGGCAGCATCGCGAACTGGATGATCCCCGGAAAGATGGTGAAAGGGATGGGCGGCGCGATGGACCTCGTGGCCGCGGCGCGGCGCGTGATCGTCGCCATGGAGCACACTTCACGCGGCGGCGCGCCGAAGGTCATGAAGAAGTGCACCCTGCCGCTCACCGGCGTTGGCGTCGTCGACACGATCGTGACGGAGCTTGCCTACATCCGCGTGACTGAGGAAGGCTTGGTGCTGGAGGAAGTGGCGCCGGGGTTGACCGCGGAGGATGTTCAGCGGGCGACCCACGCGCGCCTGCTGGTGAGTGCCGGGTTGAAGTCGATGGAGAGCTAGCCCAGGTTGCGGCGCCGTGGCGCGGCCGTTAGGCTAGGATTGGTTCTCGACTGTGCGAGCGGCCCGGCCGAGATCCGTCATGACGAGCTTCGTTGAAACCAAGATTCCCGAGCCGGCGGGCACCGTGGCCCGCGACTATCCTCCGGGTCCTCCGGGTCCTCCGGGTCCTCCGGGTGGACCCGCCCTCGCGGTGCGGACCCGGGGAAGCGCGGGCCGGCGCGCCGGCACCGTGGCGGGAGTCCTGCTCGGGGCCGTGCTGTTGGTTGCCGCTTGGGCCAAGGCCATCGATCCCGCGGCCTTCGCCGAGCAGATCCATGCCGAGGGTCTCGACCGCCTGCTGCCGGCCGGCGTCATGGCCCTGCTGGCGCTGGGGCTCGAGACCGGCCTCGGGCTGGCGCTCGTGCTCGGCTTGCGCCGCCTGTGGGTGCTGGTCCCGGCCGCCTTCCTGGTGGCGTTTTTTGTCGCCCTCAGCGGCCGCGCCTGGTGGCTCGACGCCCACGGGCTGCGCGGCCAGACGGCGGCATGCGGATGCTTCGGAAACCTGGTTGAACGCTCGCCGCGCGAGGCGTTCTGGCAGGACCTTCTGCTCCTTGTGCCGCCGCTCCTGCTGGCCTTCGCGGGCAGGCAGCGGCGCCCGCCGGTCTTTCCGCCGGCACGGACCGCGGTGGTGGCGGCCGGTGTGGCCGCGGCCGTTCTCTTTGCCTGGCGGGCCCCGGCGCTGCCTCTCGACGACCTGGCGACCCGGCTGCATCCGGGCGCCTTTGTCGCCAAGCTCTGCGCCGGCACGGAATCGCCGGTCTGCCTGGACACGGTCATTCCCGAGCTCGGTTCCGGCGAGCACCTGGTCGTGCTCGGGGACCTGGATGACCCGGCCTTGGGCCAGGCGGTCGACTCGCTCAACACCCTTGCCCGCGCTCCCGGCGCGCCGGCGGTCTGGCTGCTGCACGCTTCCGGCCCCGCCCGGCAGCGCGCCTTCCAGTGGAAATGGGGGCCGGCGTTCAAGCTCGTGGAGGCGCCGGCGGCGTTGCTGCGGCCGCTTTACCGGCGCCTGCCGCGCTCGTTCCGCATCAGGGACGGGAACGTCGTCGAGACCTTCCCGGGCCTCCCGCCGCCCGTGCGAGCGCCGGCCGCGGGAGCGCGGGCAACGGCCGGGGCCACGAAGTGACGAGGTGCATCGAATGAACATGAGCTCTCATCCGCGTCTCGGCGCTTTCCTGATCCTGACCTCCGTCATCGGCGTCTCCGCCCTGGCGCAAGGCATCCCCGCGGACAACGTGCTGCGCGACTTCCACCAGATCGGAGACTACATCCTGGTCGTCGACGGCAAGGAGGTGCCGGCGGCCGAGATCTACCAGAGCGAGCGGGCCGGGTCGGCGATCCTTGTCCTCAGCTCGGCATTCCCTTCTCCGCTGCTGCTCAGCCCGCGCAGCAACACGGTCGAGGCGGTCAACCTGATGAAGGTGGCCAAGAAGCGAGACGGCACCGTGGACTTGCTGGCGGACGCCGTTCTCGCGCCGCAGGGCGCCCTCGAGCTCAGCGACGAGAACGTCCTTTTCACGATCGCTGGACACAAGGCGGCGCTCAAGCCCAAGCCGCCGCTGCTTGGGCTCCGGCGCGCCGCCGAGGTCACCGCCCACAACCCGGAGTATCTGACCGGAATCAAGGCCTACACCTCCAACGGGCCCGCCATCGCCGCACTGAAGAAGGAGCGCCAGCCGGTGACCGTGCGCGTGTATTACGGCTCCTGGTGCCCGCACTGCCGGATGATGGTGCCTCACGCCCTCAAGATCGAGCAGCAGCTCCAAGGGTCGAAGATCCGCTTCGAGTACTTCGGGCTGCCGCAGAACTTCAGCAACGACCCCGCGGCGCTCAAGGCCGGCGTCAAAGGGGTTCCGACCGGCATCGTGTTCGTCAACGGCAAGGAGACCGGCCGCATCCGCGACCATGCCTGGAGCTCCCCCGAGTCGGCCCTCAGAGACATCCTCGACGGCAAGGGGAAGGCAGAGGCCGGCAAGTAGGCGGGCGGGGGCAGCCAGCCTCGGCCGCGTGCGGCAGGCCCTGGCGCGCCAGCGATTCGTCGCCGACGTCCGGCGCCTGGCCCCTACGGCAGCGAGCCGCTCATCCCTTCCGCCAGGGCGAGCAGGGGATCGACGCCGCCGTTGTGCCAGGAGGCGTCGGGCGACTGGAGCTCGCCCGGCCGCGCGCAGCGCGAGATCCCCAGCTCCAACAAACTGGACTCGAGGCGCCAGGCGTCCTCACCCGCCAGGGCGGCGCCCTGCAGCCGCCCTCCCCAGGGAGCGAGCAGCGCGGGCAGACCGTCGAGGCCGGCCAGTGGATGGACCCGCACCGTGCGCAGGCCCGGCGACGGCCTGAAGGCCGGCTCGGGCTCGACGATCACCGTTCCCTCCGCCACCGGCAGCTCCGACATCGCCAGTCCGCGCAACGCGGCTTCCAGGCGCAGCTGCTGCACGGCCGCCGCGACGGTCGGGTCGAGTGGTCCGGGAGGCCAGCGCCGCGCCAGGCCGGCGAGAGCCTCCTCCAGCCGGCGTGCGAGCTCGAGGGCGTCGCCGTCCGTGTAGATCGCGGCGATCGACAGGCATCCGCGCTGGTCGAACAGCGCCACGTCGCGCGCCAGCCCCGCCGCCGCCTCTCCGGCGTCCGCGCCCACCACGCCGACGCTGGTCTTCGGCCCATAGCCCACCACGCGCCCCGGCGCCCGCCGCCCCAGGTCGGCAAGCGCCGCCTCTTCGCCATAGGCGAGAACGGTGCCGGCCGCGGCGAGCACCGGGCGCTCGAGCCGCTGGTCGCCTCCCGGCCAGGTCAGGGCGGCAACGGCGCCAGCCAGCCGAGGCTCGCGGCAGATAAGGGCGGCGACGAAGGCGGGAGCGAACAGCGGCTCCGCCGAAGGGGACTTGAGGAGGACCGGACGCCGCAGGGCCAGGGCAGGCAGCAGCGGCTGCACCGCCAGGGCCGGCAGATTGGAGGCGAGGACCGCCACCACCAGGTCGGGGCTTCCGGATGCGCCGGGTCCCTGCCCGGTCTGACCGGATGCGCCGCCGGGTCCCTGCCCGGCGCGCAAGGAATCGGCTCGTGCCAGCTGCGCCGCGGCCGGCCGGCGTCGTACTCCACCCAAGACAGCCGCGAGGCCCGCGGCGAGGCCCGCGGGAGAGAGGCGGCACAGCCGCGCCAGGGCAGGTTCGAGCGCCCGGCGCTCCGGCGACGCGGGGTCGAGAAAGGCCTCGACCGTCGTGCCCCAGGCGGAGAGCAGGGCGCGCCGCGGGATGGCCCGCAGACCGGGGCCCGCCTGGCGCAGGGCGGCTACCAGTCGCTCCAGGCCCTCCGGAGTCCAGCGGACGGCCGCGTAGGGCACGCCGTCGAGCACGGCAGGCGCATGCGGCGTCGCACAAGACGCCGGGACCTGAGCATCGGCAAGCATCGGGCAGATTATGATCCCGGCCAGGCCAGCCCATGCGCGCCACGGTCAGCCACTTCGAGATCCCTGCCCGAGACCTGGAGCGGGCAGCCCGCTTTTATCGCGAGGCCTTCGGCTGGCACGTCGAGCCGCTGACATGGGAGGGCAGCAGCCCTTACTACACGGTGCGCATGCGCGGGCTGGCCGGCGACGAGGGCGAGCCGCCAAGCTCGTCCTCTGGGCGGCAACCGCCGGATGGGCAGCTACCTCGCCGCGCTTCCAAGGTCGGCCAAGGAGCCGCCTTCGGCATCAACGGCGGGCTGACCGAGAACGACGGCTCGCTCGTGCACCCGCTCCTGGTCATCCATATCGCCGGCGCCGACCTGCCGAGCTGCCTTGACAAGATCGTCGCCTGCGGCGGCCGGATCGATCTGCCCGTGATCCGCGTCGGCAGCTTTGGCCTGTTCGCCCGTTTTCGCGACCCGGAAGGCAACCTGCTGGGCCTGTGGCAGGGCTTCGAGCCACCCTAGCCCGGTCAGGGGGCGGGGTGCGGGCTGGCGCGCTGCAGGTCTTCGACCACCAAGGAGCAGCCGCGGAGCTCGGCGCCGGCGGCGCGGCCGAGGAGGCGGAAGCCGTTGCCTTCGGCGACCCCCAGGTCCTCGGTGAGCAGGTGAACGGCCGAGCCGAGGTTGGCGAGGTCGAAGATGGCGACGAGGCCGGGCGTGCCGGCCGGCGCTTCGGCCAGGCTCTCGGGATCGAGGATGCGCACACGCAGCCAGTGCGGAGCCACGAAGAGATCTGGATCGCCGCCCGAGAGAGCGCGCGTGTAGCACTGGCTGGTGAGCTCGGCCATGCCGTACTCGCGCACGATGGCGCCGGGCGGAAGGTGGAGGCGCTCGCCGAGCCTGGCCATCAGCGCTTCGCGCGACACCTCGCCGGCGCGCCCCTTGAAACCGCCGGTCTCGAACACCGCGCTACCCGCCGGCAGGCGGAAACGCAGATCCTGCCGCTCGAGAGCGTCGAGCCATTGCGCCAGGGCCAGGGCGGTGGCGAGGACGAGGACCGGCTGCCGTTCGCGCTGCCGTGCCGCCGTCCAGGAACGGGCCGCCGCGGCTTCGACACCCCGCCGGCCGAAGGCGATGGCGCTTTCCGGAGCGGCGTAGCGGCCCAGGATATGGTCCACCATGAACGCGAGGCTCGAATCGGGAAGCTGCGCGCGCGAGGGGATCAGCGACAGCATCGGCGGGCGGCCGCCGAAAGGCAGGCAGAAGAGCGGGAAGGAAGCGTCGATCGCCTGCCGGTAGAGGTCGGGAAACGGGTGGTAGTGCACGCTGCGCGCGGCCTCCCCGCCGCTCGTGCCGCTGCTGCGAAAGACCTCACGCTCGGGGGCGGCGGCCAGGCGCAGCGTCTTGAAGGCGGCGGTGGGCACCAGGGGCACCTGCCGCCAGTCAGCAATCCGCTCCGGAGTCTTCCCGCTGCGAGCGCTGAGCTTGCGCAGCGGCTCGATCCGCTCGTACTGGAAGGCGAAGGCGGCAAGCGCCAACTCGTCGAAAGAAGCGCTCCCCGGGTCGGCGAGAAAGCGGGCCACGCGCTCGATCACGCGGGGATTCTGTCACGCCCTGCCGCAAGCAGGGCCGTGCGCGGCGGCCTGTTCGGCTGAGCGGCGCTCTGCTATCGTCCCACCCAGTCAAGACGCAACTCCCCGCTCCGAGAGGGTGGGGCGTCCCCCTTCCCCGAGTCGTTGCCGTTCCTCAGAGATTACCGAATCCGGATCGGCCGACCGAGCGCAGGATCGCGGCCCCGAGGGTGTTTCAGGAGATGAGGTGAGCGGTTCGGAGAAGGCAGCCGCCGACCCCGGCTGGGAGGTCCTGGCGAGGGTGGCCGCCGGAGAGGTAGACGCCTTCGCCACGCTGGTCGAGGCGCATCAGGACCGGCTCCTCCGCCTTTGCGAGCGGTTGCTCGGCGATGTCGAGGAGGCCCGCGACGCCGCCCAAGAGGTCTTCCTCAGGGCCTTTCGCAAGGCGGCCGAATTCCAGCCCCAAGGCCAGGTTTTCACCTGGCTCTATCGCATTGCGACGAATTATTGCCTGAACAAGCTGCGCCGCCGCAGACTGGTGCGCTTCATCCAGCTGGAGGGGTCCGAGGAGCGGGAGGCCGCGCCAATCGATCCTCCCGACAGCGCACCCGACCCCGCCACCGCGCTCGCCGCCCGCCAGCGCTGGGGCTCGACCCGGCGGGCCATCGCCGGGCTGCCGGCCGGGCAGCGGGCGGTGCTCATCCTGGCCCGCTTCGAGGGCCTGTCCTACCGCCAGATCGCCGAGGTTCTGGGCATCACCGAAGGGGCGGTCGAGAGCCGGCTGTTCCGCGCCATGCGCCGGATCGAGTCGGCGCAAGAATTGCGTTCCTCACGGGTTTCATGACATGGGAGAGGTTCCTATGACTGGGGATGTGCAGATTCAGCTCATGCGGCTCTTGCATGGGCAACTACCGGAAGAGAAAGCGCGCGCGCTGCGCGATCGACTCGCGCGCGAGCCCGAGCTGGCCCTGGCCTACCGGCGGCTCGAACGGGCATGGGCGGGCTTGGAGCTGCCGCCGGCGGCGCCCGCTCCCCTGGGTTTCACCAGCCGCGTGATGGCACGCCTCGGTGCCGGAAGCCCGGTCGTCCCGTGGTCGAAGGCGCCGCTATGGGTGCGGGCAACGGGCGCGGCGGCGCTGCTGGCGGGGGTGCTGCTCGGCATGGGGGTCGGGATCGGCTGGATGCCGAAGGAGACCCATGCCCACACGGGCCTGCCGCCGCTGACAGAAAGCTACCTGGCCATGGTCAACGACTCCACCGCCCCGGCACTCCCTCCCGCGCAGGGGGGTGAGGCCCGGCAGTGAAGCGTTGGTGGCTGGTCATAGCGCTCCTGCTGTCGCTTGGGATGAACCTGGGCATCCTGGCGATGGTCGCGGTCAATCGTCCGGAATTCGTTCGCCAGCAGCAGCAGGCGTTGCGCCCAGGCGCGCCCGGCCGGCTGCCGCAGCTCGCCGAGCGGCTGGGCCTCCAGGGCGAGGTGCGCGAGCGCTTCCTCGAGCGCCAGCGGCAGTTCAACCGGGAGACCGCGGGCCCGCGCAAGCGCCTGCAGGTGATCCGCCAGCAGGTGCGCGTAGAGCTGGTGCGCGCCCATCCCGACGAGAAGCGGATCGACGAGCTGCTGCGCGAGGGGGCGGACCTTTACCTCCTGCTCGAACGCTCGCTCACCACCGACGTGCTCGAGACCCGCGCCATGCTCCCTCCGGAAGCGGAGCGTAAGTACGTCGACCTCATCGCTCAGCTCCAGCTCGAGGGCCCCGGCGCTCTCGGCCATCTGCCCCAGCCCCTGCGCAACTGGTGGTGGCAGCGCAGCCCCCCGCCCAAACCAACCCCGAAGCCGCCGCAGGCTGGAAGCCCCCCCGCCAAGCCGCCGGGCTAGAAAAGAATTGGAGTTCGTCTAGCGCCGCCCGTGGGCGACCCCGGGGGTATGAAACGGCGCTCGCTAACTGGCGATGGCGGCCTCCAATCTATCGGATCGCCCCCCGCAACCCCTCCGGACCCCCTTCCCGGCTTTCTGAAACCGCCGGGTCCCTGCCCGGCGGTGGCCGGGGGGGAAGGGGACGCCCCCACCCCTCGCGCACCAACGGTTCTCATCTGCGTAAAGAAAAGAGAGCCCCGCTTGCGCGGGGCTCGGAGGAGGGAGGTTGGAGAGGAGATTGTCTGCTGTCGTCCTGCTCCAAGGTGATATACGGAGGGAGGGGGAGAAGTGTTTAGGGTGACGCGAGACGGGTTTGCGGCTTCCGGGCGCGGGCGGCCCGCGCCGCGGCCTCACTCGTAGCGGAGGGCCGCGGAGGGATCGACGCGGGCGGCGCGCCAGGCGGGAAAGAGACAGGCGAGGAAGGTGACGGCGAGGGCGAAGCCGACCACCGCGGCGAGATCGCGCGGCACGACGCGGAAGGGGACGGAGCTGATGAAGTAGATGGCGGCCACCTCCGGCCCGAAGCGGATCAGGTGGAAGGTGGTGAGCGCCCAGGCCGCCGCCGACCCCAGGGCGACTCCGATGAGGGTGCCGACGCTTCCCAGCGCCGCACCGTAGAGCAGGAAGATCAGGCGCAGGCGGCTTGGAGGCAGGCCCAGGGCGCCCAGGACGCCGATGTCGCGCATCCGTTCGCGCACCAGCACCACCAAGGTCGATGCCACATTGAAGGTCGACACCAGCACGATCAGGCCGAGGACCACGAACAGCGCCACCTGCTGCACCTTGAGCGCGGTGAACAGCTCGCGGTTGAGTTGCTGCCAGTCCGTCACCATGAAGTCCGGGCCGAGCAGGCGGCTCGCGGCTTCGGCGATGCGCGGCGCCTCGCCGGGGTCGGCGAGGGCGAGCTCCAGGAGGTCCGACGAGCCTTGGGTCCCCATCAGCGCGTGGACGCGGGCGCGGTCGAGCAGCACCAAGCTGCGGTCGTACTCGGCGAAGCCGGTGGAAAACGTCCCGGCCACCCGCAAGCTCTGGTAGCGAAACCGCGGCCGGCGCGGCGGGCCGCCGCCAAGGCCGAGCGCCACGAGGCGGAGTAGATCGCCGCGTCGCACTTCCAGCCGGTCCGCCAGATCCTTGCCGAGGACCGCGCCGGGGATGCCGTCCGTCCCCGGGCGCAGGTCAGCCGCCCGAGCGGCGAGCTGCCCAGGTTCGGAAGGGGCGTCGCGCGGGTCGATGCCGCGCAGCACGACCTCGAGGCCATCGGGGTGCCGCTCGCTGCCAAGCGAGCCCTGGCCATATGCCACGCGTTCGATCCTTTGCACCCCGGGGAGCCGCTGGAGCTGCGCCAGGCGGCGGTCCAGCGGCACGCTGTCACTGCCCACCCGGCCGGCGACGACCGCGGCGCTGCCACGAATCAGCTTGTTCTGCAGGTCTTCGCGATAGCCGGTCATCAGCGCCATCGCGATCACCATGGCCATGACCCCCAGGGCGGTAGCGAGGAGAGCCGCGCGCGCGGTGCCGTCGAGCAGGCGGCTGCGGCTGCCGCGCAGGAAGCGCCAGGCCACGATCCAGGCCAGCGGGCCGCGAGCCGGGCCGGGGGCCGGGTGATCGACGCGGGCCGGCCGCTTCATCGAGTGCCGACGGCGCGCAGGAACTGGTCGAAGAGGACCGAGGCGTCATGGGGGCCGGGGGCCGCCTCGGGATGGTACTGCACGGCGAACACCGGCCGGCCCGTCAATGCGAAGCCCTCGACCGTTCCGTCGTTGAGGTTGAGATGGGTGACCGAGCAAGACTTCGGAAGCGAGGCGGGGCGGACGGCGAAGCCGTGGTTCTGGCTGGTGATGGTGATGCCGCCGGTCGCGGCGTCGCGCACCGGCTGGTTGCCGCCATGGTGGCCGAACTTGAGCTTGAAGGTCTCGCCGCCCAGGGCGAGGCCGACGAGCTGATGGCCGAGGCAGATGCCGAACAAGGGCACCGGTGTGGCCAGGAGCTCGCGGACCGTCTCGATGATCTCGCCGAGGGGCTCCGGGTCTCCCGGGCCGTTGGACAGGACCACGCCGTCGGCCCCGAGTGCCAGGCAGGCGGACGCCGGCGTGCGGGCAGGTAGCACCGACAGCCGCGCGCCGCGGGCGGTAAGCGAGCGCAGGATGTTGGCCTTGACCCCAAAATCGTAGACCGCCAGGTGGCAACGCGCCTCGACAAGCGCTTCCTCCGGCGGCGCCGTTCGATCGCCCGCGCCGCCGCCTGGCGCATGGAGGGAGGCCGGCAGCTCATATGCCGCCGCCGCCGTCACGTCGTCGACCAGCGCCCTGCCGGCCATGGGTGGGAAGTCGGCGAGCTCGGCCGCCAGCGCGGCGACGTCCGAACGCTCGCTGGTCAGCACGCCGCGCAAGGAACCGCGCTCGCGCAGGCGGCGCACCAGGGCGCGAGTATCGATGCCCTGCAGGGCGGGCACGGCGAAGTCCCGCAGGTAGTGGGGCAGGCTCGCGCCGCCGCCGGTGCCGGAAGGGCGGAAGGTGAACTGGCGCGCGATGAAGCCTTCCACCCAGGGCCGGCTCGACTCGGCGACCTCCGGCGTGGTGCCGTAGTTGCCGATGTGAGGCTGGGTCATGACCACGATCTGGCCGCGGTACGAGGGATCGGTCAACACCTCCTGGTAGCCGGTCATCGAGGTGTTGAAGACGACCTCGCCGAAGCGCGTGCCCGGCGACACGGCCTCGCCCTCGAAAACGCTGCCGTCCTCGAGCAGGAGCAAGCCGGGCGAGGGAAAGAGGGTTTTCAAGCGGCGAGTCTCGTTCTAGTTAGCGCCGCCGGTGGGCGGACCCGAAGTATTGAACAGCGCTCGCTAACTGGCGATGGCAGACTCCAATCTATCGGATCGCCCCCCGCGACCTGCCGGGAGTGCCGCCAATGGCGGGAGCGGCGGCCAACCCCTCGATCCCCTTCCCTCCCCTCCGGGGGGGAAGGGGACGCCCCCTCCCCTGACGCGCGGACCATTTTCGTTCTAGTGGCGTCCGATGCAGGCGGCGATGCCGCGGCCGACGACCGGGGCAAGCAGCCGGACGGCATCCATGAGCTGGTCGAATTCCTCGGGGAGAAGGGCCTGGTTGCCGTCCGAAAGCGCCTCGTCTGGGCGATCGTGGACCTCGACCATCAGGCCGTCTGCGCCTACCGCCACGGCGGCGCGCGACAACGGGAAGACCTTGCTCCGCTCGCCCGCGGCGTGGCTGGGGTCGGCAATGATGGGCAGGTGACTGATGCGCTTTACCGCCGGCACCGCGGTCAGGTCGAGAGTGTTGCGGCTGTGATCGGCAAAGGTGCGGATCCCGCGCTCGCAGAGGATGACGTTCGGGTTGCCCTGGTCGAGGATGTACTCGGCCGAGAGCAGGAGCTCGGTGACGGTCGCGGTCATGCCGCGCTTGAGCAGAACGGGCCGGGCGTAGCGCCCGACTCGCTTGAGCAGAGTGTAGTTCTGCATGTTGCGGGCGCCCACCTGCACGGCATCCGCGTACTCGACCACGCGGTCGAGCACGTCGATGTCGGTCGCCTCGGTGACCACCGGCAGGCCGGTCTCGGCGCGCACCCGGGCGAGGATCCGCAGCCCTTCTTCGCCCAGGCCCTGGAAGCTGTAGGGGCTGGTGCGCGGCTTGTAGGCGCCGCCGCGGAGCAGGTGGGCGCCGGCTGCCTTGACGCGGCGGGCGATGCGCAGGGTCTGCTCGTAGCTTTCGACCGAGCAGGGGCCGGCGATGACCGTAATGTCCGGGCCGCCGACCTTCACTCCCCCCACCTCGACCACCGTGTCCTGCGGCTTGAACTCGCGCGAGACGAGCTTATAGGGATGGCTGACGCGGATGACCTCGAGCACTCCGGGAAGCGTCTCGAAAAGCGCGTTGTCGACCACCCCGATGTTGCCGGTAATGCCGATCGCGGTGCGCTGGGCGCCGGGGATCGGGTGGGCCTTGAGCCCCTGGGCCTCGATCCTCTTGACCACGCCCTCGACCTGCTCGGGCGCGGCGTCCATTTTCATGACGATCAGCATGTCGGGATCCTGGAGTGCGGCGATCGGACGGTGAGCATGTCGGCGATATCGAACTATGGCTATGATATCAGAGCAGAACGGCCGCACCGTTTCCCGGGGAAGGTCCAGCCGTCAGGGCTGGCCCGCCGTCAGGCTGCTCCCCGTCGAGGAGGACTCCGATGCACCGCCGCCCTCTGGCTCCCTTCGTCCTCGCCGCCGCCCTCGCGGTGCTGATCGCGGTTCCGGCCGCCGCCTATACCGTCTACTTGAAAGACGGCTCGGCCATCCAGGCCAAGGACAAATACGTGGTGCAGAAAAGCAAGGCCATCATCACCTTGCTCAACGGCACCCAGTCCTTCATCGACCTGGCGCAGATCGACATCGCCCGCACCGAGGCGGCCAATCGCGACATCCACCTGGACAGCGCCCGGATCCTCGACGACGGCAGCCACCCCCTCCCCGACCCGACCGCGGCAGCGCCCCCGGCGCAGAGATCGCTGTCAGACCTGATCGCCAGCGGCACGGCGGGACCGCGCGCGCTGCCTCCCGCGCGGCGCGAGAGCCGCGCGCTGCCGGGCCGCAGCACGGCCGTCAAGGGCAAGTCGGGCTTCCTCGATCTGTGGACCTGGCAGCGGACCCGCTACGGGCAGCTCGAGATCGCAACCGACCTCCAGCAGTTCTTCCGCAGCCAGGGGGTCGAGGCGATCGAGGTCTACGCGGGCACTCTGCCCGACCGGGCCATGCTCGAGCTCACCACCAATTCCGAGGCGGCGGTCTTTCAGGCGCTGACCACCAGCGCCAACGCCTTGCTGCGCGTGCGCGGCCGCTTCCCCGGCAAGGTGGGCGCCCTCGAGCTGGTCATGCAGACCCCCAGCCACGAGAAGGCCGGTCAGTTCGTGCTGACTCCCGACGTCGCCGCCGATCTCGTGGCCAAGAAAGTCGACGTCTCGGCGTTTTTCGTCAATAATGTGCAGTTCTAGTACGCACCGACCTTTGAAGAGCGCGAGATCGCGGCGATCCAGGCCTACTTAAAGCATCTATCGGATCGCCCCCCGCAACCCCTCGATCCCCTTCCCTCCCCTCCGGGGGGGAAGGGGACGCCCCCACCCTCTCGCGGCATCACCGACTTCCAGCTTCGTTCAAGGGAGCTGGCTTGGCCTGCGCCAGCTCGAAGAGGACGCCGCCGGCGCTGGCAGGATGGACGAACTGCACAGCCGAGCCGCCGGCGCCGTGGACGGGCTGCGGGTAGATCAGGTGAAAGCCCCCGGCGCGCAGTTCCGCCTCGTCGGCGGCCAGGGCGTCGCTCGCCAGGCAGACGTGGTGGAGACCGGGGCCGCGCTTGGCGAGAAAGCGGCCGACCGGCGAGTCCGGCGAGGTCGGTTCCAGTAGCTCGATGCGCGTCCCGCCGCAAGGGATCATGGCCACCCTCACTCCCTCGGAGGGAATCTCCTCGATCGCCGCCACGGCGAGCCCCAGCGCGGCGAAGAAGCGCTGCCCTTCCGCGATCGAGCGCACGGCGATACCCAGGTGGTCGACGCCGAGGATCATGGCAGCCGCTCCCGCGGGCCGCCGGCCGCCGGCGCGCCCACGGCCGCAGCTGCCGCCTCCTGGCCGCCACGCAGCACGCCGGCAAAGAGCCGGTCGGCGACGCGGTAGGGATCGAGATTCTCGACGAAGCCGCGTTGCACCTCCCGGTCGAGCCCCAGCACCCGGTCGGCGGTGGCAACCACGCGTTCTTTGAGCAGCATCTCGACGCGCAGGCGCAGGTGCGACCGCCGCCGCAGCTCGAGCTCGCCGCTCGCCGCCAGGTGCTCGCGATGCTTCTCCACCGCCGCCAGCAGCCGGTCGATCCCCTCGTCGCGGCTGGCCACGGTCCTGACGATGGGCGGCACCCATGCACCATGCTCGCCGATGGAAAGCATCATCTGCAGATCCTTGGCGACCCGGTCGGCTCCCTCGCGGTCCGCCTTATTGACGGAAAAGACGTCGGCGATCTCCAGGATGCCCGCCTTGATCGCCTGGATGTCGTCGCCGAGTCCGGGTACGGTCACCACGACCACCGTGTCGACGCTGCGTACGACCTCGACTTCGTCCTGGCCCACCCCTACCGTTTCGACCAGTACCCAATCGAAGCCGGCCGCGTCGAGCACGTCGACGGCATCGCGCGTGGCGCGCGCCAACCCGCCCATGGCGCCACGCGTCGCCATGGAGCGGATGAAGACGCCGGGATCGGTGTAGAGGGACTGCATGCGGATGCGGTCGCCCAACAGGGCGCCGCCGGTGTACGGGCTCGTTGGATCGACGGCGAGGATGCCAACGGTCTCTCCGCGCTGGCGACAAAGACGCGCGAGGCGGTCGACCAGGGTGCTCTTGCCTGCGCCGGGCGGGCCGGTGACGCCGACGACGCGCGCCCGGCCGGTGCGCGAGTAGATTCGGCCGACCAGCTCGCGCTGCGCCGGGCCGCCGTCTTCGACCATCGAGATGGCACGGCCCAGGGCGCGCGGGGAACGCTCGAAGAGGCGCGGCAGGAGGGCGTCGAGGCGTTCTGCCAGCCCGGCGGCTGCCTCTATCGGCGCCGTCAACGCGGATCGCCCGCCGATCCGGCGGTCGGGCGCCTCTTCAAGAGGTGGCGGGCGATGACCAGCCGCTGAATTTCGCTGGTGCCCTCGCCGATGGTGCAGATCTTGGCATCGCGAAAATACTTCTCGGCCCGGTAGTCCTTGATGAAGCCGTAGCCGCCATGGATCTGCACGCCGCGCTCGGCGCAGAAGACCGCCGCTTCCCCGGCATAGAGCTTGGCCTGTGAGGCGAGCTTCGAGACGCCGCTCCTGCCATGGTCCATGGCCTCGGCGGCGGCGAAGGTGAGGGCTTCGGCGGCGGCGATCGTGGTCGCCATCTCGGCGAGTGCGAACTGCACCGCCTGGAAAGCCACGATCGGCTTGCCGAACTGCTCGCGCTCCTTGGCGTAGGCGCGAGCGGCGTCGAAGGCTCCCATCGCCGTGCCCAGCCCGAGCGCGGCGATCGAGATGCGGCCGCCGTCGAGGACGGCGAGCGCCTGGATGAAGCCCTCGCCAGGCTGGCCCAGCAGACGGTCCTCGCCCACCAGGCAGTCCTCCATGATCACCTCCGAGGTGTCCGAGGCGCGGATGCCGAGCTTGTTCTCTTTCTTGCCGCTGCGAAATCCCTCCATGCCCTTGTCGAGGACGAAAGCCGAGATGTTGTGGTGGCGCGGGCCCTGCGGGTCGGTCACCGCGAAAACCACGCAGATCTCTCCGACGGCGCCATGGGTAGTGAAGGTCTTCGCGCCGTTGAGCAGCCAGCCGCCGTCAACCTTGTCGGCCCGGGTGCGGGTCCCGGCCGCGTCCGAACCCGCCCCTGGCTCGGTCAGGCTCCAGGCGCCGATTTTCTTGCCAGAGGCCAGGGGAACCAGCCAGCGCCGCCGCTGCTCGTCGCTGCCGAACTTGTAGATGTGGTTGCTGCACAATGAGTTGTGAGCCGCGACGCTGATCCCGACCGAAGGGTCGATCTTGGAAAGCTCGGTGACCACCAGCACGTACTCGACATAGCCGAGGCCCGCGCCGCCGTACTCCTCCGGGAAGATGACGCCGAGGAAGCCCAGACCGCCCGCCTTGTCGATGACCTCGCGCGGGTAGCGCTGGGTCTCGTCCGTCTCGTCGACCAGCGGATCGACTTCGCGATGGGCAAACTCCCGTGCCATCTCCTGGATGGCGCGCTGCTCGTCGGTCAGCGAAAAGTCCACGCGGGCTCCTCTGTCTCGTTACGGCGGCAAGCCTGGCGCGGCGTGTCGAGTGAGGGCGCCAGGACAGGCGCCGATGATAGCGCACCGGGCTCGGCGGCATGTACGACACCGCGAGCAATTCAGTTCTACCGTATGCACGTTCTTTGAAAGTGCTGCATGACTATCCAACTTTTTTTCAACCCTCGGCAGAAGGCGTGCCTGTTGTAGACTTAGCGACATGGTGGACGAAGAGATACGCAGGTACGCCAAGGTCCTCGAGGCGGTGGTGAAGCTGTCGGACCTGTCGACCCGGGAGCTCGAGCGCCGGCTCGATCTGGGCGGCGGCACTCTCAATCGAATCTTCACCGGCAGGATCGATCTCAAGCTGCGGCACATCCTGCTCGTGCTCGACGTCGTGGGCATGAAACCCGCGCGCTTCTTCCAGCTTGCCTGCGGACGGCCGGCGCCGGAAAGCGAGAGCTCGCTGACCGCCGAGATCCTCGAGAGTTTCCAGAAGTTCGGCTATGGCATCGGCCGGCCACCCAACCGGCAGGCGCCCGCAGACCCGCCGCCTTCCGACGACGAGCTGGACCGCAGGATTGAAGCGGCCCTGGAGAGAGTCCTGAGCAAGTTCACCGCGACGCCGGAAGAGGCGGTGGCCGCCGCACCGGCCGCGGAGGCGGCGGGCGGCGAGCCGCGCTGTTAGTGGCCACCAGGCCCTGTTCAGAAGGCATTTCCTGCCAGGCTATAATTAGGTTGTACTCAGCCAGTCGGACGGCCGGGCACAGCCGGGAGCGAGGAGTCGCGGTCTCGCGCCCACGGAATCCGCGGGCGCGGCGCGCGGCGTCGAGTCTTGGCTCCCCTCCGGCCCCCCGGTCCGGCTAGCTCGCGCTCGTCGGACTCACGGTGCAAGCCGATCGACGCCGATCAGCGCAAGGGAGCTCGAACGCATGTCCGACTACCCGTCCCTCATTCGCAAGGTCATGGCCAGGCAGGACATGAGCCGCAATGAAGCTGCCGAGATCGCCGGTCATCTGCTGCGCGAGGACGCCGAGGGGTGGCAGTTCACGGCCTTCTCCGTGGCCGCGGAGACCAAGGGCGAGACGCTCGACGAGATGCTCGGCATCCTCGACGCAATGCGCCTGCATACCGGTCCCTACGACATCGACGTCCCGGCCGAGCTCATGGACATCTCGAGCTCCGGCGGCAGCGGTATCCGAAAGATCAACGTCTCGACCCTCGCCACCCTGGTGGTCGGCGAGCCCGGGCTGGCGATTGCCAAGCAGTCCTTCTTCGGGATCACCAGCCTCGCCGGCAGCGTGGACGTCCTGCGGGACGTGGGGATCCAGGTTCCCGCCCTTACCCTGGCTCAGCTCGAGCGCCTGCTGCTCACCGTCGGCATCGCCTTCCTCTCCCCCCTTTTCCTGAGCCCGGAGCTCGAGAACGTCACCAACTTCGGCCGCGTGCTTGGCGCCAAGGCGATCGGCGTCAGGACGCCTTTCCACATGGCGGTGCCGATCTTCACCCCCCTGCCGCTCAAGTACCGGATGTTCGGCAACAACCGCGGCGAGCAGCTCGACCTCCTCGCCGGCATCTTCCGCGCCCTGGGCTATCACAGTGCCCTCGCCGTGCACGGCATGGAGGGCCTGGACGAGGTGTCGCTGTGCGGGCCGAGCCGGCTGCGCGGCTTCATTGGTGAGGCCGAGGTGGACATGCTCCTCCAGCCCGAGCAGGTCGGGTTGAAGACAGTGCCGCCGGAGGCGGTGGCACCGCGGGACGCGCGCTCGAACACGCGCGACTTCCTGCGCATCGCCCACGGCCTCGAGAAGGGACCCAAGCGCGACCTGGTGGCGCTCAACAGCGGCGTCGCTCTCTACTTGACCGGCCGCAGCCCATCGATTGCGGACGGGGTCGAGCTGGCCATCAGCCGTCTCGACAGCGGCAAGGTCGGCGAGAAGCTGGCCGCCGTGGTGGAGCAGGTCGGCTCTCCCGATGCGCTGCGCCAGGCGGCTCGGGACGCGCTTGCCTCCTGACGGCGGCATGGACATCCGCCGGGAGATCCTGCGCAACGTCATCCTGTGCCAGGCACTCGCCCAACTGGGCAAGAAGCACGGCAGCGACTGGCCGGAGGGTCGGTCGCTCGGCGCCAAGGTGGAGCACTACATCGTCGCCGGCGTCAACAGCAGCTGGCATTTCTACGATCTGGCCGACCGGGTCATTCAGACCGGGGGACAGCCGGACTGTATCTACGACCTGGCCTACGAGGCGCAGAAAGAGAGCGCGCGCAACCACCTGGGAGGCCACGTCAACTATGGACAGGTCCAGCTCCTGGTCCCGCTGGTCACGGCGCAGGTCCTGGACTACCTCGAATCGGGCACCCACGAGGACGTCGATTCAATCCTGCAACGCACCGGCACCGTGTTGCGCAACACCACCGCGCGCGACGTCGAGAGCATCGAGCGCTACATGCACCTGGGCTACAGGTTCGCCGACGAGTTGCGCGCCCGCTCCGGCAGGCCGACCCATCAGAGCGTGCCGGTGCTCAAGGGCCGATACGCCACGGTCTGGGAGGCCGCCCAGGACTACCAAAACGTCCCCACGGTGCGCGAGACGACCGCCGGCTACCCTTACAGCCAGCAGGTCTACCGCTTCCTGCTGCACAACATCGAGACCGGTATCCTGCCGGCGATCGAGATGATCCGCCGTTTCCTGATGCCCGAGATCCGGCGCACCGACGTAGTCGGCGATCTGGTCGCCACCGGTTTGTATCTGCTGCTCACCAAACACCCGGAAGGAGTGTTGTTCATTTAGGATGCAATAGCACTTCTATGTGCCGGTGGTGGACTACTCAAAGCGTCTATTGGATCGCCCCCCGCAACCCCCGCGGATCCCCTTCCCGGTTTTCGGAGCCGCCGGGTCCCTACCCGGCGGTGGCCGGGGGGGAAGGGGACGCCCCCTCCCCTGGCGCGCTAACCGTCTGTTCCTCTCCCTCTAGGGGCAGGCTTCCTTGACCACGGCGTAGTGCAGCAGCAGGTAGTCCTCCAGGCGCTCACAGCTCTCCAGGCGAAGCCTGCCCAGCGAGCCGGAGATGCCGTCGAACAGGTTGACCGCGCTCGAATCGAGGACGATGGGCATCAGGATCAGGTGGATGCGCTCCACCAGGTCCTGGTCCAGCAGGGCTCGGTTGAGCCGCCCGCCGCCTTCGACCACCACCCGGGCAAGGCCGCGCTCGGCCAGGGCGGAGAGGAACGCCGCCAGGTTCACCTTCGACTCGCCGCAGGCAATCGACTCGATGCCGCGCTCGTCCAGGAAGTCGCGGTAGGCCCGCGGCGTCGCCGACGAGATTCCGATGATGGTGCGGACCGAGCCGTCAAAGATGCGGTAGTGGCGCGGGATCTTGCCCGCCGGATCGATGGTGGCCCGCACGCAGGTGTAGCCGGGGACCGCGTGCGAGGTGAGCATCGGATCGTCGATGAGCACGGTGTTGGGGCCGACGAGCAGGGCGTCGTAACGGCGCCGCAGCTCGCGGTGCCGCTCCAAGACGGCCTGCGGAATGGCCAGCGTCTCGATGAGTCCCATGCTGGAGATCCCGCGCGCCGGCGTGATGATGCCGTTGGTGGAGGCCGCGGTCAGGATGTCGAGCGTCATGGCGTGGCGGCCTGGCGCGCGATCAACCCTCGAGGCCGGCCGCGAAGTGGCGCCGCGCTTCGGCCAGATCTTGGGGCGTATCGATCTCGAACACCGGCGCGTCGTAGCGGCGGAAGCACACCTGCTCTCCGCGGTTGACCGCGCGCTCCATGGACGTCACCCGCGGCTGCTCGGCGAGCTCGTCGAGGAAGGCGGGGGAATGCACGCCGAACAGCGGCATGCTGTACAGGAAGCCGCCGTCGTGCGTGACCTTCATCCGCGGCGCCGGCTCGAGCGCGAGCTTGGCCTTGAAGCGGCTGGTGCGGCAGTACAGAAAAGAGCAGAGACCGCCGTTGGCGAGATGGTCGGCGAGCAGGCCGCGCAGCGGGACGGCATCAGAAAAGAGCGTATCACCTCCCACCCAGCAGAAGGGGTCGCGCAGGCAGTCTCGCGCATGGTAGAGCGTGTCGAGCGGGCTGGACGGCTTCTCTTCCACCAACACCTCGGCCCCCGTCGCCCGAAAGTCTGCCGCGAACCGCGAGCGGGTGACGATCAGCGGCGTCACGTCGAGGAAGCGGGCAAGCGCGAGGAGTCGATCGATCAGAGTGGCGCCGCCGACCTCGAGAAACAGCTTGGATTTACCCCCGCTCTGCTCCCGGAGCCGCGTTCCCAGGCCGGCGGCGAGGACGGTCAATCTCATCGCTGCGGATTCTAACTTGTATTCAAGCATGAATGCAGCTGCGTCCGAACGTCGTGGCCCTGCCGAACGGTTAGAATCCAACCATGCACATCCTGGCGATCCACCGGCTGCGCGGCAACGAAGAGCTGCTGGCGCGCGAGCTTGCGTTCGTTCTCGCGACCTCGGTCGTCGAGGCGCGCTCGCGCATCCATGCTCCCTGCGGTGGACCGTCTGTGATCGCGAGATTTGCCGAGCCCGCCGCGGCGGCGGCCAGCGCCGCCAGCCTGCGGGCGCGGGGCTTCGACGTCCTGGAGCTGACGGAACGGGATCTCGAGTCGGACGCCGGCCGGTTCCTGGTGCGCGGCTTCGCTTTTGGCGAGGCGAGCCTGCGAGTCGAGTCGAGAAGCGAAAGCCTGGAGATCGCCTATTCCGACGTCGAGCTCCTGCTCTGCGGTGCCTACATCACGGACCGTGTCGAGGCCCCGCCGGCTGCCCGCCGGAAGCTCAGCCTCGGCCGGATGGTGCTGACCGGCGGACTGGTGGTCAGCAAGCCGGTCAGGGAAGCACGGCGGGCCCGCGTGACCGAGCGCGAGGGTTTCCTGCATCTGTACGCCGGGCGCCCGCCCGTGGTGGTGTTCCGGGAGGCCGCCGTTCTCTACCGCTCCCTGGGCGGCGATCTCGCACCCTCGCGGGCGGCGAACTTCGCGCGCCTGGTCGCCGAGCTGCGGCGGCGCTGCCCGCAGGCGATCTACGACGCGCGGCTGGCCAAGCACGGCGGCCAGGCCCAGCTCCTCGGGCCGACCCTCCCGCCGCAGGGCCACCTCGACGTCGCGATCAGCGTGCTCGCCCGCGCCCTCCTGCCGGTCCGCGCCTGAGCCAACTCCCTTGATGGTATCTTCCGAGGCCGTGCGCCAGCCCATCGCGTCTCCATGCCTTGCCGCAGAGGACGGAGCGCGGCGATGAGGGCGATGAGAGCAAGACTGCGCGGGCTCGCGGCCACCGGTCTCGCCGCCCTTGCAGGCGTGCTGCCGGCCGCTCCTGGCCAGGCGAGCCAAGGAGCGGCGCCGGAGAGCGGCGGCGTGTTGTCGCTGTCCCAGGCGATCGATCTGGCGCTGGCCGCCAACCGGTCGCTGGCCGCCGCCCGGCTCGGTCTGCCGATCGCGCGCGCCAACGTCGACGTCGCCGGAGAGCGCCTGAACCCCGACCTGACGGTCGAGAAGCTGCGCGAGACCCCTCACGAGTCGATCACCCTCGCTCAACCCGTGGAAACCGCGGGCAAGCGGCGGCGGCGCATCGACCTGGCGCAGGCCGAGACCTCGAGCACAGAGGCGGAGATCGCGCGCGCCACCATCGACATCCGCAACCGGGTGCGGCGCGCCTATTACGCGCTGGCGGCGGCGCAGGACAGGGCGAGCGAGACCGGCGAGATCCTGCGCCTGACGGCACGCGCTCGCGACGCGGCGCGGGAGCGCTTCGACGCCGGCGCAGTGCCCCGCCTCGAAGTTCTGCAGACCGAGCTGACCGCGGCGCAGGCGGACAACGAGGCCGAAGCCGCCCGCGGCCTGCTGGCCGGCGCCAGCGCCGATCTCAACACCCTCATCGACCGGCCGCCGCAGAGTCCGCTCGCCGTCGCCGGCGGTCTCGCCATCGGCAGCGTCCCGGACGCCGCCGCGGCCGCCCGCCTGGCGGTCGCGGCGAGCACCGAGCTGGCGCTCCAAGACCGGCGGATCGCCGCCCAGGCCGCCCGCGTCGAGCTGGCGCGGGCCGAGCAGTTCCCCAATCTCACCGTCCAGGGTGCCGTCACCTTTCACGCCCCGCCCGACTTCCAGGTCGGCTACCGCGCCGCCCTCAGCGTGTCGCTGCCAATCTTCACCCATCATGAGGCCGGGGTGCGGGCCGCCGAAGCGACGCTCGCCCAGCTCCGTGCCGAGCGCGACGCCGCGGCGGCCCAGATCGCGGGCTCGGTCTCTGCGGCGGCGGCCCAGGCCGCGGCGCAGCGCCGGCAGCTGCTGCGCTTCCGCGATGAGATCCTGCCGCAGGCCGCGGCGGTCCAGCAGATGGCCGAGGACTCGTACCGTTCCGGGCAAAGCAATCTCGTCGCCCTTCTCCAGGTCCTACAATCGACGCGCGAGCTGCGCCTGCGAGCGATCCAGGCCGGCCTCGACTTTCAAGTCGCCCTGGCCGAGCTCGAGCGGGCGATGGGAGCGCCATTGCCATGACCGCCTCTCCCACCCCGTGCAGCACTCCCCCACCCGGCCGCCTGGACCGAAACCCACTTGACTCGCACCCACATCGCGGCGCCGTTTCATCCCTCGGTGCCGGCCACACCTTCCGCCCTTGGTGGAAAACCCTGGCTTTACTCGCGGCCGGAGCCCTCGCCGCCGGCGGCTGCGGCAAGGCGTCGCCACAGGAGATCGCGACCACCGACAAGGTTCCTGTGGTCACACGGCCGGCGGTGCGCGCCTCGATCCGCGCCGTGGTGACGGCGACCGGCACGGTCAAGCCTGCGCTCGGCGCCGAGCTGGTGGTAACCGCGCCACAGCCGGGGCGGATCGCAGAGATGCTTTCGGCGGTCGGCACCAGGGTGCGCAAGGGCGACCTCCTGGTCCGCTTCGACATCCCGACGCTGCGCTCCGACGCCACCGAGAAGAGCGCCGAGGTGACGCGGGCCGAGGCGCGGCTGGCCAACGCGCACGCTGCCGAGCAGCGCATACGCGGCCTCTTCGAGCGCGGCATCGCGGCGCGCAAGGAGCTCGAGGACGCGCAGCGCGAGGCGACCGATGCGCAGGCGGCCCTGCGCGGCGCGCAGAGCGCCCGTTCGGCCGCCGGCGCGCTCGCCGGTCGCACGGTCGTGCGCGCGCCGTTCTCCGGCGTCGTCACCAGCCGCAGCCACAACCCCGGCGACTTCGTGGACAACACCACCGAGCTGATGCGCCTCGTCAACCCGGACCGCTTGCAGGTCGAGGCCGCCGTGCCGCTCGCATTCGTCGGGCAGATCGCTCCCGGCAATCCGGCGCGGGTGATCGGACCTTCCTCCTTCCCGCCCGAGGAGCTGACGGTGCTCACCCGGCCCGCCGCCGTCGATGCCGCCACCGCGACCGCCACCGTGGCCCTCGCCTTTGCGCGACCCACCCGCCTGCCGGCGGGCATGCCCGTGCGCGTCGAGATCTTCGGCGAGGAGCACACCGGCGCCGTCGTCGTGCCCGCCGCCGCGGTCGTGCAGGAGGGGTCCGAGAGCTACCTGTTCACCGTCGACGCCAAGGGTATCGCGCACAGGCGCAAGGTCGGCATCGGCATCGTCGCCGGCGACAGCGCCGAGGTCGTGGCCGGCCTTCGCCCCGGCGAGCCGGTGGTGATCGAGGGGCAGAACGCCCTGCCGGACGGCGCCGCGACCACGCCCGCCGCGCCCGCCCCTGCCGGCGAGCCGGCGCCCGGCGAGGCAGGCGCCCCGTGAGCTCGGAAATGCCGGCCGGCCTCGCCGCGCCAGGAGTCGCGCGGCAAAGCTTCGTCGGCCGCGCGGCGCGCCAGGGCGGCGCGGTGGTGCTGCTGACCGTTCTGCTTGCCGCCGCCGGCACCTTCGTCTTTCCCACGCTGCCGAGCAGCATCTTCCCGCCCCTGCAGTTCCCCAGGATCGTGGTCATCGCCCACAGCGGCACGCTGCCGGCCCGATCGATGATGCTGACCGTGACCCGACACCTGGAGCAGGCGATCCGCGAGGTGCCGGGCATCCGGAGGGTGCGCTCCAAGACCTTTCGCGGCGCGGCCGAGCTGTCGGCGCAGTTCGAACCCTCGACCAACATGGACATCGCGCTGCAGCAGTTGCAGAGCCGGATCGCCGAGGCGCGGGCAGGCATCTCCGGCGAGCTCGACCTCACCGTCGAACGGCTGACCCCGACCTCGTTCCCGGTGCTGAGCCTCATCCTCACCGGGCGGCTGCCCATCGCCGACCTGCGCGACTATGCCTTCTACGTGGTGCGGCCGGCGCTGTCCCGCGTCCCCGGGGTCGGCAGGGTGGAGGTGCAGGCCAGCGACACGCGCGAGATCGAGGTGGTCGCCGACCCGGCCCGGCTGACGGCGACCGGTCTCACCGTCAAGGAGCTGAGCGCCGCCCTCGCCGCCGCCAACCAGCTCGCGCCGGTCGGCCGTTACGCGGCGGCCGGCGAGCAGCACCTGGTGCTGGTCTCCGGGCTGTGGAGCTCGGTCCGCGGCATCGCCGACACGCCGGTCGCCGTGCGCAAGGGCACCGTCATCCGGGTGGCGGACGTGGCCACCGTCTTCCCCGGGGCGCCCGACCGCACCGCACTGGCCACCGGCAACGGACAGGACGCGGTACTGATCAACGTCTCGCAGCAGATCAACACCGATATCTTGACCGTCAAGGCGGGAGTCGAGCAGGCGCTGAGTGGCGACATCTCCTCCTCGCTGCCCTCCGGGCTTCGCATCTCCAAGGTCTACGACCTGGCCGAGTTCGTGGCCACCGCCATCGCCAATGTGCGCGACGCGATCCTGATCGGCGGCTTGCTCGCCGTCTTCGTGCTGGTGGCTTTCCTCGGCGACTGGCGGATGACGCTCATCTCGGCCCTCACCCTGCCGCTCACCGTGCTTTCCACTTTTCTGTTCATGCGGCTGTTCGGCGAATCGATCAACCTGATGTCGATGGGAGGTCTGGCGGTCGCCATCGGCCTGGTCATCGACGACGCCGTCGTGGTGGTCGAGAACATCCACCGCCGCATCGCCGCCGGCGGCGGCCAGGGAGGCCAGCCGGTCGAGGACGCGACGGCGGAGCTGGTGGCGCCGGTCGTCGGCTCGACGCTCACCACCGTGGTCGTCCTGGCGCCTCTCGGTCTGCTGTCGGGAGTGGTAGGGCAGTTCTTCCGCGCCCTGTCGCTCACCCTTTCGGTGGCGGTCCTGATCTCGCTCGCCCTGGCGCTGACCCTCATCCCGCTGCTGTCGCGCTGGGTCTATCTCCGGCGCCGGCAACCTCCATCCGCGTCATCGCTCGCGCCCGCGCCGCCCGCGGAGGTGGCACACCATGCCGGTCCGCGCTGGGTGCAGGGCCTCGACCGCTTCTACGCCAGGAGCCTCGCGGCGGCGATGGGCCGCCCGTGGCTGGCGATGGCGGCGGCTGCCGTCCTGGCGATCACAGCCGTGCTCGCCGGCTGGAGGATCCCGAGCGGCTTCCTGCCACAGATGGATGAAGGAGGCTTCGTCATCGACTACCGGAGCCCGTCGGGTACAGCCATCCAGCAGACCGATCGCCTTGTCCGCAGGGTCGAGCGCATCGTCGCCGCCACACCCGAGGTGGCTTCCTTCTCGCGGCGCACCGGCTCCGAGCTCGGGCTCTTCGCCACCGAGCAGAACAAGGGCGACGTGCTGATCCGCCTCAAGCCGAGGTCCCAGCGCTCTCGCTCCGCCGAAGAGGTGATCGCCGACCTGCGCCTGCGCGTGCACGAGGCGGTGCCCGAGCTCGACGTCGAGTTCGCGCAGATCCTCCAGGATATGATCGGCGATCTCGAAGGGGCGTCGACCCCGATCGAGGTGAAGATCTTCGGCGACGATCCCGACGTGCTGGCCCGTCTGGCCGGCGAGGTCCAGCCGCTCGTCGAGAAGGTGCAGGGCGTCGTCGATCTGGTCGGCGTCCAGCGCGGCAATCCCGAGGTCACCTGGCAGATCGATCCGGTGGCCGCCGGCCGCATCGGCCTGACCGTGGACCAGGTGGCCTCCCAAGTTTCGGCCTCATGGCTGGGAGACGTCGCCACGCAGCTGCGCCTGCTCGACCGCATGGTGCCGGTGCGCGTGCGCTTTCCCGACCGCGACCGCCTGGAACCGGCCAGGCTGGCGGCCACACCCGTGCGCGGCGCCGACGGCAGCATCGTGCCGCTGTCGGCCCTGGGCAAGCCGGTGTCGTCCCATGGGCAGAGCATCCTGACGCGCGAGAATCTGCGCCAGATGGCGATGCTGACGGCGCGCCTGGAAGGGCGCGACCTGGGAGGCGCGGTAGGCGAGATCAAGTCGCGGCTCGCGGCCCTGCGCCTGCCGGTGGGGTACTCGGTCGAAGTGGGCGGCCAGTACGAGTCGCAGCGCCAGTCCTTCCAGGAGCTGTTGATGGTGTTCGCCATCTCGGCTTCGCTGGTGCTGGTCGTCCTCATGTTCCAGTTCCGCCATTTCCTGCCGGCCATCCTGCTCCTGGCCGCGGCCCCGCTGTCGCTCGGCGGCGCCTTCCTGCTCGTCTGGGCGGCCGGATCGGAGCTCAACGTCTCTTCCGCCATGGGCCTGATCCTGCTCGTCGGCCTGGTCGTCAAGAACGGGATCGTGATGCTCGACTACGCCCACCGCCTGCACGCTGCCGGCCAGCCCCTGCGCGAGGCCATCGCCACTGCCGCGGGGATTCGCCTGCGCCCCATCCTGATGACCACCCTCTGCACCCTTTTCGGCCTGCTCCCCCTGGCCCTCGGCCTGGGGGCCGGCGCCGAGCTGCAAAAGCCGCTCGCCCTGGCGGTCATCGGCGGCCTCGGCCTCTCCACCCTGGTCACCCTCTACGCCCTCCCTTCTATCTATGCCGCGTTGCGCGGGCGCGCCGGCAAGAGCCCAAGTACCTAGCCCGCATTTCTCATGCCCCCTCTGCTGCGGCGCCACGCGCCGACCTATTCGCAGCACAGTAAGGGGAGGAGCAGTTGGACGAAAGGAGAGCCGCATGAACCTCGACAAGAAACCGGCCAGGAAGCTGACCCTCAACCGCGAGTCGCTACTACGCCTCGAAGACCGGGAGCTGCAGCGAGTCGCCGCCGGCTTCAGCGGCAGTGGTGAGTGCACCCACGGCCCCAGCAACTGCGGCAAGTGCACCTATCATTGCTGACCGGCGGCAGAGCGCGCGGTTGTCAAAGGATCTCCGGGTCCGGGGAGCCAGGCGCGTCGACGAGGTCAAGGAAAGCGAAGGGGCGGAAGTCGTCGGGGTTGAAGGTAGCCAGGCGCCGCACTCCGGCAAGCTCGAGGGTGGCGGCCAGGGCGGTGTCGAGAATGCGCTTGCGGCCGAGGCGGAGCTGGCCGAGCAGCTCGAGGGTGCGGTCGAGGACGCCAGGCGCCGGAAAGATGCGCACCACCTCCGCGGCGCCCCACAGGCTGCGCACCAGGCGAAGGCCATCCTTCATCGAGAGCGGGTTCGCGAAGCGGCGTGGATCGGTTGCGACGTGCAGGAACTCATGAATAACCTGCGGAGCGAGCGCCAGGCTGCCGCCATTCCCACGAATCTCGCCTTCGAGCAGCCGGCGGGCCGCCGCATGGCGGGGGGCCCCCGCCATCATCCAGGAAACCAGGACATCGGTGTCGACGGCGAGGATCAGCGGCCGAGCCTCTCGTCGAGCAGCTCGGCGCGGGTCCACGGCGCCAGCAGAGCGCCGCTCGGATGAGGTTCCAGCTCGAACAGGGATGCCGAGTTTCCGGCTCGATGCGCGGCGTATTCCGACAGGGCCTCGCGGATCAACTCGGCCACAGGACGCCCTGAGCGCTCGGCAAGCGCCTTCAGCTCGCGGTAGTTGTCCTCATCGACATGGAGCGAAATCGGCTTCATCAGATCTCGATTGTATATAGGAATCCGATATCGGTCAACTCGGCCAGCAGATAAACCTGCCGCAGGGACCCGGCGCATCCCCGATCACCCCGCTTCGGCGACGATGGCGACGCTGCTCGAGGTGCCGAGACGGGTGGCTCCGGCGGCGATCATGGCGCGCGCGGTCGCGGCATCGCGGATGCCGCCCGAGGCCTTGACGCCGATCCGGCCGGCGACGGCGCTGGCGAGCAACGAGACGTCCCCGACCGTGGCTCCCCCGCGGGAAAAGCCGGTCGAGGTCTTGACGAAGTCGGCTCCGGACGCGACCACCAGGCCGGCGCCGCGGAGCTTCTCCGCGTCCGAGAGCAGGGCGGTCTCGAGGATCACCTTGAGCACCAGGCCGGCGCGCTCCTGCCGCGCCGCCGCCACCCACCGGGAGAGGTCGTCGAGCACGCGCTCGTCCTCGCCGCTCTTCAGCCATGAGAGGTTGAGCACGGTGTCGAGCTCCTGGGCGCCGTCGGCGACCGCCTGGCGCGACTCGGCCAGGCGGACCGCCGGGTGAACGTAGCCGAGCGGGAAGCCGACGACGGTGCAGGTGCGGACGGCGGTGCCGCCGAGCGCCCGGGCGGCCGCGGCGACGTAGACCGGCGGTATGCACACCGCCGCGAAACCATGCTCGGCCGCCTCCTCGATGACCCGGCTGACCTCGGCGGCGCTGGCTTCCGGACGCAGCAGGGTGTGGTCGAGGTAGCGGGCCAGATCGCTCATCGGCTGTCCTGCCGCGCGCCGCCGCCGCCGGAGGGGTCCACCAGGCGCACCCGCGACAGCTCGACCCCGCTGTAGTAGTGGTAGAGGATCTCGCGGTAGCTATGGCCGCGTTGCGCCATGCCGTAGGCCCCCACCTGGCAGAGGCCCACTCCATGCCCCCAGCCGCGGCCGGTGAAAAGCCACCCCGGCTCCTGCCGCGGCGGGGTCAGCCGCTTGGCGGTGAACAACGTATCGGGGATGTCGAGCGTCCAGCGCACGGCGAGGCCGTCGACCTCGGCGGTCCTGCCGCCCTCGCCCTCGATGCGGATCTTGCCCACACGGCCGGACTCGCCGCGCGCCAGGATCTCGAAGTTGCGAAAGCCGAGCCCGGGGAAGCGGGTGCCCACCTGCGAGGCAAGCTGCGAGTCGCTGCGGAAGCGGGTCCAGGAGCTGTACTGGCTGCTGCGGTCGAAAGCCGCGCCTTCGAGGCTCACCTCCTGGATGACCGCGAGCAGGTTGTCGTCGTGCCAGAAGAGGACGAGATTGTCGCCCGGCAGAACCGCGAGATCGGAGGCGGCCATTTCGGGGCCGCGGCGGCGAAAGGTCGCCAGGTGCTCGGGCAGGTTATAGGTCTTGTCGTCCTTGCCCGAGCGCACCGTCAACTTGCCATCGGCAGCGGCGAGAAACGAGACGTCCTCGCGGCGCACCACCCGCAGCAGCTCGGCCAGGGCCAGGAGCATGCGCTCGATCTCGTCTTGTCTGAGCGGCTGATCGAGCGGGCCGGCCAGCAGGCCGCTCCTGAGCAGCCAGGCGGCGCGCCGCCGGTCGTCCTCGCTCCAGTCCGCGGGCGGGTCCTTGAGCAGATAGGCGACATCCTGGGGAGCGAGCAGCAGCTTGGCGTCGAGCGCCAGGTCGAACGATGAGGCCACGAAGCGCTGTACGGCACGGCGGTCGAGGGATGCCAGGCGCTCTTTGTCGGGCGCCGGCAGGCCGGCAAGCAGAGCCAGGTGCGCGAGGCGGGCGGCGAGGACCTGGGAAGGAGAGCCCGGCGCGAACTCCGGCAGCACGTGGCTAGTCAGGCCGGCGGGGAAGGCGGTGCCCGCCGGCAGGTCGCCTGGCAGGTGCACGAACCCCTCCTCGATGCAGGGAACCCCCTTGAGGTAAGGCTCCTCCTCCTTGAGCGGAAACATGACGTGCACGTCCTCGGTGTGGCCGCCGCAGGTCGAGCTGTAGAGCGCGTCGACCAGCTCGCCGTGGTAGAGCAGCACCTGGCCGGCGGTCTCCGCCACGGCGCGGTCGCTGAGCGGGTGCTCGACGTCCATGCCGCCGTAGACCTGGCAGCGCGGCGTGGCACAGATATCGTAGCCCTCGCGCGCAAACTCGCCGAGGTTGCGCAGCGTGTAGGTGCGGGCGGCCACGGCCTGCGCCTTGAGCGCTTCGAGCTGGCGATACTGCTCGGGCCCCATCTCGCTCGGCACTACGCCGCGCAGGTAATCCTCGGCCGGCAGCTCGTTGACGACGTTGAGAGTGCCGCGATCGTTGAGATAGACCAGGATGCGGCCGCGGTAGCGCTTGCCTTGCACGCGGATGCCGCCTTGCCCGGTGGGATTGATGGCCAGCCAGCGCCCGGGATAGACGGTCGAGGTGTCTCCCTGGACGACGCGCAGCGCCGGCTCGGCCACGCCGCCGCCGTCGAAGACCACGAAAGCTCCGATGACGCCGAGCGTGGACAGCCGCCGCAGATCTCCTTCCGCCGCCTCGCGCGCGGAGTAACGGCCGACGCGCACGCGGTACAGATCGATGCTGGCGTCGAAGTGCGCTTCTCCGGGCAGGCCACTCTGACGCTCCAGGCGGCGGGCGAGGTCCTGCGCCTGCCGCTCGTCGCGCAGGGCGGCGACCTGCAGGCGGTAGAAGCCCTGCCTGGTGATGCCCGCGGCGGGCTCGATGCGCAACGGCGCTACCGCGGCCACGAGCTTGCCGCCGACCATCGCGGTGAGGCCGCCATCGCAGCAGGGCAGGGTGACGACCGCGAGATCGCTGGCCAGGCCCACCTTGAGCAGAATGGGCGGCGTCGGCCCCGCGGCGTCGGGGACCGGCTCGGGCCGGAGGGCGGGATGGGACGGCGGCGGCGCGGCGGGTTGCGGCGGCTGCGGCGCGGGTTGCGGCGCCGGGGGCGGAGCGGCCGGCTTCTTGGGCACCTCCTTGGGCCGGGCTGGCCGGGTGACCGGTTGCGGCAGGCCGGGACCGCAGCCCGCGGCGAGCGCCAGAAGCAGCGCCAGGCAGGCCGCCGCATATCTCCGCGCGGGAGGCCGCCACGGGCGGGCCGGCACCCGCCTCATCGCATGTGCGCCCCGTGAACCTTGTGCTCGCGCCGGAAGTCTTCGACGCCGGTCAGCACCACGGGCTGCGTCATCTCGTAGAGCCGGCTGACGATCATCGGCGGCAGGCGGGACGACAACAGGCCGGCGGCGGCAATCGGCTCCGGCTCGGGATCGCGGCCGCGGTCGAGCTTGACCGGGCCGGCGCGCGCCGACTCGCCCGGGGCCGCCCCGAGCCGGTAGTTGGTGGTGAACAGCGTCGGGCGGCGCCGCGTGTAGCGGCTGTTGATCAGCAGGTAGAGGATGTCACGCACCCAGGGAGTGTGCTGCTGGGTGCCGAGCTCGTCGAGGATGAGCAGCGGGACCTCGATCAGAGGGTCGATGATCTGGTGCGTGGACTCGGCGGAGCTGGCGCCGAAGGTCGACTGGATCTGGTGGATGAGGGAGTTGAACTCGATGAAGCGGGCGCGCACGGCGAAGCGCTCGACGACCTCGACCAGGACGCCCACCGCCAGGTGGGTCTTGCCGACGCCGGGAGGACCGATGAACAGCAGGCCCGACTCGCGAATGCCGCCGTCGTTGAGAAAACCGTTGGCGTATTGCTCGGCCAGGGAGCGCGCCTGGAGCAGCTGGCCCTTGACCTGGGGTGAGCCGCTCGACACCTGGAAGTTGGCCAGCTTGCAGTGGCGGTAGCGCTCCGGGATGCCGGCCGCCGCCAGCAGGCGAGCCACAGCGCCCTGGCCGCGGCAGGCGCAAGGGCGTGCCGTCCCCGCCCCTCCGTCGGCCGCCACCAACCATCCGCGGCCGCCGCACCGCGGGCAGCGCTCCGCGCCGGGTTGACTCTCTACCATGAAGAAAATGGTAGCACGGCGCGAGACCCCGGCTCAGGGGCGTGGTCTGTATTTATTTCTACTGGGAGTGGCGGGTGAGGGGGCCGCTGTGGACTTTGACGAGGGCGTGCCGGCGGTCCATGGACATGTTGCGCTCGCGGGCTTCGCGGCGCACGAACTCGAGAAGACGGTCCACCTCGCCCTGCATCTGCTCGATGCGCTCCCGCATGTTGAGAATGACCTCGACGCCTGCCAGGTTGACCCCGAGCTCGCGCGTCAGGGTGAGGATGATCTCGAGGCGGCGGATCGCCTCCTCGTCATAGAGACGGGTGTTGCCGGAGCTGCGCACCGGCTTGAGCAGGCCCTCCCTCTCGTAGAGCCGCAGCGTCTGCGGATGGATGCCGTAGCGCTCGGCCACCACGCTGATCATCACGTACTTCTGGTCGGCTCTGCTCCGTCGGCCAGGCATCGGCTTCTCCCTACAGACCCTCGAGAGGGTTTTCGATCGCGGCGCCCCGCTTGCGCACCTCGACGCGCAGGATCCCCTGTTCGAAGGCGGTGTTGACCGCGCCGGTCCCAGCCGCCGATCCGAGCTCGATCATCCGGCGGAAAGGACCGTAGCTGCGCTCCATGCGCAGAAAGTTGCGATTCTCTCCCAGGGGCTGGCGGCGGCCGGAGATCTCCAGCCGCCCGTCCTTGACTTGCAGCTGGACGTCCTCGCGACGCACCCCGGAAAGCTCGGCATAGACCAGGAACGCTTCCGCGGTCTCGATGACGTCGACGGCGGGGGCCCAGGTGCCCGGGACCCCGCCTTCGCGCTCGTCGAACTCCGAGGAGAGCATGGCCTGCTCGAAGAGGCTGTTGATCCTCTCCTGGATGCGGGACAGCTCTTCGAGGTAGACCTTCCTGAAGGTCGCCATGGCCAACCGCTCAGCGCTTGTCGTCGACGTCGACGTACTCGGCGTCGATCACCTCGTCCGGGGCGCTGCCTTGCCCGCCCGGATGCGCGCCGCCCGCGCCGCCCGCGCCAGGGGAGGCGCCGGACGACCCGGCCGAGGGGCCGCCCGGCCCCGCGCCCGGACCGCCGCCGGACTGCGCCTGGCTGGCATAGAGCTTCTCGGCCATCTTGTGGCTTGCCTGTTCGAGCTGCGCGGTGGCCTTCTCGATCGCCTCGACGTCCTCCGACTCGAGGACCTTTTTGGCGTCGCCGATCGCCTGCTCGAGCTGTCCCTTCTCGTCCGGACCGAGCTTCTCCTTGTTCTCGTTGTAGGTCTTCTCGGTGTTGTAGACCAGGGCGTCGAGCCGGTTGCGCGCCTCCACCTGGCGGCGGCGCTCCTTGTCCTCGGCGCTGTGCGCTTCGGCTTCCTTGACCATGCGGTCGATCTCGGAGTCGTTGAGGCCGGACGATGCGGTGATGGTGATCTTCTGCTCCTTGCCGGTGCCGAGGTCCTTGGCCGAGACGTGCACGATGCCGTTGGCGTCGATGTCGAAGCCGACCTCGACCTGCGGCCTGCCGCGGGGCGCCGGCGGGATGCCGTCGAGATGGAACTTGCCAAGCGTCCGGTTATAGCGCGCCATCTCACGCTCACCCTGAAGGACGTGCACTTCGACCGAGGTCTGGTTGTCCGCGGCGGTCGAGAAGGTTTCGCTCTTACGCGCCGGGATGGTGGTGTTGCGGTCGATCAGCTTGGTAAACACGCCGCCAAGGGTCTCGATGCCCAGCGACAGGGGCGTCACGTCGAGCAGCAGCATGTCCTTGACGTCGCCGGCAAGCACGCCACCCTGGATGGCGGCACCGATCGCGACCACTTCGTCGGGATTGACTCCCTTGTGCGGCTCCTTGCCGAAGAGGTCCCGCACCATCTTCTGGATGTCCGGCATGCGGGTCTGGCCGCCGACCAGGACCACCTCGTTGACGTCCTTCGGCTCCACATGCGCGTCCTGCAAGGCCGTCTTGCAAGGCGGAATCGAGCGCTGGACGAGGTCTTCGACGAGCTGCTCGAGCTTGCTGCGGTTCAGCCGGATGTTGAGATGCTTTGGTCCCTGCGCGTCGGCGGTGATGAAGGGCAGGTTGATCTCGGTCTCCTGCACCGAAGAGAGCTCGATCTTGGCCTTCTCTGCTGCCTCCTTGAGGCGCTGCATGGCCATGGGGTCCTTGCCGAGGTCGATGCCCTGGTCTTTCTTGAACTCCTCGAGCAGCCAATCGATGATCCGCTGGTCGATGTTGTCGCCGCCGAGGTGGGTGTCACCGTTGGTGGACTTGACCTCGACCACGCCCTCGCCGACCTCGAGGATCGAGATGTCGAAGGTGCCGCCGCCGAAGTCATAGACGGCGATGGTCTCGTCCTTCTTCTTGTCCAGGCCGTAAGCCAGCGCGGCCGCGGTCGGCTCGTTGACCAGGCGCTCGACGGTCAGCCCGGCGATCCGCCCGGCGTCCTTGGTGGCCTGGCGCTGAGAGTCGTTGAAGTAGGCCGGCACCGTGATAACCGCGCGCTCGACTTTCTCGCCGAGGTAGTCCTCGGCGGCCTGCTTGAGCTTGCCGAGGATCATCGCGGAGATCTCGGGCGGCGAGTACTTCTTGCCCTCGACGACGATGCGCACGTCGCCGTTCTCGGCGCGCTCGACGGTGTAGGGGACCATCTTCATCTCCTCGGAGACTTCCGAGTACTTGCGCCCCATGAAGCGCTTGATCGAGAAGACGGTGTTCTTGGGGTTGGTAACGGATTGGCGCTTGGCGACCTGGCCGACCAGGCGCTCTCCGCTCTTGGTGAAGGCGACGACCGAAGGCGTGGTGCGATTGCCTTCGGCGTTGGGGATGACCTTGGCCTCGCCGCCCTCCATGACCGCGACGACGCTGTTGGTCGTCCCGAGGTCAATTCCGATAATTTTGCTCACGCGACTCCTCCTCCTTGCTCGGCTCCCAGGCAAGGCACGCCTGGGCGCAACCTGATTTTAAAACCTTAGTGGCCGCCAGTCAACTTTGGGCCACACTCATGTTGACAAGGAGGGGCGCAGATTTATTCCCGTTCAGGGGGTTGAATAGGACAACACTGGTTGGTGCGCAGGAGGGCGGGGGCGTCCCCTTCCCCCCCGGAGGGGAGGGAAGGGGACCGAGGGGTTGCGGGGGGAGATCCAATAGATGCTTTGAGTAGGCCACCAACGCCAGATCGGAGCGCCAACTCAGTCAAGCAGCACCAGGGGAGGCGTGCTCGATGGGGAGGGAACAAACAAAAGAGGGTCGAGGAAGAAGTTCCCGGTGATGGCGCCGGAGGTGCCGAGCTCAGCGAGGGGCCTGCGGTTCTCTACGGGCTGGAGGGAATAGCTCTCCTCGTGCGCCGAGTAGAGAAGCGGCTCGCCGCGGGGGTCGCGCAGGTCCGCGGGAGCGAGCAGCCCGGCCTGGGCGAGATGGCTCAGGCGGTCGGGAAAGCGGCCTTCCAGGAGAAAGTAGGTCTTGGCGGCGCCGTCGATCTTCTGGAAGAAAGCGTCGCGCTGGGAGCGCAGCAGGGCGGCTCGCTCGTTGCCCTGCCAGGGGAAAGGCAGCGGTATGGCCTGGGGCGCGAGGCGCAGGGCGGCGATCACCGCCGCCGCCAGGGCCGCCGCGAGGACTCCGCTCAGGACACGAGCGGCGGGAGTCGTCTCGCGCTGCCGCTCGAGAGTGATATGGCGCACTCTCAGCGGCACGGGTGGCGCGAGTGGCACCGCCCTGACCGAGTCGGAAGGGACCTTTTCGCCGCTCAGGCGTCGCGCTGGCGGGGATTGCCCTCCGCCAGGCGAGTCCGCCATGGCTGCGAGCGGCGCGGGCGGCGCGGGCGGAGCGGGCGGAGCGGGCGGAGCGGAAGCGCCGGCGGCCGATCTCGAAGTGGCGGCGGGAAGCGATCCGGCGGCCGACCTCAGGGTGGCGGCCGAGACGGCCGGCACCGATTTCAGGGTGGCGGCGGCAGCCGAGGACGGGGCTCCGTCGCGGCCCGGGCGCGCGGCCCGCGCGACGGCGCGGGCTGACGGGGCGCCGCCTGCCGCCTCGGCCACTCCGGGATCGAAGGCCGGCGGCTCCGCCGAGCGAGACGGCCTTGCCGGAGTGATCGACGGGACTTCGGCGGGGGCCGCGGCCTGCGCGGGCGGCGCCGGAGGAGACTCCTCCCCGGCCAGGCTGAATGGATCGGGCAAGGGAGCCAAGGGCGAGAGCGAATGCCGCTCGGCGGCTCCCGGCAGCGGGGCAGCGGCCGGAGAGGCCGGGAAGCCGGCCCGGGCGAGCGGCGCACCGGCGAGCTGGTCGAGCGTGCGGAGAAGCAGGTCCTCGACCGAGATGGGCGTGAAACCTTCCTCGTAGGACACCTCGTCACCGCTATAGAACTTGAAGTCCCCCTGGTCCCAGCCCAGGAGCTGCTCGAGCTGCCGGCGAGTCTGCAGGCGCAAGGCCGCGAGAAGCTGCTGGCGCGAGAGGTAACCGCGGTCGACCAGCAGATCGAGGAGGCGGCCGCCGTCAGCCTGCTGTTCGGCGCTGGCGCGAGCGAACTCCGCGGCGCTGACCAGGCCCTCGCTGACCAGCACCTGCGCCAACCCTTCCTCGACCGTATGGGTGAGGGCGTCCGCCGCGACGATCCGGCCACGCAGGAAGGAGACGGCGACGATGTCCTGCTGTCCCTGCACGGTCAGGATTCCGGTCTTGCCCTGCTGCGAGATCATCTGCAAGATCTCCGGCAGCCGGAACAGGTCGAGGGTGCCTTCAACGGCCATCAGGATTGGTCACCAGTTGGTGCCGCCGGTGGGCGGCTCCGGGACATGAAACGACGCTGCGATGTGGGTGTGGAGGACTGCTCAAAGCATCTATTGAATCGCCCCCCGCAACCCCTCGATCCCCTTCCCTCCCCTCCGGGGGGGAAGGGGACGCCCCCTCCCTCTCGCGCACCGACCAGTTGGTTTCCGGGCTCATACCGCGTTGCGCAGCTCCCAAAGCAGCCGCCCTCCGAGGAAGAGGAGCAGTCCGCCGATCGCGACGATCCAGGCCAAACCGTTGCCTGGATCATACCCCCAGGGCATGCGATAGCCGAGCTGTTCGAAGAGCGGCAGCATGAGCAAGGCGGCCGGCGCCAGAAGCGCCATAAACGACCGAGCGCCTTCGCCGGACTCGGCCGACGAGAGGCCCGGCACCAGCACCCGGCGGGCGCGGTCGAAGACGCGTGCCCCCAGGCGCCAATGGAGGGCGCTCGAGGTATAGCCGAAGGGCAGCCTGGCGAAGTGCAGCGCCACCGCGAGGAGGATCAGCACCAGCGAGACGGCCAAGGGACGGGCCTGGCGGACCAGCTCCAGCCGGACGGCCGCTGCTTCGCGGGGAGCGGAACTGGCGAGCAGAGCGCGCTCGATCTCGGGCACGCGCGCCAGGCCGCCATCGGCGGGCACCACGCGTTGCTGGTCGACGTTGCGAGACCATTCGTCCACCTGCGCGTCGTCCAGCAGCTTGGCAGCCACTCGGGCGCGACGCATCTCGTCGAACATGTAGGACTCGGAGTAGGCCTGACTGCGATCGTACTGGGCCAGCGCGCTGCGAGGATCGGCGGCGGCAGCCTGCTCGAAGTACTGGATGGCGCCAGGGAAGTCTCCCTTGTAAAAAGAATAGACCCCGAGGTTGATGAGGGCGGGAGCGTTCTGCGGCTCGGCCTCGACGACCTGGCGGTAGAACGAGCGGGCGAGCTCCCACTGGTTCAGGGAGCGATGCACGTCGGCCAGGAGGTGCTTGACCGCGGGGCTCTCGGGCAGCAATGCCCGCAGCTCGCCGAGATCGACATAGAGCCCACCGTAGAGCCGCTTCTGCCGCAGGCTTTCCATGGCGCGCACCGGTGGCGACAGCGCGACCGAGACGTGACGGCGCGCCTGGCCGACCACGACCGGCGCCGCGCCCAGCGTGAGCCAGAGGGCGATCAGCACCGCCCGCTGGCTCGGCGAAGCGTAGCCCCAGAGCAGCAGCGACCAGAAGACCGGCAGCCAGAGCAGCCCGCCAGGGAGCAGGAGCGGCCAGAGGAGGAGCAGGGCGGCCGCGGCCAGGGCTGCCGGACGGGGCAGCCGGCGCGCCAGCAGCTCCACCAGGTCGTGGCAGAGCCCTCCGCCGCGGGTCGCCATCAGGACACCGACGAAAAGTCCCCCGGTGACGAGCAGCAGGCAGAGGCCCCAGAGCAGCAAGTCCTGCAGCCACAAGTAGCGCTGCAGGGGCAGCCAGACGAAGCGCGGCCAGGCGCGCGCCAGGGAGGCCACCAGGCGCGGGTAGTCCCCTTGCAGGCGGGCGACCGTCGCCACGGCGAAGGCGGCATCCGGACGCCCCGGGTCGAGCCTCTCGGCGGCGGCCAGGGACCAGCCGGCGCGGGTAAAGTCACGCCTGCGCGCCGCTTCCACGGCCCGGTTCAGGGCGCCGGAGGAGAGGTCGGGCAGGCGCGCCATGCCAAGCTCGTGGGCGGTGGCCAGCAACTCGTCGATCACGCCCTCCGAACGCTCCCGGTTGGGTGCGTTCATCCACTGCAGCCATTGCTCGGCGAGCCGCTGCAAGGCCTGGCGGACCGGACTGGTGATCTCGATGCCAGCCGGCCTGGCGACGACCGTCACCGACGCCGCGGCGGGCCGGGCCAGGCCCAGCGGCATGACAAGGACCAGAACGCACAGCGCGCCTCGGGACAGCCCTCGCTTCAGGTCGGAAGTACGGGTGCCCCGCCGGCGGAAGTCAGCCTCGTTTCTGCACATAGCGGACCCGCAGCCGATAGAGCAGATCCTCGAGGAAGGCGGACTCCTGGGCGGTCAGGTTGCCGGCCGTCTTCTGGCGCAGCACGTCGAGCATGTCGATGTGCAGCCGGGCCATCTCGAGGTTCTCTTCGGACTGGCCATCCGGCAGCTCCAGGTCTCCCAGGTAGACGGCGACCGGCTCGGCGAGCATCGCCGCGAGGTCGAAGAAGGTGGGCCCCAGACCGGGCGGCGTCCCCGGGACCTCGAGCCGCGCCGTGGGCTCCGGCTCCGGGGGGAAGCGCGCCGAGGGGTCGCGCTCCGAACGCCCGCCAGCGCGCCGCGGGTCCGAGCGTGCGGCGGGATCGCCACGCCGCGAGCTCGGCGGCGCGGCAGCAGGCGCCTCCCGGCCCTCCGGGCGCAAGGCGGAGTCGCCGCGCTGGGCGGCGGCGGCCGGCGTCTCCGGCGGCGGGGCCGGCTCCGGCGCGGTCGATTTTTCGTCGAGGAAGCGGTACTCTTCGCGCAGCTCGCCCTGGGGAGTGAACATCCGCTTGTCCGTGACCTTGATCTCCTTGTCTTCTTTGCTCACTCGGTCCTCCAGCCACCTGGCGTGTCTGCTCTTCCCGGCGGGTGTACGGGCGGTGTTACAGCGAGTCGTTCAAAAATCGTAGCAACCTCCCGAGAGCGAGGGCAAGCGGCCCGTCCTGCCAATGGGGGCAGCGAGCCGGGGAGGCAAGAGGCAAGCAGCAGACGGCAGGGGGCGCATCTGGCACTAGGATAGCGCCGTTCGGCCGTGCGCCGTCAGCTCGTCTCGCGCCTGCGTTCGGCAACCTGCCGGACGATGTCCTGGGCGATCTCCTCGATCTCCGCGGGCGCACTCATTCCCTGACCCATGAGCGTCGCGAGAGCGACGGTCAGCGGCTCCAAGCCTTCCCTCAATGGGGACGACTCGATCAACGCATGAACGGCCGTTTCCTCGCCCAGAGCGGCGAGCGCAACCGCGAGCTCGATCACCGCACGCGTCCGGGTTTCGTCCGTCCCCGAGCTGGCCAGAATCGCGCGAAGCTGATCGAGCGCCCTGCTCCGCTGCCCCGACCGGGCGAGGAGAAGACCGAGCGCGGCCCTGGCACGAGGATCGTCAGGATCGAGATCCACTGCTTCTGAGCTGGCAAGCTCCGCTTCCGGATAGCGCTCAAGCCGGCTCAAGCAATCGCTCTGGAGAATCAGCGCTTGCACGAGCATGGGGCGGAACAGAAGGGTTCTCTTCGACGCGAGCTCGCGATAAGCATTGACCGCGCGACCTAACGAGGCCAGGGACTCCACCCGCAGGCCGAGTGCCAATTGGCACTTCGATAGATTTTGGAGCGACCCCGCGAGATCGTGGAGAAAGGCCTCGGGGCGGGCCTTCGCCAAGCTCTCGCGGATCTCGACCGCGCGACCAATCGAGGCCAGCGCCTCCTCCCTTTTGCCGACAGCCGATTGATAGCTCGACAGGTTGTTGAGCGATCCTGCGAGATTGGCGAGGAAGGCCTCGGGGCGGGCCTTCGCCAAGTTTTCGAAAATCTCGACCGCGCGACCGATCGAGTCCAACGCCTCCTCCCGCCGTCCGAGATTCGATTGCTCGATCGACAGATTGTTGAGAGAAACCGCTAGGTCGGGGAGAAAGGGCTCGGGGCGGGCCTTGGCCAAGCCCTCGCGGATCTCGACCGCACGCCTAATCGAGATCAACGCCTCCTCCCGCAAGCCGAGATTCGACTGACAGCTCGAGAGATTGTTAAGCGATGTCGCGAGATCGGGAAGAGAGACCTCAGGGCGGGCCTTCGCCAAGCTCTCGCGGATCTCGACCGCGCGATCGATCGAGACCAACGCCTCCTTCCGCAGCCCTACTTCCATTTGGTGGATCGAAAGGTTGTTGAGTGACGTCGCGAGAGCGGGGAGAAAGGCCTCAGGGCGGGCATTTGCCAAGCTCTCGTAGATCTCGACCGCGCGACCGCTCAATTCCAGCGCCTCATCCCGCAGGCCGAGAGCCGATTGGTGGTTCGACAGATTGCTGAGCGACATCGCGAGATGGGGGAGGTAGGTCTCAGGGTGGGCCTTCGCCAAGCTCTCGCGGATCTCGACCGCGCGTCCAATCGAGGCCAGCGCCTCCTCCAGCAGGCCGAGAGCCGATTGGCAGCTCGACAGGTTGTTGAGCGACATCGCGAGATCGGGAAGGTAGGTCTCAGGGAGGGCCTTCGCCAACTCCTCGTAGATCTCGACCGCGCGTCCGATTGAGGCCAGCGCTTCCTCCCGCAGCCCGACTTCCGCTTGGCAGTTCGACAGATTGTTGAGCAACATCGCGAGATTGGGCAGCAAGGCCCTGGGCAGGGCCTTCGCCAACTCCTCGTAGATTTCGACCGCACGGCCGATCGAGGCCAGCGCCTCCTCCAACATGCCGAGAGCCGATTGGCAGGTCGACAGGTCGTTGAGCGACACCGCGAGATCGGGCAGCAAGGCATTGGGGAGGGCCTTCGCCAAGCCATCGCGGATCTCGACTGCGCGACCGATCGAAGTCAGTGCCTCCTCCCGCAGGTCGAGATCCGATTGGCGGTTCGACAGATTGTTGAGCGACATCGCGAGACCGGGAAGAAAAGCCTCGGGCCGGGCCTTCGCCAAGCTCTCGTAGATCTCGACCGCGCGACCAACCGAGGCCAACGCCTCCTCCCGTAGGCCTAGAGTCGATTGGCGGAGCGACAGACTGTTGAGCGACCTCGCGAGATCAGGAAGAAAGGCCTCGGAGTGAATCCTCGGCAAGCTCTCGTAGGTCTCGACCGCGCGGCCGATCGAGGCCAGCGCCTCCTCCAGGAGGCCAGCGGCGGACTCCTGGTTTGCAAGGTCGCGCAGCCCTCGCCCGAGGAGTGCGGAACTGGCCAGAGATCTCGGAGCCTCTTGCGCATCGAGAAGGCTAATGAGGCGCTCGAGCGCCGCGATGGCGACCTTCGGTTCCCCGACTTCGAGAGCCCGATCAACCTCCGGCAGCGCCTCGCGAACCGATGCCGGGAGATCTTCGAGGTCGAAACTCTTGCCTTCTCGATCCGAGAGCAGGCTCGGCATCGCCGGAGATTGCAGGCGTTGCCGAAGTCTCTCTGGCGCATCAGCCAGGGTGGCCATCTCACTCGGAAGGTGGGCGATGATTTCGCTTCGGTGGCGCGCAAGCGTGCGGCTGTCGAGAATCGCATCGATCACCTGGAGGTGCTCGGACCGCTCTTCCGGAGCGAGGGAAAGGGCCTCGGTCGCGATGGTTTCCATTTGCCGCACCAGGGCCGGGGTGTCGTAGTAGGCGACCATGAACTCGGTGGCGGCACGGGCGCGCGCGGCGACTCCTCCGCGCCGGCGCATCAAGTGGTAGATGCCGTAAAGCCGTTCGGCAATGCGGTACTGTTTGCCCCGCCCCTTGCGGCGCCAGACGACGGCGCCCCGATCGACGAGACGGGCGAGCTGCGCGCTCGCTACGTTAGAGTCGATGCGCGCCTGCGCGGCGACCTCGGCGGCGCGGGCGTAGTCCCAGATCTCCGCGAGCGTCACGAAGACCTTCCGTTCGAGCGGAGGGAGAGCCTCGGTCGTCAACTTGAGGTAGTCGGTGTGCTCGTCGAGAAGTCCTGCGAGATCGCTCGTCAGCTCGCGCAACGAGAGCTTGCCCGCGAACTCGGCGAGGATGGTCAGCAGTCGAGGGTTGCCACCGGTCAGGATCTCGAGGGCCCTCATCCGCCGGGGCGGTACGGCTTCGCCGGTGGCCCGCTGCCAGAGATCGAGACAGCCGCCGGTGTCGAGCCGCTCGAGGCGGTGAATCAGAAACTGTTCGAAGAGCGGAGCCTGCGGATCCTCGATTTCGTGGAAGAAGGAGACCGCCGAGCCGAGAAGCATGACCCGCGGCTCCCCGATCAGAACCTCGCGAAACGCCCAGGCATCGCGGTCCGTGAGCTGCTCGCCGAACAGCATCTGCAGGTTTTCGACCACGAGGAGGAGGCGCCGCTCGTGGCGGTCGGCGAAATCGAGCAGGTAGCCGAGCGCGGCGACGGCGAGGCGGGTGTCGGTTGCATCGGAGGCCGGGCGGTCGTGCTCGGCCTTGAGCCTCTCGTAGGCGCGCTCGTGGGCGGGGTCGTCCGTCGCCCGGGAAAGATGAAAGACCATCTCGAGCCAGAACTCACCGATCGTTCCCGCGCGGTAGGTCTCCTCGGGCGCCACGATGGGGAGCCAACCGGCCGAGAGCGTCTCGTCCGCGCAGGCTTCGTCGATCGTGCGCAAGAGAAGGGTCGTCTTTCCCATGCCCCGGGCGCCGACCACGACGACGTGCTGGTTTCGCGGGCGACCGAGGTTCTCGCGCAGGATCTGGAGCAACTCGCAGAGATCGTGGTGCCGCGCTCCGAACCGTTGCGCCCGCTCGGCCGCGTCGAGAAAGGCCGGGTTGTACTTGATGAGCCTCGTCACGGCGCCGTCTGCCTTTCAGCCAGCGGCTTGTGGCCAAAGCTGAACCGGCGCCGCCACCAGTCCCGAAGCAGCAACGAGGTGAACTCGTAGTGATCGCCGCGGCGCTCGAGGTAGCCGTCGTGCTCGAACACCGCGATGAGTAGACGGAACGCCTCATCTGCTCGTGCGCCAGTGAAGTTGTTTCGATAAACAACGGCGAGCGCCGCCTCGGAAGTGAGGTGGCCCACAACGGCGGCCTCGGTCAACAGGTCGAGGGCGGCGGCGCTCATGTCGTGCGGCACGGCGCGCTTCAGCCGCTCTTCGTAGGTCGAGAGATCGACTTGACCCCCATGGCCGACGACCGATTTTTCGTAGACCCGGTCGACGTCTGCCGGGGTGACGTGAGTATTCTCTCGGCGATGTGCGTCCTTGACGAGCTGATCCAGAAGCAGCTGGACGTGGTAGGGGATCGGCTGGCGGAGCCTTTCGAGCAGACGCACATCGGCGCCCTCGCACCATTGCAGATGGTTCCGTTGCGCGCGATCGGCGAGGAACCCAAGCGCCGTCTCAGAAGACCAGGGGCCGAGCTGAAAGGGGATGAATGTGTTCAGGGTGTCGCTCAAGCCAGCGCGTTCGACGAGAGGTTTGAGGCCGATCGATCCGGAGATGACGAAGCAGACCTTGCTGGCGTGCCGGATCGACGCTTCACGAAGCCAGGAGAGGAAGGCGCGCGTGCGAACCTTGCGATCGGGGTCATCGCCATTCTCATCGAGCGCGAGAAGATTGGAGATCAGAACTGGGAGCTCGTCGAACCAGACGACAACCGGTTGCTCCTTCTCGGCGAGGCGGGCGAGAACCTCGTCCGCCTTCGTTCGCCACTCAGCCGACAGTCCCTCGCGGAGCTTCAGCTTCAGAGCCACGACCCTGATCTCCTCGAGCCGACCGACCATGCCAGTGAAGAGATTCCTGAAGCTGTCGAGGATCTTGTGTCCGATCTCACGATGCGCCCGCGCTTCGAGAACGAGTTTTACGACCGCGTCCGGCTCGGTCTCGCATCCCTGGACATCGACAAAGAGGAAAATGCAGGCCAGGCCCAGGCGGCGGCGCGCTTCGAGGAGAAGGCTGGTCTTGCCGATCCGCCGTGGGGCCGTGACGTAGAGGTGAGTACCGCGCTCGACGTAATCGAGCAGCTCTCGCATCTCGGATTCCCGGCCGAAGAAGTCGTCGCCAGTGACTGGGTTGCCCACCATGATGCCGCTTCCTCTCGTCCTGCCTCGTTCACCGCTTGACACGATCTCTCTCCTCGCACCAAGAAAGGTGGCAACGAATTTGGTGCCACCAATTTTGTTGGATTATCTTCCCCGGTGTGCTGGGAGTCAAGAGGGACGTGGTTGGAGGGTGCACGACAAATTTGTGAGATCGGCGGCGGCGGCGGCCTGAGGTCTGACCAGCCGAGGCCCGACTTTGCTGTCCCTCTGGGGCGGATGACCTCATGCACTGCGGTGATCAAGCGCAGCGCATGAGGGCTTTGGCGGTCGCCGACCCTCTTGACAGCCTTTTTCGCACCCCTCCAGACGTGTCCTGAGATGCGGGCTGAAAGGGGTTCGGGCGGCTCACCAGCGGGCCTCCCCGGCCCGATCTCGTGCCGAGCCTCCTCGACCCCTGAGACGACCGCCGATCGGCCTTGCCAACGCCGCCAATGAGCTGAAAAATCATGGGGTTACAATGCTCGGCAAGGCTCGGCAAAGGAGCGGAAGATGACCATCGGCAAACCCGGATACGAGGCGGTTGAGGAGGCCCAGGCGAGGGCTGGCGAGGCCGACCCGAAGCGGATCGGTCCACCGCCGCCGGTACCGCCCGGCGCGCCCGAGAGGCTCGAAGAGCTCGGCGAGCGCATCGCCGAGTTGGCGGCGCAGATCTCGGCCGCCACCTACGAGCTGCTGGTCATGCTGCGCGACTTCGATGAGCGCGGCGGGTGGAACAGCGGCTTCCGCTCCTGCGCCCACTGGCTGGGGTGGCGCGTCGGACTCGACCCGGGC
>DASZZM010000087.1:0-71979 GCA_035544895.1 Thermoanaerobaculia bacterium
GGGCGTCCCCTTCCCCCCCGGAGGGGAGGGAAGGGGATCGAGGGGTTGCGGGGGGCGATCCGATAGATTGGAGGCCGCCATCGCCAGTTAGCGAGCGCTGTTTCATACTTCGGGGCCGCCCACCGGCGGTGCCAACTAGAACGAGACTCGCCCGTGCGTCAGGGGTGGAGGGATCCCCGCGCGCTACAATGCGCCGGAACCACGCTCCGCCGGCTGGCTGGGAGATTGACGCGATGAGACGAGCCCATGGCAGTCTGATTGGACGCGCCGGATTCCTGCCGGGCGGCCTGATTGGGCGCGCCGGGTCCCTGCCCGGCGCTTTCCTTCTGCTCCTTGCGATACCGCTCGGCACCTGGCTGGCGTGCGGCACGGCGTTGCCGCCGGTGCCTGCGCCGCCCGGCGGCGCCGTCCGATATTCCTTCCTGATCGCTGGCCACCAGGCGGGGCGGGCCACCGCGCGCCCCGGCGCCGGCGGGGAGTGGGCCTTCACCTTCGAGTTCAACGACCGCGGGCGCGGCCCGAACCTGGCCGCGAGCTACGTCTTCGAGGAGCGCGGCACCCCGGTTCACGTCGCGATCACCGGCCAGGACTACTGGAAGGCAGCGGTCGACGAACGTTTCGATGTCGGCGAAGGAAAGGCCACCTGGCAGGACGGGCTGGAGAAGGGAGAGCGGCAGGTGGGCAGCCGTGCCTTCTATCTCATCCGGCAGTCTCTGCCGCAGGAGCTCGGCCTGCTCGCCCGGGCGCTGCTCGCGGCGCGCGGCCGGCTCGACCTGCTGCCCGCGGGAGAGGCGCGCATCGAGAAGGTGGGCGCCACCCAGGTGCAGGGTCCTGGTTTTGCGCGCGGCGTCGACCTCTATGCCATCTCCGGGCTCGGCTTCGATCCGCAGTACGTATGGCTCGATCAGCAGGCGAGCCTGTTCGCGCTCTATAGCTCCTGGAGCGCGACCGTGCTCGAGGGCTGGGAGAGCGCGCTGCCCGAGCTCGCCAAGGTACAAGACCGGGTGGAGGCGGCGCGGCAGAGAGGGCTTGCCGGGAAGCTCGCGCACCGCCCGGCCGGCCGCCTGGCGATCAGGGGCGCCCGGCTGTTCGATCCGGCCAGCGGGCAGAGCAGGCCCGGCATGACGGTGGTCATCGCCGGCAACCGCATCGAGCAGGTGGGCAGCGACGCGGAGGTCCAGATCCCTCCGGGGAGCGCCGAGGTCATCGAGGCGCGCGGCCGGGCGCTGCTGCCGGGACTCTGGGACATGCACGTGCACCTGTCGGAGGGCGACGGCCTGCTCAACCTGGCGGCCGGCGTGACCAGCGTGCGCGACATGGCCAACGACATCAATTTCCTGATCGAGCTGCGCCGGCGCTTCGACGCCGGCGAGAGCGTCGGGCCGCGCGTCTTGATGGCCGGCTTCATCGACGGCCCCGGGCCTTACGCCGGACCCTCCAAGGTGCTGGCGGCGACCGAGGAGGAGGCGCTCGCGGCGGTGGACCGCTATGCAAAGCTGGGCTATTCGCAGATCAAGCTGTACAGCTCGCTGGACCCGAAGCTCGTGCCGCCGATCGTGGCGCGCGCCCGCGAGCACGGCCTGCGGGTCTCCGGCCACATCCCCAACGGCATGACCGCGGAGCAGGCGGTGCGCGCCGGCTTCAACGAGATCCAGCACGCCAACTTCCTGTTCCTCAATTTCATTCCTGGCGTCGACACCCGCACGCCCGAGCGCTTCACCGCGGTCGCGCAGCACGCCGCGGAGCTGGACTTGAGCTCGCAAGCGGTGCGGGACTTCATCGGCCTGCTCAAGGAGCGGAGCGTTGCGGTCGACCCGACCCTCAACATCTTCGAGAGGATGTTCACCGACCGGCCGGGGGAGGTCAGCCATGTCTATGCCGCGGTCGCCGACCGCATGCCGGTACAGGTCCGGCGCGGCCTTCTCGCCGGCGGCCTGCCGGTCCCGGCGGGGATGGACGAGCGTTACCGCCAGTCCTTCCAGGCGATGCTCGAGCTGGTGCGCGCCCTGCAAGAGGCAGGGATCACGATCGAGGCCGGCACAGACTCGCTCAACGGCTTTTCATTGCACCGCGAGCTCGAGCTCTATGCCGGAGCCGGGATTCCGGTTCCCGAGGTGCTGCGCATCGCCACCCTGGGCGCCGCGCGGGTGATGGGCCGCGACAAGGATCTCGGCTCGATCGCGGCGGGCAAGCTGGCCGACCTGATCCTGGTCGACGGCGACCCCGCGGCCCGGATCGGCGACATCCGCCGGGTCGTCCTCACCATCAAGGACGGTGTCCTCTTCGATCCCGCCGAGCTCTACCGTGCGATCGGCGTCAAGCCGGTCGAGTAGTGGCCCGCGGCCCGTGGCGGAGTGCCGCCTTCGAGGTCCGGCAGCCGAGGTCCCGCCAGCTCGCCGGGCAGGATCAGTCCGTCACCGCCTCGCGCACGATGTCCGAGGGCTGGGCGGCGCCGAGCTCGCCTTCCCAGCGGGCGACGACGGCGGTGGCGAGACAGTTACCGATGACGTTGACCGCCGTGCGCCCCATGTCCATCAGCGCGTCGATCCCCAGCAGGACGAAGATCGGCTCGACCGGAATCTTGAGCGAGGCGGCGGTGCCGAGGAGGATGACCAGCGCGGCGCGGGGAACCCCGGCGACCCCCTTGCTGGTCACCATCAAAGTGAAGACGATGAAGAGCTGCTCGCCCCAGCCCAAGCTCATGCCTGCCGCCTGGGCGGCGAAGATGGCGGCCAGGGAGAGATAGATGGCGCTGCCGTCGAGGTTGAAGCTGTAGCCGGTGGGGATGACGAAGGCCACGATCTGGCGCGGCACGCCGAACGCCTCCATGGCTTCCATGGCCCTGGGCAGCGCCGCCTCCGAGCTGGTGGTGGCGAAAGCGATCGAGGCGGGCTCGGCGACGGCGCGGACGAACTTGCGCACCGGCAGCCGCGCGAGCAGCGCCACCGGCAGCAGCACCAGCAGCAGGAAGGCGATCAGGGCGGCATAGAGGGTGGCGAGGAGCTGGAGCAGGTTGACCAGCACGCCGACGCCCATGCTGCCCACGGTGTAGGCGATGGCCGCCGCGACCCCGATCGGCGCGAAGAACATGACGACGTTGGTGAGCTTGAACATCGTGTCGGTGAGGCTCTCGGCGAAGGCCAGCATGGGCCGCCGGCGCCGCTCGTCGAGCAGGCCGAGCGCGATGCCGAAGAGCACGCTGAAGACGACGATCTGCAGGATCTGCCCCTCGGCCACCGCCTTGGCGACGTTCTCCGGGAAGATGTGCAGGATGATGTCGCTCGGGGTCTGCTTGACGGCGGGGAGCTGTTCGCCCGCGGGCGGCGGCGGCAGCTTGATGCCGACTCCGGCCCGGCTGATGTTGATCGCCGCCAGACCGATGAACAGCGCCAGAGTGGTGACGATCTCGAAGTAGATCAGCGCTTTGAGCCCCATCCGCCCCACCTTCTTGAGGTCGGGGTGCCCGGCGATGCCCACCACCAGCGACCCGAACAGCAGCGGCGCGATGATGGTCCTGATCAGCCGCAGGAAGATCTGGCTGAGCACTCGGAGATCGACCGCAAAGGCCGGGAAGTCGTTGCCCACCTCGGCCCCGACGACGACACCCACGAGGATCCAGGTGGTGAGCGAGCGGCGCGCAACGGCGTAGCCCAGGAGCCCGGCGATCGCCGCCCAGCGCGTTGCCACCAGCATCCAGGCCGGCGGCGCGAGCCAGCCATAGCGCTGGCCGGCCGCGAGCGCCGCGGCGACCGCGAGCAGCAGCAGGGCCGCGAGCAGGAGCCGGGCTCTCATCGGCAAGAGACGCGGCGAGCCGCGACGGGGAGCACGGCCGGGAGTCTAGCCCACATTGCTCATGGAGGCTCGCCGCGCCGTCGTGCCCGGCAATCTGTCGGAGGCGCCGGGTCCCTACCCGGCAATTTGATCGGAGGCGCCGGGTCCCTACCCGGCGCCAGGGGTCAGGGACAGGTGGCGAAGGCGGCGATGTCTTGAAGGGGCGGAAAGGGCACGCCCGGTGGGTAGCGGTAGGTCTGCTCTTGGCCGGTCGCGGTATCGGTGACGCCCAAGGTGACGCCGACGTTGGTGAGGCCGCCGGCGAAGACCCAATACCTGCCGTTGACGCCACAGCCGTTCAGCACCTTGACGACCAGCTCGAGATTCGACGGACTGAAGAACCACAGGGCGCCAGCGGGTCGATGACGATGGATATGAGCGCGGAGCTCGTGAGCTGGGATGGAGAAGGGACTGGTGTCCAGGTGGCGCCCCCGTCGTGGGTCGCCAGCACGTTGCCCCCTACTAGCGCGGCGTAGAGCGTGCCTGCGCCTTGCGGCCCCACGGCGAAGCTGTTGACGGTGGCGGCCGACAGGCCCTGGCTGAGCTTCGACCAGCTCGCGCCGCCGTTCGCCAGGCCGTAGAAGAACTCGCCGTGCGGCAGCCCGCTCTAGGACGGTACCCACCTAGAGACGAGGTGCCGCGCGGCGCCAACGCAGCGGCGCGCCTATTCCCTCGGCGCGCCGCTGGAGGGAGAAGTGTCCGGGGGGTCGAGGAAGCTGCTAAGGCGGTGGAGCATCTGCTGCACCGACACCCAGACGACGAGCTCGATCTGTGCCTCAGGGGAGAGGGCTTCGGCGACCGCGGCGAGGAGCGCCGCCGGCACCACGGCGGGGCTCGGAGAGACCGCCTTCGCCAGCAGGAGCGCCAGAGCCGCCCCGCCGCCGACCCTGGAGAGCGACGCCAGGGAGCTGCGCACCGCAGCGAGGTCGCCGTCGCTCTCCACCGCGGGCTCCGCGGCGAACCGGGCGATTGCCGCGAGCGACTGCTCGGGCAGGAAAGGGTCCATGCGGAGAGCCAACTGCCGCGCCTCGCGGGCGAGACGGTCGTTGCCCACGACGCAGGCATAGACCAGGCCGCAGAGCGCCTTGACCCCCAGGCCCAGCCGGCTGGCGGACGCCATCATATTGTCACGCAGGACGGTGGCGATGGCCCTGACCGCCCGCGGGCTCGCGACCTTGGCGAGCACCGGGAAATCGTGGCCGGTATGGGCAGCGAGGTAGTCCCCCGCCTCAGGCCAGCGCGAAGGCACTCCGCGAGTCCAGGAGCGCTCGAGCCTGACGGCGGCTGGGACATGGCGCAGGAGAGCCAGCTTGGTGGCCAGGGTGTCCCGGCCGCCGGGGGATGCCTGGAGGGCGGGGTCCGCGGACGTTTCGGCGGCGACCCGGTGCTTGCCAGGGGTCCAGCCGGTGGGGAGAAGGACGGCGGAGACCTCGCGCACGGAGGCCTCCTCGAGGTCGACCCCCACGGCATCCATGAACTTGTTGAGGAAACCCATGAGAGCGATCCCCAGAGCGAGCCCCTCGGTATCGCGAGAGGAGAAGTGACGGAGCAGCTCGTCGCGGTGCTCGCGCGTGAAGGCGCAGGGGATCTGCGCCAGCGCCTCTGCTGCGGCGACGGCCGCGCCGGCGGCCGGGGACATGTTTCCCGTGAGGGCATCAGGCGGCGCGCCGCGGCGCAGGGCGAAGGAGCAGGTATGGGCGGTGCAATAGGAGCAGCGGGCCGTCCGGCTGGCGGTGTAGAGGGCCAGTCCGAAAGGCACCACCGGCGGTCCCCAGCCCCACACCGAGAACGGCAGGTTGAGGAGGTTGCCGACGAGCAGATTGTAGGTGCGGAACCCGGGAGGCCAGATGGCGAGGTAGGAGTCGCAGTTGGGCACCACCCCGATGAGCACGCGCACAAGCTGGAGGAACGGCATGTACTCGCGAGCGAGCCCCGCGACGTCCACGGCCGCAGGCCGCAGCGATTGAGTCAGCGTTTCCGCTGCCGTGGCGTCGAGACGCATTCTCGCCCCCGCACAAGAGTTTGGCCACTGGGTTTTTATCAAGGTGTAGCGCACGTCGACGAATTTGTCAATATATTCATGGACTCCTGTTAATTGTAGAAGTGCAAGCATGTGCAGGTTTGAATATCTTGGTAACATTATGATATCATTTCTAATAGCAGTGATCTCGACTGTAGTGCTCGTACCGCCGGCTTGAGCTCGAGGTGTATCGCCAACAACTTGAATCACTTCGGAGACAATGAAGCTTGTCCTCGTGGCGCTCGGCATCGCGCTTCTTGGGGCTACAGGGTTGCTGCTTGCGGGTACTGACACGTGGCGACCAATGATCAAAAAACTCTCGCCCTCGCATACCGCAACTACTAGAGGCGCGATTTGATCGTATTACTGGCAATCATTATTAGTCTTCTATGTGCGCCGGGACAGCGATGGACAATTTAAGAATCATCAGTCCGTAGAGCAGCCGGGCCGGAGCGCTGCGGCGCAGCCGGAACCCGGTGCTGGCGCGAAACGAGTCGTCGAGGGCCAGGACGTAACCTCCAGCCGCGAGGGGGTGAGAGGAAGCGTCGGAAGGGAGCGAGGGGTTGCTGGGGGCGATCCGAGCGAGCTGGAGGCCGGGCGCAGGATGAAGTAGGGGCGCGACGGGTCCTGTTCCAGGCGCCGCTCGTTGTTGCGCACGTCGTTGCCGGTGTAGAAGGCGAGCAAGACCAGGTCGGGCGCGTAGCGCCAGACCTCGTGACGCAGGGTCAGCAGCTCCTGCGCCGTCCCATACCCCGCCACCCCGAAGTTGACCGCCTCGATCCTCCGGCCGGTAGTGCTCTATCAGTGTGGTGCCGGCTCCGAGGCGGCCTGAGCACCACACCGTTAGAGCGCTACCGCCTGGTCTGCCCGATCTGCCCGGTCTGCCGATCTTCGGATGCCGTGCCTCGACGCCGGCACGCCGGGGGAAGGGGAGGTCCTTGCTTGCCCTCTCGGGGGCAGGGAGGTCGTTCAGTAGAGCGGCTTGAAGAACCAGGAGAAGAGCTCGGTGGCGCGAGTCAACAGGCCGCGCTTCTTCCAGGACTCGTAGGTGACCTCGCGGCAGTGCTTGAGGTCTTCGGCAAAGGTCGCCTCGAGCCGGGCCGCGACGTCGTGGTCGTAGAAGGCCATGCTCTCCTCGGCGTTCTTGCGCATCGAGCGCGCGTCGAGGTTGATCGAGCCGATGAGGCTGAAGATGCCGTCGATGACGGCGGTCTTGTTGTGCAGCATCGTATCGGCGTACTCGTAGATCTTGACGCCGCCTTCGAAGAGATCGCCATAGTGGAGGCGCGAGGCCATGCGCACGAGCTTCACGTCGATGTGGGTGCCGGGCACCATGATCTTCACGTCCACGCCGCGCCGCTGGGCGTTGCCGAGGGCGACGCGGATCTGGTCGTCGGGGAGGAAGTAGGCGTTCTGGATGTGGATCGACTTCTCGGCGGACTGGATGGCCACGTAATAGAGCATCTTGGCCAGCGAGGACGAGTCGCCGCGCGACGCCTTGATCGCCTGCGCTTCCACGCCTCCCGCCGAAGGGATCGCGGGATAGAACTTGTCGCCGGCGAGGATCTCTCCCGTCGTAAAGATCCAGTCCTCGCTGAAAATCGCTTGCATCTGCGCCGTGGCGGGGCCGGTCACCCGCACCTGCACGTCCCGCCACTCGTGCGGGTTGCGGGCGTTGCCGAGCCAGACGTCCTGGATGCCGACGCCGCCGGTGAAGCAGGTCACGCCGTCGACGACCAGGATCTTGCGGTGCGTCCGCTGGCCGATCTTGTAGAGGCTCCATGGCGTCAGCCGGACGGGGTGGAAGATGCGAGCGTTGACGCCCGCCTTCTTCATCGGCTCGAAGAGCGATCCGGCCGCGCCTCCGGTGCCGTCCAGCAGCAAGCGCACCTCGACGCCGCGCCGCGCGGCGTCCATCAGCGCGTCGGCGAAGAGATGGCCTGCCCGGTCGTCCTTGAAGATGTAGGACTCCAGGTTGACCGATGCCTTGGCCTCCCGGATGGCGCCGAGCATGGCGGGAAAGATCGCGTCGCCGTTGTTGAGGATCTCGGCGCTGTTTCCCCCGACCATCATGTTGCCGAACGTGTCGAGCGAGCGGCGAAATGCCGGGTCCGAGGCCGGGAAGCTGTGGTTGAAGTGATAGAGGCTTCGCTTTTCTCGGGTGAGGACGGTGCAGCCGGAGGTCTGCGCCAGCACGGCCAATGCCAGCAGGCAGGAGAGGAACCGGCCGCGAGCCTCAGCAACAGACGGCTTCCATCGGCCGCGCCGCCACTGTGAACTCGACCCCTGGTCTTCGCTCAATTTCGCTGTCCGCCTTGTCTGCCGGAGGCTACTCTACCGCGCCTTCGCCGAGCTGCACAGAGCATGCCAGACGGGCTCGCGACCGAGTGGCCCAGCGCCGGGCAGGGACCCGGCGCTTCCAATCAGACCGGGCAGGCGCGCCGGTCTGCGCTCAGAAGGCGGCGGTCAAGACCAGGCCGCGCTCGCCCGGTCCGACCAGCGGCGCCACGGCGACCCGCGTTCGCAGGCGTCGGTTGGCGTGCACGACCGCGCGCCCGATGCTGTCGCCGATCAGGGCGCCGACGATCACGTCGGAGGCAAAGTGGGCATTGTGCCGGAGGCGTCCGAAGCCGACCAGGCCGGCGGCGCCATAGGAGACGATCTGCACCCACGCCTGCTTGTAGGTGCTCGCGATCACCGAAGCCACCGCAAAGGCCTGGGTGGCGTGCCCGGATGGAAAGGAAGCGTCGCCGCTGAAGGGGTGGAAGTGGTAGTTGCCGCGGTTCTGGCTGGGGCGGCTGCGTCCGAGCGCCAGCTTCAAGAAAGGAGTGATGACACCCGAGGCGATGATGCTCGCCGCCAGGCCGTCTTCCGCCACGTGGCGCGCCTTGGCATCGTGCCGCCAGACGCCGTCGAGATAGAACAGGCCCAGCACGCCGAAGGACCCCCAGCTGCCCAGCGGCTCGAGATCGGCGGCCAGCACGTCTTCGTTGCGGATGGAGCGGTCGAGGGACTTCGAGACCACGGCAACGCCCAGGACCTCGGCCGAGAAGATGGCCCACTGCCGCCGCTGCCAGTGGCCAGGCGCCGTGAAGATCGCGCGCGCGTCGTAGGCCAGGACTCGCACGGGATTCAGCCGCCGTTCGGGAGTCGACCGGGGAGCCGCGCCGGCGTCCGTCGTCGCCTCGGCGCCTGCCGCCGCCGGATCTGGCGCTCCGTACGGTGCAGCTTCCGCCGCCACGGCCGGCGCCACCGCTGGCTCGTCGTGCGGCAGGGCCGGCAAGGCCGTCAGCGCCGGCGGGGCTTGCGCCGTCATGGCCGGCAGCGAAGCTTGCGGCGCGACAATTTCCGCCGCCTCTTCCTCATCCGGCGACCGCGGCCAATCGGCGAGCGGTCCCGCCGCCGCATACGCCATGCGGCACAACAGGACGCCGGCGCCCAGGATGAGAACCAGGGGAGTCCGCCCGCCTGGCAGCAGCCGGTCTCGTGCGAACGGGTCGAGATGATTCGTCACGCGTCTCCGTGCCTCCCGCGCAGACGCTAGCAGGAAGCGTGCCGCGGCGCACGCAGCCCTTCATGACAGATCGAACATCCCAGGGTTGGAAACGACGCCTCCGCCCGCCCGTGCCCGCTCAGCGCCCCTCAACGCCCCTCAACGATAATAGCGCTGCCAGAACAGGATCCCCGTGACCAGCAGGCCGATCACCACCACCGCGGCGCGGGACTTCTCCTTGCCGATGCGCAGCGCGAAAAGGGCCCCGCCGTAGCCGCCGGCGACGGCGCCGGCCATCATCAGCAGGGCAACCGGCCAGACCACCCTGCCGCGCAGCACGAAGTAAGCCGCCGCCACGCCGTTGATGCAGAACCCGAGGAAGTTCTTGATGCCGTTCATAGCGAAGATGTCCGAGAGACCGAGGAAGCCGAGCGCCGCCAGGGTCAGGATGCCGATGCCTGCCCCGAAGTAGCCGCCGTAGACCGCGACCGCGAACATGAAGCAGGCGACGACGGCCCAGCGTCTCCGGGACAGATGCAGCGCGGGGTCGGCCAGGCCACCCTCCGCCGCAACCGTCCGGCGTCCGGCGGAGCGGCGCGCCAGCGCTCCTTGCAGGATGAACAAGACGGTCGCGAAGAGGACGAGCAGCGGCGCCAGCCCCGCGAAGATCTTCTCCGGCGTGCGCAGCAGCAGAACCGAGCCGAGCGCTCCGCCCACCAGGCTGGGCAACAGCAACGTCTTCAGCCACTGCCGATGGGTGGCGACCGCGTCCCAGTAGCCGAACATGCTGGCCGCAGCGCCGGGCAGGAGGGCCACCGTCGAGGTCGCGTTGGCAATGATCGCGGGCTCGCCGAGGAGCACGAGGGTGGGGAAGGTCACGATCGTCCCGCCCCCGGCCAGGGCGTTCATCGCGCCACCCGCCACCGACGCGCCGATCAGCACGCTGATCTCGCCAGGCGTCATTGGCCGGGCATTATCACACGCCGCACGTCAAGACTCTCGCCAGCCTGCCGCTTCTCTCTGTCATCCCGCTACCGCGGGGGCGCGGTCACGCACTCCAAGGTCTTGGGACCCAGCCAGGGGACGATCTCGGCCACGAAGCGGCCGGCGCGGATCGCGGGATCGGTATCGACCAGCTTCCTGGCCTCGTCGAGAGAGCCGGCGCGGAGGACGAAGATCCCGGCCAGCGAGCCCGGGCCGGACTGCTGTAGGAACGGGCCGGCGAGCAGGAGCTTGCCTTCGGCCGCCAGCCTGCGGATGTTTGCCATGTGGCCCTCGCCGATGCGCTCGATCTCCGGCGTGACCTCGGGCGTCCACTTGGCTCCACGCCGGAGCAGGGCCATGTAGTAGGTGGTCATGCTCGGAGTGGCGTCTTCCTTCCCGGCCTGGCCCGTCTGGGCCCCTGCCGCCCCGGCGGACTCTTTCTGCTCTGCCGCCGGAGGCGCCTGCGGTAGCTGTGGGGCCTGGGCCAGCGCCCCGGCCGGCACCGTCAAGGCGCACGCGGAGAACAACAGAAACGCGAGCGATACGGTCAGTTTCGTCATCGCCTTGCCTCCCTCTGGCGAACCGGGCAGTGGCTACGATATCCCGTTCACCGGTAATCGTGGCTCGGGGTTTCCAGCAGGTCCGCCAGCGCCCAGAACCTCTCGCCGCGGACCGACAGGGTGCCATCCCGTTTCTGCAGCACGCCTTCGACGACCAGGCCGGGCGAGCGGATCAGCCTGCGGTTCTTGTGCAGCAGATCGGGCGAGACGATCGCCTGCGACATGCCGGTCTCGTCCTCCAGCGTCAGGAAGAGAAGGCCTTTGGCGGTGCCGGGGCGCTGGCGCACGATGACCGAGCCGGCGGTGCGCACTCGGTCGCCGTTGCGGTAGCGCTCGAGGTCGGCCGCGGCGACCACTCCTTTCCTCTTGAGCCGCGCGCGCAGATAGGAGAGCGGGTGAGGTCCGAGGGTGAGTTGCGTGCCGTCGAAGTCGGCGCGCGTCTCCTCGGCGGCGGTCATCTCGGGAAGCGGCGAGGGCTCGCGCTCGGGGAGGCCGTCGAGCAGCGGGCCGGCCGGCCGGCCGAGGCGCGCCACTTGCCAGAGGGCGCCGCGGCGGGTGAGGCCGAACGGAGCGAAGGCGCCGACGTGGGCGAGCGTCTGCAGCTCGTCCTTGTTCAGAGGGCAGCCTTGTCGCGCGCAGCGGCGGATGAGGTCGGCGGCATCGGCAAAAGGAGCGCGCGCCTGCTCGGCCTCGATCGCCAGTCCGGCCTTGGCGCGCAGGCCGCGCACGAACCTCAATCCCAAGCGGAGAGCACCGGCGGGCGCCGGTCCGCCGGTGCGGTCTTCCCAGCGGCAGCGCCAGCCGGAGCGCTGGACGTCGACCGGACGGATCTCCACGCCGTGACGCTCGGCGTCCTTGACCAGGGTGGCGGGGTGGTAGAAGCCCATCGGCCAGGCATTGAGGAGGCCGAGGAAGAAAGCGGTGGGGTGGTGGGCCTTGAGATAGGCGCTGGCGTAGGCGATGAGCGCGAAGCTCGCGGCGTGCGACTCCGGGAAGCCATAGAGCGCGAAAGCGGTGATCCCCTTGACGATCTCCTCTTGCGCCTCGCCGATGATCCCGCGCTCGGCCATGCCGGCGCGCAGCCTGTCCTCGATGGCCCGCATGCGCTCGACCGAGCGCTTGAATCCCATGGCCCGCCGCAGCTCCTCGGCCTGGCCGCCGGTGAAGCCGGCAGCCACCATGGCGATGCGCAGCATCTGCTCCTGGAAGATCGGCACCCCGAGCGTACGCTCCAGGATCGGCTGCAAGCTCGGGTGCGGATAGGTCACCGCCTGCCGGCCGACGCGCCGCTCGAAGTAGGGATTGGCCAGGTTGCCGACGATCGGACCCGGGCGGATGATCGCCACCTGGATCACCAGGTCGTAGAAGTGCCGCGGGCTGTTGCGCGGCAGCGACGCCATCTGCGCCCGGCTCTCCACCTGGAAGACGCCGACCGTGTCGGCCTGGCGCAGCATCTCGTAGACCGCCGGGTCGTCGGGCGGCAGGTGCGCGAGGTCGATCTGCACCCCCTCCCGGGCATGGATGACCGGCACCGCTTCCTCGAGGGCGCTGAGCATCCCGAGCCCCAGCAGGTCGACCTTGATGATCCCCAGGTCGGCGCAGTCGTCCTTGTCCCACTGCACCACCACCCGCCCGGGCATCGAGGCCGGCTCGAGCGGCACGACCTCGTCGAGGCGGCCGGCTGCGATCACCATGCCGCCCGAGTGCTGCCCGAGGTGGCGGGGGAGGTTGTGGATGCGGGTCCACATCTCGGCGAACAGGCGGATGCGCGGCTCGGAGGGATCGAAGCCGGCGCCGGCCAGCTCGGCGGCGAAGGACTTGGGGTCGCCGTGGGCCAGGTCGTAGGTGAAGTTGCCGAGCTGGCCGGCGAGCTTGTCGATCTGCTCCGGGGAGTAGCCGAAGGCCTTGGCCACCTCGCGGGTCGCCGAGCGGTCGCGGTAGGTGATGACGTTGGCGGTCATCGCCGCGCCGTGCGCGCCGTAGCGCTGGTAGACGAGCTGGATGACCCGCTCGCGCTGGCCGCCCGAGGGCAGGTCGAGGTCGATGTCCGGCCACTCGCCGCGCTCCTCCGACAGGAAGCGCTCGAACAGGAGGTCCATCTTCACCGGATCGACGGCGGTGATCGACAGGGCATAGCAGACCGCGCTGTTGGCGGCCGAGCCGCGCCCCTGGACGAGGATGTTGTTTTCCAGGCAGAAACGGACGACGTCCCAGACGATCAGGAAGTAACCGGCGAGGTCGAGCTTGTCGATCAGGTCGAGCTCTTTCTGCACCTGCGCCTGGGCCTTGGCGGTGAACGGCCGGAAGCGGGCCCGGGCGCCGTTCCAGGCGACGTGGCGCAGGTAGCTGGCGGCGGTCTCGCCGGGCGGCAGCGGGTAGTCCGGAAAGCGGTAGCCGAGGTCGGCCAGGGTGAACTCCAGCCGTGCGGCGAGGTCGCGGCCGGCGGCGAGCGCACGCGGCAGGTCGGCGAAGAGCAGCGCCATCTCGGCGGCGCCCTTGAGGTGGCGCTCCCGGTGGCAGGCGAGCAGGCTGCCCGCGGCATCGAGCGGGACGTGAGTGCGGATCGAGGTCAAGACGTCGTGCAGCGGCTTGTCCGCTTCCTTGGCATAGCGCACTCCGTTGGTGGCCAGAAGAGGCAGCTTCAACCGACCCGCCAGCTCGATCAGCGCCCGGTTGCGATGCTCCTCCTCGCGCAGCCGGTGGCGCTGCAACTCGACGTGCAGGCGGCCGGGGAACAGCCAGGCGAGCCGTTCGAGCAGGCGCCGGGCGGGGTCGATGCCTCCCTTCGCCAGGGCCTGGGCCAGAGGCCCCTCGTCTCCTCCGGTCAGGCAGTGGAGGCCGCCGGCGTGCTCCGCGACCAGGTCCCAGGAGGCGCGCGCCTGCCCTTTGGGCCTGCCGAGCGCCGCGGCGGTCAGCAGCCGGCAGAGGTTGCGGTACCCGGCGCGGCTCTCGACCAGCAGGGTGAGGCGGGGGTTCAGAGGGTGTGGAGGATGCTCGGGAAGGTCGCCGGAATGCGCAGCATGGGGCTCGGGCACCAGGCCGAGCGGTCCGGTCTTGATGCCTCGGCGAACGGCCTCCGGCAGCCGCGGGAACCCCGGCTCTTCGGCCAGCACTGCCTCCGCTCCGACCAGCGCCCGCACTCCCGCCTGCCTGGCCGCCTGGAAGAAGCGCGGCGCCCCGTAGACCCCGTTGGCATCCATCAACGCCATGGCCGGTAGCCCGATCTCCGCCGCCCGCTGCACCAGGTCTTCGGGAAGCGACGCCCCGTCGAGAAACGAGAAGGCCGAGGCGGCGTGGAGCTCCACGTACTCCGGCACCGCCGCTCCGCCGCGCCGGCGGGATCGCCCGCGCGCGGGGGCTGGGAATGGGGAAAGGTCGGAGGGCGAGGACATTCAGGATCGCACCGGGGTTATCTGCTGAGGACGCGAGGCTGCCACCCAGCGTTCCCAGATTAGGCGTAACGAAGGCGTAAGTCAATTCCCACGGTCGCATGGGTCGCACTGGTTGGGACGACCTATCCTGGCGCTGAAGAGTTCCTATTGGATTCCAATTCAAGACCTGGATGAATATCATTCAGCGCATGAATGATCTTCCGCTCCCTCGGCTCCTCGAATCGCAGCTCGAGTTCCTGCTGCGCACCTTTCCCGCCGTCATCGTGACCGGGGCGCGCCAGACTGGAAAGAGCACCCTGGTCAGACAGATACCGGGCAGTCCACCGCGCATCTACCTGACGCTGGACGACCTGGATGTCCTCGAACGGGCTCGACAAGAGCCGGCCGCGTTGGTCGAGACCTCGACACCCGTAACCCTCGACGAGGTCCAGCGCTCCCCGGACCTGCTCCTCGCTGTCAAGCGGTCGATCGACGAGCAGCGCACGCCGGGTAGGTTCTTGCTGACCGGATCCGCAAATTTGCTTCTCTTGCGCCGGATCTCCGAGACCCTTGCCGGACGTGCCGCCCACCTGACGCTATGGCCGCTCACTCGACGAGAGCAGCTCGGTCTTGGCGCGGCGGGAGCCTGGTCGCGCCTCTTTGCGGCTCCCGACCGCGATTGGCCGGAGCTTCTCGCGGCCGAGAGCGCCCCCGACGAGGATTGGAAGGCGCTGGCGCGCCGCGGCGGCTATCCCACTCCTGCTTATGAGTTCGGCGACCCCGATGCCAGATCGGCCTGGTTTGCCGGCTACACGAGGACCTACCTCGAGCGAGACCTCCAGGAGATCTCCTCGGTCGCATCCCTGGTCGACTTCCGGCGCCTGATGCGTGTCGCTTGTCTGCGCCTGGGAAACCTCGTAAACCAGACCGAGATCGCGCGCGACGTGGGCATCTCCCAACCCAGCGTCCACCGTTATCTGAATCTGCTCGAAGCCACTTACCAGGTCGTGCGCCTTCCAGCCTTTACGGTCAACCGCACCAAGCGGCTTCTCAAGGCGCCGCGGCTTTTCTGGAGCGACACTGGCTTGGCCCTCCACCTTGCGGGAGAGAGCGAGCCCCGCGGCGCGCACTTGGAGAACATCGTCCTGGCAGACCTCCTTGCCTGGCGCGAGTCGACTCGCGAAGGAGCAGAGATCCTCTACTGGCGGACCACGGCCGGCGATGAGGTGGACTTCGTCATCGAAAAGAACGGCCTGCTGCTGCCCATCGAGGTCAAGGCCGCCCTCCGCCCCTCCCTGGCCGACACCCGCTCCTTACAGCTCTTCCGCCGCGAGTACGGCGACCACACCCGTACGGGCCTCCTACTTCACGCTGGCAGCGAGCTCGTCTGGCTGGCGGACGGCATCCTGGCGGCGCCCTGGTGGAAGGTAGTCTAGCCACGCTGCGACAGCCAGCTTTGATTCGGAAGTGGAGGGACTTTCCGGCTGGTGCGGGTCGGGAATCCAGGACGTCCGCTCAGCGCTGCAGGGCGTAGGAGACCTTGAGGAACAGGGTGCGGTCGGTGCGCAGCAGGGCGTCGCTCTCGGTGCGCAGGCGGTCGTCGCCGTAGCCCAGGAAGAGGACGGTCTGCCAGTTGAGCTTGTAGCTGTAGAGCAGGGAGCCGAGAAACGAGCCGCTGCGCCGCGGCACCGCCACGAGATAGAGCGCCGGGTCGCGGTCGACCGTCACGTACTGGCCGATCAGCCGCAGCAGCGACCTCGCCGAGAAGATGTAGGTGGACTTGATACGGTTCACCTGCGCCACGAACAGCTGGCCGGAGGCATGGCCGGCGTGAACGTCGAGCCACTGCCGGTCCCACTCCCCCAGCAGCTCCAGGTGGTCTGTCGGCCGGATCGTGACCAGGACGTTGACTGTCGCGCCGTTGCCGACTCGCGAGTTGACGAAATCGACCGCCTGCCCGGCCCGGCCGGCGACCGTGATTCGCGAGAAGCGGCTGTTCGGGTCGATGGCGAAGGAGTAGCCGACGTAACGGTCGCTGAGCAGGCGGCCGGCCGGCGTCTTGACCTGCTCGCTGGGGTGGAGCTCGACGAAGCCGTTGAGGTTCCTGGCGCCGGTGACGAAAACGCCGGAAGAGAAGTCGTGGCCGAGCGCCAGGCCGTGCGTGTCGCGCAGGTAGTCGGCCACGGTATAGGCGCGCACGAAGCGCAGCAGCCCCTGCGGAAAGAAGCGCAGCCCCCCGGTCACGGTGCCTTCGCGGAAGCCGTTCTGTGGCACGAAGCCGACGTCGGCGCGGAAGTCGTCTCCGTAATCCTTGTACGTCGCCGACCAGTCGTTGGCGCTGCTCTGGTGGTTGTAGTTGAGCGTCGCGGCGTGCGACGAGAATCCCTGGCCCGGCCGGTCGGGGAAGAGATCGGGCCGGTTGGGATTGCGGGTGTCGCTGTAGAGGAACTGCCCGGTGAGCGTATCGCCCTTGCCAGCCCGCCACTGGAAGTCCGGACCCAGCACGCGGTTGTGCCCTCCCCCTGCGATCTCGCGGTCGGTGAGCAGGAAGCCGCCGAAGGAGGCGCCGAAGTCCTGGCGCAGCCGTCCGGCAACGACCTTCGAGGAGAAGTCCTGCGGCGCGAAGTCCGAGGAGACCGGCCCTGGCAGGGTGACCAGCCCGCCGCCGCGGTCCTCGGCGACGAGCAGCGTGAAGGCCGAGGAGCCGAGCTTGCCGGTGCCGCGCAGCCCCCAGCGCGGCGAGGTGATGGTGCGCGTGTAGACGGCCTGGATCGGGGTGTCGAACAGGTCGACCCCCTCGAGGAAGAAGGGACGCTTCTCAGGAAAGAAGAGGGCGAAGCGCGAGTTGACCGAGATCTGGGCCACGTCGGCTTCGACCTGCGAGAAGTCGGGGTTGAGCGCGACGTCTAGGGCGCTGGCCGCGGTCGGGTTCCACTTGACGTCGAGGCCGGCGTCGGTCTTGACATTGCCGTTGACCAGCGGCGAGCGCGGATCGTTGGGATTGCGCGGCTCGGCGCGCTGCTGCGCGGTGGCGTAGGGCGCGGCGACCAGGTGATGGGAGGAGGGGAGGCCGGTCAGGCCGGTCAGCTCATGGGTGTGGCAGATCAAGCAGGTCGAGTCGCGCGGGATGGGCGCGCTATGAAAGGCGTAGCGGAAGTCGCGCGGGTAGTTGCGCCAGATCAGGATGCCCCAGGTCTGCGGATCGGTCTTGGGGAAGCGCAGCGAGCTGAAGGGGATGCGGTATTCGGCGCTCCATCCTTGGGCGGTGATCCTGGCCGCGGTGTCGTAGAAGAAATCGGGCGAGAAGTCCTCGTTGCCATTGGCGTCGTCGAAGATCGCGTCCCCCTGGATGCCGCGCGGGTTGACGCGCAGCTCGAAAGCCGAGCGATGGTCGTTGCGGGTATCGAGGAAGACGGCGATGTTGTCGTCCGTCCCCAAGACGCTGTCGCGATCGACGAAAGGGGCGCGGATCTTCTTCGGATCGGGGTCGTCACACTGCACGCCGATATAGAAATAGCGCTCGTCGTAGGTCAGCCAGACGGTGGTCTTGACCTTGGCCGGGATGTTGTCGCCGGGGGACGTTTCGTAGAACCGATCGATCTTCAGGGCGTCCTTCCACCCCGGGTCGGAGAGGTCGCCGTCGACGTCGATCGGGCCCTTGGCCCGCGGCAGGAACTGCGGCGGAGGCGGCGCCGGCGTCCCGCCGGCCGCCGGTGCGGCCGCACCTTGAGTTGGGGGAACCTGCGCGGCCGGGGCGGCCGAGGCGGACAACGCCTGGGCTGCCGAAAGGCCGCCGGCCAGGAGGAGAGACACGACCGCCGCGCCGGCCGCGCTCCGCGCCCCGAGGTAGCCGCCACGCCGCATCGTCATCGTTCGATCGAACCCCTCCAACCGCCGGCCCCGCGACGAGTGCCGGTAAAGCCTCACGTGCCGACGAGCCGACTTCTCTCTACGCCGGACGGTCCGCGAGGTTTCAACTCCGCGGTCCGCCCTGCCGGCGAGCGCCGTGACACTATCGCTCCTGTTTCGTATAAAGATCGGAACTGGAAAGGCAGTTGGCAAAGGGGAGGGAGCTCGATGCCCAGCCATCCGGCTTCGGCCGCTCGAAGAGGTGCACCGCTGGCGTTCGTCCTGTTGGTCCTCGTCCTGCGTGCGGCCGCGCCGGCCGGCGCGCAGTCCGCGTACCTGGTCAAGGACATCAATACCGTGGCCTCCGGAGGGCCGCCGTCGTCGTATCCCCACGACTTCTTCGCCTACCAAGGTCAGGTCTTTTTCGCCGCCACCGACGCCAGCGGGGAGGAGCCGTGGGTGACCGACGGCACGGCCAACGGGACGGAGATGCTGGCCGACGCCTGTCCCGGGTTCTGCGGTTCGCGCCCCGAGTTCTTTGCCGGCCTCAACGGCGTCGTCCTGTTCGGCGCCGACGTCGCCAGCGAGAAGCGCTGCCTCTGGCGCTCCGACGGCACCAGGGCCGGAACCTTCGCGCTGACCGATGTGCACGGCCGCTGCCTGGCACTCGGCCAGCAAGGCATCGGGCTTCCCCCGCAACTCGCTCGGGCGAGCTCCAGCTTCTACTTCGTCGGCTGCCCGACCCCGACGAGCTGCGCGCTGTGGGTGACGGACGGCACGGGAGGGGCGGGCACCACCCCGGTGACGACACCCCGCACCCCCTTCGCGATCGACCAGATGACCGCGGTGCGCGACCAGGTTTACTTCACGGCGCTCGGAGCCTTCGGTCCCGAAGTCTGGGTCGGCGATCGGGGCGACGCCTTTCCTCTCGGCGGCCTGCCTCGTTTCTCGCAGGTTTACGGCCTGAACGCGGCGGATGACCGGCTCTTCTTCATCGCCGGCGAGACGAGCGAGACGATAGGGCTCTGGGTCGCCGCCAAGCGGCCGGAAGGGATTGGCGCCAGGCGGGTGCCACTGCCCGGATCGCTGGTGCCGCACGCAATCGTGGCTTCGGTGGGCAGCCGGGTCTGCTTCATCGGCGACGATGCCGCGCATGGCCGCCAGCTCTGGATCAGCGACGGCACCGCCGCAGGGGCACTGCTCTTGACCTCCTTCGCCCCGTCGCAGCTCGAGGGGGTCTTCGCGGTCGAGGAGACGTTCGACCCGGTGACGCGCGATACCCGGCTGGTGTTCGTCGTCAGTACACTCCAGACTCTCGGACTCTCGCTGTGGAGCAGCAGCGGAGCGCCCGCCTCGGCGGTGCGGCTCGGCGAAGTCGCGATGCCGGCCCCGCAGCCGGCGCTGTTCGCCGCGGGTAAAGGGATCTTGTTCCTGAGGAAGGGTCCGTCCGGAGACGGATTGCTGCGGTTGTGGACGACCGACGGCACGCCCGAGGGGACCCGTTTCCTCGCTGGCCGCATCTACCAGTGGCTCGGCGCGGCGGGCTCCCGGCAGTTCTTCATCGTCGAGATCCCCGGCCGCGGCTTCCAGGTTCTGAGCGGCGACGGCCTGCAAGCCGCGATTGTTACCGATCTGCCTCCGGCTCCCTATCAGCGTCCGTTCCCCACGGTCGGGCCGAACCTGGCGTCGCTCGACGGCGAGATCTTCTTCTCTTTCGCGGCCAACGGCTATGGCTACGAGCCGTGGAAGAGCAAGCTCGATCCGGTCGAGTCCCGCATGGTCACCGCCATCGCCCGCAGCGAGCCCAGCTCCAACCCGCGGGAGCTGACCCCCCTGGGCGACCGCCTGCTGTTCACCGCCTTCGACGGCACCTCCCGGCAGCTCTGGGCGAGCGGCGGCGACTCGGCGAGCACCTCTCCCCTGACCAGCTTCGACGACAGCCTCGTCACCGGGACCGCCGGCGAGCCGTCGCGGCTGACGGCGGCCGGCGGCCTGGTCTTCTTCTGGCAGGATGGCCATGGCGAAAACGACAGGGCCCTTCGCCTCTGGCGCAGCGACGGCACTCCCGGCGGCACTGTCCGGTTGCACGAATTCACCGATTTCGGGGATTTTCGCAACACAGGGGCTCCCCCCGCGCCGCTCGGCAACCAGGTCTTCTTCGCGGCAAGGACCGCTCCGTACGTGGCGCAGCTCTGGGCCAGCGACGGAACGCCCGCGGGCACGCGCCCGGTGCTCGATTTCCCGGCCCTTTCGCCGCTCGCGCGCCTGCAGATCCTCGGTGCCGCGGGGGAACGGCTCCTCCTCGCCGCAAACTCGCCGTCCCAGAGCGTCCTCTACAGCACCGACGGGACGCCGGCGGGCACGGTCGAGCTGCTGCGCGGCGACTTCTACGCGGACGTTCCGACGTGGTTCTTCCAGAGCAGCCCGCTCGTCTTTCTCCGCCTGATCCGCGGCGCCTCCGCAGAGCTGTGGAAGAGCGACGGGACTCCCGCCGGCACCGCCCTGGTCGCCGCCCTCGCCGCCACGAACCTGGTCGGGCTGGCGAGCAATGTCTACTTCTTCGCCGGGACGACCCTCTATCGGTCGGACGGCACGGGACCAGGCACCGTCGCGCTCAAGACCTTTCCACCCGACCCGGCGGGCAGCCCTCCCGTTCCATCGCTGACGGCCTATGCCGAGCGGCTCTATTTCGCCGCCGACGACGGGGTCCACGGCTCCGAGCTGTGGACCAGCGACGGGACGGCCGGCGGGACGGTGCTGCTGGCGGACCTCTTCCCAGGGCCGGTCTCCTCGCACCCGGGCAATCTCACGGTCGCCGGCGGGCGCCTGTTCTTCACCGCCGACGACGGAGCTCACGGCTTCGAGCTCTGGGAGAGCGACGGCACCGCGGCGGGAACTCGGATGGTCGAGGACCTGGCTCCCGGACCCTCGTCCTCCTTTCCCTCCCTTCTGAGCTCGGCCGGCAACCTCCTGTACTTCGCCGCCGACGATGGCGCGGCCGGCAACGAGCTCTGGGCACTCCCTCTCGCGGCGGGCGGCGGCTGTCAGCCAGCCCCCACCCGGCTCTGCCTGGCCGGCGGCCGCTTCCAGGTCGAAGTCCTCTGGCGCGACTTCCAGGGCAACCAGGGGACCGGACAGGCCGTGCCCCTGACTTCCGAAACCGGAGGCTTCTGGTTCTTCGACCCGAGCAACGTCGAAGTGGTGGTCAAGGTGCTCGACGCCCGCGCCGTCAACGATGCGTTCTGGGTCTTCTACGGCGCCCTGTCGAGCGTCGAGTACACGATCACGGTCGTCGACACCGCGACGGGCCTCTCGCGGCGCTACTTCAATCCGGCGGGACAGCTGGCGAGCGCCGGCGACACGCGGGGATTCGGACCCCAGGGCGCCTTCAGCGAAGCGCCGCCGGGGCGTTCCGCTCAACCCTCCGTCAACTCCGCCGCCGCGCCCGTGGGCCGGGCCGCGGCCATCGCTCCCTGCCAGCCCGGCCCCACCCGCCTCTGCCTGGAAGACGGCCGCTTCGCCGTCGAGGCTGCCTGGAAGGACTTCAACGGGAGATCTGGAGGCGGCACGCCGGTCGCCGTGACCGGCAATTCCGGCTACTTCTGGTTCTTCGGCCCGGGCAGTGTCGAGGTCATCCTCAAGGTGCTCGACGGCCGCTCGGCCAACGGCAAGTTCTGGCTCTTCTACGGCGCCTTGTCGAACGTCGAGTACACCTTGACCGTCACCGACACCGCCACCGGCGCCGTGCGCACCTATCACAACCCGAGCGGCACCTTCGCCAGCGTCGCCGACGTCTCGGCTTTCTGAGCCTTGCCCCCCGGAGGGCTTTTCTCTATCCTTCCGAGGACCGGACCCCCCTGCCCGCGATGCAACCTCTCGAGACAGTTCCGGAGCGTCCAGAAGCGGCGGGCCGCGCCGCCTGCCGCCACGACTGGAGCGACGAAGAGCTCGCCGAGGTCTACGGCCTGCCGCTGCCGGAGCTCGTCTTCCGCGCCCAGGTGGCGCACCGCGCCTGCCACGATCCGCGCAAGATCCAGCTCTGCACTCTGCTCTCGATCAAGACCGGCGGCTGCCCGGAGGACTGCGCCTACTGCCCGCAGAGCGTGCGCTACACGACCGAGGTCGAACCGCAGGCCCTGCTCGAAGTGGACGAGGTGCTGGAGGCGGCGCGGCAGGCCAAGGCCAACGGCTCGAGCCGCTTCTGCATGGGGGCCGCCTGGCGCCGGGTGCGCGACGGGGCTGAGCTCGACCGCGTCCTCGCCATGGTGCGCGGCGTGCGCGCGCTGGGGCTCGAAGCCTGCTGCACCCTTGGGATGCTGACCCGCGAGCAGGCGGAACGGCTGGCCGAAGCCGGACTCACCGCCTATAACCACAACCTCGACACCGGCCCCGGCTACTACGGCAAGATCATCACGACCCGCACCTACGACGACCGGCTGCGCACCCTGGAGCACGTGCGCGACGCCGGGATCACCGTCTGTTCGGGCGGCATCCTGGGGATGGGGGAGAGCCTGGGCGACCGCATCGCCCTGCTCGGCGTGCTGGCGCGCCTCGATCCCCACCCCGAGAGCGTGCCGATCAACGCGCTGGTGCGCGTCGCCGGCACGCCGCTGGCGGGCCAGCCGCCCCTCGACCCGATCGAGCTGACGCGGACGATTGCCACCGCGCGCATCGCGATGCCGGCGAGTATGGTCCGCCTCTCGGCGGGGCGGACCGAGATGTCGACCGCCACGCAGGCGCTCTGTTTCCTCGCCGGCGCCAACTCGATCTTCACCGGCGAGAAGCTGCTGACCACCCCCAACCCCGGCCAGGACCACGACGAGGCCCTCCTCGCCAAGCTCGGCCTCGTCCCCCTGTGAGGCGCGGGTTGAACTAAAGGTGGCCCTGACGTGAAGCCGCTCGTCGAGGACCTCGCCGGGCGCCTGCGCGAGCTCGCCGCGCAGGGGCTCGCGCGCTCGCTGCGCGCGGGCTCGGGGATCGACTTCTCCTCCAACGACTACCTGGGTCTGGCGCGCGATCCGGCGCTACGCGCGGCGCTGCTCGCCCGCCTGGCAGCGCTCGGCCCGGACGAGCCGCTCGGCGCGCCGGCTTCGCGCCTGCTGCGCGGCCACACCCCGCTGCACGAGGAGCTCGAGCGGCGGCTCGCCGCCTGGAAAGGGGCCGAGGCGGCACTGCTCTTCCCCAGCGGGTACCAGGCCAACGTGGGCGTGCTCAGCGCGCTGGTCGGCCGCCACGACCGCGCGCTCTCGGATGCCGGCAACCATGCCAGCCTGATCGACGGCCTGCGCCTGGCCGGCTGCCGGCGCGTCGTCTTCCCGCACCTGGACGTGGCGGCGGTGGAGCGCGAGCTGGCGGTTCCGCACCGCGAGGGGCGCACCTTCCTGGTGACCGAGTCGCTGTTCAGCATGGACGGCGACGCGGCGCCGCTCGACCGCTACGCCGCCCTCGCCGAGCGCCACGGCGCCGAGCTCATCGTCGACGAGGCGCACGCGAGCGGGCTGTTCGGCGAAGCGCGCGGCTCCGGCCTGTGCGAGCTCCACGGCCTCGAGCGCCGGGTGGCCGCGACTGTGTCGACCCTGGGCAAGGCCCTGGGGCTCGCCGGCGCCTGCGTCGCCGGCCCGCGTGTCCTGGTCGAGTACCTGGTCAACCGCTGCCGCTCCTTCGTCTTCACCACCGCGCCGCCGCCGCTCCTTCTGCATGCCCTGGCCGCCTCCCTCGACCGCGTCGAGGCAGAGCCGGGGCGGCGGCGGCGGGTCCTCGGGCTCGCCGGCAGGCTGCGCGGGCGCCTGGCCGCTGTTGGAATCGGGGGATTGGGGGGAGTGGGGGGATTGGGGGGAGGAGGCGTCGCCGCGCCGCTCTGCGGGCCGATCGTGCCAGTCGTGCTGGGCGACAATTTTCGGGCGCTCGCGGTCGCCGAGCGGCTGCAGCGCCAGGGCTTCGACGTCCGCGCCATCCGTCCGCCGACCGTGCCGCCGGGGACGGCGCGGCTGCGCATCTCCGTCCACGCCGACCACAGCGAAGCCGAAATCGATGCCCTGGCCAATGCCCTCGCCGCGGCTCTGGGCGAGGTGGACGGGCGGCCGGCGCGAGTGGAGTGCGACTCGGTTGGCACCGAGGCGCCGGCGCGATCGGCGGAGGCGTCGGAGCCGGGGGCCGCGGCGCGATGACCCTGGCGGTAATCGGCACCGGAACAGAGGTCGGCAAGACCGTCGTCTCGGCGCTGCTCCTGGCGCGTTACGGCGCCGCGCTCCCTCTGGCCTACTGGAAGCCGGTGGCGACCGGAGCGCGCGACGGGCGCGACAGTGTGGAGGTAGCGCGCCTGGCCGGCCACCGGGCCGCCGTTCTCCCTGAGACCTATCTTTTCGGCGAGCCGCTGTCGCCGCATCTCGCGGCGCGGCGCGAAGACCGCCGGATCGAGCCCGGCACCGTCCTTGCCGAGTATCGCCGCCACCGCGCGGCCGGCCGCGGCCTGCTGATCGAAGGCGTGGGCGGTCTGCTGGTGCCGCTGGCCGCCGGCTGGCTGCTCGCCGACCTGCTCGGCGATCTGCTGGCCGAGGCTTCCCGCCAGAATCCTGCCGCGGAGCCGGCCGGGCACAGGCATCGCGCCATGGAGCCCGGACTGCCGCCCGGGCTCGCGTGCGTGCTGGTCGCCCACTCCGGTCTGGGAACCATCAACCACACTCTCCTCACGTTGGAGGCGATGCGCGTCCGCGGTCTGCCCGCCGCGGCCGTCGTCCTCAACGGTCCGCCCAACCCGGAGAATCGCCGCGCCATCGAGAGTTTCGGCGCGGTATGGCCGGTCTTCGAGGTGGCGCCTCTCGCGGCGCTCGACCGCGCCAGTGTCGAGCGGGCGGCCGCGGGTCTCGATCCGCAGGGCCTCCTCGCCCCCTTTCTGGAGCCCTGCCCGGTGCCCCGACCGAACATCCAAGCCAGCCCGATGAGGAGCTGGGAGCCGTGAGCGTGTCGCCCACCGGCCCGCACCTCCCCGGCTGGCTGGCCGCGGAGCTCCGCCACGTCTGGCACCCCTATACCCAGATGCAGACCGCGCCGCCGCCCATCCCGCTCGAGCGCGCCGCGGGCATCTTCCTTTACACGCCGGATGGCCGCCGCTTCCTCGACGGCATCTCGTCGTGGTGGGTCAACATCCACGGCCACAGCCACCCACGCCTCAACCGCGCCCTCGCGGACCAGGCGGAGCGGCTGGCGCAGGTGATCTTTGCCGGCTTCACCCACGAGCCCGCGGCGCGCCTGGCCGCCGCCCTGGCGGCGCGCGCGCCAGGCCGGCTGCCGCGCGTTTTTTTTTCAGACGACGGCTCGACCGCGGTCGAGGTCGCTCTCAAGATGGCCTGCCAGCACTGGCGCAACCGCGGTCAGCCGCGGCGAACGCTGTTCGTGGCTTTCGACGACGCCTACCATGGCGACACCTTCGGCGCCATGGCGGCGGGTGGCGTCGCGGCCCTCCATGCGGTCTTCGGCGACCTCTTCTTCGCGGTGCGGCGGGCGCGGACGCCAAGCTCCGCCGCGCGCGGCACCGAGTCCCCGTCTCTGCTCGAGATCCTCGAGCGCGAAGGAGAACGGGTGGCGGCGGTGATTCTCGAGCCGATCCTGCAAGGGGCGGGCGGCATGCAGATCCAGCCCGCCGCCTTCTTGCGCGAGGTGCGGGACGCGACGCGGCACCACGGCATTCCGCTGATCGCCGACGAGGTGCTGACCGGCTTTGGCCGCACCGGCCGCCTCTTCGCCTGCGAGCACGGCCCCATCGAGCCCGACCTCCTCTGCCTGTCCAAGGCGCTGACCGGAGGCTACCTGCCGCTCGCCGCGACCCTGGCCAGCGACGAGATCTATCGCTCCTTCCTCGCCGCCGACCGCGCTCGCGCCCTCCATCACGGGCATTCCTTCACCGCCAACGCGCTGGCCTGCGCCGTGGCCCTGGAGAGCCTCGCGCTGTTCGAGGAGGAAGACCGCCTGGCCCGCGTCGCGGGCCTCGAGCGGCTGTTCGGCGAGCGGCTGGCCCGCCTGACCGGCCACCGTCAGGTGACGGGTGTGCGCGGCATCGGCGCGGTCGCCGCCCTCGAGGTCGCGCCGGCCACCTCGGGCGGCTATCTCGACGCTCTCGGTCCGCGCCTCGCGCAGGCCTTTCTCGACCGCGGCCTGCTTTTGCGTCCCCTGGGCAACGTCGTCTATCTTCTTCCCCCCTACGTCATCACCGACGAGCAGGCGCACTGGGCCTTCGACATCGTCGAGGAGGTGCTGGACGGCCTCTGAACCATGAAAATCTTCCCGGGAAGCGCCTATCCGCTGGGCGCCAGCTTCGACGGCGCAGGCACCAACTTCTCGGTCTTCTCCGAAGTGGCGCAGCGCATCGAGATCTGCTTGTTCGACGAGCAGGGAAGGGAGAGCCGGGCCGAGCTTCCGGAGGTCACGGCCTTCTGCCGGCATGGCTACCTGCCGGGTGTCGGACCGGGGCAGCGCTACGGGTTTCGCGTTCACGGCCCTTGGGCTCCCGAGGCCGGACACCTCTGTCTGCCCGCCAAGCTGCTGCTCGACCCCTACGCCAAGGCGATCGCCGGCCAGGTCGTGTGGCACGATGCCGTCTATCCGTATTCTCGCGATTCTCGCGGGGATGCCTCCTGGCGGCCCAACAACCTCGACAGCGCGCCCTACGTTCCAAGGTCGGTGGTGGTCGACACCTCTTTCGATTGGGAAGGAGACCAGCCGCCGCGGGTCCCGGCGCACGAATCGATCATCTACGAGGTGCACGTCAAGGGCTTCTCCATGCGCCATCCGGGCATCCCGAGCGAGCTTCGCGGCACCTACGCCGGCCTCGCCCATCCGGCGGCGATCGCCCACTGGAAGCGTCTGGGAATCACCGCGCTCGAGCTTTTGCCCGTCCATCAGTTCATCCACGACGGCGCTCTGGTGGCGCGCGGCCTGCGCAACTACTGGGGCTACAACTCGATCGGCTATCTGGCGCCGCACGACGAATACTCCGCGGCCGGCGCCGCCGGCCAGCAGGTGCGGGAGTGGAAGCAGATGGTCAAGGCGCTTCACCGCGAGGGGATCGAGGTCATCCTCGACGTGGTCTACAACCACACCGCCGAAGGCAACCACCTCGGGCCGATCCTCTGTTTCAGGGGCTTGGACAACGCGGCCTTCTACCGCCTGCGGCCGGACGACCGCCGTCATTACGTGGACTACACCGGAACCGGCAACACCCTCGACGCGCGCCGCCCCAACGTGCTGCAGCTCATCATGGACTCGCTGCGCTACTGGGTGCAGGAGATGCACGTGGACGGCTTCCGCTTCGACCTGGCGACCACTCTGGCCCGCGAGGCGCACGACTACGACCGGTTCTCGCCGTTCTTCGCCCTGGTCCTGCAGGACCCGGTAGTGCGCCGGGTCAAGCTCATCGCCGAGCCCTGGGACCTGGGAGAAGGCGGCTATCAGGCGGGCAACTTCCCGCCCCCGTGGTCGGAATGGAACGGCAAGTACCGGGACACCGTGCGCGACTTCTGGCGGGGCGCGGACCACAACCTGGGCGACTTTGCCGACCGCTTCACCGGCACCTCCAGCCTCTTCGCCGCGGCCGCCCGCCCACCCGCGGCCAGCATCGACTTCGTCACCGCCCACGACGGCTTCACCCTGGCCGACCTGGTCTCCTACGATGAGAAGCACAACCTGGCCAACGGCGAGGACAACCGCGACGGCACCGACGACAACCGCTCCTGGAACTGCGGCGTCGAAGGGCCGACCGAGGATCCCGCGGTGCGCGCGTTGCGCGGCCGCCAGCAGCGCAATTTCCTCACCACGCTGTTGCTCTCGCAAGGCGTCCCAATGCTCCTGGGCGGCGACGAGATCGGTCGCACGCAACGCGGCAACAACAATGCATATTGCCAGGACAACGAGATCTCCTGGCTCGACTGGCAAGCGGTGGACGAGCCGCTGCTGCGATTCACCGCGGCGCTGATCGGCCTGCGCCGCCGGCACCCCGTCTTCCGCCGCCGGCACTGGTTCCTCGGCAAGCCTCTTACCCGCGGCGCACGCGCCAGCGACATCGGTTGGTTCAGGCCGGACGGCGCCAGGATGCGCAAGGCGGACTGGCGCCAGGGCTTCGCCAGGTCGCTGGGCCTCTTCCTCAATGGCCACGGCATCCACGACCTCGACGCCCGCGGCCAGCGGCTGGTCGACGACAGCTTCTACCTCCTCTTCAATGCCCACCACGAGCCGGTGCCCTTCCGCCTCCCCGTCCGCCCCGGCTGGGGCGAGCGCTGGCTGCCCGTCCTCGATACCGCCGCCCCCGACCAGCCAGAAGGGACGGCCCCGGAAGGAGCCCCCGCCCCCGGCCAGCAGCTCCTCGCCGCCGGCCACGAAGTCCTCGTCGCCGGCCGCTCGATCCTCCTGCTGCGCCGGATCTAGAACGAAACTCCCTTGCCCTGAGAAAGTGGGTGGGGGCGTCCCCTTCCCCCCCGGGCGCCGGGTCACCGGTAAAATCCGACCCTGATCTCCTTGCCGGCCGCGCAGGCCTCGGCGTGGCGGTACTCGAAGTGGTCGGCGAGGCGGACGACGGCGCCGAGGCCGGTGCCCAGGCCGCCGCGGCGGAGCAGGATGGCGGGATCGATCGGGCCGCGGTCGTCGCAGCCGTCGCGCATGGCGGTGGCAAGGTCGTGGATGGGCGGGCCGGCGTCGCGCGCCACCACCATGAGCTCACCGCGCCCTTTTCCCGGGCCGTCGCGGCTCTCCTCCGCGGCCGCGAGCGCCAGGGCGATCTCGCCGCGCACGCCGTACTTGACGATGTTCGAGGCCAGCTCGGAGACGACGATGGCAATCTCGGCGGCGCGCTTCCTGCCGAAACCGAGCTCGCGCGCCAGCCGCTGCGCCTGGTTGCGCGCGATCGCCACGTCTTCCGGGGCGCGCACCGGGTAGACGACGCCCTCGCCGGCCGCCGCGGACCGGCGGCGCGGCCCATCGAGTTCCTCGCCGATCACGCTCAGCCGCCGCGCTTCACAGCGCCTCCTCGATCCGGCGCCCGGGATGGGCCAGCTGCTCGGTCTCGCGCAGATGCAGCTGCAAGGCGTCGCGCAAGCTGCGCAGCGTGCGCACGCCGGTCAGGTCGACGCCGATGTGGGTGAGGGTCTGCGCGATGCCCGGGTTGATGCCGCTGATGATGCAGTCGGCGCCGAGCAGGCGCACCGCCTTGGCCATCTTGATGAAGTGGTCCGCGGTCTTGGTGTCCATCACGTCGATGCCGGTGATGTCGACGATGGCGGTGCGCGCCTGCTTGGCGACGATCGTCTCGAGCAGGGTCTCGGTCATCTCGGCGCTGCGCTGGCTGTCGACGATGCCGACCACCGGCAGGCAGAGGACTCCGGACCACACTTCGATGATCGGCGTCGAGAGGTCGCGGATGGCGGCTTGCTGCATCTCGATCGTCGCCAGCTTCGCGGCCAGCTCCTGGTTGGCCTCCTCGTGCTTGGCCAGGGCCTCGCGCAGGGCGCGCTTGGCTTCCGCGAGCTCCTCGATGAAGATGGTGAAGGCGGTCTCGAGCTCGGCGAACTCGTCCTCGGCGCCCGCGCTCTTGAGCAGGTCCAGGCAGGAGTCGAAATCCTCGATCGAAGCGTAGGACAGCGCTTCGATCACCCGCATCAAACGCCGGTCCTCGATGTCGATCTTCCCTGCCTCAGCGGCCATGCGCGGCGCCTCCGAGGGCGGGCTTGGCCTGCTGCAGGAGCTCCTGGCGCCGCCGCTCGATCCAGTCGCGCGCCTCCTCCTCGGTGTCCACGAACTTGAGAGGGATCTTGTCGGCCTTCTTGGCGAACAAGTTGATGGCGGTGAAGATGAGCGTGGCGATGACCTTGGCCTTGAGCGGCGCCGAGAAGCCGATCATGCCGCGCAGCGGCAGCCGGGCCAGGGTCTCGGTGGCCAGCTTGCGCACGTCGGCGTCGATCCTCTGGAGCTCCGCGAGATCGATCAGGAAGTAGACGTTGGGGAGGTCCAGGGCCCATTCCAGGTGCCGCCTGTTGACCTCGTTCCCTTCTTCCGTCGTGCAGTGGCCGCGCAGCTTGAGGAAGATGATGTCCGGCGGCTCGAAGTAGGTGGTCTGCTTGCCGACATTCGGTTCACGTGAAAAGTTCATGGTCTCGACCCTCCTGATGGTGAAAGTTGCGAGTCCTCCTCCAGCGCCGCGCCCCCCTGGTAGCCGAGGACGAGCGCCGTCGCGTCGTCATGCGCCTTGCCCCAACGCTCGACGATCCGCCTGGCCACGGCCGCGGGAGCGCCGGGCAGGCACGACTTGAGGTCCGCCCGGCTGGAGACGCCGTCGGACAGCATGCAGTAGACGTCTCCCGCCCGCATGGTGAACGGCATCACGCGGGTGGCGCGAACGCGGTGGCCCACGATCCCGGCCAGGCAGAACACGCTCGGCGCGCGCCCGACGACCCCCTTGACCTCGATGTTGCCGACGCCGCAGAACTCGCCCTGTCCGTCCTCGCGGAGCTTGATCAGGCCGAGCGCCGCGCCGCGCGTCGATTGCAGCTCCTGGTGGCAGCGCATCAGGATCGCCTGGACGGGGAGGTCGCGGTGCTCGCGGATCACCTCGACCGCGCGGTGCGCCGCGTGCGACGACTCGGCTCCGTGGCCCAGACCGTCGACGACGGCGGCGATCAGGGCGCCGCCGCCCCCGCCGCCGTCATCGACCAGGAAGGTGTCGCCGCACACCGTCAGCCCTAAGAACGGGCGGCTGTAACCGCCGGCGGCAGTCACTGGCCGCTCCGGTCGTGCTTGAACACGCAGCTGACCCTGGTCCCTCTGCCCGGCCGGGTGTCGAGATGGAAGTCGTCCACCAGCTTCTGCACCGCCACCAGGCCCTTGCCCAGGCCGCGCTCCGACTTGAAAGAGCCGGCAAAGATGGCCTCGACCTTGGCAGGGTCGATTCCCGGCCCTTCATCCGCCGCGACGATCTCGAGCCGCGTCCCCTTGCCGTCGCGCACCGTGCGCAGGTCGATGCTCCCTTTGCCGGCGTAGAACACGATGTTGCGGGCGAGCTCCGAGACCGCGGTCGCCACCTTGACCGAGGCGAACTTGGAGAGGCCGAGACGCACCGCCTCGGACCAGGCCTCCAGGCGCGCCGCCGCGATGTCCCTCTCGCCCTCGATGGGGAGCTTCCTGGCGCGGTCGAGCTCCGGGCCGGGTGGCGCGGCGGCGGCGTCGCGGCCGGAGGGCTCATCTCCGAGGACGCGCGCGCAGGAAGAGATCAGCTCGCCGCTGCGGGCCGGCGCGAACAGGCGGATCGAGCTCTCGATCTCGGCCTGCACGGCCTGGCGGTCCCGCGGCGAGAGCCGCTGCACGGGAAGGCTCGCGATGCCGCCGAGCCGGCGGAAGATGCTGCGCTGGGTGATCGCGGAGATCGACCCGGAGAGGATGGCCGCGATCTCGCTTTCGACCGTCTTCATGCTCGGAGATCGAGCCGCGCGAGCGCCGCGTCGAGGTTGAGGGCAGTGCTGACGGAGTCGAGCTCGACGCCCATCTCGATCAGGGTCATGGCCACGGCCGGACGGATGCCGACCATGTAGCAGTCCGCGCCGAGAAGGCGCACCGACTTGCCGATGTCGTTGAGGATCCTGGTGATGTAGCTGTCGATCACCTCGACCGTCGAAACATCGAGGATGACGCCTCTGGTGCCCTCGCTACGCACCCGCGCGATCAGGGTCTCCTGGAGATCGAGGGCGAGCCGGTCGTGAAGCTCGGTCTGCACGCTCACCAGCAGGCAGTTGCGGATCTTGATGATCGGAACCTGCTGTTGCCCTTGCATCGCGTGCGCGCTCCTCACGAGCTGGTCTGCTTCTTAGCTGCCACCGCCTGCGGCGACCCCGAGGGATGAAACGGCGCTGCGAAGCGGCGGTGGTGGACTACTCAAAGCATCTATTCGATCGCCCCCCGCAACCCCTCGATCCCCTTCCCTCCCCTCCGGGGGGGGAAGGGGACGCCCCCTCCCTCTCAGAGCAGGTGAGTCTCGTTCTAGGTCCCACCGGCTGAGCCGCGGGCCCGTCCCCCGAGTTCCCTCGCGTTGAATAGCGGGCGTGGTTTTAGCATGTTCAGGGCTAAAGAGTCCATCGTCACACTATTACGGCGAAACTGCTCTCTTGCTAAGAGAGGTGCCGGAAAGCGGCAAGAGTGAGCCGGTGCGATAGACTCGCCACCGCGCCGCCGGCGCGGGACACCAGGAGAGGCCGCCATTTCCGAGCTCAGTAATCTCGCGGGGAGATCTCGCGCCGCCGCCGATGCCTACGTGGCCGGCATCCTGGCGCTGCTCGCCGATCGCGATCCGCTGGCCGTTCTCGAGGAGCTCCCAGGGGCCGTGGCGGAGGCGACGGACGGGCTCGACGAGGCGGCGCTGCGCCTTCCCGAGGCCTCCGGCAAGTGGTCGATCCTGCAGGTCGTCCAGCACCTGGCCGACTCGGACCTGGTCAGCGGCTACCGCCTCCGCCTGATCGTCGCCCAGCCGGGATCGCAGATCCAGGGCTACGACCAGGATCTGTGGGTCCGCGAGCTGCGTTACGACGAGGCGAGCCTGGCCGACTCCCTCGAGCAGCTCACCGCCTTGCGCCGCGCCAACCTGCGGCTGCTGCGCTCGCTGGACGCTGCCGGCCTCGCGCGCTCCGGAGTGCATTCCGAGAGAGGGCCGGAGTCGGCCGACAAGCTGATGCGGCTGATGGCCGGCCACGACCTCGTCCACCGCCGCCAGATCGAGAGGATCCGCCGGGCAATCGCCGGCCGGGCTTGAACCGCGGCGCCGCGGATCCGCTGGCGGATTAATCCAGCCAGTAGGCGCGCGCCAGCTCGGCAAAGGCGGCGACCTGGCGGCGTTGCCAGGCGGCGTCGCGCCCCAGCTCGCCGGCCAGCAGGGCGGCGACACGCGGCGCGATCTCGGCGCTCGCCCGGGCGTCGAGGAAGAGGGCGCGGGTGCGCCGCGCCAGGGCGTCTTCGACGGTGCGCGCCATCTCGTGGCGGGCGGCCCAGACGATCTCGCAGGCGCGGTAGGGGAGGCGGGGGTGGAGGAGCTCTCCCCAGTCCGGGCGCTCCGCGGCGAGCCGCGCCAGGGCGGGAGCGTCAGTTCCGTAAGCCGCCCGGGAGGCGTCGCCCGCGTCCCGCTCTGCGCGGGCGGCGCGGCGCTGTTCGACGGGCGCCTCCTCTTCCCGGCCGGTTTCGCCGGCGAGCGGCGCGCCGTGCAGCCGCAGCTCGGCGGTCACCGAACGGCGCTCCGGCAACCCGGCCAGCAGGGCCGCGGCGTCGATCGCATCCTGGCCCATTTTCCGGTAGATGGTCCATTTGCCCCCGGTGACCGTGACCAGTCCGGAGGCCGAGACCAGCAACGAATGGTCGCGGCTGATCGTGGCGGTAGTGGTGTCGGCTCCGCGCGGCGCGCCGACCAGCGGCCGCAGGCCGGCGAAACAGGAAAGGACGTCGCTCGGCGTTGGATGGCGCGCCAGATAGCGGGCGGCGTGGGAGAGCAGGAACTCGATCTCCTGGGGCAGGGCCCGCGGCTCGAGCGCGGCGGCGGCGACGGGTGTGTCGGTAGTCCCTACCACCACCCGCCCCAGCCAGGGCACCGCAAAGAGGACCCGCCCGTCGTCGGTATGCGGCACCAGGATGGCGCTGTCGCCGGGCAGGAACTCCCGATCGAGCACCAGGTGGACTCCTTGGCTGGGAGTGACCAGAGGCTCGCTCCCCGGCTCGTCGAGGCGGCGCACCTCGTCGGCAAACACTCCGGTGGCGTTGATCACCGCCCGGGCCGCGATCTCGATCTCCTCGCCGCTCTCCTCGTCGCGGGCGCTGACGCCGGCCACCTCGCCCGCTCTCTTGCGCAGCCCGACGACCCGCATGGCGTTGACCGGCACTCCGCCGAGGTCGGCCACGGTGCGGGCCAGGGTCGCGGCCAGGCGGGCGTCGTCGAACTGGGCGTCGTGGTAGACGACGCCGCCGCGCAATCCGTGCGGCTCGACGGTCGGGATCAGCGCCAGCGTCTCTTCACGCGACAGGCGGTGCGACGGTCCCAGCCCCAGCCGGCCGGCCAGCAGGTCGTAGACCTTGAGTCCGGCGCCATAGAACGGCCCTTCCCACCACTCGTAGTTGGGCATGACGAAACGCAAGTTGTGCACCAGGTGAGGGGCGTTGCGCAGCAGCAGGCCGCGCTCGTGCAGCGCCTCGATCACCAGCGAGAGATTGCCCTGGCGCAGATAGCGCACGCCGCCATGGACCAGCTTGGTGCTGCGGCTCGAAGTCCCCTTCGCGAAGTCGGCGGCTTCGAGCAGGGCGGTGCGATAGCCGCGCGACGCCGCCTCGACCGCGGCGCCAAGGCCGGTGGCGCCGCCGCCGATGACCAGCACGTCCCAGGGCTCTGCGGCCTCACGCAGCCGGGACAGCATGACCTCGCGTTGCATCGCCCTCTCTGATTCCGGATCGAGACGGGCCGCGTCGAGCCTGCCGGTGGGCGGCAGGTGCGGACGGCTCGCTCACTGGAGTATGCATCGGTCCTGGTATGCTTTAGCAGTCCAGCGCTCGACGCGCTAGCCCGGTTGCGGAGGAAAGGTCTTGGTCACCACCGAGGTGCGTCCGGTCAACTACCGGGCGCTGATGAAGAAAGTGGAACAGCTGGTGGCGGTGATCGAGCGCGCCGCGGACGAAGGCACGACCATCCGCACGCTGGTCGACGGCATCGTCGTCAAGTTCCGCGACGAGCTGGGGATCTACGGCGGCCGCATCTATCGGCGGCGCGGCGCCTTTTACGTCCTGCAAGACACCTTCGGCGACGCCAAGGAAGTGCCCCAGGGCCTCAAGGTGCCGGCCTCCTACGCGCCGATCGAGCGCGTGCTCGAAGACGGCACGTTGTTCATGGACAGCGACGACCCGCGCCTCGACAAGAGTTTCGAGGACCTCCTGGGCGTGCAGCAGTTCGCGGCCCTGGAGGTCGGCGACGGCGACTACGTCCTGGCCTTCAACGTCGCGCCCGGATACCACCGCGATGACATCCTGTTCTCGCTCGGCATCGTGCGCCACAGCGTCAACCAGCAGCTGCGGCGCGAGCGCATGCAGGGGATCTTCGAGGAGGCGCGCAAGATCCAGTCCTCGATCCTGCCGCGCCGCGCGCCGGCCTATGGAGACTTCGACTTTGCGGGGCGCTCGGAGCCGATGGAGACGGTCGGCGGCGACTTCTTCGACTACATCCCGGTCACCAACAAGATCCTGGGGCTCGCCATCGCCGACGTCTCCGGGCACGGCCTGCCCGCCGCGCTGCAAGTGCGCGACATCTACATGGGGCTGCGCATGGGCCTGGCGCGCGACTTCAAGATCGTGCGCACCGTCGAGAGGATGAACCGGATCATCCACCGCAGCACGCTGACCAGCCGCTTCGTCTCGATGTTCTATGGCGAGCTCGAGCTCAACGGCGTCTTCATCTATGTCAACGCCGGCCATCCGCCGCCCTTCCACCTCGCCGCCGACGGCACGATCACCGACCTCGAGGCGGGCGGCCCGGTGCTGGGACCGCTGGCCGAGGCGAGCTACGAGCGCGGCTTCGTGATCGTGAAGCCCGGCGACATGCTGGTTTTCTACACCGACGGAATCGTCGAGACCCGGGGAGCCGAGAAACCGGGGCAACCGCTCGAAGAGTACGGCTCGGAACGGCTGCAACGGGTCGCGCGCGAGCACCGCGGCAAGCCGTCCAAGGAAGTCGTCGCGGCCATCTTCGCCAGCGTCGACGCCTTCGCCCAAGGCGCGCCCGCCGACGACGACCGCACGGTGATGGTGGTGACCTACCCTGGTGCCGACCTCGGGAGCACCCAGCCCTTCCCCCGCCCGCTCGGGCTGATCTGACCCTCAGCGCCCGTTGCGTGCTCGTCGCCGCGGAATGACTCGGCGGCGAGAAAAACTCCGAGCCGTCCGTCCAAAGCCATTGGTAGGAACTCTCATGGACGGCTGAGGGGAGCAGGGAGATGCTTTCAAATATCTATATTTGTCTATCTAGCAGGCACTGAAGTACAGTGGTGGTTTGCTCTCTGCCGCCGGCTAAACCATGGATGATCAAGGTGCCCGGGACTTGACGTGAGCCTCGTGGACGAAATCCCGCGCGAGGAGCCGCTCGCTGATTTCGAGCGGCAATGGGGAGAGCTTGTCGACCTCGCGAGGGTGATCCAGCAGAGGGGATTCGATCGCGGCTGCGTCCTCGGCGCGACGCGGCACGAGGTCCGTGGCCTGGCTTGCCATCTCGCCGGCGACGGACGGCTGGCGGTGCTCGCCGGCGACAAGCATGGAGGCTGGTACGCCGGAGAGTTCGATCTGGCCACCGGTCGGGCGCTGGCCCTTCCCTGGCACGAGCTCCCACCCCTGCCCTGCACGCCGCGTCGCGTCATCAATATCTTGCGAGTCGTCCCGTCCGGGAGTGGCCACTCGGCAGTGATCGGGACGCGAGGTGACGGGGCCTGGCTCGCGCCCCTGGAGGAGGTCCTGAAAGCTGGCTGGCAGGGGCACGGGCTTCGCCGGCTGCCTGGCTGTGAGGGTGCGGAAGTTCGCCGCCTGCTCTACGACCGGGCAACGGGGCAGGTCTGGTGCTGCGCGGGCACCGATCTGCTGGCCTGGTCGCTCGCCGGGAACGAGCCGGAGCTCGCCTTCCGGGAGCGTCTGGGCTACCGAGTGACCGCCCTGGCCATCGACGAGGGAGAAGAGGGATCACACGACGATCACCTCTACATCGCCACCAATCGCTCGACCGTGCACCGGCTGCAGCGCTCCCCGGGCGGGCTCTTTCTACCGCGATCCAGCGACCTGGCGCCGGCGGCGAGTGTCTGGCAGGGACGAGCGTCAGTCATCGAGCACCTGCGGCCTCTCTCCGAGATCCGGGCGCTCGATCGGCGAACGGGGAGGTGGAAGCGGCGCTTCCCGGAGCGCGGAGTCATCGGAGCGACGCAGAGGCACCTGGTCCTCCTCGAGATCGATCGCGCCGATCCCGCTGTCGCGACGTCCCAGGTATGGCTGATCTCCAAGGAGTCTCAGGTTCTGGCCTTGGAGGTGTTTTGCCTGCCTGGGTGGCAAGCCATCGTCGCCTCCACTCTGGACGGTGGCCTGCGGATCTTCCGCCCTTCCGGCGTCCGCAGGCCACCACACGATGAGCTCGCGGCGACTCCCGGAACCGCGCCCGAAGCCGATTGCCCGGGCGACCTTCTCTCGGGCTTCGAGGATACGCGTTTCCTGCGCGAACGCGTCTACGAGCTGGTGCTGGCGCAGCCACTGCCTCCCGCGGGAGAAAGCTCGCTACCGGTGCTCCTGGGGATGGGCAGCCACACGGTGCGCCTGCACCGCTTCACTCTGGTGTGGGAGCTGCGGCGGCGGGCGGGTCAAGTGGCGCGCACACTGGTCGAATCCCATGGGCCGGAAGAGCTGCTCGCCAGGTTGCAGGCCATGAGCTTGTCGTCAGGTCAGCGCCGCCGCGACGAGCGCGCCATCCTCGAGGTCCTCCCCGAGCTGGGCAATGCCTGCGCTTCGCCGCAGCATTGGTGGAGGTTCCGGCTCCTGGTCTGGGACGTGCTGGCTCAGCATGAGAACCGCTCCGTTCCGCTGATCCTCATTCAGGTGCTGAGGCTCCTCCAGCGCTGGAGGCCGGACCAGCTCGAGGCGCTCGAAGGCTTGATCACGGGGATTCGCAAGTTCGTCCTCGATCGCCGCAGCTTTTCGGAGAAAGGCTTCGATTTCCTGCAGCTTGCCAGCTCGACTGATCCCGGCCTCGCCGACGACCGTACTATCTACCGCTCGATCCTAATTTCGCGCCGCCACGATCCATTCTTCAGCAAGGATTTCCGGCCCGCCGATCTTTTCGGCGAAGTACGAGCTTTTGCCCCGCTGCCCGGGCGCGGTCCGGAGGGGGCCGAGCTTGCGTTCGACTGCCTGCCTCCGGAGGAGATGCGGTTCCTGGTGGGCACGTATCGCCGCACCGTCTGGCTGTTCGATGGCGCCGGCCGCGCTCTCCGTCTGACCGGCAACGAAGAGGGGTGGGGGCATTTGCAAGCGATTCATTGCCGCAGTGCCGACCTGGTCCTCGCGTTCTCTCAGGCAGGCCTGCGCCGGCTGCCGCGCGAGCGGCTGTCCGCGCCCTGGCGCGAGCTGGAGCGCGATCCCGAGATGCGCTTCGAGCCGTTCCAGAGAGCAGGCGTGGGCGAGCCGCGAGCTCTCTCTCTCTGTCCGGTTCCGGGAGCCGAAGCCAAAGACGAGCGCTTCTTGTGGGGAGACCCCAGCGGCCGCATTCACCTGATGGGGCCGCAAGGCCAGACGGAGCTTGCCGACCTTACCGTCCGGATCTCTCCGCCGGACCGCGGTCTGGCCCCCATCCACGACCTGCGAGCCTTCACGGCCCGCGGGCCGGACGGTTCGACGGTCCCCCTGGTAGCGGCTTGCACCGGTCTGGGCTCGCTGCACCTGCTCCACTGGTCCGACGGCGTGCGGCCGCGGCTCGAACAGATCGAGATGGTGTGGACGGGTCCCAGTGTCGCGACGGCGTTGCTGATCGCCGGCTCCGAGCTCTCGCAGGTCGTCGTCGCCTCCCTCGACGGGATGGTGGCCGGCTACTGGCTGCTGCTCGACCCGTCGCCGTCGGGTCCGCCGCAAGCCCGGCTGGCGCTCTACTGGGCATACCGAGCCGGCGAAGCGGTGCGCGCCATGCAGCATCTCGATCCGGCGACCGCGATGCTGCCGGTGCGGCCTGGCGAGTCGATGATCGTGGTCGGCTCCTACGATGAGCATTTGCATATCCTCGACCTGCTCGGCCGCCACCTCGAGATCATCTACCTGCCCAAGGTCAAGGTCGATCGCTTCGCCATCGCGCGCGCCCGGCTGGAGGACGGCAAGCTGACCGAGGCTCGCGTTTATGCCTGCGCCTTCGAGAACCAGTTCCACGGGTTGCGCATCGTCAGCCGCCGGCGGCTGCTCGCGGCCATCGATGCGGACCTGGGGTCGGTCGACGCTGAGGAGCGGGAGGAGACGCTGACGCGGTGGCGGGCTTTTGCGCTTCCGGAAGGTCATCTTCGCCACCGCTTCGCTCGCCAGAGCTCGCGTTATCCCGGGCAGGGCGCACGCTCCGTCATCGGCGAGATCCGCCGCCTCCTCCAGCTGGGCGACAGCGCGGACCGCCCGACGGGAATGGTGACCGCGCTGCTCCGCCGGCTCTTTCAGAACCGCAAGCCGGGGGCCGAGCCAGGCGGCACAGAGGCGGCGCAAGGCCTGCGCGAGATCCTCGCGGACGGCGAGCTCTTTGTCGAGGTCACGCGTCTGCTCAAGGATCTCGAAGAGCAGTGGGACACGCCGGGGTCGCTCGGCAGCCGGCGCGTGCAGCTCTTCTGGATACGCTCGTTCCTGCGCAACCTGGAAGACCTGGAGATGCTGCGGCGCTGGCTCGCCATCGGAGGAGAGCTCGAATCCCAGACGCCGCTCGCGGCGCCCAAGCGGCTGCTCGAGCATTTCCTCGAGCATCCGCACGACCTGGTCCAGTTCAAAGTCCTTCAGTACCTGGAGCGCCTATGCTTCGGCTGGCCCGGAGTCGCGGACGAGGGATTGCTCCGCAACGGCACGGGGCTACAGCTCGAAGAGCTCGATTGCTTCCTGTCTCCGCTGCTGCTGCGCCTGCGGGCGCATGCCGGGGCGGTCAGCCGCGATGAGCCACAGCCGGCCGTCCTGCAGATCGCCAAGATTCTCGTGCTGCTCTTGCGCGACGGCCACCTCGACGCCCTCTCCCTCTCGCATCGTCTGCAAGCACTCGAGATCCCCGAGGGCATGTACGAGATCTTGATCGATCAGTGCGAGGCGATGGCCCGCCTGCGGCTCTCGCCGCTGCCCGCGGAGGCGGCACCGGGTGATCGTCTTCGCCGAGCTGCCAAGCTCTTGCGGCTGGAAAGAGACGTCGAGCAGGGGCTGGGAAGGGGAGAGCCGGTCGCCGCGGTCGTCGAGCGTATCGAGGAGATCCTCCGATCTTCGACGCTCGATCCCGAGGCCCATCCGGAACGCGAGTTCTTGCGCCAGACCGAGCACTATTTCCGCACCCTGATCCCCTTGCTACGCGTCAACGACCTGGAAGCCTTGCGCGCTCTCAAGAGCAACTCGCCGCTGGACTTCTCCGTGGCTCTGCCCTCTTTCCCTTCTCACCAGTCGCTGCGCAGGGTGCCCACGCTCCTGGAAATGGCAGATCAATACTGGAATGCCAAGTACAAGGACCTCTACTACGAGACCAACAGCCTGAGATTCGAAGACTTCGACCGCCTGCGGAGATGCTGGCGCGATCTGCGAGGCGAGCTGCAGCGCGGCAATGCCGAGATCTCCCGCCGCGAGCGCAAGCTCCTCGACCTCCTCGTCCGGCAATGGGACCGGATCATCGAGGAGGAGCAGACTCAGCACGTCCTCTCCGACATCATCCAGATGGTCAGCGAGCTGCTGCGCAACGTTCCCGAGGCGCCTCTCAATATCGTGGAAGCCACCGCGCTCCTCGAAAAGGAGGAGGGTCTCGCAATCGCCTTCTTCACCAACTTGTTCACCCGCTTGCTGCTGTTTGCCGAGCCGTCGACGGGATTCTTCCTGTACTCCGCATCGCTTGAAAAATCGGTCCGGGCAGTCTACTTCGAGCGTGGCGCCGGGCCGGCGAGCTACGACCTGAGCGATTTCACGGAGGCTGCGCGCTCCCCGCGCTGGATGGATCCGCGCTGGCGGGACCGGGACCGCTTTGCGCAGCTCGAGACGGGAGAGATCCTGAGCTGGGTGCAAGGAGTGGACGCGAGGTTGACCTGGGAGGCCGAAGTCATTCCGATCCTCGCCGAGGAGCAACGGGCGTTCGGCTTCTACTGCTTTGGCTGGGCGCCGGAGGAGCGCGCGGCCCAGGAACGATTCCGCCTGAACCGGCTGACCTGGACGGTGCTGCTGCAGGCCCTGGCGTTCCGCAACGCATCATCGGAGCAGAAGGCGATCCGGGGCCGCATCTTCTCGATCGTGGCTCACAATCTGGACGGACCGGTGTTCCAGATGCGCTCCGATCTCAAAGTGCTGGTCGACGGCTTTCTCGAAAACCGCCTCGAGGCGCGGCAGGAAAAGTACAGGGAGCTGCTGCGCCAGGCCCGCCAGATGCATGGCATCATCGACGGCATCCTGAGCCTCAGCGACCGCGCGACCGAGAACCAGCTAGTCGAGCTGACGCTCGCCGACCTCGTCTATGACGTGGTGCGAACGATGCGCCGGGACGCCAAGACCAGGGACATCCGGATCGAGTTCCCGAAACCCGATCGGGACACCCAGGCGGCCTCTCGGTTCCTCACTGACGAGACGAAGGTCTACGACGTGCTGCTCAACGTCCTCGGCAATGCGGTCAAGTACAGCCCGCCCGGCAGCACCATCGCGGTGAGCCTGCGCCTCGTTCACAGGGGGGCCGAGATCCTCGTCCGCGATGCGGGCCCCGGGATACCGAAGGACGAGCTCGCCCTGATCTTCGAGCCGTTCTTCCGCGGCACGGTGGCGGTCGCCCGCCAGGTCCCGGGCCTGGGCATAGGCCTGTACGTCGCCAAGCTTTACACCGAGAAGCTGAACGGGAAGATCAACGCAAAGAACCACCCCGACGGCGGCGCCACATTCACGATTTTCTTTCCCCGGCTCGAATCGCCCCCCGCCGGCCAAGCATGAGATCAGCACGGAGGTGCAAGGGATGCGGATCCTGATCATCGACGACGAGTTCTCAGTAACCGAGAACCTGGAGCTCTACCTGGTCCGGGAATTCCACACGGTCGAAGCCTGGAGCTTCGTCCACAGCGCGGAACACCTGCGTGAGAGGCTGGATTCGTTCCAGCCCCAGGCTGTGATTCTCGACTTCGGCATGGAACCGTCGGGCGTTGAGATCTACAAATGGGTCAAGGACTGGCAGCCGTCGACGCCGGTGGTCTTCTACACCAGTTACGGCGCCACTCCCGAGTTTCGGCTGCAGATGAAACAGGCAGGCGCCCAGGACTACGAGATCATTCCGAAAAGAGAAGTGGGCAGCGACGTCAAACAGCTTCTGGACGTCCTCTGGAGCTAGCGATGGCCACGTCAGATCCAATCGACAGCCTGGATTTCTTGAGACCGGCGGACAGGGACTACCTTCGCCAGCTCGCCCAAGAGCTCACCTTCGGCAGTGTCGTCCTGTTCGCGGGTGCCGGCCTCTCGTTCAATGCTCCTTGCAAGGACGGCGGCAAGAACGTCATGCCTGGCTGGAAGCAGCTCGCAGAGAGGCTGCTGCAACAGCTCGAAGGCAGTCTCAAGGATGAGAAGGACCCGCTCAAGGTCGCCGATTATTACCAGACTAGGTTCGGCCGGGCAGCATTGATCGAGACTCTCGTCCACACGGTCCGCGACACCGAGCACGTTCCGGGGAGGGTGCACGACTGCATCACCAGCCTCAATTTCGAGGAGATCATCACCACGAACTACGATACCTTGATCGAACGCGCTTTCGAACGCAGGTATATCGTGCCGCAGGTGATCGTCGAGAGCCGAGACCTCGCCCGCCAGCGGCAGCCGCCTCGGATCATCAAGATGAGCGGCTGCTTCAAGATCAACCAGTCCGGGGTCGTCATCACCGGCGACGACTTCCTGGCCTACGCGGACCGTCATCCGCTGGTCCAGATCCTGGTGACGCGGAGCTTCATTGAATCCACCGTTCTGTTCATCGGCTTCGGGCTCAACGACCCCGCCTTTCGCGCCATCAACCAGCGCGTGCTGAGCACGCTCGGACGGGACGACTGCCGGCTGGCGTTCTCGCTCCAGCATGGCGCCAGCGAGACGGAGATCAGCTACTGGAAGCAGCGGCAGGTCCAGATCATCGATCTGAGGCCGCCGGAGATGCCGGTCTGCCTGGACAACGAGCAGCGGCTGAACCGGGTGTTGACGCAGTTGCGCGAGGCGCAGAGGGCCGGCGCGCGCGCCTGGCGCCCGCGCGGCAGGAGGCCCCTGTTCAACCTTGGGCCCGTCGCGGCCACCAAGGCACCCGCAGAGGAGGGCTCGCCGCTGAGAACGGTCCTGAAAGAGGCGTTGCGCGCCGGCAACTCCGCGGAGCTGTCTGGCCGCGGGTGGCCGGCGCCGGAGGATTGCATCGACCGTATCGTCGCCGAGCTCGTCGCGCGCAGCCAGGCACCTGGCAGCGTGGGCAGGGGCGGCGCCCTGGAAGAGCTGGTCCTGTGGTTGCGGGAGATCTGTCGCATCGACGACCTCGATACTCCTGAGCTGAGATTGAGCGCTGCGGACTGGGTGCCGCTGTTTCACCTGCTCCGGCGCCTGGTCGACTCCGGTATCGCCCACCTGGAGAAGTCGGCCATGGCCAACCACCAGCTTGCCGATCTCAAGATCCTGGTGATCGGCCTTTCCTTCAAGACCCTGATCGTGCTGCCGTCGATCGCGGGGAGAAATCGAGAACGGAGCGAGGAGGCGCGGTCGGGCGCCACGCGGCTCTTCCGCGATGCGGCCAGGCTCCTCGACTGCGACCTGCTGACGGGCAACGACATGACGGTGCGGGCCCGGCTCATCGTGCTGTTGTGTCTTTTTGCACCGGTCGCCCGGATGCGCGAGCTGGTCGAGGTATGGACCGGTTTCGGCGAGGAGGCCGCGCTGCTGCACAAACCCGGGAGGACTGTGCAGGCGACGCCAGAGGAATATCGGGTCTTCGCTCTCGGTTTCGCGGGCACCCTCAGGGATCATCCGGTCTTCTTTCAGAAGGCCGTCGAATCGCTCTGGGCCCGGCAGACCTTCCGCCAAGGGCGTCAGGAGGACTGGCGCATCGAGAACGCCTTCCGCTATCGCTACCTGCGGCAGTCGGCGCCGGAGGCCGTGGCGACCTGGTCAGGGGTGCGACTCCATCAGGAGCGGCTGGAAAGAGTGCTCGGCCGGCTCTCGCTCGACGCGGAATCTGGCGGGGAAGAATGCGTGGAACCGGCCGCGGGGAGGTCGTCAGGCGAGGGGAAGCCGCCGGCATGCGTTGCCGGGAGCGATCTGCTCGCCCCGGCGCGAGAGAGCGCCGGACCGGCCCCCGAGCTTCTCGACACTCTGCTGGAGTTGAGTCGAGGCTGGGTCTTTGGCGTGGCCCCGCCCCTGGCGCTCGACCGCGCCTGGCAGGCGGCAGCCGAGCTTTGCGATCACGAGCATTTCGAGGAGGTCCCCTGGGAAGCTCTGCTGCTGCTCACCCTGCCGCTCGATGGGGACCTGACCGGGTGCCGGCGCAGGCTTCTCGATGCGGCCTGGAGGCGCGGCTGCCTGGACGTGAGCTTCTTGCTGGCGCATATTGCCGTGCGCCTGGACGACGGGGCTTTTGCCGAGGTCCCGAGGGCGGCCAGCCAGCCGAAGGAGCGCCCGCCCATCGGGCGCTACGAGTGCGCCCTGGCGCTTCTGGTGCGCTGGCTCGCCGGCCAGATCGCAAGCGAAGAGAAAGAGGATTTGCGGACCGAGATGATGGACCGCCTGCTGGGTCCGGTCGAGACCTGGTTGTGTCAGACTACGTCGCCGGAAGTCCAGGGCTCGCTGATCCAGACCGTAGCCCAATTCCGAGCCTGGGCTCCCGAGCGGGTGGGCCCCTTGGTCAAGAGCTGGATCCTGTCCCGCAGGCAGAGGCTCTCCGAGCGCTCGCTGAAGCTCACCTTGCTCGATCCGCCCGGCCCCTCGCCAGCGGTGGAGCCCAAGGACGTGGCGTTCCTGCTTGCCCATGCCGCGGACGAGGTCACCACCGGCACGAGCTTCCGCGACGACCTGCAGCAGTGGCTGCTCGGCTGGTCCCGAGCCCAGCCTCTCGGGGCCGAGATCGCGGCAGCGCTCGCCCTGCAGGCGGCCAGGTGGCTGAGTCCGAAACGCGAAAGGAAGAGCTTCGACTGGCTGCGCCTCGCCGCCCAGATCCGCGACGACGAGCCGCTCTTCGCCCGTATCTCCAACCATCTGGAGGTTTCTTCGCTTTACGAGTTCGTCAAGGGCAAACTGGTCAACATGAGTGACGACGAGCGCAAGCGCTGGGAAGCCAAGGTGAGCTTTCTCGGTTACCTCGCGCCGTTTGCCGCGGAATTCGACCCCGAGTTGAGCGGGCTCGTACAGCGCATCTTCGAAAAGCCGGGAATGACGGCGGAAGGCGCCGAAGGCGCGGTTGTGTTGCTCGTCGCGCTGCTCGAGAAAGCGCCTGCCGAGCTGCGGACCAGTTGGCACCAGCGCTGGTTCGAGGTCCTCGGCAGGTTGATTCGGGACCAGGGAGCGACCGGTCATGGGAAGCTCAACCGGCAGCTCTGGGAGTTCGATGAGAGGACCCGTCTTGCCGTCCAGGACCACCTGATCGCACTGCTGCAGCGCGACCCCGCAAGCGGTGTCGTGGGATGGATTGCCCAGACGATTCGCGATGCGGAAGCGGCTGGCGTGCGCCTCGAGGACCTCGAGGAGCAGTGGATCGAGACGGTACAGAGCGCCGACCACACTCTCGCCGCCGAGTGCCTGCAGGAGGTGTCCAAGCTGGCGGCCGAGATGCCGGACTTCGCCGCCCGCCACTGCCGGCGGCTGCAGCGCGTGCTGCGCGAGCTGCGGCGCCGCGGCGGCTACCGCCAGACCAGCCGCTTTGCAGCGCTCATCGAGCGCCTGGCTCGAGATCCGGGTGGGGATCTCACACTCGACGCGGGGAGCCCGATGGCAGCCGGCCTGCCGGTGGCAAGCCCCAGCGACGGCGGAGCGACGAGGTCAAGACCAGGCGGAGATCCAGCCGCTCCTGCGCCAGTGAACCGTAGACGCAAACCGCGAAACCCCGCGCGCCCTGTGCCAGGCCTTGGGAGTCCGTAAACCGGGATCCTGCGACGGTTGAGACTGGCTTAACCCGCCAAGCCGTCCCGCGTCACGACCTCGAGCTCCTGGCGGAGCTTGACGATGCTGCGGTCGGGGTAGATGCCGGAGCGGAGCTGTACGCCGGGGTAGATCTGGGTGTCGCGGCCGACCACGACGCCGGGGTGGAGGACGCAGTTGCAGCCGGTCGCCACGCCGTCGCCGAGCACGGCGCCGAGCTTGCGGCGGCCGCTGGCGACGCCGCCGCCGGGAGCGGCGATGCGCACCTCGCCGCCGTCGTGGCGGAAGTTGGAGAGGATGGTGCCCGCACCGAGGTTGACGCCGCGGCCGAGGATCGAGTCGCCGACGTAGTTGAGGTGCGGCGCCCTGGCGCCGGGCAGCAGGATGGCGCGCTTGACCTCGGTGCTGGCGCCCACCACGCAGCGCTCGCCGATCCACACCCCTCCGCGCAGGTAGGCTCCGGGGCGGATCTCGACGTCTTCGCCGATGAAGATGGGGCCTTCGATGACGACGCCCGGATGAATGCGCGCGCCGCGGCCGATGACGATGCGGTCGCCCACCAGGTGGACCTCGGGCAGGAGCCGCACCCGGATGTCCGACGAGGGAAGCTCTCTCAGCAGAGTGTCGAGCGGCTCGCCCAGCAGAGCCCACGGCGCGGCCGGCGCGTAGCTCGACGCGAAAGCGTCCGGCAGCCCGTCGAACAGGGGCGGCATCGTCGAGGGCTCGACCGCGGAGAGGATCGCTTCGTTCAAGAGCCGGGCTCGCCGTAGTCGGTCATGGAAGTGCGTCCCGAGTATACGAGAGTGGCAAGAGGCGTGCCCGGTGGCGGACGTCTCGCCGCGAGCCACCAGCGTGGCTGGGGGGTTGGGCGGTGGGTGCGGGCGCGCTATGATGCCCGCACCAAGTTGGTTGAGAGCGCGCCTCCGTATTCTCGATATTGCCGTCAACCCCGGGGAGGAAAAACCATGCGTAGGACCCTTGTTGCCACTGTTGCCGCGACCCTGCTGCTCGCCGGCCTCGCTTCCTGGCAGGCCGCGGCGGCCCAGCACGACACGATGCACTCGCCGGCGGCCGCCGCGCCGGCCAAGACGTCCGCCACTGCACCCGCGGCGACCGCGGCCGCCCCGCCGACCGGGCTGCGCGCCCTGGCGTCGCGCCAGATCGTCGCTGCCCAGAAGAAGCTGATCGCGCTCGCCGAGGCGACGCCGCCCGAGAAGTACGCCTGGCGCCCCGCCGACGGCGTGCGGTCGGTCGGCGAGGTGTACATGCATGTGGCGGGCGCCAACTACTTCCTGCCGACGTTCTGGGGCGCCAAGCCGGCGGCGGGCGTCGATCCTCGCACCCTGGAAAAGGATGGGGGAGACAAGGCCAAGACGGTCGCGGCCCTGAAACAGTCCTTCGACTACGCGCAGCAGGCCATCGACGCGGTGCCCGACGCCGACCTCGCCAAGGCCGTCCAGGTGTTCGGCCGCGCGAGCACCACCGGTGAGGTCATGCTGGGCCTCGGCGTCCACGCCCACGAGCACCTCGGGCAGTCGATCGCCTACGCGCGCATGAACGGCATCGTGCCGCCGTGGTCCGCGGCCGGCCAATAGGCGAGCCAGCCGTGAGGTGACGGCGAAGGCACAACTTCCGGGGTTCGATCCCCTTCCATTGTCCTTCTATCGCCGCCCGGCGGAACAGGTCGCCCGTGACCTGCTGGGCCGCTATCTGGTGCGCGAGCTGGACGGCGACAGGCTCGTCGTGCGGGTCGTCGAAAGCGAGGCCTACCTGGGCGCCCCTGACCGCGCCAGCCACGCCTGGGCAGGACGCCGAACGCCCCGCAACGAGAGCCTGTACCTGGCCGGCGGGCACGCCTACGTCTACTTCATCTATGGCATGCACTTCTGCCTGAACGCGGTGACCGGAGACCCGGGCATCGGCAGCGCCGTTCTCCTGCGCGCCGGCGAGCCCCTCTTTGGCCTCGATCGCATGGCCGCCAACCGCCGTCTCGCCCGCCTTCCCCGTCCCGGCGACCTCGCCGGCGGCCCCGGCCGCCTCTGCCACGCCCTCGCCGTCGACCGCTCCCTCGACGGCGTCCGCTTCGACCGCCGCCCCCTCCGCATCACAACCGGAGATCCGCTCGCCCCCACCGACGTAGCCGCCGGCCCCCGCATCGGCGTCGCCTACGCCGGGGAGGCCGCCACCTGGCCCCTCCGCTTCGCCATCCGCAGCAACCCCCACGTTTCCCGTCCCCGTCCGACCTGAGGTTTTTTCTTGGTCGAGAGTCTCACCCGCGGTTGCTGGGTGGTGTCGGCAGGCCGCGCGTCAGCACCTTTGGCGCCAGCCAAGTGCTGACGCGCGGCCTGCCGACACCACCCCTCTCGCGACACACTGCGAGCCCGCTACTTTCCCTTCGGCGCCACCTGGATATGCCCTGCCCGGGCCAGCTTCCAGAACACCATCATGGCGTCGAGCTGGGGCATCGGGGTGATCTTGATGATCGACTGGATGTCGTAGCTGCCGGTGATGCGGGTCAGCATGAAGCCTTCCTGCGGAGAGAGCTTGGCGGAGCTGAGCTGCTCGAGGCTGGCGGCCAGCCGGGGCACCGAGTCGAGGCGGATGCCCGCGCGCTCGAGCTCCTCGCGGATCTTCTTCTCGCCCTTGGCCGCCTCCTCCTGCACCTCGCGGTCGTCCGGATCGAGGCTGCGCGCCGCGCGCAGGTGACGCAGCGCGGCCTCGTAGGTCTCCTGCGCCATGAACCTCCTGGCGGCCTCGATCAGCGGCGCCGTGCCCAGAGAGCCGGGCGCGCCCTGTCCGGTCCCCGCCGCCGGCGCCGCGGCGGGCGCTCCGGAGGCTCTTCCCGAAGGTGCGGGCGCCTCCTCGGCCGGCGGCGGCTGGCTCCAGCGCGGCCTGATCAGCTTGATATAGCCCTGCCGGTGCTGCTCGAACAGGATGCGGCAGACGTGGTACTCCGAAGAGTGCGTCTCCAGCCGGATCTCCTCGACCGTGCGCTGGTCGTCGATCAGCTCCAGGATGCGGCGCTCGGCCGGCCTGGCGATTGCGAGGTCGAGCTCGGCCAGAGTCACCGGGATCACGTCTTGGGTGGGAATGAGCTGGCGGATGCGCTTCCACTCGTCGATGCGCTGCACGCCCTCCATCACGATCGCGGTGACGTCGAGGCTCATCGGCACCATCGCGGTCTCCGGCAGCGCGTCCTCGACGAAGCGGAAGTCCGCTTCCTTCCAGGAAAAGATGTCGTAGATGCTCTCCTCGGCCTTGAAGCGCAGCATGCGATGCAGGTCGTTCTCGCGCAAGGCGCCGGCGGTCACCAGGATCTTGCCCAGCAGCGTGCGGGTCTTCTGCTGCAGCTCGATCGCCTTGGCCAGCTCCATCTCGCTGATCAGGCCCTGGCTGACCAGGAAATGCCCCAGGTACTCCTCCGGCTTGGTGGACGACGAGGAAAGGATGCGGCCGTCCTTGAAAAAGATCTTCTTCTCGACCTTGCCGCTGCTGATCTCGAGCGTGCCGGTCTTCTGGCTCTGCGACAGCCACTGCAGCAGCTCCTCGAGCTGCATCGTCTGGAGATTGCCAACGATTCCCATGGCAGCGGCCGATTATAGGTCGAGGAGCTTCCGCAGATGCCAGGCTGCGCATGCGCGCGAACGGCGGCCGGCGGTCGCCGCTCCCCGGCCCGTTTCCGGCCGGCTGCCGGGCGGTCAGCCGCCCGCGTCGCGCGCCGGCGTGGTCCCGCTCTGCCCCTGGTAGTGGCTCGACGAGCCGGGCTCGCCGTAGGCGACCTCCGGCTCCGATTCCATGGCGATAAAGATCAGCTGCGCGATCCGCCGCCCGGCTTCGAGGACGAAAGGCTCCGGCCCCAGGTTCTGCAGCTCGAGCGTGATGTTGCCCTGGAAGCCGGGGTCGCACCATCCGGCGAGCGAATGGTTGATCCACAGGCGCCCCAGCGTCGACTTGAGCTTGAGGTCGCAGGCGACGGTGCGCGGGATGCGCACGCACTCGATCGTCGAGGCCAGCACCACCTCGCCGGAGAAGAGCTTGACGTAGGGCGCCCGGAACTCCTGCGGCTCGCGCGTCGGGCAGATCCAGTGGTCGCCCACCCGCAGGTCGTAGCTGGCGGCGTTGATCTGGCACTCCGCGAACGGGGTGACGCCGCCCTCGCGCCCCCAGCGGCGGATCCAGTGGTCCGGCTTGATCACGCGCCTCAGGCTACAGGAAGCGGACGGGTGTGGTCACCTGGTCGCGATGGATGGTGTCGACGAAGCGGATGATCTTGCGCGACAGCGACATGAAGAGCGTCGAGGTGCGCGAGCCGCCGCCGAAGAAGCGAACCCCCTTGAGCAGCTCTCCGTCGGTGACGCCGGTGCTGCTGAACAGGATCTCCTCGCCGGGGGCCAGGTCCTCGGTGTGATAGATCCGGTTCAGGTCCTCGATCCCGAAAGCCCGCGCCCGCTCCTGCTGCTCTTCGTTGGTCGCCTTGAGGCGCGCCTGGATCTCGCCGCCCAGGCAGCGCATAGCGGCGGCGGTGATGACCCCTTCGGGAGCGCCGCCGGTGCCGAGCACCGCGTGCACTCCGGTGCCGCGCACCGCGGCCGAGATCCCGGCCGACAGGTCGCCGTCGCCGATCAGGCGGATGCGCGCTCCGGCCTTGCGGATGTCGCCGATCAGCTGCTGGTGGCGCTCGCGGTCGAGCACCACCACGGTCAGGTCGCTCACCCGGCGGCCGAAGGCGGCGGCGATGTTGCGCAGGTTCTCGGCCACCGGCGCGTCGATCTGGATGGAGCCGCGCGCCGTCGGGCCGACGACGATCTTTTCCATGTAGATGTCGGGGGCGTGGAGCAGTCCGCCCCGTTCGGCGGCCGCCAGCACCGCGATGGAGTCGGGGGCCCCGGTGGCGCACAGGTTGGTGCCCTCGAGTGGATCGACGGCGATGTCCACCTCGACCGCCGCGGCCTGGCCGCGCATGGCCCCCAGCTCCTCGCCCACGTAGAGCATCGGCGCTTTGTCGCGCTCCCCCTCGCCGATCACCACGCGCCCCTTCATCGGCAGCGAGTCCATCTCCCGGCGCATCGCCTCGACGGCGACCTGGTCGGAATGCCGGCGGTTGCCGAATCCCATCGTCTTGGCCGCCGCGATGGCCGCCTGTTCGGTGACGCGGATGAAGTCCTGCTCCAGCAGGTGGTCGAGCACCATCAGCGCACTCTCCCGGCGGGAGCTGCCGCGCCGGCCGGCTGGCCTTCCCCCTTGCCGCCCCCGGCCGCACCCGCGTTCGCCGCCTGGGGGTCCGGCCTCCCGGCGCCGGCGGCCGCGCTCCGCTCCGGCGGGTTGAAGGCGGGAATGCCGGTGATCGCCTCGCCGAGGATCAGCCCGTGAATGTCGTGAGTCCCCTCGTAGGTGTAGACCGACTCGATGTTGAGCATGTGGCGGATGACCGGGTAATCGTCGACGATGCCATTGGCGCCCAGGATCTCGCGCGCCAGCTTGGCGCATTCCCGCGCCACCCAGACGTTGTTGCGCTTGCCGAGCGAGACCTGGTAGGGCTTGAGGCGTCCGGCGTCCTTGAGCTTGCCGAGCTGCAGCGCCAGCAGCTGCCCCTTGGTGATCTCGCTCGCCATCCACACGAGCTTTTCCTGCACGAGCTGGTGGCAGGCGATGGGCTGGCCGTTCCACTGCGCCCGCTGCTTGGCGTATTCGAGCGCGGTGTGGTAGCTCTCCATGGCCGAGCCGATCCCGCCCCAGGCGATGCCGTAGCGCGCCTGGTTGAGGCAGGCGAGCGCGCTCTTCAAGCCGGTCGTGCCGGGCAGCATGGCTTCGGCAGGGATGCGGCAGTCGTGGAAGCCGAGCTCGGAGGTGGTGGAGGCGCGCAGAGAGAACTTGCCGTGCTGGTCGGCGGCGCTGAAGCCGGGAGTCCCTTTCTCGACCAGGAAGCCGCGGATGCCTTCGTCGGTCCTCGCCCAGACCACCGCGACGTCGGCGAGCGTGCCATTGGTGATCCACTGCTTGTTGCCGGAGAGCACCCACTCCTGGCCCTCGCGGCGCGCCGTGGTTCGCATGGCGCCGGGGTTGGAGCCGAAATCGGGTTCGGTCAACCCGAAGCAGCCGATCGCCTCGCCGGTGGCCAGGCGCGGGATCCAGCGGTCCTTCTGCGCCTGCGAGCCGAAGGTGTGGATGGGATACATGACCAGGGCGCTCTGCACCGAGACGAAGCTGCGCAGACCCGAGTCGCCGCGCTCGAGCTCCTGCATGATCAAGCCATAGGCGACCCCGCCCAGCCCGGGCAGGCCGTAGTCGGAGATGTTGGCGCCGAACAGGTTCAAGGCGCCCAGCTCGGGCACCAGCTCGAGCGGCGTGCGCGCCTGCCGGTGGCACTCTTCGATGATCGGCTTGACCCGGTCGTCCACGAAGGCCCGGACGGTGTCGCGCACCAGGCGCTCCTCGGCGCCGAGGAGCGCATCCAGCTCCAACAGATCAACACCCGGAAAGCGGCTCAAGGTGGCTCCCTCCTCGTGCTCAGGGCTTCGGCAGGATAGCACGCGGCCCTTAGGTCAGACCGGCGTTGCCGCCCCCGAGGGATGAAACGACACTGCGATTTGGCGGTGGTGGACTACTCAAAGCATCTATTGGATCTCCCCCCGCAACCCCTCGGTCCCCTTCCCACCCCTCCGGGGGGGAAGGGGACGCCCCCTCCCTCTCGCGCACCAACGAGCTTCTTCTTAGCTGCCACTGTCCCCACGTCTTTTCCGGCCGCGAGGGCCGGGATATCATCGCGGCAATGAGCTTCACCAGCGGCAGCGCGTACTCGATGGCGCGTGACATCGCCGAGGGCTACACCCTGGTGACACAGCGCACCTTCCGCGCCCTGACCGCGGTCGACGTCGACAAGCTGGCCTTCGAGATGGACCGCCATCTCCGGGAGCTGCGTGGGGACCAGCCGTCGCTCGACGATATACCGGCCATCCAGCTGCGCAACCGGCGCATCCAGCGGCTCAACGCCGCGTTGCTGGTGCTGCGCAGCTTTCGCAGCAGGCAGAGGCTCTGAGCCCCGCTTGACCGCCGCCGCCCCTGCAGTGCAGCTTCCCCTGCTGGAGGTGCTGGCACGCCTTCTGGTGGCGGCCGTGCCGGCCGCCGCCGCGGCCTTCGCTCTCGACTACATGTGCGCCAGGAAGGGCTTGCTGCCGCCGGGCTTTCGCATCCGCTGGCGGCGCGCGCTGGCCTTCGTCTTGGTGGCCGGCATGCTCTGGATCGGCATCTTCCGGCCGCTCGGAGAGCTCGGCCTCGAGCTGCAGCTCGACCTGCGGTCGATCAGCACGCCGCAGCTCTTCCTGCTGCACATCCTGATGCTGCTCACCGTCCTCGGCTGGCTCCTGCTCGGCTTCTACGCTCTCGGCGCCGGCGCCGGCCGCGCCGGCGCGGCGGCCCCGGTCTCGCCACCGGACGCGCCGCCGCCCTCCGGCGCCCCGGGCGCCCCTGGCGCCCCTGGCGCCGAAGCTTCTACGCCGCCGCCCGCCCCGCCCGTCGCGGCGAGCCCCCTCATGGCCGACCTGGCGAGCGCGGCAACCTCGGCGCCGCCGCCCGCGCCTGTCTCGCCGCCACTTCCCTTCCCGTCGCGGGCCGCGTCGTTCCTGCGCCAGGTCGCCGTTCAGCTCGGCTTCCGCGCTCCGAGCGTCTGGCTCGAAATCGGCCTCGGCCTGGTGCTCGGGATCGCCGCCTGGCTGGTGGTCCTGGCAGCGCTCCTGGCGCTGGCCGCCGCCCTGTGGGCGCTGGGTGGAGAGGATGCCCTGCCCAAGCGCCCCTCGGCCATCGTCCCATGGATCGCCGCGCTGCCCGTGCTGGTGCGCGTCGCGGTGAGCCTGTCGGCCGGCTTCGTCGAGGAGGTCTTCTTCCGCGGCTTCTTGCAGCCGCGCGTGGGCATCGCGCTGTCGACGCTGATGTTCGTCCTGGCGCACCTTTCCTACGGCCAGCCGATGATGCTCGTGGGCATCACGCTGCTGTCGCTGATCTATGCCTTGCTGGTGCAGTGGCGGCAGACGGTATGGCCGGCCATCGTCGCCCATTTCGTCTTCGACGGCGTGCAGCTCCTGGTGATGATCCCCCTCGCCCTGCGCTTCCTCGGCCCCGCCGGGGGCGGCCACGCCAGCTTGCTTGGCCTTTTCTTCTAGTTGGCGCCGTCGGTGGGCGGCCCCGAGGTATGAAACGGCGCTCGCTAACTGGTGATGGCGGCCTCCAATCTTTCGGATCGCCCCCCGCAACCCCTCGATCCCCTTCCCTCCCCTCCGGGGGGGAAGGGGACGCCCCCGCCCTCTCGCGGCACGGATTTCCTCTAAGGGCGATCTGCTAGACTCGGCGCGAGAGAGATCCAGGATATGGCGGACGATCAGCGCTTCCATCTGTCGATTGGAAGCCGCTTTGAAAACATCGAGCTGGTTCAGGTGGTGCTCAAGGACTCGCTCGAACGCATGGGCATGGAAGACGATGCCCGGCACTGGGTCGACATCGCCGTGCGCGAGGCGGTGGCCAACGCCATCAAGCATGGCAACTCCCAGGATCCCGCCAAACAGGTCCAGGTTGACGTGTCCCTGGAAGGCAATACCCTGATCATCCGGGTCGAGGACGAGGGGGAGGGGTTCGATCCCTCTTGCCTGGAAGACCCGTTGGCGCCGGAGAACCTGCTCAAGCCGAACGGCAGGGGCATCTTCTACATGCGCAGCTTCATGGACGAAATCCAATATAGTCCCCGGCCGGGCGGAGGAACGGTGGTGACGCTGCGCAAGCGAGTCACCGGGTCGAGCCCGAAAGCCAGGCTAGAACAGGAGAAGGGGCGATGAAAGTCAACGTGCGGCAGCGCGACGGCGTGACCATCCTGGACCTCAAGGGCAAGATCACCATCGGATTGGGTGACGTTGCCTTGCGCAATGCCGTCCAGGAAGCGATCAATAGCGGCGCGAGCAAGATCATCATCAACTTGAAAGACGTCACCACCATCGACTCCTCCGGCGTGGGAGAGCTGGTGAGCGCCTACACCAGCGCGACCAACCGCGGCGCCAGCCTGCGGCTCGTCAACCTGCCGGCGAAGGTGACCGACATCCTCAACATCACCCAGCTGATCACCGTCTTCGAGGTCTTCGACAGCGAGGACGAGGCGCTGCGGTCGTTCTAGCCGGGACTCGACGTCCCCACGGGAGGCAACGCTCTACGGCCGTGCCTTCCGATCCTGAAGCCTCCGCCGGCGGGTCCGGCGGTCCGCGGGCCCTGGCTGGCGGTCTCTCCGCCCTGGCCGGGCGGGTGAACCGCCGCCTGCCCGAGCTTCTCCCTCCCGACACGCAGCGGCCCGAGCCTGTCCACCAGGCGATGCGCTACGCCTTGACCGGCGCCGGCAAACGCTTGCGGCCGGTGCTCACCCTGGCGGTGGCGGAGCTGTTCGGCGCGCGCTCGGAGCCTGTCCTCGACCTGGCCTGCGCGGTCGAGATGGTGCACGCCTGCTCGCTGGTCCTCGACGACCTGCCCGCCATGGACGGCGCCACCCTGCGGCGCGGCCGCCCCACCGCCCATCGCGCTTTCGGCGAGAGCGTCGCCCTGCTCGCCGCGCTCGCCCTGCTCAACCGCGCCTACGCCCTGGTGGCGGAAAGCGCGCAGCGCCTCTCGCTGCGGCGCTACACACCCGAGGACATGGTGCACCAGCTGGCGGCGGCCATTGGCAGCGAGGGACTGATCGGCGGCCAGGCCCTCGACCTGCTGGCGCGGCCGGAGGACCTCGATCTCGAGGTCCTCGAGTACATCCACAGCCACAAGACCGGAGCGCTGTTCATGGCCGCCGGCGAGTTGGGAGCGATGGCGGCCGACGCGCGCCGCCGCGACCTCGAGGTGGTCGCCCGCTATGCCAAGAACCTCGGTCTCGCGTTCCAGATCTCAGACGACCTGCTCGACGTGTTGAGCACGCCGGAGGAGACCGGCAAGGACACCGGCCAGGACAGCGGCAAGGTCACCTTCGTCAAGCTCCTGGGCGTCCCTGGTGCCCAGTCCCTCGCTGCCGAGCTCCTGGGTTTTGCGGTCGAATCCCTGGCTCCCCTGGGCCGCCGCGGCGACCCCCTGCGCGACATCGCCCGCTTCGTCCACCACCGCACCCGGCAAGATGGGCGACAATAGGCCGCAATGGGGGCTCGCGCGAACGAAGCCACGGAGCTGGCGGAGATCCGCTCGGAGCTGCGCCGGCTGGGGTATCTGGATCATCGGTTCGAGCGGTTCCTGCTGCAGGATGCGCTGCGGGCGCGGCGGCCGCTGCGGACCGTCGGGGTGCTGACGCTCAAGGTGGGCCTGCTGGCAGGCGTGGCGCTGGCGCTGGTTCTGGCGGCCGCGCTGGCGCTGGCCAACGGCAACCTGGCGACGCCGCTCGACCTGCCGGTCCTCTTCCTGCATCTGTTCGCGCCCATCGCGGTGTTGGCGGGGCTCTCCTTCCTGGCTCTTTCCGGGGTGCTGCTGGCCGTCCTCCGGCTGCGTCCGGTGCGGCATATCGAGAGCCTGGCGCTGGCCGTCGCGGTGGCGGCGGGTGCGGCCGCGCTCGGCCTCGCGCTGTGGCAGGGGCGAGACGTCCTGGCGCAGAGCCGGCCCGCGCAGCTGGCGGCGTTGGGTCTTGCCGCGGCCGCGGCGGCGTACCTGCTGGTGCGGCTGATCTACCAGGGCCTGCTCGCCCTGGCCATCCGCTTCACCAACCTCTCCCCGGCCGGGCCGCTGGTGCCGCGGCGCTGGCTGGGCTTTGCGGTCGTGGCGGCGATCGGCCTGCTCGCCGTGCCGCTTCTCGTGCCGGCGCGGGCGGGCGCGCCGCCGCCGCCCTCCGTCCTGCCGGTCGCGCCGGGCGAGCGCGTGCTGCTCGTCGGCATCGACGGCGTGCTGCCGGCCGAGATCGATTACCTGCTGGCGACCGGGGACCTGCCTGTCATGGCGGGGCTCGAGCGGCGCGGGGCGAGGCTGTGGAGCTACCGGCGGGGTTCCGAGCCGCCGTCGTCGTTCTGGACCACGGTGGCCACCGGCCTGCCGGATGCGGAGCACGGAGTGACCGCGCTCGACAGCTTCGTCCCCGCCGGAGTGCGCACGCCGCTGGCGCGCAGCGGCGCGCTGCGCGCCTACTGGAGCCGGATCGAGGTGCCGCTCGGCCTGGCGGAATACCGGCCGGTGCTGGCGACCCGGCGCCGCGCCTTCACCTTCTGGGAGCTGGCCGCGCGAGGCGGCCGGCCGGTCCTCGCGGTCAACTGGTGGGCAACCTTTCCGGCCACGCCAGTGCCTGGCCTGCTGGTGGCGCATGGCGGCTTTGGGCTGCTGGCCGGCGGCGCGGCAGGCGTGGTCGTGCCCGAAGGCGCCCGGTCCGAGCTGCTGGCGGCGATGCGCCGGGTGGCCCGCGAGCCGTTCGCGCCGCGCCTCGCCGCGGCGCTGCCCGCCGCCGCGGCGGCCGCCCTCGAAAGGCGCGCCCTCCTGCCGGACCGCTTCTACACCGAAGTCTTCGCCAGCCGCATGGCTCCGATACCGCCGACGCCGCCGACGCCGCCGACGCCGGCGCCCTGGGCGGCCGCGCTCTACCTTCCCGGGCTCGACATCGCCGCCGCCGGCTGGGAGGGCGGCGACGTGGCTTTCGCCGACCTGGTGCGCACGCGGCTCGCGGCGGCCGACCGGCTGCTCGGGCAGGCGACCTCCGGCGGCGATGGACCGGGCACCGTGGCGGTGGTCTTCGATCCGGGACGGCGCCGGCGGCGCCCGGATCGCAGCCGGGGCGGGCAGGATCAGCTCGGCCGCATCCTCTTCTGGCATCGCGCCGGCTGCGATGCGGGCGCCGCCGAGATCGCTCCGGCGGCGGTCGCCGCGGGCCTGCTGCGCGCCCTCGGCCTGCCACAGAGCTCCGAGCTGCCCCCGCCGCCGCCGTGCCGCTGGCCCGCGCCGCCGGCAACCGTCGCGACCTACGGCCGGCCGCAGGTCGCGCTCGTCCCCGGCGCCGAGACCCGGGCCGAATACCTCGAAAACCTGCGCTCCCTGGGATACCTGTAGTCCACCCTTGGCCCAGGCGCGCGGAGGAGACCTCGATGCGACGCAAACTCGACCGATTCCCGATCATCTCCCTCGCGGCGCTCGCCGCCCTGGCCGCCCTTCTGATGGGCTGGCCGGCGGCGGCCGGCGTGCCGGTGGCGGCCCCGGTGGCGGCCCCGCTGGCAGCCCCCGTCGCACCCCCCGTTGCGCCGCCCCATGCGATCACCGCGGACCGCCCCGCCGCCTCGACCACCTCGGCCGCCGCGAGCCTGGCCCGGCTCGCCTATCCGGAGGCGCAGCGCCTTTCTCAGGTGGACGACTACCACGGCGTCCGCGTCGCTGACCCGTACCGCTGGCTCGAGGACCCCGACTCGCCGCAGACCCGCGCCTGGGTGGAGGCCGAGAACCGGGTGACCGGCTCTTTCCTGGGCACCGCCGGCACGCGCGAGCAGATCCGCCGCCGCCTGACCGAGCTGTGGAACTACGAGCGCTTCGGCGTTCCCCAGCGCCGCGGCAATCGGTACTTCTTCACCAGGAACGACGGCCTGCAGAACCAGAGCGTCCTCTACACGCTGCCGGCCCCTGATGCGCCGGGCAAGGACGGAGACCTGGCGCACCCGCCCGAGCCCACCATGCTTCTCGATCCCAACACCCTCTCGGCCGACGGCACCGTGGCCCTCTCGAACTTCGACCTCAGCGACGACGGCTCCCTGATGGCCTACGGCCTGGCCTCGGGCGGTTCAGACTGGCAGGAGTTCAGGGTGCGCGACGTGGCGACCGGTAAGGACCTGCCGGACGTGTTGCGCTGGATCAAGTTCTCGCCGGCCGCCTGGACCCGCGACGGCCGCGGCTTCTTCTACAGCCGCTTCGCCGAGCCGGCGGCCGGGCGCGCGCTCGAGGACGCCAACTTCAACCAGAAGCTCTACTACCACCGCCTGGGCACGCCCCAGGCGAGCGACGAGCTGATCTGCGAGCGGCCCCAGCGCAAGGAGCTCGGCTTCGCCCCGGTAGTCACCGACGACGGCCGTTACCTGGTCATCCACGTGACCCTCGGCACCAAGGTCGAGAACGGCATCTACTACAAGGATCTTCAGGTGCCGGGCTCTCCCGTCGTCGAGCTGATCGGCGGCTTCGAGGCCACCTACCAGCTGGTCGGCAACGACGGGCCGACCTTGTGGTTCCTGACCAATGCCGCCGCGCCGCGCCGCCGCATCGTAGCGATCGATCTGCGCGCGCCGGCGCGCGAGCGCTGGCGGGAGCTGGTGCCGCAGGCAGCCGAGACGCTCGAGACGGCGACCTGCGTGGGCGAACGCCTGATCGCCAGCTACCTGCAGGACGCGCATGCGCGGGTGCGCATTTTCGGCCTCGACGGGCACTTCCTCTCCGAGCTGCCCCTGCCTGGCCTGGGCACGGTGGACGGCTTTCCCGGCAAGCGAACCGATCGCGAAACGTTTTTCTCCTTCACCAGCTTCACTTCTCCAGCCACGATCTACCGTTACGACCTGACGTCAGGCGGCGTGAACGTGTTCCGGCGCGCCCGCGTCAACTTCGATTTCGACGCCTACGAGACCCGGCAGATCTTCTACCGCAGCAAGGACGGCACCCGCGTGCCGATGTTCATCACCTGCAAGAAGGGCCTCGTGCTCGACGGCACGCATCCCGCCTACTTGCACGGCTACGGCGGGTTCGACATCTCCGTGACGCCCGCGTTCCAAGTTTCCAACCTGGTCTGGCTGGAGCGCGGCGGCGTCTACGCCGAAGCCATCCTGCGCGGCGGCGGCGAGTACGGCGAGGAGTGGCACCTGGCCGGGAGCCGGCTGCGCAAGCAGAACACCTTCGACGACTTCATCGCCGCCGCTCAATGGCTGATCGACAATGGCTACACCTCGCGCGCGCGGCTGGCCATCGGCGGCGAGAGCAACGGCGGCCTGCTGGCGGCGGCGGCGCTCGTCCAGCGTCCCGACCTGTTCGGCGCAGTCAAGATCGGCGTCGGCGTTCTCGACATGCTGCGCTTCCACAAGTTCACGGTCGGCTGGGGCTGGGTTTCCGACTACGGCTCGCCGGACGACCCGCAGGACTTCAAGGCGCTCTACGCCTATTCGCCGTATCACAACCTGCGTCCGGGCACGAGCTATCCCGCCACGCTCATCACCACCGCCGATCACGACGACCGCGTGGTGCCGGCGCACAGCTTCAAGTTCGCCGCCGCCCTCCAGCACGCCCAGGCCGGGGCGGCTCCTGTGCTGATCCGTATCGACACGCGCGCCGGACATGGCCGCGGCAAGCCGACCGCCAAGCTCATCGAGCAGGCCGCCGACGAGTGGAGCTTCCTCGAAGCGGTCCTCCAGCCAGCCGCGGCAGGACGTCCCGCCGGTTGAAGGGGCCCCGGTTGAAAAGGCCCGCTTTGAAGGGGCACGCTTCTAAGGAGCGGTATCGCCGGGCCCGCCGCGCCGCCACCGTGCTCGGCGTCCTCCTGCTGTGGAGCGCGGCGGCGTCGCGGCCACAGGAGGCGCGCTCGCGCGAGGAGCAGCTCGCCGCCATCCGCGGCGAGATCGCGCGCCTGCAGCAACGCCTGGAGCGCGCCCGCCGCGAGCAGAGCGGGCTCGAGGGCGAGCTGGCGGCGACCAGCCTCGATCTCGAGCTCCACCAGCAGCGGCTTGCCGAGGCGTCGGCGGCGGCCGGCATCGCGGCCTCGAGGCAGGCGGCAAGCGAGCGGCAGGTGAGCGCCCTGGCAGCCGCCCTCGAAGCCAGCCGGCGCTCCTGCCGGCGCCAGCTCACCGCCCTCTACCGCTTCGGCCGCCAGGGATACCTGCGCCTCCTGCTGCTGCTCGAGGCCGACGACGACCGCCTCCTGCCCTCGATCCGGCTGATGCGTTACCTGGCGCGGCGGGACCGGGAGGCGATCCAGCGCCTCCAGGACACCGAGCGGCGGCTCGCCGGCGAGCGCGACCGGCTGGCGGCCGAGCGGCAGGACCTGGAGCGCTGGATCGGGCGCGAGCAGTCGCGCCGCCGCGAGCTGGTCGCCGCGCGCCGGCGCCAGGCCGCTCTGCTCACGCGGGTCGAGCGCGAACGCCGCGACCTGGCCTCGCGTGCCAGCGAGCTCGCCGACAAGGAGCGCAAGCTCGCCCGTTTCCTCGACCTGCTCTACGGCAACAGCGGCGATGCCCTGGCGGGCACTCCCATGCAGCAGTTCCGCGGCGTCCTGGACTGGCCGGTGCGCGGGAGGCTGTCCGAGCGCTTCGGGCCCCGCCTCGATCCGCGCTATCACACGCGGGTGCCGCACAACGGTATCGATGTGGCGACCACGCCGGGCGCCGAGGTGAGGGCGGTCTTCCCCGGGAAGATCCTCTTCGCGGCGCCGTTCGAGGGCTACGGCTTGACCGTGGTGGTGCACCATCCGGGGCGCGTCTTCACCCTCTATGCCGGCCTCTCCGAGCTGCGGAGAACCAGGGACGATATGCTATCTTTAGGCGAAGTCGTGGGGCTCGCCGCGGACCGGCTCTACTTCGAGATCCGCGCCGAGAACCGTCCCGAAGACCCTTTGAGCTGGTTACGCTGAGACCTCTATGAATCGCAGCCGCGTCACCTTCTTCCTGCTCTCTTCCCTGCTGGTCCTCCCCATGCTGATGGGCACGCTGCTCCTGGCTGCCGATCATGGCCGCCGCGCCGACGCCCCCGGCAGAGACGGCAGGGCGGGGAAGGTCGGCAAAGAGGCCGCCAAGGAAGACGACTCTTTCGACACCTACTACAAATACCTCGGAGTGTTCAGCGAGGTGCTCGGCCTCATCCGCCAGTCCTACGTCGACGAGCCGAACACGGACTCGTTGATGGCCGGAGCGCTCGAAGGGGTGAGCGACGCGCTCGATCCCTTCTCGGTGTACGTGCCGGCTTCCGCCGTGCCGGGCTACCTCCAGGCGCAGAGCGTCGGCAAGCAGCGCAGCGGCGTCGTGCTGCTCAAGGTACGGGGCAGGGTCTTCGTGGTGGCGGTGGAGAAAGGGAGCCCGGCCGGCCGGGCGGGAGTCAGGGCGGGTGAGCTGGTTGCCAAGCTCGCGGATCGTCCGACCCGCACCATGCCGCTCTGGGAGATGCAGGAGATCCTCGCCGGTCCGCCCGGCACCAAGGTGGTCATGGAGGTGATCCGCCCCGACCAGCCGACGCCTTCGCAGGTGAGCTTCGAGCTCAAGTCTTTCGCGCCGCCGCCGGTGAGCCTGGAAGAGGTCGAGGGAGCGCCGCTGTTGCGCATCCCGAGCTTCGATGCCGGCACCGCCGGCCAGGTGCGCGAGGCACTGAAGACGTCGCTGCCCAGACTGCGCGGCGCCGCGCGGGCGCAGGGCAAGCTGCTGGTCGACCTGCGCGGGGTTTCCTCGGGCGACGCCGAGGCTGCCTATGCCACCGCCAAGCTCTTCGCCAGCGGCGACCTTGGGGTGCTCAAGCGGCGCAAGGACGAGGTGAAGACCTACACCGCCACCGAGCCGCCGGTCTGGCAGGGGCGGATCGTGGTGCTGGTCGACCGCGGCACTTCGGGAGCGGGTGAGATCCTGGCCACGGTCCTGCGGCAACGGGCCAAGGCGGAGCTGGTCGGCGACTGGACCCTTGGACATGCCGGTCACCAGGCGGCCGCCGATCTCTCGTCGGGAGGCCGGCTGTTCTACACCGACGCCTTCTACACCGGCCCCGACAAGAAGCCGCTCAACGAAGCGCTCAAACCGGACCTGCTGGTCAGCGAGCGCACGCGGACCCTCCTCGAAAAGGACGTGCCGCTCGAAGACCTCATCCTGAAGCGGGGCGTGCGCCACCTCCTCGAGGAGCCGGAAGCCGCCAAAAAGGCCGCCTGACCGGCCCGCAGGCCCCTTGCCGATCCGCCGCCGGAGAGGTCACCGCAGCCATCCTCCTCCCTCCCTTCGTCCGCCGCGGCGACGCGGCGGGTGGGCGGGCGTCGGCCTCGGCGTGCTGCTCCTCCTGGGGGTGGCGGCGGTCATCTACTTCGGCTGCCGCGATCCGTCGCGCCAGGCCGGCGACGTGGCAGGCGCGGCCGGCCGTCACGAGGCCGCGGCGGCGGGCGGCGGGCCGAGCTCATCCAAGCTTCGGGACCGCCACATTGCCGGCCTGAGGCACGGCCCGGCGCTTTCCCCACCGCGCGCCGGGGACGAGGCGGTCATCCCGGGCCGCGAGGCGCGGGTGGCGCTGGTCATCGACGACCTCGGGCGCAGCCTCGGCGACCTCGATACCCTGAAACGCCTGGGCATCCCACTCACCTATGCGGTACTGCCTTTCGAGTCCCAGACGTCAGAAGTGGTCGCCGCGCTGCGCCGGCGCGGCGAGGAGATCCTCTGTCACCTGCCGATGGAACCGGCCAGCGGCGGCAACCCGGGCCCCGGCGCGCTCCGCCTGGGGATGACCCGGGAGCAGCTCCACGACTCGACTCTGGCCGCCATCGCCGCGGTGCCGGGGGCCGTCGGGGTCAACAACCACATGGGCTCGAGCCTTTCCGCCGACGCCGGCTCGATGGCCACCATCCTGGGCGCCCTGCGCGCGCGCGGCCTGTACTTCCTGGACTCGCGCACCAGCTCGCGCAGCGTCGGGTACCGGCTCGCCACCGCTCTCGGGATTCCGGCCGCGGAGCGCCAGGTCTTTCTCGACGACGATCAGCGGCCCGAGGCCATCTCCGCGCAGTTCCATCACCTCCTCGATCTGGCGCGCGACCGCGGCGAGGCCATCGCCATCGGCCACCCCCACTCCGCGACCCTCGCGGCCCTGGCCGGCGAGGTGCCAAGGGCGATGGCCCTCGGTTACCGCTTCGTGCTCGTCAGCTCGCTCCTCGACCGGCCGGCACGGCGTCCGGAGTAGGCGCGACGGCTGGGTCCCTGGCCGGTTGCAGCGCCGAAGACTGACCCCCATCCGCCGCCCGCCATGGCTCTGCTGAATTTCTTGCTGGGCGCCGCGCTCATCGCCGGCGCGGTGCGCCTGTGGCGTCCGCGGGTCGGCTGGCGCGCCGTGGCTGGGTATCTACTGGTCACGGTCGCGTTCTTCGCCGTTCCCTTGACCACCTCGACCTTGCAGGTGCCGACCGATATTGCCTATCTGTCGCGCCCGTGGAAGGAGATGGTCGAGCCTGACCTGCGGCCGCGCAACGCGCTGCTGTCCGACATCCCGCTGCAGATGCTGCCGTTCCGCACGCTGGTTCGCGACAGACTGCTGCACTTCCCGCCGGTGCCGCCCCTGTGGGCACACGAGATCGGGACCGGCCAGCCTCTACTGGGCAACGCCCAGTCGGCTCCGTATGCTCCCCTCCATCTCCTAGCGCTCGGCCTGCCTCCGCTGCGCGCGCTGACCGTCGCCGCGGCCTTGCAGGTATTGCTCGCCCTGCTGCTCACTCATGCGCTGGCGGCGGCGCTCGGGGCGGGGCGCGCCGGCGCGGCGTTCGCCGCCCTGGGCTTCGCCTTCTCGGCCTACGCCGTGTGCTGGTGCTACTACCCGCTGGGCATGGCCGCGGCGTGGGTGCCGGGGGTGATGCTCGGGCTCCTCTTGCTGCGGCGCGGCGAGAGGGGCGGGCTCTCGGGACTGGTGGCGTGCGGCGCCGGCCTGGCCCTCTCCGGGCATCCCGAGACCCTGGCCCACACCGCGCTCGCCTGCGCCGTGGTCGCCCTGGTCCTGCTGGCGTGCCGCGCGGGCGTGCCGCGCCGGCGCTTTGCCGGCAAGCTCGCCGCGGCCGCGGCGCTGTCGGCCTGCCTGTCCGCCCCGGCCCTGCTGCCGATCATCGAAGCGGTGCGCGAGAGCGTGCGTCAGGAAGTCGTCGCCAGGAATCCGGATTCGGTCAGTCCACCGCGATTCGCGGGCAGGTTGCTCGCCGTCCTGGTCGATCCGCTGTTTTTCGGCAGCCCGCGCGACGACAACTGGAGCCCGCTCGCGCCGGCCAACTTCAACGAGCTGTGCAGCGGCTACGCCGGGCTGCTGGCGCTCGCCCAGGCGGCCGCCGCGGCCGCCGCCTTGCGGGGCCGGGCCCTCGCCCTCTTCGCCGCCGGGCTGGCGGCGCTCCTGACCAGCCTGGGGATCGCGCCCTTCTTCGCGCTGGTCAACAGCGTGCCGGGGCTGGAGCATGCCGCGCACGCCCGTCTTCGTCTCTTCTGGGTGCTGGCCGTCTCCCTGGCCGCCGGCCTGGGGCTCGACCGCCTGGCGGAGCGGCGGTCCGGCCGGTGGCTCGGCGCCGGGGCCGCGGCGGCTGCCGTCCTCGCCCTCGTACTGCTGCCGCCGCCGCCGGCGCCTTGGCAGCTGGCGTGGTGGATCGCGGCGCTCGCCGGCGGCGTCGTCGCCGCGCTGGCGCTCGCCCTGCCACGCGCCGGGCCGTTGTTCCCCTGGGCGGCCGTGGTCTGCCTGGCGGTTGACCTCGGCTTGCTGGGATTCCGTTATCAGCCGCTCATTCCCGCCCAGATGGACCTCGCGCCGCCGGCCGCCCTGGGTTTCCTCATGGCCGAGGCGCGCGCTGCTCCTGGTCCCTTTCGCGTCCTCGCCGAACAGGGGGACCTGACGCCCAACCTGGCGGCCCTCTACGGACTCTGGGACCCGCGCGGCAACGATCCCATGCAGCCTGCCGCCGCTGCCCTGGTGGTCGGCCGCGGCTTCCAGCCGCGCTTTCGCACCGGCCGCGAGATCGTGCTGGCGCCGCGCCGCTACCCGCTGCCGCTGCTCGACTTCCTGGGCGCGCGCTTTTTCCTGGTCGCCCACTACCACCGGCTGCCGCCGCCCCTCGAGCCGGTGTGGAACGGCACCGGCGGCAAGGTCTGGCGCAACCCTCGCGCCCTCCCCTTGTTCTTCATGCCTTCCGGGGTCATCTCGGCCGGCGATCGCCTCGCCGCCGTCCGCCGCACCTTAGCCCTTCCCGACTTCGCCGCGGCGGCGGTGGTGGAGGATGGTCCGGCCGGCGTGCCAGCCGATTCCCCCGCCTCCCTGGCCGCCGGCATGCCCTCTGCCGATTCACCCGCCGCGCACGCCGCGCTCCTGCGGCGCCTCGCCCCACCTCCCGCGCCGCAGGCCGGCACCGTCCGGCTCCTGAGCGTGCGCCCCAACGGCTTCGACCTCGACACCGACAGCGCGACAGGCGGCGTCGTCGTCTCGAGTGTGAGCTGGGCCGGCGGCTGGCGTGCCGTGGTTGACGGCCAAGCCACCCCGCCCCGCCGCGTCAACGGCGGCTTCCTCGGTTTCGCCGTCGCCCGCGGCCACCACCGCGTCGCCCTCGACTACCGCCCGGCCTCGTGGACCTGGGGTCTCCGGCTCTTCGCCCTCGGCATCGCAGGGTCTCTCCTGGCAGCTGTGACCATTGCGCGAGCCCACCGTTCGACCCCTCTATCTCCCGCGATGAGGGCAAGCTAAAATGACGCCGGAAGGCCTGGCAAGGTTCTCTCATCCCTCGCCGCGCAGCACCTCGACCGGGCGCCGGCGCAGGGCGTTGGAGCTGGCGGCGAGGCCGGCGAAGATGGTGAGAAGGGTGCTGAGGAGGAGGGCGAGGACGAGGGGAAGGAGCTCGATCTCGCCGGCCAGCTCGAATCCGCGTGTCACCACCTCCCAGGCGAGCACGGCGGCGCCGCAGGCACCGATGGCGCCGGCGACCAGGCCGATGAGGGCGTACTCGACGGCGAAAGTCAACGCCACCCCGCCGCGGGTCATTCCCAGGGTCTTGAGCAAGGCGACTTCGCGGCCGCGCCGGGCCGCGCCGGCGCTGAGCGCGCCCGCCAGGATGGCGATGCCGGCGAGCACGGTGAAGACCCCGAGGAAGCGCACGCCGAGGGCGATGCGGTTGAGCACCGCGAGGATCTTGTCGAGGATCTCGCGGATGCGCAGCACAGTCACATTCGGGTAGCGCGCGGCGAGGCCGTCCTGGAGCTGCTGGTCGGCGCCGCGCGGCAGGCGCACGGCCGCCAACCGCTGCTGCGGGGCCTGGTCGAGCACGCCCGGCTTGACCACCAGGAAGAAGTTGATGCCGAACGTGTGCCAGTTGACCGTGCGTATGCTGGTCACGGTGAGCTCGACGGGCACCCCCTCGACGTCGAACCGCAGCCGCGAGCCCAGGTGCAGCCCGAGGTCCTCGGCAAAGCCTTGCTCGACGCTGACCTCGGCCTGCCTCGGCTCACCCCACAAGGTTCCCGCGATCACCTTGTTGTCGGCGGGAAGGTCGCGCATGTAGGTCAGCCGCTGCTCGCGGGTCAGCGCCCAGCGCCGCCCGCCGTCCTGGCGGGCGCGCCCGGCGAGATCCTCGACGCTGGCGCCGTCGATCGCCTGCAAGCGCGCTATGACGACCGGTGCCGAGTCGATGCGCGAGGCTCCGGCCTTGCCTAGCAGCTCGCGCACTCCCGGCCACTGGTCCGGCTGGATGTCGACCAGGAAAGAGGTCGGTGCGCCGGTGGGCAGCTCGCGCGTGAGCTCGCGCGCCAGCCGGCGCTCGACCAGCGACATGGCGAGGACCACCAACACTCCGAGGCCGAGGGCGACGATGGCGCCGAGAGTCACGGCGCCCGGGCGGGCCAGCGCGGCCAGGCCGTGGCGCAACCAGGGCCGGGCGAAGTCGCGCGGCACGCGGCGGACGGCGCGGCTGACCAGCAGGGCGGCCAGGGCGAGCGCCGCCGTGACCACCGCCACGCCGCCGGTGAACCGGCCGCCCAGCAGCCAGGAGCGCGACTGCGCCGCGGCGAGGAGCAGGACGCCAGCGGCCAGGGCGGCAACCGCGGCGGCAGACGCCCAGCGGTGCAGGGACAGCGGCTCGGCATCATGGCGCAGCACGCGGGCCGGCGGCACGCGCAGGACGGTCGCCAGCGGCGGCAGGCTGAAGAGCAGCGCGACGCCCAGGCCGAGACCCAGACCGCGCAGCAGGGCGCCCGGCTGCCAGGGATGGCTCAGCCCGGCTGGGATGAGATCGGAGAACAGGCTCGGCAGCAGGGCCTGGACCCCGCCTCCCACCGCAATGCCGGCGAGGCTTCCCGCCAGCCCGAGGAGGGCGGTCTGCCCCAAGAAGAGAAAGAAGACTTCGCGTGGGCGCATCCCCAGGCACTTGAGCATCGCGATCGCATCGAGCTTGCCGGCCAGCCAGGCGCGCACCGTCTCCGCCACGCCGATGCCGCCGACAAAGAGCGACAGCAGCGCGACCAGCCCGAGGAACCGCTCGACGCGGGCCAGGTTCTCGCGCAGCGCGGGCTGCGCATCGCGGTAGGTCTCGATGCGGTAGAAAGCCGCATCGGGCATCTCGTTCTTGAGGCGCTCGGCCGCGGCCTGGATGGCGGCGCCCGCGGTGCCGCTCGGGAACTTGAGCAGCAGCCGGTAGTTGAAACGGCTGCCACGCGCCTCGAGCGGGGTCCTGGCCAGCCCGGCGGGCGACACGAACACACGCGGCCCCATGGTCATCGAGATGCTGATGCGGTCCGGCTCGGAGAGGACGACACCGGAGATGCGAAAGCCGAGGCCGCCGATGCGCAGGACGTCGCCGATCCGCAGGTGCAGGCGCGCCAGCAGCTCCGAGGCCACGACCGTCGTGCCCTCGTCGAGCAGCTCGCCGAGAGGGCGCGCCGGATGCAGGGTGAGCTTGCCGTAGAAGGGGTAGTCGCTGCCGACCGCCTTGAGCTCGACCACCTGGCTGGGGCCGGGCCGGCCCGCCGCGTCGGGCGGCGCCGCGACCACCGTCACGGTCTCCTTGACCAGGCTCCGGCGCACGCCGCCCAGGCCCGCCGCGGCAAAGTCGTAGCCGGCAAGAGGAGGCCGGTGGCCGGCAATCGCCAGGTCGGCGCCGAGGAGCTGCCTGGCTTCCAGGCGGATCCCCTCGTCAAGGCTCGAAGAGACTCCCGCCACGGCAACCACCGCCGACACGCCCACCGCCAGACAGGCGATGAAAAAGCCGAGTCGCCCGCGCGCGCCCCGCGACTCGCGCAGCAGGGTGGAGATGAAGACGGGACCTCGCAAGACGTCGGCAGAAGGACGACGGTCAGGTCAGGGGAGCGCGCCGGCGGGAGCGGCGAGCGGCGCTTCCTGCCTTTCGACCCGGCCGTCGCGCAGGTGAACGAGGCGGTCGGCAAGCGCCGCCACCGACGGGTCATGGGTGACCAGGACCAGGGTCGTGCCTTCGGCCCGGCGCATCTCGGCGAGGAGCTCGAGGATCTTGCGGCCGGTTGCCCCGTCGAGGTTTCCGGTGGGCTCGTCGGCGAGCAGAATGGGAGGCCGGGTGGCGAAGGCGCGGGCGAGGGCGACCCGTTGCTGCTCGCCGCCGGAGAGCTGGCTGGGGTAGTGGTGGCCGCGGTCTTCGAGGCCGACGGCGGCGAGCAGCTCGTCGGCGCGAGCGAACGGGTCGGCAAGACCGGCAAGCTCCGCCGGCAGGAGCACGTTCTCGCGCGCCGTCAGGTTGCCGAGCAGCTGGAAGCTCTGGAAGACGAAGCCAATCTTGTGCCGGCGCAGCAGTGCCAGCCTATCTTCGGAGAGCGCCGTGATCGGCTGCCCGTCGATCAGCACCTCGCCGGAGGTCGGGCGGTCGAGACCCGCCATCAGGGCGAGCAGCGTCGATTTGCCGCTTCCCGACGGGCCGAGCACCGCGACGAACTCTCCGGGCGCGATCGCCAGATCGACATTGTCGAGGATGGTAAGAACGCGCTCCCCGGAGGGAAGGCGCCGGGTGAGCCCGATGATCTCGATGCGCGGCATTCCGGAAGGGCCGGAAGCGCGGATGGTGCCTATGCGTGAGGGAGGGGCCATGGGAGGGAGCGCGGGCTCGTCGGGCGGGAGCGCCGGCTTAGAATGAACGCATGCCGCGCAACCGCAACCTCGCAAATCTCGCCTTGTCCCTGCTTATTCCCGCCCTTGCCGCTTGCGGGGCGTGCAAGCCGGCCGCCGAGGCCGCCCGTGACTCCGCCCTGCAGCGCCCGGCCGCCAGCCGGCCCGCCGCGCCGCCGGCCTCCTCCCCGGCCGCGAGCAAGGCCCCGGCCGTCCTCCAAGAAACGGGTGCACCGGCGGCTCCCGGGCCGCTGGTGGCCTTTCTGGGCGACAGCCTGACCGCCGGGCTGGGGCTGCCTCTCGACCAGGCCTATCCGGCGCTCCTCGGCCAGAAGATGAAGCAGCTCGGCGCGCCCATCCGTGTGCTCAACGCCGGCGTTTCCGGCGACACCAGCGCCGGCGGGCTGCGCCGCCTGAGCTGGATCCTGGCGCAGCGGCCCGCGGTCGTCGTCGTCGAGCTCGGCGCCAACGACGCCCTGCGCGCCCAGCCGCCCGAGGAGATCGAGCGCAATCTGCGCGAGATCGTGAGCCGCGCCCGCGCCGCCGGCGCCCGCGTGTTGCTGGTGGGCATGCAGATCCCGCCCAACTACGGCCCGGACTACGCCGGCCGCTTCGCCGCCATCTTCCCGCGCCTGGCGCGCGAGCTGCACGTCGCCCTGGTGCCTTTCCTGCTATCCGGGGTCGGCGGGGTCTTCGAGCTCAACCAGGCCGACGGTATCCATCCCACGGCCGAAGGCCACGAGCGCGTGGCCGCCACCGTCGCCCCCTATCTCCTCCAAGTCCTCACCGGCAACGACCAGGCCGAGCCGCGCGCCGCCCAGGCCCCCGGCGAGAAGCGGCGAGCCGGGTAACGGTCGCCGCCGCTCGATCCGTTCGAGCAGACGACTTTTCTTACTCGCCGCCCTCGGCCTGCTTCGCCTCGTCCCACAGGGCGTCTATCTCGGCGAGGGAGGCGTCGGCGAGGTTCCTGCCCTGGTCCGCCAGCCCCTGCTCGACCCTGGCGAAGCGGGTGCGGAACTTGCGGTTGGTCCCGGCCAGGGCGGCCTCCGGATCGACCTCGAGCTTGCGCGCCAGGTTGGCCAGGGTGAACAGCAGGTCGCCCACTTCCTCGACGACCTCCTCGCGCCGCCCCGCCGCCAGCGCCTGGCGCAGCTCTTCGATCTCCTCTTCGGCCTTGTCGAGCACCGCCGCCGCCGCGGGCCAGTCGAAGCCGACCCCGGCCGCCTTCTGGGTGAGACGGTAGGCAGCCAGCAGGGCCGGCAGGGAGGACGGGACGCCGGCGAGCAGCCCACCCCGGCCCGGCTCCTCCCGCAGCTTGCGGCGCTCCCAGGCGTCGCGTACGGCCTGCGCGTCGGCCAGCGCCTCGCCGCCGAAGACGTGGGGATGGCGCGCCACCATCTTGGCGTGGACGTCGTCGATCACCTGGGGCAGCCGGAACGCCTCGGCCTCCTCGGCAAGCCGGGCGATGAAGGCCACCTGGAAGAGCAGGTCCCCGAGCTCGGCCGCGATCTCTCGCCAATCGCCGCCGTCGAGCGCCGCCGCCACCTCGTGCGCCTCTTCCAGCAGGTAGGCACGCACCTCCGCCAGCCCCTGCTCGCGATCCCAAGGGCAGCCCCCTGGCCCGCGCAGACGGGCCACCAGCTCGAGCAGCTTCTGCAAGTCGGCCGTTTCTGCCATGCTCAGGCTCCTCAGCGCTTTCTCAGCCAATTGCTACCGCGCATTCTCCTGGACTACGCCAAGGCCGCCATGGGTGTGCCGAGTGCTCCCTTGGAGTTTTCGGAGCCGGGCGCAGAATACCAGGGCGGCTCCAACCACGGGCGCACGACAGAAAAATGAGAGCACCCGCTTATTTCCGTTGGCTCGTGCCCACCGGCGGCAGGCACTATCGCGCCGCGCTCGGCGCGTCACCTCGCGGCGGTTGCCGGGGATGGGCGGTCGCGCCGCGACGTCAGCCACTCGATCTCCCAGCCGTAGTCCACCGGCCCACCCCACCAGGAGGGCAACGTCTCTCTGGCAGCCACCGCCACCCCGCGGCTCGCGAGCCGCGAGACGAGACCAGCCACCGGCTCTCCGGCCACCACCGGCAGCGTCGGCGCCTGCGCCAACGGCTGCCCATCGGGCCGATAGAAGCGCGCTGCGCCGTCGGGCGCCAGCTCCAGCGTAAACCCCTCCTCGTGCACGGCTCTGTGATGACGACGACAGAGAAGAAGCATGTTAGTCAGGCTGGTCTCGCCGCCGTCGGCCCAATGCTCGACGTGATGGGCATCGCAGAGCTTC
>DASZZM010000088.1:0-2465 GCA_035544895.1 Thermoanaerobaculia bacterium
GACCAACTTGCGCTCGGTTACCGTCAGCGGCTGCTCTCATTTCCCCCACGGAGTCGGGTTTCTCGCCTTGACGGCCGCGTCTCATCGGCAGCTCGCCACCGCTCAGCCAAAATCGGCCCGGGCTTGAGAAATGCGGGCTAAGCCTGTCGCCTTCGGGACTCTTGATGAGAATAGCCTCTCCAATTCCGGCGGCGAAGAGCCTTTCGTCAGGTGACCAAGCGAACGCATGCTCGATGGAGTTGGGACGTACGTTAAACACCGCCAGCTGGTCTCCGCTCTCTACATCTCGCTGCCAGCAAGAGCCTCGGGAATCCCGAAGTGTGAGTCGCCTTCCGCCAAATGTCCAAACGACCTCCTCGGCCTGCCAAGGTTCCTCGATTTCCCGGATGAGCTTCCCGGTTCGTCTTTCCCAGAGCCGAACTCTTTGATCAGCAGTCAGGGCAACGATCGTCTGAGCATCCGGGGAGCAGTCCACGGAAAGCAGCGCTCCTTTCAGCCCGTCAAGCCTAACTTCGTGGCTCCAACCGCCGAGCACGGATTGAGATTGAAGACCCAGTTGATCGCTGGTCCAAGTCAGAATGTTGCTATCCCCCATCCAGGCAAAAGCTACCACGCTGCTCGGGCCGGACTTGATCTTGCGCAGGAATCGTCCTGACTGGAGATCCCAAACCCAGATCGTCTTGTCAGAGGCTCCTGCCGCGAGCCGCCGCCCTCTGGATGACCATTTCAGACGCCCAAACCAGACATCCGTGCCTGGCAGGATATGGAGGAGACGAAAGCCAGGGGGAGGCGCCTCGATCTTAGTCACGCACGCGAGACTATCAGCCTGCCGTCTTTGCGCCAGACGCGGCTCGATGCCAATCACTGCGAATTCCGAGCGAAACCGGTTAGGGATTCCGACGTGAAGGCGGCCACTTTGTAGCCGTTGTTGGAAGGGTGGCCGCCTTCCGGTCGGAGCAAGCGGCGCAAAGGGCTCCGACGCTGTGGCATCCTCGGCCCCTCAACGAAGGGAGCGAGATGCCGGCACGGAGACTCAGCATGAGGACGGTGCATAAGATGTTGCAGGTCACTGGAATCTCTCAGCCATACTCGGTGACCGGCTTCCCCCGGCACCTTTCACGTGAGGATCGAGACCGTTTCCGCCCGCTCGGCACCAGCGGCTCCCCGCGCCGGTGAGCCCCGCCGCAGTCGTGCGTGAGAAAAGCTCCGGGCCGCCATCGCTCCGTTGTCCTCTCCGCGCGCAGGCCTCGAGGACGGACACTCGCCGGGTGCCGCCGCCACCCTCGGCGCCCGCCCACCCTCTCACTCCTGCACGAGATCCCCGTGCCGCTGCCGGCCTTGTTGCTCTCGTCTGCCCGTGCTCCAACCGGCGATCGAGATCGACCTCGCGCTGGCGTCCCGACGCCCCACGCCATCCTCGCCCGAGCTCGCCGCAGTGACGACCATCGTCTCTTCGGCCCTGGCGCGCCTGGCGGCCACACCGTCTGGGCACTCCTCCTGCCCGCGCCTCACACTGCCAGATCTTGACGCAAGCCCTGAGCGTCGCGATCTCTGCCGTCGCTGCGCGCAATCAGCCCCCTGCGGAAAACCTCGGGAATCGGGTAAGTAGCCAGCAATGTTTTGCGCTGCGCGCAAAACATTCTTGCTGGTCGGGGCTGCGCCCCGAACCCCTCCTAAGCCCCGCACCGCGGCAAGCCGCGGTGCTGTGGAGAATGTGAACTTGAGAATGAGAAACCCGAACCGCCTCGCGGCCGGCCGGGAACGACCGCATGGATGCACGCCGGAGGCGGCGGCGGAGGGATCGCGAGTCTCAGGGTTTGCGGCGGTGGAGCAGAGCGAGACCCTCCCGTACCTGGTTGAACACGTCCCGAGCCGAAGCGGTCTCCTGCATCGCCGGCGAGCACGCCTGAAAGGTGATCTTCAGCACCTCCTGCATGGAACAGCCCCAGAGCCTGCCGAACCGGGCTACTTGCTGGATCGTCGCGAGATCCAGCAGAACCTCGAGCCGGTGGTGGTCTCGGCGGCATCGAGAGCGAAAGCGCTGGACACGCTCTGTGGAGCTCAGGGGACGGTCGTGGCGGATGCGTGGCCGAGGCATGAAAACTCCTTTTAGCTTCCGGGAACGAGCGTATCACGGGCCTCTGGCCTGGGAAGGCGATGGATCAGTTAGATCAGCTGAATCAGTCAGTTCCGTCGGCTTGTTTCTTTCGGAAATTCACTTGCGGCTAAAACGTTCGATCTATCGAACATTTTAGGCCCAGCTTCAAGCCCCTCCCCGGGCTGAGACTCTGGATTAAGGTGAAAAGGAGCGGCCGAGCCCGCTCACGATCGTGCTGCCTGCCGGCAGGTTGCCGGCAGCGTGCGGCTTGTGTGCCGGCAGACGAAAGGTGCAGTGCCGGCAGAGCGGGCGGCGGTGCCGGCAGGCTGCACATGCCCTCGCCGCCTGGGGCCTGAGGCTGCCGCTC
>DASZZM010000089.1:0-15370 GCA_035544895.1 Thermoanaerobaculia bacterium
GCCAGGCTCTCGTCGATGATCCAGAAGCTGAGTAATCCGGGGGCGGGCTTCCGCGGCGTCCTCAGCTACGTCCTGGCGGCCAAGAAGCAGCCGGAGCTCCTCGGCGGCACCATGTCGGGCGAGACGGCGCGGGAGCTGGCCCGGGAGTTCGGCCTGGGGCGGGCGCTCAACCCGGCGGTGGGCAAGCCGGTCTTCCACGGCAGCCTCACCGCGGCGCCGGGCGACCGGTTGAGCGACGACGACTGGCGGCGGCTCGCGGAGCGCTACCTCGAGCGCCTGGGCTACGGCGACTGCCAGTGGGTGGCGGTGCGCCATCGCGACACGGCCAACGATCACGTCCACATCGTCGCCAGCCGGATCAACAGCCGCGGCAAGCGGGTGCGCGACAGGCAGGAGCGCAAGCGCGGCGAGGCGATCGTGCGCGATCTCGAGCGCGAGCTCGGATTGACCCGGGTGGCGCCGAGCCGCGAGGCGAGCCGCGAGGCGCCCGGCCGCGGCGAGCTGGCGGCGTTTGCGCGCACCGGCGAGGTGGCGGTCAAGGCGCGTTTGCAAGAGCACGTGGATCTCGCGGCGCGCGACGCTCCGGGCCTGGCCGAGTTTGCCGAGCGCCTGGCGCTCCAGGGCGTGCGGATGCGCGCGCACGGGGCGACGACAGGGAGCCTCTCGGGCTTAAGCTTCGAGCTCGACGGGGTGAGCTGCAAGGGCTCGGACCTCGGCCGCCGCTATTCCTGGCGAGGCCTCGCCGCGCGCACGGGGCTCAACTACGAGCCGGCGCGGGACCTGGCGCTGCTGCGGGCGCTGGGCGCGCTGCCCGCGGTACGGCAGGAGGCAGCAAACTCGACTCTGGGCCGCGCGGAGGAGCCACCGGTGCGGCAGGAGGTGTCACCGTCCGCCGAGGCGATGCCGCGGGAGCAGGCTGGGTCGAAGCCGCCTTCGGTAACGGCCAAGATCACGCGTGAAGACCTCCACCGGCGATTGCGAGAGGAGATGGACCGCGCCGCGAAGGGAGGACCGACGCTGCCCGAGTTTGTCGACCGCCTGCGTTCGGGAGGGGTCGAGGTGCGGGCCAACATCGCGACGACCGGGCGACTGTCGGGGCTGAGCTTCGAAATCGCGGGCTGCCGAGTGAAAGGCTCCGAGCTGGGCCGCGACTACGCCTGGAGAGCGCTCTCTGCGCGTCACGGCATCACCTTCGAGCCGGCCCGCGACAGGCCGCGACTGGAGCGCAGCGGCGTAGCGGCTCCACGGCAGCCGGCAGGAGAACCGCTGCAGGAAGGGCCACCGCAAGCGGCGGTCTACCGGGCGGCGGCCGTCCTCCGCTCGCGGGTCGAAGTCGATGCGCGGGCGACGGCCTTCAATAGGAGGCTCGACGAGCCGGTGGCGATCGCCCAGGAGGCGAATCGTCTGCTCGAGGAGCGGGCGAAGGAAGCGCGAGAGGTGCCGGTCTCGCGGAGTGCGTTCGACTGGGGACTGAGAGTGGCCTACGAGGACCCCGAGACGGCCGGCGCGAGGCTCATGGATCTGCTCGCGCGCGAGGACGCGCTGCGCGCCGGCCATGTCCTCCAACGGTCGCCGGAGCGTCTCGGACGCCTGCGCGGGGTGAGCATCGGCGGATGGCACAGTGCGGCACGCCGGGACTCCTTGGCGGCCGCCGCTTACCTGGGGCAGGAGCTAGAAGCGGCCGCGGTGCGGCAGCAGCGGTTTGCGGCAGGCGAGCCGGCGGCCGCCGCCGCCAAGACGCGGAAGGACAAAGCGGGGCAGAAGGTGGGCCGGCTGATGCGGGCGCTCGGCCAGCTATCGAATGGGCTGCACCTCGAAAACGACATGGTGCGTGCGGCAGCGGTGCTCGGCGCGCGGCTGACCTTGCGGCTGGCGCCGGCGGCGCTGGCGGAGAAGCTCGTCCAGGGCGCGTTGCGCGCGGCTCTCGACCTGGCGCGGGGGCGCGACGACGATCGGTCGCTCGGCCGGTAGCGGCGTCTCGATCAGAAGGACTCGTGGTCGGAGCGGGTCGTGCTGCCTGCGGCCGTAGAAGCGCCGGGCCGCGGGTGCCACGGTGCCACGAGGAGCGGCTCGCTGGTCGCCGGCGGCGAGCGGGGCCGCGGCGCCGCCGTCAGGCGCCGCCGCGGCTCCGAGTCCGACAGGTGGGAGGGGGGAAGGAGAGCTCCTTTCCAGAGCGGTCGTTGCTCCCCCCCGTCGCTGCCCTTCACGGACCACGGCCGAGGCCCGGGGGTCAAGGTCGGCGCAGCCGCCGAGCGCCAGCGAGGGCAACCTTGACGCCCGGGCCTCGGCCGTTGGTAGGCTGATCGGGCGACGGGGGAACAGGTCGGAGTCCGACGGTACGCAGAAAGAGGAAGAAGATCGAGGGCCGCATTTGACACGGTATTACCCGGGCGGTAATACTTTCTCCATGAAGACGAGTACGATGACGGTCAAGGGCCAGGTGACAGTGCCGAAGGTTTTTCGCGATGCTTTCGGGTGGAAGCCAGGGGACGAAATGGCCTTCATCCATGAGGTGGATGGGGTGAAGATCGTCAAGGGGAAACGCCGGAAGAAGGGTGCAGAGGTCGTCGAACGCCTCAAGGGTGCGCGCTGGGATCGTCGGCTGACCACCGACAGGCTGATGAAGATCACGCGCGGCGAACCAGGGTGAGCTCGTGCCGTCTTCTCTGTAGGAACACGTGATCCTCGTCGACACGAACATCTTTATCGACCTCTGGACGGCAGACCCGAGCTGGGGTGAATGGTCCGCCGAGGCTCTCGCCCGAGCGGCCGAGAGGGATGCCGTGGGCGTAAATCCAATCATTTACGCCGAGCTTTGCCTGGGATTCCGGCGCGAGGCCGACCTGGAAGGTATTCTCTCCCAGGCGGGTATCCTCCCCTGGCCCCTGCCCTACGCCGCCGCCTGGCACGCGGCGCTAGCATTCGCCGCGTATCGAAAGAAGGGCGGGCGGCGCACGACCGCGCTCCCCGATTTCTTCATCGGCGCCCACGCTCAAGTCGAGAGACTGGCCCTCCTCACCCGCGACAGTGCACGCTATCGAACTTACTTCCCGGGTGTCAGGCTGATCACTCCTTCTTCTTGAGGGAGCGGCGCGGCGGACTGTCAGCGAATCAACGCAGATTCAGCTAGGTCGATCGGTTTCCCTGTCAACTCGGCATAGAGCACGTCAGGGTCGAGGTCAGCACCATTGGGCCAGCAGACCGTGCCAGAATCAGGATCCGGTCGCACCTTCGCTACCTCCTCCAGATCTCGAAGAGGCTCAAAAACGCCTTTGAACTCGATGAGCTTCCTGAGATCGATCTCGCCCTCGACTCCATCGTCAAAGCGGATGTAAAGACGGTACCCTTCCACTGCTCTGGCCTCAACAATGTCTTTCAACATAGGATCTTACTCCAAGGGAAGGATCGGCTTTAGAGGCTCCTGCATCCGAGCACGTTCCCAGCACTAGCGCCCTCGCTCGATCGCCTTCAAGAGCTTCTTCGCGCGCGCAGCGATCTCCCGATCATCGCAATGCCTGAGCGGCTTTACGATCTCTATCTTATAATCTGAGCAACCTAGCGCCACCTTCTCCAAAATCGGCATGACCATCAACGCCGTCTTCCGATCTTTCCCACTCGCCAATTCGACAAGCTCGTGAACGGCGTAGACCTCACCAAGGGCCTCCATAGCTTTCGCCTTCACCTCGGCTCCAGCGTCTGCGTCTCTCGCCACGTCCTTCAAGCCGCATCGGAAGACACCCTCCTTCCCGTAACCGTCGGCCAGGTCGCGCATGAGAGCTACCATAGATACCGAACGCTCCTTGTCCTGCAGCGCCATGCGCACGCACGCGGCGACGAGTGGTGCGCCGACCCTCGCGAAAATCTCTTCAAAGAGATGACGGGCAGCGAAGATCTTCTCGCTTATGTAGCTCTCGTACTTCCACGGGTAGTGATACTTCCACTGTTGCAGGATCTCTTCGTAACGCTGCTGATAGTGGTGCCCTGCGCCGGCGTCGTTCCAGACCGAACGGAATAAGTCCAGAAAATTGCCTCTCGTCTTCGAAGCCGTCGTCACCCCGGCCCAATGCGGCAGGAGCGCCAGGAAGGTCCTCCATCGACCCTCGACGATTGGCAACACGCCAAAGCCAGGATCGAGCCATCCACAGGCGTCGCATCGTCGGTGGTCCACCGGTATCTCGCGGGCGCACCAGTAGCAAGTCCTAACCAGACTGGTTCCACATTGGCAAAAGCGCGCATCTCCACGGGCTACGCGACCGCACTGCGTACAAATGCGCCCGTCGGATGCCTCAAGGCTCGCGCAAGTCACAAGGTTGTTGTCGATGATGAGAAGCGACCGTGTCCTACAGTAGTCACAGAGGATTTCTGTCCCAAAACTCACAACTAGTGACTGCACCGCGCTGCCGCAAGTGGGACACCGCAACGGCAGAATTCTGGCTTCCAAGACAAGCTCTCCTTGACGCTAGTGTTGTCAGAGGATAGCTGGAGTAAGTCGTGCCATCCAGCGAATCGTCTCTCTCCTGGAGCACCCTAGGACTCTAAAGCTCATGCGTTAATCCGCGAACCACTGAGACGGGACACTAGCAAGAATCGTCCGCACGGTTACCCGGAGTCGGTCGGACAACCTGCCGGTTCTCCCCCACAGATCTGCGGGTCCTGAATGATGTACTGCGAGTAGTGGATCGCCATTGTCTCTCATTCTACCGGACTCTCGACGCCGGTCGAGCGTTTCGGCGCTTTGACGGCAAGCGAGCGTGTTCGGCCTCTTCTTTCCTGGCCTCCTGTGCGCTTGCGGCCGTGCCTGTGGGCGCCGGCGGTCATCGGCGACTCTCCTCTACTTGCCGCCAGGTCTGAAGCGGATCACTTCGCCGGCGGGCCCGCCGCGCATCGCGGCGGCGATCTCGCCGGCGATGCGGTCGGCGGCAGCCCGCAGCGGGTCGTCGGCGAAGTGGATGTAGCGCTGGGTCGTGCTCGGCTGGGTGTGGCCGAGGATCTTGCCGATGACGGGCAGGCCTAGCCCGGCGGCGGCGCCCACCGCCGCGTAGGAGTGACGAAGGTCGTGCAGCCTGACTTCGGGCAGGCCGGCCGCCTTGCGTAGCCTCCGCCAGGAGCGCTCGACGTTGACCCAATGGGAGCCCTCCTTCTCGCCAGGAAAGACGTATGGGTTCCCAGCCACTCTGGGGATGCCGGCGAGGATCTCGGCCGCGGCAGCGCCCAGCGGGACACTCTTCGGGCCGGTCTTCGAGTCGGGGAGGTGCAAGGCCCCGCGCTCGAGGTCGACATCGTCCCATCGGAGGGTGAGGATCTCGGACTTGCGGCAGCCGGTCAGGACCAAGAGCCGAATCGCGGCGATCACGGGCGGCGGCTCGGCGGCCCGCTGCTCCGCCGCGGCGAGCACCTCGCCGAGGCGCGCGAGCTCGGCGCCCGACAAGAACCGCTCGCGGCGCTTCTCCGGGTACTTGTCCACGTAGCGGCATGGGTTGGTGCCCTCCTGCCGCACACCCCACCGCTCCGCCAGGTTGAACATCTTCGACAGCAGGGCGAGGACACGGTTGGCGCCGTAGGGCGTCGCCGCGAGGCTCTGGTGGAGCTTGACCACCTCGGAACGGCTGATGTCTTGGACCTTGCGGCGGCCGAGGCGCGGGAGGATGACGTCGCGCAGCATGCGCCGGTCGCCTTCGGCGCTGCGCGGCTTTTTCTTGCCGATCGCGTGCTCGAGCATGTAGCGGTCGGCGAACTGCGCCAGGGTGGGCGCCTGGTTGGCGCGGTGCCGGTCCTCGGAGGGATCGCCGCCCCGGCCGACCGCGGCGAGGTGCTGCCGGGCGAGCTTGCGCCCTTCGTCTGCGGTCAGCCGGCCGTAGCGGCCCAGGGTCAGCCGCCGGGTCCGGCCGCCCTGGCGGTACTGGATGAGAAACGACCGGGCGCCGTTGGGCTTGACTCGCAGCCCGAAGCCGGGCAGCTCGTCGTCGAAGACGATCACGTCCTTGCCGGTCGCCTTGAGGGCATCCACGTAGCGTTTGGTGAGCTTCGGCATCGGTCCCTCCCTGGCCATCTGACGGCCATCTGACTCGCTTCCGGGGAATCCCAGGGGAAGCACGGGGAAGCAAACGGGAGGGTACTACGGCTGACACGAGAATGCAACAATATTTCCAACTAGCTGAAACAATAGTAGCTTGGCGTATTGTAGATGGCGCTATAGTATTGGTGAAATTTGATTCGTAATCAGCAGGTCATCGGTTCAATCCCGATCGTCGGCTCCAATATAAATAGCTAGAAATAAGCGACTTATGACGGCTACCAAGGTAGGCGTCGTGAGGCCACTTTTCGGCTGCGTAAGCCCTGCGTAAGTTTTCGGACAGGGCAAGGTGGCGGTCTTGCCTGGCACTGGGGGCATCTCGGTGCCTCTGCGAAAGTGGGAATGGCCGAGCCCCTAGCCCGAGAGCAGCATGTAAGCCGCGCGAAGCTGCCGAACGCTCGAGCCGGCGGCTCACCGCACGCCTGCGCAGGGCCAATCTCCGCGAGCAAGCGGTGCTCGAAGACACCGATTGGCGAACGCGCCGCGGTCTCGACAAGGCGCAGATCCTGCGCCTGGGCTCGTGCCAGTGGATCGCTGAGCACCTCAACGTGCTGATCACCGGCAAGGCGGGAGTGGGCAAGACTTTCCTCGCTTGCGCCCTGGCGCACAAGGCATGCCGCGAGGGCTACACCGCTCTTTACCTGCGGGTGCCCAGGCTGTTTCGCAGCCTCGCCATCGCGCGGGGCGACGGCAGCTACGATCGGCTGCTCAGCACCTACGCACGGAACGATCTGATCGTCCTTGACGATTTCGGACTGGTGCCGATCGGCGGGCCCGAGCGCCGTGACCTCTTGGAGATCCTCGAGGACCGTTACGGTCGGCGCTCGACGCTGGTCGCCAGCCAGCTGCCGGTGAAGAGCTGGTACGAGCTCATCGGCGAACCCACCCTTGCCGATGGCATCCTCGATCGGCTCGTCCATGGCGCTTACGCCGTGGCGATGGATGGCGAGACCATGCGTGGCCAGCGCCGCAAGGCTGCCGTCGAGGAGGCTGATCCGACATGAGCCGCTCGGTGATCGGCCGGCAGCCCTCGACGACGACGCGATCGTCGTCGCCGCACCCGCTGACGTCGCCCAACAAGGCGATTTCGGGGGGTACTGGGATATGGGCCGGGTCGAGATCGTGGCTCCTGGGCCTTGCTACGAGGTCGTTTTTCGCGGACGGGTGGGATTCCGACTGCCGCGAGCAAGATCCGCGATCGCAGGCAGCAGCCGGAACAAATCCACAAGCTGCTGTGGAAAGTGACCCCCTCTTCCCCCGGCACCCCCATCACCCCCGGCCGGAGGCCTGCCGGCCTGTGGAAGGCTGCCCACCCCCGCCCCACCTCCCGGGCACCCTCCCACAGGACCTTGGAAAACCGCTTCGCGGTTTCCCACAGTCCTCCGGCCTCGACGGCGGCGGTATAAAGTGCTCTACACTGGAACTAAAGACAGGAGGTTTCGAGACCCGAAAGTGGACACCTTCAACTGAGGATCACCCGAGCGTCGCTTCGCTCCGATTGCTGTCCACATTCGATTGGAACGCCTGTCCACTTTCGCCGGAATACGCACTGTTGCTCCATGACGCATCCGCCAACCACAATCCAGACTCTCGCCGGTCTGCAGCCTGCCAAGTTCGAGCAGCTCGCCAACCTCATCTTGCGGGCTCAGCCGGCGTACGAGAGTCTGATCCCTACCGGGCTGAATACCCAAGGGCGGACGGTACCTGCTCCGGTCGACGCATGCTGCTGGATTCCGGGAACGTCCCCTCCTCGGGGCGTTCTCTTCGCCTATACAGCCATTGCTCGCGAGAAGCTGAAAGCGAAGTGGCTTGGCGGGAAGACCAAGCCTCAGGGAACCAAGATTCGTAGATCCAAGCCACCAACTACGAAGCCTGCTGAAGGCGACGTGGTGAAGGCCCTTCGCCGAAGTGAGCGGATCCGGATGGAGGTTCCGAACGCCGCCATAACGCTGGTGCTGGCCTGTTCTGAGGACCCACCGGAGAATCTTACGACTGCGGTCAAGGCTCTCTGCACGAAGGCTGGCGTCGACGTGGACTTCTGGAGCGTTTCCCGGCTCGCTGACTTTCTCGACCACGATCCGCGTGGCCAATGGTTGCGACAGGACGTTCTCGAGATCCCTGCAGTACGTATTTCCTGGGAGCTTCTTCAGGATCTGTCGGCGAAGAGCTGCCGCTCCTTTGCTGCTTCCATCTTCGAGGACGGAACAGGTCCGCGCATCGAGCGGAAGCTCGATGACATTCTCCGGGAGGAGCTAAAGAAGGCCGGGGGCGGTGTGCGTTTTCTGGTGGCGGAGTCCGGGTTCGGAAAGAGCTTCGCCGCCCTGGCGTTTTGGCGTGAGCACGTGGCAGCCGGAGGAATCGGCCTATGGCTGACTCCCGAGGATGTCGCCACAGGTGGTGAGGTAGAAGCGGCTCTCGAGGTGCTTCTACGGCGGCTGCATCCGAAGCTGCTGCCGGGCTGCGGTGCCGATGCATTGGCGGTCACGGCTGGTCGGGGCGGCTTGGCGCTGGTGGTGGACGATTTGAGTCGCGCCGCGGCGCCCATGAACCTCCTAGTCCGCCTCGCCTCGTGGGGGAGCAGCGGCCAGGATGCCGATGAAGAAGGCTCCAGCGGAGGAATGCGCTCGTGGTCGCTGATTTGTCCGATCTGGCCTCGTATCCTTTCAATGGTGCCCGAGAGTGCTCGCGAGGCGGTTCAGGCGCGGTGCCTCAACGCGGGAGCCTACACTCCCGAGGAGGGATCCGCCCTGCTGCGGGAGCGGGCCCGTAGCCGTGGAGGCCGCCTTACCGCAGTGGAGGCTGGCCGGCTCTCGGAGTCGCTAGGTCACGACCCCCTACTCTTGAGCTTGCTGGACCCGCTTGGCGGGCGGGTATGGGGAGGTGGTGATCGGCCGGCGGCTCTTGAGGTCCTCAGCGACTTCCTCAAAAGGCAGTGCAGCCGGCTGGAAGGGGACGGGAACCGGCGGTTCGTGGTGTCCGAGTATGAGGATGCTCTGTTCGCGTTGGCAGACAGGATGCTCGAGCAAAGGGAGATGGCTCCTACCTGGGCGAGGATTCGTGGCTGGTTTGGATCGCAACAGAGCGATCTAGACGTGCTGCGGCAGATCGCCGACGGTCAGGTTGCCCACCTCGCCCAGCAGGAAGGAGGAGAAAGCCTTCAGTTTCGCCATGGCCGCGTGCGCGACGCCATCCTGGCAGCGGCATTGGCGCGGAGCATGAGAAACGGTGCACTGCCACACGTTGTCCTGAACGAGCCTTTCTATGCGGAGTTGCTAGGCCAAGCGCTGCTCGAGCCCGGCGTAGAGCCGGTGTGGGCGAGCAGGCTGCGCGAGTGCAACCCTCTTTCACTGTTCCGGGCTTTGCAGCTGTTCGAAACGCCCCGGGGGCCAGTGCAGGAAGAGGTTGTGAAAGCGCTGACGAGCTGGGTCGCCGAGCAAGTAGCAACGGGCAGCGCAATGAAGGAGCTCGTGGAGGAGGCGGCCCGATTCCTTGCTGCGACGGATTCTCCAGTTGCGCTTGAATTGAGCCGCAGCTTCCCAGAGCGCTGGCCTTCCGTCCGCGCGGCGCGTTTCCGCAACGGCGAAGTAGCCGCCGGAGTCGACCTCTGTGGGGAGATGTGGCTTGGTGTGTTCTACAGCGATTTCACCCCCCTTCTCGAGCACGTTCAGGCGAGGTATGGCAGATCCATGGTGAGCGGCCTCGCGGTCGCGTTGCAGCAGGGCCTGGATCCTCAAGACCAGCTGCGCGGCGCCCTCATACTGGCCGGGTATCTTGCGGAGTCGGATCTTGCCCCGGCAGTTCGGTCCTCCTGGGAGCGAGCCGTGGAATGCCGGATGGCTCTCCTCACTGAGTTTCTGTGGGCGGCCTTGCGCTGTCTCCCCGAAGTTGAAGAGGAGGCGAATCGTCTACTCGATCCAATCTGCGAAGCGTGGCGAACGCTGCCCAGCGAAAGCGTGAACGCGGCACGGGCGCCAGCGATCACCGAGGTGATCGAACCTCTGCAAGATGCCTTTTTTTGGCAGGGTCTTCAGAGTCGGGCCATCTCGGCCTTGATTCGAAGGGCGACTGGTAGTCTCAATTGGCCTATCACCGTTCTCCTCCATCGAGTCGACGCTCCGGAATCCTTCGAGTTCACCGTTCGCCAGGCTGCTGCGAGCGGGGGCTACTTGACGTACGGCGTGGTCTGGGACCGGTGGGATGTTCATGGGCGTCGCCCAGGCGACGCCTCGATCGAGCGGCTGGAGAGGGTATGGAAGGCCGCCGGAGAGAGCGCGATTGTACGGGTGAATGCCTTTCACCTCTGGAGCGTTGCTGTGGAAGGCAGCGGTTTGCAAGCCCTAATCAAGCTCCAGCATGTCGAACGCTCCGAACCCTTCTACCACAAAGCGCTTCGACAGCGAATCAGGCTGGGTGATAGGACGGCGGTGGCCGAGCTGATTCAGATGGTAGAGACGCAGGAGCATCCTGACTCCTGGTGGCATCAGGCGGACCGCATCTGGAACGAAACGCTCAGGGAAGCCTTGGACTCCTTCCTCGGTCGTGTCCGGGACGATGGGCCGGTGGACTGGGAGTGGGAGGGTCACTACTTTCTTGCAGCGGCGCTGCTGATTGAAATACCCCCAGAGGATTCCGAAGCCCTATTCCTTCGGCACTGGGACCACCTGAGATACCGAAGCAGTTTCGTCCGGGCGGCCCTGGCGGTCGCTACTCCCAGCTGCTGCGAGCTGGTGGCTGAAACCGTTAGAGAGTGTCCAGACCCGCGGCGTCTGCTCCAATACTTCGGGGTTGGGACGGTCGGTAGGACGCATCGGTTCGGACAACGCCAGATGGAGGCGATCCTTCCCTACTTGGAGCACTTCTCAGACTTCGCGCTTGTGACCCTGTGGAGGCACTGCAACCAGCAGCGCTGGTTCGACTTCCGGCGGCGTCATCTTGATGCTCACCTTACCGCTGCGGAGAGGCGAAACTGCCAGCTTGGGCGAGAAGCCCTATTCGAGCACTTCGATTCCCTGCTGGCGGAGGCGGCAAGTCCGTGGTCCATCGACTTCGCGATCGAGCAATCACGAGATCGGGGGGAACCCTGGGGCGAGTTTCTCGAAGACCTGCTGGCCTGGCTAAGAGACCGGAGGACACTCCGCGCCCTGGACGTCGTCGCCCATGCCCTGATCGACGCCGGGAGCCGTGCAGACCTGGACCGACTCGAGTTGGTTGCGATCGACGCGGACCCAATCGACGTGCGGCGAGTGCTGGACCAGTCGAGGTTTCTCCTCATGCGCCGCAGGCTTCGGTGAGGGTGAGGTAGTCGCGACCTGCCCGGGCGAGTCCGACGGAGGTCCGGGGGAAGCCCTCGGCTAGCGTTTCCCGCCGCCCAAACGGCTTAGTGGCGGCAACTTGGCATGGCGGTTCGGGAAGGAGGCGTGCGGACAATGAGATCGTTTTCCCGACGCTTGAACCCTCTGGTCGGCTTCCTTCTCGGCGATGACATCTTCATTTCGTACTCGCGGCGGGACGGAGCTAGCTTAGCTTAGCTAAGCTATAGCTATGCTGCCGGCCTGGCCGATCAGCTGACCAAGCGGGGGTTCTCGTGGCGATTGGACCAGTGGGGCACGGAATCCGGCAGCGAAATGCCCCGGTCGCTGAAGAGCGCCCTGGCGAGAAGTGCAGCTCTCGCTCTCGTTGGCACCGAGGGCGCCGCCAGCTCATGGCACGTGGCGGAAGAAGTCCGCGCGATCAGTCAGTCAAGAAGGATGATCACACCTATGGTCTTGAGGTCTTGAGAGCCTACACCACTCCTCTCCGGGGTCGACCTCGCAGCCCGCCCAGAACGTCGTCGAAATCGTGGTACCGCCGGCAAGCCGCCGTGCCTCCCGGCATCTCTTGCGCCGCTTCCACCGGCCGTGAGTAAAAAAGATCCAGGCGGGAGGAGATCGAGAGGGCGAAGTCTTAGCTCGGGTCGCGGCGCACCTAAATGACTACCCGCACCAGAAAGCGGATCAAGAGAACATAGGCAATGAAGATGGCGGTGATTTTGCTCCAGAAGAAGACGTTGGCGGGCCAGTTGATTTGCCTCGGTGCCTCGAAATCAATCTCCTCGGGATCCTTCTGTGCTTTGAGTTCCTGCTCTTTGTGACGGTTATAGCGTGCCCAGACAGCGGTTCCCACGACGCAATGCAGGAGGTCAAGCGCGAGACCCAGAACAAGGAAAAAGCTGGCGGGAATCAACGGGGGAAGGATGATCGTCCGGCCGTCGGCAGTCACCTTGAACACCCAAATGACTGCTATTCCCGCAAAGCCGAGCTGCCGGACAACCTTGCTCGTCTTCTTGCTGAAGTACTCGGAATTCTCGCGGATGTCGGCGAGCTTCAATTAATACCTCCGGCGAGCGGGCAGCGGCCCGCGACTCCTGGTCCCTCCGCTGCGGGTCCCTCCAAGTCCAAGTGGTCCGCGGCTCCGCGTCCCTGCATTAGATGTCGAGACTTCTGCGGATCTCAGCGTAATGCCCAGCGCCGTTGCCTTGGCGCGCACTGCCTGCTGCGTACGCTCAAGCTCGGCGGCTATGGCGCTTGCGGCCGTACCCCGGGCGGCAAGGCGCCGCAACTGCTCAACATCTGCAGTAGACCACGGGCGACCGTGCTTTCCTGGCTTCTTTGCCATGGATCTTTCCTCCTAACGAAACGAAGTGGCCGACGATCTGCGCCAGGTCGCCGCTTGGTTAGTGCTGAAATGGATCGCCAAACTTCCGATGAATGCATGCCTGATCCACCTGGCACGTTGCTGGATCGAGACACGCTAGGTTAGCCATAGGACATCGGGACGGAGGTGGTCCTCCCCTTCGTACGAGAAACGCAAGGGTCGAACTGCCCTTGGAAATACTTTTGTAAACACGCGTCCTGATTTCAGTCGGATCTAGACGCAGGTAAGCGTCTAGGTCGGTGAGCACTCTGAGGCCAAAAGTTCCAACGGGATCCAGATACACGAGCCAGGGCTGGCCGGCCTTGTCCTTGGTCACAACCCTACAACCCACGCGTGCTGGCTGGTAAGGCGCCGGTATGTAATAGCAGTTGTCGGCATACCAGCTGCCATTGTCTGCTGTTGCGTAGGTGGCTACGACTAGGAGAATGATCGCGATGCCAAAAATCGTTCTTCGAGCGGGCGCCATCTCAAACCCTCCAAACCAAGCCGATTTAGAATACAGGAATGAGCAGGATTGCGTCAAGAGCTGGCTGTCCTACTGTCCTACGTCGAGGAGGGTCAGGGTGCTCCTACGGTGCTCCCTGCGTGTCCCCGTTACTCTCAGGGGCTGAGCCTCGTAGCCGCGGTCGCGGTCGAGAACCCTCTCGGCCGCGTGCATGGCCACGCTGATGGACAGCTCGAACGCGCGGGGGAGCGTCGAGAGAGCCTGGCGGGCGGCGCGCGTGCCGATGTCGCGCACGATGGCTTCGAGGGCCTGGGTAGGAGCCTTCATCGCCTGTTCGACGCGGCGCAGGGCCTGGTTGATCTGGCGGGCGCGGAGCTCGAGCTGCAGGGGGTCCCCGACCTTGGCGGCGCGCTCGCGGGCCTGGGCAGCGCGCGCCGCGGCGGTGTTGTAGGAGCGCAGTTCGTCGCGGAGCTCCGGGATGGCCTGCTCGGCCGCCTGGCGGGCGGCGTCGGGGCGGCGGAAGCGGCCGCCGGCGCGGCCGTGGAGCTCTCCGTAGGCTTCGGCCGTGGCGGGGCCGGACGAGCTCAGAAGGCGATCGACCGCCTGGCCGGGATAGGCATTGACATGCGCCGCGGCGTTTTCCAGAGAGGCGCGCGCCTGGGCGAGCCGGCGCTCCTCGTCGGCGGCCATCTCGAGGATCCTGCGGGCGCTGCCGACCTGATGGAGCATCTCGCGCAGCTCGGCTTCCCGGTTCTTGAGCGGCACGATGCCGGCGGCGTTGCGCCCGAGCGCGGCCACGGCTGATTACCCCGTAAGATATTGAGACCGATTTCCGGGCCTTCCATAGCTCGTCAGATTTCACAGGTCCAAGAAGCACAGCTACTTCAGGTAAGGGGTGTCGTCCGTCCTCTGCCGCTGGCCGTCCGCGGCTCTGCACCGACCAACCCCGCCGCCTAGCGTGCGGGAGAAAGAAGCTCCGGGCCGCCATGGCGCCGTGTTCTCACCGCGCACGGGCGTCGAGGACGGACGTTCGCACAGTGCCGCTGCCGGCGCCCTCGGCCCCCACCCGCCCCCGTGCTCCGGGAGGTCTCGTGCCAAGTCCCGCTGCCAGCCTCGCCGGTCGAGCTTCAGGCCGCCGTGGCCGCCGATGCCGAGTCCTTTGAACAGATCGACAAGACGGCGGCATCTCTCTTCCTTCCACGGCGCGCGGCCAACCCTCAGCTCGAAGAGTGAAGGTCGAGTCCGTACCGGCCGCCGCGCGCCGTCGGCCCGCTGTGGAGAAACTCGGTAATCGGGTGGGCAGCCAGCAATGTTTTGCGCTGCGCGCAAAACATTTTTGCTGGTCGGGGCTGCGCCCCGAACCCCTCCTAAAACCCGCACCGCGGCAAGCCGCGGTGCTGTGGAGAATGTGAACTTGAGAATGAGAAACCCGAACCGCCTCGCGGCCGGCCGGGGACGACCGCATGGATGCACGCCGGAGGCGGCGGCGGAGGGATCGCGAGTCTCAGGGTGTGCGGCGGTGGAGCAGAGCGAGACCCTCCCGCACCTGGTTGAACACGTCCCGAGCCGAAGCGGTCTCCTGCATCGCCGGCGAGCAGGCCTGAAAGGTGATCTTCAGCACCTCCTGCATGGAACAGCCCCAGAGCCTGCCGAACCGGGCTACTTGCTGGATCGTCGCGAGATCCAGCAGAACCTCGAGCCGGTGGTGGTCTCGGCTGCATCGAGAGCGAAAGCGCTGGACACGCTCTGTGGAGCTCAGGGGACGGTCGTGGCGGATGCGTGGCCGAGGCATGAAAACTCCTTTTAGCTTCCGGAAACGAGCGTATCACGGGCCTCTGGCCTGGCAAGGCGATGGATCAGATAGATCAGCTGAATCAGTCAGTTCGGTCGGCTTGTTTCTTTCGGAAATTCACTTGCGGCTAAAACGTTCGATCTATCGAACATTTTAGGCCCAGCTTCAAGCCCCTCCCCGGGCTGAGACTCTGGATTAAGGTGAAAAGTAGCGGCCGAGCCCGCTGACGATCGTGCTGCCTGCCGGCAGGTTGCCGGCAGCGTGCGGCTTGTGTGCCGGCAGACGAAAGGTGCAGTGCCGGCAGAGCGGGCGGCGGTGCCGGCAGGCTGCACATGCCCTCGCCGCCTGGGGCCTGAGGCTGCCGCTC
>DASZZM010000090.1:0-29838 GCA_035544895.1 Thermoanaerobaculia bacterium
CGCGCGACCCGATCGAGGGACTGCTGGCCGGGATCTGGGAGGAGCTGCTGGGACGGGAGCGGGTGGGGATGGAGGACGACTTCTTCGCCCTCGGCGGGCACTCGCTGCTGGCCACCCAGGTGGTCTCGCGGGTGCGCGAGACCTTCGGCGTCGAGCTGCCGGTCCACGACCTGTTCGAGCGTTCGACCATCGCGCGGCTGGCCAGGGCGCTTCGTCCCCTGCTGCGGGGGCGCGCGCTGGGCGAGCTGCCGCCGATCGAGCCCGTGCCGCGGCCGGCGGATGGGGAGCTGCCGCTCTCCTTTGCCCAGCAGCGGCTGTGGTTCATCGATCAGCTCGAGCCGGGCAACCCGGTCTACAACGTGCCGTGGGCGGCACGGCTCACCGGCGAGCTCGATGCCGGACGGCTGCGCCGGGTCCTCGCGGAGGTGGTGCGGCGGCACGAGGCGCTGCGCACGACCTTTGCGCGCTCGCCGCGCGGCCCGGTGTCGCGGGTGCTGGCGCACCGGCCGGTGGCCCTGCCGGTGGTTGCGCTCGAAGCTCTGCCGGAGGGCGCGGCGGCGGCGGAGGCCGGGCGCCTGGCGCGGGCCGAGGCCGCGGGCGGCTTCGATCTGGCGCGCGGGCCGTTGCTGCGCGCCACCCTGTTGCGGCTGGGCGCCCGCCAGCACGTACTGATTGCGGTGCTGCATCACATCGTCTCGGACGGCTGGTCGATGGGGGTGCTGCTGCGCGAGGTCGGCACGCTCTACCGGGCGTTTGCGGCGGGTGAGCCTTCGCCGCTGGCGGAGCTGCCGATCCAGTACGCCGACTTCGCCCTGTGGCAGCGCGCATGGTTGCAAGGCGAGGCGCTGGCGGATCAGCTCGCCTACTGGCGCGAAGAGCTGGCCGGGGCGCCGCTACTGCTGGAGCTGCCGGCGGACCGCCGCCGGCCGGCCGAGCCGATCCATCGCGGAGGAGGACGGTCGATCTTGCTCCCCTCCAGACTGGCGCGCGAGCTGTCGGCGTTTTCGCGGCGCGAGGGAGTGACGCTGTTCATGACACTGCTGGCGGCGTTCGGTGCGCTGCTGGGTCGGCTGGCCAACCAGGAGGACGTGCTGGTGGGCAGCCCGATTGCCAACCGAACACGGCGCGAGATCGAAGAGCTGATCGGGTTTTTCGTCAACACCCTGGTGCTGCGGGTGGGTCTCGGCGGAGTGCCGCGGCCGAGCTTCCGGGATCTCCTGGGGCGGGTGCGGCGGACGGCGCTGGGGGCCTACGCCCACCAGGACCTGCCCTTCGAGCGGCTGGTCGAGGAGCTGGTCACCGACCGCCGTGGCGGCTACCCACCGCTCGTCCAGGTGATTCTCGTGCTGCAGAACGCTCCGCTCGTACCGCTGAGCCTGCCGGGGTTGACGGTCAGCCCGCTGTCGGCGCAGGCCGGGGTGGCAAGGGTCGACCTGACACTGCTGTTCGAGGAGACGCAGGCGGGTCTGACCGGCTGGTTGGAGTACGACGCGGCGCTGTTCGACCGCACGACGGCCGAGCGTCTGCTCGCCCGTTTCGCGGGCCTGCTGGAAAGCGCGCTGGGCGAGCCGGACCGGCAGATGGGGGAGCTCGGCCTGCTGCTGGCCGGCGAGCGTGCGCAGCTTGCCCGGGAGTGGAACGACAGCGCGAGCCTCTATCCGCACGAGGCAGGGCTGGGCGAGCTGTTCGGGCAGTGGGCGCGGGTGCAGCCGCAGGCGCCGGCGGTGGTGGAGACAGGGGAGCCATGGAGCTACGGTCGGCTGGAGGCGGAGTCGAACCGTCTGGCCTGGTACCTGCGCTCGCTGGGAGTGGAGGGGGAGGCGCGGGTGGGTGTGGCGATGGAGCGTTCGGCGGCGCTGGTGGTGGCGCTGCTGGCGGTGGTCAAGGCGGGCGGGGCCTACGTGCCGCTCGACGCGAGCTATCCGGACGATCGGTTGCGGTTCATGCTGGCCGATTCGGGTGCCACGGTGGTTCTGGTGCACGGCCGGACGCGGCAGCGGCTGGCAGGTCTGGCGGCCGGGGCGGGGGCGGCGGCGGCGGTGGGTGAGGTGTCGTCCGGGGAGCCGGCCGATTCTCCGCCCTGGCGGCTGGTGTGCGTGGAAACCGATGAGAACCTGACCGCCCTCCCCGGCGCGGCGTCGCCGCCGCACCAAGGCCGCGCGCAGGAGATCGCCTATCTCCTCTACACCTCGGGCTCGACGGGGCGGCCCAAAGGGGTGGCGGTGCCGCACCGGGCAGCCGCGCGCCTGGTGCGGGGGACGAACTACATCGAGCTCGGCCCCCAAGACCGGTTGTCGATGGTCAGCAGCATCTCCTTCGACCCGTCGATCTTCGAGGTCTGGGGCGCGTTGGCCAACGGCGGCGCGGTGGTGGTGATCGAGCGCGAGACTGCGCTCTCGCCCCGGCGGCTGGCGAAGCGTCTGCGGCAGGAGGGGGTGACCGCGATGTTCCTGGCCACCGCGCTCTTCCACCAGGTGGCGCGCGAAGAGCCGGCGGCCTTCGGCTCTCTGCGCCATCTGCTCGTGGGGGGGGATGCGTTGGACCCGGTGGCGGCGAGGCGGGTGCTCGCCGCGGGCCCTCCGCGGCGGCTGCTCAACGTCTACGGTCCGACCGAGAGCACGACGTTCGCCACCTGGGAGGAGGTAAGGGAGGTCGCGGTCGGGGCACTGACCGTGCCGATCGGGCGGCGGCTGTCGAACACCACGGCCTACGTGGTGGAGCCTTCCGGAGAGCTGGCGGCGGTTGACCAGGTTGGGGAGCTATGGCTGGGAGGAGACGGTTTGGCGCGCGGTTATTTCAACCGGCCAGAGCTGACGGCCGAGAAGTTCGTGCCGGACCCATGGAGCGGGGAGCCGGGCGGGCGGCTGTACCGGACGGGGGACCTGGTGCGGCGGCACCGGAACGGGGCACTCGACTGCCTGGGCCGGATCGATCACCAGGTCAAGATCCGGGGTTTCCGTGTCGAGCCCGGCGAGGTGGAGGCGGTGCTCGCGGGCTGCCCAGGCGTCCGCGATTGCGCGGTCGTGGTGCGCCGAGCGCCGGGAAGGGACCCGGCGCGTTCCAATGAATCGCCGGGTAGGGCCTCGGCGCGTTTCAATCAATCCCCGGGCGAGGCCCGCCTGGTGGCCTATGTCGTGCCGGCGCCCGGGGCATCCCTGCGCGAGACGGCGGTGCGCGACTATCTCGTCCAGGCGCTCCCCGACCACATGGTGCCGGCGGCCTGCCTGTTCCTCGAATCGCTTCCCCTGACCCCCAACGGCAAGCTCGACCGCAAGGCGCTACCAGAGCCCGCCGGCGCGCCGGACCGGGAGATCGCCTGCGTGGGGCCGCGCGACACCCTGGAGGCCGCGCTGGTCGAGATCTGGGAAGAGATCCTGGAGCCACGGCCGATCGGGGTCCGCGACGACTTCTTCGAGCTGGGCGGCCACTCCCTGCTCGCCGTCCAGCTGATGGCCCGGATCGAGCGCCGCCTCGGCGCGGTCCTGCCGGTTGCGACGCTGCTCAGGCGGCCCACGATCGAGGGGCTCGCCGCGGCAATGAGCGAACGGGCCGCACCGAGCCGTCATGCGCTGGTCGAGCTCGAGCCGGGTGGCGGGCGGCCATTCTTCTGCATCCACCCGGTCGGCGGCGACGTCCTCTGCTATGTCCGTCTCGCCCGCCATCTCGCCGGCGAGCGCAGTGTCTGGGGGCTGCAGGTCCCCGATCTCGCCGCAGGGCGGGCACCGGCGACCATCGAGGAGATGGCGGCGCACTATCTCCAGTGCATCAAGGAGCTCCAGCCCGAGGGTCCTTACGATCTCGGCGGCTGGTCGCTGGGCGGCGTCGTGGCGTTCGAGATGGCCCGCCAGCTCGAAGGCCGGGGCGAGACCGTCGAGCTGCTCGCCCTGATCGACTCCTTCGCACCCGGGTGCGAAGGCCGGCCGGAACGGGTGACCGACGGCGAGCTGGTGGGCCTCTTCGCCCACGATCTCGCCCGCCGCCTGGACGGCGCGCCGCGTGTCTCTCTGCCTGACCTCGCTCGGCTTACCGCCGACGACGCTCTGCGCCGGCTGGCGGCGGAAGCGGAGCGGCTGGGTCTGCTGCCTCCCTGGCTCCTGGACGGTGCGCTGGAGCGCCGCTTCGCGGTGTTCCAGACCAATTACCGGGCGCTCGAGCGCTACACGGGAGGGCCTTGCGCGGCCCCCCTGATCGTGTTCAAGGCCGCCGAGCCGCTGATCGGCGCGGCGCGGCCTGAGCCCGACTTGGGCTGGGGTCGCCTGACACGGCGGCCGGTCGAGGTACGCGAGGTGGTGGGCAACCACTACACCTTGCTCGAAGAGCACCATGTCGACACCCTGGCCTCCCTGCTGCGCGAGCGGCTCGTCACGGTCGCGCCAGCGGGGGGCGAGCCTGAGCTTGATCGGTTCAATTGAAGAAAGGGGTTCCCCCATGTATCGCATCGCACTCGTCAACATGCCGTTCGCCAGCGCCGACATGCCGTCGATCGCTCTGACCCAGCTCAAGGCCGTGCTGAGGAGCGAGCTGGGGGACCAGGTGGAGTGTCAGGTGTTTTATCCCAACCTCGATTTCGTCGGCTATCTTGGCCCCCACCTCTACGAGCTCATCTCCAACACCGTCCAGGCCAATACCTCGGGGCTGGGAGACTGGTTCTTCAGCCAGGAAGCTTTTCCCGAGAAGCCCGACGAATCGGACGCCTACCTGGTCCGCTACTTCTCCGAGCACCGCTCGCAGCTCGAAGCCTTCCGCGGCGAGCTGACCGAGAAGCGCCAGCGGGCGGGCGCCGCTCTCGACGAGCTCATCGACCTCTACCGGCTCGACGGCTTCTCGCTGGTCGGCTTCACCACCATGTTCTCGCAGAACATGGCGAGCATCGCGATGGCCAGGAAGCTCAAGGCCATCCGGCCCGAGATCGTCATCGTGATGGGCGGGGCCAACTGCGAGTCCCCGATGGGAGACGCGCTCGCCAGGAACGTGCGCGAGATCGATTTCGTCTTCTCCGGGCCCAGCCTGGTCGGCTTCCCCCGGCTCGTCGGCCATCTCCTGCGCGGCGAGGGGGACGAGTGCCACCAGATCAGGGGCGTCCTGTCGCAGCGCAAGCTGGCGGCGCAGCAGGGCGAGCGCCGCCGTGAGATCGGCGACGAGCTGGACATCTCGGTCGACCTGCCGCTCGACTACGACGACTACTTCTCGGCATTCGACGCCAAAGTGCCGCGGGAGGCGAACTACGAACCCAAAGTCATGTTCGAGACCTCCCGCGGCTGCTGGTGGGGAGAGCGTTCGCACTGCACCTTCTGCGGCCTCAACGGTGTCACCATGACGTATCGCGCGTTGCCGGCGGACAAGGCCCTGAGCCTCCTGCACGGTCTCTTCGAGCGTTACGGCGCTCGGGCCTCGGAGTTCAAGTCGGTCGACAACATCCTGCCGCGGGAGTATCTCACCAGCGTCCTTCCATACCTGGAGACACCAGAGGGCAAGTGCCTGTTCTACGAGATCAAGGCCGACCTCAAGGAGCGGGAGATGGCGGTGCTGGCGCAGGCCCGCGTGACGAAGATCCAGCCCGGCATCGAAGCCCTGGCGACGAGCTCCCTGAAGCTGATGCGCAAGGGAACGACTTCGTTCCAGAACCTCAAGTTCCTCAAGCACTGCCAGCGGTATGGCATCAATGCGATGTGGAACCTCCTGGTCGGTTTCCCCAACGAGCCGGAAGAGGTCTACCGGAAGTACTACGACGACCTGCCGCTGCTCGTCCACTTCGAGCCGCCGACCGGCTCCTACCCGATCCGTTTCGACCGCTTCAGCCCCTATTACATGCTGGCCAAGGAGTACGGACTCAAGTTGAAGCCATTCAAGTGGTACGAGATGCTCTACCCCTTCCCGCCAGGCGAGCTCGACGACCTCGCTTATTTCTTCGTCGACGAGGATTACAAGGCAATCTATATCGCGAACACCGCGCGCTGGCTCGGCAAGCTCCGGGAGCGCATCGCCCACTGGCACGTCCGCTACTTCCAGCGCGACCGGCGGCTCAAGCCGGAGCTGACCACCAAGGAGCGCCGCGGAGCCAAGGTGGTCTACGACTCCCGCTCCGGTTCGGTCGTCGAGCACGTGCTCTCGCCGGCGGCATGGAAGATCCTCGACCTGCTCGAGGACCAGCATCGGATCCCGCGGCTGGTGGAAAGGCTCGAAGGCGTGCCGGAAAAGGAGGTCTCGGCAGAGGTCGCCTGGCTCAAGCAGCGCGGCCTGCTTTTCGAGGAAGATGGCATCTACCTCAGCCTGGTATTGCGGCCGGAGAAGCCTGTGCTCCTCCACGCGCTGCCGGCCGAGGCCGCCAGGCAGGTCAGCCTGCCGGTTGCGCCGTAGCTCGCGCCTCCAGAGAGGTCGCTAGCGCACCAGGTCGTGAAGCCGCCGCCGCCCCTTTTGTTACGATGACGGCGAGGAACGATCCTGGTGGATGATCCCGACGTCGCCGCCGCAATCCCGGCGCTGGTGGAGAGCGGAGCCCTGCCGGCCGGCGAGGCTCCGCGGCTGCTGCGCGTAGCGCGGGGGGAGCTGCTCTCCGTGCACCGGGAGCTGCGCGCCCTGCTCTATGCCGGCGTCTTGCTCGCCACCGGCGGCGTGGGGCTCCTGGTCAAGCAGAACCTCGAGCGCATCGGGCCGCTGGTCATCGCCGCCGCCCTTGCCTTGGCGGCAGCGGCGGCGCTGGCCTGGGTGGTGCGCGTGGCGCCGCCCTTCTCGTGGCAGCAGGTCGAGCCGCCGAACCTGGCTTTCGACTACATCCTCCTGCTTGGCATCCTGCTCGTCGCCTCCGACCTTGCCTATGTCGAGCTCCACTTCGGTCTGCTGGGGGCCCACCTCTCGTGGCACCTGCTGATCGTTGCCGTGCTCGCGGGCTCGGCAGCCGTGCGCTTCGACTCGCGCGTGCTCTTCTCGCTGGCCCTCGCCAGCTTCGCGGCCTGGCGCGGCGTCTCGCTCGCCCTCGCCCGCTCGGCCGAGTGGCTCTTGGCCGGTCCCGCCGTGCGCTGGAACGCCATCGCCTGCGGAGTCCTCTTTGCCGCCCTCGGCTACGGCCTTGCCCGCACCGGCCGCAAGGCCCACTTCGAGCCGGTGGCGGTGCATCTCGGCTGGCTGCTGGTCCTCTGCGGGCTCGCCGCGGGGATGACCCACGGGGGCGGGAGCGGACTGGCCTGGGGCGCCGCCCTGCTGCTGGTGGGCGCGCTGCTGGCGGCGGCGGCGTACCGGCTGCGGCGGTTCCCGCTCTTCGCCTATGGCGTGGTGGCGGCTTACATCGCGGTGAACCGGATCCTGCTCGAGGCGATCTTTGGCGATGCGCTGGGCTGCCTGTGGATCGGCGCCAGCTCGCTCGTGGTGGTTGCGGGTCTCCTGGTCGCCTACCGCCGGCTGAAGGAGGCGGGATGACGCCGGAGCTCGCCCGGGCCGACCGCGCGGCGGCGGTGCGCGACGCCGCCTGCTCCTGGCACCGCGCCGGTGTCCTCGACCAGGCCGCCCTGGCCGCCGTCGAGCTCCGCTTCCCGGACGACAGGGTGCGGGTGGCGCCGGCCTTCCGCGGCCTGCTCTTCTTCTTCACGGCCTTCGCCATCGCCGGGGGTTGGGGCTTCGTCGTCCTCCTGGTCGATTTCAAGCACGACGGAGTCCTTGCCGGTCTCGGCTTCCTTGCCGGTGCCGCCTTGGCGGGATTGACCGAGATCCAGCTCGACAATATGCGCCGGCGGCAGGGTGGCACCGAGGAGGCCACGTCCCTGGCGGCGGTCGGTTTATTGCTAGGAGCGGTTGGCTGGGCTCTCGTCAGCGAGCACGCCCTCCATTTGCGAGAGGGATGGCCGGTCTTCTATGCCTTCGCGGCGGCGCTGCTCGCCGCCGCGGCCTGGCGTTGGGGCTACCCGCTCTATGCCTTGGCTGCCGCTGCCGCGGTGCTCACGGCCCTCGCCTGGCTGCCCGCGGGGCGGGCTCTCTGGATCGTCCTGCCGCTGGCCGCCGCGCCGGCGCTGCTGCGCCTCTCCCGATCTCCCCACCTGCCGCCGGCGCACCGTTCCTCGGCGACCGCGGCGCTTGTGATGGCGCTGGCCGGGCTCTACCTGGCGGTCCATGTCGGCTCGTGGGCTGGTCAGGTCGTCGAGCGGCTGGCGGGCCGCCATCCGGCGCCGCCGCCGCACTCCGGCCTGGCGTGGTGGTCGGCGTCGGCGGCGACCACCCTGGTGCCCGTCTTTCTCCTGGCCTGGGGCCTCCGGCGCCGGAATCTCGCGCTGCTCGTCACCGGCTGCGCCGCCGCCGTCGCTTCGGCGGCAACACTCCCTCACTACATCCACCTGGGCCCCACCTGGCTCCTCCTCGCCGCGGGCGGGGCGCTGCTCATCGCCTTGGTCCTCGCCCTGTGGCGCTATCTCGAGTCCGCCCCCGGTGGTGAGAGAAACGGCTTCACCGCCGCGCCTCTCTTCGCCGACCTCCACGGCCAGGACGTGCTCGCGGCCGGCGCGACCGCGCTCCTGCTTCCCGCGGAGCCGCGCGACCTGAGTGAGGACCAACAGTACGCCGGCGGCGGAGGCCGCTCCGGCGGCGCCGGCGCGACCACCGACTTCTGAGAGATCGATCGGATTCGCCCGGCGATCGATCGGATGCGTCCTAGGCCCAGACCGAAGCCTTCTGCGCCCAGACGCTGTCGCTGTACTTCTGCTGGAAGGCCTTGGCGGTCGCGCCCAGCGCGGCGGCGTCGTTGGTGGCCTTGTAGCTCGCCACGCCATGCCAGTACTGGGCTTCCGGCGCGGCGGCCGTCGCGGGGAAGCGCTCGAGGACCTCGGCGAAGCGCTCGACCGCGCGCTCGAACTGCTTGCCGGCAAAGGCGATGTGGCCCAAACCGAGGATGAGCTGGGCGAGGAAGTCCTCGACGCCCAGGAAGCCCTCGATGCGATGATGCTCCTTGCCATCCGGACCGAGCAGCACGATGGTCGGCGTCCACTGGACGTTGAACCGCTCCATGGCCGCCGGATTCTCGCGCACGTGGATGCGCACCGGGACGAAGCTCTCGCTGATCAGGCGGTCTACTCGCGGCTCGGGATACACCTCGGCTTCCAGCCGAGCGCATCCCCCTCAGAGCGGTGCGGCGGTGAAATCGAGCAGGACCGGCCGCTGCGTCCGTTCGGCCTCCTCGAGGGCAGAGTCGATATTCTTTTGCCAGTCGATCAAGGCATCCCCCTTTCTGACTTTGCGTCGTCTGGATCCCCTTACCGATTTCGCTTGGCCGCCGGCTCGAGGTATGAAACAGCGCTCGCTAACTGGCGATGGCGGCCTCCAATCTATCGGATCGCCCCCCGCAACCCCTCGATCCCCTTCCCGGCATTCAGACCGCCGGGTCCCTGCCCGGCGGTGGCCGGGGGGGAAGGGGACGCCCCCTCCCTCTCGCGGCAGGAGTCTCGTCAGAGTACGACGCAAGTCATGTGCCACTCGGGGCGGAGGGGGTGAAGAAATCGGCGATCAGGCAGTTGACGAGACCGGGCTCCTCGTGTTGCACCCAGTGGGTGGCGTCTTCGAGGAAGACGAGGCGGCCGTCGTCGCAGAGCTCGATGCTCGGCTGGGCGAGCTCGCGGCCGAGAAAGCGGTCGCGGGCGCCCCAGATCAGCAGGGTCGGCACCCTGACGCGCAGGCTGCGCGGGCGCGCCGGCATGGCGCGCACCATGGCGCGGTACCAGTTGACCATGCCGGTGAGCGCCCCCGGCTGCGCCCAGGCAGCGCGGTAGCGGCCTAGATCGGCGCCGGCGAAGGCGCCGGGCCGGCTGGTCCGCGTCAGTGCGGCGGCTGCCTTGGCGAAATCGTGGCGGCGCAGGAAGCGCTCGGGCAGCCAGGGGAGCTGGAAGAAGAACATGTACCAGCTCCTGCGCCGCTGCACACGGTTGCGCCGCAGCGCTTGGCGCATCACCAGCGGGTGCGGGACGTTGAGCAGGGCCAGGCGCTCGAGGCGCTGCGGATGGGTGATGGCCGTCCACCAGGCCACCGCGCCGCCCCAGTCGTGTCCCACCAGGTACGCCTTTTCGCGGCCGGCTTCGTCGATCAGCCCCACCACGTCGCCGGCCAGACGGTCGAGCCCGTAGGCCGCGACGCCGCGCGGCTTGTCGCTCAGGTTGTAGCCGCGCTGATCGGGCGCCAGGACGCGGAAACCCGCGGCGGCGAAGGGCTCGAGCTGGTTCCGCCAGCCGTACCAGAGCTCCGGAAAGCCGTGCAGCAGGATCAGCAGAGGCCCGTCCGGGCGCCCGGCCTCGACGGTGTGCAGGCGCACTCCGTTGGTGGCGATGACGCGGTGCCGCGGCTCACTCTGCATGGCGCCGTACCAGGATCGCGTGCAGTCGAAGTCTCGGTTATCCGCCCGAGGGAGGCCGCGGCGGGGTCGAGAGCAGCAGGAGGCGGTCCCAGTCCGGTTCGATCGGCGACACGGCGGCCAGCAGCGCCAGGCCGATGCCGGCGGCTCCTTCGAGGAAACCGGGATCGCTGCGCCACTGCTCGCTGTCTTCCTCCACCCACATGGCCCTGAAGCCGGCCACACCCTCCCCCGGCTGGCGCAGGGCAAGCGCGTGCTCCACCCAGAAGCGGGCCGCCTCGGCCAGCCGCTCCTCTCCCGAGGCCTGGTGCATGCGGTTGAACAGATGGGCCACCCCGGCGGCGCCGTGGCAGAGTCCGGCGTCGCGCACTCCCGACACTGCGGCCGGCCGCGCCGCGGCGTCCAGTCCGATGGCGGTAGCCTCCCTCTTCCAGCCCGGGTTGCCGCACGCCCGCGACGCGGTGAACAGTGCGGCGGCGATTCCCGGATCGCCATAGCACCAGGCGAGCCGCGACTTCGCGGCGGGGACGTCCGGTGCGAAGGAGTAGGGGAAGCAGGAGCCGCTCTCCGGCTCCAGCCGCTTGCCAAGCATCCAGTTCACCGCGCCCTCGGCCAGCTGGCGCGCGCGTTCGGCCTCGACGCCGGCGGCGCAGGCCCCGGCGAGCAACGCGATCGTGCCCGGCACCCCGTGGGCGACGCCAAGGTTGTAGTTGCCGTGCGGAAAGATCACGCGCTGCCATTCGGGCAGCAGCTCGGGCGCGGTGAACCAGGTGACGCCTTCGGGTGTCCGCACCGCCAGCTCGTCCACCCGTTCGATCACTTGCCGCAGGCACGCCGCGGCGGAGGGCCGAGGAAGGCGCTCCAGGGCGTAGACCCCGAGCCCGGTCAAGCCGTTGATCAGGTCGTAATCGCCCGTCCAGGGCGACTGGCCGAGGTAGCTCAGCAGCGCCTCGTCGATCTCGCCTTGCGGGTCCTCTTCGGCCGTCGCGAGCTCCTCGGCAAAGAGCCGCCGGCCCAGGTGCTCCGCCGCCCATGCAACCCCTGAAAAGCCGCTATAGAGCCCCGGCCCCATTGGCACGCTGGCCAGAGCCTCGGTCGCCTTCCCCAGCAAGTCGGCCGCGGTCTCGACGTGCGCCTCTGCCCCTCCGTGCAGCGCCAGATAGGCAAAGAAGAGAGCCTGGCCCGCAATGCCCCCCGCGACGCCCGGGAATCCGATCTCCGGCACTCCCGCGGCACCCCCCTCCCCGCCGCCCGCCGAGCCCGCCGCCTCACCGGCCGCGCCCTCGCCTCCGGCCCCGGCCGCCGTTCTCTCGTCTCTTCCGCCGCCCGAGCCCTCGCAAGGCAGAGCTGCCGCAATGTCTTCGATCGCCCGCCAGGCCGCCTCCGCGGCAGTTCCCGCGAGCAAGGGACGCCATTCGCTCATGCGCCATTTCTATCAGCTAGCGGTCGCCGGCGCATCCGAGTGCTCCTACAGCCTCGTATGCCTCACCTGTCTTTTTGGCTTTTCCGACCGGATTCATCTAACGGTCGCTGGGCCTCGGGCGGTACCGCCCGAGGCCCAGCGACCACATCCGGCTGATACTCTCGCACCGTGACCCCCCATCGCCGCATTCTCAGCCGGCCCCTTCCGCGCGCCACCTGGATCGTCGCACTGGCACTGCTCGCCGGCTGTCTCGGCGCCGCCGCCGGCGCCAGGGCTCCCGCGCTGCCTCCGGGGATGACCCCGCTGCCGCGCGGGCTCGAGCTGCGCATGCGCGAGCTGGTGCGTGCGGCCGAGGAGTACCGCGGGCTGCGTCTCAAGCACCCGGTCCTCTGGGGAGCGGTCTCGGAAGCCGAGCTCAAGAAAGAAGTCGTGACGCAGTTCCGCGACGACCTGCCGCCCGCAAAGCTTGCCGCGCTCGAAGCCAGCCTCAAGGCTTTCGGCCTGATCCCGGAGATGATGGATCTCGAGACCTACTACCCGACCCTGCTGAGCAGCCAGATCGCCGGCTTCTACGACTCCCACCGCAAAGTCCTGGCGGTCGTCGCCCATCGCGGCAGCCTGCTGGGCAAGGACTTCGACAAACAGTATGGGCCGGCGATGGTGCGGCGCATGGAAGACGGCCTGCTGGTCCACGAGCTGACGCACGCCCTGCAGGACCAGCACTTCGATCTCAACAAGCTCGAGGCCGCCGACCCGCTCTCGGACGCCGACGCGGCACGCCTGGCGCTGGTCGAAGGCGACGCCTCGCTCACCATGTTCGACAGCGTCACCCATGCGCGGGCCGAAGACCTTCCCGACAACCCCGAGCACCTGGACATGTCGAGTGCCCTCCCCGGCCAGGGCGAGCTCGCGGCGGCGCCGGCCTGGCTGCGTGAGAGCCTGATCTTCAGCTACGAAGAGGGCTACGCTTTCTGCTCGAGCGTCAGACGAAGAGGCGGACAGAGGCTGCTCGACTACGCTTTCGCCGCCGACCCGCCGCGCTCGTCCGAGCAGATCCTGCACCCCGAGAAGTGGTACGGCAGCCGCGACGATCCCGTCGTCATCGTCTGGCCGGACCTGGCACGCGAGCTGCCGTCCTATCGCCAGGCCGCCGAAGGGCAGCTCGGCGAGGAAGGAATCAGGATTCTGCTGCGCCAGGCGCTCGGCGATCCCGAGCGCGCCGCCGGCGCGGCGGCCGGCTGGGGAGGCGACCGTTTCGCGGTCTACATCCAGGGCGGAAAGCGCGTCCTGGCGTGGATCACCGACTGGGACAGTCCGGCCGCCGCCGAGCGCTTCCACGCCGCCGCCGGCCTCGCCGCCGTCAAGGGAGCCGCTTGGTCGGTCAAGCGCCCCTCGTCCCGCCGCGTCACCCTCGTCCGCGGGCTCGCCCCCGACGCCCAGCGCGCCGCCCTCGAGACCCAGCTCGCCGCCGCCCGCGCCGAGCCCCCCGCCAACCACCCCATCGATTCCGCCCTCCTCGCCGGCCGGCCGTGACGCGGCGCCGCGGCCACCGCTACGAGGCGGTGGCGATCATGCGCTGGCCTCGCCGATCTCCCCTACCGTCCCGGGCTCGAGCTGGGCGTCGACCAGGGTGCGGTAGGGGCCGCGGCGAGCCATCAGCTCGGCGTGGGTGCCGCGCTCGACGATCTTGCCGCCGTCCATGACCAGGATGAGGTCGGCCTGGCGCACGGTGCTGAGGCGGTGGGCGATGACCACCCGCGTCGAGCGCAGGGAGCCGAGGCTGGCCTGGATCCTCGCCTCGGTCACGGCGTCGAGCGAGCTGGTCGCCTCGTCGAGGATGAGGACCCGGGGGCGGTGGACGAGGGCGCGCGCCAGGGCCAGCCGCTGGCGCTGCCCGCCGGAGAGCGAGGCGCCGCCGTCCGCCAGCACGCTTTCGTAGCCCATGGGCATGGCCTGGATGTCGTCGTGGATGCAGGCCAGGCGCGCCGCCTCCACCACCCGTGAAAGCGGCAGGCTGGGATCGGCCATGGCGATGTTGCCGCGGATGGTCGTGCCGAACAGGTAGGAGTGCTGCGCGACGAATCCGAGCTGGCTGCGCAGCCAGCGCAGATCGAGGTCCGCGAGGTCGATGCCGTCGTAGAGGATACGGCCCGCCTCAGGCTTGTACAGGCCGGCGAGCAGGCCGGCGAGCGTCGACTTGCCCGAGCCGGACGCTCCGACCACCGCCACCAGCCTGCCCGGCAGAAGGTCGAGCGAGACGTCGTCGACCACCGGCGAGGTGACCGGGGCGTAGCGGAAGGAGACGCCCTCGAGCGTGATCCGGCCGCGCAGCGCCGCCGGCCGCTTGCGCGGTCCCTCCTCCTGCTCGCGCGGCGTCTCCAGGACGTCGTTGATCCGTTCGAGATAGCTGCCCAGGAGCTGGAGCTGGAAAGCCGTCGTGACCAGGGTGGAGAGCGGCGTGAGGAAGCCCGAGGCGAGCGCCGAGAGCGCCAGCATCGTTCCCAAGCTGAGCTCGCCGCGCAGCACCACCACGGCGCCGTAGAGCAGGATCAACACCGGCGAGGCGGTCCCCAGGGTGTCGAGGACCGAGTTGACCACCGCGTCCAGCCGGCCGCGGTCGAGCGAGACGTTGAGCTCGCGCACGAACAGGTGCGAGCTGCGCTCGACCGCCCGGTCCTCGGCGCCGGTGACCTTGACCGTCTCGATGCCCGACAGCACCTGCACCTGGTAACCGCGTGAGTCGGCCTGGATCTGCAGCGACTCGCTCATCAGGTCGCGCTGGCGCCTGCGGGTGAACAAGAAGATCGCCACCCGCAGCGCCCCGAGCCCCGCCACCACCAGCCCGATCTTCAGGTCGGCGATGAGCAGGAACACCAGGTAGAGGAGGACCATCACGCCGTCGAAGACGCCCGAGATCGCTCCCGAGGTCAGGATCTCGCGGATGGTCGAGTTGCTGTTGAGGCGCATCAGCAAGTCGCCCGCCGACCGCTGCTGGAAGAACAGGTAGGGCAGATGCACCAAGTGATCGAGGAACTGCAGCGTCATCCGCGCGTCCATACGGGTGCGCAGGTGCAGCAGCAGAAAGGAGCGGACCAGCAGCGCGAGCAGCCTGAAGCCCACCAGGCCGGCGCTTCCCACGGCAAGCACCAGCAGGAGGTGCTGGTCGCCGCGCGGCACCACCCGGTCGACCAGCACTCCGGTGAGCAGCGGCACCGCCAGGGCGAAGAGCTGGATGACCACCGACATCGTCAGGATGCGGGAGAGCAGCCCCGACTGGGCCAGCAGTTGCCGCAGGTAGCGCCAGAGATCTTGCCGCTCGCCGCGCGACGGCGTGAAATCCTCGTTCGGCTCGAAACTGACCGCGACCCCGGTGAAGGCGCGGTCGAGCTCTTCGCGCGTCACCAGACGCCGCCCCGCCGCCGGATCGACGACCCAGGCGCCGCGGCGGTCGAGCCGTTCGAAGACCACGAAATGGTTGAACCGCCAGTGCAGGATGGTGCCGGGGTCGAGGAAGCGCAGGGCCTCGATCTCGCGCACCTTGACGCCGCGTCCGCGCAGGCCGAACAGGCGGCCGGCCTCGAGCAGGGTCAGCGCGTCGGTGCCCAGCCGGCTCCAGCCCATCGCTTCGCGCAGCTCGTCGAGCCGCACGTTCTTGCCGTGGTAGCCCAAGACCATGCACAGCGACGCGGCCCCGCAGTCGGTGGCGGCGGTCTGCTGCACGAAAGGGATGCGCCGCCGCTTGCCGCCCAGGGCGAGGCCGCGCAGCGCCGGAAAGCGTGCCGAGAGAGTGGTCTCGCCGCCGTCTGGCGGCGGGCCGTTGTCCGGCGCGCCTTCCTCAGGCATCGCCCCTCCCGAACAGGGCCCGCAGGCCCGGCACCAGGGCGAGGAGGATCTTTTCCGAGCGCACCTCGACCTCGGCGGTGCCATGCATACCGTTGTGGAAGCGGTAGCTGCGCCCTTCGGCCTTGAAGGTCGCCGCCGGGAGCCGGGCCTTGACGATCACCACCGCGCCGCTGACCGGCAGGGCGTCGGCGATCTCCTGGCCAAGGTAGCGGCGGGCCTCGTTCGGTCCGACCACCTCGTCGCTGACCGCGTCGACCGCCAGCATCTGGTAAGCGTAGCGGTAGCCGGCGATCTCGAAGCGGATCGGCATGCCGCGCCGCAGCTGCGGGCGGTACTCGCCGGGCAGCATGACGACGAGGGTCGGCTGGTCCTCGCGGTGGACGATCGAAAGGATCGGCTGGCCGGGGGTCAGGTACTGGCCGGCGCGCACCCGCACGTCGCTGGCGGTGCCGGCGGAGGGCGCCTTGACCGCGCGCTGGCCGAGCCGGCTCCTGGCGAGCTGGCGCTGCGTGCGCAGGACGATCAGGGCCTGCTCGGCGCTGGCATCGCTGGGATCGCGCAGGCGGTTGATGAGCTGCAGCTCGAACTCCTCCTCCAGGCGCGCGAGCTCGGCGGCCTCCTGGGCGTCGTAGAGCCGCACCAGGACCTGGCCGGGCTCGACCCGCTGGCCCGCGGCGACCTCCACGCCGGCCACCGTCCCGGCCTCGGCGGCGGTCACCTCGTCGCGGCCGCCCATCCATACCACCCCGGATCCGGTGGCGTAATCGCGGATCTCGCCCACCAGCGAGAAGACCAGCGCGGCGGCCAGTGCGCCGAGCAGCGTCCAGTAGGACCAGCGCGTCCACGCCGGCGAGATCTCCAGCGGGTCCTGCGCCTGCTCGCCGAATTGGTAGTGCTCGACCGCCTCGCGGCGGAAGAGCGGGTCGGCGGCAACGCCGCCCGTGCCCAGCTCCGCCGTTTCGGGAAGCGGCAGATAGGGAGCGGCGGCCGCCGCCAGGCGATGCAGCGCCTCGAGATCCGCGGCGCCGAGCTCGCCGTCCGCCGGCCGGCGCACGGCGATGAGAACCGCCGTGATCCGCCCATCCTCGGCCGGCACCGGCACGGCGACGAGCCGCTCCGTGCCGTCGCCGAGCGGATCGTCGGCTTCGCGGTCGTAGCGCGGGTCGCGCCCGGCGCGCGCCACCTGAACGGTCATGCCGCTGCGCAGCGCGAAGCTGGCCAGGCCAACCGCGGCGCTTTCCCGCCGCTCGCCGCCGGTGGCGGGATCGGGACCCCACAGCGTCTGGTCGCGCGGATCGTAGGTCAGGCAGTAGGCACGCTCCGCCCGCGCGATCTCGCGCGCCGCCTCGGCCAGCAGCTCGGCCCGCTCGATCGGCCCCGGCAGCACCGCCAGCCGGCGCAGCAGGTCGCTGATCTCGATGCGGGCGGCCGGCGGGGGAGCGGCCTCCCGTCCAGCCTCGCGCGCCGCGCGCGACTGGCGGACGGCGCTGCCCAGGAGCGCTGCCAGCTCGCCCGCGGCCGGCGGGCGCTGGCTGAGGTAGAAGATGCGGTCTTCGCTGATCAGCTCCTGGAACAGGGCCGGGTCCGGTCCGGCGGCGAGGACGACCTGCAGCGGCAGCGGGGTCCCTTGCCGCTCGGCCGCCTCCGCCAGCTCGGCGATCAGCCGCCGCGCCTCCTCGCCGGCGCAGCGCTCGCCCAGGCAGACGACCGCGGCCCCGCCCCGTTCGAGCAGCCGGCGTGCCGCTTCGTGGCCGTCGGTGGGTGCGACGGCCACCAGGTCGCACTCGACGCCCAACCCACTCAGCCGCTCGCGCAACCCCTCCACCTCGGCGCGGTCGAAACCGATCACGACGACGCGCGGGAGGCGCGCGGCGGCCGCGGGCGCGCGTGCGAAATCGACCGAGGTGAGACGATCAGGCATGGTGGTTTCGATCAGCCGCTGGCCCTGCTAGAGTACTCTCTTGGATGTCGGATCGCTCCTCGAACCTGCCGCCAGCCGGCACGCACTTCCTGATGTGCGATGACCCGCCCTGGGGGTGGCGGGGAATGATGCTCCCGGCTTGCCTGGCGTTCCTGGGTGCCTGCGCGGTCCTGGGCGGCTGTTCCAGGGCGTCGCGGCCCGAGCGCGGCCGGGTGCTCCAATCCAACGATTCTGCCACGTTTTCGCCTTCCGCGCCTTCGCCGTCTGCCACGGCTGGCTTGCCCTCGGCGTCAGGGCTTGCCCCCGGCCCCGCTGCCGGCGAACCGCGTTACGTCGGCGTGGTGCTCGCCCGCCAGGCGGTCAGCGTGGCCGCCGAGAGCGAGGGACGGGTCGTCGCGGTCGCGGTGCGGGTGGGCGACTCGGTCGCCCGCGGCACCGAGCTCGCCACGCTCGCCAGGGAGGAGATCGGCCAGGACCGGGCCGTGGCGCAGGCGGCAGTGCGCGCCGCGGCGGCCGAGGCGCGGCGGGCGGAGCTGGAGCTCGAGCGGACGCACGACCGGAGCGCGCGGCGGGACACCCATCCGGAGCTCTACGCCGACGAGGAAATCGCCTCCGCCCACAATGCCGAGCAGGCGGCGCGGGCGGCGCTCGACAGCGCGCGCGCCCGCCAGGCCCAGGAGGAGGCGCGCCTGCGCCAGCTCGAAACCCGCCTGTCGCGCACGGTCCTGCGCGCGCCGATCGACGGCCGGGTGGCCGCGCGCTTCCTCGATCCCGGGGCGTCGGTGCACGCCGGCACGCCGGTCATACGCCTGATCAGCTCGCACGAATTCCTCTTGCGTTTTGCCGTGCCCCCCGGCAGGGCGGAGGCGGTGCGCCGTGGCCAGCCGGTCGAGGTCCGCCTCGACTCGCTCCCCCTGATCCTGTCGGGCAGCGTCTCGCACGTCGCGCCGCAGATCGATCCGGCATCCCAGATGGTCTTCGTCGAGGCCGACCTCGCCGTGCCCCCAGCCTGGATCAACCGCCTCCAGGACGGCCTCGTCGGCCGCGTCACCCTCAGCGGCTAGCCCGGTTCGGCCGGCACCGACGACGGCTCGCGGACGGTGAGGCGCAGGGTCTTGACGCGGTTGCGTTGCATCTCCAGCACCTCGAAGGAGACCGGCCCCAGCTCGACGCGGTCGCCGACCACCGGGTTGCGCCCCAGCTCCGAGAAGACCACGCCGCCGATGGTGTCCTCGTCGCGGTCGCTGAAGTCGATCCCCACGGCGTCCTCGAGCTCCTCGACCAGCATGCCTCCCGAGACCAGGTAGGAACCGTCGGGGCTGCGCGACAGCTCGGGTTTCTCGGTGTCGAACTCGTCCTGGATCTGACCCACGAGCTCCTCGATGACGTCCTCCAGAGTGACGATGCCGGAGACCCCGCCGTACTCGTCGATGACCGCGGCCATGTGAAAGCGCTCCTTGCGCATGCGCCGGAGCAGGCGGTCGAGCGTCACCGTTTCGGGCACGAAGGTGATGTCGAGCGCCGCTTCCTGGAGGCTGGAGATGGAGCCCTCGCGGCGGAAGAGGTCCTTGATGTGGACGACCCCGACGACGTGGTCGAGGTCGCCTTCGCACAGCGGCAGGCGGGTGTGGCCGCTCTCGCGGGCCAGCTTGAGGTTTTCGGTGAGCGGCTGGTCGGTCGACAGGTAAACGACATCCTGCCGCGGCACCATCACCTGGCGCGCCACCCGGTGCGACAGCTCGAAGACGTTGTCGAGCAGCTCGCGCTTGTGCTCCGAGACGTGGGGACCCTGGCTGGCGAGCAGCAGGCGCAGCTCCTCTTCGCTCTGCGCTATCTCGCCCTCGGCCGGCGGCATGATCCCGACCAGCCGCAGCAGTCCTCGCGCCGCGCGGTTGAGCACCCAGATCACCGGGTAGGTGGCGCGGTAGAAGACGTAAAGAGGGAGCGCCGAGAGCAGGGCGGCCGGCTCGGCCTTGCGCAGCGCAACCCACTTGGGGGCGAGCTCCCCGAGCACGATGTGCAGCATGGTGATGGTCAGGAACGAGGCCGTCAGGCCCACCGAGTGCACGAGCTGGGGGTTCGGCCCCGCCACCCAGCTCACCGCCGGCTCGAGCAGCCAGGCAAATGCCGGCTCGCCCACCCATCCCAGGCCCAGCGAGGCCAGGGTGATGCCGAGCTGGGTGGCCGACAGGTAGGCGTCGAGGTGGTGGATCATGTGCTGCGCCACCAGCGCCCGGCGCTGTCCCGCCAGCGCCCGCGGCTGGAGCTGCGTCGGCCGCACCTTGACCAGAGCGAACTCCGCCGCCACGAAGAACCCGTTGACTGCCACCAGGACCAGCGCCAGCACCAGTCCCCAGAAACGTGGCGGGCCGATCCCCTGGCCCGCGCCGGCGCCGGAGGCCCCTGGCGGCGCGAGCGCCGCCAGGGCCATAAGCCCCCGGCTCAGCACTGCCGCCGCGTCCTGCCGGCAGTCCCGCCGCCGTAAACCGGGCTGCCTTGCGAAGGGCCGAGCGACGACGAAGCGAAGTCGATACTAGGAGGGTCTTTGCTCAATGGGAGCGCAATTCTAGCACACCCCGCATGGGGGTCCGGGGCCGCTTGACACCCCCTCGAGATACCTCTACACTGTTAGCAGTCACTACCGGTGAGTGCTAACAACCAGCGCGCCGGCAGTACCGGAAAAGGACTATATCCCCTTTCCCTTCAACGAGTTCAAGGAGGAAGCCAGCCGTGAGCCTGAACATCCGTCCGTTGCATGATCGAGTCGTGGTGAAGCGTTTGGAGCAGGAGGAGCAGGTGCGTGGAGGGATCATCATCCCGGATACCGCCAAGGAGAAGCCGCAGGAGGCCGAAGTCATCGCCGTCGGCCCGGGCAAGCTGTCCGACGAAGGGAAGCGCTCGCCGATGGACGTCAAGACCGGTGACCGTGTCCTGATGGGCAAGTACTCCGGCAGCGAGATCAAGATCGGCGACGAGGACTACGTCATCCTGCGCGAAGACGAGATCCTGGCCGTCGTCAACGGCAACAAGACCAAGTAAACAAATCCTCGGTTCCCGACCGAGTCAACTTTTCTTCGTCAGAGGAGGCACAAGACGAACATGGCCAAGCAAATCACTTACTCCGGGGACGCCCGCGCGGCGATCCTGCGGGGCGTCAACAAGCTCGCCGACGCGGTCAAGGTGACCCTCGGGCCCAAGGGCCGCAACGTCGTGATCGAGAAGAAGTTCGGCTCGCCGACCATCACCAAGGACGGCGTCACCGTCGCCAAGGAGATCGAGCTCGGCGACCCGCTGGAGAACATGGGCGCCCAGATGGTGCGCGAGGTCGCGTCCAAGACTTCGGACGTCGCCGGCGACGGCACCACCACCGCGACCATTCTGGCCCAGGCGATCTACCGCGAGGGCTCCAAGAACGTCACCGCCGGGGCCAACCCGATGGAGGTGAAGAAGGGCATCGAGCTGGCGGTCAAGGCCGCCGTCGAGTCCATCGACAAGCTCTCCAAGCCGGTCGAGGGCAAGGACATTGCCCACGTCGGCACCATCTCGGCCAACAACGACGAGGAGATCGGCCGCATCATCGCCGAGGCCATGGACAAGGTCGGCAAGGACGGCGTGATCACGGTCGAGGAGGCCAAGGGGCTGGAGACCACCCTCGAAGTCGTCGAGGGCATGCAGTTCGACCGCGGCTATCTCTCCCCGTACTTCGTCACCGATCCCGAGCGCATGGAGACGGTGCTCGAGAACGCCAAGATCCTGCTCCACGAGAAGAAGATCAGCTCGATGAAGGATCTGCTGCCGATCCTCGAGCAGGTCGCCAAGCAGGGCCGGCCGCTGCTCATCATCGCCGAGGACGTCGAGGGCGAGGCGCTGGCCACCCTGGTGGTTAACAAGCTCCGTGGCACCCTGCACGTGGCGGCGGTCAAGGCCCCGGGCTTCGGTGACCGGCGCAAGGCCATGCTCGAGGACATCGCGGTCCTGACCGGCGGCCAGGTCATCACCGAGGACCTCGGCATCAAGCTCGAGAACGTCAAGTGGGAAGACCTCGGCGAGGCCAAGAAGATCGTCATCACCAAGGACGACACCACCATCGTCACCGACTCCGACGACAAGAAGCGCCGCGAGGTGATCTCCGGCCGGGTCAAGCAGATCCGCAACCAGATCGAGGAGACGACCTCCGACTACGACCGCGAGAAGCTCCAGGAGCGCCTGGCCAAGCTGGTCGGCGGCGTGGCGGTGATCAAGGTCGGCGCCGCGACCGAGACCGAGATGAAGGAGAAGAAGGCCCGGGTCGAGGACGCCATGCACGCCACCAAGGCGGCGGTCGAAGAGGGCATCGTGCCGGGCGGCGGCGTCGCCTTGCTGCGCGCCATCACGGCGGTCGACAAGATCGAAGCCACCGGCGACATCAAGGTCGGCGTCAACATCGTCCGCCGTTCGCTCGAGGAGCCGGCCCGCCAGATCGCCTCCAACGCCGGCGAGGAGGGCTCGGTCGTCGTCAAGCAGCTGCTGGCCAGCAACGGCAACAGCGGCTTCAACGCGGTCACCGGCAAGTACGAGGACCTGGTCAAGGCCGGCGTCATCGATCCCGCCAAGGTGGCCAAGACCGCGCTGCTCAACGCGGCCTCGATCGCCGCTCTGATGCTCACCACCGAGGCCCTGGTCTCCGAGATCAAGGAGAAGGATGAGAAGGGCGGCTCCGGCGGCGGCATGCCCGGCGGCGGCATGGGCGGAATGTACTAAGGATCGGCTTTCGCCGGCGGCAAACCCCGCCGGCTGGCGCCAAAGCAACACCACGGCCGGTCCGGGCGCGACCCGGGCCGGCCACTTTTGTTCTAGCCATGGCCGTGTCGCCGCGGTAGAGTGGAAAAGCAACCGCCGGTCCTGCGCCCCAAGGAGTGTCCATGAGCCGAAAATCACTGTTCGCAGCCGCCATCCTCGCCTTGGTCGCCGCCTTCGCCGGCGGCTGCGGCGGCGGCAGCTCGCCCTCCGCGCCCTCCTCCTCGCAGGACAGTATCTCGATCGTCACGATCACTCCCGCGAGCGGCACCAAGCTGGCGCCGGGCAGCGCCGTCGTATTCACCGCCACCGTCAACTACCAGCTCGCCAGCGCCGGCTCGGCCAGCATCTTCGAGGTGATCTCGGACCAGAACAGCCACCTCCTCACCACCGGCGCCCAGAGCAACACGACGATCAGCCGCGGGCAGGGCTCGGCGACTCTCTCCGACCACATCACAGTGCCGGCCACCGGAGTCGTTCAGGTCTTCGTCGATTTCCCCTTGACCCCCGCGGGCGCCAACACGAGCAGCGCCGTGGCGACGGCCGCCTATACGGTAGGGCCCTGAAACGCAACTTCCAGCCCGCCTGGTTTCATAGAAACACCGAGCTCTTGACCCGCGCCCTCAGATCACCACCCCATCCCACCGGAACTTCGCCCGGTGCGGAGTGAACTCCGGGATCTGGAGCGGCGCGAGGACCGGCGCACCCTCCCGCCAGAACGCCTCCGGCGGCCGCTTCTCGCCGGTCTTGTAGAAGTGCTCGAGGTAGGCTCGGTCGCAGGCCGAGAAATCCGCGAGCCAGCCGTCGAGGTCGCGCACTCCGACCTCATGGAGGAGGCCGAGCCCGTACCGCGACGCCTCCAGCTCGTAGGCATCCACCTCGGCCAGGTCCCCCTCCGAGTAGTGGCCCGGCTCTTTGCCTCCGATCTCCTGCGCCTGGCTCGACAGGCTCCACTGCACCGTATGGCCGAACAGGTGAGCCAGTGTAAACACCATGAGGTCGTCCGCCGACGCCTCGTCCAGGTGGATCTCCGCCCCGTCGAGGTCGCCGGTGAACTGCCCTGGGACGTCGACGACGCGGACGGGGATGCGATAGCGGCCCTCGATCCGCCGGCGGAGAAGGGAGAAGACCTGGTGCAGGCGGTCCGGGGTGGGCTTCATGACGGCGGTACGGATTGTAGAGCAGGAAGGCCTGCCCTTGCGGGATCTCGTCCTGCAACCCCCCTCCGAGGAAGAATCCCTCGCGGCCTTCAGCCGGGTCGAATTGAAATAGATCAGCGGCGGAAGGAGCGCACGCGCGCCATGGTGGGCGCCGCGGCGGGCTCGGCGAGACCGAGCACCTCGCTCTTGATCTCTTCGCGCCGCTGCCGGGCCAGGCGCCGCACCTGCATCGCCAGCCCCATCCGGCGCATGCCTAAGACGACCAGGAACTCGACGACCAGCAGCACGATTCCGAGGCTGTTCTGGCCGGTGACGGCGACCACCAGGGCCATGGCGCAGAAGGCGCCGACCAGCCCGTAGATGACGCCGACGATGCGCGAGCGCTTGCCGCCGAAGTGGGTCAGGAGGTGGTGAAGGTGGTTGCGGTCGGCGCTGAACATGCCCAGGAAACGCGTCGCCAGACGGCTGTGCTCCTGGTTGAGGAAGCGGACGGCCATCACCAGCAGGGTATCCATGACCGGCACGCCGAGCGCCAGGATGGGCACCAGGATGGCCACCGCCGCGGGCGCCTTGATCGCCGAGTGCACCGTCATGGCGGCGAGCAGGAAGCCCAGGGTCAGCGCCCCCGAGTCGCCCATGAAGATGCGCGCCGGCTCCCAGTTGTGGCGCAGGAAGCCGAGGCAGGCCCCGGCCGTCGCCGCCATCAAGACGACGGTGCCTGGGTTGGCTTGCAAGGCCGCGTAGCCGAGCATGCTGGTGGCGATGATCGCCACCACGCCGCCGGCCAGGCCATCGAGGCCGTCGATCAGGTTGATGGCGTTGGTGACGCCGACGATCCAGAGCACCGACACCGGGCCGGCGAACACGCCGAGGTCGATCGCGCCCACCAGGGGCAGCCGCAGCACGTGGAAAGACCACCCGGCCCATACCAGCAGCCCGGCCGCCACCAGCTCGATCAGGAACTTCTTCGCGGTCGACACCCCGGAGAGATCGTCGACCACGCCGACCAGGAAGACCAGCGCGCCGCCGCACATCAGGGCGAGAAGCTCGCCGCGGCGGATCGAGCCGCCCCAGGCGCCCCACTGGGTGACCGCGACGGCGCCCGCGGCGCTCGCCAGGCCGGCGAGGATGGCGATGCCGCCCAGCCGCGGCTTGGCCTCGGGCTGCAGCTTGCGGCTGTCGGGCTCGTCGAAGGCGCCCAGCGCCACCGCCAGCCGCGCGATTGGCGGCACCAGCAGATTGGTGACCAGGGCCGCCACGATGGCCGCCCCCAGGGCGTACAAACATACGGACGGCATCAGGCTACCCACTCACATCCCTTTCCGGCGGAAAGCAATCGAGAGTATCCAGCGTAAAGTACCACGAAACAACGCGGATCGCGCCCTCCGCGGTCTCGGGCAGGGGGCGCTCCTACCCTCTCGGAGCAGGGGTTTCGTTCGAACCCGGTTTGCCGTTAAAATAGGGGCGCCCCGGGAGATGTGTGCTCGCGATGGGGTCGCGATGCGCTCCCGGGGGGATTGATTCCGGGACCGCTTCCGCCGCCTCGCCTGCGCGGCCCCGCAACGGAGTGACTTGCATCATGACGAGGAGGGTGTGGCGGTGCGCTGCCCGTTGGGCAGCTCGCCGGCGCGAAGGCCGGACGACGCCGGCCGGCTTCGCTTTGCTCGCCGCCCTGCTGGTGGTGGCGGCGGCCAGCCGTGCGGCCCAGCTGCCCCAGGACGTCGGCACCGTCCCGCAGACCGCACCGGCCCAACCGCCCCAGGCCGCCGGCACGGTCCCGCAGGACCCGCCGGCCCAGCCGCTCCGCATCGGCACCGTCACCGTGCAGTCCGAGCCGCTGTTCTCCGCCGAGGAGATGGCAGAGGGCGGGGTCTTCCGCTTCTTCAACGCTCTGCACGTCCCCACCCGGCCGCAGCTCATCCGCGAGTTCCTCCTTTTCCGTGAAGGCGAAGCCTACGATCCGCTCAAGCTGGTCGAGAGCGAGCGCAACTTGCGCGCCCTCGACTTCATCAAGGAAGCGACGATCACCACCAGCCCGCCGCGCGACGGCCGTCTCGACGTCATGGTCAAGACCCAGGACGCCTGGTCGACCGATCCCGACGTCGAGTTCTCGCATGAGAACGGGGCCACCGTCTACGATTTCGGCATCGTGCAGAAGAACCTCTTCGGGTCGGGCTCGGAGCTCAACGTCAGCACCGCCAAGGACACCGAGCGCACCATCCAGACGATCGAGCTTTCGACCCCGGCCCTCTTCGCCGCCTACTGGAACGCCGACGTGCTGTGGGCGCGCAGCTCCGACGGCGGAGAGGTCAAGCTCGCGATCAACCGCCCCTTCTTCTCGCTGTCCAACCGCTGGACGCTCGCGGTCGAGCTCGACCGCCTGAAGCAGGACAGGTTCCTCTACCAGCTGGGCGAGATCGCCGACGTCTTCGGGCTGCACCACCAGGAGGCGAAGGCCGAGTTTGCCCTGTCGGTCGCCCGGGGCGAGCGGCACGCCAGGCGCTTGTTGCTGGGCGCCGATCTTCTCGACGACACCTTCGGCACGCCGTCGCAAGGCTCCCGGTTGGCGCGAAGCTCCTCACAGCTCCCCGACGACCGCCACTTCCGTTACCTCACCGTGGGGTACGAGACGATCACCAGCGACTTCGTGAAGATGGACTACGTCAACCACGACCTGCGCTTCGAGGACTTCAACCTCGGACTGCAGTTCGCGGCCCGGTTCGGAATCTCGCCGCCCGGGCTCGAGGCCTCCGAACGCTCCTCCCAGCTCCGCCTGACCGCCAGCCAGGGGTGGCGCCAGGGAAGCGCCGGCTTCCTCCTCTCCCGCTTCTCCTTCGCCGCCCGCAGCCAGGACCGCGGCCTGATCAACCAGATCGGCACGGCCAGCCTCCTCTACGTGCGCCGGCTTTCCGAGATCGGCCGCCAGACGCTGGTGGGGCGGATCGACTACAGCCGCGGCTGGCGGCTCGACCGCGACGTGCAGTTCCTGGCCGACGGCCTCACCGGCCTGCGCGCCTACCCCAGCCACGCCTATGCCGGAAACAAGCGGCTGCTGTTCAACGTCGAAGACCGCCTCCACCTCGGGCGGGAGATCTGGAAGCTCTTCGCGCCGGGCTTCGCCGTCTTCTTCGACGCCGGCATGGCCGAGCCGGAAGGCACTCCCCTCAAGCTCACGGGAATCAAGAGCGACGTCGGGGCCGGCCTGCGCTTCGGTGTGGCGCGTGCCGACGCCGTCGTGCTGCGCTTCGACTGCGCCTACCAGCTCAACCGCGACCCACTGGGCCACCGCGGCCTGGTCTTCTCCTTCGGCAGCACCCACGCGTTCTAGCCCTTAGCCTCTCCCCGGTTGGCGATCTCCTCGAGCGCGCGAGCCACTCCCTCGGCGTCGCCGGCGTCGACGCGCCAGTAGCCTTCGGCGCGGCCTCGCGAGCAGAGCAGGTGGATGTCGGAGCGGGCGCTCCCGACGTAGAGGATGTCGCGGCCCGAGAGCAGGCAGCCATAGACCTTGGAAGGCAGGACGTAGCCGACGAAGGGGTCACGCAGGGTGATTAGGTGAGCGTCGGGGGTGACGAGGAGGCGCGGCAGAAGCTCCAGCGGCAGGGTCCGGCCGCGGTGGACGGGGAGGTCCCGGCCGCGCAGCTCCCGCTCGACGAGGTCGGCGCGGGCGCCGGCGGCGTTGAGCCAGAGACCGACCCGGCCCGAGCCCCGGCTGTGGTGGAGCGCGTAGCCGGCCACGAAGGTCTCGTGCTCGTGGGCGACGCCGAAGTTGCCGGAGTAGAGGAGCAGGCGGCGGCCGGCGAGCTCGGGCGGGCGGTCGAGCGGCGGCGTGTGCGCCGGGATCTCGACCGGCGAGAGGTCGCGCTTCAAGACGATCCGCTCGCCGGGGATACCCAGGGCGAGCAGGCGCTCCCGCTGGTCCTCGCCCAGGACCTCGAAACGGTCCACCCGGCGGCGCAAGGCGGCGGTCAGCCGGTAGAAGGCGCGCAGCGGCCAGCCCACGCGGCCGCGCTCGCCGAGCTCCGCCATCAAGCACTCGGGGTGGAAGTCGGTGATGCGGTAGACGAGCGGCTTGCGCAGCAGGGCGGAGAGCGGCGCGACCAGGTGGAGCAGGAATGGAGGGCTGCCGGTGATCAGGATCTCGTCGGCGGCGCGCAGCGGCCCGCGCACCCGCCACAGCAGCCCCAGGTTGGTGCGCACCGTCCACAGCGCCCGGGCGCGCAAGTCCGAACGGTCGTAGGCCGGCGCCCGGCGGCGCACCACGCGCAGCCGTCCCCGCCCCACCTCCTCGTCGCTCGTCGCGTCGCCTCGGGAGGAAAGGCCGGCGAGCACCACGTCCTCGCCCGCCTCGGCGCGCTCGCGGGCGAACAGCAGACTGTACTGGCCCACCGCGCCGAAATCGGGGGGCAGCCAGTCGCAGAGGTAGACCAGGCGATGCATCTAACCCCGCTACTCACGCACGGCCGAAGACTTGGGCTGGCAAGGCGGGCGGCTCCTCGCTCACCGATGGCGCGGCATCAGCTCGCATCGCCTTCGCTGCTCGTCGGGCGGATACTGGTAGACCGGCAGCGTCGAGCCGGCGCGCGACGCGAGCCGCGCCCGCTGCACGGGCAGCACCACGGCCTGGAGATCCACGGCCGTATAGCCGAAGTGCCGCGCGGAATCCGCAACCAGCGGCCTCGCCGATTCGGTCATGTCGTCGGTGAACACGGCCGAGGAGCGGCAAAAACAATCCTCGAGGCACGCGGTTAGCGCGGCCCGGCCGGCGGCAGTCACGCGCTCGACATCCTCTCCGCTGCCCTTCGCCAGCGAACCCAGGATCGGGCAGACCGCGCCGGGCCAGCGGAAACTGAAGGTAGGCACCCAGCCGGTGGTCAGCCAACAGCTATGCGCGTCGGCCCGGGCGTATGCCTCGACGCGGTCGCCATAGAACCGCTGCTGCGCCGGGAGGCTGGCCAGCAGAGGGCCTGCGTTCAGCGCCAGCAGAAGGGCTGCCACTGCTGCCGCCGCGGCCGGGGATGCGCGCGCCGCGCCAAAGGCCAGTACGATCGGTAGCAGAACGTAAAATTTGATGTATCCGTGTAGCTGGGGGCGAAACATCACGGGCAGAACCAGTAGCGCGAATAAGGACCACAGCAGCGGCCAGTCGCGCCGGCGCCAGGCCGCGATGACGCCGGCAGCCAACACTGCCATCGCGAAGCCGAGGCGCGCCAGCAGAAGCAGCGCCGGCCAGCGCGTCGCCGTCGTGTGGAGGTCGGCCAGCACGCCCCGAAATCCCCGGTGCTGGCCCAGGGTGACGACTCCCAGCGGAGGGCCTGCGGCCAGAGCCACCAGGTAGGGCGTGAACCCCGGTTTGCCGAGGTACGAGCGATAGAGCGGGTTTTCCTCGGCAAGGACCGAGCGCGCCACCGCGCGGCCGATGCTGTTGCCACTCGCCGACAGCGCGCCGACCATCACCAGCGGTACGGCGGCCAGGATGAGCGCCGCTTGGGCCAAGGCTCGGCGATCCCGCAGCGTGCGGCCAGGGACCACCAGCGGAACCAATCCCAAGCCCAACAGCAGCCCCTGATAGAGAAGTGTCGCCGCCGCGATCGCGGCGGTGGCCGAGAGCAGCGCGCGCCCGCAATCATCGGCGGAGGCGCCCGGTGCGGACGCGCGCCTGGCCGCGACGGCCAGCCCGACCGCGACCAGCATCGCCCCGAAGATCGGCTCCATCAGGTCCGTCGCGCTCACCAAGAGACCCGCGCTGCCGCCGGCGACGGCGAGGGCGACTGCCCTCCGGCCCGGCGCGATTCCGCGCGCGGCAAGGCAGGCCCGTACTGCAAGCAGGTAGACTCCGGCGGCGACGACCGTCGCCGCCATCATGAGGCGCGTCAGCCCTTCGACGTCGTGGACGAGGCCGAGCGCCACCGCGGGCCTCAGGACGATGAAGAGGAGCGCGGGCAGGAAAAGCCACCTCGGCTCTCCCAGGTGCGGGTAAGCCGACTCGAGAATCGCCGGCAGGTGGCGGACGCCATCACCGCAGAAATCCTTGCGCCAGAAGCCGATGGTGCAGATCAGTGCCCACCAGCCGGCGATGACCAGCAGATCCGGAGCCGCTGCTGCGCCCCGCCAGAGCCTCCCCGTGCGCATGCTCGCTAGTGTAGTGTCCAGGAATTAGCTGGACAACGTTTTCTGCCCTTTGCGGCTGCGCGGCCGAGTGCAGCCGGGCTGAATCTGTTCGAGCGTCTGGCGGCAGCGAGAGAGTTTCTCCTTGATGGATTCCACTGTCGCCGTCCAGAGGAAGGGTCGGGGATGCTCATTCCACGTCGCCAGGAACTCCGCAATCGCGGTCTCCAGATCCTCGACACTGTGGAACGAATCCCGGCGCACACGTTTGGACGTCAACTCGCCAAAC
>DASZZM010000091.1:0-58804 GCA_035544895.1 Thermoanaerobaculia bacterium
TCGAAAGCCGAACTGCGGCAACGGATCGAACGCCATCTTGAAGAACTCAATCAAGAGCCCGTGGTCATGAAGTGGACCTACGGCCTGGAGTCGTTGTCGGTTGCTTGATATTGATACGCTATCATGGAATCGATCTACTAGAAGGCCCACGGCCTTCACTTCGCACCCTCGGGAGATGGGAGATTTCATGCGCGTGCAGCCTGGACGCCTTCGCTTCGCCTCTCGGCTGTCGAGGCCTCGGCTCCGTGCGCCGCTCGCCAGACTCTTCGTCCTCGGCGCTCTCCTGGCCTCGACCGCGGCGACGGCCGGGAACGAGGTCGCTAAGCGCGCGGTCGCCGGCAACCCCGCTGCCGCCGGGAATCCCGCGGCCGTGCCGGCCGGGCCGCGGCCGCGGCTGGTGGTCCTCATCTCGATCGATCAGTTCCGGGCCGACTACTTGACGCGCTTCGCCGATCTCTACCTGCCGGCGGTGACAGGAGCAGACGGCGGCGCGGCCAAGGTGGGCGGGTTCCGCTACCTGATGGAGCGCGGGGCCTACTTCGCGGATGCTCACCACGACCACTTTCCGCTTTTCACCGGCCCCGGCCACTCGGTCCTGCTGACCGGCGCCCCTCCCTACAAGTCCGGGATCGTGGGCAACTACTGGTTCGACCGCGGTCTCGGGCCCGGCAAGCGCAGGTACTGTGTCGAAGACCCCGACAGCCCGCTGGTGGGGGTTGCCGCGGCGGAGCCTGCAAACCCGCCGCGGACGGGCGTCTCGCCGGCGACGCTCAGGGTCAGCACGGTGGGCGACGAGCTCAAGATGGCGACCGGCGGCCGCGCCAAGGTCTGGGCGCTGGCGATCAAGGACCGCGCCGCAATCTTGATGGCCGGCCGGCTTGCCGACGGCGTGCTGTGGTTCGACGACGAGCAGGGCGGCTGGATCAGCAGCAAGTTCTACCGCCCGGACGGGACCCTTCCCGAATGGGTCGCGCAGCTCAACTCCAGGCATCCGGTCGACGCCTGGTTCGGCAAGGAGTGGCTGCTGTCGGTCCCCCGGTCGGCTCTCGCCCGGCTGTGGACGCCGGGCAGCCGGTTCGCCAACGACCCGTGGGCCCTGGGAACCGGCTTTCCCCACCTGGTCAACGGCGGCGGCCAGAAGCCTGGCCAGAACTTCTACCTCGCCTTCACCACCACGCCTTTCGGCAACGACTTCGTGTTCGACACCGCCCGCGAGCTCGTCGCCCGCGAGAAGCTCGGCCGGGGCGCGACCCCCGACCTGCTGGCGATCAACCTGTCGAGCAACGACTACATCGGCCACGCCTTCGGACCCGACAGCCCGGAGGTGCTGGACGTCTCGGTGCGCACCGACCGGCAGCTCAGCGGCTTTCTCAATTTCCTGGCGCGCGCCGTCCCTGGCGGCCTGGCGAGCGTGACCCTGGTGGTCACCGCCGATCATGGCGTGGCGCCCGTGCCCGGCGCGCTCAAGGAAGCCCGGTTCCCGGCCGGGGCCTATTCGGAGGACGTATTGAAAAACGCCGCCGCCAAGGCGCTTGCCGGCGCCTTCGGGGCGGGCGACTGGGTCGAAGACCTGGTGGAGGAGAATCTCTACCTGAACGTCGCCGGCCTCGCGGCCAAGGGCGCTGCGGCGGCACGCGCCGAGGAGGTCGCGGCCGCGGCGGTCGCCCGGCTGCCCGGCATCTACGCCGCCTATACGCGCACCCAGATCCTCGCCGGCGAGCTGCCTCATACCGATATCGGCCGGCGGATCGAGCGCAGCTTCCACCCCAAGGTCAGCGGCGATGTGGTGCTGGTGAGCGATCCGTTCTGGGTCCCGGGCAAGCTGACCGGCACCACGCACGGCAGCCCCTACGCTTACGACACTTCCGTACCGCTGCTGATTGCCGGCGCCGGCATCCGTCCGGGCCGCTACCGCGACCGTGTCTCGACCCTCGACATCGCGCCGACCCTCGCCCATCTCCTCGGCGTCCTCCAGCCCGCCGGCAACGAAGGACGCATCCTCGGAGTCGCCTTGCGGTAGGTCGGCGGCGGCGGCGGCAAGTCGGCGGTTGATCGGCGGTTGATCGGCAGTCGATCGGCAATCGATCGGCAGTCGATCGGAGCCAGCCGCGCGGGCGGGCTACCGGAAGCTGAACACCTCGTACCTCTCGGTCGCCGCGCTCTGGAAGCTGGCCACGGGCTCGGTCTCGCGGCGCAGCAGGGCGCGGTCCGTGCGCGACCAGGTGAAGACGCTGCCGTAGCCAAAGACGATCGGCGGGTCGCCGCCGAGGTCGTGGCCGAGCGCGAGCAGCACCGGCTGGCGGGACTGCTCGTGCAGCGCCTTGCCGATGCGCACGAGCTCGCCGAGCGAGAGCTCCTTCCGGTTGTCCGCGGTGAAGCGGGTCCAGTCCCCGAACCTGTTCTCGCGCGGGATGTAGATCGGGTTGGGGGCATAGAAAGGCAGCGACTCGAGCGGGCTGTCGGGCTCGCCCATGACGATGGCGTTGCCGTACCGCTGGTGAAGCAGCTCGCCGAAGGCCTTCGCGGAGGTCATGTCGTGCCCGAGGTCGAAGCGGATGGCGTCAAGGGCACGGACCGCGTGCGTCGCCAGGAGAGCGGCGAGCGCCGCGGGCAAGGCGAAGCGCCGGAGCCCGGCCACGCTTTTCGCCAGGGGCGGCCAGAGGGCGGCGCCGCGAGCGGCGGGCGCCAGCCAGGCGACGGCCACGATGAGGAGCACCAGGACCCCCTGATGGCGTTGCGGGCCGCGGTAGACGAGATCGAGGAAGAGCGACAGCCCCGCCGCCCCGCAGAGAAAGGCGCCCAGCAGGTAGGGCTTGTCGAGCAGCGCCAGCGCGACCAGCCAGACGAGCGCTGCTCCGGCCAGCGCCAGGAGCGGCGTGCCCCTGCCCCAGAGGACCCGCTGGAAGGAGTGCGCTGGATCTCTCAGGAAGTGGCCGAGGGCGTGCAGAGTGTCGGGAACAGTGAGCCTTTCCGGGTGGAAGATGGTCGAAGCGCTGTCCGGCCAGGCGACGAGACAGGCTGCCGCGAAACCGGCGGCGACGACGAGCAGGGCCGCGGCCGCGCTCCAGACGGAGGCTTGGCGAGCCGGCGCCGGTGTGCCTTCCTCTGCCCGGCCAGTGCGGCGAGCCTCGCGGCCGCGCAGGCCGCCCGGTAGCGCGCCGCGCCGGCCGCCGCCGAAGAGCCACTCCGCCACGGCGGAGGCGGCAAAGCCCGCGGCCACGATCGTGCCGTGCGCCGAGGTGTTGGCCAGCAGCGCCAAGGCCAGGGCGAGGGGCAGCGGGCGTTCCATTCGCCGCGAGTAGAGGGCGCAGACGGCGAACAGGGTCAGCATGACGAGGCCGTAGTTGCGCGCCATCACCGAGTACTCGTAGAGAGGCAGCACGCCGCACAGGAACAGGAGCTTCAGCCACCGGCCGAAAGGCGACCAGACGAGGAAGCAGGCGACCGCGGCGGCGGCGACGAGCAGGCTGCATGCCGGCAAGACGGCGGGGGAGGCGCTCGCGCGGGTGCCGGCAAACAGCACCAGGTACCACAGGGCCGGGTGGCCGTCGTCGCGGATGCCGGCAAAGAGCTCCGGCAGCGATCCGGCCTCCCGGGCGATGCTCCAGGTGCGGACCTCGTCCTCCCAGAACTCGTGATGGAGCGTGACGAAGACGACGGTCGCGCAGTAGGCGATACCGGCGGCGGCGACGAACCAGTCCAGCTTCGCGTGGCGGCCGGGCATGCTGCCGCCAAGCCCGATGTCAGCCATCGGCCGCTAGTGTCCCGCCGCGTGTCCGCCAGGCTTCTCCGCGGGGCCCGCCGGCGCCTCACGGTAGCAGATCTCGACCAGGGGCACGTGCCAGCGCTCGCAGCGCAGGTAGACCTGGTAGCGGGGCTCCGAGTCGTCCTTGCGGCGTTCGACGAGCGCCAGGACGCGCACCTCCACGTTCCGTGAGAGAGCATCCGTCCATCTCTTGCGACCGCCCTGCGAGAGGGCCGCAACCGGCAGCCTGGTGCCGTCGAGCAACTCGACCGTGCCGCCGTCGTTGAGCCGCACCGCGAGCAGGTCGCCGGGGTGGAGCATTGCGAGCTGCCGATGGATCGGGTCTCCGGGTGGCCGCCGGCCGGCAAAGTCGAGAAAGAAATCACCCAGGCCGAGGATGGCGAAGCGGCGGGCGAGAACCCAGGGGGGCGGCGCCTCGGTCCTGGGCTCGAGGATCACGAAGGAATCGAGGTCCTCGAGAGCCTGGCGGAGCCGCCCCGGCGAACCGGTGGGCGGGAGAGCGTCGGGAAGGCAGTCCTGGAGCGGGCAGGCGGCGCCGCGCTGGAGCAGGCGAAGGTGAGGATTGTGCTCGTCGCGCCGGTGGAGGAGGGTGAGCGTCTCGCGGGCACGTGTCATGCCGACGTAGAACAGGCGGCGCTCGTCCTCGTCGTCCGCATCGCCTCGCGTCATCCAACCGCCGTCGGCGATGACGACGTGCGTGAACTCGAGCCCTTTGGCGGCGTGGACCGTTCCCAGGTAGACGCCGTCGCCGCGCGCCGGTTCCCGCCGCCGTTCCGCCAAGGCGTCGTAGAGGAAGTCGACGACCTCGCCGGGCGCGGCCTCCTCATCGCCGGTCTCGTCGCGCCATTCCGCGAGGAGCTCGTGCAGCATCGAGGTCCAGGGATTGGCCCGCAGCCCATCGGCGGCGGCGCAGCCGGCAAGCTCGGCAAGGAGCTCGCTGGCGCGGCAGCCGGAAGTGCCGCGCGCCGCCAGGGACTCGAGGCAGGCGGAGATCTCGCGCACGCGGTGCAGCGGCGGCAGTTGCTCGCGGTCGGCGCACCAGGTGACCGGGATCTCCTGGCTCTCGCACAGCGCGCGGATGGGCTCGAGCTCGCGGCGGGTGCGGGCGAGGATGGCGCAATCGCGCCAGGCAAAAAGCTCGTCGTCGAGGCGTCGCAGCTCACCAAGGCGTCCGACCGCGGCAGCCGCCTGCCCTGGGGCATCGGCGACGGTGAGCAGCAGCACCCTCCCGCGTCCGGCGGTATCGAGGGCCGTCCAGCGGCCGCCCGCGGGCTGCCGGGCGCGCGCGTCGTCGACGCGGATGGGGTGGTCGTGCTTCATGCGGCCGGGATTGTGCCTGATCAGCCGGTTGGCACAGTCGATGATGTGGGCGCTGGAACGGAAGTTCTCGACCAGGTAGTGCACCGCGGCGCTGTAATCCTCCCGAAACCGCTGCAAGAACGCCACCTTGGCACCGTTGAAACCGTAAATGGTCTGATCGTCGTCCCCCACCGCCAGGATCGCGAGCTTGCGCTCCGCTTCCTGAACGGTCCGGCCGGCAAGGTTCGACACGAGCTCGTACTGGGCCGAGTTGATGTCCTGGTATTCGTCGACCAGGATATGGCTGAAGCCGGCCAGCAGTCGTTCCCGCAGCGGGTCGCGCAGAGCTGTCTCCTCGCCGCCATCACCACCCTCCCCTCCCTCTCCTCCCTCGCCTCCGGCCGCGTCGCGCAGGATCTCGTTGGCATCGTCGATCAGACTTGCAAAGTCGGGCTCGCCGCCGCCCTGGCAGGCCGCGGACAGGGACCTGCCGGTCAGGCGCAGGGCCAGGCCGTGATAGGTCTGCACGATGACGCCGCGCGCGTCGTCGCCGACCAGCCGCCGCAGCCGGCAGGCGATCTCGCGGGCCGCGCTGCGGTTGAAGCAGACCACAAGAATGGCGTGCGCCGGCACCCTCTCGACGCGCAGCAAGTAGGCGCAGCGGTGCACCACGACCCGGGTCTTGCCGGCGCCGGGACCGGCGAGGACCAGCAGATTGGCCTCGACGGGCACGGTGACCAGGGCGATCTGGGACTGGTTGTTCAGGCTCTCGACCACGGCGCGGAAGGACTCCCGCCCGGTGGCGCGGGCGAGCATGGCTGCCTCGCCCGCGAAGTGCCGCTGGATTAGGCTCCGCTTGTCGAGCTCGAAGTAGTCGTCGACCAGCTCGAGGGCGCGTTGGCCGTCGGTTAGGCCGAGCTCGGCATAGCGGGCCATGACGTGGATCTGAAAAGTGCGCTCGGCGTAATGGTCGCCGAGGTCCAGGAAATCCCTCTTGGTGTAAGTCCGGCGCTTCTCCTTCGCCTCCTTCCCGCGAAGGATGCGGATGGTCATCGCCTGGCGGAAGACGGCGAGCCCGTGCTGGAGCTGGATGACCTTCTGCTCGTGCAAGAAGAGCAACGCCCGCTCGACGGCCGGCAGCGGCTCGTCGATCCCCGGCCCGGGTCTCAGGTCCTGGGCCAGCGCCGCGATCAGTTCCGCGATACCGAACTCCACCAGCACGGCGCCCGAGGAAGCGGAGGGCGCGCGGCCGATCAGCGCGGTCAGCACTCGCGAGGCGATCTCCTGTCGGCGCCGGGACAGCTCGTCGATCTCCTGCCAGCCGCTGTCGAGGCGCAGGTCGTGGTGCTGCCGCGAGCGGGAAATCAGCTCGAGGCTGCCCGGCCTGCCCGGCCGGGCCTTGCCCTCGCGCGACAGGCTCAGCAGCAGCCGCCGCAGATCGTTGGGATGGCTGCGCGGCGCGCCACCGGGTAGACGGTCCAGGACGAGCTGGTTGAGCCAGCGCAAGGAGAGCGCGACCGGGTGGCCGTCGCCCGCCTCGGGTAGCTCGGCCGCCAGCGTCGCGAGGATCTCGCGCTCGAGCGCGCAGACCTCCTCGAAGACGGCTGGCGACGAGCGCTTGCCGCCGGGCCGCACGTAAGCGGTGAGCCGCATCCCGCTCTCGATCAACCGCAGCTCCGCCATCTGATGGAGGATGCGCAACACCTTCTCGCCCGCCTTCTCCTTGTCTTCCGATTCCTCCTCCTCGCCGTCCTCTTCCCCCTGCTTCGCTGGCTTGCAGGGTGGCAGCTCGGCGAGCTGGTCGGCCGTCAGCCCCTGGTCGGGCTCGCAGTTGAAGATCGCCGAGAGGATGGCCAGCCAGAGCGTGCGCCTGAAGGCCGAAAGCGGGGGCTTGATCAGATCGATGCGCCGGGCGGCCTCTTCCAGGGTGGCGACCAGGGGACGCCCCTGGAAAACTCGAGTGTGGTTCTGGTGGCGCTCGACGAGCTTCGCCCGCTCCAGCCAGGCGACCGCCGTCTTGACCTTGGTGTCGGCGCCGCGGTCGCCGGCGTCGAAGCTAGTCTCGACCTCTTCGTCGGCCAGCAGCTCGCCGCTGGTGACCACCACCTTCGGGTCGCCGTCGCCGGCGCCGCGGCCGCGACGTGGATCGGCGAGGCGCCGCAGCCCGCGCAGGATCTGATTGATGTCGCGCCGGCTCAGGCGGCTCTCGGCCGCCAGCTTGAACTGGCGCTCGACATCGGGTTGGGAAAACAGCAACAGGCACCTGGCGGACCGGCCGTCGCGCCCGGCTCGTCCGGCCTCCTGGAGATAGCTTTCGAGCGAGCCGGGAACGTCGGCGTGGACGACCAGCCGCACGTCCTTCTTGTCGATTCCCATGCCGAAGGCGTTGGTGGCGCAGACGACCCGCAGGTCGCCGCGCACGAACTCCTCGACGATGCGGCGCTTGTCTGGCGGCCGGATGCCGGCGTGGAAAGCCACGGCGGGCATCCCATTGTCGGCCAGCGAGCAGGCCGCCCGCTCGGCGCCGGCGCGAGTGGAGAAGTACACCACGGCCGCGGAGCCGGTCCCTTCCGCCTGCTGTGCGCGCAGGGCGCGGAGGATGCGCGGCAGCTTGGCCGGCGCCGGCACACTCTCGACCGCGAAGGCGAGCTCCTGGCGGCGCAGGTTGCCTCCGAGCTCCTCGAGATCGATGCCGAGCTCGCCCTTGAAATGCTGGACGATCCCGGCGCGGACGTCCGGCTTGGCGGTCGCGGTGTAGCAGGCAATCGGCGGCACCGGACGCCGCTGGTGCGCCGCCAGCTCGCGGATGAAGCGGCTGGCGTAGAGGTAATCCGGACGGAAGTCGTGCCCCCACTTCGACAGGCAATGGGCCTCGTCGAACACCCAGGCGCCGATCTCACGCTGCTCGATCGTGTTCCTGAAGGACCTGTTGCGGAGCTGCTCGGGGGAGACGTAGAGGATCGCCACCTCGCCGAGGCGCACCTTCTCGGCAACGGCGCCGCGCTCAGGTGGCGTGAGCAGGCCGTTGACGGCCGCCGCCCGGTCGGCCCGGAGGCGGTGATTGAGCTGCTCCACCTGGTCTTGCATCAGGGCCTGGAGCGGCGAGATGACGATGGTCAGCAGCCCGCGCTGGTCGTGGCGAATCAGGGCGGGGAGCTGGTAGCAGAGCGACTTGCCACCGCCCGTGGGGAGGATGGCAAGGAGCGGCCTGCCTTGCAGGCTGCGGTCGACGAGCTCGCGCTGCAAGCTGCCGCCGCCCGGAGCCTGTGGCAGGCGACGGAACTCGGCAAAATCGAAGAATCGGCGCAGGCGGCCTTCGAGGTCATGCCGGGTGCGGCAGTAGTCACAGCCCAGGCCTGGGCAGGGGCGGCAGCGCAGGGCGTCGAGGAGCCCGACCGCCGACGGATGCTGCTCCGCCACCCAGCGCGGCACCACCGAGCTGCCGCCCGCGACGCGCAGCCAGGCGGCGGCGAACGCCCAGGCCGGCCTGTCCTCGGGACGCGCCAGCCCGCTGGCGGCGAGCCTCGCCAAGGCGGGGCCGCAGACCTCTCCGTGGAGGCTCGTCGCCAGGTACTCGCCTGCCTCGCGGACGTCCATCGCCGGCCGTCCGGCGTGGAGCGAGAAGACCCCGGCGAGGCCGCGCAGGGCGCCGAAGCAGAAGGCATAGAACGCGAGCTCCGCGGGCTCGTTCGCCGCCCGCCTGGCGAAGCTCCTCCATTCATCGGAGAAGAGCTCTCCCGCCAGCCGCGCGTCGGCTACCGGATCGCTGGCCGCGTCGCGCACCAGCTTGTAGCCCTTGACCAGGCGATGGTAGGGATTTTCGGGAAAGGCAAGCGGCGACAGCAGCAGGGTATCGATCGCCGGTTTGCCCAGCAGGGCGAGCCGCGGCGCGGACCCGGCGAGGATCGGCAGGTCGTGCGCCAGCACGTTGTGGCCGAGGACGAAGTCGGCGCCGGAGGCGAACTCGTCGAGCCGGGCCAGGGCATCCGCGAGCGCGGCATTGCCGTGCCACTCGAAGCACCGGCCGCGGTAGAGGGCGCCGATCTTCAGGATACGCGCCTCGCTGATGCGCTCGGCGCGGGACGTCTCGAGATCGAGGAGCAGACAGCGCTGGAGAAACTCCTGGACCATTCCGGGGAAGTCTAACCCGGTTCGGGCGGCCCGCGCCGGCGCCTCGATCTCCTCAGTACGACTTGCCCCACAGCACTCGGCGCGGACTCGGTTGGCCGGTGAAGGGGCAGGTGCCCGGCTTGCCGTCGTCGCCGAAGGCGGAGGTGAGCGGGATGCAGCGCACCGTGACCGCGAGATCTTGCTTGATGCGGGCCTCGAGCTCGGCCTCGCCGCTGAAATGGGTCATGGCGAAGCCGCCATGCAGCGGCGGGGGAGCGTTGGGGTCCTCTCTCTCCGGGGTGAAGAAGGCGTAGAAGTCTTCCTTGGTGTCGATCAGCCTGGTATGGCGGTCGCGGAAGGCCCTGGCGCGCTCCAGAAGGCCGTCTTGCATGGACTGCAGGATCTCGCCGATGGTGGCGACGAGCTCGGTCCGCGGCTTGCCCTGCTTGGCCTTCGGGCCCTGGTCGCGGCGGAAGAACGTGATCGAGTCCTTGTCGATGTCGCGGGGACCGATCTCGGCGATGAGCGGAGCGCCCTTCTTGATCCATTGCCACAGCTTCTCGCCGCCGCGCAGGTCGCGGTCGTCGACGACGACTTCGACCGGCCGCCCGGCGAAGTGCCGGGCGCGCAGCTCGGCGGCCAGCGCTTGGCAATAATCCACCACCTTCTGCCGGACTTCCTCTTTGTGCAGGACCGGGAGGATGATGAGGTGGGCCGGCGCCAGCCGCGGCGGCAAGACCAGGCCGTCGTCGTCGCCGTGGGTCATGATGATGCCCCCGATCATGCGGGTGGACATGCCCCAGCTCGTGGTCCAGCCGTGCTGCAGGGTGCCTTGCTGGTCGAGGAACTGGATCTCGCTGGCGCGCGCGAAGCTCTGGCCGAAGAAATGGCTGGTGCCGGATTGCAGCGCCTTGCGGTCCTGCATCATGGCCTCGATCGAGAAGGTGTTGACCGCGCCGGGGAAGCTCTCGCCGGCGGTCTTTTCGCCCTGGACGACCGGCATGGCGGCCCAGCTCTCGGCGCAGTCGGCGTAGACGCCGAGCATGCGCATGGTCTCGGCGAGCGCCTCCTCGCCGGTGGCATGAACGGTGTGCCCCTCTTGCCACAAGAACTCGGTAGTGCGCAGGAACATGCGGGTGCGCATCTCCCAGCGCACGACGTTGGCCCACTGGTTGATGAGCAGCGGCAGGTCGCGGTAGCTGCGCACCCAGCGCGAGAATGCATGGCCGATGATGGTCTCCGAGGTCGGCCGCACGACGAGCGGCTCCTCGAGCTCGCCGGCGGGCACGAGCTTGCCCTTCTCGTCGAGCTCCAGGCGGTGATGGGTGACGACCGCGCACTCCTTGGCGAACCCTTCGACGTGCTCGGCCTCCCTGGCGAGGAAGGAGAGCGGGATGAACAGCGGGAAGTAGGCGTTCTGGTGGCCGGTGGCCTTGAACATCGCGTCGAGCGCGCGCTGGAGGTTTTCCCAGATGGCGTAGCCCCACGGCTTGATGACCATGCAGCCGCGCACCGGCGAGCTCTCGGCCAGGTCGGCGGCGGCGATTACCGCCTGATACCACTCGGCGTAGTTCTCCTCGCGCGTCGGGCTGATGGCAGTCCTGATCTTCTCGCTCATCCGGCGGAGCCTACTACAGCGGGGGACCGCGCGACGGCTGCCGTGCCGATGCCCGGGCTTCCCCGGCGAAAGTCCGAGGGGTGATGGCCGGAGCGGTCCTCGGGGCCTATTTTGGATTCACCGCGAGGGCGCCGCCGGGTCCGCATGGAGCCGCGTAAATAGCTTGTCTTTCAATAGCTTACGGTCTCTGTCCGGAGGGCTGGCTGGCCCGGGCCGCGGCTTGGGGGGCCGGCCGCGGCTTGCCGTTGGCGAGGCGGGCTTGCTAGCCTTTGACCGCGATAGCAAAACCTTGCTCAGCAGTTGACCGGCCACCGGCGGTGCACGGGCCGAAGTCTCGGCCCCGCCGCGGCGAGGACCCGCCGAGGGCGGGCCTTTCGCGACGGCCAGGGAGTCGCCGATGATCCAGAGGCGTGATTGCTTGAAGATCGGCCTGGCGGCCGGCGGTGCGGCCTTGCTGGCGCGCCGCGGCGTCGAGGCCCAGGACCCGAAGGAGCTGCTGAAGTACCTCTGCCCGCCGGACGGAGAGCCTCCCGACGCGCAGACCCCGAGCCCCAAGGCGCGGCCCTTCGTCGCGCCGCTGTTCGTGCCGCCGATCAAGCAGCCGGTCGCGGCGCTCGATCCGCCGCCCGACCCGCGCGCCCACCAGCGCTACGAGGAGTTCCCGCCGAAGAAGTTTTACGAGATCCGCGAGCAGGAGTTCCGCTGGGTCTATCACCCGGACCCGCCCTACAACGCCGGGAGCTGGTCGTGGGGCTGCGACGGTTCGACCCCGGGGCCCACCTACCTGGCGCGCTACGGCGAGCCCGTCCTGGTGCGGCGCATCAACGCCCTGCCGCCGGTCGGGGCCGGCCACGTCGGCTTCGCCCTGCCCTCGACCAGCAGCCACCTCCACAACGGGCACACCGCTTCGGAGAGCGACGGCAGCCCCCAGGACTGGATCGACTCCGGCGAGTTCTGGGACCATCACTATTGCAACTTCCCCTCCGGACACGACCCCCGCGAGAAGCTGGCGACGCTGTGGTACCACGATCACCGCCTCGACTTCACCGCCACCAACGTCTACGCGGGGCTGGACGGCTTCTACCTGCTTTTCGACGAAGAGGACACCGGCAACGAAAACGACCCGCCGCCCGCTTGGGGCCTGCCCAGCGGCAAGTACGACGTGCCGCTCATCCTGCATGACGTGATGTTCGACGCCAACGGCCAGGCGCGGTGGAGCCCGTTCAACACCGCCGGCATCCTGGGCGACCGTTACACGGTCAACCGCCGCATCCAGCCCTTCTTCCAGGTCGAGAGGCGCAAGTACCGCTTCCGTATCTTGAACGGCGGGCCGTCGCGGTTCTACCAGCTCTTCTTGAGCTCCGGGAAGAACTTCACCGTCATCACCGGCGACGGCAACTTCCTCCCCGCGCCGCTCGAAGCCGAGAGCATCTACCTGAGCGTGGCGCAGCGCGTCGACGTGATCATCGATTTCGCGCAGTACAACGTGGGCGCCAAGGTCGAGCTGCTGAACAAGCTGCGGCAGATCCAGGGCCAGGGCCCCATGGGCGGCCTCTGGGGGCAAGGCGACCCGCTCATCCAGTTCCAGGTCGTCGCGGCCAGCGGCAAGGACCCCAGCCGCGTCCCCGACAAGTTCCGCCCGCTGCCGCCCATCGACATGAGCCTGGTCAAGCGGGAGCGGACCTTCGTCTTCGACTACGTGGGGGGCCTGTGGACGGTCAACGGCCGGATCTTCGAGCCCAACCGCATCGACGCCGGCATCGAGCAGGGCACCTCGGAGATCTGGACGATCCGCAACGGCGGCAACAACTGGTCCCATCCCATCCACAGCCACTTCACCGAGTACATGCTGCTCGAGGTCAACGGCCGGCCGGTGCGCTACGGCGACGTCCAGGCCGGCACCGGCGAGGACACCGGCGATGCCGCGACGGTCAAGTCGGAGCTGGAAAGCTACTTCACTCCCGGCGCGGCGAAGAAACCGGTAAACCGCTTCATGGGCGGCAAGCGGCGGGACATCGCCACCCTGCTGCCGGGCGACGAGATCAAGATCTACATGCACTGGACCGATTTCCTGGGCAAGTACATCATGCACTGCCACAACGTGGTGCACGAGGACCACGCGATGATGGTGCGCTGGGACATCATGGAGCGGGGCAAGGGTTTCGCCGGACCGCGCGACGCCTCGGAGGTCTATCACAAGCCCGACGAGCTCCCGCACCTGGAACCGCGGCCGGCGAGCCCCACGGCGCAGGAAGACCAGGGGCCGCCGCCGACGCCGCCGACCAAGCCTTGATCTGGAGAGGAATGCGGCCATGAACAGAAGAGAAATGTTGACCGCCATCGCCAAGGGCGCGGCCGTGGCGGCAGTCCCCGGCATCGGCTCCGCCGCCGCCTCCGCGCAGCAGCCCGGCGCCGCTCCCGCTGCTCTCCGCAATGGCGCCTGCGGCGCGGCGGCAGGAACCTTCCCGAACGTCCTGGTCTGCTCGCACGAGAACCGCCAGGCGCTGTTCTATCGCGACCTGGTCCAGGGCAAGACGGTGATGATCAATTTCATGTCGATCGCCGGCGAAGCCGCGAACCCGGTGACCGCCAGCCTGGCCGAAGTCCAGAAGGCGCTTGGCGACCGCCTGGGGCGCGACGCCTTCATGTACTCGATCACCGTCGATCCCGAGCGCGACACGCCGCGCGCGTTGCGCGACTTCGCAGCCCGGCACGGCGCCCGGCCGGGCTGGCTCTTCCTCACCGGCGAGCCGGCGGCGATCGAGGCCCTGCACCGCGGCCTCTTCGCTCACCCGGGCCATCACGGCGCCACACCCGTCGAGGACTGCTCGCGCGGCATCGTGCGCTACGGCAACGACGCGGTCGGCCTGTGGGGCTCGGCGCCGGCGCGCTCGAGCGCCGCCTGGCTGGCCGCCCGCCTCTCCTGGGTGGCTGCCGGCAGCCGGGTCGAAGGGCCGCCGCGCCGCCGCGGACCGGCGCCGCTCGCCGTGCTCCTCGCCGGCCTGCTGGCGGCGGGTCTGGCGGGCGGCCCGGGCTCCGCAGCCGCCGCCACCTCCAGCACCGACCGGAGCTCCGCCGCCAGCTCCGACACCGGCACGACAACCGGCTCCGGCGCGGGTGCCGGCACCGCCCCCGCGACCAGTCCCTACCACCATCCTCACCCGCAAGGGATGCCTCCGCGCTCGACGGTGACGACCAGCGGCGACACCACGACGGTGTCGAGCGGCGCGAGCCTCTTTGCGCAGAGCAAGCCGTTCCTCGACCCGCCGGGCACGAACTTCCTGCCGACGATTTATACCGACCTCTACGACGCCGCCGGCAACCTCGTCCCCAATACGCTGCCCTCCACGCCCACCGTGCCCTACAACCTGCTCGACGGCGATCCGCTGGTGAGCCCGATCAGCCCGATCTCGCCGCGCGACGATCTGGCGGGCGTCTGGGACGCGGTCGACAAGTACCTTACCGGCCAGCAGGACCCGGAAGCCCCGGTGAGCAAGCCCGTCGTGCTGGAGGAGATCCAGCGCGGCATCGACATCCTTGAAGGCAACCCGATCGCCGGCCGCGCCTACAGCGGCTTTCCGGTGCTGCACTACGACGGACCCGACAAGGTCAAGCAGGTCCGGCCGATCCACGACGAGAAGGGTGCCGTGGTCGGCGGCGAGGTCCACGTCCACCAGGTCTGGTACGACATCCACGTGGAATCCGACACCGCCTTCCTGGACGTGAGCCAGGTCCCGAAGGTCCCCTGGACGATCGTCTACACCGTGGACGTGCTGAGCCGCGGCGAGGACGACTTCTCGCCGTTCGCCATGTATTCGGACCCGAGCACAGGCACGCCGGCCAAGGCCTGGGCCGCGATGGATCAGACTTTCTTCCCGATGCGCGACGGGACGCGCAACGTCTTCCGGGTCAAGATGGCCCCCGGCGAGTACTACCACCTGGTCTACAACTGGGGTTGGCGCATGCATGCGCCGCGCGCCCAGGTGATGGAAGACGCCGCGACCAAGGTCAACGGCGTGAGCCTGCCGCAATGGGAGATCAACGTCTTCGGCCCGTCGCCGCGCTCGAGCGAGGAGGCGAAGCGCAAGGCGATCGCCCAGATCGGCGACCTGGCGCCGGAGAAGCGGATGTGGAACGTCTTGTACCAGGCGCGCGACGCCGCCCGCGGGGATGACCTGGGGAAACTCGGGAAGCTGCTGCTGGAAGGACGCTCGGCCTTCTTCGACTGGATCGACCGCACGAAGCTGCCCACCGGCGTCGAGGTCGATCACTCCTCCGACCTCACCCTGTTCTACGCCAACAACACGATCTACGCCGAGTGGCGGGACGGCAACCTGCGGATCTTCCCGCGCTGGCAGACGCGCGGCACCAAGGTCAAGGTGACCCTGCTCAACGGCGACTATTTCGAGCATGGCTACGCGGTGGTCGATTTCGGCGGCGCTCGCGGCTGGGAGAACCAGTTCAAGTCGTCGGTCAAGGTCGGCGGCTCGGGGTGCTGGTTCACCTTCGGCCGGGTCTACTGGTATCCGGTGCTGGCGCCGATGCCCGCAATGGGGACGATGCCGGCGGCGCCGCTGATCACCGTGCCGGCGGCCGACCCGCGGGATCCCACCAAGTTCGGCCAGCACAAGGTCGAGGTCACCTTCAACTTCGACCCGGCGCGCCGCCTGCGCTTCTATCAGTTCGACCCGGTGCACCACGACGAGGCGATCTTCTCGGTGCATTAACCATGATGGCCGCTGAGCACCTCGCCGCGCGCCGCCGAGCCCGCCTGGCCTGCCTGGCTCTGGTCGGCGGCCTGCTGGTCTGGGCGCCCGCCGCGGCGCCGGGCACGGAGGGGCGCTACACCCGCTCGGCCGCCGACTACCGGCCTCCCGACGTCACGCTGGTGGACCAGGCCGGAGCGCGGGTGCGCCTGGCCGACGAGCTGGCCGCCGGCGGCCCGGTCCTGCTGCAGTTCATCTTTACTACCTGCTCGACGATCTGCCCGGCCATGTCCGGCACCTTCGCGGCCGTCCAGGAGAAGCTGCCGCGAGCCCGCCTGGTGTCGATCTCGATCGATCCCGACTTCGACACGCCGGCGCGGCTGGCGGACTATGCCCGGCGCTTCGATGCGGGGCCGCGCTGGCGGCTGCTCGGCGGGCGCCTGGAAGAAGTGATCGCGGTCGAGCGCGCCTTCGACGCCTACCGCGGCAACAAGATGCGGCACGAGCCCTTGACCTTCATCCATGCCGGGCCGCGGCGCCCCTGGCTGCGCCTGGAAGGCCTCCTGAGCGCCGCGGAGCTGGCGGCCGAGGTCCGCCTCGCCGGCGCGGAGACGGCCGCGTCCGATGCCGCCCCTGCTGGGGTCGGGGGGGTCGGGGCGGTCGGGGCCGCCGGGGCCGCCGGCGGGCCGCCCGGGGGAGCGGTCGCCGGGGAGACGTTCGCCGCGGCGGTGGAGCGGGGCCGGCGCATCTATCGCGACGGAGTGCTGCCCTCGGGCCGCCCGCTGCGCGGCCTCGCGCAGGGCGACGTGCCGGTTGCCGGCGCGCGGCTCGCCTGCGTGAGCTGCCACCGGCCGAGCGGCTTCGGCGGCGTCGAAGGGGGGACCCTGGTGCCGCCGGTGACCGGCCCGGCGCTGTTCTCCGGCGCGCCGCCCTCGGCCGGCGAGCTGCTCGGCAAGCTCTACCAGGAAGAGCTCTCCCAGGCCTCCTGGAGCCGGCTGCGCGCGGCGCGGGAGCGCCCGGCCTACACCGCCGCGAGCCTGGCGGCGGCGTTGCGGCGCGGCAGCGATCCCGAAGGACGGGCGCTCGACCCGCTGATGCCGCGCTATGAGCTCGACGGGCCCGACCTCGACGATCTCATCGCCTATCTCCGCACGCTCTCCGCCGCGCCGGCGCCGGGCGTGGATGCGGCCGCGATCCATTTCGCCGTGGTGGTCGCGCCGGACGTCGATGCGGGCAGGAAGCGGGCGATGCTCGACGTCGCGGAGGCGTTTTTCCGCTACCGCAACGCCGAGACGCGCCACCTGCTCGATCGCCCCGCGGTGTCGCCCGGGTTCAGGGCCGATCTCCGCCAGGCCTGGCGCCAATGGGTGCTCCACGTCTGGCAGCTCGAGGGGCCGCCGGCGAGCTGGGCGGCGCAGCTTGCCCGCAGCTACGGCGAGCGGCCGGTCTTCGCCCTGCTGAGCGGCCTCGGCGCCGGCGAGTGGCGGCCGGTGCACGAGTTCTGCGAGCGCACCGCGGTGCCTTGCGTCTTCCCGAACGTCGACCTGCCGGTGGCCGCGCCGCCTGGCGCCTGGACCCTCTACCTGTCGGCCGGCCTGACGCTCGAGGCGCGGGCTCTCGGACGCCACCTGGCGGCATCGGCTTCGGAGGGCCGCCCGGCGAGGATCGTCCAGCTCTTCCGCGACCAGCCGCCGGGGCGGGTGCCGGCCGCCGCGCTGCGCGAGGAGCTGCGCGGCGCCAAGGGCGTGCGCCTCGACGACCTGGTGGTCGGCGGCGCCGGCGCAGCCGGCGGGGCCGGCGGAGCCAGGGCCGGCGCCGATCTGAGGCCGCCCGCCGGACTGCTGGCGGGCGGCCCCGGGGCGCCCACGGCGCTGGTGCTGTGGCTCGACCGCGCCGATCTCGCCGCCTTGGCGCCGGCGGTCGCGGTCGCGGCGAGCGGCGCGGCGCGGCTCTATCTCTCCTACAGCCTGCTCGGCGAGGAGCTGCCGGCGCTGCCGCCGGCGCTGCGCGACCGCACCTTCCTGACCTTCCGCTACGCCCTGCCCGGAAACCTCGCCCCCCAGGGCTGGCGGTCGCGCGCCTGGCTGCGGTCGCGCGGCGTGGCGAGCGGGCACGAGCGCATCGAGCTGGACACCCTGTTCACGCTCGCCGCGGCCGACGACGCGCTCGGCCGCATGGCCGGCCGCTTCTCCCGCGAGTATTTCGTGGAGACGCTGGAGCGTGAGGCCGAAAGGGACGCCAACCCCGGAGTCTTCCCCCGCCTCGGCCTGGGCGCCGGCCAGCGCTTCGCCTCGAAGGGCTGCTACATCGTCAAGCCCGCCGCGGGCGCTCTCGGCGGGCTGGCGGCCGCCAGCGACTGGATCGTGCCCTGAAGCTCAATTCGGCCGCGGGGTATTGAGAGCCTCGGCCCGCTTCTTCAGCTCGGCCAGCGGCGGGACGTTCCACCTGGCCCGCTCCTCGTCGGTGACCGAAGGATCGACTGGATAGAGATACCAGGGGCCGCCCGAATCGCGCTTGAACTGGGTGCCGTAGCGCTGAGGCTTTCCCAGGGTCATCAGGTAGCGGTCCTTGGTGGCCGCGGCCAGCCAGCGGGCCGCACGATCGGCGGGATTGAGCTCACTCGCCTTCAGGCTCAGCTGGTGGGCGAGAGCGAAATCCTCGGCCGTGCTTCCGTGCTGGAGGATCATGGCGGCGTGATAGTAGTCGTCGGCCACCCTGAGGCTGCCGGAGCGGAAGAGCTCGAGAACCCGCTTCCTGCGGGCGCCGTCGCGCTCGCTGACCGATTTGAAATCTACCTGGACGTTCGGATTAGCCGGACGGTCGGCCTCGTCTTCCTCGTAGAGCCGGTAGATCTCGCGGTTGACGCCAGCCAGGTAGGCGGCCTCCCGCAGCCGGACTCGGTCGAGCCACGGTCTCCAGCGCGGGTCGGCCCGGAGGGACTCGAGATCGATGTCGGCGCTCGCCGGTCGAACTCGGCGAAACCCGGCGTCGGCCGCACTCGCCAGGTTCTGGAATGCGAGATTGCGGTCGCCGGCCCGCGCGGCGCAGGCGGCGGCGGAGTACCATGCGGCAGCCGCCGCGCCGGGCTCGCCGGCCGCGCCACGGGCCGAGCGGGCGAAAAGCTCCGCGCAGCGTGTGAATTCCTGGCGCAGGTAGGCTTCGAAGCCCTCTTCCCGGAGCGACGCCGGCGTCGAGACAGCGGGCGGAGGGGATGCGGGGGGCGCGGCGAGAAGGACGCCGGCCGCCAGCGCGGCGAAAAGGACGCCGGCCGCCAGCGCAGCGAAGGCCTGCCGCGCCCGGGCGACGAAGGAGCGGACGAGCTCCGGGTCCTTGGCGCCGGTCGCGTTCTCGACCCCGGTGTGGGCATCGACCCCCGCGGGCCGGACCTCCCCGATGGCGCGCGCGACGTTGTCGGGGTTGAGGCCGCCGGCGAGGATCACCGGCCGCGGCGAGAGGGCGACGAGGCGCCGGCTCACCGCCCAGTCGTGGGTCTTGCCGGTCGCGCCGGAGGCGCCGGTGGACGGATCGTAGGTGTCGGTCAGGAAGGCGTCGACGAAGGGGCTCACGGCGCGCAGCTCGGCCTCGAGGTCCAGCCCGCCACGGCCGTCCGGGTGGACGACCAGGCTCTTGATGACGAAGAGGCCGGGGTCCTGGGCCTTGAGCGCGGCGAGCTCGCCGAGAGACACCCGCCCGTGAAGCTGGACCTTGCGCACTCCCAGCTCGCGGCACAAGTCCGCGATCTCGCCGGCCCGCAGCAGATAAGTGATGAGGACCGCTTCATGTGGCGGCGGCAGAGAGCGGATGATGCGCGCCGCCTCGGCCTCGGGCAAGTCTTCGCTGTGGACGTCGAGGCGCAGCGGGAAGCCCAGCCAGTCGACGCCGGCCGCGACCAGCATCTCCGCCTCGCGAAGGTTGGCGATGCCGGCAATCTGGACAATCGGCTGGACAATCGGCTGGACGATTGGCTTCATGCAGGGCCTTCCGCGCGTGGAGCATACCCCGGTCTTCCGTCTCTCTCCTTATGGGCCGAGGCAAGTCCCGGGCGGAGGCGGAGCACTCTCCCGCCGCGATCTTGCGCTTCTGGCGGGCGGTCGAGCTGTTCACTCCACGGCGGCTGCCGGCGACAGGAGAGTGCGGGCGCGGCGAAAGGATCTGCGACTGGAATTCCGGCGATGAGCTGCCGTGGGAGTCCGGCCGGCCGGAAGAACCGGACGCGGCGCCTGGCACGGCCGGCCAGTCGGACCGACAGGGTGAGCTCCAGTCGCAATGGCGGCATGTCGTCTACCTGGGCGTCTTCGCTCTCGAGCGGGTGGCGGCGGAGCTGGCGCGGCGGTTCGGAGCGGAGGCCGCGAGCTCTGGTGAGAGCGAGCCGATCGCGGGGCGGGCTTGTGTGGCGGCCTTCGCGGTGACCGGAGACGGACGGCCGCTGCTTGCCTCGTTCAGCCTGGCGAGCCTCGCCTGGTCTCTCGGCCGCACGCGCCGCCCCGGCCCGCGGCCGGCGCGCCGGCTCGCGGGCTTCGAGGATGCGCAGGGCCGTGCCAGGCGGGCCTTTGCGGGGCGCCATCCCGGCGAGGCGGCCGGCCGGCCGCTCGACGCCGCCGCGATCGAGCGCGAAGCCGCTCAGGCGCTGGCGCGGGCCGGTTGGCCGGAGGCGCGCGCTGACCTCGTGGCTCTCGCCGCGATCCGCTCGTCGCGCGTGGCGGGCCGGGGCAGGCATCCGGCCGGCGGCGCCGACCTGCTGAACAGCTTCTTTCTCGACGACCTGGGCCGGCTCGCCGAGGATCTTGGCGCCGGCCGGGCCTCGGCGGCCCTCCGCGCCTACCTCGCCGACCCGCGGCTGATCGATCCGGCGCGGCGCCTCGACGTGCGCGGCGACCTGCCTGCCATTCGCCAGGTCTTGCTGCCGAAAAACTTCCCGCCGGGACGATGGCCGAGCGCCGGGCACCGTCCGCTGGTCCTGTCGCAGCAACTCGCCGTGAACCATATCGTCGGCGAGCTTGCAGGCGGCGCCGGCCTGGTCGCGGTCAACGGTCCTCCCGGCACCGGCAAGACGACCCTGCTGCGCGATCTGATCGCCGCGGCGGTCGTGCGCCGCGCCGATGCGCTGGCGGCGCTGCCCTCGCCCGCGTCGGCCTTTGCCGGCCCCGCCGGCGGCTGGCAGACCGGCGGCTATCGGCGGTCGATCCGCGAGCTGTGCGGCGAGCTGCGCGGCGATGAGATCGTGGTCGCCTCGGCCAACAACGGCGCGGTCGAGAACGTGACCCACGAGATCCCCGCGCGCCGGGCCATCGACGCGAGCTGGATCGGCGGCGCGACGGTCGAAGCCGTGGGCTATTTTCCGGCGATCGCGAGCGCGGTGATCGGCGAGCCGGCTTGGGCGCTGCTCACCGCGCCCCTGGGCAGGCAACGGAACTGCCTGCGCTTCGTCTCCAGGTTCTGGTTTGGCGACCAGCCGGCCGCGGTTGAAAGGGGGAGGGGGCGAGACGGTTTCCTGGCGGTGCTGCGGCACGCCGCGGCCGCGCCGCCGCCGCCGTGGCCTGCCGCCGTGCGCCGGTATCGGGAGGCCCGGGAGATGGTGCGGCGCCTGGGCGATGACCGCCAGGCCATCGCCGACGCCATCGCGGAGGTCCCGCGGCTCGCCGCCGAGCTCGATTTCGCCGCGGCGGCCGCCGCCGCCAGACGGACGGAGGCGGCGCACCGGCGGCTGAAGGCGGCGCGCAACCGGCTGGAGCAGGCGCGCCAGGCGATCGCCGACTTCCGCCGCACCTCGGGCGGCGTGGTCCCCGGCGAAGGGTTCTGGCAGCAGGCCGCCGAGCAGAGAGAGCGCGCCTCGCCCTGGGCCGACCCGGCCTGGGACCGCGCCCGCGCCAGTCTCTTCCTCGCGGCGCTTGCCCTTCACCGCGCCTTCATCCTGGCCGTCCCCGAACCGGTGCGGCGCAATCTCCAGGGGGCCATGGACGTCCTGCTGGGCGCGCTGCCGGACGGCGCGCCACGCACGGCGGTGGCCGCGGCCTGGGCGACGTTCTTCCTCGTCGTGCCGGTGGTTTCGACGACCTTTGCCTCGTTCGCGCGCCTGTTCGCGCGGGTCGGCGGGAAGGGCCTCGGGTGGCTGCTGATCGACGAAGGCGGCCAGGCGGTGCCGCAGGCGGCCGCCGGCGCCATCGCGCGCGCGAGAAGGGTGGTCGTGGTCGGCGATCCGCGGCAGCTCGAACCGGTCACCACCATCCCGGGGCGCTTCGTGGCCGACCTGCGCTCCCACTTCGGCGTCGCCGCCGGATGGGAGCCGGGCCGCATTTCCGTGCAAGGGCTGGCCGACCGCACCGCCGTCTTCGGCACCTATCTGGCCCGAGCTTCTCGGCAGTCCTCCGCTGCGGAGCCTGGGCGGCTTTCCGGCCTGTGGGTGGGCACACCGCTGCGTGTGCACCGCCGCTGCGAAGAGCCGATGTTCTCGATCGCCAACCGCATCGCCTATTCCGGGCTGATGGTCTTCGGCACCGAGCCGCGCGGCGAGCTTGCAGGCTGGCCGGAGAGCTGCTGGTTCGAGGTCGACGCCGCCGAGTCGGAAGGCAACTGGATCGCGGCCGAGGGGCGGATTGCCGGTGCCTTCCTGCGCTCGCTGCCGGCTCGCGACCGCATCGCCTGCCTGACCCCTTTCCGCCACGTGGTCCACGGCCTTCGCGCCATGCTCGGCGCCGAGCTCCCCGGCCTGCCCATCGGAACCATTCACACCTACCAGGGCAAAGAGCAGGAGGCCATCCTCCTGGTCCTCGGCGGCGCCATCGGCCGCGCCGCCCCCCTCGACTGGGCGGCGCGCCGCCCCAACCTGCTCAACGTCGCGGTCACCCGCGCCCGCCGCCGCCTCTACGTCATCGGCAGCCGCCGCCGCTGGCAGACACGCCCCTACTTCGCCGAGCTGTCGCGCTCTCTGCCCACCGGCAAACTGTGATCGCGGCGGACAAAAAGCATCGGGCCGCCGCGACTCTTCCGCCGCAGCGGCCCGGTGGGGATGATTGTTCTTCTGCGGAAACCCGGCGGCAGGCGCCTGCTGCCTGCCGCCGGTTCGGTCTACTGGACCTGCACCGTGACGACGGTGCTGTTGTTCGAGGTGATGGGATCCGGCGTCGAGGCGGTCGCCACGGCGCTGATGCCCACCGAGCCGGAGGCGTGCGGGGTGACCGTGATCTGCAGGGTCTCGGTCAGACCGCTGCCCACGCTGCCCAGCTGCCAGATGCCGGAGGTGAAGGTCCCCTGCGAGGCGGTGACGGAGCCGTACTGGGCGCCGCCGAGGACCACCTTGACGCGGGGGTTGTAGGACGGGTCGGGGCCCTTGTTCTTGAGGGTGAGGGTGAAGGTCACCGGCGTCCCGGGCGGCACCGAGGACTTGCTCGCCTTGCCGGTGAGCGCCAGGTCGGCCAGGCGCGGCGCGTTGATCGTCAGGCTGGAAATGTCGTTGTCGGGGTTGGGATCGATTGGCCGCGAGCTCGCGACTTGCGCCGTGTTGACGATCTGGCCGCCCGAGGTCACCTTGGCCTTGATGTGAAGGGTGGCGCTGGCGCCCTTGGCGAGCTGCCCGACCTGCCACAGCCCGGTCGCGGGATTGTAGGCGCCCTTGCCGTCGTCGGAGACGAAAGTCAGCCCGTTCGGCAGCCCGTCGAAGATCGTCACACCCCTGGCGATGTTCGGTCCGCCGTTGGTGACCGTGACGGTGAGGGTCACCGGGACGTTGACGGCCGGTTTGACCACCGCCGGAGACACCGAGCTGGTGACGGCAAGGTCGGCGAAGTGCTGGCCCTGGAGCGGCAGCGCCTGGGCCTCCGTGCCGCCTGAATTGTGATGGTGCAGGAGCAGGGCGCCCAGCGAGCCGTTGTTCCTAAAGTTGCCGACGTCGAAGTTGACCGGCAGGGCGTTGCCGTTGAGGTCGAGGGCCAGGAAGTTGCCGCCGAAGTCGAGGCCCGGGTTGGCGATGTCGTAGGTGAAGGGGCCGTCCGCGGCGTCGTAGCGGAAGCCGATCTGCGGCGTGCACAGAGGCACGAAGCCCGGGCAGCTCTCGACGCGGTAGCGGAACGACGTGCCCTTGAGGCCGAGGTCCTTCGGGCTGGCGGCGAGGATGACCACGTTGTTGTTGAACAGCCGCGAGTCGACGGCGCTGGCCGGCAGCAGGTTGGTGAAGCTGGGAATCGAGATCGTGCTCTTGGCGACGTTGAACAGCCCGTTGAGGAAGCTGTCCTGACCGTCCGCAACCCTGCCGAAGAGCGAGCTCGCCATCGTGCCCGGGTTGCTGTTGAACAGGATCTTGTCGAAGGTGCCGTTGTTCTGGCTGTCGATGTAGACGTTGAACGCGACGTCGGTCGGCGACCCCCATGGCCCCCAGGTGGAAATGCCGAACAGCACCAGGTCGTCCGGCGTGTCGTAGGCCACGCCCACGTACTGCAGGTTGGCGAAGGGAAGCACGTTGGGATTGAGCGCGTGCGCCACCTGCAGCTCGAACGGGGTGACCAGCGAGACTTCGGTCACCGGGAAAGTGCCGGCACAGTCGCTCGCCGAGAGCGTGCCGGTGCAGACCGGGATGCCGGTCAGCGCCACCGCGGTCGTTCCGCTGCCGCCGCCGCCGGTCACGATCGGGTAGGTGCCGAGCATCGCGGAGGCCGGGAATGCCGCCGAGTAGAACGGCACCCGGGCCTTGGTCTTGCCGCCCTGGCCGAGGGTCAGGTAGCTGCCGGCCTCGGTGAGGACGTGGCGCGGCAGGTTGCCCAGGACGTTGAGCGGCGCCGGCGGGGACTGGACCGCCGCGACGGTCGGGTCGGCCGTATGGTTCATCTTGGAAGCGTCGGCGTGGAGCTGCACCGGGACCTGGACGGCGCTGTTGGCCGGCACGGTGATGGTCGTCGGCGAGCCGGGCAGAGAGAAGGTCACGCCAGGGGCGGGGTTGATGTTGTCGAGGCCGACGTCGAAGGTGGCGGCGGACGAGCCGTGATTGACCAGCCGGAGCTGCTTGATCTGGTCGAGCTTGCCGACCACCGCGCTCTCGAAGCTCAGGGTGACGGTGCCCGGGTCGTCGTCGCTGAACGCCGTGACCTGGTTGGTCGCCGCGTTGGAGACGTCGACGCGGCCGGCGCCGATGCGGCCGACGCCGTAGCGCAGGCCGGCGCCGTTGCCGTTGGTGGTCACGTCGTGGATGGCGCCGTTCATCGCCAGCGCCTTGAGTTCTTCGACTGACCAGTCGGGATGGAGCTGGCGCAGCAGAGCTATGGTGCCGGTGACGTGCGGCGCCGCCATCGAAGTGCCCGAGATGACGAGCACCTGGCCGCCGGGGAGGAAGCCGCTGGGGCTCGGGGTGATGCAGCCGCCGCCGGTCTGGCAGGTCATGCCGCTCTGGGCCGAGGGAATGAGCAGGCCGGGGGCGGCGATGTCGGGCTTCAGCCGGACCGGCAAGAAGCCTTGCGTGCGCGGGCCGCGGGAGCTGAAGCCGGCCAGCGAGTCGGGAACGCTGAAGACGGCCAGGGTGGCGTTGGCGACGCCGCTCTGGGCGGCGATCTTCTGGCCGTCGGCGGTGGTGATGAACACCGAGGCGATGGTGGTCGGCGGCTGCCCGGAAGTCGGGCCCATCGTGACCAGGCTCGAGTCGCCCGTGACGTTGTTGTAGACGATGGCGGCGATCGCGCCGTTGGCCTGGGCGTTGTTGACCTTGATCTGGAAGCCGCAGGTGCCGCGCTTGATCAGGGCGATGTTGCCGGTGACCGCGGCGGCGTTGGTGAAGGTGGCGTCGCAGCCCTCGGTGGCGGGTCCGGTGGCCGAAAGCACTTGCACCACCGTGCCGGTCTCGCCGGAGGGGAGCGGACCGAAGGCCGCGGGAGCGTCCCGGTAGGTGCCGGCGATGGAGGGAGGCGAGTTGACCTTGAGCGCGTTGATCGGCGCGCCGGGGTCGACGCTCGCCGCCACCGAGATGGCGAAGTCGGAGGCGGCCGGGGAGCCGGCGATGAAGAAGGTGTCGCCGCTGTTGCCGGCCGAGGCGACCACGACGATCCCGACCAGGGCGGCGTTGTCGGCGGCCTGGGCGCTCACGTCGGCGAGGCCGCCGTAGGGCGAGCCGAGCGACAGGTTGATGACGTCGAGATGGTTGGAGAAGTCCCCCTTGCCGGTGGGGTCCATCGCCCACTCGATGCCCTTGGGGGCGAAGGCGGTGCCGCCGCTGCAGCCGAAGACCTTGATCGAGTAGAGCAGCGCCTGCGGCGCCACGCCCGGTCCGATGCGCAGCGAGCCGAACGGCGTCCCCGGGCCGTAGGGGCCGGTGTAGGTGGTGCCGTCGGCGTTGACGCCGAAGCCGGCGGCGGTGCCGGCGACGTGGCTGCCGTGCCCGGCGCAATCGGTGGGGTTGGGATCGGGCTTGGCGGGACTGGCCGGATAGTCGTCGCCCACGAAGTCGATGCCGCCGACGACCTTGGCGGTAGGGAACAGGCTGGGGTCGATGTGGACGCGATCGTTGCGCGGATAACGGTGCCCGGTGCCGCCGAAATCCGGGTGCTGATAGTCGATGCCGGTGTCGATGATGCCGATCTTGACGCCGGCGCCGGTGATGTTGCGGCCGAGGCCGAGGGTGTTGCCCCACACCGGCGGCGCGCCGATGAATGGCACGCTGGTGGCGTTGGTCGGATACTCGAGGGTCATCCTGCGCACGCTCTTGATACCGGGCAGCAGCCTGATCTGGTCCATCTGCGCCGGGTCGACCATGACCGCGATGGCGTTGAGGGCCTTGCTCAGGCGGAACATCTCCTGGGCGTTGATCGGCGCCGCGGCCATCGCCGCGACGATCTCTTCATGCCGCGGCGCGAGCTGCTCCACCCGCGCGATCGCGGCGGCGCGGGCGTTGGCCATGGCCTTCTCGCGCGGCACCGATTGGTCGGCGAGCGCCAGGGCGTAGTCGACCGCCGCCGGCGGCTCGATCAGCTCGACGATGACCGGCACGGCGGCGCCGGCCTGGCCGCCGCTGCCGAGCGGCGCGGCGACCTCGACGGTGGCGTCGCCGGGCCGCGGCGCGCTGCCCCACGGTCCTGCGAATCCGGCGGCGGCGGCCGCCAGCCCCATCGAGACGCAGAGCGATAGACGCAGGAACTGCTGTAGACGTCGTGACATGTTGCCTCCTCGTGGTTTCTCGTCGTCCCGGCGGGCGGGACCGTCACCCCTCAAGAACAATTCGAGCTGAAGACTCCCTAGACCGAATCCGGGACTTCGGGGCTCCTGGACTTTGGCGGCATTCTATCCCGGCGCCGCCTCGGCGCAAACTCACATCACTCACAGACTCCGCCGCGCCGGTCCTCCCCATACTTGCGCAGGGAGTGAGAGAGCGAGGGGAACCCGTGCCACCGCTGGCTTCTGTGGGCTCGACTCTACCAGATGCCGGCTCTCATTGCATGAGCTCGAGGACGGCGGAGGTCATGGACTTGACTGCGGTGCGGATGGTGGGCTCGGGCAGGGGAGCAAAGAGGCTGGAGTGCAGGGAAGGAAGGGGAGTGCCGGTCTGCCGGGCCCGGGCGACCTTGGCGGGATCGACCGCGCCGACGAAGAACATGCAGGTCGGGATCTGGTGGTCGTCGAGGCCGAAGCGCCCGAAATCCTCGCTGCCCATCACCGGCGGCAGCTCGACCACGTTGCCGGCACCCAGCGCCTGCACGAAGACGCCGGCCAGGCGCCGGGTGAGGGCGGGGTCGTTGTAGGTGGCGCCGGTCACCTCGGTCTCGCTCACCTTGACGATGGGCAGAAGGTTCTCGGGGAGCCCCGCGGCCAGCGCGGTGCCCCGGGCGATGCGCTCGATGGCCGCCAGGAGGCGGCGGCGCACCTCCTCGCGGTAGGCGCGCACGGTCAGCTCGAGGACTACCTGGTCGGGGATGATGTTGCGCTTGGCGCCGCCGTGGATGGTGCCTACGGTGACCACCGCCGGGTCGAGCGGCGAGTTCTCGCGGCTGACGATGGTCTGCAGGGCGAGGACGATCTGCGCCGCCAGCACGACCGGGTCCTTGCCGGCCTCCGGGCGCGAGCCATGGGAGCCGATGCCGCGGACGACGATGTCCACCGAGGTCGAGCTGGCGAGCACGTAACCCGAGCCCCAGCCGACCCTGCCCGCCTCGAGCTCCGAGTTGTCGTGCAGGGCGAGCGCGTAGTCGGGCTTGGGAATGCGCCGGTACAGGCCGTCGTCGAGCAGCGCCTTGGCGCCGTCGATGGTCTCCTCGGCGGGCTGGCCCACCAGCACCAGGGTGCCGTGCCAGCGGTCCTTGAGCGCGACCAGGGCGCGCGCCGTCCCGAGCAGCGAGGCGATGTGGATGTCGTGGCCGCAGGCGTGCATCACCGCCACGTCCTGGCCGGACTCGTTCTTGGTACGCACGGTGCTGGCGTAGGGCAGCCCCGTCTTCTCTTCGACCGGCAGCGCGTCGAGGTCCGAGCGCACCAGGACCGTCGGCCCCTGGCCGTTGTTCAACACCGCGACCACTCCGTAGCCTTGCCAGCCGGGCTGGGCCGTAGCGCCGGGCGAAGTCCCGGCGCGTTCAGGAGAATTGCCGGGCGAAGTCCCGGCGCGTTCAGGAGAATTGCCGGGCGAAGCCCCGGCGCGTTCAGGATATTTTCCGACGTGGTCGGTGACGGTGAAGCCGAGCGCGCGCAGCTCGCTCGCCACCAGCGCCGAGGTCTTCTCCTCGTGGTGCGACAGCTCGGGGGCGGCATGCAGCGCTTTGTAGGTGGCAACCAGGGAGGGGAGCTCGGCGTCGACGACAGCATCCACCGCGTCGGGCCCCGGGGAGGCTGCGCGCGCCGCCATGGCGAGGCCGAAGACGAGGACGGCCGAGAGGGCCGCCGCCATTGCCTGGGATTGCTTGGTCACGGGTGCCTCCTTGTGTGTCATGGACAGCCAAACGCTCCAGTATCGGCGAAGGCCTGGAACAGCTGGTGCTTGGTGCTGTTGTATCTCTTGACCGCGCCCGTAGAGGTGTCGGTGACCTTGATCGCCACGCCGACGTCGGTCAGGCCGCCGGCGAAGACCCACCAGTCGTTGTTGACGCCGCAACCGTTCAGGACCTTAAGGATCAACTCGATGTTGGTGGGATCGAAGAAGGTGAACTTCACGCTCTGCGAGCTCTCCAGGACGACGTTGGCGGGTCCGCTGCCGTTGCCCGGCGTGGCGTCGTAGGTCACTTCGACCTTGAAGCGATTGAAAAGGCAAGCGGCGGTCGTGCTCGGGACACAGGGGAAGGAGGCCGGAAACACTCCCTCGGCGAAATAGGCGAAGGTCCCGTCGGGCGTCGGAAAAGCAGCGAAATCGGCGGGCGACGGGAACCCCCCACCGAGGTTGGCCGCGTCCGCGGAATAGATGTTGCCGAAGTTGGTGAACAGCCACAGCTTGCCCTGGGTGAAGGCCATGGCGACAGGATTCCCGCCGACGCTCGGCGCCGAGGCGAGCACGGGAGTCTGCGTGAACGTCCCCAGCGCCACCTTGTCGATGAAGACGTGGGGGGTCGGGTCGTTGTTCTTGTCCGCGTAGTACAGACTGTTGTCCGCGGAATTGAAGGCGAGCGCTCCGGCCTCGAAGTTGTCGCCCGTGCCGCCGTGCGGGTCGAGGACCTTCTTGAGGGACTTGGCCGCGGTCGCGGTGTCGATGGCGAAGAGTGCATGCGGGGTCGTCCCTTGATTGTTGTCGGTGAGAGCGTAGAGCTTGCCCGTGCCGTCGAAGGCGATGTCGACCACGATCTCGCCGCTGATCGTGCCGATGGTCGTCTCCTGGCCGGTGGCGAGATCCACCTGTCCGAGGTAGGACTTCACGGTGTCATTGCCGACGACGAAGACTTTGCCCGTCCCCGGATGGATGGCCAGCCCGGTGACGAAGCCCGCGAGAAAGGCGCCGTCGGGCTGGATGAAGGTTGCCGCGGTCAGCAGATCGGTCGGGTCGATCTCGGCGAGATCGCCGAAGATCCCGACGGCCTGGAACACCGGCACCGCGGTGGCCTTGGTGGATGCCCGGCCACGCGCCTCGGCCTGGGGCGGGGAAGCGAGAGGGGAGACCGGGAGCCGCGCCGCGGCTGCCGGCAGGGGCGCGCCCGAGCACGGCGGGACGGACACGGCCCCGACGGCGGTGAGAGAGGCCAGGGTCAACGCGGTCAATGCCATCCTCGAGCGCATATTCTGGTTCCTTTCTAGTCTCCAACCGCCTGCGGCGATCCCGAGGGATGAAACGGCGCTCGCTAACTGGCGATGGCGGACTCCTATCTATCGGATCGCCCCCCGCAACCCCTCGCGGATCCCCTTCCCGGTTCTTCGAAGCCGCCGGGTCCCTTCCCGGCGGCGCCGGGTGGGAAGGGGACGCCCCCGCCCTCTCGCGGCACCAGTTTCGTCCTAGAGGGGCGGAAGGGATCGTCGATCCCGAGCCTACACCAGCCGGCCAGCGGGTGAAACATGCGGGCCAAGCCCAATTGAGCTGGTATAACTCGCCTTCGGCCGGCGGATTCCGCGCTCCTTGCCTGATCCGGCGAGCCGGAGGACGACCGCCAAGGAGGGTAACGATGCAAGCCCATCGGCTGCGGCATGTCTTGCCCGGTCTGCTCGCCCTGGTCCTGGCGGCCGGGGCGCCACGGTCCGCGGCGGCGCACGCCATCCTGGTCGAAGCGCGCCCGGCGGCGAAGTCCACGGTGGCGGGACCGGACGTCGCGTTCCGCCTGCGCTTCAACTCGCGCATCGACGGTGCGCGCTCGCGCCTTTCGCTGGTGCGGCCGGACAAGAGCACCGGCGCGCTGGCGCTCGACCGCCAGGAGACGCCCCAGGTGCTGGCGGCGAGGGCGCGCGGCCTGGCTCCGGGCGCCTACCGGCTGCGCTGGCAAGTGCTCGCGGCCGACGGCCACGTCACCCGCGGCGAGATCCCTTTCCGAGTCAAGTAACGGTTGGCGGCCGTGGCGCACCTGCCACTCGAGCTCTTCGGATTCCTGGCGGTCATGCTGCGCGCGCTGACTCTCGCCTTGCAGTCCCTGGTCGCCGGCGGGGTGGTGTTCGCGCTCGTCGTGGAGCGCGCGGCGGGCTCCGGCAGTTCGGCTCCCCTGGCATCGACAGGCCGCCGGCTGCTGGTCGGGGCGTCCCTCGCTCTTGCCGTTACCGCGGCGATCTACGTGGCGGTGGACTCGGAAGTGCTGATGGCGACCACCGGCTTGCGCCTCGGCCAGGTGGCCGGCGCCGGCTACTTCCTCGCCGGCGCCGCCGCGGCGCTGCTGGCGCTTGGCGTCGCCGCGCTGGCGGGTGCCGGCGGCGCCGGTGGCCCCGGTGGACATCGGGCGAGGCTCGCCGCGCTGGCGCTCTCGGCGGGCCTGGTGGTGGCCGCGGTGGCCACGAGCCATGCGGCGGCGCGCCTCGAAGGGAGGCCGGCGGCCCTGCTGTTGACCGCGCTCCACCAGGCTGCCGCCGCGTGCTGGATCGGCGGGCTGCCGTACCTGCTGATCGCGCTGGCGGGCTCTTCCGATGCCGCGGCGGCGCAGGCGATGACGGCGCGCTTCTCACGCCTGGCGCAGGTCTGCGTGGCCACGCTCGCGGCCGCCGGCGCCGGCCTGAGCTGGCTGTACGTCGGCTCTCCGGCGGCGCTGCTGGGGACGGCATATGGCGCGATGGTGACGACCAAGGCCGTCCTCTTCGCCCTGCTGCTCGGCCTCGGCGCCTTGAACCTCTCGATCGTGCGCCGGGTGCGCGCGGGCGACCCGGGTCTTCTGGCGCGGCTGCGGCGGTTTGGCGAGGCGGAGGTGGGCATCGGCTTCACGGCCGTCCTGGTCGCCGCCTCGCTCACCTCGCAGCCGCCGGCGGCCGACCTGGCGGCGGGAGACCGCGTGCCACTCGCCGAGATCGCGGCACGGATGTCGCCGCGCTGGCCGCGCCTGCTGCCGCCGGCATTGGGCGAGATGGTCTCGCCCGGCCTGCTCGCGGCGGCCGCGGGGCCGGCGGGCGCCGCGGCGGCGGAGCCCTACGTCCCCGGCCAGCTCGCCGCCCCGCTCTCCCCCGGCGAGCTTGCGCTCTCCGAGTTCAACCACAACGTCTCCGGCCTGGTGTTGCTGGCCGCCGGGCTGCTGGCGGTGGGGGCGCGCGCCGGCTGGCGCTGGGCGCGCAACTGGCCGCTCTCCTTCATCCTCCTCGCGGCGTTCCTGTTCCTGCTCGCCGACGCCGACTACTGGCCTCTCGGGCCGCTCGGATTCTGGAGCGGGTTGACCGTTCCAGAGGTGCTGCAGCATCGCCTGGTGGTGCTGCTCATCGTCGCCTTCGCCTTCTACGAGCGCTCGGTGCAGACCGGCCGCGCGCGGTCGCCCCGGGCGGCGCTGGTCTTCCCCGCGGTCTGCGCCCTGGGCGGCGCGCTCTTGCTCACCCACAGCCACTCGCTCGACAACCCCAGGGACGAGCTGCTCGTCGAGCTGAGCCACCTCTCGATCGCGGTGCTCGGGATCGCCGCGGGCTGGTCGCGCTGGCTCGAGCTGCGGCTCGGCGGCGGCCCGCGCCGCGCGCTCTCCTGGGTGTGGCCGATCTGCTTCGTGCTGGTCGGCGTCGTCCTCCTCATCTACCGGGAGACCTGACGGCGCCAGCCCGGGCCGAGTCTTTACAAGATCCTGACCTGCCGGTCATAACTTTTCCCCACGCATCTTCGTAGCATACGTGTAAGCGGATCAGCTTTCGCTTTGCAAGACCTGTGAGCCTGTCGAGGCACTTGGGGAGGGTATCAACGTCCATCTTGTAAGGAGCAGCTATGAACGGAAAGAAATGTTGCAACGCATCCGCCGTCGTGACCGCTTGCGTCGGTTCCCTGATCCTGGCCGCGGCCCTCCAGGCAGCGGCTCCCCCGCGCCCGCCCGAGCTGGAGGCCGGGAGCGGACCTGTCGAGCTCATCGTACTGCTGGCTGCAGGGTCGTCGGCCTCGCCGTCCTTCACGCCCGAGGGGCTGGTGGCCGAGGTCAACGGCGGGCATTCTTCCTTCCCCCTGCCTGCCCTGCCTCTCGAGGCGCGTCCCTTGCTCCATTTCCGCGCCAGCGGCCCGAGGCTGGCCCAGCTCGATGCCGAGCCCGACAGCCCGCGCGCCCGCCTCGAGCGCTATGTGATCCTGCGCTTCCCGCCGGGAACCGACGTGGAGGCGGTGAAGGCAGCGCTTGCCGCCGACCCGCGCATCCTGCACGCCGAAGAGAACGTCGTCTTCCATCTCTCGACCACCACTCCCAACGACCCGCTCTACCAGCCTTTTCCCAGCGGTTGCAAGAATAATAACCCCCCCAACTGCGACCCCACGAAGTACCAGTGGGGGAGCTACTCCCTCAACCTGGGCTCGGCCTGGGACCGCGTCAAGGGACATGCCTACGTGGGTCTCCTGGACACCGGCATGCAGGTCGCGCACCCCGACCTGCGCGCCTTTCACCAGGACGGGACCGGCGCCTGGATCTTCGACGGCGGCCCTTACCGGCCGCAGTTTTCTTACGATTTCTGGTACCTGAGCCCCGACATCGACGAGGCTTCCGTCAAGGCCGGCCTGACGCCGACCAACTTCGGCCACGGCACGCACGTCAGCGGCATTCTCGCCGCTACTCCCAACAATTCCCAAGGCGTCGCCGGCGCCTGCTGGTACTGCAGCATCATGATGGCCAGGGTGTCGCAGATCCGCGCCGCTGCCGGCGGTGGCCTCTACAACGACAGCCCGACGCTGGGCAGCATCGCCGCCGGCCTCACCTGGCTGGTCGACCACGGGGCCCAGATCGTCAGCGCCAGCCTGGGAGGTCCTGCCCCGACCTGCGCGAATGCCCCCGCCGACCAGGCCGTTCTCTGCAACGCCCTCGCCTACGCCGATGCGCACGACGTGTCGTTCCTTGCCGCCTCCGGCAACGCCGGGAGCGGCCAGATCGACTTCCCGGCTGCCGACTCGCGCTCGATTGCGGTGGGCGGCATCATGGAGAACGGCAGCTTCTGGACGGAGTCGCCGAGCTCGCCGAGCTGCGTTAACTCCGGCCTCTGCGGCTCGAACTACGGTCCCGGGCAGACCCTGGTCGCCCCGGCGAGAATCGTCATGTCGACCTTCTACCAGGGACACACCTACTTCCCGCCGCTGTGCGGCGACACGTCCGGCTACGGCCTGTGCACCGGCACTTCGATGGCCTCACCGTACGCGGCCGGCGTCGCGGCGCTGGTGCGCACCGCCAACCCGCTGCTCAAGAAGGGCGACGTCAAGTCCATCCTCATCTCGACCGCCAGCCATCCGGGCTCGCCCGATTCGCAGCTCGGCTACGGCATCCCCAATGCCGCGACCGCGGTGAGCACCGCCATGGGGATTGCCGGCGGCAGGGCGATTGCCAACCGGCTGACGCCTCTGTTCAGTTTCTACAGCTCCACCGCAACGGATTCTCTCTACACGACCGTGCCGCAGATGGCGGCTTCGGCGGTCCTCGATCCAGAAACGCCCTACGTCAGCACCGGCCCCGCGGTGCCGGCCTACAGCCAGTTCCCGGGCGTCCCGGGCTGCACCGTCAGCCCTTGCACCTCGGGGCCGTCGGCCTCGGTCTACATCTTCACCACCGACACCGCGCCCTATAGCGGCGCGCCGCCGCTCGTGCCGCTGTACCGGATGAGCTACCGCGGCACTTTCAACGGCAACGTACACCACCGCGACACCACCTATACCACCTCGACGGTCGGCGTGACGGCCTTCAAGGGCGTCGGCTACAACTTCGACGGCATCGAGGGATACGTCTACTCGACCTGCACACCGGAGCCGCAGTGCATTCCCAACGGCGCCGTGCGTCTGTACCGGTTGTACAACCCCAATCGCGACGACTGGGCGATCTTTCCGGAGTCGGAGCTGGCGCAGAAGCAGGCGGACGGTTACCAGCACGCGGCCTGCTGCAACGACGTCATCGGCTACGTCTATCCCAACGTCGACACCGACGGCGACGGGCTGATCGACGGCTTCGAGCTGCTGATCGGCACCAACCCGAGGGTGGCCGACAGCGACTGCGACGGAATCAGCGACGGCGTCGAGGTGCTCAACTACCCGTACAGCGACCCGCTGGGCCCGGGCTGCGGCGGGCCGCCGGTGGCAAACTTCACCTTCAGCTGCAGTGGCCTCACGTGCAGCTTCGACGCCAGCAGCACGTCTTCGACCGCCGGCATCACCACCTACTCCTGGAACTTCGGCGACTCGACGAGCGGCTCGGGAGTCACCACCAGCCACACCTATGCCAACTACACTAATTACAACGTCACCCTGACGGTCACCGACAAGATCCTGCGCCAGAGCTCGGTGCAGAAGACCGTGAGCGTGACGTCTCAGCTCCCAGACTGCAGCACCTACTGCACCTGCGCGCGCGGCTGTTACGTGAATGAATGCCAGGTGCTGGGCCATCCGCAGTCCTGCGGAGACTGGGGGATCTGCCAGTTCAGCTGCTACTGCGGCGGCGACTGCTGAGGACTGCCTGCTCGACCGTCAACTTGTGGCGCCGCATCCGTCGGAGTCTCTTGCCGCCGGATGCGGCGCGCCAGTTGCTCCGGGTCCACGCTTCCAACTCTATTGAAGACGGCCTGCCGAGGGAGGCGCGCCGGTCGCTCTGGGTCGGGCCCCCTTGCCGGAGGGGTGCTTGCCGGGCGCAGCGGTGGGCGCGGCGGGTTTCGCGCCGCGGATCGCCAAGGGCTCCAATCCCTTGCCCTCGGTGACGCGGTAGATGCGGTTGAGCGCCAGGGAGGGGGGGAGACTCTCGACCAGGCCGCTCGGCCAGCGGATCTCCAGGGAATCGAGCTTCGTCGCCGCGCCCAGGCCGAAGTGCAGCCGCGTCGAGCTCTGGGCTGCAAAGCCGTTGCCGCCGTTGACCTCGCGGATCAGCAGGTTGCCGCCGGCACGCACGGTGACGCGGGCGCCGACGGCATCGCGGTTCGAGCGCGTGCCGGCGAGCTTGAGCTCCAGCCAGTTCCCGGCGGCGGCGGTGCGGTTGCGGTAGAGCAGCGAGGGCTGGTCCTTGTTGGTCTGATAGAAATCGAGCAGGCCGTCGTTGTCGAAATCCGCCACCGCGATGCCGCGGCCGTCGAGGTCGTTGTCCACCCCGGCCGCCTCGGCGATCTCCTTGAAGGTGCCGTTGCCAAGGTTGCGGAAGAGCTTCTTTTTCTGGTGGCCGCTCCAGCTCATGGTGCCGATGGCGGGCCAGGCGTCAAGATTGGAGGGATCGAAACCCGGGCTGGTGATCGCCTTGAAGAGAAGGGGCACGTAGCTCTGCTCGCCGGCCGTGCGCATGCCGTCGGCGGCCATGATGTCTTCCCACCCGTCGTTGTCGAAATCGGCGAACTTGGCGGCCCAGCCCCACAGCGTCGAGCACACGCCGGCTTCCTTGGCGACGTCGGTGAACGACAGCTTGCCGGCGGCGTCGAGGCCGTTGTTGTGCCACAGCATGTTGCACTCTTGCAGGAAGTCGTCGGTGATGTTGGTGATGTAGATATCCAGCCAGCCGTCGTGGTCGTAGTCGGCCACGTCGACGTTCATGCCGTGCTTGCCGTCGATGCCGATGGCCTCGGCGGTCACCTCGCGGAAGGTGCCGTTGCGGTTGTTGAGGAACAGCCGGTCGGGACCGAAATCGACTGCCATGTAGACGTCCTGCCAGCCGTCGTTGTCGAGGTCCGCATGCCCGAGCGCCAGGGTCCAGCCGCTGAGCTTGCCCAGGCCGGCCTTCTCGGTGACGTCGGCGAAGGTGCCGTTGCCGAGATTGCGCCACAGGGTGACGCCGCCGCCATTGTCGGCGCTGTCGATGCGATTGGGCAGCACGTGGCGGTCCTTGAGGTCGAAGAGGTCGACGGCCCTCTGGTAGTTGCCAAACAGCAGGTCGAGGCGGCCGTCGTTGTCGTAGTCGAAGGCGATGACGGCGGCGGTGTTGGCGAACTTGTCGAGGCCCGAGCCGGCGGTGACGTCACGGAACTTGCCGTTGCCTTCGTTGTGATAGAGCAGCGGCGTGCCGAAGCGGATCACCAGCAAGTCGATGCGCCCGTCGTTGTCGTAGTCGAACCAGAGGGCGCCGGTGACCAAGGAGTGCGCCGAGTTGCCGCCGCCGACACCGGCCGCGGCGGTGACGTCGGTGAAGGTGATGTTGCCGTCCTTGTCCGGACCGTTGTTGTGCAGCAGGTGGTTGCCCAGCCCGGTGCCGGAGTCAGTGACGAAGAGGTCGTCGTAGCCGTCGTCGTCGTAGTCGCCCACGGCCGCCACCGCGCCGGCGCCGGGGAAGAGGTCGAGGACGGCGCCGTTCTTGCCGGGGAAGATTCGCGAGTGGTGAGGCAGCCGGGCGCCGGCCTGCCGGCCGATCTCTTCGAAGCGGATGCCTTCCGGCGCTGGCGCGCCGGCGGACCAGGCGGAGCTATCGGCGCCGGGCGCGGACGCCAGGAGGACCAGCAGCGCGGCGCCGAAGGCAGGTCTGAGGATCGGCGACGAAGAAGAGGCGGGTGGAGTGGATGGCCGAGCGGCCGGAAAAGGCAGGGGAGATAGCGGACATCGACGCACTTGACACCTCCAGAGCCGATTTATCGGGTGCAGCTTTAGGCAATTATACATACGACTACTTCCTTTGTCACGAGTACGCGAGTAAACTGAATATACCACGACGGTTCAAGAGGATTGGCGCAAAGATTGCGATCCAATAGATGCGTCGAGCAGGCCTGGAGCGGGCCAGTTTCAGGTTTCTGGAAGATTTGGTTTCCCGCGGCGGGAGCCATATAGTCGGGTACGGAAATAAGGGAACCCGCCATGGTCAGAAGACGACTCCTCGCCACGTCGGTGCTGGGCCTGCTTGCCTCCGCGGCGTATGCGGCGGATCCGTGCGCGGGGCCGGGACCGAGCTGCGCGGTGGCGGAGGCGGAGAAGGCGTGGACGAACCTGGTGCCGCAGAACGGCACGGGGCAGACGTTCACGGCGGCGGGCCGGTGGATCACCGGGATCGAGGTCTTCATCGTGACCGGCAATGCGCGAGAGGGAGAGACGGACACGCTGACGTTGAGCGTTTCGAGCTTTCGCGGCGACCTGCTGGCGGAAGCGCGGCAGACGGTCGAGTCCGGCCAGGCGGGCTGGCTGTGCTTCGCTCTGCCCCGGGGCGGGATCGAGGTGACGCCAGGCGAGACGCTGGTCTTGCGTCTGCGCGACACCGGCAAGGTGATCTTCGGCTGGCGGTACGGCCAGGACACCTACCCGCGCGGACATGCCCTGATGCGCAACCGCCCGGAGCGCGCGTTCGACTTCGCCTTTCGCGTCCACGACGCTACGGCCGAGCCGGACGGCAAGGGAACCGGCGTCGAGCTCGGGGTCACCTTCGGCAAGTTCACGATCACCAGACAGTAAGCCGGCGGCGTCCGTGGCCGAATTCCCTCTCTTTCTCGGGCTCAACCTTTCCGATGCGCTGACGCTCGACCTGCGGCGGATGAATCCGTGGTGGGAGGGCGACTCGATACCTGTGCTCCCCGCGACCCGCCGGCATCTCGTCGACCAGATGCACCGCTTTCTGAAGCTTCGACTGGCCCCAGCGGTGGTGCTGCGCGGCCCGAGGCAGGTCGGCAAGACCACCGCCCAGCTGCAGGTGCTGGAGGATCTGCTGAAGAGTGGAGTCCCGCCGCGCAATATCTTCCGCGTGCAGACCGACGAGCTGCCGGCCCTCAAGGAACTGCGCGAGCCTCTGATGCGCCTGGTCGACTGGTACGAGCAGGCGGTGCTCGGAGATACCCTCAACAACGTGGCACGTCGCGGGCAGCCAACCTACTTGTTCTTCGACGAAATCCAGAACTTGGACGACTGGGCCCCCCAGCTCAAATCGCTGGTCGACCTCTCGACCACGCAGGTGGTCGTGACTGGCAGCTCTGCGCTGCGGATCGAGCTCGGACGTGACAGCCTGGCAGGACGCATCTCGACGATCGAAGCCGGTGTCCTTTCGCTGACCGAGATCGCTTCTTTCCGCGGCCTCGACCTCGGCGCGCCCTTTTTCCGCGACAACGGGCTCGAGCCTCTTACCCAGCTCGACTTCTGGCGACAGCTTCGAGGCTACGGCGAAGCGCACGCCGAGATTCGAGACCAGGCCTTTCACGCGTTCTCCGAGCGAGGCGGATACCCGCTGGCTCACCAGCATTCCGAGGTGGACTGGGCCTATCTGGCGGACCAGCTCAACGAAACCGTCATTCGTAGAGTCATCAAGCATGATCTCCGCGTCGGCGAGCGAGGCCGCAAGCGAGATGCCCCGTTGCTCGAGGAGATATTCCGCTTGGCCTGTCGCTATGTAGGCCAGTGCCCGCATCCCAATATGCTCGCGCGCGAGGCCAACCGGGCCCTCGGGGCTAACGTAGGGCCGCAACGGGTGCGGCAATACCTGAGGTTTCTGGGAGAGGCGCTGCTGCTGCGGCTCATACGACCTCTAGAGATCCGGCTCAAGAAGACACGGGGAAGCGACAAGATCTGCCTGGCGGACCATGGTTTGCGTGCGAGTTGGCTTCAGGAGATCGTGCCGCTCGACCCCGTAGACCTGCAGAAGCAGCCCCACCTCACTACGCTGGCAGGGCGCATCGCCGAGAGCGTCACCGGCGCCACGCTGAGCACGATCTCCCAGCTCGACCTTTCCCACGTACCCGCCAGGCCGCAGGAGCCCGAGGTGGATTTCGTCCTCACGATCGGCACCCGCCGCATCCCTCTCGAGGTCAAGTACCAGCGCCGGCTCGATCCCCTGGCCGATACCGAAGGGCTGCGCAGTTTCCTCGAAAAGAGCGTCAACTACGCACCTTTCGGAGTGCTGGTCACCCAGACCGACGCCGAGACGGTGCCCGACCCGCGCATCGTCTGCCTGCCGCTGGCGACGTTGATGCTGCTGCGGTGAGGCCCGCTCACAGGCGGCGCGCGATGATGTTTCTGAGGTCGTTCTCGCCGTCGCTCTCGGGGAAGATTCTCTGGCAGTCGTCGTGCCGCGACCAGGCCTCGCGGACCCGGCCTTGCCAGGCCAGGACGCGCGCCAGGTTCCGGCACGCCACCAGCATATTGGGGCCGAGGCTGAGAGCCGACCGGAGATGCATCTCTGCTCCATTCCGGTCACCCGAGCGCATGGCGAGACCGCCCAGGGCCAGCTCGCGATAGGCGGAGCGCGGCTCCTCCTTCAGCGGTTGCGGCAGCGCGACCCGGGTCCGAGCCAGCAGCACCGACACGAAATCCTCATGCAGCTTCCGCCATCTGCCCGTGGCCACCAGGATGTCCGGTTGACGAATCTGGCTCACCTGGGGAGTCTCCATGTTGAGCCAGAGGAAGTAGTCCGCACCCGATGATTCGACCACGCCGGTCCACCCCGGAAGCAGGTATTGGACGCGTCGATAGTCGTTGTACAGGGCCGGACTGTAGAGGTTGCCCGCGCGGGCGTCGATATAAACCTGCATCCGGCCGCGAGTGCGGTACTGCACGTAGCTTCCCCAGCCGTAATACGCAAACACGCGGCCCGCGATGCGGTTCGTCTCGATGAAGTCGAGGGTATCGACAGGATAGCTCTCGAGCGATGCAAGGTGGGCGAAGGCGCGAGAACCGAGAGGATAGCGCGCCAGCATGGCCAGGCACCCCGCGGCCAGGAGCAGCGGCAGGCTGGCTCGAAGAGCTCGCCTTGGCAGCCTTTCTTCCATCGCTTTTCCGCCCGCCGCGGCCGCGGCAGCACCAGGTCTCCACATGAGCGAGATCGGGAGGCATGCCGAAATCGAGAACAGGGGGATGAAGCGGCTGCTGGACAGGGCCATGACGAGAGTCAATCCTCCGAGCGCCAGGATCGTCCATCGGGCGTCGGGCTCGGCGAGTCTGCGGCTGCCGGACGAGGCCAGGAGCAGGCAGGCGAGGAGAAAGATCGCGACCAGCCATGGAAGCAGTGGCGGGCTCACCCCTCCCCGTGAGAAGGGGGAGAGCCACTCGGTCAACGTCCTCCAAGGAGATGAGCGGTCGAAAAAATATTTCAGTGGAAAGAGATACGCCCTGAGACCGAAGGGATTGACCAGGCTGGCGAGCGCGCATCCCCCCGCGATGAGCAGGTCACCGCGGTGGCCGGCGATGGCGCCGAGAAGGTGCCCGCCGGAAAGCCGTTGCACGGATGCCGTCGTGACGATCCGCACCAGGAGCGCCGTCGCCAGGACGAGGAGGCCGAAGACGAAGCTGGGGTGCAAATTGGACCACACCAGGAAGATGAGCGGGAGGCCGGGCCAGAAGGCCCTTCTCAGCAGGATCATTCGCAAGAAAACCACGAACAGAAGCAGCGAGTAGAGGTGAGGCCGGAATTCGAAATAAGGTGCGGATGTCGCCACCGCCAAGGAGACGCCGAAGAAGCTGGCAACCGGCGACCCGCCGAGCTCGCGGCAGAGTTGAAAAAGCAGCAGATAGGTGACGAGGAGGACTCCCCAGAACCAGTACACGAGCGATGGCAGCCCTCCAACAGCGCTCCACAGGTAAAAGACCACGTCGCCAAGCCATTCGTTGTTCAGCCACTCCATACCGTGGGCCGTGAATGAGAACGGATCGACCAGGGCCACCGCGTGGTGCTCGACGATCCATCGTCCCGAAGCCAGATGCCACCAGAGGTCGGTATTCCGGATGGGCGTGAAAGTGAGCCACCACGCTGACAGGGCGGTCGCGAGGCACCAGAGCCACCAGCTCCTTGCGCCGGAAAGCGGCGCGGGCATGGGCCGCTGGGAACAGGCCATGTCCGGTTCTTGCCCTGGCCGGCGCCTCCGAGAGATGCGGGAGAGGAGACGTCCCAGCTTCTGCTTCCATGGCGGATCCGGCGTGGACGGGTCACCCGGCAGCGGGCACGCGGGTCTGCCGCGGCGGCCTTGCCCCTTCTTGCGGGGCAAGGCGGCGGACCTGCTCATTCAGCTCGCGGCCGCGGTTCGGGTCGGCGCCGCGCGCTGGGCGCGGAAGAGTGGGCAATCCATTGGTGAGCCTCCAAATGAATTCACGGAGACTATCACAGAATATGGTCCTATGTCATTTATTTTTAACTATTCACACGCCTACTCATCGCGCAGGACCTCGACCGGGCGGCGCTCGAGAGCGCGCAGGCTGGCGGCGAGGCCGGCGGCGACGGTGAGGAGCGTGCTGGCGAGGACGGCGCCGGCGACCGGCAGCGGGGGGAGCTCTGCCTGCAGCGCGAAGCCGCGGGTGATCACCGCCCAGGCGAGGAGGACGCCGCCGGCCGCGCCGATCGCGCCGGCGGCGAGGCCGATCAGCGCGTACTCGATGGCGAAGCCCCCGGCCACGCCGCGGCGGGTGACGCCGAGGGTCTTCAGGAGAGCCACCTCGCGGCCGCGGCGGGCCGAGCCGGCGGCGACCGAGCCGGCGAGGATGGCCACGCCGGCGAGAACCGTGAAGGCGCCCAGGAAGCGGACGCCGAGCGAGATCCGGTTGAGGATCTTGAAGACCTTCGCCAGCACATCGCGGATCGGCAGCAGGGTGATGTTGGGGTAGGTGGCCGCCAGCTCGTCCTGGACGAGCTGCTCGGCGCCCGGCGACAGGCGCGCCGCCGCGAAGCGCTGCTGCGGCGCCTGCTCGAGCACACCCGGCTTGACCACGACCGAGAAGTTGATGCCGAAAGACCGCCAGTTGACCGTGCGGATGCTGGTGACGGTGAGGTCCACCGGCACCCCCTCGACGTCCCAGCGCAAGACCGAGCCGAGGTGCACCGCGAGGTCGTCGGCGAAGGACTTCTCGACGCTGGCCTCGGCCTTGCCCGGCGCGCTCCACAAGGCGCCGGCGACGACCACGTTGTCGGGCGGCAGGTCGTGCAGGTAGGTGAGCCGCTGCTCGCGGGTCAGCACCCAGCGGTGGCCGCGCTCGCCGGGCCGGCGGGCGAGCCGCTCGACGCCGACGCCGTCGATCGCGGCGAGGCGGGCGTTGACCACCGGCGCCGAGTCGATGCGTGCCGCGCCGGCGTGGCGCAGCAGGCCGCGGACGCGCGGCCACTGGTCCGGCTGGATGTCGATGAGGTAAGTGGTCGGCGCATCGCTCGGCAGCTCGCGCGCGAACTGCCGAGAGAGGCGCTGCTGGACGAGCGACATGGCGAGCACCACCAGTACCCCCAGGCCCAGGGCGACGATGGCTCCCAGGGTCGCGGCGCCGGGACGGCCGAGGGCCGCGATGCCGCGGCGCAGGGAGAGGCGGGCGAAGTCGCGCGGCAGGCGGCGCACGGCGCCGGTCAACAGCAGGGCGGCGCCGGCAAGGACCGCGGCGGCGAGCGCCACGCCGCCGGTGAACTGGGCGCCGAGCAGCCAGGAGCGCGATTGCAAAGTGGCGAACGACAGCATGCCGCCGGCAAGCGCCACGGCGGTCGCTGCCGTCACCCACCGGCTCGGCGGCAGCGGCTCGGCCTCATGGCGCAGGACGCGCACCGGCGCCACGCGCAGCACCGCGGAGAGCGCCGGCAGGCTGAACACCACGGCGACGCCGACCCCGAGGCCGAGGCCGCGCAGCAAGGGACCCGGCAGCCAGGCGCGGAGCAGCTCGCGCGGGATCAAGTCCGGAAACAGATTGGGGAGCAAGAGCTGGACGCCGATGCCGGCGACCAGGCCGACCAGGCTCCCGGCCAGGCCGAGCAGGGCGGTCTGGCCCAGGTAGAGAGCGAAGGCCTCGCGCGGCCGCATGCCCAGACACTTGAGAACCGCGATGTCGTCGAGACGGCCGGCCAGCCAGGCGCGCACGCTCTGCATGACGCCGATGCCGCCGACGAACAGCGACAGCAGGGCGACCAGGCCGAGGAAGCGCTCGACGCGGGAGAGGTTCTCGCGCAACGCCGGCTGGGCGTCGCGATAGGACTCGACGCGATAGAAGGTCGCGGGGCTCGGCAAGTGGTCCTTGAGCCGCTGTTCGGCGGCGAGCAGCGCCGCGGTCGAAGTGCCCGCCGGCGCCTGGAGCAGGGTGCGGTAGGTGAAGCGGCTGCCCGCCGCCTCGAGGGCGGTGCGCGCCAGCCCGGCGGTCGAGACGAAGACCCGCGGCCCCAGGCTGAGCGAGACGCTGACGCGGTCGGGCTCGGAGAGCACGAGGCCGGCGATGCGGAAGCTCTCGCCGCCGATGCGCAGGGTGTCGCCCAGGCGCAGGTGGAGACGCGCCAGGAGCTCGGCGGCGACCACGGCCGAGGACGGGTCGAGCAGCGCGGCGAGCGGACGGGCCGGCCGCAAGTCGAGCTTGCCGTAAAAGGGGTAGTCGCCGGAGACCGCCTTGAGCTCGACGAGCTGGCTGCGCCCCGGCCGGCCGCCGGCGCCGGGCGGCACGGCGACGACCGTCACCGTCTCCTTGATGGCGATTGCGCGCATCGCGGGCAGGCCGGCGACTCCGAGGTCGTAGCCCGGGGGCAGCGGACGGCTGCCGCGGATGGCAAGGTCGGCGGCGAGGAGCTGGCGGGCTTCCACGCGGATGCCGTCGTTGAGGCTGGCCGAGACCCCGGCCACCGCCACCACGGCCGCCACGCCGACCGCCAGGCAGGCGACGAAGAAGGTGAGCCGGCCGCGGGCGCCCCGCGACTCGCGCGCCAGCGTGCGCAGGTAGAGGTCGAGCCTCATGGCAGAGGCGGGGGAGCGGCGGCGGCGGGGGAGAGGGGGAGTGGAGCTGACGGAGAGGGCATCGTAGAAGGCAACCGGGGGGCTGGTAGGGATTATTTCCTGCGACTCGGACGGCGCGGGGTAGTGCTCTATCAGTGTGTTGCTGGCGCTGCGGGGTGAAAATGACAGGGGCCTCCACGAGGAAGGCCCCTTACTAAGCCCTACCAGGCCATGCCATCTCCCACCCCGACCCGCCACGTCAGGCCCTTGCCTTGACGGCTACAGTCTATTGCGCGCTTCCTCTCCGCCTTATCCGAGGGCTGCGATCTCGCTCTCGACGAAGGAGACTGCTGCGTCGGCGGAATCGAACCTCATCTCCGCCCAGCACGCCGGCATTGATGTCTGCCACTCCAACACCGGCATCTCCCCCCGAAAGAAACTAGCCATGACGCTATCTCTCACCTGCTCGCCCGCAGCCGTTCGAACGCTATGAGAGTGCTCAAAAGAGGTGATACGCCACTTTTCGCCAGGCGGCTGGGCCAAGCCCAGGATTTGACCACCCTTCAGCGTTGGCGCCTCGTTACGTCCCATAGTTGTCATCTTTCGCTCCATTCTTAAAATAGGGGTCGGAATGATCCCGCAAGAAGCCTACCATGCCCCTGGCGGGGCAGGGCGCGGACAGCCAGAAGGCAGTACTCGGTCAGGTCTGGCGCCCGACGCCTCTGACAGCGAACCTCAAGAAGTCGTCGAGGTGGGTATCGATGTCACCAAGCGTAAGCGTCTTGACGTTCAGCAGGCGCGGGTCGTTGAGTTCCAGCCTCCCCCCGATCGGATGCTTCACGGTAGTGCGTATCTGCAACGATGGAGGGAGGTAGGTGTACGAGAGCCGGTAGGTGCGCCCATCCCTCTGGTTGACGGCAACCAAGACCGCGCTGTCCTCCTCGCTCCCTGCGAAGGTGACGCGCAGCACGTCGTCCTCCGCAAACCAGGCCGCCGCCCTCGCAAAGCGGGGAGAGCTGTCCTGGGCGATGAGCTTCCTGCATGTCGCGGTGCACTCCCGCTGAGCATGCCGCTCGGCCTCAACCCGCGCCCGGTCGTCTTCCTTGATCTGGTCCAGTAGGGCATCGAAATCGTCGGTGGTCATAACCCTAGACCGGGTGAGACGGCGCCCAAGCGGACAAGGCGCCGTCTAGGGAGAGATGGGCCATTGGGCAGGCCAACCGAAGGCGCGTAAGTTAGACTGGGCCAGATATACCGGACCAGGAGAGTCAGCCGATGGGTTTGCGCGCTAGCTGAGGGGCGGTGCCAGTTCTGCTGCCGCTCACCTCGGTACGAGCAGCGCTCCGGCCCCGGAGGGCGAAATGGACATCAACGAGATCAGGGCTAGCACTGAGAGATCCTTCGACCGTTGGCTTGCGGCAATAAGTAAGTTCGATTACTTCCTTATGACCGTTGCAGCCGGCCTCTTGGCGTACATCGCCAAGGACTACCATCCCCACAGACTCGACTCTTGGCTGGACTTCTTCGAGCCGGTCTCGATGCTACTTCTCGTCGCCGCGTTCACGGCGGGCGCACGCCGTGTGCATTGGGCCGCGCATATTCTTTTCCTCGAGGTGGAGGACAGGAAATGTCGATTCAAGATTGAGAACTACCGGCCCGGCCTCACAAGCCCGGGACCAGGGGAGGATAGTGTAACCGGCCAAGCCGTTGGGAAGGTCGAGGCGCAAGAGACAGTGGATGCAGGGAGGGCAAGACTAAAGGTCATCGCTGAAGCGACCTCGAAGGCGCAGAAGCGCGCCGCCACATTTTACCGGGCACAACTCCGGCTGCTCGCGGCTGGAATACTCATGCTCCTGGTTGGCCGCATGCTAGCCCCCTACCGCCCTGCACCCACGGGAACCGCCTCCGAACAACAACGCCCTGCGGCTACGACTGGCCCTACAGGCGCACCCGCCAAACCGCCGTAGGCTTAGATCGCACGCGCCAGGCCCTGAGCCTGGGGCCGGTGGGCGCGAGCAGCGCACCCTCTAGGCCAGCCAGGCTATGCCCTGACCGCCTATGCATGCCGCCACCAGCAACACGCTAATAGAGCACTACCCGGCGCGGCTACGCAGAGCCCCCGGTCCTATCCGCGTGGTAAGATTTTTCCGATGAGTAGACGCCGCCGGGATTGGGATGGTGATGCCGACCCTGAGGGGCCGCCGTTCGACCTCGAGTGGATAGACCCACCCATGCGAGGCGATTCGACGGCCCCAGGCGAAGCTATAGTCAACCCTCCACCCCCTGCTCGCGGACTGGAAGAAGAGGGGAAGTCCCAGCAACTGCGTGAGCAGCAATTGGATGACCGGCTCATCCGCGCGCTGGCCGGGGTCCCCCAATCCCACATCGTTGATCTTGCGGCCCAGCTCGGGGTGGAGTTCGAAGATGCGCTGCGGTCGGCCCTGCGTCTGGCGGCAAGGCGCGAGATCGTCATCGAGAAACGGGACCCGGTGGCGAACGACCATCTGGTAGCTCGCCGGCGGCTCCCTGCCGAAGCGAGGCGCTGAGTTTCTCGCAGGCCCGGCCCGCGCTCCTCGTCCGCGAAGTGCCCTACAGCGAGACATGGCGAGCCCTCTCCCAGAGGAGGCCCTCTTCTATGCCGCCACGGCCGGTCTGGCTGTCTTTGCTGCTGGCGCCGAGCTGATCGGCCGCTTCCGTGATGAGCCCTTCAGGGTCATCGGCAGCCGGCCCGGCCTGGTCTATCTGGCCTTGAACGCTGTTCTCGCGGCCGTCGTTCTGGGCGGATTGCGGTACGCCGATCCTCCCAAGCCAGGACTGCCGGCTCTCGAACAGGTGCTGCTCGCCGGCTTCGGCGCACGGATCATCCTTCGCACGAAGATCGTGGGAGGGGGTGGCAAAGCAGGGGCAGGCGACACCGGGCCAGGCGCCGTTTTCGAGAGGCTGCTCGCCACCATCAGCCGCTCGGCCGATCGCCAGCGTGCGACGGATCGACTGCAGCTTGTCCGTGAAGTCTTGGCGGGTGTGGAATGGATCAAGATCCGGGACTTCTTCCCGGCCGAGCTGGGAGGAGCCCTCCAGGATCTCGGTGAGCAGGAGAAGAACGAGATTCGGAAGGCTCGTGAATTCATCGAGCGCCGTCCCTATCTCGATGATCCCACCCGAGTCCATCTGCTGGGCTATCTGATCCTGGCTTACGGCGGCGAGAACTTCCTGCGAGAGCTGGTGGGCCTTTATCGCGAGCGGCACCCGCCTGCCGCCACCAAGGGTGCCGAACCCCTACCGCCTCTGCATCCGACAGAGCCTTAGAGCAGTACTCCCCACTGGAGATACGGTGTCGTATCGAGGATGCCGAGCCGCCGTCCCAGCAAGGTGCGGCGGCCGCGGTAGCGAACCGGGCGGGACGGCGCACATACTTACTTGGGACGCGGCACGACCTGAAAGCGCGCGGCAGCGCCGGGAGGTTGGGATGAGCGAAGAGACGGCAAGTCTGGTGGCCAACGGGTGGCAGCGGGCGCGGCAGGCCAACCGCCCGCGCATCGAGCAAGAGGTCCGCGCCCGTTATGCCAGCCAGCTGGCCGGCGCGGACATCTGCGAGCAGCTCCGGATCGAGGTGCGCATCCGCGCCGAGATCGAGCGCGCCCTGGCCGAGGCCGCGCCGCGCGAAGCGCTCTATTGATTGGAAGGAGAGAGACCATGCGCAAGAACGCCATGAGAAAGCTGACGCTCAACCGCGAGTCGATCCGGCAGCTCGAGAACAGGGAGATCGTCGAGGTCAGGGGGGCGTTTGGGGGGACCACTCAGTTCGGCACGAACTGTCACTCGTGCCACTACGGGTGCGGCAACTACACCCTGTTTGCAAGCTGCACCTGCTGAGAGCCGGCACGCGGGACGGCTGAGATCGCCGCGGGACTCCGGGCAGTCCGCGTGCGGTCCCGCGGTAGGATCGCCGCCGTGCCGGAGCTGCCCGATCTGAACCTCTATCTCGAGCGCCTCGAGCCCATCGTGCTCGGCCAGCCGCTCGAGCGGGCGCGGCTGGGCAGCCCCTTCGTGCTGCGCTCGGTCGAGCCGCCGCTCGCCGCGGCGGAGGGTCGCCGGGTGCGCGGTCTGCGGCGGCTGGGCAAGCGGATCGTCTGGGAGCTCGAGGGCGATCTCTTCCTGGTGATCCACCTGATGGTCGCCGGGCGCTTTCATCTGCGCGCCCGCGGCGCCGCGCTGCCCCGGCGCAACGGGCTTGCCGCGTTCGATTTTCCTTCCGCCACGGTGTTGCTGACCGAGGTGAGCGCCAAGAAGCGGGCTTCCTTGCGGCTGGCGCGAGGCGAAGGGGAGCTTGCGGCCCTCGATCCGGGAGGCCTCGAAGTGCTCGGCGCGGACCTCGGCGGCTTCCGCGCCCGACTGGCCGCGGAGAACCATACGCTCAAGCGCGCGCTGACCGATCCGCGGCTCTTTGCGGGCATCGGCAACGCCTACTCCGACGAGATCCTGCACCGCGCCCGATTGTCGCCCTTCAAGCGCAGCGGCGACCTGTCGGCGGCGGAGACCGAGCGCCTCTTCGACGCCACCCGCGAGACGCTGCGCGAGTGGACGGAGAAGCTGCGCCGGGAAACCGAGGGCTTCCCGGAGAAGGTGACCGCCTTCCGCCCGGGAATGGCGGTGCACGGGCGCTTCGGACAGCCCTGCCCGGTCTGCGGCACGCCGGTGCAGCACGTCGTCTATGCCGAGAACGAGGCCAACTACTGCCCGACCTGCCAGACCGGCGGCCGGCTGCTCGCCGACCGCGCCCTCTCCCTCCTGCTCAGGGCGGACTGGCCGAAGACCCTCGAAGAGCTCGAGGAGCGCAAGCGCGCGCAGCGGTGATCTACAGGAGCTTGAGACCACGCCGCGTGAAGTGACGGAAGTCGGCATCGCGGGTGATCAGGGGAATGTCGTGATCGAGGCAGCTCTGCGCGATCAGGGAGTCGGCAAGCCTTGCCCTGAGCCTCCGGGCCAAGACCTCTGCCCGTAGAGCGCCTGCCCGTTGCCAGTACCCCGCTTGGATCTCGAGCTGAGGAAGATCCAGGAGCAATTCCTCGATCCGTTTGGGCAGCTTGGGGTCGCTCAACAGCTCGGTGAGCACGACCGGCGGCAGGCACGCCTGGCTGGCGGCCAACGCACTCTCGACCAGCGCGACGTCTTCGCCGTCCTCACCGGCCAGGAAGGCGATCCAAGAACTGGTATCGACCCCGATCAACGGTCCTGCCGCAGCTCTTCCAGATCAAGCGAGAGCTTCGCCTTCCCCTTGAGCCGCAGCAGCTCCAGGTAAGCCTTCCTGGCCGCCACCAGCTCCAATCCTTTGCGGATGGTAGCCGTGATGCCTTGACCTGTGGAGCGCTGCGCTCTTCCCAGCAGGTCGTCCGGTATCTCGACGGTGACTTTTCGCCGGCCTGGCATGGCATCAATATACCAGCCATGCCACCATAGATCAATATGGTGTCCAGGGCCGGCGGAATTACTCCAAGGCGGCGGCGAGGCGCGCCGCGGCGCCGCCGATGTCGAGCTTGCCGTCGAGGCGGCGCTGCCAGAACAGCTCGACGGCGTCTTTGTAGGACTGACCGAGGCGAAGATAGACGCCGATGCGCTCGGCGCAGGGCACGTAATCGGACACGCCGACGCCGGCGAGGTTGCGGCGCGCCAGCTCGCCCGCGGTGTAGAAGATGATGGTATGGATGAGCTCATACGGCAGCGATCGGCCGCGCGATCGGTACTCGCGCTCCAGCGCGATATAGATCGGGCTCTGACGGTCGGCCACCCCATGCGAGGCCTCGTGGAAGAGCATCTCCAGGGCCGCGTAACCTTGATAGCTCGAGTTGGTGCTGGACAGAATCGTGTGCACCGGATCGTGCCCGGTGGTATAGGCCCCGGCCCAGTTCGCATAGACCGCGACGTCGACGAGGACCGGCTTGGCGGGCCAGGTATCCTGGTAGGCTGCGGTCATCTGCTCAACCATCTTCGCCCCGAGCTGCTCGACCAGGGGAGTCGCGGCGGCGATCCAGAAGCGGTTGGCGCGGTCGTGCGCGGCCCACCAATGCGCGCGATAGACGGGCGCCGCGCTCTCCAGGACGGCGGTCAGCCCGGACGGCACTCCGGCGCCGCGCAGGCTCGCCTGGCCGGCCGCCGCTGACAGCGCGGTATCGATCGCGACCAGCTCGCTGTCGAAGAGGAGATCGCGCCTGATCAGGTTCCGGCGGTAGTGCTCCAGGGCGGCGGACCAGGCGCGTTGCTCGTCGGCAGTGAGTTTCTCCGCCGGCAGGCCACCTTCCCCCGGGCCGCCGGGGCGGGGCGCGCGCAGCGCCTCCTGATAGAGGAAGTGATGCAGGTTGGTCCAGAAGCCGCTACGGAAATGGAACGGGGGGACATCGGCCTCGAAAGCAGGGCCACCCGCGGCAGCAGCGCGGGGCACGGCGAGACAGAGGAAGAGCAGGATGAATGGCCAGGTACCTCGGCGTGGAAGACTCATAGCGGTTCTCCCTGCGAGTCGATCATGGATGCCTTCCTTCCGCGCGATGGAGCACTGGCGGTCTGGCCGGAGAGAGCGCTTCGATAATAGCTCGCCTTCACCAGTACTCCCCGGGCTAGCCGCCCGGACCCTGCAAGCGGGCGCCCAGGCGCAGATGGTACAGCGCCTCGGCGGAGCGCCCGGAGCGCTCGAGCAGCCGTCCCAGGTGGAGGTGGGCGGTGGCGCTGTGAGGATCGACGCGCAGAGCCTCGCGCAGGGCCGCGACCGCGGCGGCCGCGTCGCCCTGGCGTTCCAGCGCGTCGCCGAGCAGGCCCCAGGCGAAGGAGTGGTCGGGAAACGCCGCCGTGGCGCGCCGCAACCAGGCGATGGCGTCGTCATTGCGGCCGGCGCGCAGCGCGGCGCGGGCGCGCGCAATCTGCCCCGCCGGGTCGAGCGCGGCCACGGCGGCGCCTCGCGGGCCGGGGTCCGTGTGCAGCATCCAATAGGTCGCGTAGGCGGTGCACGCCCACACGCCGAGCAGCAGGTAGACCAGCACTGAGCGCAGGCGCCGGGCGCCGCCGGCAAGCAGGTCGAGCCCCCAGCCGCCGAGGGCGCAGAGCGGGACCAGGGCCGGCAGGCAGTAGAACGCCTTCGGCTGAGCGTAGGAGGCGATCCGCAGGCTCATGGCGAGGACGGCAAGGACGGTGCCGCCGAGCAGGCCGAGCAGCAAGAGCTCCTCGGCGCGCGGGCGGCGCAGTACCCGGAGGAGCGCGGCGCCAAGGCCGGTCAGGATGGCGGCGGTGGGCAGCAGAGCAAGCAGGTAGCCGGCCGCCATCAGACCGTAGTTCCAGGGCGGGCGGGCGGCGAGCAGGCCGCTGCCGCCGAGCAAGCCGTCCCCCCACAAGGTCGAATACAGCGCATCGGGGACCGAATGGAAAGCCGACAGCAGCGGCGCGCGCAGCGACTGTCCGAAGCGCAGGAAGTCGCAGACGGTGCGGTAGCCGGGCTCCTGCCACCAGGCGAAGCCGCCGGCGCGGTCCCAGTTTCCCACCAGGAGGTGATGAAAACGGGCCAGGACGCGCGCGTAGTGCCAGCCGCAGACCAGGAGTCCGGCCAGCGCGAGGCACCCCAGGCTGCGCATCCAGGCGCGCGGCGCGTAGACCCGCAGCGCGGCGAGGCGCCCGGCGAGAATGCCCGCGACGGCGGCCACGGTCACCAGGGCCGAGAACTTGGCGAGCATGGCGAGACCGAGGACGCCCCCGAGGAGAAGGAAGGGGAGCCGCGGCGGCGCCATCGCCTCGGCGGCCAGGAGGCGCAGGCAGCGCAGGCAGAGATAGACCGCGGCCGAAGCCAGGGCGGCAGCCCAGCCTTCGTTGGTCACGTACTGGAGAAGGTAGATCTGGGCGGGCAGGAAGATCCCCAGGCAGAGCCCGGCGAGCAGCCGCCGCGGCGCCGCTGGAAACAGCAGGCGCAGGCTGCCCAGGAGGCCGGCCGTCTGCAGGACGAAGGCGGACCAGCCGAGAGCGCGCAGCCAGGGGACGGCCGCCAGGTCGAGCCGCGCATGGCCGGCCAGCCGCAGGAGTCCCGCGGCCATGAGGTAGTAGAGCGGCGGCTGGTACATCTCCCAGCCCTCGTCGGCCAGGGGCAGCCTGCCGCGCTCGAGGATGACGCGGACGTAGTCGAAATGGCCGTCGGCGTCGAAGCCCCACCGCCCGTCGAGGCCGCGGTCGTGCCAGAAGAGGGCCGCCATGAGGAGGGCCGCGGCCGCGAGCAAGGCCGCGCACCAGGCGCGCTTCAGAAGCGCTGGTTCGGCGGCCGCGGCCGAAGAGGATGGCACCGAGACGCGGGCGAAGAGCGTGGCGGCTCCCCACAACACCGCCCCGCTCAACGCCGCGAAAGCGACTAGCAACGGGAGGAGCGCCAGGGCGGCGGCCGCCGGCCGCGGGTTGCTGCCGGGAGGCGAGGCGCCCGGCGAGCTCCAGCGATCCATCGGGGTGGTGGCGAGGCGCGCCGGGCCGGGGGTCGCTCCGGCCAGGCTCGCCTGCCAGGAGCCGCCGGTTGCCAGGTTGTGTCCGTCCGCGGCCAGCGACAGCCAGAGGGCCGGGGGCCCGGACTCGTTGGCGACGCGCACCAGGATCTCGTTGGTCCCCGCGCGCAGCAAGGGCGCCGGATCGCCGGCAAGGGGCTCCTTCCAGCTCGCCGTCGATCCCGTCACGGCCGCCGCGGCAAGAGGCACGAGCGTGCCGTTGACCGCCACCCGGCAGCGGCGAAAACAGCGCACTTCGAGCCGCGCCGCGCGCGGGATCCGAGGCAGCGTGAAGGCGCGGTGGAAGAACCCGTCGAGCGCGACGGCGGGGTGGGCGGAGGCGCTCGGACCGGCGGGGTAGAGGATCCATTCGGCAGCCGGCCGCCGCGCGAGCCATGGGATCTCCGGATCGCGCGCGGCAAGCCATGCCAGCCACGCGGCGCCGGCGGCCACTGCCGCGGCCAGGGCCAGCGAGGTCAGAAGGCTGTCGCGCGTGGGCCTGAACACGGATCGGCGTGGCTCCTCCCCTAGAATCCTACCGAGACGAAGGCAATCTAGTGGATCTCCCCCCGCAACCCCTCTCGGTCCCCTTCCCGGTTTTCGGAAGCCGCCGGGTCCCTACCCGGCGGCGCCGGGCGGCGCTCGGCCTGATCGCCGCGGCAGGCGCGGCGGCGACCGCTCCTCTGTGGACGGTCCCCTTCCCGCCGATGACGGACTATCCGCAGCAGCTCGCCCTGGCGGCGATCCTGCGCTTCTACGACGATCCGGCGCGCCTCTTCCGGGAGACCTACGAGCTGTGGTGGACGGCGCCGCACTCGCTGTGGAAGCTGCTGGTGGCGGGGCTCGCGTGGTTGTTGCCGATCAATACCGCCGGCAAGCTGGTGGTCGCCCTGTCGCTGGCCGCCGTCGGACCCGCCGCGCTGGCGCTCTGCCGCCAGGCGGGCCGGCCGGCGTGGTACGCCCTGCTGCCGCTCGCACTGGTCTATAACTCCGCTTTCTACTGGGGCTTCGTCGACAACCTCCTGGCCTACCCGCTCTTGCTCGCCGGCATCGCCCTGACGGATCGCCTGCTGGCGCGGGGCGGGCTCGCAGAGGGGCGCCCTCCGGCCTTCTCCTCGTGGCTGCTGCTGGCGGGGTTCACCTTGCTCTTCTACGAGGTGCACCTGCAGTTCCTGGTGATCTTCGCCGCGTCCGTGGGATGGCTTGCCGTGGTGCGCTTGCCCCGCCCCGGCCGGCTGCTCCTCTGGCTCTCGCCTCTGCTTCCCGGCCTGCTGCTGGCGGCCGCCGTGCTGGGGGCGAGCACCAGGCCGGGCGTGCTGAGCGGCTACGAAGCGCGGATGCGCTCGTTCCTGGACAGCGTGCCGGTCCACCGCCTGCCGCTGAGCGAGAAGCTCGCGCGCCTGCCGGACCTGCTCTTCGGCGATCACCCCGGCCCGGTCAGGCTGGTGCTCGCCGCGCTGCTCGCCGGCACGCTACTCGTCCTGCTGCTCCCCGGCCGGCGCGCGGCGCCCTCCCGGCTGCCGGCATCCCCGGCAGCGGCCTCCTCACCCGGCCCGGCCGCGGCCGGCCCGTCCCGGCTCGGGGCGGCGCGTGAGCTGCTGGTGCGCGGCCGCTTTGCCTCCCTGGCGGGATGGCTGGGACTCGCCTATCTGCTCCTCCCAGAGGTGTCCCACAGCTACGTGCTGGTGGCTGAGCGCCTGGTGCCGGCCGCCGCCATGGTGGCGGTGGCGGCGCTGCCGCCGGCGCGGCCGGGAAGGCGGCGCCTCGCGGCAGCGCTGCTGGCCGGCCTCCTGGTCCTCCAGCTCGGCGCCACGCTGACGGCCTTCCTGCGCTTCGGCGGCGAGAGCGCCGGGCTGGCGGAGCTGCTGGCGACCACCGAGCCGGGGCAGAACCTGGCGGGCCTCATCTACGATCGCTATGCCGCGGGCTGGCGGCACGCCCCGGTGCTGCTCCATTTCCCGGCGTACTACCAGGCGCTCAAGGGGGGACGCGTCCTCTTCTCGTTTGCCGTCTTCTATCACTTCCCGGTGCGCTTCCGGCCAGGCCAGGGCTGGGACGACCTGCTCGCCGAGTGGGACGACTGGAACCCCCGGCACTTCTCCTTTCCGCGCCATGGCGCGAGGTTCCGTTACTTCCTGGTGCGCGGCGAGGCGCGCCAGCTGGCAGCCGCGTTCGGCCCATACCTGGCGGGCCTGCGCGTACGCTCGGCCGGCGGCTGGTACCTGGTGGAGAATCCCCGGCCGGCTCGGCGCTGACGAGAGATGATGCGTATGGCGTAAAATTGACGGCGAGAATCGACGATGGCCGAGATTCCCCAACGTTGGGTCGGGCGGGTTTTAGCCCTCTTGCTGGCGGCGGCGGTCGCCTGGCCGGCGGCCGCCAAGGAAGCCGCCCAGCCGGGAGTGAGCGAAGAGGTCCGGGCGCAGCTCGCCAGTGCCCAGGAGGCGGCCGGACGCGGCGACCTTCGCGCCGCGCGCAAAGCCTATGAAAAGGCGGTCCGGCTCACCGGCGGCCGTTCGGGCGAAGTGCTGGCCGCGATGGCGGACTTCTACGGCCGCATTGGCCGCCTCGACGACTGCATCGATGCGGCACGGCGAGGGCTGCAGGTGGCGAGTACGCCCAAGCTCCAGGCCCACCTCGAAAACGGCCTCGGCCTCGCCTTGTACAACAGCTACAAGAACAGCCGCGATGGCCGCGACAGGGGCGACAAGAAAACGCTCGACGAGGCGGCCGGCCACTTCCGCAAGGCGCTCGACCTCTCGGGTGGCCGGACGAACGCGATCCGCTTCAACCTCGGAATCGCCCTGCTGGCGCAGAGGCACGACGAGGAAGGGGTTGCCGTGCTCAAGGATTTCCTGGAGCATCCGCCGGACGGCGCCGACCCGGCGATGGCGAGGCGGTTCATCGCCGATCCACGGCGGGCACGCGAAGCCTTCGCGCCCGACTTCTCGGCGGTGACCCTGGACGGCCATTCTCTTGCCCTCGACGATCTCAAGAGCAAGGTGGTGCTGATCGACTTCTGGGCCAGCTGGTGCCTGCCCTGCCGCGCGTCCGCCCCCGCACTCAAGAAGCTGGCCGAGAAGATGAAGCAGGAGCCGTTCGTCCTGCTCGGCGTCAGCACCGACCGTGACGAGGCGAAGATGCGCGGCTACCTGGCGCGCGAGGCCGAGCCCTGGCCGCAGCTCTGGGACCAGGCCGGGCGGCTGTCGCAGATCTTCAACGTCATCGGTCTGCCGACGTTCCTGGTCCTCGACGGCGATGGCAGGATCGTCTTCTCCACGCGAGGCTGGGGATCCTCGCACGAGCGTGAGCTGACCTCCGCGGTCAGGCGCGCCGTCGACCAGCTGAGAAGCGACAGCGCGGCCAAGGCCGGAAAGAGCTAGAACGAAACTCCCAGCCGTGAGAGGGCGGGGGCGTCCCCTTCCCCCCCGGAGGGGAGGGAAGGGGATCGAGGGGTTGCGGGGGGCGATCCGATAGATCTGAGTCCGCCATCGCCAGTTAGCGAGCGCCGTTTCATCCTTCGGGGTCGCCGCAGGCGGTGGAGACTAAGACGAAACGGCGGCGCCAACTAGAAAGCAGCTCGTCCGTGGTTTTTAAGCAGTCCGCTCAGCAGCCCCCTGCTAGGGCGCGGCGTGGGCGACGGCCTGGCGGACGCGGCCGTGGCCGGCGGATGGGTGGCAGGGGCCGTAGGCGGCGAAGCGGTCGCTGGCAAAGACCACCGGCAGGCCGGCGGCGGCCAGTGCGGCGCGGTCGGCCAGGTCGTCGCTCCAGGTGACGAACACCCAGGGCCGGTCGCAGGTGGCCACGGCGCCGCGCCACCAGCCGGCCGGGCGTAAGGGGGTCGAGGGCGCCGCCAGCCAGCGGGCAAAGGACTGGATGATGTAGTTGCTGGTGAGCTCGCGGCCGCGCCGGCTGGTCACCAGGATGGTGCGGCGCAGGTAGAAGGGGAGCGAAGGCGGATAGACCGCGATGCCCACCACCTGCGTGCCCGGCGTGGCGAGAAAGGGCGCGATCGCCGCCGCCAGGTCGCGCGCCGAGCGCTCGCGCCCGACGTCTCTCATCAGCGGCGCGGCCAGCGCCGGGAGCAGCATCACGGGAAGAGCGAGGGCCGCCGCCGCCCTGCCCCGGCGCGCCGCCCCCAGCCAGGCCAGGCAACCCGCCCCAATCGCGACCAGGCCGAATGCCAGCGCCAGCCCCGGCGCCCGGGCCACGTAGGCAGGGAGCGCCCGCGGCCTGGCGAGGAGCACGAGGAACGCGGCCACGAGCAGGCCGCCGAGGGCGAGCCAGGTCGCCGCCGCGGCGCGGGCGCCGGGCAGCGGGTGGAGGGCGCCGGCACGGTTGCCCTCGCCAGCCTCGCGTCCGCCCGCGCTCTCGCCTGCTGCCGCCTGCTGGCCCCCTGGCGTCCGAGCGGGACTCCAGGCGCCGGCGGCAAGCAGCGCCACCGCGGGGATGAGCGGCAGGATGTATTGCGGGCGCTTGGATTGGGAGAGAGAGAAGAGGAGCAGCGGCAGAGCGATCCACAAGAGCAAGAAGAGGATGCGCCCGTCACGCCGGCCGTCCGCGCCGCGCCAGGCGAGGCCCTCGAGCCGGCCGCGCCAGCCCCGCCAGCCCCCCGCGGCGACCGCCGTCCAGGGAAGAGCGCCTGCCAGCAGCAAGGGGACGAAGTACCAGAAAGGTCCGGTGCGCCGCAGCTCGTCCGTGGTCACGCGCTGCCAGGTCTCGGTCACCAGTGCGTAGTGCAGAAAGTCGGGGACCTCGCGCGACATGGCCCACAGCCAGGGGGCCACCAGCGCGGCCAGCAGCAGCGGGCCGACCGGGTGCCAGACGACACGGGACGCGCGGCGGAACGCCGCGTAGGGGACCGCCGCCAGCAGCGGAACGGCGAGCGCCACCGGCCCCTTGGTCAACACGCCCAGTCCCATGGCCGCCCACGCCAGCCAGCTCCAGCGCGCCGCGGCCGCGGAACCGCCACCGGCCGGGTCCCCGCGTCGCGTCGCCGCCTCGATCGCCTCGATCGAAAGATAGAAGGCGATCAGCGCCAGCTCCACCCACAACGCCAGCATGCTGTCGAAGATGACGGTGCGCGCGAAGGCGAGCGGCAGGGGAGCGGCGCCCGCCGCCAGCGCCGCCACCCAACCTGCCTCCCGCCCGTAGAGGCGGCGCGCGAACCAGCCGGTCACGGCCATCGCGGCCAGGCTGCACAGCAGCGCCGGCACCCGCGCCACCGTCTCCGAGGAGCCCAAGAGCCGCTGCGCCGCCGCGTCCAGGGCGAAAAAGAGGACCGGCTTATCCAGGTAAGGGAGCCCGTCGAGCCGCGGCACCAGGTAGTCGCCCGCGGCCGCCATCTCGCGCGCCACCTCGGCGTTGCGCCCCTCGTCCGGGTCGAGCAGCGGGTAGCCGCCCAGCTGGCACGCCAGCGCCGCCGCGGCCAGCACGCAAGCGGCCACCAGCAGCCGCCCCTCCCCCCGGCTTTCCGAGCCCCCTCTCCAGGCCATCCCACCTCCTCGCGGAATAGCGGAGAGCATGCCACACCAGGTCACGCGGTTCGATGTCGTTTGCCAGTCGAAATTGAGCGCCCCATTTTTCCCTTCGGCCGGGGACGTCAGGTAGAGGAAGGTCTCCCAGGCGTACTGGTAGAAGCCACAGAAGTGAGGGTGTTGTCCTTTGGGGGGATCGCTGTTCAGGTCGGGCAGGCTCCCTAAGCGGGGCTTTGTCCCTTGACCAGGAAAACGGTCGTTGGCCCGAGGTCCCTGCACGCCCCCGAATGGGCTCTCTGGGGGCTAGACAACCACCCCCAGATCTGCCAAAATCTTTCTCCCTCTCTTGGGACGGGGCAGAGGCTTTACACCAGACGGGGGAAGCGATACCATTGACCGGTTTGACCGTTGAACTCGGTCCCGAGCACCGGCTCCGGGCAGTTCTACGAGTGTGTACGGGTGTTTTCAAGCCCACGTGGCTCAGGGGTAGAGCACTTCCTTGGTAAGGAAGGGGTCACCGGTTCAAATCCGGTCGTGGGCTCCACAGGCCGCCCCGACTAGCGCCCGAAATAGCGACCTCAGCGCCGACCGCACCGTGCAAACGGGAGGCCGCCGGCGCTGCGACATCAACCACGTTCAGGAGGCATTCGACTCACCATGGGCAAGGAGAAGTTTCAGCGCACCAAGCCGCACGTCAACATCGGCACGATCGGCCACGTGGACCACGGCAAGACGACGCTGACGGCGGCGATCACCAAGGTGCTGGCGGCCAAGGGTCTGGCGCACTTCGTGTCGTT